>CAYXTP010000004.1:229579-307441 GCA_964467985.1 uncultured Planctomycetaceae bacterium
GGGGGGGAGACACAAGGGCAAGACTTGCAAGGCCTGGGTCGTATTTCGTGGGGATTGTACGGGGTGGTGGGGCTGACCGGGAGACCGGCTGCGGCCCCCTCGGCGAGAAGTGGGGAGAAGCCTGGGAGGACTCCGTGGCCCCCACTCGTGGGATCTCGATTTTGCCCCCCCCGGAAGGGGTACTTGGGGGGGGCTCGCGTTGTCAGTGGCTGCTACCGGTTTAGGGCACCATCCAAGCTACGGCCAGGGCAGACAGCTCGGGGCTCAGCCCGGTGAAGATGTCTGATTGGAACGTCACCCGCACCTGGTAGTACTTCGCCGTGTTGAGTTGGGTGATATCCGTTTCCCAGGCACCCTCACCGAAGAACTTGATGAATTGGTTCTCCTTGCCGCCGTTGTGGTTGGGAACCGGCGGACAGTTGAGTACGCAATCATCGTAGTGGTCGCCGTAGGCATCCAAGGTCGTAGCATTCTCCGTCCAAGGCTCCGGCCCGTTCCCACAAGCAGCGGTCGTGGGGGTGGACTTGGTAGCCCCGCGGAACGCCAGAGTCACCGAAGTCCCAACCGGCTGATCCTCAGCTCGCGGCTCCATGGTCGGATCCATGTAGAGCGGCTTATTGAAGAAGGTGCCGTCTTTGGGGTTTGTGGCCGGGAACCAAATCGAGTGACTGTTGCTCACGCGCACGACGAAGTCTGCAGCCCCGATATAGAAGGAGTTATCCAGTCCATAGGTTGGCTTGCCCGGGGGCTCGGAACCGGGGTTGAATCCACCGTTGGCCTTGGACTCGGTATCCGGGTCAATCTGCACGGCATTGCCGGACTGGTTGTACCCTCCCGTCGAGAAAGCTCGGAAATAGGGCTTGGATGACGAGTTGGCCGCCAACGAGATATCCAGGCCATTGATTCCAGCCGCTCCCTGGTCGGGGAAGCAACGGAACTCAGTCAGGAGCGCAAGACCGATGGTTCGTACCTGGCCCTGCTTGTAGTAGAAACATCCCGGATCAGTGAGACCCAAGGCCTTCCAAAGTTGCTGCGGGTCCACACCGCCGTTGCTCGGCCCTGCTCGCTTGCGCAGGGTGGTATCGCGCCAGGTATAAGTCGTCCAGTCCTCAGGAGCCACCGATCGGTTCCACGGATAGGGCATCATCTTGGTACCTGAAATCGGGTGCACCGTCAGGTCGCCGGGGTTGACGACGTAACCCAGATAGCGGGGGTGAACCACTTCCGCCGGGTCGTTCAACTGGTCGAAGTAGTTGTTCGCGAAGTTGTTCTTGAATCCACTGCTCGGGTACCGGGGCCACAGCGAACCGGGATCGATGTACTCGTCCGGAGCGTAGAGAGAGTGGGCCATCTGGATCTCGAAGTTCGTGAAGGAGTCCGCGGCCACCGCACCCCCCACCGGAGTCCACCAGAGTCCCTCAATATCCATGTTGTGGTTCGCCGGATCGGCCAAGCCGAAGGAGAAGTCCACATAACGCCACATCTGCTGCATCTTGCTGCCCAGGCTCGAGAGGGGCGTCTGGATGCCCAAAGAGAAGGCGACCATCTGTGTCACCATGGGCTGCGAGCGGTCGGCGTTGCCCCAGCTGCGAACCACGGGCCGCGGCAGGATCACCTGCCGGTCCAGGTCGAACAGGTGCTGACCGGTCCACTCGGGAATGGGCCCCGTTTGCGGCGTACCGATGGGGGCCTCCTCGTCGACGCCAGTAAAGCGGCTCACCCGCCCGCCCGTTTTTTGAGTCGTGGCCGTGGGATCGGTGCTGGCCATGATCGAGGGCAACTGCGCGCTGGGGTGGTTACCCGACAGGTCCGTCGCGCCCAATTCGTCCGGCGAGAGGGTCAACCAGTAGTTCCAGGGAGTCCCCACCCAGTGCGACAAGGGCAGGTCGGGCACGTAGGTGAACTCCAACAAGTCCAAGGTCTGCACCATCGAACCGGGGATGTAGTCACTGGTTGCCAAGGGCGGCTGGTCGGACGGCGGCACGGGCTGACGGGTCAACGTCATGGCATCAAAGGCCGTGACGGAAGCCGGATCCATGGGCTCACTGAACCGCAGCGAGAATGAGGACGCAGGTGTCAGACCCACCGTGGGTTGGCTGGGATAGCCGGACGGCGTGGGCAGGATGCGCACGAAACAAGTCTCTTGTCCCACGTCGTCGGTTGGATCAAACGCGGCGAGGAACTCGGAAACGCCCTGACCAGAGTTCACCCACTCCAGGACGCCCTGGCTGCCAGCGTCATCCCAGTTGTTGGGGTAGAGCAAGACGCGCACAACCACGTTCTTCAAAATTCCATCCTTGACGATGCTGGGGGGCTGGGTCACCTCCGCAAACAGTCCGTTCTGGACGAAGACATCCCCCGCGCTCGGCGTCGTTGAGCAGAAGACGGAATCGAAGGTGACCTGCGGAAGCAGGAAGTCCTGACCGCTCAAGTACTGGGGAGCCACATTGATCGTGACCTGCTGGCTACCCACCACCTCGGGCGGCAGATTGTCGAGCAGGAACCCGTTGTAGGAGTCTCCCGTCACCGTGCCCGGGCCACCCGAACGGGCAGCACGCACGACGTCCACCGTGGGCGAGCTCCAGTCCACGGGACCGTTGTTGCTGGAAGTCAGGGGGTGCCCCGAGGGGTTCCTGAGCAAGTCCGTTTGGCCCACCGAGGAATTCGTCACCGTGGGAACGCGAACCTCGATTGTGGCCAGGTTGACATCCTGGCTGGCCGGGAAACCAACGCCGTTGATGGGCAGGGGCGGCTCGTACTGGAAGGACTCGATCTCCGTCACGGTCGTGTCGATGATGACGCGCGTGGACCTGTAGAGGGGCGCCTTGCCACCCCCACCCGAGATGAGTTCGCCGTGAAAATCGTCGGGCAGCACACGCGCCTCGAAGGGCGTGACGGGCGGGCTTCCAACCGACAAGCGCAAAGTGGACTCACTGATCGTGGAGGGGTCGATCACATCGTCGAATTGCACGACCACAGCGGCGTTGCGCGGCACCATGGAGTAGAGGCCGGCGCCTGTCGTGTCCGCGTCGAAAATGGGAGTGAGGTTCTCACCAACGGAGTACAGCAAACTGTGGAACTGCTGCAGGCCCCCACCCACGGACGTGTCGGTCACATCGCGCAGAATCACAAGCACTTGCTGAGCCGTCACCGGGTTGGCCTCTACCAGGTAGTTCTGACCATCGCTGACCTGTTCCGGCGCGATGACAAAGTCGCTCGCCATGTGCGTGCGAACGCCCGAGGCATCCAACCCAAAGACCTCGACCAGCCGCCCATACGCTTGCCGCGTAATGCGCACCTGGGAGCCGTTGCCCATATTGTTGGCATCGGCGTAGAAGAATCCTCCATCCGGTTTGGCAACCAAGTCGCCCGGAGAGTGGGCCGCCGTCGTGGAGGCACTGCCCGGTCCGGAACCGCAGCCCACCAGAGATAGACCCACGGATAAACTCAGAACCAGTCCGACACCCCGGGCGCCTCTGCTGAGAAGCCCTCCGCTCGAAGTCGCGGCAGGTCTACGAGAGGCCTTGCCGCGTCCAGCGTCCGTGGAGCTGAGCGGAACAGGAGAGAAGCAGGTGCGGGGGGTCTTGATGGGGTCAATCATGTCTTGAGGGTCTCTGGGCTTACCCTTGCAGGGCCTCGAGCAACAGGAACTCGGGGAGCAAGCGAAAGCGACAGAGTGTTGGCCACAGGGTGGCTGGGGGATGGGGCGTCGGTCAGGCTTAGGCCAAGCAATGGTCCCGGCAAAGGTCCCAGCAAAGGTCCAGCAGGGGTCAAGAACCAGCCTCTGGGAGGAGGCCAAGAGAACTTGCACAGCAAGACCAGCACAGCAAAACCAACGACGTGACACCCATTGTCTCGGTTTGCCTCCTACGGTCAAGGATCCCGCGGCAAGAAGGCCACCGGAATGGTGATCCTGCGCCTCGAAACCCGCCCGAGAAGCCCCTCCAAGAGGCCTGGCGTCACGCGATCAGACAATTCACAGAGCAAAGCGAGAGGGCTGCAAGCCCCCTGCCCCCTTTCCAACGCGCAGACCTGCGCGCGAGAGGTGGGAGCACACCCTCGCAGTACCAAACGCCATGCCGCCCGCTACCTAGCGGAGACAATCGACGTAAGTCCATTTTGGAAAATGGGTTACACCGAATAATAACTCGTGGAAAGCACGCGTAGCGGGGTCGATGTGCGATTTTGAACAAGCATATGTCAACAAACCGCCCACGTTACACAATATGGGCCTTGAATCGGCCTCTGCACCACTATCAGTGGCCTCCCGGCTTGGGATCCAGACTGCCGGGGGCGGGCTCCTATGGGCCATCGGGTCGGGCCTACCGTCTCCCGAATGGCCGCAGCCAGCGGCGCCCCACGAGTGGGGTCACTCAGCAGGAATTTGCATTGCGCCGACAGCGGTCAACCTCAATCGCACCACCTGGGACCCGGTTCGAGCCGACCACGGCGCCCTAGGCCCGAGGGGAGCCGCTCGAGACACCGTCCCGAGAACGAGCCACAGGCTCAAACCCGGCAGCCTCGGCGGCCTCTCGATCCGGGAAGAAGACCAGGTGCTCCGGTCGGACTCGCCTCAGATCACCGGCCGAGGGCGCGTGATAGTGGCGGCTAGTGGAACAACCCACCCAGTCGAAGGTCA
This sequence comes from uncultured Planctomycetaceae bacterium, assembly GCA_964467985.1. Lineage (GTDB taxonomy): Bacteria > Planctomycetota > UBA1135 > UBA1135. The sequence continues at coordinate 234,219 of CAYXTP010000004.1, forward strand.
GTTCGCGTGAACAATACGCGCAGTGCGCCCTCAGCGGCACCCGGCCGGCCAAAGTGAAAGCTGGGGTCACATGACGGGTCTCCGTGCGCGAGATGCAGGCCGGGTTGGGGCACGGGTTGCCGCCCACTCGCACCGCGATGCCCTCGGCACCCGGCGGCGCAGGCTCCACACCCAGGTCGGAGCGTCCCAACAACATGCCCAAGATCGCCATGCGAATGGGCACACCCCGAGCCGCTTGCTTGAAGTAGATGCTGCGTGGATCCGAATCGATCTCCGAGTCAATTTCATCCCGGCGTGGCAAGGGGTGCATGACCACCGCGTCTCGCAGGGACTCGACCGCCATGGAGCGCTTGCCCAAACGCGGGTATTCGGCCTTGAGCGTGTCGGCACCCGCGTGTCGTTCTGTCTGCGGCCGGGTCATGTAAAGGGCATCCACATGCTCAACTTCCCAGCCCCGGGCATCGGTAAAGAGGGAGAGTTGGTGCGGCTTCTGGGGCGTGAGGTAAACGGCGTCGCTATCCGAAGCCAAGTTGCCCAGGCGGCGGGCGTCGGCGCGGATAGGCTCCACCCCAAATTCCTCGCGTAGGCGCCGCAGCACGTAGTCGGGCATCTCGAACCCGGCCTGTGGCACGCAGACGATGTTGGCCCCAAACCTCGCGAGGGCGTAGGCAAAGGAGTGCACGGTGCGGCTGTATTTGAGGTCCCCGGCGAGGACGACATCGAGACCCTCAATGTGCCCGCGTTCCACGTGCAAGTTGTAGAGATCGCACAGGGTTTGGGTCGGGTGCTCATGGGCGCCGTCGCCTGCGTTGATCACGGGGACAGGCGAGTACTGGGCCGCCAGCCGCGCGGCCCCTTCGCTGGGATGGCGCAGCACGATGACATCCGAGTAGGCCCCGCCCACCACGCGCACCGTATCGGCCAGGGACTCTCCTTTGGAGGCTGAAGACTGTTTCATCTCGGCAGCGGTGAGCACGCCCCCACCGAGACGCAACATGGCTGACTCGAACGAGAGCCGCGTGCGCGTGGAAGGTTCGTAGAAAAGGCTGGCCGAGATCATTCCAGGGCAGAGGTCCGCGTGGGCGCGAGGATGCTCGGCAAAGTGGTCGGCCTTCTCGAAGAGTGCTCGAATCTCTTCCACGGAGAAGTCGTCGATGGAAACCAGGTGTCGAAGCGCCTGCGTCATGCGAACGAACCCTCACTCTGCGGGTGGGTCCCGAACCGTTGCGGGAAACAGCCGACTCGGGGGTGATCGAGTTCGATGCATGGGCCCCAATCGGAGTCCAACGCGGATCCGCCGAGGAGGGAGGAGGGGGCCCAAATCCACGCGGGACGGCTGGCCTCAGCCGTCCAAGCGGTCGGTGGATTCGAGGGGAGCAGGCTCAAGAATGCATGGGGCAAGGGCGCCTTGCGCGGACCATTCTACGCGGCGAGCTGCAGGCGAGCAACTCGGGTGGCTTCGACGCCGCGCCCTCAGGTGTCTCCATCCAGGATCCGCAGGACCTGTTGCTCCCGCACGTCGCCCGCGGGCAAGCCGCGAGCCTCGTCGAGAGCCTGGGCCCGCCAACCCTCTAGCGGCACGGCGCGCCCAGCCTGCCAGGCACTCCCGCTCTGCCGGCATCCCAGGCCCGCGAGAATGGTCTCGCCCACCAAGGCACGGGCGTGTTGGGGGAATCCCGCGGCCGAAAAGGCCTGGATGTTCGACGCGGCGACGAGCTCGTCGCCCAGGGCATCCGCACGGCTGACCAGCACACGGCGACCCGGCTCAGGCTCAAGGCCGGGCCAGTCGCATCCCGCGAGCTCCGGGAGCGACACCAATTCCAGCACCAGATCCGCGCGCGCTGCTAGTTCGTTCGCCAAACGCTGGCCTTCGCTCTCCGGGGACGCCGTCGAGCTTCCTGACAAGACGCGGCTTCCTGCAGTGTCGACCAATTGAATCACCCAGTGCTCAAGCACGAGCGGTGCGGAAATCGTGTCACGGGTTGTGCCTTGCTCAGCGCTCACGACCACGCGCTCTTCCCCTAGGAGCAGGTTGAAGAGAGTGGACTTGCCCGCATTGCTGGCCCCCGCCAGCACAACGAGGGGTGGATCCAATAGCGCCGCGCATCGCCTCTGAACGTCGATCCATGAAGCTGGACCCGCGAGTTCCCCTCGGGCCCAAGCCAAGGCCTCTCTACGCAGGGCGCCTTGGGCCTGGTCGAGCACTGTACGCGCGCCCGATTCACTACGGATGTTGGGGAGGCGCTGCCAGGCCGCGGCCTCCACGCTGCCGGCCTGCTCGAGAGTCCCTGCGCCGTCCTCAGATTCCAGCTCTGCGATCAGCTCGCTGACGAGCAGCGGGTTGCCGTGCAAGCACAGTTCCACCTGTTCTGATCCGCGACGCAGGACCAAGGCCTCGTCCATCCACCCTGAGCGCCTCAAGTGACTCGCATCTGGCAAGTCCTCAGTAATTCGCATCAGTTTGGCTCGGCCAATTGAGGGCAGGGGGCCAGACAGAAGCTTCTCTAGTTGGCGCATGTCTCGGGCGCCACTGACCCCCACCACCGCGACTCCCCCGGTGCCGGCCGGAGTCAATCTGCGCACACTCACGGCTGGCGGCCCAAGTGCTCCCAAGCACTCAATGCCAGCCCGCGCACGACCAGGTCCGGGTCTTCATGCAACGCCCCCTGGGCTTCGCGCCCCAGGACCTCACTCAGGAAGTGGGCCGCTCCACCGGTGAGCACGAGGGCGGGCGACGGCAAGCCCGCTTCCACACTGACACGCTCGATCAAGCGCAGGGCGGCACCCTCGAAGCCCACAGCAACGCCGGCCTGCAGGGCGCATTGGGTATCCCGGCCTAGGGCCACGACACCGGGGCGCGCCTCGACCCGAGGCAGACGTGCGGCCTCCTGGGCAAGTGCCTGGGCCAAGAGGCGTGGCCCGGGCGCAATCGCCCCTCCGAGGAACTCTCCACACGGACTCGCGTCGTCTGAGCCCCCAAGAGCACGCACGACATCCACAGTCAACGCCGTTCCCGCGTCCACGACCACGGTGGACTGGCCGGTGAGTTCTAGGGCGGCACGGGCCGCGTAGAGCCGGTCGCATCCCACGCCCGAGGCATCCTCGAGACGCAACACAAGGCCCGCGGGTGGCTCCACGCAAAGCGCCTGCCCGCAGGTCTCGTTGAGGAGCGCTACAACAGCATCGGTTTCAGCCGGGTGCGCGACGCTGGCGACGGCCGCCCGGGTTCCCGACTCGACCGGATTGGAAGCCAGCCAGCCCCTTAGGGCTTGGATCGTGCCCTCGGCGCGCGGCGTACGTAGGAGGGTTTCCACACTCCACTCGGCCGCTCTCTTTTGAACCCACGCCATGTGGCAGGTCGTGTTGCCGAGGTCGATGGCTAGGAGGGCGTGCTGCATGGCCCGCTTTCGGGAGTAAGGCTCGAGAAGAAAACTCTGGCGGTCAGCCGCTTGGTTAGGAATCGGCCATTCACAGGGTAACCCAGCAGTCTCCGAGTTCGCTGTCCGAACCCGCTATCCGATCGTGCTGTCCAAACCCGTGGCTCTGGAACTAGTTGCCCGGATCGGTGTACACGATCGTCTCGCGCCGACCGAGGCGTTGCACGACAACTTCCCAAGCGCTGTATTGGCCTTGGTTGTTCTTCACAAAGTTGATGGCCTCGTGCTCGCTGCTCATGGGCTTGCCGTTGATGCTGATCAAGACGTCGCCGGTCTGGACTCCATGGCGCGAGGCAATTGAACCGGACTTCACGCTCAGGATCTCGACCCCGGCACGGTTTCCGTCCTCGTCGTAATACGTGGACGTGCGCACCTCGTCGGTGAGGATGGCCGCGTAGTTCTTGCCAAAGTAGTCGACGTCTTGGGCGCCCAACTCAAAAATGTTGTTGGCGATTTCAGTCGTCTGGTCCAATCGCTTGCTGCCATCGCGCTTGACGCTCGGGATCGGATTCTTGGAGGATTGATGCAGGTCGCCGTCTGCCAACATCTTGATCAAGCTGCCATCGTCGACACGCGACTTGACAATCGTCTCGTTGGGGCGACCCTCTTGAGTGAAGGAAAAGTCGACGCCTTCTTCGCGGATGGCGTACACCACAGCAAAGTCATTGGGCTTCGGCAGGGTCTGACCCACGCGCAATTTCAGTTGTTCCCCATCGGGCAGCAGAGCCACGGCTGCCCAAGAGGATCCCGGATCCAAGTCGTCCACGGCGAGCATTAGCACGCGCAATACCTGATCCAAGGGCTTGTAGCGCGGCCCCGTATCCACCGGACCCTGGTCGATGGGTTGGACTTCCGGCGGCGCCTCGTATCCGGTCCAGTTCATCAGCAGGAAAGTGCGCTGCAACTCGCCCTTGTAGGCCAACCCCTCCTTGACATCCACCTCAAGTCGCACGTCCGACTCGATCACGGCGCGCACGTAGTCGGGGTCCACGACAACGAGGGACTCGCCCCCGTCAGAATTGGTGATGCGGCGACTCCCGTCGCGCTCGAGGTAATCCCAAACGGTGTAACCCAGGCCGAGGCTGAGGGCACAGGAGACGATCCAACTGCTGGTCTTGATGCTGGCGACGTCCATAATATGTCCCGGATCCTAGCCCCAGTGGAGGCTCATTCCCAGCCAGGACGGGCTGTCCGGAGGGACTCAGGCAGGGTCGGTGCCGATTCCGACGCCCAGAGCGCCAGTCTCTTCCTGCAGATCGCGTCCTTTTTGGGGTGACGAACGGCCTTGAGATAGACCGTCAGAGGCCCTCAGCCATTGCCGGTCAGTCGTAGTCCGTTGCCCGGACCACCGTCCAGACGCCGGCCTGGAGCGGGCAAACCCGGGGCAGAGGGTTCGGCGGGCGCCACGCGTGCCCCCTTGTCTGCGCCGCCGCGGATACCGCGCAGAATCTGGAGCAACTCATCGGGGCGGTCGCTGGTCGCCAAGGCCTGCTCCAGCTCTACCTGTTCGCTACGAACGAGCTCTTCCAGGCAGTGGTTGTAGGACATGAGGCCCGGCCCGCCGCCTTCGATGATGCGCGCCACTTCCCCCCGCTCGCCCTTTTGAATGCACTGACGCAGGTGAGGAGTCGTGACCATCAGTTCGTAGGCGGGCAGCTGTCCGCCCGCCCTGGAGGCAACCAGACGTTGAGCCAAGACACCGACAAGGTTTTCGGCCAGACGCGCGCGTACATGCTCTCGGGCGGCGTCCGGGAAAAACCCCTGGATGCGTTCGAGCGTCTGCGCAGCATTGACTGTGTGCAGAGTCGAGAGCACCAAGTGTCCCGTCTCCGCGGCTTCCAACGCAGCTTCGATCGTCGCTGCGTCCCGGATTTCCCCAATCAAGATGACGTCAGGGCTCTGACGCAGGGCATGCCGCAGCCCCTCTGCAAACGAAGGCGTGTCGGCCCCAACTTCACGCTGACTGATCACGCAGTGTTGTTCCTGATAGAGCAACTCGACCGGGTCTTCCAAGGTGATCACATGCCTTTCGGCCGTGCGGTTCATGTGTTCGATCATGCCCGCCAGGGTGGTCGACTTGCCCGATCCAGCCACGCCTGTGACGAGTACGAGCCCGCGCCGACGTGCGGCGAGTTCCGCCAACTCGGCATGCGGCAGATTGAGGTCGGCCAGATCGGCTGCCGAGGATCCGATGCGTCGAATGACCAGGGCGGGGTCGCCCATCTGCTTGTAGGCGTTGATGCGAAAACGACCGAGGCCGTCCAGCTGGATGGCGGCGTCGACCGCGCCCGCGCTGGACCACTCTTCCATCTGTTCGGAACCCAGTAGGCCGGCGAGAATCTCGGCCAGGGGACCGGGTCCGGGGACATTGCCAGGCAAGAACTGAATCGAACCAGCCACCCTCAACGAGGGGCGCGAGCCAGCGCGCAGGATCAAGTCCGAAGCCTCGTTCGAGACCATCTCAGCCAGCCAACCTTCCAAGACCTGGCGCGCGCCGGGCGCGGAGGTCGGAGCTTGCGTGGAGTCCTCCGCTGAGGGCGGCGCCACCTCGGCAAAACTGAGTTCGTCGTCGAAGAGGCTGCTGTCGGGATCGTCGTGGGATTGGGGCATGGTGGCTTGGGGGCTCCGTCCCCCTATTCCCCATCGACCCCAGGCCCTAGGCGCCTTGAGTTCTGCCCAATTCCTCGCGTACAAGGGTCTGAGCCATGGCCAGGAGTTCCGGCAGGCCCTCCCCGGTGACCGACGAGATGGGGTGGACCCGGGCTTCTGCCCCCTGGGGGGCGGCCTCGCGAACGGCTGCCCGCAGGGCTGCCAGGCCTTCTTCTGACTCTGCGTCCTCGAAGTGTTTGGTGGCCACGGTGATACGCGGCTTGGCGTGGAGCTCAGGTGAGTAGCTCATCAGCTCCCGATCCAAGGTGCGCCAGGCGTCGGCCGGGCTCTCCAACGCAGAGGATGAAACGTCCACCAGGTGCAAGAGGACTCGGCAGCGCTCTACGTGACGCAAGAAACGGTGCCCGAGCCCCGCCCCGTCAGCGGCCCCCCCAATCAGCCCGGGCAAGTCCGCCAGGACCAGGGTGTCGTAATTTCCCACCTGGGCGATGCCCACTTGCGGATCGAGGGTGGTGAAAGGGTAGTCGGCGATCTTGGGCTTGGCTTCCGTTACGTGCGAGAGGAAGGTGGACTTGCCAGCGTTCGGGAGCCCCAGCAGTCCCACTTCGGCGAAGATCTTTAGCACGAGCTTGAGTGAGCGACGTTCACCATCCTTGCCGGGTGTGCAGTGAGTGGGGGTCTGGCGCACGGAATTGGCGAAGCGCACATTGCCCTTGCCTCCCGACCCGCCCTTGGCCACCAACAACTCGTCGCCCTCTTGGGCCAGGTCGAACAGCAGCGTGCCCTCATCGGCGTCAAACACCTGGGTGCCAACCGGAACGAGTACCCTGCGCGACTCACCCCGGGCACCCGTGCACTTGCGCGGCCCGCCCGCCCGACCTTTGGAGGCGCTGTAGCGGTAGGCACGGCCGACCTTGAGCAAGGAGTTCAATTCCGTGCTGGCCACCAGCACGACGCTACCCCCATCGCCCCCATCGCCGCCATCGGGACCGCCCTTGATGACGTATTTCTCCCGCCTGAACGAGGACACGCCGTCCCCGCCCTTGCCTGCGATCACTTCGATGCTGGCTTCGTCACGGAACATAATCGTCCTGACCGATCGGGCCTGTCACGCCGCAGCGCGAAGCCGAAGCGCGAGCTCTACTCGGCGTTCACGGGATCCACGTGGACCCGCCGACCTGATTGAAAACGCACGGTCCCATCCACTAGGGCGTAGAGGGTGTAGTCGTTGCCCAAGCCGACATTCGAACCGCGCTTGAAGCGCGTTCCGCACTGACGGACGAGGATCGTGCCTGCGGTGACTGTCTGACCACCGTAGCGCTTGACGCCCCGAAACTGGGGATTGGAATCGCGACCGTTGTGGGTAGCTCCCTGTCCTTTCTTATGTGCCATTGAAGGGTCCTTTGGGCGCTAGCCGTTGATTTCTGTAATGCGCACTTTGGTGTAGTGCTGCCGATGGCCCGTCTTGCGACGGATGTTCTTGCGGCGCTTGAAGCGGAAGATGACGAGCTTCTTGCCCTTGGATTCGCCCAGGACTTCAGCCTTGACGGTTGCGCCTTCAATGCTGGGCTTGCCGATCTTCACGTCTCCTTCGTTCGAGACGAGCAGGACGTTGTCGAAGATCACTTCGCTGCCGGGGGCCACATCCATGAGGTCGCATGTGACTTCGTCACCCACACTCACTTTGGCCTGGTTGTTGCGGTCGCTGATAATGGCGTACACGGGATTCTCACTTGCTGTCTATCCGATCCCTCAGGGTCTCGGCTCTCCCGCGGTGAATTCTCCCGCGGGCGTCGGTAAAAGTGGACGATTAGGGCGCAGAGTTTAGCGGCGCCGAGGGGCCCCCGCCACCCCTGCAGGGGCCCTCTCAGCGAGCTTCCCAGTGAACTCCCCCCCGAGCACCCGGCGGGCCTGCGCCTCGGACCTAGCGCTTGCGCCGTCCGCCCGGGCGCACCTCACGGCCATCGGCACGCAGGTAGCGCAGCACGCTGTCCTCGGCCTGATCGGGCACGCCGGTGAATTCCAAGCTGCGTTCGGAGCGGTGCTCGAGCGCTCGCACGTAGTCCCACAGGTCGGACTTCAGGAACTCCACCACTTCCGGATGGGCTCTAACCTCGACCTTGCTGAACCCCTTCTGAGTCAGGGCGGCTCCCAGGCGCCTGATGATGGCCTGGGCCCGGGACGCCACGGAGCGAATACTGCCCGTGCCGCGGCAGCGGCTGCAGGCCTGGAACACTTTCTTGTGCACACCCGGGCCCAGCCGCTGGCGTGTCATTTCCAGCAGGCCAAACTGACTGATGCGGCCCATCTTGGATCGCGCACGGTCGCCGGAGAACTCCTCGCGCAATGCGCGTTCCACCTGCCGATTCGACGTGCTCTTCATCATGTCGATGAAGTCACAGACGATGATCCCGCCTAGGTCGCGCAGGCGAATCTGCCGTGCGATTTCAGGAACGGCCTCGAGATTGGTCTTGAGTGCCACCTCCTCGAAATCAAATGATTTGGTGCGCGTGCGTCCAGAGTTCACATCGATGGCCACGAGAGCCTCCGCTTGATCGAACACAACCGATCCACCCGAGGGCAATTCCACCCGTCGAGCGAAGATCTTCTCAAAGTCCTGCTCGATCCCGTAGTGGTGGAAAAGCGGGCGATTGCCCTCGTGGCGCTGGATGCGCTCAACCTGCTCGGGCATCAACTCACTCGCAAAACTCAGAACCTCCTCGTGCACCTCGGAGTCGTCGATGACGACTTCCTTCGTGCGTGCGCTAAATAGATCGCGCAGGGTTCTGATGGCCAGGGAGGACTCTTGGTAGAGCCCGCTGGGTCCGTGCCCCTTCTCAAGTTTTTGGCCCAGGTTTTCCCAAACTCCAAGTAGGTAATTCACATCCCGTTGTAGGTCGGCCTTGGTCTTGCCGATGCCCGCCGTGCGCACGATGACGCCCATGCCCTCGGGCACTTTGATCGAGGTCAAGATGCGCTTGAGCCGCCGGCGCTCCTTGTCGTCGGGAATCTTCCGGCTCACGCCGGTGTGACTCATGGACGGCATCAGGACTAGGTAGCGTCCGGGGATGGAGAGGTAGGTGGTGAGCGTCGGCCCCTTGTCGCCGATGGCATCCTTGGTGACCTGCACGACCACCTGGTCGCCTTTCTTCAGCAGATCCGAGATGGGACTGCGGGCGCGACCTCTTGGACGGGCGCTTGAGCGAGCGCCCCCTCCACGGCCGCCCCGACGTTGGCCCGAGCCCTTGCCGCGCTTGCCAGTCTTGGCGTCCTGCTTGCCCTTTTCCGCGGCAGGATCTTCATCGCTGTCGGCTTCTTCAGATTCACTTCCCTCCGACTCGGCGGACTGCTCGCTGTCCATTGCCTCGCCGACCGAAGGCTGACTGGAGGCTTCATCCCAATCCTCCGGCTCCACCTGACTGGTGAGCAGAGACTTCAAGCTGAAGTCCGCTTCCCCATAGGCGGCGATCACGTCCGAAGTGTGCAGAAAGCCATTGCGCCCTTGTCCAAAGTCGATGAAGGCCGCACCGATGGCGGGCTCCAGGTTCACGACCCGTCCGCGGTAGATATCGTTGACCAGCGATTGCTGATTGTCAGAGGCCATCAAGAAATCGACGATGCGACCATCGCGAACTACGGCCACCCGTTTCTCTTCCTGATCTTCGGCGTTGACGAGAATGGACTCTACGCGCAAAGCCTCTTGCTCTGCCTCGAGTTCCTCATCTGTCTGAGCCGTGGCCGCGGACTTGCGACCACGCTTCTTGGTAGCCTTCTTGCGGCCGGCCTTCTTGCGTGTGGTTTGAGACTCCTCGCTGCCTTCAGCCGGGGATGTTTCGTCTTGCGTTTCGTCGCCCGAGGCCTTCTTGCGACCTCGCCCTCCACGGCGCGTCCGCTTGCGTTTCTTCTTCGTCTGCGCGCCTGAACCACGACCCTCTTCTGCACTCCCCTCTCGGGCAGGCAAATCCGTCATGTCATCTTCGCCCGGAATCGCTTCTACGGCCAAGGCGCTGCGCGGCCGATCATCAGCCGACTTGGACCCCGATCGCCTGCGCCGACCACCACGGCTGCCCCGACGGCGTTTGCGGACCGGCTTCGCGGCCGAGTCGTCGGCCGAATCCTCCTGGGTATTCGCGCTCCCCTCTTGCTCGGCGCTGGGTTCGGACTGTTCGGCACTGGCCTCGCTTGCAGCACTCGTACGGCGGCGCGAACGAGAGCGCTTGCGGCGCGGCCTATCCGGTTTCTCGTCCGAGTCCTTGCCGGGCGCACGGCCAGAGGACTCCTCCGCAGCCTTGCTCGCACGGGTGGAGCCCGCGCTGGCTTTCTTGTGAGAACTTGTGGCCTTTGAGCGACGTCGTGTCCTCGATCGGCCGGGCTTCCCTGAGCTGGAATCGTCTGCTGCGGGGCTGGAGTCTTGGACTCCCGATCCGAATGAATCGCCGCCAGCGGACTGGGTTTCTGAATTGTGCGGGGTGTCGTCAGGCTCCGGGCTCATGGCGCCCGGGAATGCTTGCTGAGTCATGTCGTCTCCGACTGGACGGAGCGCCTGGCATCAGCAGGCGGAAAAACCACCACGCTGCCCAGGCCGCTGAACACGTCACTGATTGGGTTTTGAACGAAAGGCTGGGTGGCGGGCACCCAACTGTGGAACTGTCAAGAAGGCCAGCATGGGACACTGGCCGTGAGCGATCGGTGAGGTCTGGGCCGAGGGCTGAACACCCTGGCGCTGGAGGTCTCGCCCGGACCGGCACGAAGCCTGCAGGGGCAGCCCCATGCTGACCTCTGCCGCGCGCGGATCCTACCGCCACACCCGAAAAATGAGGCCCAGAGGGCCAAGTGGCAGCCTGGATAGCTGCAGGGCCGGGTACCTGGGGGCGGTTCAGCCCCCAGGTTTCCCAGCTCCGGGAACCTACTTGGGGTTGACCAGAGCCTCGACCTCGTCGTGCAGACGGGTCCGGCGACGCTCGAGTTCTTTCTGCAGCAGGTACTCCGTATCCTGGGTCGATCGCACGATGCGCGGCGTGATGAAGATCACCAAGCTACGTCGTTCACGACTGTTGTTGCGGTACTTGAACAGCTCGCCAAGCAACGGGATTCGGGAGATGAAAGGCACGCGTGACATGGATTCGGCATCCACATCAGTTGTCAGCCCACCGATGACGGCCGTTTGCCCACTCTCCACCATCATCTGAGTGATGAGTGTCGAGGAGCGCGTGCGCGGTAGGGAAATGCTGCCCGAGGCGCCGCCAGAACCAACGGTGAAGATGTCGAAGCCAGCGGGAGACAAGGCCGTGGTACCCGAGGTACCCGCCAGGCTTGTTTCCTTGGGAATGACTTCCATGATGATGGTCTCAGTGCCCGGTACGACGGAGGGCCGGATGAGCAGCTGGAAGCCCACTTCCACGGGGGATCCGGCAGCCTCGGCCACGGTCAATTGCAGCCCGCCAGCCTGGCCCTGTTCGGACTTGGCTTCGGCGTAACGTACGCTCTCACCCACGAAAATCGTGGCCTCGCGCCCGTCCATCGTGACCAGCTTCGGGGCCTGGATGATCTCGGCCGAGGTGTCCTGCTGCATCATGCGCAGGGTGGCCTGGAACTGGGTGAAGGAGAGAGCACCAAAAATGGTGTCGGGCAGGATCACGGTGCTGTCGCTGAGCGATCCATCCGCGTACGGACCTTCTCCGGAGGAATCCGCAAACAGGTCGTCTTCGAATCCACCCTTGCCCAGAGTGAAGGGGAAGTCGATCGGAATCTGACCGCCGGAAATCGAAGCCGTCAGGCCGTTGTCGCCGTAGTCGATGCCCATGTCGAGCAGGTCGGTGTTGGCTGTGGATACGAACTTGACGTCCACAAACACTTGGGCCGGCTCAACATCCAAGCGGCGCAGGATCTCATCCAGTGCTTCATGCACCTGAACGGTATCACGCACAATGATGACGTTTTGCTCCGCGATGAAGTCCAGCTCGCCATCCTCGCTGAGCGCCTTGCTCAGAGCTTTTAGAGCACTGAAATGATCTCCCGGCTCGCCCACGGGCGCAACGGTCCCGCCCGTGTGGAACTGGGTCTCGATCTTGGGTACGCGGGGGCCGGTGGGACGCAGATACCGCAGTTGATAACTGCGGGTGACCTTCTGTTTCTCAAGGGTCAGGGGGTCGACCACGCGCAAGATGTTGCGACGCTCTTCAACGACCGTGTACCCACGTGCTCGCACGATCTCTTCGAGGGCGTCCCTCCACGGAACGTCCTTGATGCTGACGCGCACGGTGCCTTCCACTTCCGGGCCGATGATGATGTTGGCACCACTGGCTGCGGCGATGGTCATGATCACCTCGTTCAGATCGATGTCCCGCAGGTCAAAGCTCACGCGCTTGGGTCGTGAGACCGTCAGCACGCCGCTTTTGCCCTCGTCGAGCACGCAGCCCGCCAGATCCACGGCGAATTCCAGCGCGTCGCGCCAGAAGACGTCATTGACCTGTAGGTCTCGAACGCGTTGGTCGCCGCCTTCAAGGATGACGATGTTGGCGCCCGATCGATCGCGCACGAACTGCACAACCTCAGACAGTTCCTGGTCAACCACGTTCAGGTTGACACGGGCGCTCATGCTCGGCACTTGAGCGCGGACCGAGGGAGTGAAGCTGAGAAGCCCCAGCGCGAGGAGTAGTGTCAATCGTAGATGTTTCACGTTCGTCACCGCCGGGTATCCCAGCGGTTCCTTTTGGATGAGCGTCAATAGACGCGGGTCAGTTCGTAGCCTTGGAAGTAGAAAACAACTTCATTGGGGCGGACGGCAGCCACTTCGAGCCCGGGCAGGACAAAGTCCCCCACCGAGAACGAACGAGCCTGTCGCTCCCCCCCCACTTGCTGAATGACGATCACCGACGGATCGCCAAGTTCGATAATGACGGAGCCGCCGAACTCCAACGAGAGTTCTGAGAACTCGTAGGCGGCACGCGCTTGGTTGTCGAGCTCCTGCAGACGGTGGGCAACTTCCCAGCGCTTCGGATCCGCTTGCAAGAGATCAAATGAGGGCTCGATCGTGGCGTAGGCTTCCATGGCCAGCGTGAACTCAGCGAGCTCCAGGTGATTCAGCATGGCTTCTTCCAGGGCCAGCAGCTCCTCCTTCGGGGGGGCGCCCCTCAGGTTCTCCTCCAACGCCAAGCGTAGGGCCTCGCGCGGGTCCAAGACCTCCAGTTCGAGGCGGCGCATGGCGGGCACGTAGCGGATCTCCACATTCGCGTTCAGCCGTCGTAGTTCCTCGTCGACTTGAGCCAGGGTCTTGCCCAGCCGCCCGCGCTTGACGATGCGGTCGATGCTGTTGCTAGCCAACTGCACCTCACCCCATTCAACTTGAGCTCGATCGACGAGTTCGATCAGTGCTTCCACAAGGATCACCTGGTCTTGAACGCTCAGGCCGCCAGCTTCCCCTTCAGCCGGGGTGCGCAGGTCCACCCACGGATCCCGTCGGCCACGGTCGCCGTGAAAGCTGTAGGTTTCAGGCCTCAGGACCTTGCTACGCGTGCCGATGTCGCCCACGAGCAGGTCGCGCTTGCGGTCGTAACCATCGATGATGACCTCCCTGGCAGCGTCCTCGGGGCTGTAGGTGTAGGTCTCGATGTCGACTGTGATCTTGTGAAGAGCTCGACCGTCGCGCTCCATGTTCTCTCGACTGCTCGACACGAGCTTGAAGGAGCGCACGGCCATGAAGCGCTCATCGGACTCGATGCGCGACAGAAAGCGCATGAAGTCAAACAAGCCGCCATCGAAGGTGAGCTTGTAGCCGATGCGATCGATATCTGTGTTGCGCGTCAGTTCTGAGGGGCGATCGGGGCGCAAGCCGAATGACTCCACGTCCACGTCAGCTTCCTGCAGGTAGTCCTTCAGGTCCTCGATCAGAGTCGTCAGGTCCTCCGTACTTGGCAGGGTCTCCTCGACGAATGTGGACAGTTCGCGCAAGACGATGACCTCACGCTCCAGCTTGGGGGTCAGAGTGATCGTGCTGCGCGCCACATTGACCTGATCCTGAACGGCCTGCAGATCGACGCGTGCTACGGCGATGTCTCGGCGGGCCACATGCACCATGCCGCCTAGAGAACCGCAGACAACGATGGACCCCATCACCAGGGTCAGCCAGGTTTTGCGACTACTCATGATTACTGGGCCTCTCCCTGACTTTGCTCGACGGTGTTCTCCGTCTGCTCGGGGGTTGGGGTACTCGCACCGTGCTCGCGCTCCGCTGTCGGCAAGAGGTCAAGGTGCAAGGGGAATGAGAAGTCCACACTGGGGACGACTTCCGGATCGCTCGGGCTACGACGTCCCTCGGGCGCCGAAGGCGGACCAAAGATGCCTGACAAGCCCGAAATCTCCCGGTCCGTAAGGTCGGCCAAGAAGTGACTGATCTGATCGATTTCGCCGGATCCCGAATGGCCTTGGGCATCGAGCAGTCCGAAGCTCCGTTGCTCGTTGCCCACTCGATCCTCGACCTTGGCCGAAAGGTCGTCGAACCAAATGGTGTGACGATCATCCTCGTGACCTTGGTTGACGACATCTGTGAGATCGTCGAGAACCTGAGTCCAAAGCACACGGCTAGAGGTGATCGTGGCGAGGGTGTCTTCGCGAGCCGCGTGGAACGCGGCCTCCGCCTGCAGGGACTGGTTGTATTCCACCTGCGGCACCAGCCCAGCCAACTCAGATTCCAGGCTAGCTTGTTCCGTTTGCAGGGACATGCTGACGCCAAACGCGAGCCAAGCCCACCAGGCGAACAACGAGACTGCCGCGGCAAGGAAGCCGTAGCCGATCGCCTGCAACTTGAGCGAGGGGCGAATCTTGCTGCGATACTCTTCGGGCAGTAGGTCGATCGTAATCATCAGGCAGCCACCTTTCCGGCAAGGCCCAGAGCGACAACTAGGGACGATGCCCACAGTTCGAGTTCTTCCATGTTCACTTGTTCGGCATTGACGCGCAGACCTTCAAGCGGACTCCAGACCCTCACGGGACGGGACACGGCGCGCTCCATGTGTTGCACGGCTCCTGGAACCAACAGGCCTCCGCCGGAGAGCAGCAGCTCTTCCACGTGCACACCTCGGTGGTGCTCGACGTAGTCGATGGAGAGGGAGAGTTCGGCGGCCAGGTCTTCGATCACCGGCAGCAAGGCCGCCTCGACATCCTGATTGAGCCCCCCTTCCTCACCGCGCTTGAGCAACTCGGCCTCTTCGGACTCGACACCCAGGCGCCGAGCGACGGCCAGGGTCATGTCCATCCCGCCGATGGGGATCTCGCGACTGAAGCATGTCTCTCCGTCTACGAGCACGTTGATCGAAGCACGTCCGGAACCCACATCGACCAGGGCCACGGTCCGCTCTCCTGTGGATGAGCCCACGCCTTCTTCCGCCTCGTTGTTGTACGATTTTTCGTCGCCCTCTTCGGATTCACCTTGAGGTGTGATGGGCGCGGGACCAGCAAGTTCCCAGGCGTTGGCGAGCGCGAAGAGTTCCAGGTTGATTCCGACCGGTGTCAGGCCCTTGTTCTGGATCCAATTCAAGCGTTCCTCGATGAGGTCCCTGCGGCAGGCTGCCAGCAGCACGGTCATGGTGTCCTGGTGCGCGCCCTCTGTTTCGGGGTTCTCGCTGCCAGCGCTTCCCAAGTCGAGAGCTTGGCAGTCGTACACCACGTCATCGACTTCGAAGGGCAGTTGGTTGGGCAGCTCGAAAGGGATGGCTTGGCGCAGCTCGGGCTCGCTCATGCGCACCATTTCCAAGTAGCGCACGACGGTGGATTGGCCGGATACGCCAAGGGAAACTCGCTGACTCTTGAAGGCTCCTGAGGCGAGCAGCTCCTGGAGGGCCCCTTCCTGGCCTCCCTCGGGCTGGACCTCTACGCGGCCGAAGCCCGTCAAGACGGGACGCCCGCCCTCGAGGGACAGTTCAACCGCTTTGACGGCGCTCGTCCCCAGATCGATTCCAATCACGCTTTTTGCTTGGCGTAGCACGGTGGTTTCCTCTTCTTGGCGGTGGTGGCCTTTGAGCGAGCAGGCAGGGCTCAATTCGAGAGCGTGCCTTCGCCGGGGCACAGATCGACCGCTGGACCCGTCGGGGTTGAGCCCGGGAAGCCAAATCCCCCAGATTGGGAATGGGCCCAAGAGGCCAAGGCGCAGAGATCGCCTAGGAGGACCCCGGGAAGCCCGATTCCACCAGATCCACTAATCTGGTCACGAGTTCCTCTGCATCCGGGCCCTCGGCCCAAAAATGCAACATCGTTCCCTTTGCGGCACCCAAGGTCATCAGCTCCAGAATCGACTTCCCATTGACCTCTCGATCGCCACAAGCCACCCGCAGCTCAGCTGAGCAAGAAAGGGCAACGCCCACAAGGGCATGGCAGGGACGCGCGTGGAGGCCCGAATCGTTGCGGACCATGACTTCAGCCTTGGCTTGCATGGCTCAGATCCTAGGCAAATCGACGGGCCCGACTCAGGAGAACGCGGCCAATTCCGAGGGACTCGCCCAGACCCCGGGCAGCGGTCTGCGCCAGGTCGCCTCTGCATGTCACCGCACCGATTTGCCCCTAATAGAATGGGCGTTCCTAGGAATGCGCAATTGTGGAGGCCGATCCGATTCCGAAGGCCACCGCTGGGAGGCGAGCCCGATCCTGTTGCTGTCGGCTACCCAACCCGCCCGGCGTGGCTATTGGGGAGCCATTTCCTTGAGCAAATTGACCAGGTCTGTCTTGTTCTTGGCCTGACAGGCGAAGCTGCGGAAATCAGGGTTGCGAGCCAAGCCCGCCACCCAGCGCATCATCTCCAGATGCTCCTGCGGGTCGTGCTTTTCGGTGGCCTCGCTGGGCCGCAGGACTGTGAACAAGACCTGCACGGGCCCGCCGTCCACGGCAGCCCAATCGAGGCCCTCTCGGCAGACCGAAAGGCTGCAAATGGCCTCTTCGATCCCGTCGAGCTTCACGTGCGGAATGGCCACCCCCATTCCAATCCCCGTGGAGGCCAGTTCCTCACGGCTGGTCAGGGTCCGCAGAGCGGCATCCTGCAACGTGGCATCCAAAAGGCCGGAGCCTACGAGATTGCCGACGATCTCCGCCAGCACTTCAGGTTTGGCCACGGCCTTGACCTTGACGCTGCAGGCCTTGGGCTTGAACTGCTTCCACCAACTCATCAGGTTTGTGCTCATTTTCGATTCCAGGGGACGCCCGCAGGCTAACACACTGAGTGGTCTCAATAGAACAGAACTGACTGGGTTCCGTGGACCTAGCCGCAAACAGCATTCCTTCCCTTGGCCTGGTCTGTGGACGTTGGAGATCACCCGTCGGGACCCGCTGCGTGAGGAGGGGGGGCCCACAGGCCAGCGGCCCCTTTTCGTTGAAGCTGGGGGCAATTCCCGCAATGGATGCACACCAAACCCAGTCAGTTCACAATAGAGCCCGCAGAGGGGATTGAGAGTGGACCTCCAGCTCCCGCTTGGTGGTGTCGGAACTCCCCTGCGCACGACCGCGAGGGATCGCCGCAATCGGGTCCCGCCGGGGACACGCAGCAGATCAGGAAGCGGGCCGGTGGCTGCTCAGTTTGACCTTGTCCCTCTGGCGCGTGAGCTGACCGCGCATGCGATCTAGACATTCATCCAGGGCCCCCTTAAGGGTCTCGTCGGTCACATCGGCCTTGAGAATCGGACCCCGTCCCACGTGTGCCACAATCTCGACGCGATGCTCATCGCCCTGCTTCTCAAGCTTGGCGCTCAACCTCTGCACTCGATCGAAGAACTTGCCCAGGCTTTGGAGCTTCTGGTCCGCCAGAGTCCTCGTTTGGGATGGGTAATCGTGGTGCAGAATGGCGACTTCCGTCTTCATGGGCAGCCTCAACGTTGCGTGGGTTGAAATGGAATCCGAGGCCTTGAGCGCCGTTCGCGGCAGGCCGCCGGGCAAGAGCAGCAGACCTGGGATGTACTCCCTGGGCCACAATTCAGCTTGGGCTAGAACTGCCAGGAGGTCAATAGGCTAGCTGTCAAGGCCGACTCAGCCCAAGGGGCAATCGGGCGACCATCCCGCCTCCTCAGACCTGGAACAGACCCGGCGCGCCGGCGCCGCCACGGTCCCGGCCCTCAAAGACCGGATGTGGGTAGAGAACACGCAGCAGGTACAACCCGCAGGCGGGAGCCGTCGGCCCCGCGTCTGCGCGCCTCCCATCGGACAACGCGCGCGCCACCTGCTCCAATCCCATTTTGGAACGCCCCACGGCCACCAGGGTTCCAGCCAGGGTGCGCACCATGTTGTAGAGGAAGCCGTCCCCCTCAACGACGAGGCCGAAGGCCCCTTGGCGCGCCAAGATGTGCAGGCTGCGCACGGTGCGCACGGTGCTGGTGCGTGGTGAGCCAGAATTGCTGAAAGCCACAAAATCGTGTCGCCCCACGAGCAAGGCCGCCGCCTGACGCATGGCCTTCAGATCGAGCGGGGTGTTCGTCCAGTGGCTGTAGGGACGCCCGATGGGAGACCGAAAACGGCTGGTGTGAGTGACGTATAGATAGCGCTTCCCACGAGCGTCAAATCGGCTGTGAAACTCGTCAGGGCAAGTCTCCAGACGGTTGATGACCACGCCGTCACGCAGGTGAGCATTCCAGGCGTGACGCAGCCGGTCGTCGGATAGGGTGCTGTCCAGATGACAGTGGGCCACCTGCGCCAGGGCATGCACGCCCGTATCTGTACGCCCCGCTCCTTGCACACACAGGGCTTGCCCCAGCAGGCTGTCGAGCCCCTGCTCCAGGGCCTGCTGGACCGTTTCGAACCCATCCTGACGCTGCCAGCCGTAGAACTGAGAGCCGTCGTAGGTCACTTCCACGCGAACGTTGCGCATGGGGTGCAGGGTACTCTCAGGAATCCCCGCCGCGAACCCGAACCGGGCAGCGATCCCTCAAGGCGTCTTCCAGTACTCCCTTGTGCAGGTACTCAATGGCGCTTCCGGCCGGCAGGCCGCGCGCCAGACGAGTGACCGTCAGATCGTCGCGCCCGAGGGTTCTGACAGCCTCCAGCACCAGAAGAGCGGTGGCTTCCCCCTCGCGGTCCGGATCGGTAGCCAGGATGAGTTCGCGGATGGGCTCCGCGGACAGACGCTTCAGCAGGGATTCCACCGAGAGGTGCCGGGCCTCCGTTCCATCGGCCGGGTTGAGCGCCCCCATCAGCACGTGATAGCGACCGCGAAAAACGGCCGCACGTTCGAGCGCCTCCACGTGCCGAGGCTCCTCCACAACGGCTAGGAGTCCGCTGTCACGCTTCTCGTCCGAGCACACCGCGCACAGGTCGCGTTCACAGAGATTGCCACAGGTCAGGCAACGCCGCGCCTCATCCAGGGCGCGCCGAATGGCCTGGGCTAGGCGTCGACTTGAGGGATCACGTAGAACGTGAAACGTCAGACGCTCAGCACTCACGCGGCCGATTCCGGGCAGCTCCTCGAAGGCCTCCACGAGGGCTTCCACAGGGGCGGGGTAGGCCATCGCTACATGCCCGGCAGGTTCAACCCACCGGTGACCTGGGCGAGGCGCTCCTCGCGGGCTCGCTTGGCCTGGCTGAGTGCGTCCCTGACGGCAGCCAGCACGAGTTCCTCCAGCAGAGCCTTGTCCCCTGATTGCAGTGCCTCGCTGGAAATCCGCACATCCTGAATGTCGCCGTTGGCCGTAACGGTGACGCCCACAACTCCCCCACCGGCGCTGCCCACGAGTTCCGTCCCATCCAACTCCTCGCGTGCTTCGTCCATGGCCGCCTGCATGCGCTGGGCCTGCTTGAGCAGGTTGCCCATGTCTCCCGATGAACTGCTCATTACAAATAGGTCCTCATCCTGAGTGGGTTCTCATTGGATACTGAGTGGGTTCTCACTGGGGCTGGGCCCTCAATCGACAATCCTGCCATCGAAGGATCGCGCCACTTCCTCGGTGAACGGGTCCTGTACGCCTGGTCGAGTTTGAGCCGTGTCCTCAAAGACGACTTGAATCTCCTTGCCGGCCGAGACCGAAAAGGCCTTGTCGAACAATTTCTGATTGCGGCGCTCGCTAACCATGGGCCCCTCGTCAGGCAACATGCCGGTCAGCTTGATCACAGCCCGGTTCGAGCGATACGCATCCAAGTGACCGCGCTTGGCGATGATCGCGTGCAGGCTGGGCGAGAGGGACTGAAGTTGCTCGAGGAAGGCCGCCCAGACATCCGCTGCGCTGCCGCTCGATGCCTTGGCCGACCGCGCGGGATGCAAGACCACCTCTTGGGTCCCTGTATTTTGGGGTCCTGCCTCCGAAGCTGAAGTCGCAACAGGCTCGGGTGAAACCGGAGTCGTCGCCGCGCCCGCTGGCGGGGCGGCTGAGGAAGCCCGCTGCCCAGGAGCGGCGGCCGGACCCAGACGTGATTCCAAAGCGGCTAGACGCATCGCCAACTGGTCGAGATCCACCGTGGCCTCGGGATGTGAAAGCTCGAGAAGGGTCACCTCCAGGATAAGTCGCCGGTGAGCGGGCAGGAGGCGCATGCGTTCGCGTGCGTGGAGCAGGTCCTGCAGCATGAGCTCCAGGCGCCTCGCCCCCATGGCCTTGCCGCGTGCAGCCAGGGCCGCTACCTGCTCGGGATCCGCTGGCAAGAGCGAGCCCGGAGGCGCCGAACCGCGGCAGAGGGCCGCCATCAGACAGGCGCGCAGGTGCTCAAGCAGCCCGGCTACGAACTCCGTCTCACGCCCCTCCTGGGATGGAAGAGCGGCGAGCATGCCTGCTTGATCCCCCTCCAGAACGCGATCGATCACAGCTTCCGCGGCCTGCGCCGAGTTCTCGCCGGAGAGTCGCTCGCAGTCTTCCAGGGTTGGGCGGTCGCCCACAAGTGCCAAGAGTTGGTCGGCAAGTGAGAGCGCGTCGCGCATACCCCCGCGCGCTCTGCGCGCGAGTTCGGCGCTGACGCCCACCTCCGCTTGGACCTTCTCGAGCCCAAAGACCTCGTCCAGCCGCTCTGCGATGATCTCTGCAGGCAAGGGCGTCAGGTGCAGCACCTGGCAACGCGATAGGATGGTGTCGGGGACCTTGTGCAGCTCCGTGGTCGCGAAGAGGAATTTCACGTGCGGCGGCGGCTCCTCGAGCGTCTTGAGCAGCGCGTTGAAGGCCCCGGTCGAGAGCATGTGGACCTCGTCCACGATGTAGATCTTGTAGCGCGCGCGAACGGGTACGTACGAGGCTTGGTCGCGCAGGTCTCGAATGTGATCCACGCCCGTGTGGGTCGCGGCATCGATCTCGATCACGTCCACTTCCGAACCCGCATCCAGGCAGAGACAGCGTTCGCAGCTCCCGCAGGGTTCTTCGGCGGGACCCTCCTCGCAGTTCAAGGCCTTGGCGAGCAGGCGTGCTGAGGTCGTCTTGCCGGTGCCCCGTGGTCCGGTGAACAAGTAGGAGTGTCCAACGCGCTCCTCGCGAATGGCCCCGCGCAAGACGCGCGTGACGTTCGACTGTCCGGCCACCTCGGCGAAGGTGCGCGGACGGTACTTGCGAGCGAGGACTAAGTAGGACATGGGTACGACCAGTCTAGCGTAGGGGTCGCACAGGTCGGAGCCCCAATCGAGGGCGCCCCGTGAGCCGACCCAAGAATCGACACTCCAGAATCGACCACGTGCAGCGAGCCCGCCGGAGGGCCCGGGCACCTCGCGCTTGACTCGAGGCCCTTAGGGCTGCTCCGTTCCCGGCCTGACCCGGTTCGAACCCGACCCACCGCATGGGACCGGGCCCACCGCCGGGCTCGCTTGCTCTGGCCCTTCCATCGAGCCGGCAAGCGACTCGAGGAGGGGATGAAAATGGCGGAGAGGGGGGGATTCGAACCCCCGGTGCCGTTGCCGACACACACGCTTTCCAAGCGTGCTCATTCAGCCGCTCTGACACCTCTCCGACTTGTTCGTTTGTTGGGTAATCCCTGCGCGCCTAGGGTACATGGGCTGCGCGCTGCCGGTCCCCGTGAAGATGGCGGAGAGGGAGGGATTTGAACCCCCGGTGCCCCGAAGGACACGCTGGTTTTCGAAACCAGTCCATTCAGCCACTCTGGCACCTCTCCTGTGTTCGTGTTTGTCGATCGGCCAACTGCGCCCAACGGCTGGCGCTCACCGGGCCGCAGCCTGCGCGGCGCAGAAGAGCTGCAGCCTCAATCACCCTTGGCCGCATCTTCGCCAAGCGGACTGGCCTGCGATTCGGCCTTGGCCTGAGCGCGTTTGTCTGCGAAGAAGGACTTCAGCAGGTGTCGCGCGGGCTCGGCCAATAAGCCCTCTTGCACCTGGGCACGATGGTTCATGCGCGAGTCGGTCAAGACCTCGGCCAGAGACGCACAGGCCCCGAATTTTGGGTCGCGCACGGCCCAGATTACGCGCGCCACGCGGGCGTGGGAAAGGGCTCCAGCACACATGAAGCACGGTTCAAGGGTCGTGTAGACCGTGGCACCCGGGAGGCGTGGCTCGTTCCTGAGGGCCGTAGCCTGCTGCAGTGCGAGTAGCTCCGCATGGGCCAGGGGGCTGGCTTGGGCGCGCACCTCATTGTGGCCGCGTCCGATCACCTGCCCATCCAGAACGATCACGGCCCCCACGGGAACCTCGTCCTGCTCCCTGGCTAGGCGAGCCTCCTCCAAGGCCAACTGCATGAAGTGCAGGTCTTGCTCGGAAGGATCATCCATGGGGGAAACTCCCCCATTCGCGTTTTCAAGGCCGGACTTGGAAGCGGGCCCCTGGGGAGCCCTCACCGGAGTTGCCCCGGAACTGTCCTGGGGGAGGAGGGACGCTCCCTGTGGAGCATCCAGCGGGAGACAAATTAATAAAGGGGGTGCGGAGTCGCAGGCCAGGCGGGCCCGGCGACACATTGGCTGGTACACCCGACAGGATTCGAACCTGTAACCTCCTGATCCGTAGTCAGGTGCTCTATCCAGTTGAGCCACGGGTGCGCGGGCGGGAGGTTGTACTCGGCAGCCCCAGACCTGTCAACAAGGGCAACCTGCGCGCGAGTTGCTCGCAAACTCGGCATGGAAAGGGCCCACTCTGGCGCGTATTCTGGGCAAATGGCCGCCAGCTCTACTCCCCTGCATTTCATCCGCCTTGAGGACCTGGCTGACCGGCAGGTCGAGGACATTTTGGATCTCTCGGAGCGCATGAAACGCGGCACATCGCGGGAGGAACTGGCCAATCACACGATCGGCCTGCTGTTCTTCCGCGGCTCCCTGCGCACGCGTACTTCTCTGGTGGCCGCTGTCCACCAACTGGGCGGGCATACCGTGAATCTGACGGCCGCCTCGGATTTTTGGGAGCTCGAGGCACGCGACGGAACGATCATGGATGGAGCTGCGCCGGAGCACATTCGAGACGCGGCTGCGGTGATGTCCAAGTACGTCTCTGCCCTGGCAATCCGCCCTGAGCAGGGAGGCCAGTCTTGGGCTGTGGACCGGCAAGAGATGAGCATCCAAGCCTGGGCCGCCCACTCGCGGGTGCCCGTCATCAATATGGAGAGTTGTCTTTGGCACCCGCTGCAGGCGCTCGCTGATCTGCTCACCCTGCGGGAATCGCTGGGCAGCCTACCGGGCAACAAACTTGCGATCGTCTGGACACGTTCACCCCAGCCGGGCAGCTCGTCCGTGGTCAACTCAGTCCTGCACGGCGCATTGCGTTCGGGCATGAACGTCTCCATCGCCCACCCACCCGGATTCGATCTCGACGACGCCGTGCTCGATTCGGCGCGCAGTTCCGCGACGCAACGCGGGGTCGAACTGGAGACGGGTCTATCCATGGAAGAGGCCACCGAAGGAGCGCATGTGGTTTACGCACGCTCTTGGCAATCCTTGGAGAGCTACGGCAACGCCACTCTGGCCGCCAGCCAGGTGGCCCGCGCGGGCTCCTGGACCCTCGACGAGCCCATGATGGCGCGCGGTGAACAAACCCGACTCATGCACCCCATGCCCGTGCGCCGCAACCTGGAAGTGACCGACGAGGTTCTTGATGGCCCGCGCAGCCTGATCCTGGCCCAGGCCGAGAACCGCCTGCACACCCAGAAAGGACTGCTCTCACTGCTTCTTCGTCAATAGAGCCCAGGACTGCAGCCCCAGTCGCAACGAACTCAGAGCCCCCCCCCAATTCCCGCCGCAGGTTTCTGCCCCCCACCATGGTCCGCCCGGAATTCGTCCATCTCCACGTCCACTCCGAGTACAGCCTGCTGGACGGGGCCAACCGCATTCCCAAGCTCGTGGAGGCCTGCAAGGCCGACGGCCAGACGGCACTGGCCCTGACCGACCACGGCAATATGTTCGGCGCCGTTGAACTCTACAAGTCCTGCAAGGCAGGCGGCATCAAGCCCTTGATCGGCTGCGAGGTCTACATCGCCGACCGCTCGATGCATGAGGGACACAACAAGCGCAAGGGCAACGGCTACAGCCACTTGACGTTGTTGGCGCGCAACAAGCAGGGCTACCAGAACTTGCTCAAGCTTGCGTCGGCGGCCTACATCGATGGGCTGCATACGCGGCCGCGCATCGACTGGGAGCTCCTCGATCAACACGCGGCGGGCATCAACTGTTTGTCTGGATGCCTGGGTGGGCGCATCAACCAGCTCTTCTTGAAGGGTAAGGAGGCTGAAGCCGAACAGCTGGCCTCGCACCTCTCGGACCTCTTTGGACCCGAACACTTCTGGCTCGAACTGCAACGCAACGGTATCGACGACCAGAACACGGTCAATGAAGCCCTGGTGCGACTGAAGGACAGGCTGCGCATCCCGCTGGTGGCGACTAATGATATCCACTACCTGCGTCATGAAGATTGTGTGGCGCAAGACATCCTGTTGTGTATCAACACGGGGGCCAAGCGCGACGACAAGGAGCGCTTCCGGTTTGAAACCGAAGACCTTTTCTTCCGCTCGCGAGAGGAGATGGGACACCTGTTCCGCGACCTACCCGAAACCGTAACGGCCAGCATGGACGTCGCGGAGCAAGTGGATGTGGAACTGGAATTGGGCAAGTACCACGTCCCTGAATTCGAGACGGATACCGACGAGAGTGCTGACCAGCTCTTTGACCGCCTGCTGGAAGAACGTCTACATGCCATCTATGGCGACACTCACCAATTAGCCCGCGAGCGATTGGAACACGAGAAGAAAGTGATCCGCGATCTGGGCTTCGTGTCTTATTTCCTGATCGTCTGGGACCTGGTGCGCTGGGCCCGCGAACACGACATCCCCGTGGGCCCGGGCCGAGGCTCGGCCGCTGGCTCGATCGTCTCTTTCCTGCTCGACATCACGCGCCTGGATCCTCTCGAGTACGACCTGCTGTTCGAGCGCTTCTTGAATTCGAGTCGCGTGTCGATGCCTGATATCGACATCGATTTCTGCAAGGAAGGTCGGGAGCGCGTCATCCAATACACGCGCGACAAATACGGTCAGGACAATGTCACCCAAATCGTGACCTTTGGGACCATGGCCTCGCGCACGGTCGTGCGTGATGTGGCGCGAGTTCTCGACATCCCCCTGCGGGACGTCGATCGCGTAGCCAAGAAGATCCCAGCCGGTCCCGGTGCCCCCCCCCTAAGTGAAGCGCTTGAACTCGACGCGGATCTCCAAGCCCAGCGCGACTCAGACGAGCTGTGGTCGGATCTGTTCAAGTACTCGGTCGAATTGGAGGGCTCTGTGCGGCATGTATCCACGCACGCGGCGGGGGTAGTGATCACGCCCCGGCCAACCGTGGAGTTCGTGCCCTTGGCCCGCAACGGCGAGGACATCACGACTCAGTACGCCGCGCCCGAACTGGAAGAACTGGGCCTGCTGAAGATGGACTACCTCGGGCTGCGCACCCTGACCATCATCCAGCGCTGCCTGGACAACATCCGGGCCATGGGTGACAAGGTGCCCGACATCGAGAACCTGCCCGCTGGAGATGAGGCCACCTACAAGCTGCTCGTCAGCGGAGACACACTGGGCGTTTTCCAGTTGGAATCCGAAGGCATGCGCAAGCTTCTCGCGCGCCTTCAGCCGGATTGCTTCGAGGACCTCATCGCCGTGCTGGCCCTCTACCGGCCGGGGCCGTTGGAATCCGGCATGGTCGACATGTTCTGCGACCGCAAGCACGGCAAGGAACCCATCACCTATCCGCACGAGAGCCTAGAGAAGATCTTGTCGGGAACTTACGGCTGTATCGTGTACCAAGAACAGGTCATGCTGGCCTCGGTGGACTTGGGTGGCTTTTCGCTCAACGACGCGGACAACCTGCGCAAGGCCATGGGCAAGAAGAAGCCCGAGATCATGCAGGCCTTTTCCTCCCAGTTCGTGGAGGGCGCGGTGCAGGCGGGCTGCGAGCGGAGGGCAGCCGAGGACACCTGGGAAACGATCGTCAAGTTCGGGGGCTACGGGTTCAACAAGTCGCACTCTGCGGCCTACGCGCTGATCACCTATCAGACGGCGTTCCTGAAGGCGAATTTCCGCACGGCATTCATGGCCGCCAACCTCTCGTGCGAAATGGGCGATTCGGACAAGGTCAAGAGTCTGGTCGACGACTGCAGCCGTGCGTCGATCGAGATTACGCCGCCCGACATGCTCCACTCCCTTTGGGAATTCCGCCCTGAGGATGGTCGCACCATTCGTTTTGGACTGGGCGCGATCAAGGGAGTGGGATCCAAGGCCGTCGTGGCTATGGTCGCCGGGCGCGAGGCCTGGGAGCAGGCCCATCCGGGTGAGAATGGGACCGCCATGGGCTTGCACGAGCTGTGCTCCCTCGTCGACCCCTCCGGTGCAGGCAAGATTGCGTGGGAAGCGGTCATCCGGGCCGGGTCGTTCGACTACACCGGCTACAACCGCGGGGCCATTGCCGCCGCCCTCGAAGGGGCGATGTCCGAAGCTGCGGGTGCTGCCGCCGACCGCCGCTCGGGTCAGATGTCCATGTTGGAGGCCTTCGGAGACCCACAGGAGAGCGAAGCCGATGCCGGTCAACAAGATTGCATCGATGAGCGCCTCGCCTGGGATCGGCACGACACCCTGGGCGCTGAGTTTGAGGTCCTGGGGTTCTACCTCTCCGGTCATCCCCTGGAAGAACGCGCGGGCCTCGTTTCACTGCTCTCCACCTGCCCCTCGGTGAACCTGGACCGCTACGAGGACGGCAGCCTGGTGATGCTGGCCGGCTTGGTCTTGCAGGCGGCAGTGGTGCCCATTCGCAATGGGAGAATGGCTGGACAGAAGATGGCCCGCTTCCGATTGGAAGACCTCAAGGGCAGTGTCGCCGTCACGGCCTTCCCTCGCACTCTCGAGAAGTACAAGGATCTCGTGGAAGACGGTCGCACGGTGCTCGCCAAAGCCAAGGTGGAGAACCGCGGCGACGAGTCGTCCTTGATCCTTGAGGAGCTCATCCCCATCGACGAAGCCCTCACCCGCTTTCAGGGCAGCCTGCAAATCGCCCTGGGCCCAGAGGACGCTGGCCTATTGGACCGCCTGCGCGCCTGTCTGGGGTCCCACTCCGGATCTATCCCCGTGCAATTCCAGGTACAGGGCAACGACGGCAGCCTGCGGCGCGTGCGCCTGCCCCGTGAATCTGCGGTGGAACTCGACCAAGACCTCGTCTTAGGGCTGCAAGAGATCCTGGGCAACGAACGCTTGGCCCTGGTCAAGAGCTAGGCAGAACCCCTAGCCCTCAGCTGCGCTACTCAGCGGATGCCGTCTCTTCTGAAGAGCTGCGCACCACGAATTCGAGAATCGCGCGCTCGCCACCATCACCCAGTCGGCGCTTGGCCAGTTTCAGAATGCGGCAGTAGCCACCCGGACGCTCCAGGAAGCGCGGTCCAAGCACATCAAATAGCTTCTGTGTCGCTTCCTTGTCCCGGAGCTTCGAAAAGGCCCGCCGCCGGTTGTGTTGGCTAGGGTCCTTGGCCAGGGTGATGAGCTTCTCCACGAAAGGCTTGATGGCCTTGGCCTTGGGAAGAGTGGTGATGATTCGCTCGTGCTCGATCACCGAGACGGCCATATTGCGGGTCATGGCAATACGGTGGCTGGTGGTCCGGCCGAGCTTGAAACCTGCTACGCGATGTCGCATCGAACTGTTCGGAGTGGGGCATTCCTCGGCAAGCTCTTGCTGCCGAGAGGGGATTTGGTTCTGGGAGGGCCAATCTGGGGTTCTTGCCGGCCTAGGTCAGTCGACCACAGCCATGCCGAGGCGCAGACCCCGGTCAGCCAGTTTAGCTCGAATCTCCTGCAAGCTGGTCTTGCCGAGGTTCTTGAGAGTCATCACGTCGGCTTCCGACATGGAGACGAGGTCCCGCATCGTGTGCATGTTTGCGCTGTCGAGACAGTTGCGCGCGCGCACCGAGAGTTCCAAGTCAGAGAGCGGCGCGGAGAGGATACCGGTTAGCTCGTCGCTCTCCCGGTTGACTTCATTGAACTCGGACTCGGCGGGCGTCTCCAGAAGGGGGGATGCATCTGAGCTTGCCGACTCCAGAACGAATGGGTTCAGGTGCTTGCGGTAGATCTTGGCTCCTTCGGTGAGAGCCATCTCCGGGCCAACGGTTCCGTCCGTCCAGATCTCGAGCACCAGGCGCTCGTAGTTCGTGAACTTGCCCACGCGCGTGGCCTCAATCGAGTACCGCACGCGCTGTACCGGCGAGTAGATCGCGTCCACGGGGATGGTCCCCAGGCCGTGCTCTTCCTTGCGGTTCTCTTCGGAGGGCACGTAGCCGCGTCCCTTGGAGACATCCAACTCGACCACGAAGTCGCGATCCATGGTCAACGTGCACAGGTGCAGTTCGGGGTTGGCGACTTCACCGTCACCTTCGACTTCCACATCGGCGCCCGTAACGTCTCCTTCTTCGCCTTTGTTGATGCGGCAAATGATGGGACCGTCCCCTTCAAAATTCACCCGCAGGCGTTTGATGTTGAGGATGATCTCGGCCACATCCTCATAGACTCCCTCGAGGGAATCGTACTCGTGGGAGGCACCGTCGATGCGAACGGCCGTCACCGCGGCCCCCTCGATGGAGGACAACAGGACACGCCGCAGGCCATTGCCGATGGTGTGCCCAAAGCCTCTTTCAAAGGGCTCGATCACAAAGCGGCCGTGTTCCCCGGTCAGGGTGTCCGCGTCAGGCTGCACATTGTTGGGCAGCTCAAAATTACGCCAGCGAATTCTCATGACTAGTACTCCTCTAATTGCCTACTTGGAGCAGAGCTCGACAATGAGCTGTTCTTGAATGGGGAACTGGAAATCGGTTCGGTTCGGGAGGGCGTTAACCGTGATGGACATGGTGTCCGCACTGACATCCATCCAGCCGGGGACGACGCCCCCACTGGTGACGTTGAGGGCCTCGGAGACGAATTTCTTCGTGTTCTCCTTGGCCCGCGGGGCGATGACATCGCCCGGCCTAACTTGATACGAGGGAATGGTGCAGCGCTTGCCATTCACCGTGTAGTGGCCATGGTTGACCATCTGACGGGCCTGCGGAAGGGTCAGGGCGAACCCGGCGGAGAGCACGACATTGTCCATCCGGCGCGTGAGAATCTGCAGCAGATTCTCGCCCGTGTTGCCCTTGAGGCGATCCGCCTCACGGAAGTACAGCATGAACTGACGCTCGAGCACACCGAAGATGCGCTTGAGCTTTTGCTTCTCGCGCAGGCGTACGCCGTACTCGGTGATCTTGCGGCGACTCTGAGCGTGCACTCCGGGCGGATAGTCCCGGCGCTGGAGCACGGCAACCTTGCCGCTGGATGTGTTCTGCCCCAGGAAGAAGAGATTCATCCCCTCCCGGCGACATTGTTTGACCTTGGGTCCTGTGTAGCGTGCCATCTAGTGGTGTCCGTCTGACGGGTGTCTGTGATGCGGGGGCTGGTTGTTGTGTGGGACTGCGGGGGAGATGGGTGCACTCGGGCCGAGGCCCCATCCGATTCCTAGACGCGACGCCGCTTCTTCGCGCGGCAACCGTTGTGAGGCAGGGGGGTCACATCTTCGATCAACGTGATGCGCAGGCCCGAGTTGGCCAGGGCGCGCACGGCGGACTCGCGGCCCGATCCGGCGCCTTTGACGCGCACTTCGATTTCCTTCAGGCCGTGGCGCTGAGCTTCCTGGGAAGCCCGATCTGCAGCACGTTGGGCGGCGAAGGGCGTACTCTTGCGAGTGCCCTTGAAGCCACAAGCTCCGGCGGTGCCCCAGCTGATGGTGTCGCCACCCATTGAGGTGAGCGTGATGTGGGTATTGTTGAACGTCGCGCGCACGTGGGCGATGCCCTTGGCGATGTTCTTCTTCTGCTTGCGCTTGGTTGACTTAGCCATGTTACTTCATCCCCTTGACCGACTTCTTGCCGGCAACGGTCTTCTTGGCGCCCTTGCGGGAGCGTGCATTGGTACGGGTGCGTTGCCCACGAACGGGCAGACTGCGACGGTGGCGCAGACCCCGGTAGCAGTTGATGTCCCGCAGGCGTGAAATCGCGGCTGCGGATTCGCGTCGCAGCTGGCCCTCTACCGAGTACTCCTTCTGCAGGTGCTTGGCGAGGGTGGTGACTTGCTCCTCGGTCAGATCGCTGGCCTTCATGGCCGGATCCAGACCCAGGTCCGCGCACACCTTCGTCGCGGTCTTGCGACCCACACCGAAGATGTAGGTCAGCGCAATATCCATGCGCTTGTTGTTCGGGATGTCTACGCCAACTACACGTGCCATACTTAGAGTTCTCCGGTGGAGGCTTGGGTGACTTGCACTGTTATTTACCCTGCCGCTGCTTGTGTCGGGGATCGGCCTTACAAATGACGCGCACAACACCTCGTCGCTTGACGATCTTGCATTGGGCACACATGCGTCTCACGCTACTACGAACCTTCATTACCTTCTCCGTCTCCGGCGTCCGCCGGTTCGCTTGCGCCGCTCGCCGCGGCAGGTGATACGCCCTTTGGTGAGGTCGTAGGGCGACATTTCGACCGTGATCTTGTCTCCGGGGAGGATGCGGATGTAGTGCATGCGCATCTTCCCACTCACGTGAGCCAGGATTTCGTGTCCCGACTCCAGTTTGGCCCGGAAGCGGGCATTGGGCAGGGCTTCAGTCACGATCGCCTCGACGGTGATCGGTTCTTCCTTGGCCATCATGCCGCATCCTCCAGACTCTTCAGGCACCCGGCGAAAACTTCGTCGGGTGCTCGATTTCCATCTACGCTGCGGCACACGCCTTGGTCACCGTAGTGGCCAACGAGAGGTTGTGTCTGTGCGTGATACACACCGAGGCGCTCTTGAACCACCTCGGCTTGATCGTCCTTGCGCTGATACAGTTCGCCCCCACAGTTGTCGCAAACTCCTTCTTGCGCCGGGGGAGAAAAGGTCTTGTGCTGAATGTTCCCGCACTCGCGGCACAGCAAGCGGCCCGCAGAGCGCCCCACGATCACATCGTCGGGAACTTCAATATTGACAACCGACAGAGACACGCCAGCATCCATTCGTTCTCCCAGTGCAATGGCCTGGGGAATGGTGCGGGGGAAACCGTCGAGCAGGTAGCCAGCCGCACAGTCGGGGCGTGACGTGCGGTCAAACAACATGTCCACGGTCAGGTCATCGGGAACCAGCTGGCCGGCTTCCATGAACACCTTGGCGCGCTCCCCCAGGGCTGTCCCTTGGGAGAGGTTCTCCCTGAACAGGTCTCCCGTGGAGATGTGCGGGAGCGACAGGGATTGCGACAGGCGCACGGCCTGCGTCCCTTTGCCCGCACCGGGTGCGCCGAGAAGAATGATGACCCGCGTCATGGGATCAGTCGCCCTCCTTGGAGGTCCAGGACGTGCTGCGCCCCTTCTGCTTGGCTTCCCCACCACCTTCGTACTGGCGCATGACGAGCTGAGAGTTCAGCTGGTCCACCAACTCAAGCGCCACCCCCACCACGATCAGCACGGACGTGCCGCCGAGGAAGTAGCGCATCTGAGTCGTCATGCCCTGACCTTCGGTCACGAAGTTGGGCAGGACGGCCACGGCGGCAAGGAACGCGGCTCCCGCCAGGGTGACCCGCGTGAGCACAGCGGCGAGATACTCGGCGGTCTTCACGCCCGGACGAATACCGGGAATGAACGACCCACTCTCGCGCAGGTTGTTCGCAATCTCCTCGGGCTGGAACATCAGGCGGTTCCAGAAGAAGGAGAAGGAGAAGATCAGGCTCGCATACAAAGTGACGTAAATGAAGCCAGTCTGGTCCTGGAAGATGCGCTCCATGCGCCCCCACCCCAACCACTGGAACAGGATGCCCGGAATCACGAACAAGACCGAGGCGAAGATGATGGGCATCACGCCCGCCATATTCACCTTCAAGGGTAGGTAGTGGCGCTGGCCGCCGTAGACGCGTCGACCCCGGGTCAAGCGCGCGTACTGGATCGGGACTCGTCGCGCACCCTTGTGCATGAATACGACCACGAAGATGGTGACGATCCAGATGCCGAGCATGGTCATCAGCGTCTGCCAGAAATCCGGATTGTTGGAGATTGTGGCGAAGCTGGAAGGCAGGTTGACGATAATACCCGCCATGATGATCAGGGAGGCGCCGTTGCCCACGCCGTACTCGGTGATCAACTCGCTGATCCACATCACGAGCAATGCGCCGCCCATCAAGCCGGCGATGACCACGAAGGCCAGGCGTGTGGAGTGGTCCTGCATGGACGGGTCCACCATCTGGTCAGCGTAGGTCAAGAACACGCCGGTGTAGATGAAGATGGCCTGCACCAGCGCGATGGGCACCACGCACAGCCGCGTCCACTGATTGATCTTCTTTTGCCCCGCTGCACCCTCTTTGGCCACAGCCTCCAAGGTCGGTGAAACCTTGGTCAGCATGGAGAAGATGATGGAGGCCGAGATGTAGGGCATGATGCCCAGGGCGAAAATCGTGGTCTTCCCGATGGCGCCACCCGAAAGGGCGGACAGCAATCCGAAGATCCCGGTGTCCGAAGTGGTCTGGATGAACTCGATGCTCATCCCCGGCAAGGGAACCTGGAACCCAATGCGGTAGCAGACCAACAGGCTCAGGGTCCTGAAGATCTTCTCCCGCGTTTCGGGCACGCGGAACAGTTTGAGAAAGCTGTTCTCCACTCCCTAGGCCTCGTCTTCCTCTTGGGATTTTTCGTCGGCCGAATCGTCGGCTTGCGGCGCCTCTTCAGCTGAGGCTTCGGGCTCTTCCTCCGCAGCGGTCTTGGCCTTCGACTTGGACTTGGCAGGAGTCGGCTCCTCGGCGGCCAGCTCCTTGCCGCGACCATCCAAGACGATGATTTCGCCACCGGCAGCGGTGATCTTTTCCGCGGCAGTCGCGCTGCACTTCTGAGCGCGCACCGTCAACTTGCGCTCCAAGCTGCCATTTCCGAGCACCTTCAGGAGATCGGATGTGCGGCTGACAAGGCCCCGGCCGAGAATGGCCTCAAGATCCACGACATCTCCGTCCGCGAAGACGTTCAGGGCCTCGACGTTGATCGTGGTG
Source organism: uncultured Planctomycetaceae bacterium (assembly GCA_964467985.1). GTDB lineage: Bacteria > Planctomycetota > UBA1135 > UBA1135. The sequence continues at coordinate 267,678 of CAYXTP010000004.1, forward strand.
TATTCCGTGCGGAAGCGAGCGTTGGTGAACCCGCGCTTCGGAATGCGGCGGTAGATCGGCATCTGACCACCTTCATAACCGGGACGGCGACTGGCGCCAGAGCGCGCGCCACGACCCTTGTGACCACGGCCGCTCGTCTTGCCGGAACCCGATCCAGGTCCACGACCGACGCGTTGCCGGGCTTTGTACTTGGTGCCTTTGGCACAAACAGTTCGGAGATCCATGTGTCTGTTCCTGCGGGTTTAGAGCTCGACGCCCCGGAGTTTGGCGACCGTCTCAGAGGTACGCAGCTTGGAAAGCGCGTCCAGGGTGGCTTTGACGAGGTTGATCGGGTTGGTCGATCCGTGGGACTTGGACAGCAAGTTCTTGATGCCCGACATCTCGGCCACAGCCCGAACGGAGGCGCCAGCGATGATGCCGGTACCATCGGAAGCGGGCACGAGAGTGATGCGAGCTCCGCAGAACTCACCCTGCACTTCGTGGGGGATCGATCCCCAGGACGTCATGGGCACTTCGATGAGGTGCTTGCGACCATCTTTGTTGGCCTTCTCAATGCAGCCAGGAACCTGGCGCGCCTTGCCGAATCCGTGGCCTACGTGGCCTTCGCGATCCCCAACCACAACGAGGGCGGAGAATGAGAAACGACGACCGCCCTTGACGACGGCGGCACAGCGGTTGACTGAAATCAACTGCTCAGCGAGGTTGGTGATCTCGTCAACTTCGACGTGATCTAGGTATTCGATGGTGTGCTTCATGGGTATTGGATGGACCTTGGGTAGACGCTCTGGGAGTCGCCCCGGGAGTCTTTACGTGGGCGTCTCCTAGAACTGCAACCCGCCCTCTCGGGCAGCCTCGGCGAGCGCCTTCACGCGCCCGTGGTACTTGGAATAGCCGCGGTCGAAAGCGACGGACTCAACACCGGCCTCCTTGGCCAAGCGCGCGATCTCGGATCCGATCACGCTGGCCCGCTCGGTCTTGTTCTTCCCGTTCAGGGAATCAGCCAGGGACTTGGACGTTGAAGAGACAGCAGCCAATGTGCGTCCCTGGCCGTCATCAATGACCTGGGCGGAGATGTGCTTGAGGGTTCGGTGAACCGATAGCCGCGGGCGATCGGTCCCCAGACGCTGACGCGAGCGACTACCCAGGGTGCGACGCTTGCGACGCTTATTCTTCAGAGTGCTGTGGGCCTTAGACATGATTAACTACCGAAGCTCTTGCCGGCTTTGCGGCGGACGTACTCGCCGGAGTAACGAATGCCCTTACCCTTGTAGGGTTCGGGCGGACGGACGGCGCGCACCACGGCGGCCAACTGGCCCACCTGCTGGCGGTCGAAGCCGCTAATGGTCATGGAGGTCGCATTGGGGCAGTCCACTTCAAGTCCTTCCGGGATGGGAATCTCGACTTGATGGCAGAAGCCGATGTTCAACACGATGTTCTTGCCCTGAGCTTTGCAGTTCCAACCCACCCCGTGGATCTCGAGTTTCTTGCTGAAGCCCGTGCTGACGCCGACGACCATATTATTGATCAGTGCGCGGGTGAGTCCGTGGTACGCACGCGCTTCCCGGGGAATCCCGGTTCCACTCAAAGTGACGAGTGCTTCGTTGCCCTCCACCGCCACGGCGACTTCGGGGCGGAAGGGCATGCTCAAGGACCCCTTGGGACCCTTGACGCTAACCTCTTCGCCCTTGACGTCTACATTGACGCCTGCGGGGATGGGGATGGGTGCCTTGCCGATGCGGGACATAGTTCGATTCTCTGTAGATGAGCTCTGGGCCTAGGGCCGAGGACGGATTGAGCGGTTTGCCTAGTAAACTTGTGCGAGGATTTCTCCACCGACACGCATCTCACGAGCCTTGCGGTCGGAGAGCACGCCCCTGGGAGTGGAGACGACGTGGATGCCTTGGCCGCGCAAGACGGGCTTGAGTTCGTCCACGCCAGCGTAGACCCGGCAGCCGGGCTTGCTGATGCGTTCGATGTGGCGGATGACCTTCTCCCCATCAATGCCGTACTTGAGCTTGATGGTGAGGGTGGTGCCCACTTGGCCCTTGCCTGCCTGGCCTTGTTCCACGCCGTAGCTCGCCACGAAGCCCTCATCCTGCAGGACCTCGGCGATGGCCACGCGCAGCTTGCTAGCCGGCATGCTGACCTGGGGTTGGTAGATTGCGTTGCTGTTGCGGATGCGTGTGAGCATGTCCGCGATGGGGTCGGTCATCATGGTATGAGTCCTACCAGGAGGCCTTGCGCATGCCAGGGATCTCGCCCAAGTGGGCGCGCTCCCGCAGGCAGATGCGGCAGATTCCGAATTTGCGATAGACGGCACGGGGCCGGCCGCAGAAATTGCAGCGCGTATAAGCCCGTGTCGAGAACTTGGGGGGCCGAGCGCACTTGGCGATCAGGGATTTCTTAGCCATGGATCTACTTCTTGGCCCGGTTGGTGTTGCGGTTCTTGAAAGGCATGCCGAGGTTCTTGAGCAACGCGTAACCCTGCTCGTCGGTCGGAGCAGTCGTCACGAAGGTGATGTCCATCCCCTGTTGGAAGTCGATGCGATCGAAATCGATCTCGGGAAACACGCTCTGCTCAGCAAGCCCCATGGAGTAGTTGCCACGGCCGTCGAGCTTGTCCTTGACGCCGCGGAAGTCACGAATACGGGGCATGACGACCGAGATCAGGCGGTCGGCAAATTCCCACATGCGATCACCACGCAGGGTGACGGCACAGCCGATGGGCATGCCCTCGCGCAGCTTGAAGCCAGCGATGGAGTGCTTGGCCAGGCGCACGGTGGGCTTCTGGCCGCTGATCGTTGCGAGCTGCCCCGCTGCGGTCTCGACCTTGGCCTTGGATTCCACGGCGCCCTTGACGCCCATGTTGATGACGATTTTCTCGATCGTCGGCACGGCCAACTCGTTCGTGATGCCAAAGCTCTCCTTGAGCTTGGGACGCACGTCCGACTGGTACATCTGCTTGAGCCGCGGGGGGCCCGTCTCTTGGGCCGTTTCTTCGGCTTGAGTGCTGGCAGTCATGGCGTTCTAGTCCTTCTTGGGTCGCTTGCGCGTACCCTTGCCCGTCTCGGGATCGAGCAACATCACGTTGCTGGCGTGGACCGGGCATTCCTGCTCGACCCGCTCACCCTTGGGGTTCTGCTGAGTGGGCTTCTGGTGCTTGGTACGCAGATTGACGCCCTCCACCACAACCCGATTCTTGTCCCGTTGAACTTGCAAGACGGCACCCGTGCGCCCCTTGTTGTTGCCGGCGATCACAATCACCTGGTCTCCCGTATTGACGTGCATCAGATGACCTCCTGAGCCAGCGACACGATCTTCATGTAGTTTTGCTCGCGCAATTCCCTGGCGACCGCTCCGAAGATGCGGGTCCCGCGCGGGTTGCCGTCCTGATCGATGATCACGAGGGCATTGCGATCGAAGCGCACATAGGAACCGTCCGTGCGGCGCGTGTTCTTTTTCACGCGCACGATGACACCCTTAACGATGGTGCCGGTCTTCAGCTCAGAGCCGGGGATGGACTTCTGGACCGAAGCCACAATCACGTCACCCAGGCTGGCGTAGCGCCTGTGGGTTCCGCCCAACACCTTGATGCAACGCACGAGTTTGGCGCCGGTGTTGTCAGCCACATCCAGAGTGGATTGCATCTGGATCATGCTTGGGCTCCTTCAGTGTCAGCACCGCCAGCTTCCGGAGCGGCGATATCGGACGGGGTCTCCAGTGCGATCGTCGCACCGGTAACAACGCGCACCAGGCGCCAGCGCTTGAGCTTGGAGAGCGGGCGGCACTCGGCCACTTCCACCGTGTCGCCTTCAACCGCCAGGTTGTCCTCGTCGTGGGCGTAGACCTTGACGTGGCGGCGAATGAACTTGCGGTACTTGGGGTGCTGGAAACGACGCTCGACGGTGACCGTGATGGTCTTGTCGGCCTTCGCTCCCGAGACGATGCCCTGGATGACCTTGCGGCTGTTTCGTACTTGGGTATCCATTTGAGGATTCGGTTGGGTGTTGCTCATCGCTCTGCGGCTTGCTTGATTGCGCTTTGGATAATTACTGCTTAGGCGCCTTGCCGTAGATGCCGTTCTTGCGCTCGTGCAGGACGGTGTGCACGCGCGCAATCGAACGCCTGATAACTTGGATCTGGGCCGTGTTTGCAGAGCTACCTGCCACCGCGGCGAAGCGCAGGTCAAAAAGCTCCTTGCGCATCTTCCCGAGGTCGTAGGCAAGCTCCGAATCGGTCTTGCTGTCGATTTCGTCGATCTTCATGAGTGAATGAGTGAAATGCAGAGACCGGGCTAGTGAGAAGGAAGCCTGTGGATCATGCGGACCTTGATGGGCATCTTGTGCGCGATGCGCTTGAACGCGAGACGTGCCTGATCTTCGGTGCAGTTCCCGAGCTCGAAGAGCACGGTGCCGGGGCGCACGACAGCCACCCACTGATCCAGGTCGCCCTTACCCTTGCCCATGCGAGTCTCTGCGGGCTTGGAGGTGATGGGCTTGTGGGCAAAGATGCGAATCCAGATCTTGGCCGTGCCACCCGTGGCTCGGTTGGCCGCCACCCGGGCCGCTTCCAATTGGCGTCCGCTGATCCAGGCGGGGTCCAGGGCTTGCAACCCGTACTCGCCGAAGCTGACGCGGTTGCCGCGCTGGGCATAACCCTTGGTCTTGCCGCGCTGCACCTTGCGGTGCTTGGCTCTCTTGGGCATGTAGGCCATTAGTTACGCCCTCCGCCGCCGCCGCCGTCGCGTCGTCCACCGGGCCTGCCGCCTCGCCGCGGGCCACCGCGCTCCATGCGTCCGCTGGCCGCCGAAACCTGGCGGTAGTTGATCTTCTCACCGCGATCGATGTCGCCCTTGTAGATCCAAACTTTCACACCAATGATCCCGAAGGTCGTGTGACTGTTGGCTGTCCCGTATTCCACGTGAGCCTGCAGAGTCGAAAGGGGAACGCGACCTTCCCGTTCCTTGGCGGTACGCGCCATATCGGCTCCGCCGAGACGACCATTGATCTCCACCTTGATGCCCTGCGCGCCGGCCTGGATCGTGGTCTGAATGGCCTTCTTGACCGCGCGGCGGAAGGCCATGCGCCGCTTCAGCGCATCGGCGATCACTTCGGCAACGAGGCCTGCTGAAAGCTCGGGACGCTTCACTTCGTGGATCGTGAGGTGCACCGTGGTGCCTGCGATCTTCTGCAGTTCCGCCTTGAGTTGATCGATGCGGACGCCCTTGCGTCCCACGAGCACCCCGGGGCGTGCGGTGTAGATCACGACGTTGACAGCTTCGCCCGTGCGCTCAATCTCAATGCGCGGAATGCCGGCTGAGCCGTACTCCTTCTGCACGTGATCGCGAATCTGCTTGTCCTGAAGCAGAAGCTGCGCGAAATTCTTGCCGCCATGCCAGCGGGAGGCCCAAGGCTCAATGATGCCGATGCGATAGCCGGTGGGGTGTATCTTCTGTCCCATGAGTGCGCGTTAGCTCTCCTGCTCTTCAGAGGAGTTTGATTCGTCGGTGGTTTCTTCTGTCGCTTCTGCGGGAGACTCCTCGACAGGTTCCGCGGGAACCTCTTTGGACTCCTTGGGTGCCTTGGCTTTCGGCTTGGACTTAGATTCAGCCGCCGGAGCCTTTTCTGTGCTGGCCTCTTCGAGAACCGCCACCGCCACGGTGAGGTGGCTGGTTTTCTTCGAGAAAGGCATGGCGCGCCCCTGCGGGCCCGGACGCCAGCGCAGGCGGTTGTTGAGCATCGGGCCGTCATCGGCACGCGCGTCCACAACCACCAGGCGGTTCAAGTCCACGCTCTCGTCTTGAGCCGCGTTGGCCACGGCGGACTTGAGCACCTTGGTATAGAAGTACGCCGCGCGCTGGGGAGCGAACTCAAGCAGCTCGAAGGCCTCGTTGGCCGAACGGCCACGGATGAGATCCGCAATCAGGCGTGCCTTGCGCGCGGTAATGCGGGCATAGCGGTGCTTGGCGCGGTAGTCGTTTTGTAGGGTCCCGAGGGTAGTCACAGTATTCTCCGATTAGTGCTCAGCGGCTCTTCTGAGCTTCTTTCTTGTTGGTGTGACCGCGGAACATGCGCGTCTGGGAAAACTCGCCCAGCTTGTGCCCCACCATGTCCTCGGTGACCGCCACTTTGAGGTGTTGTTTGCCGTTGTGAACCATGAAGGTGTGCCCGATGAAGTCGGGCGGAATGGTGCACGCCCGAGCCCAGGTCTTGATGGGCTCGTGAGTACCGGCCACGTTCTGGGCCTCCACTTTCGCGGCGAGTTTGGGGTCGATATACGGCCCTTTTTTCAGACTACGTCCCATGGGCTAGAGCTACCTCTTCTTACGACGACGGATAATGAAACGATCCGTCGGGTGGTTGCGGCGACGGGTACGCCCGCCCTTGGCCAACACGGCCGTGGGAGAGCAGGGGTGACGGCCCCCGGCGGTTCGACCCTCGCCACCACCCATGGGGTGATCGACAGGGTTCATGGCCGTACCGCGGACGTGCGGACGGCGGCCAAGGTGGCGTCTACGGCCAGCCTTGCCCAACTTGACGTTCTGATAGTCAGTATTACCCACTCGACCAATGGTCGCGCGGCAGGTGACGTGAATGCGGCGCAGTTCTCCCGAGGGCAGCAGGAGCACCGCGTACGAGCCCTCTCGCGCTTGCAACTGGGCGGCAGTCCCAGCACTGCGGCAAAGCTGACCGCCGCGACCGGCCTGCAATTCGATGTTGTGCACCTGAACTCCCACGGGGATGTTCTCGAGCGGCAGCGCATTGCCCGGGTTGGGCTCCGAATCAGCACCTGAGTTCAACGTCTGGCCAACTTCCACACCGATGGGTGCCAGGATGTAGCGCTTCTCGCCGTCGGCGTAGACCAGCTTGGCGATGAAGCAGGTGCGGTTGGGGTCGTACTCGATCGTGGCCACACGTGCCGGCACGCCATCCTTGGCGCGCTTGAAGTCGATCAAGCGATAGCGACGCTTGTGCCCGCCACCGCGATGGCGGCAGGTGATGCGGCCGTGGTTGTTGCGCCCGCCCGTCTTCTTGATCGGCCGCAGCAGCGACTTCTCAGGTTTGGTGCAGGTGATCTCGGAGTAGTCCAAAACGCTGCCGTGGCGGCGTCCAGGCGAGGTCGGCTTGTATTTGCGAATGCCCATAGCTGTTTGTGTTGACCTTCAGGCGGCGTCGAATGACGCCGGCCTAGAAAACGTCGATCGTTTGCCCCTCCTCCAAGGTCACCATGGCCTTCTTCCAGTCGGGGCGCCTTCCAGCGACCCAACCGCGACGACGGGTCTTGCCCATCACGCGTAGCGTGTTGACCGACTCCACCTTGACCTCAAATACCGTCTCGACGGCGTGGCGAATCTCGACCTTGTTGGCGTCCCGAGGAACGTGGAAGTGGTAGGCATTGCGCACGGCGGAGTCCATGCTGGCCTTCTCCGTGATCACCGGCTTGGCGACGACGTCGTACATGCGTTGACTGGCTTTCATGCCTGCTTACCTCCTGACTGACTCGCGTCGGTGCCCACGCGGGCGCTGACCCGATCCACAGCCCCTCGCTCAGCGATGACCAGTCCACCATTGACCACGTCGTAGGCGCACAGCTCGTCGGCCACACGCACGGTCACGCGCGGGAAGTTGCGGAAGGACTTGTACAAATTGGTGTTGCGTTCCGAAATCAAGATGCAGGCTCGGCGCGGGCTCCCCAGATCGTTCAGGATCTTGCGCGCTGCCTTGGAAGACGGCTGACTGAACTCACCAAAGTCGGCAATGACGAGTTCACCGTCGGCGATCTTGCCGGCTAGCGCTGAGCGCAACGCCACGCGCCGGGCTTTGGCCGGCATGTGGTAGGAAAAGTCCCGAGGGTGGGGACCGAAAACGGTTCCACCACCGCGCCAGATGGGCGACTTGCGATCACCCGCGCGCGCGCGACCAGTGTGCTTTTGCTTGTAGGGCTTGGCGTTCGTGCCCTTGACCTCCGAGCGGCCACGCACCTTGGCTGTACCCTGGCGCTGGTTGGCCATGTGCATGACCACCGCGTCCTTCAAGGTGCGGTACAGGACCTTGCCACCGAAGGAGCTCTCGTCGAATTCGACTTCGCCCACGTTGCCGGCTTTGTAGCTCTTGACTTGCATGGGGATCAGCCTTTCTTGACGCCAGTGCGCGCCGACTGGACCTGGACGAATCCGCCGGTCGGACCGGGGACTGCGCCTTTGACGAACAAGAGCCCGCGCTGGGTATCCACGCGCAGGATCTCGAGATTCTTGGTGGTCTTGCGTTTGGCGCCGTAGTGGCCAGACATGCGCTTACCTTTGATCACTCGGCCCGGGTAGGCAGAACAGCCGATGGATCCCGGACGCCGATAGTTCATGGAGCCGTGAGTCTTGGGCCCGCGCGAGAAGCCGTGGCGCTTGATGGTGCCTGCGAAGCCGCGCCCCTTGCTGGTGCCGATCACGTCGACGAGGTCGCCCTCGCTGAAGGCCTCCACGGTGACTGAATCCCCGACCCCCAGGTCGCTGGATTGATTGAGTCGATCCTCGCGCAGGAAGCGCTTGGGGGCGGTTCCAACCACTTTAGCCGCAGCGCGCATGGGCTTGTGCGCGAGGCGGTCGGGGATGTCCTCGAATCCCAGTTGGACGGCGTCATAGCCGTCGCGTTCCTGAGTTCGAACCTGCATGACCACACAGGGGCCTGCTTCGACGACGGTACAGCCCGTGGCTGTGCCGTCCTCGGCAAACAACTGCGTCATGCCTTTTTTGCGCCCTAGAATCAGCGTCATGATTCCCGAGAGAGAGAGAGGGGGTAAGTACCGGTTCGACCAAGAGCCCTCAGGTGAGGACCAAACGCTTGGCCACGCGGTCGGAAAGTGAATTTGAAATTCGAATCCCAGCGTGCTTCAGAAGGCGGAAAGCCATCCTTGCGGCTGAAAAACGATCGAGAGAGAGCGGGCAGTCTGAGAGCTGGATTGTCGCGGTTCGTGGTGTCAGCACTTGCGTGCTGGGTGTCCTGTGCTGGCACCGGCCAGCACTCGAGACTAGGCCCCGGCGGGCCCTAGGCCTTGATACGGATGTCCACGCCCGCGGGCATGTTGAGGGAAGAAAGCGAGTCGATGGTCTGTGATGTCGGCTCGGAGATGTAGATCAGCCGCTTGTGAGTCCGGATCTCGAACTGCTCGCGCGACTTCTTGTCGATAAAGGGAGAGCGCAGCACCGTGTAACGCTCAATCCGTGTAGGGAGCGGAATCGGTCCGGCCACCTGCGCGCCAGTACGTCGCGCGGTCTCGACGATCTCGACACTGGACTGGTCCAGTGCTTCGTGGTCGTAGGCCTCCATTCGGATTTGGATCTTTTCGCTCATTCGGTCGTTACGCTGCGGTCAGTGAGCTTGCCGGGTTCATGATTGCGTTCTTCATGAACTGCGAACCGCGCGGGTGACGGTCTGAGCAAGCGGGCGGGGTAGGGTCGGGATCGAAACTGAAAGCTGGGGAGGGGCAGACGGCCAGAGTCGTCGCCGAACGGATGAATTGACTACGCTGCAGGCCCCTGAAGTGCGTGCAGGCGGGGGGTGCCTGGCGCTCAAATGGGATTCGGACGGATTGCGGACTGCCCGTGCACGGGCGCCGAAAACCACGACTTGCAAGGTCAACGCGCAGGCCTCTCGGCCCGCCTCGACCCCGCTCCTCGCGGTTGAGGGGGGGAGACGATAGCGACAAAGGGGGGGAGGGTCAACACTGGTGTGGTAGATCCTCTGCCCGCCGCCGGCCGCGGTTTGCCTGCCGGATTGAGCCAGGACGAGGATCCTCGGAACTCGGACGCCGGGCGGGGCCGCAGCCCCTCGTGCGGGGGCGTGCGGTCCCCATTCCCGGGCCAAAACGGGGTGCCTCGCGCCTGCCACCCCCCCAGGCCCCTCGATCCGCAGCCTCAGTGGGTCAGAACTGACTGGGTTCCGTGGACATAGCCACAATCAACATTCCTGCCTTTGCCCCCCCTCTGTGGACTTTGGAGACCACCCGTCGGGACCCGCTGTGTGAGGAGGGGGGGGCTGCTGGCCGCCAGCCCCTTTTCATTGAAGCTGGGGGCAATTCCCGCAATGGATGCCCACCAAACCCAGTCAGTTCACCTTGGGTGCTGTGCACCCCATTCATGCCTGGTTGGCCTTTCTGCTGCTGGAGCTTGGGAATTCGCAATACCGCTGGGGGGCCGGCCCATAGCCCAGGCTCAGTGCCAGGCCAGGCCTCGGCCCTCCAACTCCTCCTCCGGAACCTCCACGAAGCCCGCTGGGGTGAGGCTGAAACCAGCCCTGCCCTGGGAGAGAGAGCGCACGGCTGTCGAATAACCGAACATCTGCCCCAAGGCGACTGTCCCGGTGATCGTGCGCAGGTCCCCTTCGGCCAGGACGTCCCCCACCACGGCCCGGCGCGAGGCCAAGTCAGCGATGATGCCGCTTGAAAAGGCCTCCGGAGTCTGCACTTCAAAGGCCATGCGAGGCTCCAGGAGGCGAGCCGGAGCAGCCCGAAGGGCCTGCCCCAGGGCAGCAATCGCGGCCTGGGCGTAGGCGCCCCGGTCTTCGCGATCCGGGTGCCGGCCTAGGGCCGTGATCCGCACGGATCCAGCGACCAGCACAAAACCGAAACGCGGCCCCCCCATGTCCTCCTGCGCCAGTGCCTCTTCTACAGCACGCCGAATTTCGGGCGGCGCGTCCACTCCAGGCCCCCAGTGAACTTCCCAGTCCGATTCCGCGGGCGCGCCCTGGGGCGCCGGATGAACCTCGAGGTCCACCGAGCCGAACACCTCCTGCCCGTCCTGTGTCTGGTCGACCCGGCCGGCCCCATGGCCCGCTCCGCTCAGCGCCTCACGGTAGCGCACGCGCGGCTGCCCCACTCTGGGGGTGACACCGTACTCCCCTTGCAGTCGATGCAGATTGACTTCCAGGTGCAATTCCCCCATGCCCTGCAGCGTCCACTGCCCCGTGTCGCGGTCTTCCACGACGTGCAGGCTCGGATCCTCCCGGGCTAGGCGATCCAGAGCCACGCGCAGCTTATCCCGGTCGGCAGCTGCGCTGGGCTCCACGATCAGCGCGATCACGGGATCGGGAAAGGTGAGGGACTCGAGTTGGATAGGATCGGCGCGGTCGCACAGGGTGTCGCCGGTGACCGTGTGCTTGAGCCCCACGAGCACGGCGATGTCCCCCGCCTGAGCTTCCTCGAGCGCTTCGCCGTGGTCGGCGTGCATGCGCTGAATGCGACCGACGCGCTCCATCTTGCTTGCCCGTGGGTTCCAAACTTTCCCACCGCTCTCGATGCGTCCCGCATAGATGCGCACAAAGGTCAGGTCCCCGTGTGGGGATGATTGCACCTTGAACGCAAGGGCTGTGGTGGACCCGTCCGCATCCGGGAGCCGCGGGGCGGGCGTGGGCAAGGGCTGGCCGTCTTGACCTTCACCAGCCACCCCGACAACGGGCGGTCGATCGAGCGGACTGGGCAGCCAAGCCAGGATGCTATCGAGCAGCATCTCCACACCGATCCCCCGCAGGGCCGCTCCGCACACTGCGGGCACCAGGGTTCCGGCAACGACTTGCCGCCGAAGAGCCTGCTGCACGAGCTCTGGATCGGGCTCGGTCCCGCCCAGCACGGCCTCCATCACAGCTTCGTCCTCCTCCGCAAGCACATCGAACAGCTCCGCGCGCAGGACCGCAACTTCGTCCTTCAAGCTGTCGGGCAGGTCCCGCGCCTGGGTCACTCCCGACTCGTCGAGCCCCCAAGCCTCTTGGCTCAGGCAGTCCACGACACCGACGAGCTTGTCCTGCTGCATGATGGGGTAGGCCACGGGCAGACACAGCGCGTCGAGTCTCTCGTGCAGAGACTGACAAGCGGCCAGCACATCGGCGCCGGGCTTGTCACACTTGTTGATGAAAGCGATACAGGCAAGCTTGTGGGCCCGCATCTGGCGCCAAACGGTCTCCGTCTGAGCTTGCACGCCTGCCACAGCATCGAGGACCAAGATCGCTCCATCCAGCACGCGCATGCAGCGTTCGACTTCGACCGTGAAGTCCACGTGACCGGGCGTGTCGATGACGTTGATTGCGCCTGCGCGCCAAGTGACGTGGGTCGCCGCGCTGGTGATCGTGATGCCACGCTCACGTTCTTCCGCCATCCAGTCCATGGTGGCCGTGCCTTCGTCGACTCGGCCAACGCGGTGCTCGACACCAGTCAGGTGCAAAATGCGCTCGGTAACCGTGGTCTTGCCCGCGTCAATATGGGCGACGATCCCGATGTTGCGAAGATCCGCTAGGGACATGGGTGGAGCTTACCGGGCGAGCCGAAGTCCGTGGTACGGTGCGCTGCCGATCCAGGTTCACATTCACGCGCTGTCCGATTGCAGATTCGGGTTCAGACTCAAGAACTCGGCGCGCCAGCGGTATCCCTGCAGCAGTTCCGGCCGGGGATCCCCTAGCAGGGCCAAGGCCGCATAAAGGGCTTCCACGGAAGCCAGGCCCTGCTCAGGATCGGCAAAGACTTGGCTCCTGCGGGGGTAGGCCGTGTGAAGCGCGGGCAGACTGCGGGGTAGGAAATCCCCCACGAGAGCCGCGCGCAGCTTGGGCGCTCGACGCCAATTGCAGTCCACCAGCAGCAGGCCGGGCCCCGCATCCTGGGGGCTGAGTTCGGGAGCCTCGGGCGTGAGCAGAATCCGCCCTTCCGCATCCAGCGTCCGACCGGCAGCGTGATTCACGAAGCGAATGCCCTCGAGACCTCGCAATGGAGTGAGGGAACACTTGCGCTCGGACTCCCTAGGGTCACGCAGAATCAGTACGTCCACTTGAGGCCCTCCGTTCCGGAGTCTACCCGTGGCCCGCTACCTCGGCACCTGACCCGGGACTCCGAGAACCTGTCGCAGGCCACAGGCGCTGGTTCAATACACATGGGACCCAAGCCCCACTACGATCAGCGGGCGAAGTGGGCGTAGGCCTTGTTGGCCTCGGCCATCTTGTGGATGTTCTCTTTCCAAGACACGGACTGACCCGTGCCGTTGTAAGCGTCGACCAACTCCTCCGCCAAACGCTCGCACATGGGCTTGCCCTTCTTCTTGCGTGCGAAGTCCACAATCCATCGGATAGCCAGGGCCTGTTGGCGCGAACGCTTGACCTCGCGCGGCACTTGGTAGTTGGCACCACCAACCCGCTTGGAGCGCACTTCGACCAGAGGGCGGACGTTTTCGAGCGCCTTGGTGAAGATTTCGATCTGGTCCTCGGCGTCGGGCAGCTTCTTGCTGGCCAGATCGAGGGCGTCGTAGAACACCTTTTGGGCGACGCTCTTCTTGCCGTCCAACATCACGCCGTTGATGAGCTTGGATGCCAAAAGGGATCCGAACTTGGGATCCGGTTTGGTGTAAATGGCGGTGGACTTGAAGTTACGGGGCATGATCGAACTGGAGGGAGTGTCCCACGTGGGTGGTTACCCAAGGGAGAATTGGCTGTTGGAGGTGTTTGGGTTTGGGCGCGGCTCGCGGAACTCGTGGGCCGCGAGCGACGGCCTATTTCTTGGGCTTCTTGGTGCCGTACTTCGACCGGGCCTGGCCGCGGCCGTCCACGCCCGAGGTGTCATGGGTACCGCGCAGAATGTGGTAACGGACGCCGGGCAAGTCGCGCACGCGGCCGCCGCGCAGCAGAACGACAGAGTGCTCCTGCAAGTTGTGGCCCTCGCCGGGGATGTAAGCCGTGACTTCCTTGCCGTTCGAAAGCCGCACACGCGCGACCTTGCGTAGGGCGGAGTTGGGCTTCTTGGGAGTCTGGGTCTTCACCTGCAAACAAACGCCACGCTTTTGCGGGCACTGGTCTAGCACGGGTGACTTGGAGCGCTTGATGGGCTTCTTGCGGCCCTTGCGCACGAGTTGATTGATGGTCGGCATGGTCGTTGGGTGTCCCGATGGCCTCGCAGGCGTATCGGGGGGAAGAATCTTAGGGATCCCAGGAGCGGGGTCAAGGGCCGCCAGGGCCCCGGCCATCCCGATGGCCGGGAAAGGCTCCGCTTGGTGGGTTCAGGCTTGGGGGGTCTCCTCAGGGGAATCGGAGTCGTTGTCGCCACTGGGCTCTTCGGAAGTGGGTTCAGCGGTGGGTTCAGCAGTGGGTTCAGCCGCAGCTTCTTCAACCGCATCCGCCACGGTCGGTTCAGCAGGCTCGCTACTGGTTTCGATCACCGCAGGGCTGGGTTGCTCCGTAGCAGGCGCGGGAGTGGAGAGAACCGATTGCATGGGATCGGCCGCCCCAAGGGGAGCGGACTCCTCCACGACGGCCGTGCCAACGCCCGTGTCCAGGGTCGGAATCACGCCATCGGTACCGGTCGCAGGCAAGGCCGCAGCCAAGGGATCCACGTTGCCAGTCAGCAACATTTCCATCTCTTCATCCGCCATCGTGCTGCCACCGAAGGCCGTGCCTGTACCGCCAATGTCGCCGAAGTCGATGTTCTTCTTCACACGCGTGCGGTAGTGATCTCGGAAACCGGTTCCGGTGGGAACCATGTGGCCCAAGATGACATTCTCCTTGAGGCCCACCAGCAAGTCGCGCTTGCCAGCCAAGGCGGCTTCGGTGAGCACCTTGGTTGTCTCCTGGAAGGAGGCGGCGGAGATGAACGAATCCGAAGACAAGGAGGCCTTGGTGATTCCCAAGAGCAAGGTCTGGCCTGTCGCCGGCTTGCGACGCTCCTTGCGCATGCGTTCGTTCTCGCGACGGAAGCGGTACTTGTCCACAACGGCACCCGGTAGGAAGCCCGAGTCGCCCGAGTCGGTAACCTGAACCTTGCGCATCATCTGAGACAAAATCGTCTCGATGTGCTTGTCGTCGATGGTCACCGATTGACTGCGGTAGACGTTCTGCACTTCGCGCAGCAAGTACTCCTGAACGGAGTCTTCGCCGTTGATGCGAAGGATATCTTCCGGGTACAGGGGCCCATCAACCAGCGGTTCGCCGGCGATGACTTCGTCCCCCTTGTGCACGCGCAGATGCTTGCCCTGGGGAACTGCGTGCTCGTGCTCAGCCACGACCTCGCCGTCCTTGTCGAAGGCGCGGACGACAATTGTGCGCTTACCGCGCTTGCGATCACCCAACTCGACCGCCCCGTCGATCTCGCTCATGACGGCGGGATCCTTGGGTCGACGTGCCTCGAATAGCTCGGTCACACGCGGCAGACCCCCGGTGATGTCCTGGGTACCGGTTGCCTCTCGCGGCGACTTGGCCATCAACTCGCCTTGCCCGATCTTGGCCCCGTCGGTCACCTCGAGATAGGCCTTCTCGGGGATCGGGTAGAGCGCCAAGGCCTCGCCGTTCTTGTCTTCGAGCACGAGTTGCGGGTGCAAATCACCCTTGTGCTCCATGACCTGGGTGCGGTCCGTTCCACTGCGGCCATCGCGCTCGATACGCAGGGTCTTGCCCTCGACCAGATCCTCGAAGCGAATGCGCCCAGCGAACTCGGAGATGATCGGCGTGTGGTGCGGGTCCCAGGTACACAGGGAATCGCCGGCCTTGATCTTCTGTCCATCCTTGACAGACATCAGCGCGCCCGTGGGGATGCTGTACAGGTCGATTTCACGATCGCGGTCGTCCAGCAAGGCCACGGAGCCGTTGCGGTTCAGGACGATCGTCTCCTTGGACTTGTTCTGAACAACGCGCAGGTTTTGGAAGCACACCGTGCCTTCGCGCTTGACGCGACGCTCAGTCTCCTCGACCGAACGCGAGGCCGTACCACCGATGTGGAAGGTCCGCATGGTCAGCTGGGTGCCAGGCTCACCGATCGACTGGGCGGCGATAATTCCCACCGCCAAGCCCCGTTCGCCCATCTGGCCGCGCGACAAGTCCATGCCATAGCAGCGCGCGCAGACTCCCAGGGGAGCTTCACAGGTCAGCGCACTGCGCACGCGGATTTTCTCGTGGCCCAGGGCCTCGATGCGGGCGGCGATGTCCTCGGTAATCAGTTCGCCCTCGCGCACGATCACATCATCGTCGATCACATCGACGATCGGATCTCGCGCACAGCGCCCACGGATAGCTTGGGCCAGAGTCACAGCCACGCGATCGCCCTTGTAGACGACCTGCTTGGTGACCGAGTTCATGGTCCCGCAGTCGTCCATGGTGATCACGACATTTTGCGCGACGTCCGTCAGCTTGCGTGTCAGATAGCCGGCATCGGCGGTCTTGAGAGCTGTGTCGGCCAGGCCCTTGCGCGCGCCGTGGGTGGAGGAGAAATACTCCAGCACCTTCAGGCCCTCGCGGAAGTTGGCCTTGATGGGAGTCTCAATGATCTTGCCCGAGGGCTTGGCCATCAAACCACGCATTCCGCCTAGCTGCCTGATCTGGTCCACCGAACCACGGGCGCCAGAAGTGACCATGCAGTAGATCGGGTTCACATAGCCCGTCGTCTCGTCGTAGTCGTTCTCCAAGACGCCCATCAACACCTGCCCCACTTCCTCTCGGGCCTGGGTCCAGTGGTCGATGATCTTGAGATAGCGCTCGCCCTGAGTAATGACACCCTTGTGGTAGGACTGCTCGATCTTGTCGATCTCGGCCTGGGTGGTGGCGAGGATGTCCGTCTTCTCGTCGGGAATACGGATGTCGTTCTTGGCGAAACTCAGACCGGCACGCGTCGAAGCTTTGAATCCCAAGTCTTTCAAGTCGTCGAGCAAGCTCAGCGTCGCGCCACGACCCAGAAGGTGGTGACAATCCGAGATCAGTGCCTGGACGCCCTTCTTGGTCAGGTCGTAGTTATAGAACGGCATCCCCTCGGGCAGAATGTCATTGAAAATCACGCGCCCGATCGTGGTCGTGAGGAACTCGGCCCGGGGCTTGAGGTCCTCTTCGCCCTCGGCGGGGACGGCATTCACTCGACCTCGGTCGTTGACAAGGATGGGGTCGGAATCCATCGAGTACTTGACAGCCTGGCCCTCTTCAAGCCGCACGCGAACGGCCTTGTGAGTCGTGGTCTGTCCGTGGCCGTAGGCCAGGAACAACTCGCCCAGGGAGGAATACAGGGGCGTCTGCTGCGGTAGGCTGGCAGGCGACTTGGTCAGGTAGTAGATGCCCAACACCATGTCCTGGGAGGGCGAAATAATGGGTGAACCGTTGGCCGGAGAGAAAATGTTGTTGCTGGCGAGCATCAACGTGGAGGCCTCGATCTGCGCCTCGTATGAGAGCGGCAGGTGCACGGCCATCTGGTCTCCGTCAAAGTCGGCATTGAATCCGCCGCACACCAGGGGGTGCAAGCGAATGGCGTTGCCCTCGATGAGTACAGGCTCGAAGGCCTGAATGCCCATGCGGTGCAGAGTCGGTGCGCGGTTGAGCATCACCGGGTGGCCACAGATCACCTCTTCGAGGATATCCCAGACGTCCTCATCTCGTCGCTCCAGCATGCGCTTGGCCGACTTGATCGTGTCGGCCAGGGCCAACTCCTTGAGACGCCGAATGATGAAGGGCTGGAATAGCTCCAATGCAACCTTCTTCGGCAACCCGCACTGCTGCAGGCTCAACTCGGGGCCCACGACAATCACGGAACGAGCGGAGTAGTCCACGCGCTTACCCAACAGGTTCTCGCGGAAGCGTCCTTGCTTACCCTTGATCATGTCGGTCAAGGACTTCAGCGGCCGACTGGACGAACCGAGCACGGGGCGGCGGCAACGTCCGTTATCGAAAAGCGCGTCCACGGCCTGCTGCAACATCCGTTTCTCGTTGCGGATGATGACCTCGGGGGCGTTGAGGTCCAGCAACTTCTTGAGCCGGTTGTTGCGGTTGATCAGTCGTCGGTAGAGGTCGTTCAGGTCGCTGGTGGCAAAGTTTCCTGAGTCCAGCAAGACCAGGGGGCGCAGGTCCGGGGGAATGACCGGAATCACCTCCAGCACCATCCAATCCGGGTTGTTGCCCGAGTCGCGCAACATCTCCACCGTGCGCAAGCGCTTGATAATGTCCTTCTGGCGTTGCTTGGAGCGCGTGGCCACGAGTTCTTCACGCAGCTCATCGGAAATGCCCTGCAGGTCGACACGACGAAGGATCTTGCGCACCGCCTCGGCACCCATATCAGCATCGAACTCCGCGCCGTACTTGGAGCGTGAGGAGCGGTACTCCTCCTCGGTCAACAGCTGGTAGGGCTCGAGCGGCGTGTCGCCCGGGTCAACGACCATGTACTCCTGGAAGTAGATCAAGCGCTCTAGATCGCTGACCTTGACTCCCAACAGGTTGCCCAAGCGTGAGGGCATGGCCTTGAAGAACCAGATGTGGGCCACAGGAGCGGCCAGGTTGATGTGCCCCATGCGCTTACGGCGCACGCGCGAGTGGGTGACCATCACGCCGCACTTGTCGCACACGATGCCCTTGTGCTTGATGCCCTTGTACTTGCCGCAGGTGCACTCCCAGTCCTTCTCAGGACCAAAGATACGCTCGCAGAAGAGGCCGTCGCGTTCCGGACGATAGGTCCGGTAGTTGATGGTCTCGGGCTTCTTGACTTCACCGTAGGACCAGGAGCGGATGTCCTCAGGTGAGGCGAGTGCGATCGTCACACTGCCGTAGTCGTTGATCTGGTTGTAGTTGGAGTCAGTCATGGTATTCATCCTGCCTACCTCCTAGAGGGTCGCCTTCTTGTGGAGCTCCATGTTGAGCCCCAAGCCCCGGATCTCGTTGGTCAACACTTCGAAGGACACGGGCGTGCCCGGCTCGAGGATGTTGAGTCCCTTCACCATCGACTCGTAGATCTTGGTCCTTCCGTCCACGTCATCGGACTTCACGGTCAGCTGCTCCTGCAGGATCGCCGCCGCGCCATAGGCTTCCAGTGCCCAGACTTCCATCTCCCCGAAGCGCTGGCCGCCGAAGCGCGCCTTGCCGCCGAGGGGTTGCTGCGTGATCAGGCTGTAGGGGCCGGTCGCACGAGCGTGCACCTTCTCATCCACCAAGTGGTGCAGCTTGAGCATGTACATCACGCCCACGGTGACCTCCTGTTCGAAGGACTGACCACTGCGGCCGTCGTACAGGGTGAACTTGCCCGACGCGGGCAGGCCCGCATCTCCCAAGGCCTGCTCGATTTCGGACTCGCTGGCCCCGTCGAAAGCGGGAGTGTTGCAGCGCACGCCTGAGCGGGCGGCAGCCAAGCCCAAGTGAGTCTCGAGAATCTGGCCCACGTTCATTCGACTCGGAACACCCAAGGGGTTCAGAACGATGTCCACCGAGGTGCCATCCTCAAGGTAGGGCATGTCCTCAACTGGACAGATCTTGGAGATCACACCCTTGTTGCCGTGGCGCCCAGCCATCTTGTCCCCCACCGAAAGGTTGCGCTTGGTGGCCACGTAGATTTTGACCATCTCGAGCACGCCGGTGGGCAGTTCGTCTCCGCGGCTGAGCCGGTTGACGATCTTGTTCTTGTCCGCTTCCTTGTTCTCGATCTTGATGCGGAATTCGTCAATGTGGCCGGTGGCTTTGAGGCGCACCTTCTCATCGTCATGCTCCTCAGCGGCAGCCAAGCTCAGAGCTTTGACGCGTCGCAACTCGTCGTAGGTCGAGGTGTCGTCGAGGGCGAAGACCTTACCGGTCAAGTCGTCCACGATCTCCTTGCCCAGGGTTTCCTGGACCTGATTCAGCATGTCGGACGTGTAGGCCCGCAAGGCGCGCAGGAACTCGGTCTCAGCGTCCCGAATCACGCCCAAGGCCTTGGTGCGCTCGGCGTCCGTCAAGTTCACACGGCGCGAGAACTTCTGGGCGTCGATGACCACGCCACGGGTCCCCGGAGGCATGGTTAGCGAAGCGTTCTTCACGTCCACGCCGGCCTTGCCGAAGATCGCGTGCAGGAGCTTCTCCTCGGGCGTCAATTCGCTCTTGGACTTGGGTGCTACCTTGCCCACCAGGGTGTCCCCGGCTTGGACGAAGGTCCCGATGCGGATCATGCCCTCATCGTCGAGTTGAGCCAATGCGCTGTCGCCCACGTTGGGGATGTCGCGAGTGAACTCTTCCTTGCCGAGCTTCGTCTCCCGAATCTCGACCTCGTACTCCTCGATGTGAATCGAAGTGAAGGTGTCGTCCTTGACCAGGCGCTCGGAGACCAAGATGGCGTCCTCGTAATTGAAGCCGTCCCAAGTCATGAATGCCACGACCAGGTTGCGTCCCAGGGCGAGTTCGCCGCCTTCGGTCGAAGCTCCGTCGGCCAATAGCTGACCCTGCACGACCTCGTCTCCCACCTTCACCACCGGCCGGTGATTCTGGGTGGTGCGCTCGTTCATGCCACGGAACTTGGTCTGGTAGTACTCGTCCTCGCCCACGATGATGACGCGACTGTCCACGTAATCCACGGTGCCCGCGTTCTTGGCGTAGATGGGCATGTTGGAGTTGAGGGCCACAGCCTTCTCCATGCCGGTGCCCACGACGGGCACCTCGGGGATCAAGAGCGGTACGGCCTGGCGCTGCATGTTCGAGCCCATGAGCGCCCGGTTGGCGTCGTCGTGCTCAAGGAAGGGAATCAGGGACGCCGAGACGCCAATGATCTGCTTGGGCGATACATCGACGTAGTCCACCTCTTCCGGCGGCACTTCAATGTTGTCGCCGTCCCGTCGGGCGAGCACGCGATCCTGCAGGATCTTGCCCTTGTCATCGACGGTCACATCGGCGGGGGCCATCACAACGCCGGCCTCCTGGTCGGCTCGTAGGTAGGCCACCTCCTCGCTCAGATACCCCTTCTTCACCTTGCGGTAGGGGGAGATCAGGAAACCGTAATCGTCCAGGGTCGAGTAGAGCGCCAGGGACGAAATCAAGCCGATGTTGGCACCCTCGGGCGTCTCGATCGGACACAGGCGTCCGTAGTGAGAGAGGTGCACGTCGCGCACGTCGAAGCCAGCGCGCTTGCGGTTCAGGCCACCCGGGCCCAAGGCAGACAAGCGACGCTCGTGAGCCAACTGGCTCAAGGGGTTGGCCTGGTCGACCACCTGACTCAACTCAGAGCGCCCGAAGAAATAATCGACGGCGCTGGAGAAGGTCTTGGAGTTGATCAGCGTGCGCGGCGAAACCGTTTCCGGGTTCTCGAGGTTCATCCGCTCCTGCGCGGTGCGACGCAGCTTGAGTAGCCCCTTGCGGAACTCCTCGCCCGCCAACTCAGCGATCGAGCGCACGCGACGGTTGCCGAGGTTGTCAATGTCGTCCACCTCGCCCTTGCCGGCACGCAGGGCCAGCAGGTACTTGACGGAGTTGACGATGTCTTCGGCCTGCAGCACCTGGACGTCTTCGGGAATGTTCTGGTCGAACTTGCGGTTGAGACGGAAGCGGCCAACACGACCCAAGCGGTAGCGTTGCTCGTCGAAGAACTTCTCCCGGAACAACTCGCGCGCCTTCTCAAGCTGGGGCGGGTTGCCCGGACGCAGTCGACTGTAGATCTTGATCAGCGCCTCTTCGTGAGTCTTGACGGCGGGCTCATCGTGCAGCGAGTTGATGAGCAGCATGTCCACCTCGCCGCCCGTGGGCTGGATGACTTCGACCTCGGCCAGGTCACCGGCAGCAATTTCCAGGGCAGCTGTCTCGGGGATAGGCGTGGCCGAGGGGACCAACACCTCACCCGTCTTGAGCACAACGATGTCCCCCACTGCGATCTTGTCCGTGATCTTTTTGGCAAAGGCATTGACCGTCTGTGACTTGGTCTTCTTGAAGACCTTGGTCTTGTAGAAGGTTCGCAGCAGGGCCTGGTCGGTACCCAAATCCTCGGAGAGCGCACGCAACAGAATCATGGCCGAGAACTTGCCCTGTTGGTCGATGCGGACCGTGAGCAGTTCCTTCTTCGTGACGGCCAGTTCCACCCAGGAACCACGCTCGGGGATGATCCAGCAGCTGTGCAGGTCGCGGTCCGTAACCGAGTGGTCGATCATGAAATCCACGCCGGGGGAACGGTGCAACTGGTTCACCACCACGCGCTCGGAGCCGTTGATGATGAACTCACCGCCGCCCATCATGATGGGAATCTCACCCAGATAGACCTCCTCCTCCACGGGCTCGGACTTCACCAGGCGCAGGCGAACCTTGAACGGGAAGCCATGGGTCATGCGCAGCTTGCGGCACTCCTCAATGGTGTAGCGTGCACGACCCAACTCGTAGCCGACGTACTCCAGACACATGGTCTTGTCATAGGAGTAGATCGGAAAGGCCTCGCGCAGCAGGGCCTCGAGGCCCCGGTTTTCACGTGCAGCGGCTTGCGTCTTGGGGTTGAGGAACTCCTCGTAGGCCTCGGTCTGAATCTCGACCAAGTTGGGAAGTTCGACAATCGCGTCACCTCGACCAAAGGTGCGCACCTCGTTCGAGGCCTCGATCATCCGGCCGTTCTTTTGGGTAATCATGCTCGCAATCTCCCTGTGTCCGTTTGCTGGGCAAGGCGGGCGTCGAATTCTCGACTCAGACCCTCATCACTTCGCGAACTCACTGTCATCCGACGGGGAGCGCAGGGCTGCCAGGCCCCGGCGCTCATTAGGTTGCTGACTGGCTTGCAGGCGTTCATCCGGGGACAAACGTCGTCGTGCACGTAGCCTTCCCGGTCGGACTCCCGCTCGTTCGCGTATGCCTGCGCGAGAGCAAAATTCCAACCGGGAGGCGAGTGCCGATCCACTGAGTCGGTTCCACAAGAGGAACCGGAGAATCGGCCGCGGGCATGCACTCCCAGACGCACCGCCTGTGCGGCGCGTTCGAGAGCACGGGTTCCGAATAAATCGAACAAGCGAAGGAGCTTCGCTCAGTCGATCTTGACGGAACCGCCAGCGCCTTCGAGCTGACCTTTGATGGTTTCAGCTTCTTCTTTGGATACGCCTTCTTTGACCGGGCCGGGGGCACCGTCAACAAGAGCCTTGGCTTCTTTGAGGCCCAGGCCAGTTATGGCGCGGACTTCTTTGATGACCTGGATTTTCTTGTCGCCGGCAGCCTCGAGGATGACATCAAAGGAGGTCTTCTCCTCTTCAGCCTCACCACCACCGGCAGGACCGGCAACGGCAACGGCGGCGGGAGCAGCAGCGCTCACGCCCCACTTGTCCTCAAGCGCCTTGACCAACGTGGAAGCCTGCAAAAGGGTCAGGCCATCCAGGGTATCGGCGATTTCCTGGAGCTCTTTGGGAAGCTCGACGGTCGTCGTCTCTTCAGACATTTCTATGGTCTCCTGGTGGAGTTACTAGGGATAGTCGGAGTCACCCGGGCACACCCGGGATGTTCGGAACGAAAAAAGGAGGGTTGCCTACTCTTCTGAAGCAGGTGTTTCGGAATCAGGATTGCTGTCGGCTCGGGCCTGTAGCACGCGGGCGGTGGCACTGGGCACGGCATGAATAACGGAAGCCAGCCCACGGGCCGGCCCACTGATCACGCCCAGGAGCTGAGCGTGGAGCGTGTCGCGGTCGGGCACGTCCGCCAGGGACGCTGCGGCGCTGGCATCGAGGACTTCACCATCGAGTAGGCCAGCCTTGAAGGCGACTTTCTTGGTCTTCTTGACATCCTTGGAAGCAAAGACCTTGGCGGCGCCGATGGCGGCCTCGGAATCACCCCAAGCAATAGCCACGTTGCCCTTGAGGGTCTCGTCCCCCAGGTCGATGCCCTTCTCGGCCAGGGCCAAGCGCGCCAATCGGTTACGGACGAGGCGCATGGAGGCACCGGCCTCGGCCACCTGGCCCCGAATCGACTCGGTCTCCACCACGTCGAGGCCACCGAAAGTGACGACGACCATGCCTTCGGCCACGGTCATGCCCTCGGACATTCCGCGCACGATCATTTCATTGACTAGGTTCGGCATGGGTCAGGCTCCGAATTGAACGCGGGCCCCGGGGCCCATGGATGTCGAAACGGAAACGCGACGCACGTACTCGCCCTTGACCGCCGCGGGCCGCATGCCCACGAGGTGATCCATGAACGCACCGAAGTTCGCCATGAGGTCTTCCGTCGAGAATGAGCGCTTGCCAATGGGTGCGTGAACATTGGCGCCGGCGTCGGTGCGGAACTCGACCTTGCCGGCCTTGAACTCGGTCACGGCATCGGCCACGTTCGGCGTCACGGTGCCACTCTTCGGTGAGGGCATCTTGCCTTGGGGACCCAGGACTTTGCCGAGCTTACCCACGTGCTTCATCATGTCCGGGCTGGCGATGACAATGTCAAAGTCCATCCAGCCGCCGGCGATGCGATCCGCCAGGTCGCCAGAGCCGACCACGTCCGCTCCAGCGGCCTCAGCCGCTTCGGCGTTGGCACCCTCAGCGAAGACGGCAATGAACACATCCTTGCCCAAGCCCTTGGGCAGTGAGACCGCGCCGCGCACCTGTTGGTCAGACTTGCGAGGGTCGACGCCGAGGCGCACGACGAGCTCGAAGGACTCGTCGAACTTCGGAGCCGGCAGGCTCTTCAGGAGTTCAAAGGCTTCGGCTGCCCCGTAGGTTTGGTTCCGGTCCACCCCAGCTAGGGCTTCCCGCATACGTTTGCTTCTCTTTGTGACTGTCACGATTAGCCCTCCACCGCGATCCCGGAGGACCTGGCTGTGCCTTCAATAATCCGACAGGCGTGTTCCATGTCGCGGGCGTTGAGATCCTTCATTTTGATCTCAGCGATCTCCTCGACCTGGGCGCGGGTCACTTGGCCCACGATTTCGGTGCCGACCTCGCCGGCTCCCTTTTCAACGCCTGCGGCCTTCTTCAACAGAACGGCGGCCGGCGGCGACTTCATGATGAAGTCGAACGTCCGGTCTTTGTAGACCGAGATCTCGACGGGAATGATCATCCCCATCTGGTCCCGGGTCTTGTCGTTGAACTGTTTGACGAAGTCCGAAATGTTCAGTCCATGCGCACCCAGAGCGGGTCCCACCGGGGGTGCCGGTGTGGCCTGCCCAGCCGGGCACTGCAGTTTGATTTTTGCTGTGAGTTCCTTGGCCATATCAGACCGACTCCACTTCCCAGTACTTGAGGTCCACGGGCGTGGGACGACCAAAAATGGTCACCACGACTCGGACAGTTCCCTTGTCAGCGTTGATGTCATCAACCACACCGTCAAACCCATCAAAGGGTCCGGTGTTGATCTTGACCCGGTCGCCCTTGTCCAAGCCAATGGAGACTTGGGGGCGGGTTTCCGATTCAGTCATACGTGACAGAATCGTCGTCACCTCCTCTTCGGAGATGGCTGTCGGCTCACCACGGGATCCAAGGAAGTCGCGCAAACCGTCGACGCTCCTCAGGGCGGTGCGAGCCGTGATCATTCGTTTCTCGTCAGCTTCCTCGAGATCCGCTTGGACCATCAAGTAGCCGGGGTAGAGCTTCTTCTCCACCGTGCGCTTCTTGCCACCCTTCATGTCGGTCACGAGCTCGAAGGGGACCATGACCTGGGGCACCACGTCGGCCACACCGGCGATGCCCAAACGGGTGAGGGCGTTGTCTCGGATGCGTTTCTCACGACCGGACTGACAACGGATGAAATACCACTTGTAAGCCATGGCTCAGGCACCTCCTGTCAGAATGACGCGGGCCACTCGGCCCAGGAGAAAATCGATCCCCGCCAGGAAGATCATCAGTACGAGCACAGTCATCATCACGGCCCAGGAGCCGTTGATGGCCTCATCGATCGTAGGCCAGCTCACCTTGCGCAGCTCCGACTCCGTCTCGATCAACAGGTCGGCGTTCTTGGGCGTCTGCTCCCAGCGGTAGAGCAGGCCTAGCGCCAAGGCCAGCACGCCCGCAGAGATCAGCAGTGCGGGCGATAGATCCATGCCCAGCACGGGTACGCGCATGCCACCGAGGGGCTGCCCCAGGGACTCGGCGAATGTCGTCGCCAATTCCGCACGCAGGCTCACACATCCATAGAAGATGAGGATGGCCAGGGACCAGAACGCGGCCATACGCGCCATGCGACCTTGATCTTTGCGGTAGGCCATCTTGGGAGACTCCGAGGGTTAACGAAACGAGGGGAGGGGAATGGGGAAGAAGAGCTGCACTGAGAACCGTTCCGGGTTGGGGTGGGTCAGCCCACCGAAAGGCCCTAGAGAGGCTCTGCGTGGTTCGGAATCAGAGCTTCTTTTCGCGGTGCGAAGTGTGGGCCCTGCAGTAGTTGCAGTACTTCTTCTTCTCGAGCTTGTAGGCCGCCTTCAGGCGCTTGTGCGTCGTGTAGTTGCGGTGTCTGCACACCGTGCACTCCAGGAAGACGTAGCGTTCTTTGACCTTCATGGCTGGACCAGTCTGGGTATCGGGGTGGGAGAGACAAGGAGCAGGCTGTCAGAGCCTGCCCCCCATGTAGGTTGACGGGTGGTCGAGTGGCGGACTACTCGATCACCTTGGTGACGACGCCGGCACCGACGGTACGGCCGCCCTCGCGGATGGCGAAGCGCAGTTGCTCGTCCATGGCCACGGGGGTTCCGAGCTCAACGCTCAGCTTGACGTTGTCGCCAGGCATGCACATCTCAGCGCCGCCTAGCAGGTTGGTGCTGCCGGTCACGTCCGTGGTACGGAAGTAGAACTGAGGTCGGTAACCGTCGAAGAAGGGCGTGTGGCGTCCACCTTCATCCTTGGAGAGGACGTAGACCTCAGCCTCGAACTTGGTGTGAGGCGTGATGGTCTTGGGCTTGGCCAGGACCATTCCACGCACCAGGTCCTTCTTGTCGACACCGCGCAAGAGGATGCCGACGTTCTCGCCAGCGCGCCCCTCGTCGAGGGTCTTCTGGAACATCTCGACACCCGTGCAGGTGGTGGTGCCGATTTCCTCGCCCATGCCGACGATCTCGAGAGGATCGCCGGTGTTGACGATACCGGCCTCGATACGGCCGGTGCCCACGGTGCCGCGTCCCTTGATGGAGAACACGTCTTCCACGGGCATGATGAAGGGCTTGTCCACATCGCGCTCAGGCAGCGGGATGAAGGAATCCACGGCGTCCATCAGCTCGTTGATGCAGGTGAAGGCCTCGTCATCCACGGGCTTGCCGTCGTTGAGCGCGTTCTCGGCACCCAATGCGGAACCACGGATAATCGGGGTGTCGTCACCCGGGAATTCGTACTTGTCCAGCAGCTCGCGGATCTCCATCTCGACCAGGTCGAGCAGTTCGGGATCGTCGACCTGGTCGACCTTGTTCATGAACACCACGATGGCGGGCACGTTGACCTGACGGGCGAGCAGGATGTGCTCGCGCGTCTGGGGCATCGGGCCGTCCGCAGCGGAGACCACCAGAATGGCACCGTCCATCTGGGCGGCTCCGGTGATCATGTTCTTGACGTAGTCGGCGTGACCGGGGCAATCCACGTGAGCGTAGTGACGAGTCTCGGACTCGTACTCCACGTGCGCCGTGGAAATCGTGATTCCACGCGCCTTTTCCTCGGGCGCCTTGTCGATCTCGTCGAAGTTCATCGCCTTGGCCAACCCGCGGTTTGCCTGATGGCGACAGATCGCCGACGTGAGCGTGGTCTTTCCGTGGTCGACGTGACCGATGGTGCCAACGTTCACGTGGTCCTTGGTCCTTTCGAAGACTTCCTTGGCCATGTTCTTGTCTCGCAGTCGATGGGGCTCGCGCCCGCAAGCGGTGGTGCGCTCCGCTCCAGATGCGCCCCGGACGGGGCCCACAGAGAAGAAACGCGGGTCAGTTACTTTTGAAAATCAGATGAAGTTGAGTACCGGCCATCCTTGACGGACAACCGACGAGAGCTTGTCGCACGGGTCGGCCCGCGGCGGCAATTGGGGAGCTGGAGCTGCTGATGGGACTTGAACCCATGACCTCTTCCTTACCAAGGAAGTGCTCTACCACTGAGCTACAGCAGCGCCCGTTTCCCGCACCGCCCGGCGCAGGCCAGGCGGGCTGGGGGTCATTGATCCGGGAGGAGAAGCAAACAGGATGGAGCGGGTGAAGGGAATCGAACCCTCGTGTGCAGCTTGGAAGGCTGCCGTTCTACCATTGAACTACACCCGCCCAAGGTGCTCTGCACTCCAGAGGGCCTCACACGTCTCAAACCAGGGCTTTCACTCTATATATAAGGTGAAGGGACACAGGTCGGGGCTCGCGGGGGCGAGGGAGCAGGGACGCACGAAGAAACCGGCTGGGGGTCAAGGAACGCGGGGCCCTGGACTTGAACTCCTGACGGGGAAATCAGGAATGGTGGCGAGACCAGGATTCGAACCTGGGAAGGCTGAGCCAACAGATTTACAGTCTGTCCCCTTTGGCCGCTCGGGAATCTCGCCAACCGGTGATCTTGCAGGCGACCGGTGCAAACGCATGGGCTCAGGCCGTGCGCCCGAGAAAACTCAAGCGGGGCCTGAGAGCCAACGCTCCCAAGTCATCCTCGGATCAATTTCGTGTTTCCAGTGAGCACCCTTCATGCGGGGCGGCGCAAGAAGGTCGACCTTGCGCAGCGCTTCAGCGAGTGGCTGAGGTGCCGGCGTTGGGTCGTGTTCGATTTGTCCTTTCGTCCGATCCGGTCGAGGCTCGAGCACCGCCAGCCGCCTACGGGACGAGGTCCCGAAGACTGGAGCCAGCGGCGGGACTCGAACCCGCAACCTGCTGATTACAAATCAGCTGCTCTGCCAATTGAGCCACGCTGGCGGATAGCCGGGCGAGGCCCCAATACATCCATTCCAGGTCCTGTCCGCGGGTCGCGAACCGGGCATGGGTGGAGAATGGAGCGGCGTATGGTACGGGCGACCCCTGGCGCGTCAAGCACCCATGTGGCTTTTCGGGCAAAAGGCCTGAGAACGGCTCTGGCCGGTGCGCCTCCTCCTAGAGGTCCTTCATCTGACTCCGGTGGAACTCCCAGGCCACTCGCACCTGGTCGATGGAATCGCCGCCGTACTTGTCCAGGAACGCCTCCACCAAGGCCAAGGCCACCACAGCCTCACCCACCACGCTGGCCGCGGGCACAGAAGTCACGTCTGAGCGCTGGTACGTAGCCTGGACCGCCTCGCCACTCTCGAAATCAACGCTGGGAAGGCCCTGACGCAGGGAAGGGATGGGTTTCATGGCGGCGCGCAGGATGAGGGGCTGCCCGTTGGTCAAACCGCCCTCCAGCCCCCCCGCATTGTTGCTGCCCCGGGCGTAGCGCAGGGGCGCGCCCTCTGGCGCCGGCAGGATCGGGTCGTGCATGGCGGAGCCCCGGCGGCGAGCGGCTTCCAAGCCCAGCCCCACCTCGACGGCCTTGATGGCGGGCACGGAGAAGAGGGCGGCTCCCAGGCGCGAGGTCAGGCGTTCTGATCCACTCGAGTAGCCGCCCAGTCCCGCAGGCAACCCCGTGGCGCGCACTTCAAACACGCCACCCAGACTGTCCTGCTCCGCCCTCGCCTGGTCCACAGCCTGAGCCATGACCCGATCCGCCTCTTCATCCAAGCTCCAAAATGGCGAGCGGTCGCGCACGGCCCGGTATTGCGAACCGGCTCTCTCAAAGCCACTCGAGTCGCAGCTGACGCCTCCGACCTCCAGGACGTGCGCAAAGATCTCCACTCCAAACGCTTCGAGCACCTGCCGGGCCAGGGCCCCAGCCCCCACGCGCGCTGCGGTCTCGCGAGCGCTGGCCCGTTCCAACACGGCCCGCGGGTCCCGGTGTCCGTGCTTCAGGCAGCCCGCCAAGTCCGCGTGGCCGGGCCGCGGATTGGAAGGAATCGGCAAGCTCTCGATGACCGCGTCCTTGTTCTTGATCAAGAAAGCGAGGGGCGATCCCAAGGTGCGCCCCGCTCGGGTTCCAGACAGGAGCTCCAGACAGTCCTGCTCAATCTTCATGCGTCCCCCACGACCGTAGCCCCCCTGACGGCGGGTGAGTTCTGCGTCCACGGACTGCAGATCCAAGTCGAGACCGGAGGGCATGCCCTCGACAATTCCGACCAGAGCCTGGCCGTGGGATTCCCCGGCGGTGCGGAAACTGAAACGCGTCACTCCTGAATTCCTCCAGGGCCTGGTGCCGCGGGCCGCACTTCGACCCAGCCCTCGTCATTCTCGATCTCGCCGGCCTGTAGATCAGCGCTTGCCGCAGCGGGGTCGGTGGGGACGGAGGTTCCAGCCCCACCACTCACCCGGGCCAGGCAGGCGAGTATGTGAGCCTCCAGGGTCTCGAATTCGAACGGCTTGGCAAGTGTGTCCAGCACGGGCTCCAGCGCGAGCAACTCTGCGCGCAGGTCGGCGTCCAGGAAGCCCGAGACCACCAGGGTCGGAGGCAGCAGTCCGTCTCGCTCGAGGCGTGGCAATTCGACGCGAGCATTCTGAGCCCCAAGATCCACGTCCGAGAGCATCAAGTCTGGTTGTGACTCGGCCAAGGCTGCCCGCGCCTCGCCAAACGAACCCGCGCAACGTACCTGGTAGCCACGCTTCTCAAGGAACCAAGCCAACAGCTCCACGATACGCTCGTCGTTGTCCACCACCAAGATGTCTGCACGCGTGCCTGCCATGGCCCGAGACTAGCGAGTCCTAGGCGTCAGCAGAAGTGGGGCGACGGGAGCCTCTGGCAACACCAGGATGCCTGCTTGCGACGCGCCCAGGGCTCAGCCCGAAGAAAGCCCAACCTCTGGCGCCGGGATGACTAGGCTAGGCCCTTCACCCCCAGACACCCCCACCATGCTGCACTTCAAATCACTGACGGCTTGCCTGTTGCTCGTGAGTCCCACGTGGGCCCAAGACGCGGGCGCCACCGCACAGGATCCGGCCTCGACCCAACCCGAAGCCGAGGTGTCGACCATTGAAGCGCCGCTAAAGAAGCGGGGCTTGTTGCTGCGCTCAGACAAGGCTGTGGACGGCTACACGCTTCTGGCTCCCCTGCGCTCCAAGACTACGTGGCTTGTGGACATGCAAGGCGAGGAGGTACACAGCTGGCAGTCAGAGTACGCAGCGGGCAATTCCGTCTACCTGCTGGAAGACGGTTCGCTCCTGCGCTGCGGCAATCATCCGGAGTCATCGCCATTCCAGGGCGGTGGAGAAGGCGGCGTCGTAGAACGCTTCTCTTGGGAGGGTGAACTGCTATGGAGCATGGAGCTGTCAGATGAACATCACCTGCACCATCACGACATTGAGCCGTTGCCCAATGGCAACATTCTGGTGATCGCCTGGGAAGGCCGGTCGGTGGAGGAAGCCCTGGCCGCTGGCCGTGAGCCCGACTCCCTGGGGGCCCCCGACGCGCAGAGACCCTTCACTCTCTGGCCCGACATGGTGCTCGAGATCAAGCCGACCACGCCTGCGGGGGGCCAACGGGTTTGGGAGTGGCATGCGTGGGACCACCTCATCCAAGACTACGACGACCAGGCACGCAACTACGGAGTGCTCGCCGAGCACCCCGAACGAATCGACGTCAACGCCGGCCTGCCGACCCGCAAGGAAAGCGCAGCGGAGCGACGCCGTCGTGAAGAACTCGAAGAGGAAATGCGGGCCCTGGGCTACCTCGGTGAAGAGGAAGAAGACGCGGACGGGAGTGAGGAGGGAGACGAACCCAGACGCGGTGGACGTCGACCCCGCAGCGATTGGCTGCACACGAACGGCATCGACTACAACGCCGAGCACGACCTGATCGCCCTCAGTATCCGCACGCTCAGCGAGGTGTGGATCATTGACCACTCCACGAGCACCGAGGAAGCCGCCGGTTCGTCAGGCGGACGTCATGGCAGGGGCGGTGACCTCCTGTATCGCTGGGGCAACCCGGCGCGTTACGGACAGGGTGGCGATGAACAGCGCACTCTCTTTGGCCAGCACGATCCGCGTTTTGTCACGGCCGCCGATGGCAGCCTGCGTCTGACAGTTTTCAACAACGGAGAAGGTCGTGGCGAGCAACCCTACAGCACGGTCGACGAGATCCTGCTGCCCATGAAGGACGGCCGATTCCAGCGCCCCGAGGCCCTGCCATTCGGGCCCGCCGCGCCGATCTGGTCCTATGCCGCTGAGGACAAGACGAGCTTCTTCTCTTCCTTTGTCTCAGGCGCACACCGACTTCCCGGGGGCAACACCCTGATCTGCTCGGGGGCCCAGAGCCGTATTTTCGAAGTGACCCCAGAGGGCGAGGTGGTCTGGGACTACATGAATCCCCTGGGCCAGCCTGAACCGAGACCGGAGGGACAGGGACCGACTGGGCCCGGTGCCCCTGGGCAAGGGCGAGCGAGGGGGGGACCTCCTGAGGGCGACCCGCCGGGTCCCACTCGGGGCACGGGCCCTCCCGGCCGACCCGTGGGTGGTGATGGCGGGCCGCGCCCGGCCCGGCGTGGACCGGGTGGCGGAGGGGGCGGTATGAACCCCTACGCCCTCTTTCGCGCCACTCGCATTCCCGCCGGCTACGCGGGCCTCTCCAAGTTGCGGGACTGATCCCGCGCTGAGAACTACGCTTACAAGAAGCGCTCGACGGCGGGCGGGCGGGAGTTGTAGCTCGAACTCATGACTCGCCCATAAGCGCCGGTCGTCGCGATCAACAACACGTCCCCTTCAACGGCGGGAGCCAGGGGCCGTGCGTGTCCAAGGGTGTCTCCCGTTTCGCATATGGGTCCCACGACGTGGGCGATCTGGGTGCAGGCCTCGTCGAGCCGACTGAGGTTCACAATCTCGTGGTAGGCGCCATAGAGGGCTGGGCGAATCAACGAGTTCATCCCGGTCTCGATGCCCACGTAAGTCACGGCCCCCTTCTCTTTGAC
Organism: uncultured Planctomycetaceae bacterium; assembly: GCA_964467985.1. Classification (GTDB taxonomy): domain Bacteria; phylum Planctomycetota; class UBA1135; order UBA1135. The sequence goes on from CAYXTP010000004.1 coordinate 300,236, forward strand.
CTGAGTCACGCGCGCCAACAGCACACCCGCGCGTGCCACCAAGAATCGCCCGGGCTCCATCCAAAGATCCAGGTGCGGGAATTCGTTGCGCACTCGTTGCAGGGACTCATCCAGGGCCGCCACATCCAGCGGGGCCATGCCCGGGCGTTCGACCACGCCCAATCCCCCACCCAGATCCAATGTTCGCACCTTCGGAAAGTGCTCCATGGCAGAAGCCAGGTAGCGGGCCGTACGGGACCAACCGCCACTGTCCAAGATGCCACTGCCCACATGCGCGTGCAGTCCGACCACCGTTGCGCCGGCTTCCTCCACCAAGCGCGCGACGCGCTCGAGTTCTGCGTGGGCAATTCCAAACTTGGAATTGGAGCCGGCCGTGCGAACGAACTCGTGGTGCCCATGACCCTCGCCCGGATCGAGGCGTAGGAAGAGCTGGGCGCCGGCGAACATCGCGGACCAGTTCTCGAGCGGGAAGAGACTGTCGAGGGTGACCTGCACGCCCTTCTGCAATCCGTACTCGTAGTCCCCACGCGGGGCAAAATTGGGCGTAAAGAGCACCTGTTCTGGAGTCGCTCCAGCCTCCAGGGCCAGGTCCACCTCGGCCGGGGAGACACACTCGAGACCGAGTCCCGCCCGGACGAAGCGCTGCAGGATACGTGGATGACTGTTGGCCTTGACCGAATACAACACCCGGGCCAGCCCCTGAGCGGCGCTCAATTCCGCGACGGCCGAGTCGAGACTCGCCTCCTCGTAGACAAAACAGGGACCCTCTTGAACCAACTCAATCAGCTCGTCGCGCCGAGTACGCCACCAATCCTGGCGCTCGGCTTGGGTTTGCACTTCGCTCCAGCATGGACCGAGGTGGGCCGCCCCGGTGGAGTGCGGAAAGAGCAGATCGTGCAAGCGAGCCACGAGCCGTTCTGCCTGGTCTTCGTCCACGACAAAGGTCAGGTTGAGGTCACTCGCCGCCTGGGTCAGCAGATGCACCTGCTGCTCCTCGAACACGCTGAGCGCCGGACCGAGCTTGTGCAGGGTGGCGCGGATGTTGCGCCCCACCAAACTGACCGAAGCACAGGGTCCGATCACGCGCGCCTGGCACAGGGGCGCGAGGTCCTCCAACAAGTAGCCCAAGGCGGCGCTGTCAGCCGAATCTCCCGCAGGGTCCAAGGACACGGTGATGTTTGTTTCCGAGGTCGAGACGAGGTCGACGGATAGGGCGTGCCGCTTGAACAACCCGAAGATCGTGGCCAGGAACCCAGACTGGTGCCACATACCCACCGTCTCCATGGAGACCAGGGTGATACCGCGCCGGGTGGAGATGGCCTTGACCTGCGCCCCTTCCTCCGCCGCGTCCGTCCCGATGACGGTGCCGCCGCGATCCGGATGCTCCGTGCAACGCACGTGCAGGGGAATGCGCGCTTCGCAAACGGGGGCGATGCAGCGTGGGTGCAAGATCTGTGCGCCGGTGGAGGCCAGCTCTTGGGCTTCAGAGTAGTCGAGGGTGCGTAGGAGCCTGGCTTCGGGAACCTGGCGCGGGTTGGCGGTGTACATGCCGGGCATGTCCGTCCAGATCTCGCAACGCTCGGCCTCGAGCTTGGCCGCCAGCAGGGTCGCGGAGGTGTCCGATCCACCGCGCCCCAGCAGGACCGTCTTGCCTTGGGCGTTGCGCGCGATGAAGCCTTGGGTGAGCAACGCGGGTTCAGCGCGCGCCTCGAGATCCCGCCGCAAGTCCAAGTCGACGCCGTGTTGCACGTGGGCATTCAGTCGGCCTCTTGCTTCGGAACGGCTGGAACAGGGCAGGGCCTCGAGCAGTTCGCGCGCATCCAACCAACCCGTCTCTAGCCCCTGCTGCGAGAGCCAAGCGGCTCCCAGTGTCGTGGAGAGGATCTCTCCGTACGACATGATCCTCGCCCGCAGTCCAGGGCTGAGCTCACCCGTAAGCGAGAGCCCCAAACACAGCGATTCCAACTCCTGTAGAGGCGCGCCCAACAGGGTCTCCCCGTCCAATTCGAGGTCAGAGGCCAGGGACATGTGCTGTTCCCGCAGAGCCTGCAGTGCCCCATCGGTCGGTCCGTTGCCCCCGTTGCTGAGCACGCGCTCCAAGGAGTTGGACACACCGCCTAGAGCTGAGCAGACAATCAGCAGTCGCCGCCCCTTGGCGATGTGCGCCCTGGCTATGGAGTGGATCGTCTCCCAGCGGACACGAGTCGAGACGCTCGTGCCACCGAACTTGATCACGACCCAGGGCCGAGGATTGTGCTCCATCGCTGTCATGGCGCTGGAGAGTCTAGCGCGAAACCGGCGGGGAAGTGCGGCAGCCGGAGAATGGGACGACGCTTCAAATACCCGGCAGCACGCCCGTTGAGTCGCCGAGCTGTTCGGTGGTGACGCCCACCCGCTCGAGCAGAGCCAGGTGCAGGTTGTTCATGGGAGTCTCCTTGGGCCAGACAACATGTCGACCCGGGTTCAGGCTCCCGTTCCCCCCGCCCGCCAACACCAGGGGCAGATCGTGGTGGCTGTGAGTGTTGCCGTCCGCGATGCCCGAACCGTAGACCACCAGACTCGCGTCCAGCAGGCTGCGATCTCCCTCGTGCGCTTCGGCAAGTCCGTCCAGCAGATGCCCAAACAGCTGCACGTGATGTCGGTTGATGGCCCCGATGACCGCCACCTTCTCCGCATCCCCCTGGTGGTGAGAAAGGCTGTGGTGGCCTTCGGGTGACCCGAGTTCGGGGTATGCCCGATTACTGCCTTCGTTAGCCACCATCAGGGTCGCCACGCGGGTCGCATCCGTGCGCAGGGCCAGGACGAGCACATCGGCCAGCAGCTTGAAGCGTTCAGCCGGGGAACGCGTACCCGGATCCGGGCGTGCATCGTCAGGAACAGACTCCTCTCGATCGGAAGCAAAATCGATGAGTCGGCGTTCCAATTCACGCAGGCCGCTCTCGTACTCATCCAACCGCTGCATGTCCGCGTGCCCCAGGAGCGTCCGCAGCCCACGTGCATCCTGCCTTACGAAATCCAGGATCGACCGCCGTCGCGACTGCGCCCGAATACGGGCTGCACTCGCTCCCGGGGTCAGCCCCCCCCGGAACAGACGATCGAATACCCTCGCGGGGTCCGATTCCTTGCCTGCGGGAGTCGTCGCGGTCTGCCAGGAAATGAAACTCGAGTAGGCACAGGCGTAACCCGAATCGCACTGGCCTGACAATTGGCCCCCGTCGGTCCCCAGCTGAATGGACCGGAAGCGCGTGTGATCCCCGAGAACATTCGCCGCCACTTGGTCTGCTGAAATCCCCAATCCCACGGCGCCGTCGGTTTTGAGGGCCTGGACCCCCGTCAGGAAGGTCGCGGAGCCCCGCGCGTGGTCACCGCCCCCATCCCCATTGGCGCGCGCCTTGTCCTGGGTCAAACCCGAGAGGACCTGCAGCTTCGAAACGTGGGCTTGCAGGGGCGAGAGCAGGGTAGGCAACTCCGCCAAGGCAACCGCGTTGCCTTCGGGGGTCGGCTCGGGTCCTCCGGGCATCCATCCTCCTGGCACGATTCCGTTGGGCGCGTAGACATAGATCAATCGCGTGGGCGCTTGGTCCGCGCCGGGTGTCAGCGCCTCGAGCCACGGCAGGGTCAGGCATACGCCACTCCCGCGCAGGAAAGAGCGTCGCGACAGAACGCTCATCGCTGGCCCCCGACTTGGCGATGGGTAAACGCCTCGCTGCAGGCAATCTCGATCACCAGCTGGCGCAGGCTGGGTTCGTCGGCATCCAGGGCTGAGCCGATGCGCTCGACGAGCCCGCGATCGGCGGCCGTCATGCCTCGACCGAGGGCGTAGGTAAGCAGCTTCTCGGTCAGGGTTCGCTGAAAGCGATCATCCGCGCGCAGGGCTTGGACCAAACCCAGCGGTCCGTCGAATGGTCGCCCACCCATGAGCTCGCCGGATCCATCGACCGGTTCCGGCTCCCCATTCGAACCGGGCTCGATCGGATAGTCGGAACGCCACCTGCCCTGCGGCCCGTAGTTCTCGAGCCCGAAACCAATGGGGTCCATCGAGTCGTGACACAGGGCGCAGGCCGGATCTTGGCGATGGGCAGCCCAGCGTTCCCGCAGACTGAGATTGGGCGCGAGCGGATCCGCTTCCTCGAGTGGATTGGGCAGGGCCGGAGCCGCAGTGGGTGCCGCCCCCAGCAATGCCTCCAAGACCCACTTGCCCCGACGCACCGGAGAGGTGCGCGTGGCCTCGCTCGTACGCGCCAGCACGGCTGCCTGTCCGAGCACCCCGCGCCGTTGGGTCGATGCCAACGAGACGCGTTGGTGTTCCTCGCCCGTAACATCCGGCACTCCATAGACTTCCGCCAGCACTTGGTTGGCCAGTGTCCAGTCCGCCTCCAATAACTGCCAGAGGCTCAGATTGCCGCGCAGGATGGTGTCAAAAAACAGCGCGCTTTCCTCCGCCATGGCTTGCCGCAGGGATTCGGATTTTGCGTCTGCGCCCTGCACGAGTCTGTGCCCCTGGATCTGAAGCCAGTGGCTGGAGAATGACCGGGAAAAGGAGCGCGAGCGCGGGTCGTCCACCAGGCGCTGGACCCAGTCTCTGTACTTGCCGGCGTCCGAGAGCTCTCCGAGATTCGCAGCCTGCTGCAACTCCTCATCGGGTGTCGTTCCCCATAGAAAATAGGACAGCCGCACCGCAAGTTCGTCGTCGACCAGGGGTCGTCGTTCGCCATCGGCCGCCCCCGGGGGATCAGGCTCCAGGCGAAAAATGAAGTGAGGCGAGGTCAGCAGCGCGGTCAGCTGCCAACGCAGGCGCAGGTCCGCAGAAGCCTCCGGATCGGGCATCGCCTTCAGGCGTTCGATTTCTGACGGCTGAGCGGGGCGGCGCCAGATGCGGTGAACCAGGTACGCCAGCCGACTGGCCTCGCCTTCTGGTTGCCCGTCTGGACCGACGCGCTGTGTCAGGGCCAATTGAAAGTCCGTCGGTGGAGGCGCGTCGAGGGGCCCCTCAAGTTCGATCCAATACACATGCAGGTTCCTGTCTCGACGTGTCGGGTCCGGGTGCTCAGGATCGTAGTAGTCGTTCAGGAAGCGCACGCCCACCCGATGTGCGCCCCGGTCGAGCTGGACTTCCACGGAGGGCCGGTCGGGGTGACCCGCTTTGGCGCGCGCGGGTGTGGCTCCGACGCTAGACTCTGCCAACCGTTGTTGATCGCAGACGATCGCCATGCGTGCAAACTCGTCCCCTGCCTGGGATGCGGCCACCGCTGTGCTCAATCGATAACGACCCGCGTACGGAATTTCGAAGGTGCCCTCAATGGCCCCGTGGGTGCTCAAGATCTTGGCTTCTGCAAATCCGGGCCCACGGAGTTGTTCCCCGCTCAAGCGCACCTTCGAAGGAAAGGCGCTGAGATCCACGGCCACCGCATCGGCCGCAATGGACTCTGCGGCCGACAGGTACATCTCCACGGCTAGATCGGACAGGGTGAGGCTCTCCGCCACCGTATCGAACCCGTGCCCGATGCCATCGGGTGGAAAGTGTGCGCGCGCGTCGAACTCAACGCCAAACAGGTCGCGCACCGTGCGCGTGTACTCCGCCGCGTTCAGGCGACGCAATCCTCCGGCTTCCCGCACTCCGCCTGCGGCCAGCACGCCCTCCAACAACTCCACCACGCGCGCGCGCTCATGCGCATCGGGTTGGCTAGCGTCCTTGGGCGGCATGTCGTGCAGATCCAACACCGCCAGCACGTCCTCCCAGGTTTCTGCCGCAGCTCGTACTTGTGACCCGCTCAAGACGCGGGTGAGCACCAGGTTCTCCTCCTCATCGGTCGGGGAGTGACACTCCGCACAATAGCGGGCAATGAAGGGCACGACTTCCCGGGCAAAGTCGTCCCCAGCAGCAGTGGGATCCTGAGCCGGCACGGCATTCGAACTGAGAGCAGCGAGGGTCAGGGCCGCAGCGGCCAGCCCGTTGTGGAAACGCAGAGTCACGCGTCCATTCTAGGTACAGGCCATGCCGGAGGCGGACAGTGTTTTTTGAGTTGCCCCGCACACGGGGCGCGCGGGTCCCTGCTCCACGTCAGCTAGGCCCCATGACCGGGGTGGCCGAAGCAGTTCGGTTTGCACTCAGCTCGACCCGCGCGCTGCGATCCGTCAGTCCTCGCCCCCCCGCCGCCCGGCCCACCGCAGCCCAGAATTCTCTCAGCGGCTCTAGAGGGACTCGTAGGGCGTCACCTCTTCAAAGGTCACGCGCAGCTTCATGTTGCCCAGCTTGCAGACGACCTCGCGCTTGGCCCCGTTCACCTTGTGCACCAGTACACGCTGGCGATAGCGCGGTAGGTAGACCAAGCTGCCCTTGCGCAGGGATGAGAGAAAGGCCTGCCGTCGCTCGCTCAAGCTGGCCCCGGTCAGGTCGGCCTCCAGCTCATCCAGCACGCCAGCCAGGGCCTGGGCGGTCTCTTTCGGGATCTGCGAGAGGAGACTGCGGGCGCGTTCGACCTTGCGTACGCCGTCTCGCACTCGCTCCTCGATGCCCTTTTGAGCCTCGGCCTCCAGCTGCTCCCCGCGTCGGTCCAGGTCTCCGCGCACGTCCTCCAATTCCCGAATCCGCTCGCGGGCCTCATCCAGCCGCTGTTCGGCGCCCGCGCGCAACTCCTCCGCCGCCGTGCGCGCCACGCGCACCTCTTCCATCAAGTCGGCCAGCTCGCCCTCGCGCCGTTCATGCAAGCCACCCGCCCGTTCGACGATGGCCTGCGGCAATCCCAAGCGCCGCGCAATGACCAGTGCGCCCGACTCACCCGGGGTTCCAATCAGCAGGCGGTACATGGGCTCCAGACTCTGCACATCAAATTCGGTACACGCATTCTCGGCACGCACGTGGCGGAAGGCGAACTCTTTCAACTTGCCGATGTGGGTGGAACACAGGGTGGGCACTCCGCGCGCAAGCAGGTCTTCAAGCACGGCTTCGCCCAAGGCCGCACCCTCCTCGGGATCCGTCCCGCCTCCCAGTTCATCCAGCAATACAAGCGTGTCCCCATCCGCTCTTGCCAGCGCGTCCTTGATGCGCACCAGGTGTGATGCAAACGTGGAGAGGTTTTGGCGGATTTCCTGTTCATCGCCGATGTCTGCAGCCACGCGCTCAAACAGGGGCACGGTCGTGCCCTCTGCTGCGGGCACGGGCAGACCACAGCGAGTGAGCAGGGCGAAGATGCCGGAGGTCTTGAG
>CAYXTP010000004.1:307541-327265 GCA_964467985.1 uncultured Planctomycetaceae bacterium
CGGGCACGGGCAGACCACAGCGAGTGAGCAGGGCGAAGATGCCGGAGGTCTTGAGCGCGAGGGTTTTGCCGCCGGTGTTAGGCCCCGTGATGATCAACATGTCGAAATCACCGCCCAGCCGTAGGTCGATGGGCACGACGTTTGGGATTTCGCCCAGGCGCTCCTGTTCGATCAACAGTGGATGGCGAGCGCAACGCAGCAGCAGGCCAGGTGCCGCGCCCAGGTCGCCGGGCTGCAAGGCCACGTGTCCGTCACAGGCGAGCGCGTAACGAGCGCCAATGGACGCCAGTTCCAATTCCGCCAGCCCCTCGGCCAGTCGTTCGAGTTTGTCGCGCGCCGCGCGCACGATCGTGCTGAGTTCGAGCAGGATGCGTTCCGTCTCGCGACGCATGTCGGCGCGCACCTCCGCCAGCCGATTGCCCGGCTGCAAGACCTCGTTGGGTTCAATGAAGACACTCTCGCCACTCTGCGAGCGATCATGGGTGAGCCCGCGCACGCGCCCTGAACTCTTGGCTCGCACGGCCAATACGGGCCGCCCGCCACGTCGGTGGATGGCCGAATCGGAAAGCACTGCGCGCACCCCCGCGCTAGCCACGATGCGACGCAGAACGGTTTCGATTTCGCTGGAGAGCCGGCTCTCTTCACGCCCCAAGCGCGCCAACAGGGGCGAGGCGTCGCGCCGCACTCGACCGCGTTCATCCAGCACGGCGTCGATGGCCTCCACCAGTCCGTCGAGGCGGGGCAGATCAGCGGCCACCTGCGCCGAGGCAGGCGCCTCCTGCGCGCGTTCCGCAAACCACCCGGTCAGCCGCCGACCAGCGAGGCACACGCCGCGCAGGGCCATGCAGCCCTCTTCGTCGTAGGCCCGCTGGGTCCGCCCGCTGGGCTCGACCGGCACGGGGTCGGTCACGCCCGCGAAACTGGGTCCCCCGCCACGTGCTTCCAAACTCCGCAATTCGCCCACCCGGGCCAAGGCAGCACGCGCCTGGGCTTCGGGTCTGGGGCCCAGATCCCGCAATGCGCGCCGCCCAAGGGAACTGTGGGCAAAGTTCTCCAGCAAGGACAAGACGACCTCGAACTCCAAGACGTTGGCGGAGTACTTGGCGCGTCGCGCATCGAGGGCGCGTTGATCTTCGGGGCCGTGGCAGAGCATGGTGGCCCGTGAGGCTAACGGATAGGATCTCTGCCCATGACCTCCCAAGATGAGCAAACCGCCCCCGATCGCTTCGAAACTCGCGCCATTCACGCTGGCCAGGATCCCGATCCGGTGACCGGCGCAGTGATGACACCGGTCTACATGACCAGTACCTACGCCCAGAACTCCCCCGGGGATCCCATCGGCGGCTACGAGTACTCGCGCACCCACAACCCCACGCGCACGGCACTGGAGGAGAACCTGTCCTCCCTCGAGGGTGGCACCTTCGGCCTGTGTTTCAGTTCCGGCCTGGCCGCCACGAACGCCCTGCTCGCGCGCCTCGTTCCCGGTGACCACATCGTCGCGGGCAACGACCTGTACGGCGGCACCTACCGCATTTTCACGAAGGTCTTCGAGCGCTACGGCATCGAGTTCAGTTTCGTGGACACGACCGTTCCCGACGCGGTGGCCGCGGCCATGACCCCAGCCACGAAAATGCTCTATGTCGAGAGCCCCTCCAACCCCCTGCTGCGTCTGACCGACATCGCGCGCATGGCGGAAATCGCCCTGTCTTCGAACGCCATCCTGGCCGTGGACAACACCTTCGCCACGCCCTACCTGCAGACCCCCCTGGCACTGGGAGCAGACATCGTCTTGCATTCCCTCACCAAGTACCTCGGCGGCCATTCCGACGTCGTCGGCGGCGCCCTGATCGGCAAGTCCGATGAACTGCGCGAGGAACTCGCCTTCCACCAAAACTCCAGCGGCGGCACCCCGGGCCCTATGGATGCCTTCCTGGTCCTGCGCGGCACCAAGACCCTGGCCCTGCGCATGGAACGCCACGGCTCCAACGCCCTCGCCATCGCCCAGCACCTGGAGGCCCACCCCAGCGTCGACCGTGTGCACTACCCCGGCTTGCCCTCCCACCCCCAGCACGCCCTGTGCCAAAAGCAAATGCGCAACGGCGGCGGCATGGTCTCCTTCGAGCTGTCCGGCGGCGTCCCCGCCGGCGAGACTTTCGCCAGCAGCACACGCCTGTTCACCCTGGCCGAGTCCCTAGGCGGCGTCGAGTCCCTGGTCGAAACCCCGCCCAGCATGACCCACGCCTCCATCCCCGCTGAAGTGCGCCACGCCGCCGGCCTCGAAGACGGCCTCGTGCGCCTTTCGGTGGGTGTCGAGCACCTGGATGACCTGCTCGCGGATGTGGATTCGGCGTTGGCGATTGCCATCGGATAGAGGTCCCGAGTCAGGCACCTCCCCATCGCCGTTTCCTCGACCATCGACGCCTAGGCGTCTGCCTGAGGCCTGTCACGGCCGGGACTCCCGCTCGGTGCTCGAACACAGGCCGGCCCGATACCCCGGTTCAGGCTGCGCTGCCAGCTGCCCAGGGATTCGTAGCGTGGAGTTCTTGCCATGCTCTCAGGGCGCGACGGGGGCACGGCGGTCGTCACCCCTTGACCTTGGTGCCTTTTCACAGATGACTCCGTACTTGTCCCGGACCGGGTGCAGCAAGTTGGCTCTGCTTTCAGGCTCAAGAAGAAGAGAACGCTGGAGCGCGATTGGCTGCTGTTCGACTGCCCACCGAGGGCAGTCTGACGTGAACGAGGCCAATGGGCTCCGTTTTGGGCATCGGTCGAGTATTCGGGCCACACGCCCGGCAGATTGTCCGCAGCGGCAGGACGGCAGAGACGTTGGGCCTAGTCGAACCAAGCCCGTCGCTCCTCCGGTGCCAGCTCGCGAGGCTTGTGATTCAAGGCCGCGGCGTAGATATCGAAGGGCCAAGACCGGATCTCCGGTCTGTTGTCGACAGTCAGGATTCGGGTGCAGTCCTTGCTGAAGGACGCGTAGATCGGTGCGCTGAACGACGACCCGAGCTTGGCGTGCAGCGCGTAGGTGTCCAGGGACCAAACCGTCACGGTTCCAGAGGCGGTCACCGTCACAAGATAGTCCCCGTTGGGGTGGAATTCGACGCAGGTGACACCCCCCATGTTCTCTTCCAGGACTGCCAGCAACTCGCCCGTATCCGCATCCCAGAGACGAACGGTTCCATCTGCGGAACAAGATGCGATTTTGTCGCCACCCGGGCTGAATTCAGCGCGATAGATCAGACCCGTATGGCCGCGCAAAATCAGAGGCTGCCGATCCGTGTTCAGATCGTAGACGCGCACCAGGTGCTCCGTGTTGCCCGTAACGATGCGCCGACCGTCAGGGGAGAACGAGACGGTACCCACCTCGCCGCCCGGAGCGAAACGGTGCGTGAGTTGCCCGGAAGCCAAGTCAAACACTGCGCAGGTACCGTCGCTGGATGCGGTGGCAACGGACCGTGCATCCGGGCTGAATGCGGCGTACCAAAGCTGTGCCGAGTGCCCGGAGAGGACGCCTCGCCGTTCTCCGGTGTCCGTGGTCCACACGGATGCCGTTCCATCCCGGCCCGCCAAAGCGATCATCTTGCCTGCGGGCCCGAAGGTGGCCTTCAGCACATCTGAGCCGTGCTCAAGTGTGTGCAGATGCTCGCCACTGCGACTGTCGAGAACCCACGCCTGTGAACCGGTGAAGGTGACCAGGTGATCGCCTTGGGGTGAGAGTCGCGCGGATGTCAGATTCCCCGCAGGTGCCTCGAGTGGGACAGTGGGAATGACTGAGTTCATTTGCCAAACCCTTAAAGTGCGGTCGTAGGCAGAAGTAACAATGTGGCCGGCAGGGCCCGCAAAGACAACCTGCGGCGAATACCGGTGACCCCGAAGAGACGCGACTTCGGCGCCGGACTTGAGATCGAGGACGGCCGTGGTCCGGTTCTTCAAGACGACCGCCACCAACCCGTCTTCCGAGAGGGCAAACCCCAAGTCAGCCTGATCGATGGGAACCGTCGACAAGCGGGCTCCCGTTCGCGCGTCCCATTGGATGAGGCTCCCCGGGACGATCCCCAGGACCCTTGTTCCCCCGAGAATGAAGCTCGATTTCCCGAGCGGGCCCCCTAGCTGGATAGAAAGTGCAGGCTCAGCGCTGTCCGGATCGAAGAGGCGAATACCCCCGCGCACAGATGCAACCAAGATCCTCTCTCCGTCCGGTGCGTATTCACAGCTGGACGGCCTTCCGATAAATGGGAATTCCGCCCACTCTCCACCCACGCCCGGTTCCCCTTTCCAAGATGAGATTCGCCCGGGAGACGCGACTACTGCGCGCCGGCCTCCGGGATGCAGGTCGATCTTGACGGCCTCCGCGCCCCCTACATCTTTCTCAGCGTGCGGGAGGGATGTGATCAGCTCACCCGTCTCCGTGGACCAGAGTTTGGCTGCACCGCTTTCATCCAGAAGGAGAACGCGTGTCCCTCCTGCGTCGAATTCTCCGGCCACGATGCCTGCGTCGTGGCGGATCTCACTGACGAGACTTCCAGTTTGGGAGTCCCACAGGAGTGCTCGTCCGTCGATCAGTCCGGCTAGCAAGAGGCGTCCCGTCTCATCGAACCGTAGGAGGCCTGTTTCGGTTCCTGTAACAAGACTCCTCACCAGGTGAAGATCTGGGAGTGAGTACAGGTTGATGCGGGCAGCCTCCTCCTCCGTGGCAACCAACATCCCGGTCCGCTGGGCGGCGATCCTGCTCTTTGCACTCTCTACGGAAATCGTCCGGCGCTCACGCAGCAAGTCGAGACTGCGGTAGAGGGTGCTACGTACCTGGACTCCCGGCTCCCGAGAGTGGGCCTCGATTGCCAGCAGGAGTGCAAGCCCGGGATTCTCTTCGACCAAGTCGTTGGCTGCGTACGCCAGTCGAAGGCCTTCATCGCTCACGTCCCTGCGTCGATCGAGCGCGACGATCGTGACCAGTCCGAGGAGTAGCAAGAGCGCCGCGGCCGCCCATCCTGGACGCCGTCTCACCCACAGCTGGAAATCAACCCAGGGCAGGGAGCGTTTGGCTTGGATAGGCCTGTGGGCCAGGACGTTCCCGAGGTCGCGCGCGAGATCCGAAGCCGAGGCGTAACGCGCGCCCCGCTCGCGACTCATCGCGACTCGGCAAACGGTTTCCGCGTTGCGAGAGAGCAGGCGGTTACGTTTTCGGAGCGTCACTCGCCGACCCTCGAGAATGGCCTGCATCACCTCGTAGGAACTGCCCTTCAATGGAAAGGGAAGCGTCAGCGTCAGGAGCTGTGCCAGCGTCACTCCCAAGGAGTAGACATCCGTGCGTGGATCCAGTTCGCCAGGGTTGCCCACCAACTGCTCTGGCGACATGTAGGGCAACGATCCCGGCGCGTGGTCGATGTGTGTCTCGCGCGGTACCCCCTGAACGGCGGCCAGCCCAAAGTCGATCAAGAGCGCTCGGCCATCCGGCGTGATGAGAATGTTGGACGGCTTGACATCCTTGTGCAGGACGCCCAATTGGTGAACATGGTCGAGTGCGAGGGCGACGAGCCTCGCGAGTCCCAGGCAGGCACTGACCCAAGAACCGTTGAAGAGCTCGTGGTCCGGCGTCCCAGCCTCCTGGGCGTCCTCCCCCATGGCCCGATGCAGGGCATGGGCGAGGTCCAATCCTGTGAGATCGTGCGGGTCCCGATCCTCGACTTCCGCCAGGACCTCCGCCAGGGTGCAGCCGCGGACGTATTCCATGGTGAAGAATGGAGTCCCCTGCGCTTCGCCAACCGCGTAGATCGAGACAACACCCGGATGGCTGATGCGCGCTGCAGTCTCGACCTCGGTCTCGAAACGCCTGCGCACCGCAGGGATGGCGAGCAGTTCGGGACGCACCACCTTGAGCGCGACGACCCGGCCCAACGCAGCTTGCTCCGCCACATAGACTTCCCCCATCCCACCGCCCCCCAACCTGCGGACCAAGCGGTAGTCGCCGAGCATCCTGGGGAGCGAGACCTGTTCCTGTGAAGATGGGCCCACCAACCCGAGACCTCTCAAGCGGTCGACGCGTCGACGCAGCTCCGTAGCGAATTCGGGGTTCTCCTCGCAAATCTCGACTAGGGCGTCATCTCCGTGTGCGTCCATCCGCTCGAGACAACGCGCAACGAGAAGCTCCAGTGATTCCGCTGTCGCATCCCTTTGCGATGGGTCTCGGGGGAACTTCGACATCACGCAAAACGAGTATAGGGTATGGTCGGGTATTCCATGGTGGATCCCCCTAGAGACGAGTTCAGCTCGCAGGAGCCGCGGCCGTCAGGCAAGGGAGACGAAGAGCGTATGCGAGCGCTCATGGAAGACCACCTACCCCAGCTGCGTGCGTTCGTCCGGCTTCGAACCGGGCGTGCGCTTCTCGCCAAGGACTCGCTTTCGGATCTTGTGCAGTCCACGTGCCGGGAGGTCATCGAGGATCTCCCTACGGCCACGCTTACGACAAAGCGTGCGTTTCTGCATTGGCTGTACAAAGCTGCCGAGCGGAAGATCGTTGACCGCGCCCGCTATTGGGGCCGCGCCAAGAGGGACCCGGGCAAGCTGGCGGAATTCGACGATTTCGAAGGGCTCGACCAAGTCTACAATCGCCTCGGAACGCCGTCCCGAATCGCGTCCGGACGCGAGGAGCTCGAACGATTCGAGCAAACGTTTGCGAAGCTCCCCGAGGACTACCAGGTCGTAATCCTCTTGCATCGCGTCGTCGGGTTGCCCCATGCCGAGGTATCGCGGGAGATGAACCGCAGCGAGAACGCGGTGCGAAGCCTGCTCTTCCGGGCACTGGCGCACCTCTCAACGCTGCTCGAGGCCAAGTAGGAAAGAAAGTCCTTTTCTCGCGCAACGCCGCTTGGGCGCTGGCGCTGATGCTCGTGGGTCGCTGTTTATCCACACCCTTCCCGTCCTGCCCCGCCCCGCATCCCCGATCCGGCCCTGCCCGGTCTGCGAATCCACGCGGTGTCCCCTCACAGGCGAATCACATGAATCACACAGCCAAGTTCAGATCCTCCCGCAGTGCGCTCCTTCACCCTAGGCTTTCCTCATGCCTGACTCTGCTGGCACTGTTCGTAGTGTGCCCCCAGGGGCTCAATGCACAGACCGTGCGGGGCGGCTGGAAGACGAAGAGCCCGATGCCGTCACAGAACGCTGCGTTCGGTGCCGACGTCCTGGACGGAATCATCTACACCGTCGGAGGCAACACTGGCGCTGGGCCGTTGGACCAGGTCGTTGCCTACGACCCCGCCACGGACCTGTGGAGTTCCATGGCTCCTCTCGCGGTTGCGCGCGGGGGCCTGGCGGCGACTGTCGCAAACGGAACCCTCTACGCATTGGGCGGAGCCCTGGGCGGCACCCACTACAACACGCTGGAAGCCTACGACGACCAGGCCGATTCCTGGGCGACCATGGCACCCATGCCCACACCGCGACAGGGCCTGGGTGCAGCTTCCGTGAACGGCATCCTGTATGCCATCGCCGGCAGCTTCAACGCGGACCTGACCGTGGTGGAGGCCTATGACCCCGCCACGAACACCTGGTCCGCGCGCGCACCCATGCCCTCCCCGCGCAGGCAATTCACGACCTGCGTGGCCGGCGGCATCATTTACGTGTTCGGTGGGTCGAGCGGCTCATCCACGCTCTCGTCTGTCGAGGCCTACGATCCGGCGACGGACACGTGGACTTCGAGGGCCCCCATGCCCACGGCGCGTGCCGAGGCCGCGAGCGGTGCCATCGGTGGGAAGATTTACGTGATCGGGGGCGTGGACGCGGTCGGTGTCATGAACACGCTGGAGATTTACGATCCCGTCACGGACACGTGGGCGACTGATTTGCCCATGCCCACCCCACGGGGCTGGGTGCGCGCCGCCGTGGTCCGGAACACACTGCATGCCATGGGAGGCATCGACATGAGCGGAGTGACGACCATCGTCGAGACTCTCAGCGTGGACAAGCCAATCGTCGAGGGCGGCTGGAAGACGAAGAGCCCGATGCCGTCACAGAACGCTGCGTTCGGTGCCGACGTCCTGGACGGAATCATCTACACCGTCGGAGGCAACACTGGCGCTGGGCCGTTGGACCAGGTCGTTGCCTACGACCCCGCCACGGACCTGTGGAGTTCCATGGCTCCTCTCGCGGTTGCGCGCGGGGGCCTGGCGGCGACTGTCGCAAACGGAACCCTCTACGCATTGGGCGGAGCCCTGGGCGGCACCCACTACAACACGCTGGAAGCCTACGACGACCAGGCCGATTCCTGGGCGACCATGGCACCCATGCCCACACCGCGACAGGGCCTGGGTGCAGCTTCCGTGAACGGCATCCTGTATGCCATCGCCGGCAGCTTCAACGCGGACCTGACCGTGGTGGAGGCCTATGACCCCGCCACGAACACCTGGTCCGCGCGCGCACCCATGCCCTCCCCGCGCAGGCAATTCACGACCTGCGTGGCCGGCGGCATCATTTACGTGTTCGGTGGGTCGAGCGGCTCATCCACGCTCTCGTCTGTCGAGGCCTACGATCCGGCGACGGACACGTGGACTTCGAGGGCCCCCATGCCCACGGCGCGTGCCGAGGCCGCGAGCGGTGCCATCGGTGGGAAGATCTATGTGGCCGGGGGAGTGGATACCGTGGGTTTGTTCGACACGGTTGAGATCTACGATCCCGTAACGGACACCTGGAAGATGGGCCCCTCCTTGCCCACATCCCGGGGCTGGGTCCGTGCTGCCGTGGTCCACGGGACTCTCTACGCCATGGGTGGCATTGACGCAGGTGGAGTGACGACCGTGGTCGAAGCACTCAGTGTGGGTTTCTGAGCGTGTACCGTCGTCGGTGAACGAGAGAAGGTGAATCCGCCCCTCCCGGACTCTCGTGCAAGGGGCGTGGCTTCTGACCTTCGTGCGGGGCAGGCGAATGGCCGAGGCCTCGGCACACCTGGTCGCTCACGTTTCCCCCACGCAGCCCCTGCAGCCGCTGCTCCTGGCCGGAGTTGATGGCCAGGGTGTTTTCTGTGGATGTTCTGAAGTGTGCCAAGTGTGGATCGCGACGCAGATGGATTGCCGCGATCACCGAGCCCGGCGTGATCGCCAGAATCCTTGTGCACCTGGGGCCCGAATGCAGCGTGCCGGCGCCCATGTATGCAAGGCCAGCGCCCCAGGCTGAATTGGCGTACTGAACGGGCCGGTGCAGCGTGCCACGGGGTGGCGTGCGGGGAGGGGGACGTGCGCGTGGCGGGCCTGATGACCCATCCCGGCATCGGCACCGGTCCGGGACACTCGGAATGGACCTGGGGAGGGTCGAACCTCCTCTCTGCGAGGCTTGACGAGCTGGGGTCAGGCCCGGCCCGGGTTTTCCATGGTCAGGAGCGGCACTTGGTGTCCCTCATCCGCCGGCACGATACGGTCTCGCTCAATACTCTGGGTGCTCTATTGGACATCTACAGGCTGATCGTCCGGCAGCCCATAGCCACCGCTGACCGCGATCCAATCACCCACGGCAACACCCTCGAGCACCTGAACCCAGTCCTGGACGCGAACTCCCGTTCTGATCTCGATCTCGTGCGCCCTGCCCTCCACGATGCGTGTGGTTACAGGTACCCCGGCGCGCTCGGCGATGGCATCCCTCGGGATCACCGTGCAGTTTTCCAGAGTCGGCAAGTACAACGCCGCCTTGCCCCTGGAGCCGGAGCGTAGGATGCCGGGGTTGGAGAGGGACAGGTAGACCCAGAGGCCGCCGCGGGTACTCTCGGCGTTGGCTCCAATCCGATCGAGGGTGGCCGCGACGGGTTCCTCGAGTTCATCGAAGGTGATAGTGCTGAGAAGGCCCGGCGTCAGACCGGGCAAGTCTCTGGCTGGCACACGCACGCGAAAGAGGGGGCTGGATAGATCGACCAAGGTAAGCAAGACCGTCCCGTCCTGAACGGCCTGGCCCGCTCGAACCTGCAGGTCTGTGATCGTGCCGCTGATCGGTGCCTGGATTCGCCCAAACCCGAGGCGTAGGCGGGCTTCGCGCAGATTCGCTGCGGCGATGTCCACGGACGCTCGAGCCTCTCTCAGGCTTTCGGGACGGGTCCCCGCCCGCAGCAGGCTGCGGTTTGCTTGTGCGCTGGACAAGTCGGCCTGGGCGGACTCCAACAATGAGCGCGCGTTGGCATGCCTCACGGGTGATAGTTCGCCGTGGGTTTCCAAATCTTCGAGGGCCGCGAGCTTGAGCGTCGCGGAGCGCACCAAGACTTCCGCAGCTAGCACTCGTTTAGAGGCGATCTCGAGCTCTTGGGGTAGAGGGCCCTTTTCAAGCCGATCAAGAATCGCACGACTTTTTTCTGCAGCCGCCCGGGCCCGCTCGACGGCAATTTCAAAGAGCTCTGTGTTCAGTCGAAAGAGATCGATCCCGGCTTCGACACGATTCCCTTCCGCGACCAGTACTTCCGCAATCGAGCTGGCGACTCTCGAACTGATCAGGACCTCCGCCTCGGGCCGAGGAACCACTTGGCCCACGAGTTCGAATCGGGGGCGTAGCTCCATACTTCTCGCTTGCACGACCTCGACCTTGGGAAACGCGAGGCCTACGCCGGCGCCCTCGGAATCCATCGCGCCAGAGTCGCAGGAGCCCGTAACTAGGAAGAGCGCCAAAAGGGCGCTGACGAGGCAAACGCTTGAGCGATGAATGGAAGTCACGGGCTAGGCTTGCTCTTTGTGCACAAGGCGCAGGCTAAAGGAATAGAAGAGAGGCGTAGCAATCAGAGAGAGGACGAGGGAAATGGCCAGGGCACCAAGAATAGCGACCGCGAGGGGCCGCAGCATGTCCGCCCCTGCGCCCACTCCCCAGGCCAGGGGCAGCAACCCCAGGAACGTCGTCATTGAGGTCATCAAGACGGGGCGCAGTCGTCTGCGTCCGGATTGCACCAGGGCTTCCATGTCGCTGAGTCCTTGCTTGCGCAGGTGTTCGACGCAATCCAGCATCAGAATCCCGTTCTTGGCGACGATGCCAACCCCGATGATGCCTCCCAAGAACGAAACGATGTTCAAAGAAGTGTCAGTGATCAGAAGCGCGGCCACGACACCGATCAGGGCCAAGAGTGCCCCCAAGGTAATGGCAATGGGGGCTCCGAACGAGCGGAACTCGAACAACAGGACGCCGAACACGAGGAAGATCGCCATGCCAAGAACCAGGGAGAGGTTGTGAAACGACTCCTGTTGCTGCTCAAAAAGGCCGCCGAATTCGATTTGTGTGTCAGCGGGTAGCTCAACGGAACTGGCAATCTTGTCCTGAATCGCGGCGATTCCGCTGCCCAGGTCAATGCCGGAGAAGCGTGCGGATACCGCCAGCAGTTGTCGCAAGTCTTCGCGATGCATTTCGAGGATGCCGCTGTCATGCTCTAGCGCGGCGATCTCCTTGAGAGTTCCACTCGCAGCGTCGGATCCGCGCATCGGCCAGCCGGCGATCTGGGCCTCTCGAGCGCGGTCCATTGGGGCTACCACCACGCGCACTCCCAGCAAGCGGTCTCCCCGCAGGACCTGGGAGCTCACATCTCCCAATAGTTCTGAATGCAGAAATCTGCCCACGTCTTCAGCTGTCAGGCCGAGACGGGCAGCCTTATCGGGCGTCACGCGAAAACGCAGAGTGGGGCCGGCGACAACTAGACCATCGTTCACATCGACGACACCCGGAATGTCCTCGATCACAGCGGAGATTTCGAGAGCGGTTCGGCGCAGGGTAGCGACGTCATTCGAAAATATCTTGATTTCCACCGGGTCCGGGGACCAAGTCAGGTCTCCGATCAGATCGCCCAGGACCCCGGGAAATTCTGTTGTCAGGGCTGGTTCTGCGGCATTGATGCGACTCCTCAATTCATCGATCACCTCTTCGGTGCTGCGCTCGCGCTCGGAACGGAGCTTGACCAAGAAGTCTCCCGTATTGGGTTCTGCGATGGCCAGGGCCAGTCGTGCTCCCGTGCGCCGAGAATAG
The DNA here is from genome assembly GCA_964467985.1 of uncultured Planctomycetaceae bacterium. Lineage (GTDB taxonomy): Bacteria > Planctomycetota > UBA1135 > UBA1135. The sequence goes on from CAYXTP010000004.1 coordinate 319,518, forward strand.
CTGTCCACCTCTGGCGTGGCGCGCAGGATGTCTTCAACAGTGCCTAGCATGCGATCGGTCTCGGAGAGACTGGTGCCAGGTCGGCTGAAGTAGTCGATCACAAAGGCACCCTCGTCTTGATCGGGCAAGAAACCCGAATCCAGTCGGCTGTAGAGATTCACGCCGCCCACGGATAGAAGCGCTAGGGCCAGGAGTGAAGTCCAGCGTCGAGCCAGGACGCCGCGCACACCGATTTCATAGAGGCCGATCACCCTGGACAGGATTGGCCCGCCGTCTGCCTGTCCACCCGGCGTTGACGCCAAGGGGCGCAGGACTAGGGTGCCCAATACCGGAGTCCAGGTGACCGCGAGCAATAGTGAACTCAAAAGAGCGAACACCATCGTGATCGCCAAGGCTCGAAAAAAGACCCCCGGCACGCCGTCCAAGAGGGACAAAGGCAAGAAGACAACAATCGGCGTCAGCGTACTCCCCACTAGAGGGGGGCCGACTTGGCGAATGGCCCGATTGACGGCCCGCCGTGGCCGATGGCCCATCAATCTCTCGGTGTGAATGGCTTCAACCACGACGATCGCGTCGTCGATAATCATTCCGATTGCAGCCGCGATACCACCCAGGGTCATGAGGTTGAAGCCCATGCCCATCAGGCGCAAGCCCACGAGCGTCAAGAGGACGGTGACCGGGATCACCAGAGCGGCAACAAACGTGGAGCGCAGGTCCCGCAAGAAAGCGAACAGGACAAGGGCAGACAGTAGGAGGCCCAGATAGATGCTCTCCCACACACTGCGGACCCCCTCTCGAACGAATTGAGACTGGTCGTAAAAAAAGGCCAGGTGAAGATCGGCCGCCAGGCCTCCCTTGGCATTTTCCACCTCCTCCAGCAGCGCATCCGCGATCCCGATTGTGTCGCTATCCGGCTGGGGATAGACATTCAAGAGCACGGCCTCTGCTCCATCGGCCGTTACGACATTGAATTGTGGGGCCTCACCCGGAACCACTCGGCCAACTTCTTTCAGCAAGATGGGAGTGGAACCAACCTGGGCGACGATCACCGACTCAATATCCTCAATCGACTGCAAGCGGTTGTCGACGACGGTCAAGTAGAGCTGATTGTTTTCCTCGTGCATCCCCGCCGAGGTGAACAGATTGCTTGAAGCCAACGCTTGACTGACATCTGTTGCGGATAGCCCCAATTGTTCCAAGCGTGCCGGATCGACTTGGACATGGATCTCAGGTTCTCGGCCGCCGACCAAATGGATGCGCGCTACTCCGGGCACTCGTAGCAAGAGCGGTTGCAAGTCATAGCGTGCCGTCTCCCAGAGCTCTGCTTTCGTGCGCTGCTGACTAGTCAGGCTAATACCAATAATCGGGAAGGCCGCAAAGGTGAGCCTGTGGACCGCGACTTGGGCGCTCGCGGGTAGACTGGAGCGGACCTCTCCTATCCTGCCGAGAACGAACAGCTCTGCTTGGAGCATGTCGGTGCTCCAGTCGAAAAAGACGTTCACTTCCGCGGCTCCACGGCCGGTTGCGGAGCGCGTGCTGAGCGCACCCGGAATGTTCTTTAGGGCTTCCTCGATGGGGCGGGTGATCGAAGCCATCATCGCGTCTGCGGGCATGGCACCGTTGTCAACCAAGACGACAACCCTGGGGAAATTGGTCTCTGGAAAGACCGAAGAGGGCATGCTTCTGGCGGCGTAGATACCCGCCAGGGAAAGGCTAACGACGCAAAATAGGACCATGCGCCAGTGGGTCATGATCCCGCGAGAATCATCTCCAGAGGTCGCCGGTTCGCCCGTACCCGGATTCACGGCCATCAAGGCAGCTCCTCTGCGGGCGAGTCGGCCGCCGCTTGACGTTCGAGGGCTGGTCCACCCAGGACGACAGCGAGTTGGGATGACATGCGGGCGGCAGTCTGGATGGCGGCAACTGCGGCCCGGCGTTGTTCGATGGCGAAGCGCTGGGCTTCCAACACCACCAGGAGATCGCGCTCTCCCGCTCGCCAGGCTCGTTGGGCAGTTGCCAGGCTTGCGCGCGCGTTGGGAAGTATTTGCTCTTCAAACAAGCGCACCAACTCCCGGGCTGCTTGCACTTGGGCGAGCGATTCTTGCACCTCTCGTCTTACTCGATTGCGGGTGCTCTGGAGGTCCGCCCGGGCCCTCGCCACGACGAATTCTTCCCGGGAAATCCGAGATTGGTTGCGGCTCCAAAGCGGTAGGGAACCCGTGACAACAGGTCCGGTTAGGTTTGGTGGTGAGTCACCTCGTTCGCGTTCCAAGCCCAAGGAAATATCACCAAGACGACCGATCTCTTCAATCCTTAGATTTCCTGCGGCCGCTCGTAGGTTTAGCCCAGCAAGGGCAACATCGAGCCGCCGATCCATGGCAAGTTCGACCAAGTCCCCGTCCCCAGGATCAAAATCCGACAGGGGCAGAGGATCAGTGATTGCCAATGGCCCGTCCAAGTGGACGAGCCCCAATGATTCTTGAAGCTTGGCGCGCGCGACCGATAGATCTCTCCCGGCCAGCATGAGCTCCTTTTCTGCTACGAGAACGGCGCTGCGGGTCAAGGCAAGGTCAACGGCGTCACCTTCTCCGGCCGTGAGTCGCATTCGTGCGAGGTCTTCAGAGCGTTGCGTCTGGGCCAGGCTCTCTTGGGCGAGCAGGACCCCAGATTGCAGAGCGATCAAGTCGAAGGCCTGTCCCTCCACATCAGCCACTAGCTGGATGGCCTGGCGCACGACCTGCAGCCTTGCAATGGAGAGGCGTTCCCGGCCGCCCCGCTTGCGGGCAGGAATCAGGGCCAGACTCAGTAGGCTTTGAGCGACGGATGTCGTGACGTTTGATGTTCCCCCGCCCTCGGGGAAACGCGTGCTGAGAGAGAAGAGCGGATTGCTCGGAAGTCCTGCTGCAACCAGCTCTGACTTGCGGATACCGACTTCTTGGTAACTCGAGCGCAAGGCGGGGTTCAGCAGCAGAGCGACATGCACGGCTTCGTCGATCGTCAAGCCATCCAGCAGCATGTCCTCGACTTCGCCTGCCATGGCGGCCGGATCTCTAGTTGGATTCCAGGCAGATTCTTGTCCCGTCTTCTCTCGAACCATTCTTGCCGTGAGATCCATGTCCTCACTTGCGTCCACCGAGGCACATCCCACCGATAAAACGCACGAAAGCGCGAGGAGGCTGGCTAGCCTCGCACTCCGAAGCCCGCTCCTGACCGTTTCCTCCTGCCGATCCACCGGGAGAGCGATCCGCAAAGCGGTACGCGCCCGGGTCGATTCGAAACCACAGCCAGGCGACTTGTGGGAGAAGATCGTGGAGAGGCTGTCGCTCAGGGGGCTAGGGCACAGTAGCGGAGCGCTCCCCAGTCTGGAGCAGCAAGCTGGCGGACGGGCGGTAGGCGATGGCATCGAAGAGGGGGGCCGTAGCGGATTTCGGTTGGTTTCATGCTCGAATCAAGCCCGGCTTCCTAGGCCGCGGACCGCTTCTTGGGCTTGAGCAGAGTCAACTGATCAGCCTGGTATAGCCCGAGGACCTGGTGATTGCCAACCAATGTGAACGGACCGGTTTGCCTGGGGTTCGCGATCCTGGGGTTCCCTATCCTCGCCCCCCGAGTCTGCTGGAGATTGCACCGAAACCGGCCATTCCCCCCTGGCGTTAGGCTCTGCCCGACCTGCGATCCACGAGGGGCGCGGCAACGATCGCTGCGCGCCTGCTCGGCAGCCCGAGACGTTAGAAGTTGATCGACAAGCCCAGGCCCACAAAGCCGGCTCGGGGCTCGATGACCGGCTCGACCTGAAAGCCGAGAATTTCGGGGGCCGAGTTCTCGAAGATTGTGCTCGTGACGATGTAGCCCAGGGACCAGCCGAACACCACGTCGTCCAAGTCGTGTCGGCGCGAGTCAAGCCGCTGCAAGCCAACCGCGGCCGCCAGCAGGTACGCCGGTACCCCGGCCTTCCAGCCGTAGGCTTCATAGACGCTGGTGGCGAAGGCCATGCTCATGGCTGAGTGCCCACTGGGGAACCCCTGCAAGGTCCCGGTGTCCGGCCGAGGGTCGTCGAGGGCGGCCTTCAGGACCAGGGTAGAGATGCCCGTGACCGCCAGGGACCGGAAGGCCAGCTTCGATGACTTGTGGAGGTGCGCATCCCCGGCCATGCGGGCTCCGCTGTAGGTGAGCCCGGTCGCGACGAACAACCAAAGCCCGTCTCCAGCGGATGCCAGCCACTCGTGGCCATCCTCGCCCAGGACGCTGCTCCCGTGCGCGAACTCCTCCACGGCGTTTTCCACCGGCTCGACCTCGGCGACGAGGGCGATCACTCCTGCGCCCGCCAACAGCGCCACGTTTTGCCAGTCGCCGTAGACGTCGCCAAAGTCGTGCAGCATCCCGCTCGAGACCTCTCTGATGTCATCAGAGATCGAAGGCAGCGGAGCAGGCACCGTCTGGCAGGCGCCGCCCAGGGCCGCCAGAGCGAGCGCGATCGGACCGACGCGTCTGTGCAGGTCGGATGACGTGGAGTCAGGAGTCCTCATTGGGGGCAGATTGCTCTCTCCTGACCATCAAAACCAGAACCGCCCTTCAGAGTCGCTGACTTCGGACTCCGGTCTCCTAGACCTGTTGACCCGCTGCCCCCTGATTCGCCGCCTTGCATGCGGCCTCAAATGAGGTCGACGGATTCCCGCATGCCAAGGCTCCAGATTCAGATGGGAAGCCATGCGATACAAGGCCTGGCGTGCGGGGAGAGGTACGTGCGCGTGGCGGGCCTGATGACCCATCCTGGAGTCTGCATCGGTCAGGGACACCCGGAATGGACCTGGGGAGGATCAAGCCGCCTCTGCGAGGCTTGAGGATCTGGGCTCAGGCCCGGCCCGAGTTCTCCACGGTCACGGGAGGCACTTGGTATCCCTTGTCCTCCCAAACCAACTCTTCGTTGCGGCCAACCGCCCACATGTAGGTGAACCCGTTGGGAGCGTCCAAGTATGGGCACGTTTGGCCCATGGGATTGGCGACGGCAGTGGACTGAGTCATGTCCTGATTCTCCCCCAACCTGAGAGAGTCCACGGGCATGGCTGGGGTCGTGATCGAGATGACCGCCAAGTCCTCCGCTGCCTTGGCTTGTTGCAGAGCGACCGAGAGCGGAATTCCCCTGCGCAGGCACGGGCCGCGATTCCAAGCGAAGGTATGCAGGATGACCACGCGCCCCCTCAACTCGGCAAGCTCACGCTTCTCACCTTGGATCCAGGAGCACAGACCGTGCGGGCGGGCCCATTCGCCAGGTTGGGGTCTCTCCCTACGCGGTTGGCGAGGAACGCAGAGTCGACATGAGGAGCTTGGGCTGGGAAAAGCACGCACGCTGCGAGCATGGCGCCGCGCAAGGCGACTGCCATGGGAGTTCTCCGCCGGGGAAGGCGGGGCTGACCCTGGGTATGGACCCGGCTCTGAGCAGATTCTCCCACCCACTGGCGATCATGGGCCCCTCCCGTGCCCAGCCATGCAGTGCAGTGCCCTGCCTGCATTTCGGGCAGATTCCCGCCGGGAGCCGAGCCGCGAGACAGGGAGCGTGTTGTCCTGAGAATAAGGGCTTCGGCCCTCGCTGGACCTGGGCCTCGCATCCGTGCAAACCCAGGGGCCACCGCGAATTGCGCGCCAGGGTGCGGCTCGCTATGGTTCCCGAATCATGTCCAGGATATCTATGCGAGGGGCCTATTCCCGCCTCCGGGCGCGGGAATTCTCCTCGGGTAGCCTAGCTGTCCTCTGTGCACTGTTCATTGCTCTTGCGCACAACGGCAAATTGTTCGGGATCATGGCCGAAAGGCTGGACCTGAGCGTGCCCTCGGAGCTGGCGTGTCTTGGGACGGGTCTGTTGTTGCTTGTCACTGTGATCAGCGCCGGGTTCTTGCTCGTGGGGTTTCAGCGCCTGCTCAAACCCGTGCTCGTTGGGATGGTCATGCTCTCCTCTGTCTTGAGCTACTTCACGCAAGAGCTCGGGATCGTGTTTGACAAGGAAATGATCCACAACGTCGCCGAAACAGTTCGCGATCGCAACCAGCAAGAGGCACTTGAACTCTTGTCGCTTGCGTTGGTCGCTCACGTGATCGTGTATGGAATCCTCCCTTCAGCCCTGATTCTGATCCTGCGGCAACGGCGGCAATCCCTGACCAGGCAAGTCCTTTCCCATGCGGGCTACCTTGGCGGCCTGCTGCTCTTGGTCGTCTTGGCGGTCTTCGCGAACTTCAAGACCGTGTCGTACTTCGCCAGGGCGAACCGGGATCTGCGCTTCTATGGGACGCCCGCCTACGCGTTGGCGTCCCTGAACAAGTACTTGGTGGGTCGATGGGGTTCCACTGACGAGCCCTTCGTGGTGCTGGGGGAGGACGCACACCAAGTCAAGAGCCAGCCCAGCCGGACCGTTGGAATCATGGTCGTCGGGGAAACGGCACGTTCGGATCACTTCTCGCTCAATGGCTACGCGCGAACGACGAACCCCCTCCTGGCTCAGCGTGACGTTCTCAGCTACACCGAGGTCTACTCCAGTGGTACCTCAACCGCATACTGCGTTCCGTTCATGTTTTCTTTCCTGGGACAAGGCAAGTACAGCACCAAGCGGGCTGCCAGACAGTCCAACGTCTTGGACGTCCTTTGCCGTGCGGGCGTCCGGGTCGTTTGGATTGACAACAACTCGAGTAGCAAGGGCGTCTGCGCGAGGATTGGCTCCGTCAACCTACTGACGGCACCCGTGCGGGACTCGCCCCACAACGAGGATGGTGGCTACTACGATGAGGTGCTCCTGGAAGATCTCGACGCTTACATCGCGGACCCGGATGGGGACGTCCTGATCGTATTGCACACCATGGGTAGTCATGGCCCGGCTTACCACAACCGCTACCCTCCGGCATTCGAACGGTTCACACCCGCATGCAAGCAGGATGCACCACAATCTTGCAGCGACGAAGAATTGGTCAACGCCTACGACAACACGATCCTGTACACGGACAAGATCCTGGACGACTTGATCGGGTTCCTCGAGACGCTCGACGAGGACTCCCAGTCCTTTTTGCTTTACGCCTCAGACCATGGCGAGTCCCTGGGTGAGGGCGGCGTCTACCTGCACGGCCTTCCCGCACCTCTTGCGCCGAAGTCGCAGACCCACGTGCCCATGATCGCGTGGCTCTCCCCCCTGCTTCGTGCCCGACTCAGCACAAACTACGCGGATATCCAAGGCCGCGTGGGCGAGCAAACTTCCCATGAAGTGATCGCACCGACGCTCTTGAGCCTGTTCGAGGTCCGCACTTCGTTGTACCGGCCAAAGCTGAACATCTTTCGTTAGGGATGAGGGTATCCCCTTCTTGAGGCCACCCAGCTCGAACAGGCTGTTGCCGCACCTGGGGCGCAACACGGCCCCCCGGGCAAAGTGAAAAATCGAGGGGTGATGGCACCCGCAGGCACCTCCACCCCCCGATCTCTCTTCTGAATCCTCCTGAAGCGGAGCCTCAGGAAGCCCCGGTGGTCTCAGGGGCCGCGCCGCGTGGAGCGGCCCCGACTCAAGCTCCACGCATGATGCGAGGCTGCTTCATCTGGCCCGGTTAGTTGCTGGCCTGAAGGAATTCGCGGATGGCATCCGCGTCGGCCCCAGTCAGCTTGGCACGCACGCGCATGTGGAACATGATGGCCGGGCAGCGCTAGATGGCTCGTCCGAGCGCTCGGACCTCTTGGCTGAGCCACGATCCGCACGGCGCCCAGGGCCTGGTTCACCGGGG
>CAYXTP010000005.1:0-141568 GCA_964467985.1 uncultured Planctomycetaceae bacterium
AAAGTAACTTCTTCCAGCCCCTCATTTGATCACCTCCAGGTCGTCGAACCCCAGGCGGCCTTCGTTGGAACCGTGACCCGGGCCCATTTCCAATCGCACGGCCTCGACGCGGGCCAGGTTGAGCCCGGACCCATCGGCCAAGAAATCGGTCAGGCGAATGCGGATCGTCTCGAACTCGTTGGCCCAGCCGGCACCTGAACCCAATCCGGTTCGCTGGTAGGGCTCGGCGATTCCGCCACCAAACGCGTCGATGGAGAGGGTGCTCGTCACACCAAGCGAGTCGCGCAGGCTGACCTCGAAGGTCAGGTCTTCGAGCGCAACCACGGTGAGCGGGTGGCGGCTACCCTGACAGGCGCGGAAAGACAGATACGTGTCATCGGCCAGATTGGACCGGGCCGGATCGACGCTCCACTCAATGAAGCTCGGAACGCTATCGAAAGAGAAGACGATGCCGCCCTGAACGTCGTTGGGGCGCACGGTACGCGTCATCCCGTTGAAGGGGTCCGAGACATCCCAGGCGAGGGAGCTATTGTTGTCGTCCAAACGGCCCTCGCTGAGCTCGGTCACGTTGAAGGTGACCGCTTGGTTGGAGCTGGACAGGTTGGCTGATTCGTTGGTCTCGAAGTCGTCGATGACAAACACGAGCGGAGTCTGCTTCTCGTGCAGCTCCAGGTTCACAACAACGCAGCCATTCCCGTTGGGCGGGGCACTGATGGGCTGGAACGCCTCATAGTGACGCCAGAGGAAGTCCTTGCCAGCCGGCCTGCCCCCCACAATGTGATCGACGAGAGGCAGCAAGTAGCCCTTTACAATGGCATGCACCTTGTTTGGTCCGATCTGACAGGGGCCGTTAGCCCACCAACTCCCACCTCCGTTGTGGAACGTGCCGTGTCCCGCTCCCTGAAGCGTGGTGGACATCTTCATTCCTTGGGCGCGCTCGAGGATGGTGTAGGGCTCGTGCCCGCTTCCCGGGGCACCGGCAACATCCGAGTCCGCACTCCCAATCCAAAGGTGATAGGGCACCTCGTGCGGCAAGACTTTGGCCTTCTCCAGGAATGTCGTAGGAGCGATGCTGGACACCAAGCGGATGTCCTGCCAAGAGAAGAAGACTGGCACGTTCTCGCCGTCGAAGATGCGGTCGTAGGCCCGCACGACGCCCTCGCCTCCCCGGCTGTGGCCCAGCCACACGATTTGTGTTCCGTCTACCAGACCGTTCAGAGCGCCACCCGCGATGGTAGCCAGGTTGCCGAGGAAGTGATCGGTGTTCTCGATGGTCGTTATCGAAGCCGTCTCGATGCCCGGACCCGTGTTATTCGAGTGACTCATGACCACATAGCCGTAGGAGGCCATGTGTTCGCCGATGTGGTCGTACCAGCGGTAGTCGTGACCGTTGCCGTGGCTCACGACGATCAAGGGGCGCGGTCCCAAGCTGGCAATGTTCGTCGGGTAGAAAATGTTCTCTTGCAGCCAAGTTCCACCGTTGTAGAGCAGCGAAGTCACGGGCTCGGGCCCCGCGATGGCCGTATCGCGCACGACGTAGAAGCCCGCCTCCTGTGAGTACCCATCAATCACGTCGCCCGGCCCAAGCAATCCGTCTTGGTCGGCGTCAAATACGACGTCGTAGCCCACACCCAGGTCCAAACCCGAAGTTCCATTGAGGGTGCCCTTGGCGAGCAAGAAGGTGTTGGCTTGGGTCCCACCGACCTGGATGGTCACCGGCTTGGGGGCGCCACGCACGTCGATCAGGGTCGGGTCGGCATCCCACCGCGCTCGGCCCTTGGCTGCCGTGACGTACAGGTCTCCTGTCACGCCCACCAGCCAGGGAAAGCGCGTCGAATCCAATGCGGCCCGCGCACGCGCACCCTCGTTGATAGAGGTGATGTATTCGAAGAACGGATAGACCGAAAGCTTGTTGCCCGCCAATTGAGCCGATGTCGGGCCACTCGTGCCCGGGGGTTCAAAGGTCACATCGAGGGCGTTCGAGAAGTTGGAACCTGTTGCGCAGGGGCCCTGTGGGTCTCGGTACCAGGACTGAAAGCCCCAGGTCGAGCCCGCTACTATCTGGCCGCCCGCGGCGAACCCTTGGCTGAAAGTCACCGGGTTGCGCAAGTAGATTTCCCCGGCTGGCGTGGCCTGCTGAATCGGAAAACGCCACAAGCCGGATGCTCCCGGGCCTATGCAAAGGAGCCCATCTCCAGTGATCGCTCCAGTCGTGGCGCTGCCCATGAAAAGCTGGCCGTACTTGCCGTTGCCGAGCCCGCTCACGGTCAGCAGCAGGTCGTCAGCGAACAGGTCCGCGGAGCCAGTGGCCGAGAGCAAGGCCCCGGTCGAAGGGTCACCATCCAACCCGAAATTCCCGCATCCCGCGGTGAGATCATCGTTTCCGCAGGGACAGCCCGAGCCGAAACAGTAGGCGCTACCGATCTGCGCGGAGGCCGTCCCGCAAAGCGCAGCACCGAGCAAGCAAAGGATGAAGAGTGGGCGCAGCATGAGAGGCGCTGGGGATCCCTGCGCACTCCCATTGCACTCCGTAGCCGTCAATCCAGCTAGCCCCCTCTTGCTAGGTACCCGCCAACACCTGAGCCAATCTGCGGTAGGGCTCCATGGTGTTGTAGAGCTGCGCAGAGGCCCGCAAGACTCGGTTGGGTGGCTCAGGCCAAGACATGATCGGAACCTCGATGGAGTGTGTCTTGTCCAGCTTGGCCTGCAGTGGGTCGATGTCCCACGGGCCGCTGGGGCTGTCGGGGGCTCCTGGGGCGAGGGGCACGCTGGCCAGGGCGCCAATCATCTCGGGCGGCGCCGGCTCGGGAATGTCGAGTGCCGAACACAGAAGCTCTCTGGCAGCCAAAGCCTGCTGTTTGTGCCTGGCCCAAATAGCTGGCCAGCCGCCCTCCACCAGGCCACCAAGAAACTCGATCGCGGCGGGAATCGTCAAGAAGGCCGTCGGGTCGTCGGTCCCAACCCAATCGAATTCCACTTGATAGCGACTGCGGCCCGGCTGCGGGGAGTTGGCCCCGTGACTGATCATCGCGGGGCGCACGGAATCTTGAAGGTCGCGGCGCACGTGCAACAACCCCGAGCCCTTGGGCGTGCACAGCCACTTGTGGCAATTGCCCGTGTAATAAGCGGCACCGATCTCGTCGAGATTGAGCTCGAACATGCCCGGTCCGTGTGCTCCGTCTACAAGGGTCTCGATGCCCCGCTCGCGCAACTCGCCGACGATGCGCTTGATAGGCAAGACGAGTCCCGTTGGACTTGTGATGTGGTCGACGAGGGCTAGGCGCGTCTTGGGTGTCACCGCGGCCAAGATCCCGTCGACGACTTCCTGCTCCGACTGCAGCGGAAAAGGAATCTGGGCCACGACGACCTCTGCTCCGGCTCGTTCACAGACGAAGCGCGCGGTGTTGCTGCAGGCGTTGTAGCCGTGGTTGGTGACGAGCAGCTCGTCACCCGGGTCGAAGTCGAATGAACGCAGGACGCCATTGACACCGGAAGTGGCATTCTTGACGAAGACCAGGTCGGCAGGAGCCGCCCCCACGAAGCTGGCGAGGGACTCGCGTGCCTGGTCCAGGTACCCCGCAAAACGTCGGGCCATGAACAGGACCGGCTGGCGTTCCAGTTCGGTGCGCCAGCGCAGCTGCTCCTCCAAGACGACTCGCGGGCAGGCGCCAAAGGAGCCGTGGTTCAGGAAGTGCACGTCAGGGTCCAGATCCCAGGCGTCGGCGTAGTGGATATCCAGGTCGCTCATGGGGGGATCGTACACCGCTCGCGTAGCTCTTGGCCGTGAGCCTCTCTTGGGTGCGCGTTGAGACCGCCGTTCCGGCCGTTGGCCGCAAACCCACCCAGGCGGTCCTTTTTTCGCCCGCCGAGGAAGGCTAGTCTGAATTGTCGACGCTTTCCCAGGAGCCCTATGCGCCAGTCCATCCCCCTGATTGCCCTGCTTGCCCTCGCTAGCTGCTTCTCACCCAAGACCCAAGAGCCCGACTGGGGCCGCGAACTGCCAATTGGAGCCCAGGCCCTGCTGCCCATGCCCCTCGGCACCCTGCCCCGAGGACTCACAGAAGCGTGGCACGAACGGGCGGTGATCTTGCCCGCCCTTGAGCGGTCGATCGGTTGGATGCGCCTGGCTTCCTCGCGCCAGTTTTTCCCCAAGGCCGGTATCAGCCACGATCGAGCTCAGCGCAGTCTCGAGCGATTCCGTGACCTGTTGCAAATGAGCGCCGATCCCGTGGCCTTTGGTGCCGCGATCCGTAACGAGTTCCGCGTGTTCAAGAGTGCCGGTTGGGACGGACGAGGGGGAGGGGTCCTGTTCACGGGCTATTGCACACCCATCTTGCAGGGATCGCTGACGGCTCAAGCCGGGTATGAAAATCCTCTCTACGGGCTGCCCAAGGATCTCGCCAAGACGAGCGAGGGTGCCATCCTCGGCCAGGTCATCGAGGGTGGCTATCGGCCCTACCCGACACGGCGGGAAATCGAAGCGGGGTTCCACCTGGAGGACAAGGGGCTGGAGCTGGTCTGGCTGGCCGATCCGCTCGACGCCTATATCGCCCACGTCAACGGCTCAGCGGTCATTCAACTGCCGGGCGGGGGTGAATACCGGTTGGGCTACGCAGGCAAGAACGGACGGGCCTACACGTCATTGGGCAAGGAGCTCATCGCCGACGGGCTCATGCGCGCGGAAGAAGTGTCGCTTGCTGCAATTCGTCGCTGGGCAGACGAGAATCCAGGCTTGGTGGACGAGTACCTGAATCGCAATGACTCCTATGTGTTCTTCACGCCCATCGACGGCAACCCACGCGGGTCACTCAACGTCGAGGTGAGCCCGCGGCTGACCTTGGCGACCGACAAGACCCTCTTTCCACGTGCGGCGTTGGTGTACGTCGACACGACCCTGCCCTTGCCGGCGGCAGTCGGCCGTGGAGGACAAGCACCCTTCCGGCAGCTCATGCTGGATCAAGACACGGGCGGTGCCATCCGCACCGCGGGACGCGCGGACATTTACCTCGGCATCGGGGACCGGGCGGAGCAACGCGCTGGTGCAACTCGTAGCGAAGGCCAGCTGTACTACCTGTTCCTGGAAGAATGAGCCCCGAATGAACGCTCGGGAAGGGGGCCGAGGGGTCCTGGCCGCCCTCGACATCGGGGGTACAAAAATCGAAGTCGCACTGGGGACAGAGCAGGGAGAGGTCTTGGCTCAGCAGCGGTTTGCCACGGACTTGAGTGCAGCGCCCGCAGACATCCTGGGCCGCGCCCTCGAAACCTTGGAGCGCCTGACCAACGAGGTCGGGCAAGGGCCGGCTGCGGCGCTGGGGGTGGCTTGCCCCGGCCCCTTCTTGCAACCTGCTGGCCGTTTCCTCGACGTGCCCAACATGCCCACTTGGACCGGGTTTGAGTTGCTCGAGTGGTTGAATGCTGCCCTCGAGATCCCAGTCACCACGATGAACGACGCCAATGCTGGGGTCGTGGCCGAGACGCGTTGGGGCGCCGCGCAGGGTGCCAACACAGCGGTGTTCTTGACGATGAGCACTGGCATGGGCGCGGGGCTCTGGCTGGGAGGGCGCCTGTTTGAAGGGCCTGCGGGCTTTGCTGGCGAAGTCGGACACCTGCGCTTGGCGCCAGACGGCCCGCAGGGGTTTGGAAAGTCCGGCAGCGTCGAGGGCTACCTGTCCGGGCCGGGCATGGTCCAAGTTGCGCAGGCCGAGTTGACGCAACAGCGGCAACAGGGCGTGAGTTCGTCTCTGGATGGCTTGGCCATCACACCCGAGGTGCTCTGTCAGGCGGCCAGCGAAGGCGACTCCGTTGCTTGCGCCAGTGTGGCTTACTGTGCACAGCGTTTGGGAGAGTTGTGTGCTCTACTCGTGGATCTCTTGAATCCCGAGGTGATCGTGCTCGGCACGATTGGCAGCGCCCACCCGGAGCTCTTCATTCCAGGCGCGCTGGAGGTGGTGCAAGAGGAGGCCTTGGCCATGTCGCGCGAGCAAGTCGAGATTGTTCCCTCTGCCCTTGAGAACCGCGCGGCATTGTCCGCCTTGGCGGTGGCCTGTCACGCGCAGGAAGGCCATGTCTGATTCAGTGGGTACAGTCGTTGCCGTTTGCCTCGGTCCTGGCGGAATCCCCAAGACCCCGGTTGCCGAGGCTGTCGTCAAACATGATGGATTGCTCGGCGACGCGCATCGCTCCCCGCGCCATGGCGGCCTCAATCGAGCGGTTTGCATCTTCTCGGTGGAAGACCAGGTCGAGTTGCTAGGCGATGGCGTGCCGTGTGCTGAACCAGGCAGCTTTGGTGAGAACGTGCTCGTTGAGGGCCTCGATTTTGGTGCCATTCGCCCAGGGGACCTGCTCTCCTTGGGGGACCAAGTACGCCTCGAAATCCACGACGTGCGTGCTCCCTGCGGCACGCTCAAAAGCCTCGACAAGCGCTTCCCAGACCTACTTCAGGGGCGCAATGGGTTCGTCTGCCGAGTCGCCTGCGAGGGCCGACTCTCCCCCGGAATGGACGTGCGGGTGATCGAGGAGCCAGAGGGCTAGCGCCCCATGGCTCTTGCTGCGTGAATCCGCCGCGGCAAATCGGAATACTGGCCCGTGCCACCTGGGCCCGCCATGACCGAAATCGCACTGCTGCTATTGCTCATCACCCTGTCGATGTTGCTGGTGCGAATCGGCACGATCGCTCTACAGAAAACGGGCCTGTCCCAGGAAGTTGCCGGCTTTCAGGCGCAGTCCGCCTTCATGGGTGTCGGGTTCACCACGTCCGAGGCGGAGAAGGTTGTGGCTCACCCCGTGCGCAGGAGAATCTTGCGCATCCTGATGCTGCTCGGTTTTGGTGCGGCGCTCTCCACTCTGGGTACGGTCGTCGTGACCTTCGCGGAGAAGAACACGGGCGAGATGGGCACGGAGCTCACCGCAGCAGTGCTTCTCTCCGGAGTGCTTGTCCTTTGGGGTTGCGCTCGATTACGCCCCCTTGCTCGCTTGCTGGACGGCCTGATCACGCGCGGGCTGGAACGCATGGCGCACCTGGAAGTCATCGATTTCGAGGAGATGCTGCACCTCGACAAGGGCTACACGGTTGCCACCTTGCCGCTGCAGGGCAATTGTTGGTTGGAGGACAAGAACTTGAAAGAAATGGCCTTGGGAGACGAGGGCATTTTGATTTTGAATGTTGAGCGCAAGAGCGGGGTCATTATCGGCACCCCCTCGCCGACGACCCGCCTGAGCGAGGGCGACCGCATCATGGTCTATGGCTTGGCTCCCGATGTAACGCGCCTGCGCCTGCGCGAGGCGGGCGAGGCCGGCGACCAGGACCACGAAGAGGCCCGCAAGCGACAGCGTCTGCGCATAGTGGAAGAGCGTGCAGTCGATCGCATCGCGGACAGTGAAGAGGCTGCCGAGTCCATTCCCGACGCCCAATGAGCCGTTCAGTGCCTGCTCTCAATTGAGTAGGCTAGCTGCCATGTCCGAATACGAAGTGGTCAGCTATAGCGTGGAACCCGTCGAGGGCGACGATCAGATCTGCATCACAATCCACGCCTCGGATGGCAACAAGTGGGAATACGGCATCCCTTTCAGCCGCTCCACCGGCCGTTTCACCTTTGAGGAGATCGATGTCCTGGCCATGGACTTTGGCGATGAATTCGCCGAAGAGTTGAGCGAGAAGCTCGATGAGGTCATGGCCAAGGTGCTGTCTGGTTCCTGACCCTCGGACCTGCGCTGAGTCGACCTACTTGTCGTCCCACGCCCCTTGCTTGTCGGGCTCTGTGATCGCCGCGGTAGATTCAATCTGGACTTGAAGCTGAGCTAGGTCCGCGCTTTCGAGTTCGTCTAGTTCCAACTGCTGCGCGTGGGCGAGGATCTCCCGTGCCCCCTCTAGTTGACCGTTTTGGAGGAGTGCCCGGCCAAGCGCGGTGAGGATTGAAACGTCTCCCGGATCCATTTCCGCTGCTCGTTCAAGAATGGAGCAGGCTTGCGGTTCGTCACCCCTAATCAGAAACAAGTTGCCAACAGCGAGCATGAGGCGGGGTTGGAGGTAGTCCAAGCGAGTCGGTTCATCGAACCAGCTCGTCACGGTCTCCGCCCATGCAGCCTGCACGTCACCGGTGGGCAGCAAGTGCACTTGGCTTGCCGCGACAAGCAAGTGCTCGGGGGCCAAGGGACCCAGTGCTTTGCCAGCCTGATACTCCTCAAGGGCGACCGATGGTTGCTGCGTAGCAACCAGCGCCCGCGCCAAGGCTAACCTCACAGGCTGGTGATCTGGACGTGCCCGGGCCGCGCGCCGCAGCGGATCCAAGGCGGCCTCCGGTTTCTCCAGTTTGAGCAGTAGCTGCCCTAGATAGATTGCCACGCTGGGCCGGATTGGGTCCCGTTGCGCGACGACCTGTAGGGCCTCGAGCGCCTTGTCGTGGGCACCGACGCGCGCATAGTGCTTCGAGAGGTCCTCCAAGAACCACCGATCTTCAACCTCGCCCACGCCGCCCGGCGGCAAGGCCGACTTCAGAATGCGCAAAGCTCCATCCTCGTCTCCGCCCAGGGACAGGACGCGCGCCAGGCCGCGCGCCGCTCGGGTCGATTGTCCGCCCGAATCGGCCAAGGCGACTTGCCACCATTCGGCCGCGGCAGGTAAACGCCCCTGCAGCTCGGCCACTTCAGCGCGTCTGAACGCATCCGACTCATGGCCGTTAGGAGTGGCGCAGCCAAGGGCCAGAGCTGCCAGCAAGGCCACGCAAGTGGGAATGTGCCGCACGAGGATGTTGTAGCACACCGCACAAGAGTCGGCGCGCTCCCACCTTTGGCAGCTTAGAATGTGCGCCGCACCCACCCATGCCCGCAACCAGCCCATGACCGATCTTGAAGCCGCAGCAGAGCGGATCGACTCCCTGCGAACCGCAGTCTTGGCCATGCGCCAAGATCTCGAAGCTCAGCACTTGGGACAGGGAGAGGTCTGCGAGCTCCTGTTGCTGTGTTTGATGGCCGGTGGCCACACACTGCTTGAGGGCGCGCCGGGTCTGGGCAAGACGTCGCTCGTCCACGGGTTGGCGTCGAGCTTGGATCTGACGTTTCGGCGCGTGCAATTCACTCCAGATCTTATGCCCCCCGACATCCTGGGGTCGCGCATTCTAGAAATGGAAGAAGGCGGCGCACGTCACTTCAGTTTCGAGCCGGGACCGGTCTTCACCCAAGTCTTGCTCGCCGACGAAATCAACCGCGCGACACCACGCACCCAATCGGCCCTGCTCGAGGCCATGCAGGAGAAGCAGGTGACCGTGTTCGGAGAAACACGCGCCCTCGATGAGCCCTTCATGGTCATCGCGACGCAGAACCCGATCGAAATGGAGGGTACTTACCCCCTTCCCGAAGCGCAGCTCGACCGCTTCCTGTTCAAGCTCACGCTCGACATGCCCGACCGCGACACGCTAGCTAGCATCCTGGAGCTGACCACCGGCCGAGAAATGAACCCGGAACGCAGCGCTATTTCTCGCCAGGAGGTGTGCGAGGTGCGGGAGCTCGTGCGCGAGGTGCCCGTGAGCACCGAGATCACGCAGTTGGTGGCCGCCACGGTGCTCGCCACCCATCCGGGCAATGCACGCGCCCCGGAATCCGTGCGTACTCTCGTTCGCTACGGATCTAGCCCCCGCGGCGGGCAAGCCATCTTGCTCGGCTGCAAGGCGCGCGCGTTCCTCAAGGGACGCCTGCATGTGAACGAGAGCGATGTAAAGGCCATCGCTGCCCCGGCCCTGCGACACCGCTTGATTCTCGGATTCGAAGGAGAGGCGTCCGGGGTGTCCACGGACGACCTGGTACAAGCTGCTCTGGATGCCGCGCGCTAGAATCCCACCCCCGCCCCTGATCGCCCACGTCTTTGAACATGACACTTCGTCGCCGCACGCTTCTGCGTTCTTCAGTCGCCGCCGCCGGTCTGCTCTCCACCTCCGCCGTTCAAGATGGCAAGCAGGGCGAATCGCCGCCCTTTGACTTCTCAAGTCAGACACGCTTTGCGGCCAACCTCGAGATGTGGTGGGGCGGAATGGCCTTCTTGGACCGCATTGATGCCGCCGCCGCCCTCGGCTTTCCTGCCGTTGAGTTTTGGCCCCATCACAACAAGGACATCGACGCCGTGGCCGAGCGCGCCAAGGCCGCTGAAATCACGATCGCACAGTTCACAGCCTGGGGATTCAGCCCGGGTCTGAACGAGACGTCCAACCACGCTCGCTTCGAGGAGAGGATCCGCGAGGCCTGCGCCGTCGCCAAGCGCTTGGATTGCAAGATGGCGACCGTGGTCGGCGGCAACGACGTGCAGGGTCTCAGCCAAGCGCAGATGCACGAGAACATCATTACCGGCCTGAAGCGCGTAGCTCCCATCGCGGAAGAGAACGACATCACTTTGATCCTGGAGCCCATGAACATCCGCGTCGACCACAAGGGCCACTGTCTCTACGGCAGCCCCGATGCGGTGCGTATCTGCAGAGAGGTGGGCTCGTCGCATGTGAAAATCAATTGGGACCTCTACCACATGCAGATCAGCGAAGGCGACCTGTGCGGCCGACTGTCCGATGGGTTTGACCAAGTCGGCTATCTGCAAGTCGCCGATCACCCGGGCCGGCGCGAACCGGGTACGGGAGAAATCTGTTACTCGCGTGTCCTGCGCCAGGCACACGACCTGGGCTACGAGGGTTTCGTGGGTGTGGAGTGCTACCCCTCAGAGGCGCCCGAAGAGGCGGCGCGGCGCATGGCCAAGGCCATGCGCTGGTAGACGTCATCATCCAGACCGCTGGCCCTTGTCGAAGGTGCGGTAACCGGCGGTCGACTGGATGCGTCATCCCGGGTGGGTGGGGGCGGCGGTTGGCTCAGCGGACCGCAGCGACCCTGCTGGACTTCCGTTTCCGCGCCGAAAGCCCCCCGTAGGGCGCACCTCCCTGCAGGATCCCTAGGGCTGCAGGCGCCAGGGCCCTAGGGTTGCAGGCGCTGGATCAAGCGATCTAGGTCACAGACCTCGATCTCCTCGCGCTGGATCGGGCCCATGGCAGAGAAGCACTCGAACTCCGCTCGGCTCCTCATTTCCACCCGTGCTCCGTCGGGAAGTCCTTCACCGCGGCCCCTAGCGATGGACGCGAGGTTTTCGGGCAGGCCTTCCGGCAGCGGTTCCTTGCGCTCCAATGCCCCCTTCGCCCTTCGGCAGACATCCAAGGTACTGCTCAGATTCGTACGGATACGATCCAGGCGCTCCATGTCGGAGTCGGGCTGGCGGAGAGCTCGGTCTACCCTCGCATTGGCTACTTCAAGCACAGCCAACAGGCAATTCAGCTTGCGGAGAAGCCGCAGGCGATAGGCGGGGTCCTCGAGGTCGCTCTCGTGGAAGGGTCGTTCTGGCTGGCTGTGCATTGGGGTTCTTGGGGGCGTCGAGGAAAGGGCGCGAGGTGTTGCGCACACCTCAACGTACCCCGCTTGCAGGCCTTGTGCGGGGGGGCCCTGCGCTGCTGCAAGCATGGGAGGTTCTTTCCGTGTGGGCAGGCGCGACTGGGGCCAATTCCCTGGATCCTCTCGTCCCGAATCGGGGCGCCGGGGACGGCATTCCGGCCTCGCAAGGTTCTCAGGGAATGACAATCAAGCCCGGACCGCAGCGCCGAGCCATCGGAGCCCGCCCGCGCTACCTGAGGGCCGAATCGAGCACGGTCGCGAGATTCATCTCGCTCACGCGGCCCGCCATGATGACGGTGTGCCCATTGACTGTCCCCCGCAGGGACGACCATGAACCAACCTGCATGACGGCGACTTCGCCCTTCTTCTCCGCCAACCCCGACCCGCCCACCTGGGGAGTCGGCTGGCGCGTGTGCATGAAGACGCAGCTAGCCATCCCGTCGGTCAAGTAGAGCTTGGCCCACTTCGCATCATTGACCGCCAGGACCTCCCCCATCGGGGCAAGCTGATAGCCCGCGCCCGGTTGGAGCTGGGGAATCAGAGGTGCAAAACCCAGGGCCTGTTCGAAGCCCTCGCTTTGAACTGCATAGGAAGTGGTTTGAAAAACGTGGTCCACGAGGACCATGTCGCTCAGATCTCCGTACGGCGTGTAAGTCTCAAAAGCAACTCGTGCGAGCAGGGTGCCCGCGCTCAAGTCGTATTCCTCCCAAGCCATCACCAGGCCTGTCATGGGATCGATGTCGACTTCAAAGCGGGACAGGGCCGCCGTGCGAGCCTGTACCTGAACTCGATCGCAAGCCACGCCAGCCACGTTGGTGGAGTTGGGAATGACGAGGAAATCGTAGTTGCTGAGGAACAAGCCCAGATCCCGGATGCGGAAATCCCTGTGGCGGTAGATCTGCGTCTGCCGCATGTCTTGCATCAAGATGAACAGAGCCGTATCGGGCTTAGAGGTGACGAGCACATCCAAGGTCTCCACGGAAAACTTGTTCTTGCCGTTGGCGCCGACATCTTCTCGATACACAACGGGCGCTTGGGCGTCGTAGTACAGCTCAACCAAGCGTGTCCCGCGATAGGCCGTCTTGAATGGCGCGTTCGGGCCCTGCGCAAAATATGAAGGCGGCCCCCCACTGCTGTAAGTGGGCGGATCGTCTGTTCCTGACCCACCGTCGCTAGGCAGCCCCGCTCCACAAGCAGCGAGCAGCAAGCACGCGGCGAGCGGACCTCCGCTCCAAAGCCGCCTGGTGGCCTTCTCGAATTGACTCGCGAGAGCGCGCAAGCCGCTGATCCGCTGGATGAGCCTCACTGCGGGTACTCCCTTCCATCGAGAATGCCGCCCGACATGCCCCCGAGCAAGTCCTTCAGATCGGCGTCAGCTAGGGCCGGATCGTCGATGCGCACGACCTTGAAGGAGAATGAGGCCTGCTCCACGGCGTCAAGGCCCGCATTGCGGGCAGGTCCGAGCTCTGGCAAGACCGCCACGACGCCCAAGCCTGTCACGACGACCAGGCCAACCAGGGCAGCCAGTCGATTTGTGCGCCGCCTACCCCGGGCGGCCCTAGGCCGGACCGGGTCGCTCCCGAGTCCGCGTTCCACGTCCACACGATCGGCCACGAGCCCGTCGAGGCTCGCTGGTGCTTCCAATAGGCCCAGCTCCAAGCCCTCCTCATGGAGTGCTTGCTCAGCCACTTGCCCAATACGAGCATCGAACTCGAGCGGAGCGGGTTCAGGGGGCAAGGCCTGGACAGACGCCGTTGCGCGCTGCTGGCGGTAACCCGCTTGTAGGGAGGCCACCACCCTGCCATCCAAGTCGGAGGGCACCGGCACACGCCCAAGGGTGCGAATCGCGCGTGCCTGGCGGAGAAGTTGGCGCCATTCGCGGCGCAACGACTCATTCTCGACGAGGTGTTCCCGCACAGTCTCGGGCAAGAGCTCCAACCGGTCCGTGCCACTATCGAAACCTGAATCGGCCCCTCTAGCCGGGTGACTAGGCGTCACGCCGGCGAGGCTCTCGATCATGGCATCCCTGATGGACTGGCGGTTCATTGCAGAGGACTGTGCTAAGGAATCAGCGAAGGTGGTGCCGATCCAAGATCGGGGTGAGTTCCCGGTCGAGGGCGGCGTGAGCCCGAGACAAGCGCGACTTGACCGTGCCCAGCGAGGTGCCGAGGCTCTCGGCGATCTCTTCATAGGAGAGACTCTCGCTGTAGCGCAGCACGGTGATCGCGCGCATCTTGGGACTCAGTCGGGTGATGGCCTCTTGAATCTCGGCCCGCAGCTCTCGACGAGCTGCTGCGGCTTGGGGGCCCTCAATGCCATCGTCCTTGAAATCAATGGGCGTGCCTTCCTCCGAGGAGGAACGCAGGCGATCGAGCGAAGCAGCCGGGCGGGCAGCCGACCGGCGCTTGAGATCGATCGAGGCGTTTACGGCAATGCGGTAAACCCAACTTGAGAACTTGGATTCGAAGCGGAACGCGGAGACCTTGCGGAAGAGGATGCCGAACGTCTCTTGGGATGCGTCGAGGGCATCGGCGGCGTTCCCAGTGATGCGGTAGCAGACGTTGTAGACCCGGTCCTTGTACTGCTCATACAAATCTCGAAAGGCGCCATCGAAGCCCCGATCGGGGGTCTCCTGACAGGCGATTACGAGGGTTCGATCGGGGTCAATTCGCATTGGGAACTCGCAGACTCTGCCTAGGACGACGGGCAGAACTGCCGGGTTCCGCTAATTCGGTGATGGCGTGCAGGCAGGGTCGCCATTGTTCGCTTTCGAGAATCTGCGCTCTGTTGCCGTGGCAGGAAGCGGCGCCTCCAGAATGCCATCAGCCGCCGAGCAGCACCCCGGTGTCAATAGTCTGGTAGGAGCTGCCCACCGTACCTGCGCAATCCGTTGCGCAGTAGGTGTCCCATCCGTCCTCACAATCGGCAGAGATCACCTCGTGGGTCACGATGGACCCACTGCTGCCCACGATCGCAGTCTCTTGGAAGCACACTTGGCCGGGCTCCCAGCCGATGGGAATGCCGCCATCCCCGTCCGGTGGAATTGGCTGATGGATGGTCGTTCCCGGCGTCTGGCTGGTGCCCGGATCCATCGACACCCCAGGACTTGTCAGAATGTGCCTCAAGATTACGACGCCGTCTTGCTTGAAGATGTCGATCTTATCGGCAGACGCATACGCAGTTGAGCCCGGTGAGCCGACGACTGCGAAGTACGTAATCGCTTTGTTTGATTTGAATGCTCCCCGGGGGACTTCGAATTCCATCAAGAACAACCGGCCGCCTTTTGTGCCCACCGCGTGACCCGAGGTGACGCCCGGCATTCGGTCGAAATTCAGGGGCACGACGCTGCCAGCGACAAGCGCGCCAAAGCGAATGGTGTTGTCCGCCACACTGCCGTCCGGATCGAGAATAGCCGTAAATATCTTGATTCGGTTTCCCTCTCCCCTCGCTGTCATCCCAATTGAAAGGGCCAAGCCTCGCGGCACGCTTGAGGAATCGCCCGGGTAGGTCTGCAGTGCGAGTTCTTCGCCATCGCCGTAGCCGTCGTGATCGGTGTCTGGCGAGAGCGGGTCGGTCCCCAGAATCACTTCCTGGGAATCGGGCAGCCCATCGCCGTCTGTGTCCACTCCGGTCGAAGGCAGGGCCAGAAGAGGTGTCGGCTGCCAGTGCGTCGCTACCGCCCAGCCAGCCAAGGCAAGCGTGCAAGGCAGAAGCAGCGGGGTCCATGGACGCTGTCCGCTGGACTGATGAGGGAGGGAACTCCTCATGCTTTCAAACTCCGATAATTGATGGTGTGACGATGCTGGGGGGGTACTTGAATGTGGGTCTCACGTTCAAAATGGTCAAGCACAGACCTTGCATTGCGCTGGGACTCCTGCCGCAGGGGCCTTTCCCCGCCCTTTTTGCATTCGCTTCAATCCCCGATCTGACTTGGGCCTGTGGCCGGGGCGGGGCGGCTCCGGTAGGATCCTGCGCCGCGCGAGCGGCCTCTAGGACACCCTCCTAAGGCGAGTCAAGCGGCGCCCGTAGCTCAGCTGGATAGAGCGTTCGCCTCCGGAGCGAAAGGTCACAGGTTCGAATCCTGTCGGGCGTACCACTCCGATCGGCATCAAGATTTAGGGGAGCAGGAACGCTCCGGCATCGAGCGTCTTGATCCAAGCCGCTACGTCTCGCGCGCACAGCTCCATCCCGCGCTCGTTCCAGTGGATGTCGTCGTGACCGACAAACAACTGCGCAGGGTTATTGGACTCGAACAGCCCGTACAGGTCTCGCACTTCAAGGCCTGCCTCGCGTGCTGCCGCCGAGCAGGTGTCCGTGAGTCGGTGGCTGTCGTAGTTTGGATAGTCCGCGACATTCACGCGTATCACGAACCCGGGATCCAGGTCGATTGCTGAGGGAACGACGACACAAACGACCGGTACATTCCTGGATTGGCAGAACGCGGAGACGCGCACCAGGATCGCGGTCAGGAGTTGCTTCTTGTAGGCCGCCATCGCACTCGAGGGATGCACGGCAACGTCCGCGTCGTAGACGTCCTCAATTAGGCTGTACACGGTCTGGCTGCCTTCGAGAACCCCCTTGCGGTATTCCCAGGCGGCCTGCTCAAGGTATTCGGGGATTAGGCGCGAAGCGACCTCCGGTGAGAGGGCCTGCTCGATTGCCCCTTCCCCTCGCGCGTGATCCCAGGCGCGCAAGAGAGCGAGTCTGGAGTTGGCCCGTTGTGCCTCCTCGAATCTGTCGTGAACGCTCGGGTGCAAGATGGGTTGACCGCGCACAAGTCGCCCCTCCTCCAGGCGAAACAACTTGTTGCGCAGGAGGTCGCCGAGGTCATTGTTGGCACACAACACGAGCAGAACCAGGTCGGGACGCAGGGTCTCGAATTCCGCTTCCAGACGCAGGGCAGCCTGATCGGGCCCATAGCCTGACGCTCCCGCGTTGACCACTTCGACGTCCGCTCCCCAACACTCAGCTAGGCGAGAGACAAAGGTGTCGGCTTGGGCCACGTTCTCGCCCATCACCAGAGAGTCACCGTAGACAGCCACCCGTGGGCGGCCATCCGTTGAGAGCTCCGGCCCTCTGAATCCCGAGGAATTCAGTGAAATCAAGTTGCGGGCCCCACCGGCCCGCTCGGGCATAGGTTGGATGCGACTGGAATTGGGGATGGTTGCGTGCAGGAGATCTGGGTGCAGCGTGTAGATCGTTGCCCCCACCGGAAACCAACGGCGCACGGACAGTTCCGCCACGCTGAGCGCGAGCAAGGAGGAAGCCAGTACGATGGACAGCTTGCGCATGGCTCCTAGCCCTTGCCGCAGGCCCTCTGCAGGACGGACTCGACCTGGGAAAAGGTAGCCTGGCGATCGAATTCCGGCCGTCGGCTCAATCCAGCGGCCACGAATTGCTCGCACAGTGCGGGGTCGCCAAGCATGCGCTCGAGTGCGAGGCCCAGACTGCTCGAGTCGCGTGGGTCGACGAGCAAGCCGTTGATTCCATCCGCGACGACCTCGGGGTTACCGCAAACGCCGCTGGCAATGATTGGAGTGCCCAGGAACAAGACCTCCAATAGTGTGTGGGACAAGCCCTCGTACTCAGAATTCAGCACGAACACATCAGATGCACGAATGTAGAGCGGGATCTGCCCGTGAGGCACGTTGCCCAAGAAGTGCACGCGCTGACCTAGGCCCCTTTCGTTTGCCAACCGCCGCCAGGCCTGCTCCATGTCCCCCTCCCCGGCCACGAGCAGTTCAACGTCATCGGGCAAGCCGGCCAGGGCTTCGATGATTCCATCCACTCGCTTCCAACCCATCAGGCGACAGGCCGTGAAGACAAACCGTTTGCCTCGATCCAAGCCCAGCACCTCCCGGGCTTCCGTTGGGGTTTCCTGGACTTCTTCGACGTCAGGGCCGTGGTAGGCGTTGAAGATACGCTCAGCCTTGCTTGGCGCGACTCGATAGCTGTTGATCAAGATATCGCGGAGGAAATCCGAGCAGCAGATAATGTGTTGGCACCAACGCCACCAGGTGCGTTGCAGGGAACGAGTCAATCCCACGCGCCAGCCGTAGGATTTGGATTGGTAGGTGACGATGTCATCGCCCTGACACCAGCCCTTGCGGTGCGCGATTTCCCAAGAGCCGTCCACCATGATGCGTATCACGGCTGGCACACGGCGCAATTTGGCGGCCAATACGTGCAAGAGGGCGAGGTGCTCGTTGACGTAGACCACGTCGCAGCCCTTCGCCGCCCTGAACACGGCCCAAAAGGCCTTCAAGTAGCGCAGGGGCGTGGGCCCAGGAGCAATGGCCTCGACGGGAAAGGGATAGCCCTGCGGGTCAGGGTCCGAACAGAACGCCACGACCTCTACTTGGTGTCCGCGTTCCAACAGAAAGTGCGCTACGGAGGGCACATAAGTTGCGGGCCCACCTAGGTCCGGAGGGAAGACGGGCGAGGTGATCAGTACGCGCATCGTGTTCGTTGACGGCGCGGCTCGAACGCGGAGTCAGTAGCCAAACGGGAGGGTCAATGGACCGGAACGTTGTCGCGTTGACAGCCGCGCTCGTCTTCAATCGCCTGTAGACGTTCGACGGTGATGTCGCCGGTCGGGTACTCGCCATTGAAGCACGCGTTGCAGAACTTTTCGATCTTCTCGTTGCCCTCGCGTGCGGCCTCGTTCATGGCCTCCCGCTTGAGATACATCAAGTGGTCCACGTTGAGGGATGTGGCGATCGCCTCATTGTCGCGGCCCGTAGCGATGAACTCGCGCTTGCTCGCCATGTCGATGCCGTAGGGGCAGGGCGCCTTGAGCGGCGGGCTAGTCACGCCGAAGTAGACCTTGCGTGCCCCAGCTGCACGAGCCATGGCCACGATGCGTCGCGATGTATTGCCGCGGACGATCGAGTCGTCGATCAGCAGTACGTCCTTGCCCTTGAATTCCAGGGGAATCGGATTGAGCTTGCGCCGAATGGAATCGGAACGGCTTGTTTGGTCGGGCATGATGAACGTGCGGCCGATATAGCGGTTCTTGACCAGGCCCTCGCGGTAGGGGATATCCAGTTCCTGGGCGACAGCCATGGCCGCATCACGCGAGGAGTCGGGGACGGGGATGACCACGTCGGGCTTGGGCGCCCCGCTGTCCTGCCACTGCTTGGCCAGCGCTGCCCCAAAACGCTTGCGTGTCTTGTAGACGGAGATGTCGTCCAAGAACGAGTCCGGCCGAGCAAAGTAGACCAACTCAAATACGCAGGGCCGGTGAGGCTGGGCTTCCAGGTGACGTGTTTGGATCTGTCGATCGGCATCGACGAACAACACCTCCCCAGGGCCAATGTCGTGCGTTCTGTTGTAGCTGTTCACGTCGAGCACAACGCTCTCCGAGGCGCAGGCAAATGAGGTCCCCGCTTCGTCGGTGCGCTCTCCAAAGCAGATGGGCTTGATGCCAAATGGGTCGCGAAAGGCGACCATCCCCACGTCGGCGATGGTGGCACAGACCGAATAGGCCCCCTTCACTTCCTTGTAGACCCGGCCAACGGCGTCGAAGACGGCTTCGGCGTCAATCTTGCCCCTTTCCCGCAAGGCTGCCGCGAGGCCCTCCTGAAAGACCCACAAAATGATCTCAAGGTCACAGCTCGAGTTGAGGCGCACGCCGCCGGACTTGAAGCGGCGATCACCCAGCTCCTGAACATTGGTCACATTCCCGTTGTGCACCATGGCCACACCCACAGGGAAGGTGTGGTGGAAAGGTTGGGCATCCTCGTCGCGACTGCCGCCCACGGTTGGGTAGCGCACATGCCCGACGCCCAAGTGCCCACGCAAGCGAGCCATGTTGTCCTCGTTGAAGACCTCAACGACTAGGCCGTTGCCCTTCTTGACGTTGAATTTCTCAGCGAAGGTCGTGATGCCGGCTGCATCCTGGCCGCGGTGCTGAACGGCGAGCAGGCCCTCGTAAATCTCCGTTGCGACGTCCGTGCCGTCCGGTCCGTAAATGCCGATGAATCCGCACATGATTGGATTGCTTGGGATGTCTGACCTCGGCGCCGGCCATGGGCACCGAATCTGGCCGAAATCCCCGTGATGAGGGGCCGTTTGGAGTTGCGGGTAAAGGGAGGGGTGGGTCCCGAGGCCGGACCGGATGCGTAAGATAGGCGGCCCAAAGTGGCCGGGCAAGGAACCTGCCGCTTCTCGTTTGAACTCACCCCCAGTAGCCGCCCTCCGGTGGCCCATGATCGCCCGATGACTGTCACCTCAGCTCCCCCCCAGCCCATTCTGCGTTCCAGCTATCTGCCCAGCGACTTTCAGATCGAAACGGTCGATCTGCACTTCGCGTTGGACGAGCACGACACGCGGGTCAAGAGTCGAATGGCCGTGACGCGCACCGCGGCAGTCAGTGCCGACCTCGTCCTGCACGGTGAGGACTTGACGCTGATCGCCGTCTCAATCGACGGGGCGGCGCTTGGGCCCGAAGCCTACAGCCTGTCTGACGAGTCCCTCACGCTGCACTCACCTCCGGATTCGTTCAGTCTCGAAACTGAAGTGCAGATCGTGCCGGCCAGCAACAAGGCTCTGAGTGGCCTCTACGTGTCCGGGGGGAATTTCTGCACGCAGTGTGAGGCCCAAGGGTTCCGGCGTATCACCTACTTCCTTGACCGGCCCGACGTCATGGCGCGCTACTCCGTAACCCTCGAGGGTGACGCGGGCCGCTATCCCGTGATGCTCTCCAACGGAAACCGCATTGCGACTGAGGACTTGGGTGGCGGTCGCCAGCGCGTTCGCTGGGAGGATCCCTTCCCCAAACCTTCCTACCTCTTCGCGCTCGTTGCGGGAGACCTGGCCTGCCACCGAGACAGCTACCGGACGGCCAGCGGACGGGACATCGGGTTGGAGCTGTGGGTTGCCGAGCGGGACCTGGTCAAGTGCCCGCACGCCATGGCCTCCTTGCAGGACGCGATGCGCTGGGACGAGGAGGTCTTTGGCCTCGAATACGACCTCGACCTCTACATGATCGTCGCGGTGAGCGACTTCAACATGGGCGCCATGGAGAACAAGGGGCTCAACATTTTCAACTCCAAATGTGTGTTGGCCGCCTCGGATACGGCCAATGACAGGGATTTCGAATCCGTGCAGGGCATCATTGGGCACGAGTACTTTCACAATTGGACCGGCAACCGGGTGACCTGTCGGGACTGGTTCCAGCTCACACTCAAGGAAGGTCTGACCGTCTTTCGAGATCAGGAATTCAGCTCGGACATGGGTTCGCGGGCCGTCGCGCGCATTGGTGACGTGCGCCTGCTCAGAGCCGGCCAATTTCCTGAGGACGCTGGCCCGATGTCCCACCCGATTCGGCCCGAGTCCTACATCGAGATGGACAATTTCTATACGGCCACCGTCTACAACAAGGGTGCCGAGGTCATTCGCATGATCCACACCCTCGTTGGCGCAGCAGGTTTCAGGAAGGGAATGGATCTGTACTTCGAGCGCCACGACGGGCAGGCCGTCACCTGTAACGACTTCCGAGCGGCGATGGCGGACGCCAACGATTTCGACCTCGAGCAATTCGAGCAGTGGTACATTCAATCAGGCACGCCGCGCCTGTCTGTCGTCCAGCATTGGAATGCTGCGGAAGGACAGCTCTCGCTCACCTTCACCCAGCAGGCGGCTGCCGGCGCAGCGCCACTTCATATCCCTGTGCGCCTCGGGCTGGTCGGCCCAGATGGTCGTGACTGTGCCCTGCGGATTGAGGGTCAGGCAAGTCAGCAAGTGACCAGCGAGTGCATCCTCGAACTCAAGCATCACGAGCAGACGTTTGTGTTCACGGGGCTAGAAGCCCGTCCCCTGCCCTCGGTGCTGCGCGGATTCTCGGCTCCCGTCTTGCTGGACATGGAGTACAGCCGCGAAGACCTCGCCTTTCTGCTGGCTAACGACTCGGATTCATTCAACCGATGGGATGCTGGCCAGAAGCTCTTTGGCGATGCGCTGCTCGAACTGACAGAAGCGAGCGCCAAGGGTGAGGAGCTCCAATTCGATCCACTGCTGGCAGAGACATTCGGTCGTGTCCTAGACGACGACAGTGTTGATGGCTCCCTGCGGGCGCTGGCTTTGACTCTGCCGGCGGAACGCGAGTTGGCTCAGCGCATGGACGTGATCCAACCCCAGCACCTGCACCGGGCCTGCGAGTTCTTGCGGCGCAGCCTGGCCGAGACACTCCAGGCCGCGCTCCTTGAAACGTACCGGGCCTTGGCTCCTGCAGGGCCGTACACCACGGATGCCCAGGACGTTCATCGCCGCCGGTTGCGCAACTGTGCCTTGAGCTACCTGGCCTGCTTGGGCCGGCAGGAGACCACGGCGCTGGCCTGGGACCAATTCCAGTCCGCCGACAACATGACCGATTCCCAGGCTGCCCTGGAGTGTCTGGCAGAACTCGACGTACCCGAGCGGATCGCGGCCCTAGACGAATTTCACCGGCGCTGGGCCGACGACGCCCTGGTGATCGACAAGTGGTTCACGGTGCAGGCAAACTCGAACATGGAGGGGGCGGTGGACCGCATGCGGGCCCTGGCCTCCCACCCCGACTTCACCCTCTCGAACCCCAACCGAGCGCGCTCGCTGTTGTTCACTTTCCCGACGATGAACCTCTCGGGGTTCCACGTGGCTGATGGCAGCGGGTACCGCTTTCTGGCCGACAACATCTTGGCCATCGATCCGAACAACCCCCAGCTCGCCGCGCGGCTTGTTGGACCCTTCCTACTGTGGAAGCGCTATGACGCGGAGCGTGGGGCCTTGATGAAGGAAGAATTGGAGCGACTGTTTGCCGCTCCGGGGCTTTCCAAGAACACCCAAGAGATCGTCACACGCGCACTCGGTTAGCCCAATTAATACGGAGGACTGCCGCAGCTGCGTGCTAGGGTGAGTCCATGGCTGCCCATCAAGCCGACCTTGAGCTCATGCACCGCGTCGTCGCGCGAGACGACGCAGCGGCGGCGGACTTGATGCGCCAAATTGGCCGCGACCTGTATGCCTGTGCGCGGCGCCTTGCCCCCGGGACACAGGCTGCGGAAGACCTCCTGCAAGAGACCATGCTCGGAATTCTGCAATCTGCGAAGCGCTATGACGGCCGGGTTTCAGTGCGTGCCTGGGCCTTTTCGATCCTACGCAACAAGGCCGTGGATGCCCTGCGCAAGCGCGGGCGCGAACGCGTCACAGCGGAAGAAGACCCTGAGGCTCATCGGTTTGATGATGCGGGCGCCTGGCGCGAGGACGCCGACTTCTGTCCGTGGGATCGGGAAGCCGAACTTCGAGAGGTATTCGAGCTGTGCCTAAAGGGGCTGGCGGACAATCAACGGGAAGTGCTAGCCCTCAGGGCGCTCAATCAAGTTGAGGGGCGAGAAGCCGCTGATCTACTGGGGCTGTCGCGAGCCAATTTTCGGCAGATCTTGCATCGGGCTCGCCAAGCCATTCGGGGTTGTGTCGATGGCAAGCTGGGAGAGACCGAATGAGTGTCCAGAACAGGGGAACCCTGCGGTTGCTGCTCCGCTGTCAGTCGGTCAATGAGGTCTTGAGCGAGTATGTGGACGGGGACATGGGGTTTGTAAGTCGCACGCTGCTCTGGGGACACCTCTTGATGTGCAAGCGTTGCCGCGGATACCTGGCTCAGTTTCGGCGCATCGTCGAACTTGATGGCGGGCCGCGCCTCGACACTCTGCCGCCGGGTGCAGAGCAAGCCCTGCGGTCAGCGCTTGAAGCCTGGCGCGACCAACGCTAGACGGTCGATTTGGGGGCTTGATTCTGACAAGCCCTGTCACGGTGAGACAGCCCTGCCGAACAGTGGGGCCAACATGACTCTACTCACCTCCCTGGCCCTCGCGGCTGTTGTGGCAGCTGCCCCAAAGGCCGAATTCGACCATTCCCACGGCCGCTGGAATGCACTGCTCGTCGAATTCGTGCACACAGGCGGCCGAGTGAACTACCGCGGACTGGCCCGCAAGCGCTCTCAGCTCGACCGGTACCTGGGGGACCTGCGCTCGGTGCGGTATCCCGATTTCAAGAAGTGGACTGGGCCCGAACGCGAGGCGTTCTGGATCAACGCTTACAACGCATACACCGTGCAGTTGATTCTCGACAACTACCCAGTCAAGTCGATCCGCGACCTGGGGGGGTGGTTTAGCCCCGTCTGGGACAAGCGGTTCATTCCCCTGCAGCACCTGTCACGAGAGCACGGCAAGGTGCTCTCTTTGGGCGAAATCGAGCACGAAATCCTGGCCAAGAAAGCCCGCCAGCCGCTGTTCCACTTCGCAATCGTTTGTGCGTCGGGAGGCTGCCCCGAACTGCGCGCAGAGGCTTACACCGCCAAACTCCTGGACAAGCAACTGGGGAACGCTGGCCGAACCTTCCTGGCAGACACGTCGAAGAATGGCCAAGAAGTCCTGGGGGGGAAGCTGCGCGTCTCCAAGATCTTCAAGTGGAGCGAAGATGAGTTGCAGGAGTATCCGGGTGGCATCACAAAACTCCTGGCTGACTTCGCGCCCAAGCCTGTGAGCGAGGCGCTGCGCAGGGGCAGGGTGCGCCTCGAATATGGGGATTACGATTGGTCGCTCAACGAGTGGGTGCCTCCTGCGGTCAAGTCCGACTTGGGCTTGGGCGGGGGCCATTGATTTCCACCCTCGCCATCTTGCTGCTGGTCTCCTTGGCATGGTTCAACGGGGCCAACGACACCGGCAAGGGTGTCGCCACGCTCGCCTGCACCGGCGAACTCTCCGGCTCGCGAGCCCTGGGGTATGGCGTCGCCGCCACCTTCGCCGGTGCAATGTGCGCACTGCTGTGGGGCCAGGCGTTAGCCATCCGTTTCTCCGGCAAGGGCCTCGTGCCAGATGAGGTGGCCAGCGCTCCGGTGTTCCTACTCGCCGCAGGGATGGGAGCGGTGATCACGGTCGCCGCGGCCACTGGCCTGCGCTATCCCATCTCCACATCCCACGCCCTGCTCGGCGGATTGGTGGGCGCCGGCCTCCAGAGCGGAGCCGATCTAAACGAAGCCGCGCTGGTTGGCAAATTCCTGGCACCCTTGCTGCTCAGCCCGGTCATCGCCTTCGGGCTGGCGTGGGCCATTGGTCGGTGGAACACCTCGAGCACCCGATCCATGCACCTGTTCGCGGGCGGGGCCGTGAGTTTTGCTCGAGGATTCAACGACGCGCCGAAAATTGCTGCCTTCTCCCTCTTGGTGCCTGCGGTCGGACTCCGCTCGGGGACCGCACTGGTAGCTGTTGCGATGGGCGCCGGTGGTTGGCTTGCGGGCCGCTCCCTGGCGCAACGAGTCAGCACTGATGTGTGTGGTTGCACACCCGCTCAGGGGTGCGGGGCCAACTGGGTCTCTGCGGCACTGGTCATCGCCCACTCGCCCCTGGGTCTACCCGTGTCCACAACCCATGTGACCCTGGGCGCGGTGGCCGGAGCGGGAACCGCAGGAGACCGACTCGACCGCAAACTGTTCGGAAGCTTTCTTCTGGCCTGGGCCGTTACTCTTCCGATTGCGGCCCTGTTTTCCTTGCTTGCTAGCAAGCTGATCGGTAACTGGATCTAACCCATGGCCCGTTCCCCCAAAAAAGCAACCCGCTCGAGCAAGGAGCGCATTTTCCTGCTCATCTTCGTGCCCCTTGTGGTCGCCTTCTATGGCGTCCACAAGTATCCCCAGTTCGTGCTCGACCTTTTCGGCTCGGATGCGGGCTTGGAGTCTCTGCACCTCTTGGGGAAAACTCCGGGGTTTTGGTACGCGACGGTCTATACAGCACTTGTGTCGGGAACCTGCCTTTGGGTCCTGCTGAGTGGCAGCAACCGTTACCAGCTCAAAAAGAAAAAGGGGCCGCTATCGAAGTATCAGCGCTCCAAGTTCTTGTCGATCCTGCTGGCCCAGTCCATCGCCTTCTACTTCATTCCCTATGTCTTGCCCGGGCTCATGCGCGAGGGGTCTTTCTTTGAAGATCCTGCGCAGGTCGCAAGCAAGGCTTCGCACGTGTATGTCTGGCCGGCCTTTGTCAGTGGCGGCGGCGCGCTGTACATCTTTGTCGTCTTGCCCCTAGCGGTCTGGTTCTTCGGCAAGCGCTACTGCAGTTGGTTCTGCTCCTGCGGCAACCTCTCCGAGACGGTCGGCGTGCTGCCCTGGGGTGCGCGCTGGGTCCGTGAGCGCACACCACGCTCACCCGGCGCAAGGAAGTGGGAAAGCCTGCAAGTTGTGTTCCTGGGTTTTGCGCTCTTCTTCGGGGTCATGCTCTTGCTCGACGGCTTGACGTTGTTCTCAGCTCCAAACGTGTTGCAAGCCACGGCGGCCACCCAAGACCTGGTCGTTGATTTTGCCTTTGGGTCAGTCATTGGCATCGGCGCCTACCCGTTCTTGGGCACCCGCATCTGGTGTCGGTACGGCTGCCCTTTGGCCCAGGGCATGAAGCTGGTTGGCAGATTCACCCGCTCGCGTTTCGCCGTGCAGCCCAATGACAAGTGCAGAGGCATCGATCTGTGCACAAGCGCATGCCCAATGGGCATCGATGTGGCCAGCTATGCGCACAAGGATCGCAAGCCAATTGAAGTCCCCTTCGGGCTCAAGGACACGCCCTGCATCGGCTGCGGGGGCTGCATCGAAATCTGCCCGGTGGGCGCCTTGTCCTTTGCCCCAGTACGGCAGCCAAAGGGAAACTAGGGACGCCCGGCGTCCAGCCAGTCAACAACTGACTGGGCTGCTGAACCGGGGTCGCCGGCATCCAGAGTGAATTGGTAGCGCTTGGCCTTCTCGCTGTGGGAGTAGAGAGGGTCGTAGTACTTGTCAAGCAACACGCCCACGAGCTTGCGCTCCTCTCCCCCATCGAACCACTTGACGAGGGGCTCGTGCGGTTGGATGCGGGCCTCGACCTGGGCGAGCTGTTCCCGCAGCTGTGGCCGATCCTCGTCTCTGGCCAGGTAGTCTTCGAGCAGGACATCAATGCGTCGCTCCCGGTCAGCTGTGAGCAAGATGTTGGTCGCGCCACCCATGGCTTGCCAGAGTTTCCCGGGGATGACCACATTGCCGACCTTGCGGCTCTCGCCCTCGTAAACCAAAGCCTCCACAGACAAACGGGGATCACGCAGGCGAAGCGCGAGGCGCGTATCGAAGGCCTTTTGCGAAACCGGTTCGAGGCCCACCATTCCGAGCAGAGAACTTCGATGTCCTGCAGCTTGCTCGAGATCGATGGTCGAACCGGGCCGCAGCCTTTCCAACTCGCGCAGGACGAGTGTCTTGCCGACTCCAGTCAGGCCGCGTAGGACGACGGCGGGTGGCGCGTGCCAGTCCTCAAGCTCGTCC
The DNA here is from genome assembly GCA_964467985.1 of uncultured Planctomycetaceae bacterium. Classification (GTDB taxonomy): domain Bacteria; phylum Planctomycetota; class UBA1135; order UBA1135. Next base: position 26,720 of record CAYXTP010000005.1, read on the forward strand.
ATGACAATCTGCCTATAGGCGCGGTAGCCCCCTTCCAGTCCGGCCACCGAATGCACGCCCAGGCGCCCGAGCAAGGCCACGACACTCATGGAGCGCAGGCCCCCGCGCCAGCAGTGCAAGACCAACCGGGGTGCGCTGGTTGCCGATACAGCTAGCGCTTCGGGCGTGAGCCGCCCCTGCATCTCTTCGAGTCCGCCGTCCGCCAGCTCCAGCACACGTTCCCGAACTCCCTGCCCATCGATGGTCATGCCCGCGATGCGAGCCAGCTCCTGAACGAGGTCCTCAATCGTGGCCAGCACGTGCTTCAATCCCTCGGCGAAAGCCTGCTCGGGAGAGTTCCTCGTGTACAACAATCCCACGACTGCACGCTCCGCGTTGGAGAGCAGGGGCAAGTTCTGCGCTCCGGGCAAGTGATCCTGCGCAAACTCCGCAGGAGAGCGCATATCGATGATGCAGGTCGACGGCAGATCCAAGGCCGCCTGTGCGGAGATCATCGGCACCCGCGCACGGGGCGTGGTACTGGTGGAGGAGCGGGCCATGACGGCCGCAAGTATAGAGGGCTTGCGGCTCTGCGACGGGCCGTCCTAGAGCTTGCCTCCTGGTTCCGCGGATGGCCTGCGGCGCGTTGCGGGGACCGGTCGGAGTGCAGAATCCTCACCGCCCGAATCCAGGAACCTGCGCACCTGGGAGAAGAATGCGTCATCAGGAATCGACCGCAGCCGCTCGGTCAACTCCTCGGTCAGGAAGCCCGACCGCCCGAGCGCAGTCATAGCCCGCTGCCTTCTGCGCCTGCGTAGCTCATGCTGCCGCTCTGCTCTGTTCGACCCCGCTAGACCCAGTCTCTCGGAGGCGTCTAGGTGGGTTTCCAGAGCTCGGCGCACGCGCCTCAGACCGCGGTCCTGCGTGCTTGATGCAGACCGCTCTGTCCCGATGGGATTGGCGCGCGCCACCCGAGCAAGGTCGGGAAACTCGCGCCGGAGATTCAAAAGAGCCAAGTAGAACTCGTCCGGGGGCAAGCTGCGAATGCGCTCCCACTGATCAGAGGCGACTCCCTTGGGCAGGCCCTCTCGTTGCACGTAGCCGGAGCACCTACGCTTGACCACGAGCAGGAACTTGGTGCGCCGTTCATCGGGCGGCAGGTCATTCAGCTGCCCAAGCTCCTTGGGCGAAAAGCCTAACTCGGGCGCCATGGTCTTGATGGATTCCGCGATGCGGCGGTCCATTTGGCCTCGCAGGTCAGCCAGCAATTGCCGCCGCTCACTGGGATTCGCCGCCTCGATCCGCTCACGCTCCTGCTTCGGGAGCTTGCGCAGTATCCGGTGGCTCATGTCCTGAACTTCCGCAAGCGCCATCTCGTGCAGTAGCTCCTGGCGTTTTCTTGCGGGCAGTCCGTCTAGGCGCTCGCGATCGCGGGCGGGCATGCTCTGGTAGACGCGCCGACCCATGGCTTCGAATCGATCCGCTTGAGCGCGCAGTTGTTGACGCTGTTGGGCGGGTAGCTGCTTGAGTTCTTCGAGCCGGTCGCGCAGAGCCTGCTTCTGGTCCGGAGTGAGTGAGTCGAACCGCTGGCGCAATTCGGCTCGCGAGACCGCAGGTGCTCGGTCCGGTCCCTGGACCCGGGAGTTGCCTGCGTCGCTGCCTAGGGACACGCCGACGACCAGGAGGGCGAGGGGCAAGACTCGGCCTGAAATTCCGCGCAAACTCATGAGCCCTCGGCCTCCAGCGCGGTGTCGAGGAGAGCCTCGTCCACCAGGTCCAGCTCGGAGAGCAGGTCTCGAGCAACGGGATCGAGACTCTCGATCGACTCCCAATACAGAAGTTCGGAGAGATGATCGATCACCTCCTCGTCTGCTTCTGGCCTCGAGGGTGATGCGCTTGGTCCCTCTGCCAGGAGCGGATCCGGGCCCTCAGTTTCTTGCTGAACGAGCCCGCGCCAAAGGGCCACGCCCGATGCGCCGATCAAGAGCGCCGCGGCAAGCTTGAGCCTCAGTCCACTGCGGTCGGGCTTGCCCACGGGTCGCGCCCCGTGCATCGGCACGGAGGAGTACGCCAGCTCCCGCTGCTCGCCAAGACCGGCCCGGATGCGTTGGCTGAGACCCTGTGGTACATCGACGACGAGGGCCTGCTCCAGGAGGGCATCAAGGCGCCCTTCCAGCCTGGCCGCGGCAACTCCCGCACGAACGCGCGCCGCCAAGCCCGCCGGGACCTCGACTTCGTCTTTGGAAAGCAAGGTCTCCAGTGCTGACTCACGCAGGGCGCTGGGCGCGAGGGGTTCGGCTTGCCGCAAGCGCAAGAGCACCTTGCGCGAGAGATCCGGAGGCAGGTTCGGATCAGGCAGTGATGCGAGCAGGTGCTCGAGCGCTTCCTCTTGCTCGAGAAGCTCGCGGCACGCTCCGCAATTGAGCAGGTGGTCGTGCCAACCCAGGGCTGTGAGGCTCTGAGGGTTGGGCTTCCCCTCAAGCAGCGCTTCCAAGTGTTGCCTGAATTGAATGCAGGAAGTGCTCACAGCAAGTCCTCCTCCAAGAAATGGGCGAGCTGCACCCGCAAAGTCTCACGCGCGCGGTGAATCAGGGACTTGACGGCCTTCTCGCTCGAGTCCAGGACCCTCCCGATCTCCGCGTAGGAGAGATCGTCGAACTTGGCCAGCACGACGGCCATGCGCTGGTTCTCGGGCAGCGCTGCGATGGCGCACCGCACCGCCCGAACCACGTCGCCTGTTTCCAGGCGACCTGCCGGGTCCGGATCGCGGGCGTCCTGAACTTCCATGGGGCCTGATTCTTCTTGCCCCGGAGGCCGATCCAAAGAGAGTTGGGGGCGACGAGCCGAGCGTTCGGTCTCATTGACCGAGAGATTGAAGACGATGCGATACAGCCAGGTGGTGAAGCGCGCCGTGGGTTTGTATCGATCTCGGGCGCGCACAATTCGCAGGAATGTCTCCTGGACCAGATCCTCGCGGCCCGGGTGTTGGCCCAAGAAGCGAGTCAGCAGGGAGTAGACACGCCCGGAATAGCGCTCAACGATCTCATCAAAGGCGCCCTCGTCTCCCGCTTGCCACGCGAGCATGAGCTTCACGCCCGGATCCTGGTCGTATTCGGCGGGGGTCGGCATGGAGAGCAACGACGTCCGGGCCTAGCCCTCAGTCGACCCACTCAACCGTCCATGGGGCCGTTGGTTCCGAGTAGAGGCCTTGGGTTACGTCGCATCTCCATTTTAGACCCACGCAACCTGCGATGGACTACTGAATCGCCCGTATGGCCTTGGGGGGCCAGATCGCGAATAGAGGCCGGCCAATGACGGCCTCTTCTGGCAGGCAACCAAAATCGCGGCCGTCGTGGCTGTCCGCCGAATTGTCACCCAACAAGAAGATCTCCCCGGGCCCAACCTGGACGCCTCCTGGGCGCAGCAATCCCCGGGGGCGGTACTGCACATCGCGGGCAATACGCAATTTTTCCACGCGCAGGTGGCCATCGCGAGCGCGCAACTGGACGCGCGAACCCAAACTCCTGCCCAGCCGCTCTTTGTCTGTAGGTTCAAAGCTGTTGCGGTCGTAGGAGCGCTCAAGGGTGAGATCTCCCACCCGCGCTTCAATGCGATTGTCGACATTGGACAGGTGGATGCTCAACACCCCCTGCAGCTCTGTCGCCCCTCGTGAGAGCTCGACCTCTGCTTCCCCGCGGATGCGCAGCAAACTCACGGTCGTCGGGAGGCCCTCTCGCAAGTGAAGGTGCAGCTCAAAACGATCTCCCTGTTCGGTCAAGGCCAGCACGAAGGTCCCGCGACGCGCGAGCACTTTCAGGTCTAGATCCAGCACCAGGTCATGGACGGAAACCTCACCGGGACGGGCTTGTCTGTCTAGATCAATGTAGCCATCGCGCAGGATACGGCTGTGGCGCAGAGATGCTGAATACTCGCCGGTTTCTGCCGAACCCACCTCGAACGCCCCAGCGCCAGTAACTCGCCAACCGGGCGCTTCACTACCCAGCCCATCAAACGACTCGGCCGGATCTTGAAGCGTCGAGTCAAAAATTTGGGCCAGCGGTGTCGGCCTTTCGGCGGCCGTTGGCCGTTGGCCGTCGACCCAAAGGTCGCCCGCCGGATCAACGGTCAGGCGTTCGCCACCCTTGCCCCCAATCCCACAGGCGCGTTTGACGAGTGCATCGCCCCCATGGCGCACAACGACGATTTCCCCTCGATCGGGGCGTCCTCCGCCGTGCCAGACCAAGACCCACTCCCCCTTGTGCAAGGTGGGCTCCATAGAGGAGCTGCCCACGGGGTAGATGTCGACCACGAAAGTCTTCACCGCCAACAACGTGACGGTACCGATGGCTGCACACCACAACAGGCGCCGCGTGCGGGGAGCGATCATGCTCTAGCCCTGCCCCAAGGTGCTGAGCAGTTGGTCGGCGACGACCATGTAGATCGCCACTCCGGAAATATCGGAGAGTGAGATGAGGAAGGCCCCGGCGACCACTGCTGGGTCGATGTCCATTCGGCGGCAGAGCATGGGAACCGCGCCACCCAGAGCGCCGGCCCAAGTCACGGCCGCGACAACCGCTGTTCCGACGGAAAGCCCGATGGCCACGCCTTCCTCTAGGGAGCCCTCCATCCACGCGGCAAACAAGAAGGTCACCACGCCACAGAGAAGCCCAATGAGCGCGCCCACGGCGACCTCGCTCACAAAGACCTCCCGTTCGCGATTGCGTTCGACCTCACCTGTCGCAAAACCGCGCACGAGTATCGTCGATGTTTGCACGCCCACGTTGCCCGCCAGCCCGACGATCAGGGGCAAGTAGCGCAGAATGGCTTCGTTGATCGGCGATTGCGTACCTGGGCCCAGGAACGCGCTCAAGATCTGGGCGCTGGCCAAGCCGCCCGCTACCGTGATACCCATCAGGGGCAGGCGCTGGCTTGCGCGTACGAGAATGGGCAGGCGCGTTTGTTGCGTGGGCGAGGTGCCCACCAAACGGTGTACGTCCTCGGTGGCCTCCTCTTCGAGAATCACCTGCGCGTCGTCGAGGGAAATCACGCCGACGAGCACGCCGGCTTCATCGACTACGGCTAGGGCGGACAGTGCGTACTTGGCGATCATCGTCGCCGCCGCTTCCTGGTCCTCGTCAGCTGCGATGACGAAGGGCTCGGCCATCAGGTCGCTGACGGAATCGTGGATGGAGTGTGTCAGCAGGTCGCGATCAGAGAGGTAACCCACGGGCGTACCGGCCTTGTCCACGACAAAGACGCCCAGGTTCTCCTCGCTGTCCTCGCCTTCTTTCTTGATTTCCTTGACGACATCACCGATACGGTCGTCGTCGCGAGCGAGCACGAACTCTGTGGTCATGACCCCGCCCGCGCTCTCCGGGTTGTGGGAAATCAGGGCGCGCAGGTCTTCGGCGGTCTCCCTCGACACGGAACCGAGGACGTCCGCCGTCACACGCTCACCCGCTTCGGCCAAGACGTCCACGGCCTTGTCGGAGGGCAGTTCCTCAACAACTTCGCGCAGGCCCTTGGACGACATGCGCGTGACCAATTCGCGGGCCAGTCCGTCTTCTGCGTGCTCAAGCAGGTCGGCCTGATCCTCTGTGGAGAGCAGGGCAAACACCTCCCAAGCCTGCTCGTCTGTCACGTCCTGCAACCAGGTAGCGGCGTCGGCTGCGTGAACGTCACCCAGAACTTCTGCCGCCACCTTCGACGAGGCTTCAAGTGCTTCCTGAAAGCGGCGGTGGTCCACCTGGGGTTGTTCGCTGGAAGACATGGCTAGCCCAGTTTGGCAAGGAGGGGGTGGGAGAGAGACCCCGGGATCGAAAACTCCTGCCACGATTCCTGTGCCAGCATCCCGCAGTGGGCAGATCTGGCCGGTCTACGGCCGATTCCCAGCCTCGGCCCAGCGTGGCTGTGAGAGCACGAATTCGTGCAGGACTCTGGCCGCGGCCACCCTAGCCGCGGCGGCAACTGCGAATGCCTGGCTGGAGCGGCGCGCGCCCAGGAACGCCCGCTGAACCTGAATCCCGGCCATGTCCAACGCATCCAGCGCCGCGCGACCGAGGTCCAAGTCCTGCCCCACGCCATGTCCAATCAGGGCCACTGAAGCCAGCTCACCTTGAACCCTGACTCCCTCCCCCAACTGGTCCAAGGCTGCCGGAATGCTGGGGCCCGAGTCGACAAAAGCGCTGATCTGGTCCCCCTCCGCATCCACCAGGCTCGCTTCGAGGCCGCAACTTCCGAGTACGTCGAACAGCTCCGCTAGTCGTTCTTGGCGTCGTTCGGGGCTGGGCACGTCTACCTCGATGCGCAGCAGGTCGGAGCGCGTCGCCACTCCCACGGGGCCTACGTGGTCTTCGGCGTGGGTTGTGGTGAGCAGTGTGCCGGGCGCCTCCGGATTGAGCACATCACGCACGCAAACGCGCGTTGTCTCTCGCAAGCCAGGCATGATGGCCGCTGGGTGCAAGACCTGAGCGCCGTGAAAGGCGAACTCGGCCGCCTCCCCATAGGTCACGCTGTGCAAGCTGCGTGCGTCGGGAACCAGATCGGGGTCCGCGGTCATGATTCCGCCAACGGTCTTCCAGAATTGGATCTGATGTGCGCCCAGTGCCTTGGCGATGAGAGAGGCCGTCAGGTCGGATCCGTTGCGCCCTAAAGTGGTCAGGTTGCCGCGCGAGTCCTTGGCGAGGAAGCCGGTCACGATCGGCAGGCCACCGATTTGCTCCAGCCCTTGGCGCAGGGCTTGGTCCGTGCCATCCAAGGGCTGGGCGGCTCCATGCCTTGAGTCGCTGACCAGCCCGAGGTCCCAGGCATCCACCGGAACCGCAGGCAAACCACAATCTGCGCAGACCCGAGCAACGATGCGCGCGCTCAAGCGCTCCCCGAAAGACAAGGCGAGGTCCAATTGGGCAGCCGACAGTGGGCCACCCTCTGACAGGCCCCCAAGGAACAAGCCCCACTCCCTCCAATAGCGGTCCAAGAAGTCCCCCGGCAGATCCAGCTGGCGAAGAAGAGCCCGGTGTCGGACACGCACCGGGGAGGGGTCTGCGTCGCCGCGCGAAGCGGCCCAGGCCGCGGCGCCCAGCAGGTCGGTCACGCCGCGGTGGGCGCTAACCACCACAACCGTGCGCTCGCCAGGCGCAGCGTGCCAGTGATCGGCGATGATGCCCACGGCCCGGCGAACACCTTCTCCATCAGCCAGAGCCGCGCCTCCAAATTTGAGGATGTGGGCCGGTACCAAGGGGCTCATTGGCGCAGCATACGCGCTAGGAGGGGGAGTGGGATTGCCCCTCGGCGGTTAGAATCGTCACCCATCCCGGCCACTCTCCGGGTATCCCCACCCGGCGCCAGGAGGCCGGCCCATGAGCGCCAATCCACACGACGACCTGATTCACGACTGGAACGACGAGGGGGCCGTGCAGGCCACGATCCAGTTCGACGACGAGACTCTGCGCGATGGCCTGCAAAGCCCTTCGGCCCGGGATCCGCAACTCGACGAGAAAATCCGCCTGATCCACCTGATGGATGGGCTCGGAATTCAAACCGCTGATGTGGGTTTGCCGGGGGCGAGCACGAAGGCGCGGGAGCACATCAAGGCCCTGTGCCGCGAGATGGAAGGCCTCTCGATCACCCCCAACGTAGCGTGCCGCACGTTGATCTCTGACATCGCGCCGGCGGTGGACATGCAGCAGGAGCTCGGCTCACCTATCGAAATCTGCACCTTCATCGGCTCCAGTCCGATTCGCCAATACACCGAAGATTGGCAGCTGGAGAAGATGCTCAAGCTCTCCCGCGAAGCGGTGGAATTCTGCACCGAGCAGGGGGCCACATCGATGTTCGTGACCGAGGACACAACACGCGCGCGACCCGAGACCGTGCGGGCCCTCTACACCACCGCCATCGAAGCGGGTGCGTCACGGATCTGCGTCTGTGATACCTGCGGCCATGCCACCCCCACCGGGGTGCGCGCGCTGGTTGCCTACGTGAAGAGTCTCGTCGACGAATTGGGTGCCGAGGTGGGAATTGACTGGCACGGGCACAACGACCGAGGTTTGGGCCTCGTCAACGCCCTGGCCGCGATCGAGGCTGGGGCAACTCGCATTCACGGCACTGCCATGGGCGTGGGTGAGCGCACGGGCAATACGGAGATGGATCTGTTGTTGGTCAACCTCGCCTTGCTCGGCTGGATTGACCAAGACCTGTCTAGCCTAGGTGAGTACGTCCAGGCTTCGTCCACCTCCCTGAACGTGCCCATCCCCCGCGGCTATCCGGTCTTCGGCAAGGATGCTTTTGAGACCTCAACCGGCGTGCACGCCTCGGCGGTCATCAAGGCCCTGCGCAAGGGCGATGCATGGCTCGCGAACCGGGTCTACTCCGGTGTCCCGGCGGACCTTTTCGGCTTGGAGCAAGTCATTGCAGTGGGACCCATGTCGGGGCGCTCCAACGTCATTTGGTTCCTGGAGAAGCGCGGCATCGAGCCCACAGACGAGCGCGTGCAACGCGTACTCGAGCTGGCCAAGACCACGCCCCGGCAATTGACGGATGAAGAAGTCCTGACCGCCGCCGGGGACTCTGAGCTCACTCCGTCATAGACGGGACAAACTGGGCAGCGTGCGCGGGCAATTCCGGCAGGGATTCTCTCGCGGCCACGACCGGGATTTCCACCTGGGATTCCGACGGGATCTCAACGGGGGCTTCGACTAGGGGCCCAGAATTGGAAGACGCGGAGCGCTTGCGCTGCGAATTCCCGTTCAGTTTCGCTTGGTGGGCGTTGCTGCACACGCAGGTGTAGCACTTGTGATAGCAGTTGCGTTGCTGCTCCTGGCACTTGGCCACGCTGATGCGGTGGGCGAACAGTGAAATCTGTCCGTCCACGCGAGTGGGACACATTCGTTGCGGGTCTGCATTCATGGGCAAATCCAAGGGCGGAACAGCAGATTGCGTCCCTGACCCGCCAGCATTCTGGACATCGTCGGAGCGCGTGTTCAAGTTCCGTGTCAGGCCCTCTTCGGCGCTGCAGGCGCTGAGAGGGTGTCTGAAAGGGCAGAAATTCCGTGATTACGCCCGAAGTGCTTCGCGCAACTTGCCCAGCGCCAAGCTGGCTGCAGTCGGACCACGGTGTGAATCCCGGCTGAGCTCGACCGCAGCGAGTCCCTGATATCCCACGTCTATCAGGGCTTTCAGGGTGGCGGGTAGGTCCAGCTCCCCTTGCCCAAACATCAAATGTTCGTGCGTGCCACCCACCGCGTCGTCCAAGTGCACGTGAATCAGCTGATCCCCCCAGCGTGCGATTTCGCGCTCCACGGGCAAGTCTCCCGTCACGACGAGATGCCCAACATCCAAGCACAAACCGAGCCCGTCCCCATCGCTGCCCATGTACTTGACCAGTCGGCCATAGCCAGAGGGGCGTTCGATGAACATGCCCGGCTCCGGCTCAAAGGCCACGCGCACGCCGAGTTCGCGGCCTCGTTCGATGACCGGCACCAACCCCTTGGCTAGGCGTTCCATGAGCTCTTCCGCTCGCCCAACATCCAACGCGTCGCCGTCGAGGGTCTGGCCCTGCTCCTCGCTACCGGCCCAAAGGGAAAGCACGTCCGCTCCCAACAGGTGTGCTTGAGCTAGGCAGCGCAGCAGGAACTCAACCCGTCGCTTGCGTGCGGCTGGCTCGGGGTCCATCAAGTTCGGCCGATGCTTGACGCGCGCATCGAGCAGGAAGCGTGCGCCTGTCTCCAGCGAGAGGTTCAATCCCAGATCATCGGACCAGCGGCGCGCTTCCAGCAATTCCCCGCGGCTGACCTCAAAGGGATCGAGGAAGCCGGCGTCCGGGGTCAAGGCGACACCCTCGTAACCCATCTCGGCTAGCAGTCGCAGAGCGTCGAGGGGGCGGTGGTGCGCTAGGCCGTTGGTGTTGTAGGCGAAACGAAACACGGGCAGAGCTAGGGCAAGTCCTTGGTCTCGCTGGGCGTCTCGACAGGACCCTCAGGCCCCGGCGGGGAGCTCGGTTCGGGATCGGGAACGGCGTGAAAATCCTGCCGCTGTTCCCCTTCTTCTGGAATGTCTTCGGTCTCCGGCTCGGCCGTGACCTCGCGATCATCGTGATCTTCGGGATGGTCCTCTCGGGACCCTCCGGTCGGAGAATCAGGAAAATCGAGGTCTTCGATGTCCGACTGTACTTGGGCGCGCCACTTGGACTCGCTGGCTAGCTTCGCCACGGACGGCAGCTTGGGCGTCTCGAATTCGATGTCCCGGCGGACGCGGCGGAGTTCTTCTTCCAACCCCGCTTCGCGCCACATGCGCGTCACGGACCGACGCAAGCGCACAACCTGGGCAGCTGCCCGCACCGCAACCTCCGGCAGGCGCTTGCCAAAGACCAACAACGCGCCGCCTGCAACGACGAGCAGTTCCGACAGGTCCAAGGTGCCAATCAAAGCGATCATGGATACACCCTATCCTAGTCGTCCAGCATGCCCATCCGCCGGGGCGTCCACAAAAACAGGGGCGAGAAGCTGATCGAGAGAGATGGCCCGCCCTCTCCCGCGCGGTCGGTCAGAACGGTCTCCAGCAAGAAATCGGCCCCAAATCGCCGCAGGGCCACGTGAGTCCGCAGGTTGCCGTTGCCCACGATGGAGATGTCTTCTCCGACTTCGATTTCCCACTTGGGATCAATGCGCCAGCGAGCATCGAACGAGGCCACTTCGAACAGCCGGCCTTGCAATGGGTCGAACCCGCGCCGGAAGACAAATTGCAAGAGCAAGGGATCGCCTGGCCGCCAGGCGATCGTGCTGCGCGAGTAGAGGGTCCTGCCCGTCTCCATGTCGATGCGCCCGTCGTGCAGCAAGCCCACGGGCATGTCTCCCCAGGTTGTGCGCAGAGAGCCCAGGGTAGCGAGCAGGGTCTGGTCGACTTGGTCCGCTGGCCTGTTGAATCGGTGTAGGCCTTTGACCTCCAGGTCGTAGCGGCTCTGGCTCTCTGGGTCCGTCCAAAGACCGCGCAAGCCCGCCCCAAGCTCCTCTCCCCCGAGAGGGTCGTCCAGCGCGTCATAGCGCACCAATGGACCGCCACTCTCCTCGACGAAGAGATCGCTGGAGTAGCTCAATGTTGGGGTAAGCGAATGGCGCCAGCCAGAGCCGGAGACCTTGTAGAGCGTCGTGGCGAGGTCGATCCCAGTCAGAGCCGCGGAGCGCGTCACGCCCCCGTCGCCGGCGGCATCCTCGTCCCACAGAGTGCCGCGGCCTTCCAGCCAAGGGGTGACGCGTAGTCCAGCCAGGCCCGTGCTCATGGGTGCGGACAGCCGTTGGGTCGTGTTCGCTCGCAAGACCTCCCTGTCGCCCAACCCGTCGGGCAGACCCGCGCTGTCCGTAAAGGGGAACTCGTAATCCAAGTCCCCTTCGCGTCGGGACAGGGAGTCAAATTCCAAACTCGCGCCATACAGCACGTCGACGCCAGCAATCGAGCCCAAGCTGCGCTCACCGTGGTAGTAACCGAGAGAGGGGCGCTCGACGACTTCCGTGCGGAATGAGTCCACGTGTCCACTAAACGTCGCGTCGAAGTAATCCGCCCCGCGACCGTCTCGGTAGTGCAGGTAATTGTCGCGCTCTTCGTAGCGTTGGTACTGGCGCTGAAAGAACTCAGCCTGAACGCCCGGGTCCGTCTGACTTGAAAGGGCCAAGTCCACCCAGGCCACGTTGGAGAAGGGAACTCGCCCACGGGCGCTCGACCACAGCCGCAGTGAATCGCGGTCGTCCACGGGAACACGCACCAGACCGCGATCCTCGTTGTCATCGTGAATGCCACGCGACGTGATCTGAAGCCACGAATCCTGGTTGAGGTCGGGCTGACGTTCGCGCAAGTCCAGGCCCAGCCCGAACAGGAATCCCCGGCTACCGAGGTACGAGAACTGGGAGTGCCAGCGACCAGTGGCTTCGTCACCGAACCCCAGAACATCTCCTACTCTGCGTCCCACGCTGCCCATATCCGACCGGAAGGCCGTCCCAATCATCGGGCCAAAGCGGGCGGAGTCTCCGATGACGAGGTGATCGATGCTGCGCACCGTGTCGTCCCCGGTAACAAAGCCCACCACGTCCCCGCGCTGGTTGAGAGCCAAGTTGCCGAATGAAGGCAGCGGAACACTGATGCGGTTGTCGAACACGAGGCGGTTTCCAAGCGCCGACAGCTCCCAGAGTTCATCCGGTCGGGGCTCGAGCACCAGTTGTCGGGTCTCGATAACGTAGGTGGGCTCGTCGTGTGTGCTGGTCGTCAGGGTCGCCTTCTGGGCACGCAGGGAACCGTCGGCGGCGGTCTTCATTTCGCGCGCAGAAACACGCACGCGTTCGCTGCGGCCACCGGTCACTTGCATGCGAGCCACGAGAGTGGCGTTCTCCATGACGCCCTGCTCTTGCTCCATGTCGAGGTAGATGGCTGACGCCCGCGCAGCCAGGTGTCCATCCTCCACGACCTCGATGTTCCCGTCGGCAAATGCCGCACGCATGTACTGGCCCAGGTCGCCAGCCATCAAACGTCGGAAGACGTTGTCGACCAGGGGGCCCCGGGGCAGGACGGTATCCTCGGCCGGAGCTGTGAGCCCACCCTCAAGTGGAAGCGGTTTCCCCCATAGGGCCTCTTGGCCGCGAGCCATCCAGCGATCTGCGTGGATCCAGAATCCGGCAAAATCGGCTCGGGCCTCATTGATGCCGTCCTCAAAACGAGGGGCTGTCATGGCGAGCAGCGTTCGACCCTCTCGGTCGTCTGGTCGAAGGTCCGCGAAGGAGACAGACCATTGGCGGCCCTGGCCAGTCGATCGGATCACGCCGCGCTCGGACGAGACAAGGAAGCGCTCGAGGTCGAGTTCGATAAAACGCGATTCGAGGCTGAGGCTACCCCCTCCTCTACCGAGCTCTATCACCGCGGGCTCACCTGGGGCGCCCCAGAACGACGCGCTCTGGCGCGTAGCGATCATGCGCTGGCCGCTCGCGCGTCCCAATCCGCCGTAGACCCAGCGAAAACCCTCAGAGACTTCCAGCGAGCGCACAGAATCGATCGTGGAGACGGCGCGCGCTCCGAGCACAAAGGTGCCCGAGATCCAAAGGCGTCCGGCTCGCAGCAGGACGGGCACCCCGATGGCGTCGGTGCCCTGAAGCAGCACCCCGCCGGAGAAGTCCACGCCCTCGGGCGTCGCCTCCAGATGCTGAGCGGCTACGCGCAGCTCACCTAGGGCCAAGCCCTCGCCGCCCGCGGGATCAAACCCCATGCCCTTGAGAGAGGCTTCGGGGTTCGACGCATTCAGGTCTTGCCCGTCGAAGAACAGGCCCGTGGCATCCAGTTCGAACGCACGCCCCTCGGGTGCAAAACGCCCCCTGACCCACACTCGGTTTCCGTGGGTGGCCTCTAGTCGGCCCTTGTGGTCGCCATCCATGACCAGCGTGTCGCCGGTGGCCTCAAAGGGCAACGGGCCTTGGCGTTGAACATGCACGTCCCCCGATGCGACCAGGCTCGAGGTTTCGAGGTCTTCTCCGCCGGCCCCCTGCACCAAGACCCCCTCAACTGCGACGTCACGGGCGCCAACAATCGTCTTCTCCTCCAACCCCTGCAGGGTCGCGCTGCGTACCCCCTTGGCCTTGAGGGTGAAGGGCACGGGAGCCTCGGGGTCGGGGGCGGCTCCGGCATCAAGATCCGGCGGAGCGAGGTGCAATTCCACGGCGTCCGCCAAGATCTCCATGTTCCCGCTTCCGGTTTCTGCGTCCAGACGCACGTCCCCGGCGGCATCGAAGTCATAGCGGGAGACGTGCACCTCGCGCGCATGAATGCTGGCTCCACGCAGGTCAGAAGACCCCTCTTCGGGGGTTTCGTCCTCGCCAGGCTTGGATTCGCCCCTGCCGATCAGGCTTACATGCGCAGCGACCGTGTCCGTTCCAACCAAGTGCAGAACCCCGTCCTCTCCTAGCTGAGCTCGGTTGGATGAACCTGCGCCTTCCACCCCAGCCCAAGTAACGCCCTCGCTGGCTCGGAACACCCAAGTGGTCAGGTCCAAATCTTCAATCAGGCCGGCCGTCACGCGTACCGGGTCGGGACCGACCACGTCTGTGCGAACACTGCGGGCCGTAATCACGATCCAGTGCCCCGCGCTCAACAGAACGTCGCACTCTCCATTCACGTCTGCGCTGACCAAACCGCGCACCGGGTCGCGGCGAGACATGCGCGTCGGGCCCACGCACGATAGCTCTGCACGCTCGTCTTCCCCCGATAGCAAGACTGCATCGAGGGTGTCCGTGTCCAGTCGGCTAGCCCCCTGAATGACGCGCACCTTATCGCGAGCGAGTATCGTCGCCTGGGTACGATCGGGGTCGATAATGCCCTGCAAGGTGCCTTGGGCGTGGATTTCCAGACCTTCACCGATAGCCTCCGCTGACCCCGGGCCGACCAATTCGAAACGAGTGCCGGCTTCCGAAGCCGTTACCGTCAGGGGTCCCTTGCCCTTGGTCAAGACGCGCGTGCGGGTTCCAGCAGAGCGTTGCATCGTGAACTCTGCCGTCGGGTCTTCCTCCAGGGTCACCGTCTGCAGTTCACCGAATTCGTCGAGCTGCAAGTCAGCGCGTGCGCCGCTGTAGCGGGCATCTCCGCGCACGACCACCACCTCCCCATCAGCCTCGGCCCGTTCCATCAGCAGGGTGCCGTCTACCCGGTGGCCAACGAGAAGCAGGGTGTTGGCGTCCACACGCCCAGGTGGCTCACCGGTCAATATCAAACGTGCGCCCTCCTTGGCCGAAGCTTGCATGGAACCCGGCGTCCCTTCGGGTCCTGTTTGCCGAACCTCGAGCGGCCCCTTTCCTGGAGTGGAGAAGTGCAACTCTGCATTCTCTGGCCGTTGCATGACGAGCTCGCCCCCGCGCGCCAGACGCAGCATGCCCGACTCTCCCTGGAACAAGAGGCCCTGCCCCCCCCCTGAGAGCCCATTGCCACTGATATCCACCTCGTCGTCCTCGATGGAGCGCAATTCATTGGTGGACAACAGAAGTTCCAAGCGTGGCGCGCGCAGAGTCAGCGGCGCAAAGGCGTGGTCGCGCTGCCTCACAAACACAACCTCGTTGAGCAGCACCCGCCCACCATCGGCGATCGTCAACGTGTGGGCTTTCTGCCCGGGCTCCACGCGGAATGAGCCCGACTGGGCCGTGAGGGTCTCGACGATCTCCTGGGTATCGGGGTCGAGCACATCCAATGTGAGGTTGTCCACGCGATAGCGCGTGAAGTTCGCGTCCAGGGCGTGAAACTGGCCCTCGAGCCGATTCTTCGCCCCTTGGCGAGCCCCGTCACCGGCCGCATAGGTATCGACGCTCGCCTGACCGTCGATGCGAACAAACAGCAGGCCCTCAGCATCCTGCTGAGCAGATTCCGTGGGAGCGAGACCGGTCGGGCCGCCTTGGATTCTCGGGCCCACGTCAACAGGACGGTCGGGCCGCGAACCAAGACTCTTGCGATCCGCCATCCAGAGCAGAAGCCCGCCTGAGGCGAAGACAACCGCAAACAGGAGGACCGGCCTCAGCCGCACGATGCACCCGCGCCGGGAGGCCAGTTCGACCGGGCCGCCAGCAAGGCCTCGCAGACTTCCCGGACGGCGCCACGTCCTCCGCCTTGGGAGCAAACGATATGCGCCGCAGCCCGCACTTCTGGGCGAGCGTCCGCGGGGCAGCAAAACACCCGCGCGAGGGAGGCCAAGGCCAGATCTGCCAAGTCGTCACCCATGGCCAGAGTCTCTGACGGAGCGATGCCAAGTTCCTTCTGAACCGCCTGCAGGCGCTCTCGTTTCGGACCGGACCGCATCTGCAGGTGAACGCCGAACTCGGCCGCTCGGCGCTCGGTCGCACGGCAGCCGCGACCTGTAATCCAAGCCAGCTCGATTCCGGCCTGGGTCAACCAGGCGAGTCCCTGGCCGTCCTTCACATCGAAGGTCTGCAGCTCCTCCTCGCCCACATAGGCCACGCGCCCGTCTGTCAAGACACCGTCCACATCGAAGACCGCCAAGCGCACTGCGGCGAGCTGCTCGATGAGTCCTGTGTCCAGGCCCTTGAGAGGATCGGTGTTCACGGTGTTGACGGGGCTAGCTCCCCAATTCAAGCAGGTCTTGTACGTCCACCAACCCCACTGGCCGGCCCTGCTCGTCTACGACCGGCGCCTGGTCGATGCGGTTTTCGCGCAGTAGCCGGTGGGCCTCTTCCACCAACTGAGAGGGGCCCAAGGTCTTGGGGTCACGCCCCATGTGATCGGCGACCGCCCCCTGCAGCAGGTCGAATTGACCGCCCTCCAATAGTCGCCGCAGGTCCCCGTCAGTGAAGATCCCGTCGAGACACCCCGACTCGGCAACCACAAGTGCCGCGCCCGGCTTGCCGGGAGTCTTGGACGTCTGGATCAGAACCTCGGCCACCGTGCGTGTACCCGAAACCAGAGGCAGTTCATTCCCCTTGCGCATGACCTCCCCCACGGTCAAGAGCTGGCGACCCAGGGCACCGGCCGGGTGGAAGCGTGCGAAGTCTTCCCGTTCGAAGCCTCGTTCCGAGAGAACGACCATGGCCAAGGCATCCCCCAGCGCAAGCATGGCGGAGGTCGAAGCTGTAGGCGCCAACTTCAGTGGGCAGGCCTCTTCCACGCGGCCAATGTTCAAGACAGCACTGGCCTGCCTGCCGAGGGACGACTCAGGCCGGCCGGTCATGGCAATGGTAGGAGTCCCGTAGCGCGTAGCAGCTGAGACCAGCGCCGAGAGCTCCGGCGTGTCGCCGGACTTCGAGAGGGCCAGGATCACATCCTGTTCGCGCACACGCCCCAGGTCTCCGTGTAGCGCCTCGGCAGGATGCAGTGAAAAGGAGGGGGTGCCGGTGCTCGCCAAGGTGGCGGAGATCTTCTGGCCGATGAGCCCAGCCTTGCCCATGCCCGTGACGACAATCTGACCCGTGCAGGCCAGCACCATGTCCACAGCCATCGAGAAGGACTCATCCAGGTGCTCCTCTAGGCGCAGCAAAGTCCGCGCCTCGATACGCACCACCTCGGCGGCCTGGGCCAAACGCTCTACCTGTCTGTTCTTGGTGTCGTCCACGGGCGCAGAGTCTGGGCTGCACTTGCGGTGCAAGGGAAGGGGAGCGGGGCAAGAAAGCCGACCTGCAGCCTGCTTGCGCCCTGCGAGCAGGGGTACGATACCCGCGTCACGCCTGCGGGCGCAGCCCTAGATCCTCCCAGCCTCCTCCGTGCAACATCAGATCCTCGAAATCACCCTAGGGATCGCCTTCCTGGTCCTGTCCTTGGGGGTGCATGAGGCTGCCCACGCCTACGTGGCCTATCGCTGCGGAGACGGAACGGCGAAGGAGCAGGGTCGGTTGACCCTCAATCCGATGGCCCACTTGGACCCCTTCATGACGGTCCTGCTGCCGCTGTTCCTCTACCTCACAAGCGCCCCCTTTCTGTTTGGGGGCGCGCGGCCCGTGCCAGTCAATCCTATGCGCTTGCGCCGCCCCTTGCGGGACATGATGCTCGTCGCCCTGGCTGGGCCGATTTCGAACGTCCTCTTGGCGATCATTTTCACGGTGGCCTACAAGGCCATGTACTACGTAGGCCACATGGACCCCCAGGCACTTGCGCCGCAGGTGATGTGGACGGCGCTCTCCTTCAACCTCGTGTTGGCGGTCTTCAACATGATTCCGATTCCGCCCTTGGACGGCTCGCGGGTGATGACGTACTTGCTGCCGCGAGGATTGCGCGAGCGATACGTTTCCCTTGAGCCCCTTGGCATGGTGCTCGTCGTGGCCCTGTTGATGACGGGGGCCCTGGGGTGGATCTGGCACATTGCCTCCCTCCCTATGTTCAACTTTGTTGACTTCATGACCGGAGGTGCCTGGTGAACAAGGACTACACGGTTCAATTGGACCGCATTTTCGAAGGGCCAATGGACCTCTTGCTGCACCTGGTGCGCGAGCAGGAGGTCGAGATCCACGAGGTGGAGATCTCCAAGGTCGTGGACGGCTACCTGCAGTACCTGCGCGCTCTAGGAGATCTGAACATTGAAGTCGCGGGCGAGTTCTTGGTGTTGGCCGCCACGCTCATGTCGATCAAGTCGCGCTCCTTGTTGCCGCGCGAGGAGGTTGAGATTGAGGACGAACTTGACCCCCAAGATGAGCTCATCCAGCGCCTGCTCGAGTACCGGCGCTTCAAGGGTGCCGCCGACGACCTCGAGGGCCGCTTCTCCAGGCGCTCGAGCGAACGCCAGCGCGGCTACAAGGGCGAGGCGCGGGCGAACGAGCCCGAAAAGACCCTCGACCTGGGCGACCTGACGGCCTTCGATCTGCTGGCCACCTTCTCGCGTCTCATGCGCGAGACCCTTGCGGACCGGCCGCACCAAGTGCGGGGCGACTCACGGCCCTTGCGCTGGTTCGTGAAGGCCGTGGGCGAGGCGGTTCGGGACGCAGGAGAAATCGGATTGCAGGATCTGGTTCAACGCTGCGAGGGGGCTTCCGGGCGCGAGACCTTGATCGGGGTGTTCTGCGCTCTGCTCGAGCTCATGAAGCTCGGCGTCGTGGCCGCCCACGGCGGCGACGAGGCGCGTGATGTGGTCTTGAAGCGCGTAGAGGGGGCCGCTGGGGAAGACCTCGATGACCTGATCAGCCACACCCAGTTGCTGGACGAAGAGGGCGCGGCCCAGGCCCTGGAGCAGCAGGCGCCGGACGAGCCCGCCCCCCCGGCCTAAACGCGAGCCGTACTTCGGGTGGGCTTTAGGTGCAGCGGGCTGGGGGCTAGAATCCCCCTCCTTCTTTTCCGCCCGTGACCCCACCCAGACCCCCACGCCCCAATGAGCAACGCACTCGACGTCACCGAAAGCACCTGGAACGCCTCTGTCCTTGAGAGCGAGGTGCCCGTCCTCGTCGATTTCTGGGCGCCTTGGTGTGGCCCCTGCAAGGCCATGGGGCCCTACGTGGACAAGCTGGCCGAGGAATACGAAGGACGCCTGTCCGTCGTCAAGCTCGACACGCAGGACAACCCCGAAGTTGCCGCCCGTTACGGCATCAACTCCATCCCCGCCTTCGTGTTGATCAAGGGCGGCGAGGTGGTGAGTCAGACCCTGGGCAGCATGCAGTACGCCGCCTTGAAGGAGGCCGTAGACCCGCACCTGTAGCGGGACCGGGCCGGAGTTGGTGCGCGTTATTTTCATGGGCTCCCCGCCCTTCGGGGTAGAGGTGTTGCGCCACCTGCTCGAGAGCCGTCACGAAGTTGTCGGGGTGGTTACACCTCCCGACCGGCCTCGCGGTCGAGGTCGGCGCATGAGCGGCTCGCCCTTGGCTGAAATGATGGCCGAGAACGACAGGTCCGCTGGCGGTCCACCCACTCCGCTGCTGCGGCCTACCAGCGCCCGCGACGAGGGCTTTGCCGCAGACCTGGAGGCTCTGAAGCCCGACGCCCTGATGGTGGCCAGCTACGGAGAAATCCTGCCCACAACCGTGCTAGGCCTCGCCCCCCAGGGAGCCTTCAACGTGCACGCCTCCCTACTCCCCCGCTGGCGCGGGGCGGCGCCCATTCAACACGCGCTCCTGGAAGGAGATGCCGAGACGGGAGTGAGCGTGCAGCGCATGGTGCCCGCCCTGGATGCTGGAGACCTCGTGCTCGCACGGGCGACGCCAATTGATGAACGAGAAAACGCTGGCGAATTGCTTGCTCGTCTAGCTCAGATCGGCGGTGCGGCCGCCGTCGAGGCTCTGGACCAGGTGGGGGCCGGCACGGCCCAGTTCACCCCCCAGGACCCCGCAGGCGTGACGCTTGCCCCAAAGTTGAAGAAGGAACAGGGCGAGCTCGATTGGAGCCAGGGGGCGCGGGCAATCACCTACAAAATTCGCGCCTTCACGCCCTGGCCGGGCGTCTTCACCTCCCTGCCCGACGGCCGCCGACTGGGAATCCGCCGCGCGCAGCTTGCGCCCGCCGCGTCTGGCGCGCCGGGCCAGGTGCTTGCGGAGAGTGACGGCTTCTGCGTCGCTTGTGGGTCTGGCGAGGCGCTCCAATTGCTCGAGGTCCAGCCCGCCGGCAAGGGGCCCATGGACGGGGCTGCCTTCCTGCGCGGCGCACGTCTCGGTGCGGACTCCCGATTGGGCGTGGCCTAAGACCATGCCGCGACTCACTGCTTGGCGCATCTTGCGCTCTGGAAGCGAGGCCCCGTTGCGGCTGGTCGACGGCTTCAGCGCACGAGCCAGCCTAGATGATCGCGACCGCGGTCTGGTGCGACAGCTGGTGGGAACCGAGGTTCGGCGCCGGGGCACACTGCGCGCCCTGGTCAAGCTCGAAGCCCGCGGAAAACCCAGCGCAGACGTCGCCGCACACCTGCGCCTGGGATTGGCGCAGCTCTTCTTCCTCAACCGCATACCGGTTCACGCCGCCGTGTCCGAAACGGTGCGCGCTGCGACAGATTCTCTGGGCCTCGGCAGGGGCCGCTATGTGAACGCGGTCCTGCGCTCGGTCCTGCGCACGCGCCGCTCAGGCCTCTCGGGCGACCCACGTCGGGATCTGGTGGACGTTCCTTGGCACCTGGACCAGCCGCTGTTCCGGGACCCGGACGAGCACCCGTCTCTGTGGGCTGAGGACGCCCTTTCCGTGCCTTCCGCCCTGTTCAAGCGCTGGTCGAATCGCCACGGGCGCGATGGGGCCACAGCCCTCGCGCTTCAGGCCCTGCGAGAGGCGCCTCTTTCTCTGGTCTGCATCGGCGCCCAGCGCGAGGCCCTACGGCTGGCCCTCGACGAAGCGGGGGTGCCCTCCCGCGCCGGCCGGCACGAACGGGTCTTGCTTGTGGCGCGCGGCGCCACGGGAGCCGTTCTGGAGTCCGCGGCCTTCAAGTCGGGCAACCTCACGATCCAGGGCGAAACAGCTCTGCGTGCGGCCGAACTCCTGCAAGCCCAACCGGGGCAACGCGTCTTGGACTTGGCGGCTGCGCCGGGAGGCAAGTCAGCCGTGCTCGCTCTAGCCGGAGCGCGGGTGCTCGCCGTCGATAGGAACCCCCGGCGGCTGGCGGCGATGCCTTCGGCCCTAACACGCATGGGGGTCGCCGAACGGGTTCAGCCTGTGGCGAGTGACGGGTTGGCTGCCCTGCGGGACGGGGTTGCGCCCTTCGATGGGGTCCTCGTGGACGCCCCCTGTTCCAACACGGGTGTGCTCGCGGCTCGGCCCGGTGCGCGCTGGCGGTTCGGGCCGGGAAGCCTGCGGCAGCTGACCGAACTACAGGGCGAACTACTCGATCAGGCGGCGCGGCACGTGACGCCGGGAGGGCGCCTCGTGTTCTCCACCTGCAGCCTGGAGCCCGAAGAGGGGCCACAGGGGTCGCGGGCATTTGTCGAGCGCCACCCGCACTGGGCGCTTGCGGAAGAGCAACTCGACCTGCCTGACGCGGGAGACCAGGGCCCAGCAGATGGTGGCTACCGGGCGCTACTGCTGCACTCACCCTAGGCCCGTCCGATTCCCAGCAGGCGTGACGAAGAGCGCGTATGCTGCTCACACCATGAGCCCTCGCAACGAAAGACCCGCCGCCGCCGGGCGACGCAGTTCCCGTAGCGCCCCCCCCGCGGGGCCCGGACCCCTGGCCATTATCTGCTTCGTGGGCCTGATCGCGGCACTGGGCGTGGCCGGCTGGTCGCAGCGCAGCAAGGGCGCCGAAGAGGCGCCAGAAACCGATCAGCCGACGGTGAACCAGTCCGTTCCATTCGCGGGCAGGGCCAGGGAGGCTCCGCCTGCACCTAGGGACGGCTTAGGCAGGGAGCGCACCCCTGAGACCAATCGGTCGCCCGCCGGCTTGCTGAGTGACCCGATCTGGCTGGGGGCGGTGCAGATCGCTCAGGAGGCCTACGCCCTCAAAGACCAGGCGGAAGACATGAAAGCCAGCGGAGACCTCACCGGCTACGCGGCCAAAGCCGTGGCCGCCCGCGAAGGGTTTGGCAAGGCGATCGATGCCAGCCGCGCGTTCGAAGACACGATTACCGAATCGTACGGCGAGAATGACCGCCAAGTGAAGCAGGTCACGGGCGAGCGCAACCGCTGGTTCGACCTGCGTGCGAAGTACCGCAAGGTCAAGTCGGGCTAGCTCGCTAGAGCCTTCGCCTTTCAGCCGAATTCGGGTGAGGGCGGCAAGATAGCGTCCGAGCCCTCACCTGCGTCCTCGGTTGGCTTCGCCGGAGAAATGCTCGGCGGGTTAGGCTCTTGTCCGAGCTCGTCGTCGAGCACGGACTGCACCGCCGCGTCTCCTTCGTCAAAGAGGGAGCCCCATTCTGCTTCGCCCTCATTCAGCTCCAGGGCCACAGGCTCCTCCGTCGGCGCGCCGTCGGGAGCGCCAGGGTTGCTGTTCTCCTCTAACCAACGGGAATTCGTCAGGACGGTTCCGACCACAGGAGCAACACGCATGCCGGTCTCTTCCCCAACCTCGGCGAGGGCCTGGGCCTCGACCATGCCTGGCATGGCCACGGTCAGCAGGTTTCCCTGACGGCAAATCGGAACAAGCCCGTGGGCCAGCAACGCCTCGCTGGGCAAGCTGCGGAGGATTTCGAGGTCTGGCTGGGCCAGATCAACGGGCAAGAATGGGAGGTGAAACACCTCGCTCACGACCCGCGAGAGATCCCAATCGCCGACGGCTCCCTCAAAGACCAGGGCCCGGATGACGGACCCCTCACCCTCGTGCTCGGCCACGAGGGCCGAATCCACAAGCCCCCGCTCTTGCAGGGCTTCGAGTAGGCGGCTTTCGTCCAGTCTTTGGGGGCGCTTCAAGGGGAGTTGCGGCTTGGGGTAACCCGCAGATCCCTTATCGGGCTTGGGCCGGCAAGACTGGAGGCCCCCAGCCCCCATCTTGGTGATCGAGCGCTTGCGAAGCCCCTGCGGGCCTCCAGGTGCCGGTTGGTTGTCCCGCCGCCTAGCCCGGACTGCGAAACCCCGCCCCTAGACGTCCAGGTTTGTGACCTCGAGGGCGTGCTTCTCGATGTACTCCCGCCGCGCCTCGACTCCGTCACTCATCAGGATCGTGAAGATGGCGTCGGCCGCGATCGCGTCTTCCAGTTCGACGCGATAGAACTTGCGCGTTTCGGGGTCCATCGTCGACTCCCAGAGCTGGTCGTGGTTCATCTCGCCCAGCCCCTTGTAACGCTGAATGTCGATGCCCGCCTCGGCGCTAGCCTGAACGATAGCGCCCAAACCAAGGACGTTTCTGCATTCCTGTTCGCCCTTCTCGGTCCGTGCGGTCCAGCGACCGCCGCCGCGCAACTGCATGCCTTGCTCCTCGAGCGCCAGCAGGGCCTTGATCAGCTCGTCGACCTTCAGGAAGTGCCCGGTTGAGATGAGGGCGTCCTCGGCAGAAACGTCGCATTCCGGTCCGCTGTACACGGGCGCGTCCGCTCCCAAGGTCGCACGTTGGAGTTCGATCCAGTTGTCGAGTTCCTCACGCGAATCGAAGAAGCCCTCTTGCTCTCCGGCGCGGCCCCAGAACCCAGGCAGCCCGGAACCGTCCCAGCGGTCGAGCAGATCCCCAAGGGAGATCTGGGCCCAGCGCGGCACAGCGGCCGCTGCCCGCTTCTCCAATTCTGCTAGCGAGCGACAAAGCTCCTTCAGGGGGGCACCTGTCCACTCGAGCTCGGCCAGCTCATCCCGAATGGTCACCGCAGAAACTCCGCGCTCGATGAGCAGTTCGCGCAACGCGGGGTCGTCGGTCACGTAGTCATACTTCTTGCCCGCGGCCACCTTGTAGAGCGGCGGTTGCGCGATGTAGAGGTGTCCGGCCTCGATGACTTCGGCCATGTGCCGGAAGAAGAAGGTCAAGAGCAGCGTGCGAATGTGGGACCCGTCCACATCGGCGTCGGTCATGATGACGACCTTGTTGTAGCGCAACTTTTCAATGTTGAACTCTTCCGCGATGCCGCACCCCAGGGCCTGGATGATCAGTTGGATTTCCTGATGCGAGAGCATCTTGTCGAGCCGTGCGCGTTCGACGTTCAGGATCTTTCCCTTGATGGGCAGAATGGCCTGGTAGCGCCGGTCGCGACCCATTTTTGCCGGCCCGCCGGCCGAATCACCCTCAACGATGAAGATCTCCGTCTGGTCGCGCTCCTTACTTTGGCAGTCGGCGAGTTTCCCCGGTAGGCCCCCTCCCGCCAGGGCCGACTTGCGGCGCACGAGTTCGCGGGCGCGGCGCGCGGCCTCGCGCGCCTCTTTGGCGCTGATGGCCTTGCGAATCACCGTCTTGGCGACGGCCGCGTTTTCTTCTAGGTAGATGCCAAGCTGTTCGGCGATCACCGACTCAACGATGCCCTGGGCCTCGCGGTTTCCCAGCTTGTCCTTGGTTTGCCCCTCGAACTGCGGATCCGGGACCTTGAGGGACAAGATGGCCGTGAGCCCTTCGCGGAAGTCGTCGCCACTCGGAGCTTGACCGTTTTCCTTGATGAGCTTCTCGTTCTTGGCGTAGGTGTTAAGCGAGCGCGTCAGTCCGGCCCGCATGCCCGCCATGTGGGTTCCTCCGCCGTGCGTGTTGATGTTGTTGACAAAGGTGTGGACGGTTTCCTGATAGGCATCTGTGTACTGCAGCGCCAGCTCGACTTCGTACTCCGCGTTCGGGTCATCCGTCGAGGGCACGGTCTTGAGGAAGTGGATCACGTCCTTGTGCAGGGGGTTCTTGTTCTTGTTGATGTGGCTGACGAACGTCTGCAATCCTTCAGGGTACTCGAAGGTCTCTTCTTTACCCGTTCGCTCGTCCTGCAGTTCAATGCGTAGGCCCCGAGTTCCCATCAGGTAGGCGGTCTCGCGCAAGCGCTTCTCGACAATGTCCCAGTCCGCAGTTGTCGTTGAGAAAATTTGGTCGTCCGCCTTGAAGCGTACGGTCGTTCCAGTCTTATCGGTCTCGGCCCCGACATCGAGGTCCCCACGTTTGACGCCCCGCTCAAAGTGCATGTGGTGGATCCGCCCATTCTTGTGAACGTCAACCTCGAGCCACTCAGAGAGGGCATTCACGCACGACACACCTACGCCGTGAAGACCGCCCGATACCTTGTAGGCCTCGTCGTCGAATTTGCCTCCCGCGTGCAGCTTGGTGAGAACCAACTCCACGGCTGAAACACCTTCCTCGGCGTGAATATCCACAGGAATACCCCGCCCGTCGTCTTCCACGAGGACGCTTCCGTCTTCGCGCAGCACGACCCGAACGTGGGTCGCGTGGCCCGCCAGGGCCTCGTCAACGGAGTTGTCCACGACCTCCCAGATGAGGTGGTGTAGGCCGCGCACATCGGTATCCCCGATGTACATGGCAGGCCTGACGCGTACAGCTTCTAACCCCTCCAGAACGGTTATCGACTGCGCGCTGTAGCTGCCCCCTTTCTTGATGGGGGGAATCTGATCATCGGTGTTCGGTGCGGCGTCGGTCATAGTCGAATCGGTCATCGCGGCGGCGTGTCGTAGGGGTCCCGGCCTCAAGCGCTGGGATGCGGGTTCATGATCTCAGTTTGAAGCTCACGCGACGGATGCGGTTCTCCCCTATCCGTTTGTTCGCTTCCTGACGGAACTGTTCTCCAGTGAAATTCACCAGTTCGTGTTTGTGTGCCGCTGAGTCGACTTCGACGATCAGTTCGCCGCGGCGGAAGTCTACCGAAGTGGCGTGCTGGGCCAACTCACTACCCACGGAGTCACGCCAGGCCTGGTGCACCTTCCAGTCCCGCATCTTGGCTCCCAATCCGCTGGCCTCCAAGAATTGGGAAACCGCGCGGCCGAGGGGCGCCACTCCGCCCCTGCGTGAAGAGTCGTCGATGCCAGCCATGGTGCCGTGTCTATTGCGTCCTCTCGCCCTGCAGACCTAGACGTCGACCGTAATGGGCATGACAACGTAGACGTAGCCTTCGCCTAGGTGAAACTTGCCAGGACTTGTGTGCTCGGTGAACTCCAAAGACAGCGTGTCTTGAGTGCAGTTCTTGAGGCCATCGATGACGTAGTCTGGATTAAAGGCGATCTCAGCACCCTCGCCCTTGAACTCCACTTCCATGTGAGCTGTCGCTTCCCCGCGTCCAGCGGACTGGCCGAAGACCTCGAGCTGATTCTTGCTCATCTTCAGTTTCACGGCGCGCGCTTCATCACCGGTCACATTGGCAACCAGGCGCAGTTTCTTGGCGAGCAGGTCTCGATCGGCTTCCATGTGGCGCGTGGTCTCGGAAGGAATGACCGCCGCATAGCGCGGGAACTCTCCGTCGATCAGGCGCGCGAAGACCTCGGCATTCTTGGTCTTCATGCCCACCTTCGTCTCGCCAAACTGCAATTGAACCTGGTCGAGGGGGTCGGAAATGGCCCGGCAAAACATCTGCATGCCACGGGTGGGAACGATGCTCTGAGCCCCCCCCTCGCAGCCAGAACCGTCCACAGGGGTCTCGCTCAGGGCTAGGCGCCTTCCGTCCGTGGCGATCATGCGCAGGGTGTCTTGCTCCAACTCAGCCAACACACCGTGCATGGCGTAGCGCCCAGGCTCACGGGCAGCCGCAAAAGCCGTCTGCTCAACGAGCTTGCTAAAGTTGCCCCCCTGCATGGTGATTGTCCCCTCGCCATCAAAGCGCGCAACAACAGGGAACTCATCGGGATCGACAGTCACCAACTCGCAAGTGTCGGCCCCGCTTTCGATCGTGCAAACGCTGCCTTCGGACTCAAGGGTGATCGTCTCGCCGGACAGGTCTCGCACAAAATCAAAGGCCACCCGAGCCGGGATGACAGCCGTGCCTGGATCCTCGACTTTCACATCATCGATGCAGTAACGCAGGGACACCTCCATGTCCGTACCCACGATTTCCAGAGCGGAGTCGGTAGCCACCAAGCACACGTTCTCGACCACGGGCTTGGTGCTCTTAGCTGGGATGACGATGTTGGCGAGGGCTAGACCTTCGCGCAGCTTCTCACGATCACAAATGACCTTCATGCTGGGAGACCTCGAGGCAGGTTGGAAATAAATGGGGTGTGGCAGGTTTTCCCCATCCATCCCTTAGAAAGATTCTTCTTCATAATAAGGGGCGGGTCGAATTGGGGATAACCGGGAGAGTGTGAGGTGTAAGTTGCGGAGGAGACCGGAGTTGGACGGCTGCGAACCCTGTTGGCGAATGCGCGCGGAGTGTTGAAAGGCGGGTGAAAGGGGGACAGATTTGAACAGTTGTTCAGGGGCTCGACAGGACCAGTTGGCGCTGGCCGAGCTGTCCCCAGACCGTCCACTAAAAAAGAGCGAGTGACCCAGAAGTCGCCCACGGGTTATCCACCGCTCGCTAAGGGGTTCTCCAGGCTGAGGCGGCCTGAAGGAGGGTGAAAAACAGGGGCGGAAAGGGGCCCCTAGAGTAGCCCCAGAGGGGCCTTGTGTCGATCCTGAAGGGCTCGCCCAGGTTGCCGAGAACGGGCCCGATTGCGGGCAGATCGGCGCGCTTCGGAGGTGGCTAGAGGGCCTGGCCGGGCGAGCCCAATCGAGGGTATTGCCCGGCGTCCCCCGGCGCCCCTTCCCAGGCAGCTGTGGGAGCCTAGACGAGGCCATCGGCCCGGGCTCCGAGACGGCCGAGCAGATTCTCAACCTGTTCGCGAACCTCCGGATCCGAGCGGATCGCCTTGGCGATGCGGTCGACGGCGTAGATCACCGTGGAGTGGTCGCGGCCCCCAAAAAAGCCCCCCACTTCTTCGAGGGAGTGGCGCGTGATTCGGCGCGCCAGAAACATGGCGACCTGCCGGGGGTGAGTGATGGACTTGGTGCGCCGCTTGGACTGCAATTCCGAGAGCTTGACCCCGTACTTGTTCGTCACCGCGGCGATGATGTCGTCCATGGTGGGCGTGCCCTGGTTCACCTGCAGTAGGTCGCCAAGGGCTTCGCGGGCGAGGGTTAGAGTCAGGGGTTTGCCCGTCAAGCTCGAGAACCCCAAGAGGCGGGTCACCGCACCCTCTAGCTCGCGCACGTTTTGATCGATCTGTTCGGCGATCAGTTGGGCTACGGCATCCGGCAACTCACGCCCCTGGTCCCGGCTCTTGCGCTTCACGATGGCCATGCGCGTCTCGTAGCAGGGCGGCTCCACCTCCGTCACCATGCCCCACTTGAAGCGCGAAACGAGGCGCTCTTGAAGGGTGGGGATGTCCTTGGGCGGCGAGTCGGATGACAAGACCAGCTGCTTGCCCGCCTGGTAGAGGGTGTTGAAGGTGTGGAAGAACTCCTCCTGGGTGCG
The DNA here is from genome assembly GCA_964467985.1 of uncultured Planctomycetaceae bacterium. Classification (GTDB taxonomy): domain Bacteria; phylum Planctomycetota; class UBA1135; order UBA1135. The sequence goes on from CAYXTP010000005.1 coordinate 54,898, forward strand.
CTCCTTGTTGGCCAAGATGTGGATGTCGTCCACGACGAGCACGTCCACGTTGCGGTACTTGTTGCGAAACTCCGTCAGATCCCCGTTCTCGAGGGCGCTGATGAAGTGGTTCACAAACGTTTCGCACGAGAGGTACAGGATGCGCGCGCCGGGGTCGCGTTCGAGAATGGAGAAGCACAAGGCCTGCAGCAGGTGCGTCTTCCCCACGCCCACCCGTCCGTGCAAGAAGAACGGGTTGTAGTTCATTCCCGGGCGTTCGCCCGACCCGACCGCCGCCGCGTGGGCAAAGCGGTTGCACGGCCCAACCACAAAATTCTCAAAGGTGTAGCGGTGATTCAGAACCACATCGCTGTTCCAGAGCAGGCCGCCGCCGGGAACGCGCGGCGCATGAGCCGGCCCGGCGTTCGGTGCGCGACCCATGCGCGCGCTTTGCTCCCCGAGCTTGGCGCCGTTGCCCTGTCGGGCGTCGTCGGCCGGGGGCTGCGCCGGCGGGACGGTGGCTTCGGGGTCGACCACGACCCGCACGCGGCACTTGTGGCCCACCACCGAGTGCACGGCGCTCTCCACAGCGGGGCTGTAGTACTTGCGAATCCAATCACAGGTGTAGGGGTTGAGCACGGCCAAACAGACCTCTTCCGGCTCGCCTTCAGCGCCTTGGCCCGCTTCGTCCGACCCGGGCTTCTCGACCACAAGCCGGGCTTGCCGGAACCACGTTTCGAACTGCTCGGGCACCACGCGGGACCGCAATGCCTCCTGGACCTGCTCCCAGAGGGCCGCCGGCCTTGTTCTCGGCTGTGTGCTCGGCGCCGGCGCCGCAGCAGGGGCTGTGCCGCTCGGGGAGCCGAGGCTCTCGGCGCCCCCTTTCGTGTCCCCAGAAGCGCGTGCGCCAGCAGCCTCGTCTGACGGCCGAGCGAGGGCCGGAGGGGTTGCTGTGGGCTCGGGGGAGGGCATGGACCTTTGGCGCTGAGGGATTTCCCCGCCGGAGTGCGGGGCGGCGCCTCGAAGGCGGCTGCGCGTGCCCGGCTGGTGTCGCCCTGAGGGGCGGCTTGGGGGGAGGGCACGTGAAGCGCTGGGGGAAACGCGCGCGCATTCTGCCACGGGCCGGAGCGAGGTCAACGATTCTCCACAAGCGGCGCGCGGCGCTTGCGAGTTCGCGTTGAACTAGCCCGACTTACGCGAGCAAGAAAAAGTTTTCGACAAGATTTCAACCGAACGGCACAACTCGGCGTCTGTCGTTTCCCGCCCTAGGGAAAGTCGCACCGCTGCGCGCGCGGATTCATTGTCGTAGCCCATCGCGGTCAGCACGTGCGAAGGCTCGAGCGAGCCGCTTGAACAGGCGGAGCCCGCAGAGACCTCAAGGCCCTCAAGGTCGAGCCTCGTGACGATCACGCGTCCTTCAACTCCGGGCGCGAGCACGGTCAATGTGTTGGGCAGGCGCGCACTCGAGTCGATCGGCGGCCCCACGATTTGGAGCTCCGGCAGCGCCTCATGAAGGGCCCGCCAAAGCCACAATGTCTGCGTTTTCCACCGATTTGCAATTTGCTCCTGGTGCGCCACGGCGAGCTCGATGGCGACGGCCGCGGCCGCAATAGCCGGGGCGTTCTCTGTCCCTGGCCGCAAACCCTCCTCTTGCCCGCCGCCAAAGGTCAGGGCTTCCAGGGGCAGGTGGCTGCAGCGCAGCAAGACCCCCACCCCTAGCGGCCCGCCGACCTTGTGGGCGGAGAGGGTGGCCAGGTCGATTCCCCAGGCGCGGAGGTTCAGGGGGATCCGACCCAGCGCCTGGGCCGCGTCCGTGTGAATCGGCAAGGGCTCGCCCTGCAAGGCTTCCCGCAGTCCACTCAGGGGGGAGAGGGCTCCGGTCTCGTTGTTGGCGGCCGCCACAGAGAGCAAGGAGCTGCCCCGAGCGAACTGCGCGAGTTCGTGGGCGTCTATCAGGCCCTGCCGGTCCACGGGGGCCAATCGGACGCCGAACCCAGCGGCCTGCAGGTGGCGGGCGGGCTCCAATATGGATGCGTGTTCACTCGCCAAGACCGTCAGGTTCCCGCCGGGCCCCGCAGCCCGCAGGGCGCCGAGCAGGGCCAGGTTATTCGCCTCGCTGCCGCCCGAGGTGAAGGTCACGCCCGCTTCGGGCACACCCAGCGCGCCAGCGACCTGCTCGCGGGCGCGGTCGATGACCGCACGCGCAGCCCGGCCGGAGCGGTGGACGCTGGATGGGTTACCCCCCAGCAGCTCCTGGGTGCGCATCCAAACCTCCAAGGCCTCGGGGCGCATGGGGGTGGTGGCGTTGTGGTCGAGGTAGACGCGGCTCAAGGGCCCGGGGCCTCCAGTGCATCTCGGTACACACGCTCGTATTGATCGACGATGACGTCCCGGGAGAAAAGCGTCTCGGCTCGCTCGCGGGCGGCCCTGCCCATGGCTCGCGTCCGCTCGGTATCGATCAGGGCCCGTGCCAGCTGGCGCGCGAAGGCCTCTGAATCGCCGGGGTCTACCAGCCAGCCCGTGATCCCATCTTCCACGACCTCCGAAACCCCGCCCACGTTGCAGGCCAGGACGGGCGTGCCGCACGCCATGGACTCCAAGGCCGAGAGGCCGAACGACTCTTCCCGGCTGGAGAGGGCATACAAGTCCGCCGGTGCCAGGAGGCCCGGCAGGGCGTCGCGTGTACCCAGGAAGGTCACCCGGTCCGCCACGCCGATTTGTTCGGCGATGGCCCGACTGGGCGCCTGATCGGGGCCGTCCCCAACCAGGAGTAGGCGCCAGTCCCGGTCTGCGTTGGGGCTGCCAGGCCCGCAGGCCTGGGCGAACGCCTGAACCAGCCAGGGCACGCGCTTCACTGGCCTGAAGTTGCTGACGTGGACGACGGTCGGGGGCGAGGCCGCTTCGCCCATGCCGGCGCCAGCATGGAATTCCTCCAGGTCGACAAAGTTCGGGACCACCTCGATGCGGCCCGAGCGCGCCTCCGGTCCAAAGTTCTCCGCCGTGCGCCGCACGAGGTCCGCCGAGACCGCCGTGACCGCGTCGCTGGAGGCAAGGGCGTAGCGCACCAAGGGTGAGTAGCTGCGGTCGTTGCCCACCAGGGTGATGTCCGTCCCGTGCAGGGTGGTCACGACTCGGGGGGCTTGGCGGCCGGGCCGCCCCGTTGCGGCCGAGCGCGCGAGCAGAGCGCTAACCGCGTGCGGCAAGGCGTAGTGCGCGTGCAGGATGTCGAGCCCCAGGCTCTCGTGCAGGTCGAGCACGGCCGAGGTGATGGCCAGGTCGTGGGGCGTAGCGTCGAAGAGGGGGTAGGGCACCCCCTTGGCCACGTGCAACTCAACGGGGCCCGAGTCCCGCGCCAGCCGGGGCGGCGCACGGTGAGAGAAGAGATGCACCCTGTGCCCCCGTTGCGCCAAGGACAGGGCCAGCTCGCTGGCGACGACCCCTGAACCCCCATAGGTTGGGTGGCAAACAACCCCTATTTTCATCCTATCTAGCTTCACCATCGTCTTGGAGGGCTGGCTGCCGCGCCGCAGGCCCACTAGGGGAGGTCCAGACCCTTTTTGGCCAGGGGTCCAAGCCGCGAACGTGAGGGCATTTGGTCCCTTTCTGCACCCTTAGTGGATAGGAAGTTATAGTTAGGGGCCTCCTCTACCGGCGTGCTCGCGAGGTCTTGCTGGGCGGCGCCTGCAGGGACCCCATCGGTCTCTTCGGCTAGACCTTCTTTTGGATCACAAATGGAATCCAAGGGGTCATTAAAATCCAAGCAAACGGTCGTGTCATGGGCCGTGCTTTCCAGGCCGCGAGCCGCACTGGGTTCAGGGCCCGCATCGGGGGCGCCAGCCGAGACAGGGGATGCGACCTCCGTCTGCCCGCCGCTTGGCGTGCTGGCGGTCTGCCCGGGAGGCTGAGCGTCATCGGGTCTTGGAGGGGGGATCCGCGCGGGCGGAGTGAGTTCGACCGTCGGCAACTCCGGTGCCGTGGCGGCCCGGCTGGCCTTCGAGGCGCGTGACATTTGTGCCAGCGTGGCCTTGAGCTGCTCGACCGCTGGCACGGGTAGGTCTCTGCCCGCGAGCTCGGGGTCCTGGCTCTCGGCGGCCATGATCTCACGCGCCAGGACCAAGTAGTCGTGGGCCCCCGGGGAGCTTGGGGCGTACTCAAAGATCGACACGCCGTGACTGGGGGCTTCCGCCAGCTTGATGTTGGTGCGGATGGGCCGCGAGAACACCTGGTCAGGGAAGTAGCGCCGGATCTCGGCCAGGACTTCCCGTGCCAGCTTCAGGCGCGTGTCGTAGAGGGTGGGCAGGATTCCAGCGACGGTCAGGGCTGGGTTGATGCGGCGCCGCATGAGCTGCACGATTTCCACCAGCTTGCTGATGCCCTGCAAGGCAAAGAACTCAGTCTGAAGGGTGACGATGACCTCTTGGGCCGCAGCGAGCCCGTTGACGGACAGCAGCCCCAGACTGGGCGGGCAATCCAAGATGACATAGTCGGCGGGCGGCTCGCCGGTCGCCTCCTGGGACTCGCTAGCCCACTGGTCGATGGCCTCGCGCAGCAAGGTTTCTCGCCCGAAGGCGCTAGCCAATTCGAGTTCGGCGCCGGACAGGTCGATGTGCGCCGGCAGCAGCCGCAGGCCCGGCGTGCCCGTTTTCCGCAGGCAGGCGCCGAATGACCGGTTGCCCAGCAACAGGTCGTAAGAGGATGGCTCGCCCGAGGCCAGGTCCGTACCCAGGTGCAGCGATAGGTTGGCCTGGGGGTCGAGGTCCACGAGCACGACTCGGCGGCCGAGACGGGCTAGGGCAGAACCCAGATTGGCGGCCGTGGTGGTCTTTCCGACCCCACCCTTTTGGTTGATGATTGCGATGCGGCGCATGAGACCTGGCGGGGCGTGGCGACCCCGGGCCGCGCAGTGTATCCCGCACCGTGAAAATCGCCTCGCCTAGTCCGTCGAATCCCCCGGACCAGCACATCGCAGGAGGGCCTGCCAGGTCGCGCACAGAGCTTGGCCAGCGGGCAGTGGCCCTTCGTGCAGCAGGGGCTCGCCGTGTCGGGCCCCAATCAGCTCGCCGAAGAAACGCGCCTTGCTCTCCATGCGCTCAGCAATATCCGCACCAAACAGAAAATGGCTGCCGTCGTCGGAGTCCGAGGCCGGGGCGAGCTGGGTCGTGTAGGCCTCCACCGAGGCTTTCTTGCGCTCCCACACGGGCCCGATGTCGACCACCAGGGTTGGGTCGAAGGCCTTGTGACCCATGAATCGCAGCAGGTGTCTGGGCCGCGGGGCCGGTTCTTCTCCGGCCTTCTGTGCCAGGCGACGCAGGCCGGCCAGGTACCAAGCCTCGCGTGCGATCCGCCCCGCCGCCACGTGATCAGGGTGCAGATCGTGCTCGCTGTGGGCAAAGAGCAGGTCCGGCTGGTGGGCGCGCAGAATGGCGGCTACGGCCTCGCGCTCCTCCACCCCTGGCAACACCCGACCGTCGGGCAGACCCAAGTTGAGCCGCAGGCTCAGCCCGAGCAGGTCGGAGGCCGCGGCGGCCTCCTGTGCACGCTCTTCTCGGCTACCGCGGGAGCCCATTTCACCGGCCGTGAGGTCCAGCACCCCAACCTTCAGCCCCGCCGATGTCAGGTGCAGGATCGTACCCCCCAAGCAGATCTCAGCGTCATCGGGGTGGGCTGCGATAACGAGGGCGTCGAGGTGCAGGTCGGGATCAGTCATCGGAGTGGGTGAGATCGGGGCCGAGGTGAATGACGATGTGCTCGAAGCAGATGGGCGGCAGTTCGCGATACAGGGACTCCACCCAACTGGGCCCAAAGCGGGCACAAAACTGCAGAGGCCCGAGCACGCGTTCTTGGGGCTGTCCAAGTGGGCACAAGCTATTGTTGATGCGCCTGATGACGCGCTGGCCCTTGCCGGATTGGTTGGCCTGCACTCGGTCGGCCTTCAGGGCGAGCTTGTCGATGATGGTCTTCACCTGTCTTGCTGTGCGCTCTAGGTTGCCGGCGAGGTTGCCCTGCAACGCGGAAAGCTCGGAGCGCAGGGCGCGCAGGCGTCCCGCTGCGAGTTCAGCTTCTTCCCGCAATGCACTGCCGGGAGTGGCGCCGGCTCGCGGACTCTCCTGCTCTGCGGGCAGCCACTCACCCTGGGCCGCCAAGGCCTCGCCCGCTGTCACGCCTGCGCGCTCAAGTGCGGCGCGCCCATCGGGATCGGTGAGGGTCATGCTGATTCGCGGCACAAAAGGCGTCCGTGGCAGGCCCGCCGTGTCACGCAAGGGCGCAAGTTGGGAGTGATACCGGAGCTCGGCCTGGCCGCCGATGGTTGCGGCTACCGGCAGTGCAGCGTCCTGAACAAGGGGTCTCAGAAGTGCCCCAGCGGACCAGTCGCGGTGGCTCCCAGCGATCTCTGCCGCCAATTCGGTGGCCGTGCGAGAGCCGGGCTCTCCATCAAAGACGAAGCCCTCGCCACCGGAACGCAAGGCGCGTCGACGACCGTCGACAAGCTGAAAGACCAGCGCAGCTTCTGCGGGGTCGATCGCACAATCCGGACCCGAGCCCTCGCGCAACAGGGGCTGGGGGTCCAAGGACACGAGGTCCGCAAGGGCCGAAGACAGGGGTCCTCGTATCCAATCGGGCTCGACCACGAGTAACCCGAGTGGTCCGAGCAGTTGGCTCATCGTGCGCGTGAAGGCTCGCGCGAAGGACTCGCCCTGGCGCGGGAAGAACAGCTCCAAGGCGGCTTCTGTTCCTTCAAACTCCTCGTACATCTGGGCCAAGAGTGCGCGCGTGGCACCCAGATGATGGACCCCTTCATCGAAGTGGATCTGGGACAACGGGGTCCGACCAGACGAGAGCCCCGCGAGCTTGACCTTTTGTAGGTCGAGGTTGCGGTTGAGTTGATGGGCGTGGTGAACTTCCGCCACGTCGTGGTCGTCGCCGTGATTCCAAAACAGCGGGACAACGGGACAGCCCCAAAGACGGGAAAGGTCTGTCGCCAGGCGGCAGGCCTGCAGGCCCTTGTAGAGGCTATACAAGGGACTGCAGCAAAGACCTGGTTGCTGGCCGGTGACAACGCAGAACGAACCCTGCTCGGCCAGGACCGCGATGGAGGTCTGGGCCCTGCCGGGCAGTTCGTGAAATCCGTGGCCCTTACGCAGGGCCTCTGCGAGCAGGGCTCGCTGCCCGAGATCGTGCCGGTCCTTTGGGCGCTCGAGGTCCTCGATCTTGCCGGGCACGGGCAGCCCGCGCAGGGAGCCGGAAGACAAGGCCTCGCGCGTGTCCTCGTGCAGGCCGAATAGGTCGGCGGGCAGGTATTCGAGGTGCAGGTCCACGATTGAACGCCTAGGCGGGACTCGCGAGGGCTTGGGAAAGGTCGTTCGCCATTTGAAGCGCGGCCGCCCGCGCGGCGTCTTTCCAATGCTCAGCCCCGGAGTCCGTGGAGGCAAAGAGAATCCCGCGCGATGAATTAACGAGGGCGCCGTGGCAGCCGTTGGCAAACCCCCCAACCACATCTGCAGCTGTCGCACCCTGCGCTCCATACCCAGGCAAGAGCAGGGGGGTCTGAGGCAACCGCCGACGCATGTCGGCCAGTTCGCCGGGGTGGGTCGCACCGACTACTGCGCCCACGCTCGACATTCCGCAGGCTCCGATGCGCTGCGCGCCCCAAGCGCCCACGGCCTCCGCGACCCGCTCGGCCAGACTCGGGGAGCCCGGAGTTTGGAACTCGGCGCTCGAGGGATTTGAAGTGCGTACCAAGACGTAAAGCCCCGCGCCGGCCTCGTCACATGCTTCGAGGAAGGGCTGGATCGAATCGCTGCCCAGATAGGGGTTGATCGTCAATGCATCGCACAACGTTGCCGGGTCCGCGCCGGGTCCGCCGCTGAGGAAGGTCCTTGCGTAGGCGGCCGCCGTGCTCCCGATGTCTCCGCGCTTGGCGTCACCGATGACGACCAGACCACGCTCGTGGCTTGCGGCCACAACGGCCTCCCAAGCAGCGATCCCCTCAGGTCCGAGGACTTCGAAGAAGGCGGATTGCGGCTTCACTGCCGGCACCACGTCGGCCACGGCATCAAGGATGCCCACGAGGAAGCGCGTGACGTCCTGTGCGCATTCCTGCCGGGAGGCCTCGGGGTCTCGCACGGCAGTGAATTCCCCTGGCATCAAATGAAGGTGCGGGTCGAGTCCAACGAGGCAGGGATTGCCCTTGGAGCGGACAGCTTGGTCGAGGCGGTCGGCGTAGTTCATGGTGGGCCGCCATTGTCGCCTGCGCGCGGAGTTGTGGTACCCCCTAGGCTGGGTCTTCGCTGCGGTTGGCCGAGGTCGCGGCCTCCCGCACTTGGGCCTCGGGAACCAGAACGCCCACCGACACGACCAGGCGGAAAGCCTCTTCAACGCTGATGTCCAAGGGAATCAGATCTTCTGTGGAGATGAAGACCGTGTAGCCGGTCATCGGGATGGGCGATGAGGGGATGTAGACGGCCACCTTGTCGCCGCCGACTTGATCATTGAGCGCAGCCAGCCCGTTGCCCGTGACAAACCCGATGGACCAGATTCCCGGTCCTGGGTAAGGGGCGGCCACGACGCTGTCGAACTCCACCTCGTTATCGGACAGAAAGAAGTCCACCAGCTGTCTGGCGTGCGGGTAGACCGAGCGAACCAGCGGCAGGCGAGAGAGCATGCGGTCGGTTCCTGCAATGAGCGCGCGACCCAGGAACCCGCTTGCCAAGTAGCCCACAAGCAGAATCAGGCCCGCGGCGATGACGACGCCAGCCCAGATCCCCACCCGGTCCCGAACGGCCTCTCGAAGGATCTCGCCGTCGATCCCCAACGCGGTTAAGTCCCTCACAAAGCCCGCATGGTCGTCCCTGTACTTCTCTAGTGCGTCGTGGAAATTGCCTGCGGCGGCGCCCCCGTTGGCCACCATCATCTCGCGAATCGGCGCAGGCTGGCTCCCTTCATCGAGCAAGAACTCAGCGTCCGTGGGGTCGATGTCCGCCCAGCCCAAGACAGCCCAACCCGCCGAGTTGCTTTCGAGCGCCGAGTAAATCGAGCGGTTGACGGGCCCTGCCACATAGCGACTGATGAACTGCCCCACGCTGACGAAGACGAAGACCGTCAACATCGTGGGCAACACAACGGTCAACCCGCGCAAGAAGAAGCCGCGGCGCGAACGACGGCGGCGCGTGCGCTGGCGGCTCGGAACGGTCGGCTGGGCTGGCGGAGGGGGGGGCATGGCGCTTGACTGGGGAGAAACTCAGGAGCTGGGCAGAGGGACCCGTGTTCGTCTTCTTGGGAGCCACCTCCCGGCAATTGCACCCGCAGCCAGACCTTGGCAAAGCACGAGGGGGCAGAGCCACAGAAAAGCCTCCCCAGACGGGTAACCCCATGTGCTCTCGGTCGTCCCCCAAGAGGCGGGCGGGGGCCCGCGGTGGCCTTGGACGCCCGTGCGGCCCGCCAAGGCCGACCCGAGCACTCTCGCCCTAGTCGCTCAATCCCAGGAATTTCCGCGCCACCCCGTCCGCGAGCGGCCAGCCCCGACGGGTCAGACGCCAGCGGCCAGCCAGCTCCTCCAGCAGGCCCTGGGACTGGAGCGCGCGCGCCAACTCGACCGCCGGATCAGGCGCCAGCTCGGCCAGCCCCGCCGCGAGCAGCGCTTCGCCAGGATCCACACCGATGCGTCGCCGCAGACCCAACCACCAGGTCTCCCCCAAGCGGTGGAGCGGTTGGAGCTCCTCGCGCCATTGGGTGGCGTGACCCCCGTTCCCGACCCACCGCAAGTAGGGCGCCAGGGAGCGCGGGTTGCCGGCCCGCACCTGGCCAACCTTGCTCACCGCCCCGGGTCCCAGACCCACGTAGGCTCCATTGGCCCAGTACGTGAGGTTGTGCTGGCACTCCTGGTCCGGGCGCGCGTAGTTGGAAATTTCGTAGGGCTTCAGTCCTGCCTGACCGGCCAACTCGCGGGTGCGCTCGAAACAGGCGAGCTCTACCTCCTCTGTGGCGGGCGTGATTTCCCCCCGCTCCCGCCGCACGTGAAACAACGTGCCCTCCTCGAAGGTGAGGTTGTAGGCGGACAGGTGATGGGGGTTGAGGTCGAGTATCTGTCCAAGTTCTGCCTCCCAATCCGCCAGGCTCTGACCCGGCGAGGCATAGATCAAATCCACGCTGACGCGAGCTTGGGTGGCGCGCGCGGCTTCGAGTGCCTGCAGTCCATCCTCCGGCCCATGGGCGCGCCCCAGGAACGCCAGGGTGTCAGCGTTCAACGATTGGATGCCCAGCGAAAGGCGACCGACTCCAAGTTCCGTGAGGACACGCGCCTTGTCGAGATCGAGACTCTCCGGATTGCACTCCGCCGTCACCTCGACCGCCGCCTCCCGAAAACCAGTGATCTCATCGAGTCCGTCGAGCAACTCGACCAGTAGGTGCTCTGGCAAGAGCGACGGCGTGCCGCCGCCCACGAACACGGTGCGCGGATGGAGCGGGGCTCGCGTGCGAGCTTCGTGCAGCAAGGCCTGGACGGTTGCCGAGAGGTCCTGGCCCTCGGCCTCGACCGAGAAGAAGTCGCAATAGGGGCACTTGACCACGCAGAAGGGCACGTGGACGTAGAGGGCTGTCCCGCTCGGGGCGCGGGGCAGGCTGGGTTCGGGAGGGCTGGGACCCGTGAGTCCGGGGGGCGAGGCGGGCCGCATGGGGCCCAAGTCTAGCCTGCGCTCCTCAGGCCGCGTCCATGATCGCGTTTAGCTTGCGCAGAGCTTCGAGTTCGATCTGACGCACGCGCTCGCGGGTCAAGCCGACGATCTTGCCGATTTCCTTGAGGGTCATGGGGTCTCCACTAGAGTCCTCTAGCCCGTACCGCAGGCGCAAGATCGTGGCCTCGCGTTCGTCGATGTGATCGAGCAGTTGCGCCATGTGTCTCAGCAATTCCCGTTGGGCGAAGGATTCTTCGGGGTTCTCCGAGCGGTCGTCCGGAACGGTGTCTTGGTTCTCGCTGAGCAAGTCCAGGGACAGAAGCGAGCCCGATCCGTTGCTCTCGATCGTGCGCTTGAGCAGGGCCCAGGACTCCCGCGCAACGCCCAACTCTTGGGCGACCTCTTCAACGCTGGGCGTGCGGCCCAGCATGTAGCCCAGTTCGGCGGAGACTCTGCGCCACTTGGCGATCATTTCAGACATGTAGCCCGGCACGCGCACAGACTTGACCGTGTTGGTAAGTGCGCGCCGAATGGACTGCTTGATCCACCAGGTGCCGTAAGTTGAAAAGCGACAACCGGCGGCCGGGTCGAATTTCTCGGCTGCCTTCATCAGCCCGAAGTTTCCCTCGGCGATCAGGTCCTGAATGGTGAGACCACGGTTGGAGTAGATCTTGGCGATCGACACCACGAGGCGCAGGTTGGCGCGGATCAGGTGCTCGCGCGCAGCGAGGTCACCGGATTGGATGCGGCGACCCAGTTCCTTCTCTTCATCGGCAGTGAGGAGGGAGACCTCGTTGATCTCCTGCAAGTAGGTTTCGAGGCAACGTTCGGCAGAAATGGGACGACTCCTGACCCCGGCGGGGAAGTGGGGTTGCGGTGGGAAGCGGGGGAGATCCCCGGCGTGGGGATCAATTTGAATTTGCGTGTTCCTAGGGTCGGCATTATTCGTCGCACCGCTTTAGGAATAAGGGCGTCCCCATCGGGGGCCTCGGATGGGGCTCTGGTAGACTGGGAACAAGGGCCTTCGCGCTCTCCTCACCATGCTTGGCCAGACCCCCGAAGGATCCCTCGAACAACTTGTCCCAGAGAGAGATTTCGCAAACCTGCTGGGTAGCCGAGCCCAGGATCTGCTGCGGCTGACCAACACGCTCTCGGCTACCCATGCGGGGTCCTGGTCCAAGCGCTTGTTCTTCCTGCTGTACTCAGAGGCGGATGAGCTCGAGTCGTTTCTCGACGACTACGGGGCGCGCAACAATCAGACCTTCGTGGTCATCACAGAGCTGGTGGCCTCCGTACGCGGCTTCGCTATTGCGGGCCTTTCGCTTGAGCACCTGGTGCGTCGCATTGAAGACTACCGGGTGTTCGAATCGCTCTCAGAATTGGATGCCGACCTCGCCCGGGAAGATGTACGTGGGGCGCGCGGCTGGGTCCAGGAAACGTTGCTCTCGCTGCTAGCTGAGATTGGGCAAGAGGCCCAGAGCCACGGGGTTCGTCAGCCTGATGAGGGCCACGCCGAGGGGGAATCGGGCTTTCCCGTCGTCCGCTTCCGGCTGCCGATGGATGTGGGGCTGGAGGACATCAACGCGGAGGAGCAGCGCATTGCCGAGGTGGCATCCAAGTACCTGCAGGCGTGCACGATGCTCGAGGAGGGCGCGGCCGGCATTCTCGAGGAGCCGGGAGATCGCGACCGTTTCTTGCGCGAGCACTGCACCGAGGAGATGGCGCGTGTCTACGAGGCCACGGTGCACAACCTGCAATCCACCTACGACACGTACATTTTCAACACCCGCCTCGAGAGCACAGATGACCGATTGGTCCGCCTGCGCGGCCACGTTTCCGGCTCCCTGCACCTACTCGAGGCCGTCACCCAACTCGTGCACTTCCTCGAGCGGCACGATAGTGAGGTGCGCGACGACGGGGCGCGTTCACGCCTGGCGCGCCTCGCTCCCCGTGCGCAGGTCACCAACCTGATCGTGAACGTGCTCATGCTCTGGGGGGGCAAGTTCATGGCAGAAGGCCGAGGCCTGGCTGAGGACCTCCTGCCTTCGTACACCAACCTCCAAGAACTCGAGGCGGAGCTGGCAGAGGGCCTTGTCCTGCACGCCCGGCCGATTTCGCTGGTGGTCTCCATCGTGAATCACTACGGCACACCCGTCGAATTCGAAGTTGGGGGCGAGAGCTGCAATGCAGGCTCTATCTTGGAGATGATGGTCGCGGCCGGATCCCAAGCTGGCGAACGGCGGTTCATCTTCCGTGGTGACGAAAGGCCCCTGAAAGACATCGCGCTCCTGTTTCACCACAATTTGGGTGAGGACGGGGCCGAATCACTGCCTGCAGACTTGGGCTACCTGGCCCGCCGCTGAGGGGCTTCTCGCACGGCGGTCTGGCCAACTGGGGGCTCGAGCAGCCAAGCGGCGAGGCCGATTCCAACTAGGGGCAGCATCGCCCACGGCGAGAAGGGCTGCGGGGTTTGGGCGAGCCGCAGGTGGCTAGCCGCGTCAAGAACGCGCGCGAGCGTGGGGCCGAGTCCCGGCAGGTCAGCGCAGGTGGCGGGCAAAATCCAGGCGACCAAGGGCAGGCCACAGGCGCGGGCCCGATCCGTGATTGGCAGTTGACCGAGGAGTAGGGCGATGACGAGTAGATGCACGTGCGCCAAGAGCAGGGCTGACAGCTCGGGCGCCGGTACGCCCATGGACACGGGTAGGGCGATGGCGGCCGCCAACAGCAGGAGCGCCGCGGTTGTGCTCGCCACAAGGTCCAGGCCTGCCCGGCGAAGGAGAGGCAGGGGTTTGACCAGCCATCCGATGCGCCCCACGAGAGTCAGCGCGAGCACGTGCGAGAGGATCAACGCCATAAATGCAACTTCGTAAAGAATGCCTGGAACGGTGCGCGCGGACGTTGTTAATCCGAAGGGGGTCAGGGCGGCTACGGCTACCCACAGACCTGCGAGAGCGCTGGCGATCGCCCAGAACGACGGCTGCCGCAAGAGCATGCTGGCGACCCAGCGGGCAGTGGGGAGGCCGATCACGCTTCGTGCTCCAGGGCGTGCCGGCCGAACGGTCGGGGCCGGAGAGGCTTGAGTCTTGGACAAGTCGCAGGCATGGTAGGAAAGTGTTCCACGTGGAACACTTCGACGAGGTCCACCGTAAATCCGGGCAGAGGGTCAGGCAACTATGGAACGTAGACTAGGACGGGGATTGGGAGCGCTGCTCGGAGGCGAGAGTGCAGATCTGGGCGGCGCGAACTCTCCCGAACCGGAAGGCGAACTGCGCATGGTTGCGATCGAGAGGGTGGATCCGAACCCCGATCAGCCCCGCAAGGTCTTTGCGAGTGAGGCGATGGAGTCTCTGCGCGGGAGCATTGCGAAGCATGGCCTACTTCAACCAATCTGCGTGCGAGCGGAGGGCGACCGATACCGGATTATCGCTGGAGAGAGGCGCTGGCGCGCGTCTCGCCTGGCGGGCCTGGGGGAGATCCCCGTGCGCGTAGTCCAGGATGTGGACGACACCGGCGCACTCGAGCTAGCACTAGTTGAGAACCTGCAGCGGGAGGACCTGGACCCCATGGAGCGGGCCAAGGGATACAGGGACCTGATGTCCAAAGCCGGGCTGACTCAAGAGCAGGTCGGGGCCAAGGTCGGCCTCAACAGGGCGACGGTGGCTAACCATCTGCGCCTGTTGGATCTACCCAAGGAGGCCCAAGACGCACTCGTAGCGGGCTTGGTGACCATGGGGCACGCTCGTGCGCTCTTGGCGGCCGTCGACCCCAAGGCGATCCCCACCCTCATTGGCCGTGTCGTGCGGGGGGACCTGTCCGTACGCCAGACCGAAGCGTTGGTACGCGACGCCGGGGCAGAGCGGACCAAGGGCGGCTCTGTCTCGGCCAAGAGTCGAGCCGCAACCCAGGAGCCCTGGGCCAGGGAGTTCGAGGGGCGCCTACGGTCCTCGCTGGGGACCAAGGTCTCCTTGACCAACCGGCCGGGCTACAGGGGACAGATCGTGGTTCACTACCACGACCGCGACGAGCTTGAACGCCTGATGGGGGCGCTAGCTCCCAAGGACGAGGTCTGAGACCGGAAGTGTTCCACGTGGAACACTTGAACCCGAGTGACTTGGACTGCCGCCCAGAAGCTCCTGGCGCGCCGAATCCCGTTCAATTGCCTTGGCTGGGGAGATGAAACGAAGAGTGTTCCACGTGGAACACTCTTGGTGTTTGAGTGGCGCTCCAACTCAGGAATGTAGCTCCGGTCGTTGTGGAATGGGAGTGATTGCGAGCGACAAATGAATTGTGGAGTACCCGGACCGGGATCCACCGAAAAGCCCCAAACACGGCGCCAGAGGCCGCTGGGGGGCCATCACGCCTCGGGGCCCTGGGTGGACGGTTCGTGGAAAACTCTCCACCGGCCCTGGCTGGGGGGCGTCGGAGCGGAGTGAAGATCGGAAAGTGTTCCACGTGGAACACTTGGTCCCGAGCAACTTGGACGGCCACCCAAGAGCTCCCAGCTTGCCGAATCCCGGTGGATTGCCCTGGCCGGGGAGCAGAAAAAACGAAGAGTGTTCCACGTGGAACACTCTAGTTTACGGGCTGTCCAGTAAATTGGGCGTTCCTAGTGGGCGACGCCCTGGCGGTCGATGGAAGCCCTATTCGGCGCGCACCCGGGCGCTCGTGAGGACCGGGACGGGATCCTCAGGAACGTCGGTTTGCTGTCCGACTGCGGGGCGAATGGGGACCGACTCGAGGTCGTCGATCACCTCGCGCCCTTCCAGAACCGCGCCGAACACAGTGTGGACACCGTCCAAGTGGTGCGGCGTGCCAGTCGTGATGAAAAACTGGGAGCCGTTACTTTGGGGCCCCTGGCCAATCGCCGCAGAGAGCACGTAGCGCGCATGCACCAGGTCCCCTGTCTCCGAGTCGACCTTGTACCCCGGCCCACCCTGGCCCCAGGTGGCGACACCCTTGGCCGGGTCTTTGGTATTGGGGTCTCCACCCTGAACCATAAAGCCCTTCATGATGCGATGGAACTTCGTGCCGTCGTAGTAGCCGTCCCGAACCAGCTTGAGGAAGTTCTCGACGTGCAGCGGTGCCTCCTCTGCATAAAGGGCGAGCGCAACTTGTCGCGTCTGCCCCCCAAAGGCGATCTGGAACTCAACCACAGGGGACCCCGGGGGGGGCATCGGGTTGGTGAAGATCGCGGACAAGGTTTCATCCTGGGCTTGTTGGCTCAATAGGGACTGACGCAAGATCTGGGCGATCGTCGTCTCCGCCCCGTCCTCTCCGATCGGCAGGCTGAGGCTCGTCAGCAGGGGCGTCTTGGAATCATCGATAGCGGTTACCGCTACCAGGGCCTCGCTGTAGTTGCGCTCCGAGACGAGCGGCGAAACCGCCACGAGAGCGGCCCAGCCCTCGAGTCCTGAACCCGCCAGCTTCGTTTGCGCGACCTTCAGTACTTCCTCAGGATTACCCGTGCCTGCGGCGGCCGCTAGGATTCCCCATTCTGAGTTGTGGCCTTCCTGGACTTGATTCTTCGTGTAGTCCTCGTACAGCACCCAGGCCGCGACGGCCACGGACACCAACGCAACGGGGCGCCAGAAACGGTCTACCGCCTGGGCGAAGGTGGATTTCTCCTCCGTGACGATGGTGACCTCGGTGGCGGACTTGTGCTTGCGTCTGGGTTTCGATTGTGCCATGGCGGTGGTGGGGCGAGATCGTGGAAGCGGGGCGCCTGGGGGTCAGGTCCCGCGGCGCGGCATTCTATGGGCAGTTCGGGTCGGGCCACAAGGGGCGGAGCGGCGACGAAATCCCCCCTAGCCCCCTGGATTCGGCCCTTTTGGGCCGCGCGTCCCATCAAGGGGGTTATGGTGGCTCTCGTTCTGCGCCGAGCCCGCTTGAGGAGACTCCCCATGTTGACCCTACTCTTGATCTTCGCCTCACCCCTGGCCGCCAGCCAGGCCCACCCGAGCGCTCTGTTCGTCGAGGCGCCAGAAACCGACGCCGAATTTGACCGACGATTCGCGGAGGCCAAGGGGGACCCCGACAAGCTCTGGAAGCTCTATCGATGGTGCATCGACACGAGCCGCGATACGGCGGCCCGCGACACTTTGCGCGCGGTGATCAAGGCCGACACAGACCATCTGGAAGCACGCAAAGCTCTAGGTCACGTGCGGCACGACGGCCGCTGGTACACCAGCCAAAAGAAGGCCGATCAGGCCATTGCCAAGGAGCGCGACAAGGCCGCCAAGGCACGCGGCCTGGTCAAATTCAAGAACGAGTGGGTTGAGCCAGGAGATCTGCCATTCCTCGAAAAGGGACTCGTGCGTGGGCCTGAGGGCGAGTGGCTAGCCGCGGACGAGCTCGAGAAGCTCGAGAATGGGTGGGTTCGCCAGGACTTGATTTGGGTTTCTCCAGACGAGGTCTCCAAGATGGAGGAGGGGCTCTGGAAGTGCGAAGACG
This sequence comes from uncultured Planctomycetaceae bacterium, assembly GCA_964467985.1. Lineage (GTDB taxonomy): Bacteria > Planctomycetota > UBA1135 > UBA1135. The sequence goes on from CAYXTP010000005.1 coordinate 71,997, forward strand.
AGTGGCTCAGCACAGAGGATGCCGACCGTCACCACAACCGTTTTGAGCGCTGCTGGATTATTCCCAGCGACCACCTGGAGCTATGGACGAGTTGTCCGCGAGCGACAGCGTTGCAAGCCATCGATCACATGGAGCGCTGCTATCGTGACCTGGTGAAGGTCTACGGCTCAGCGCCGACGGGGCGCATCCGGGTGGCCCTCTTCCGCAGCTCGGACCAGCTGGGCTTCTTTGCAGCGGAGTCGTCTCGTGGCCGCCCGGCCGCAGACGGACGCCGGCTAGTCGAAGCTCTCAGTGCGACCTTCATGGAGAGCTGGGTTGTGGATAGCGGCAAGCGCTGGCTAGGTGCGGGGGCCTCCTTCTGGGACCCGGTCCGGGAGAACGGAGATATCTTCGGAGTGCATGATGCGCGGATGGCATTTGGCCTGTCTTTTTCGGATGCGATGGACCCCAGTGTGGAGGCCATTGCCAAGCTAGAAAAGAAGGGCTATCGCGAGGACTTTGTGAGCTCGTTCTACGAGGAAAAATCCGTACCCGCTTGGTTCTATTGGGGGGCGGCCAGTTACGGATCTCGCTACTTCCAGGACAGCAGCGTGGCCCGCGGCGGCGACCCCTCGTGGCCGCTCAAGTGGTCCGTGGAGAATCTGAAGCGCCAGGGGGGCCTGAGTTTCCTGCGCCCCGTGTTCGAGTTGGAACTCGACTCGCAGAACCGTCGTACAGGCCCCCTGATCAGCGGAGCAGGCTTGGTAATGGCATTTATTGTGGATGGAGGGTGCCCCGAGGTGAACGAGGCGCACGCTGAGCTCAAGCAGGCCATGCGGGCGGGCAAAAGCACACAGAAGCTTTTCAATGCCCTCCGTAAGGCTGTGGAAGAGCACGAAACCGAAATGCGGGCGTTTGCAGGCCTGTAGTCACCCCCCCACATCTCCGCGACCATGATCCGTCCTAGCCTGCGGGGCCTCGGCCTCGCTTCGACCCTTGTTTTTTTCGCTCCCAGCGCGATTGGGGCTCCGCAAAAGCACGTCGAGTATCACCCCAAGGACGCGGTTTGGTTTGTTTGTTCGCCGGATCTGCCCGGGCTGACGAAGGCCTATCCGGGCACATCTTTTGGGCGTCTACTTCAAGATGAGGGCCTGAACAGCCTGATTGGGGGCCTCGCCGGAACCGAGATCAGCCACCCCCTGGACTTGGCCCAGGCGGCCTACGATGAGGCGGTGCTCAAGGGTGATCTGCCGCCGTTTCTGCCCCTGCTGAAGCAAGCACAGTGCCTCTCTGCCTCCATCGTTTTCAACGGTGAAGGTCCGGTCGAGGGATTGATTGCCGCCGCATCCGGACCGGGGGAGGGCGAGAAGCCGGAGCCCCCGATGCTGCAGGTCATGCTGGAGTTCTCAAACGACACGGCGGCCAGCGAGTCATTCGAGATGGTCCTGGCGATGGGGGAGGCCGAAGCGGCTCCCTTCACAGTGGAGGTCCGGCAGGGCTCGAGAGTGGCCATGCCCCCCTCGTCGGCAGAGGACTCATCGGTAGTGATTCTCGATGGCCCCAGCCTGGCGATATTGGTGGGTCGCACGGCTCCCGAGGAACTGCTGAAACGCCTGCACGGCGAAGCACCCGGCCTTGATCCACAGAGCTTGGGGGCCGGAACGGAAACCCTCGATGCCCAGGGGACTGTCGTGTTGGAGTGGCTCAGCCAAGCAGCCTTCGCAAACGGAAGTGAACACCTAGACGCCCAGGAGGTGTCCTGGGCCGAGATGATTGGCAGCATGGCCGAGGCCCTCTTCGGCACCAACTTCTCCATGCTCCTGCGCGGCGGCCATTGGCGCGTCGTGATCGACGAAGAGGGAGCCTTCATCACGGAGGGTGTCTTCGACCAGCCCGACAGCGTGGGAAGCCGCATCTTGTCCAGCAAGCCCCTGCAGGGCAACGCGCTTGGCCTCTTGCCCTCAGACGCAATGGTCCGGTGGTGTTCATCGCTCGACAAAGCAGCCCTGATCGACTTCTCCAAGGGGCTTCTAACTGCTCATGGAGACGGCGCCGAACCGCGTTTCGACTTCGAGACGGAACTCTTCGGCGCCCTTGGAGACTCTGTCGCCGTGGGCCTACCGGCGCCCAAGTCCCTGCTGGCCGCGCCGCCCGCAATCGGGGTCGTCACGCTTTCCGACGCCGAGGGCTTTGAGCGCGGGCTGGACCGTCTGATCGCCCTGGCCGAGGAGGGCGGCCTGGAGGGTGTGCGCATCGAGAAGGACGAGTACCGCAGCACCCCGATCTACAACTTCCAAGCCATCTTGCCGCCCCTTGAAGGCTTGCCCATTCCGGTGGATTTGGGAGGCTTTATTCGGCCGAGCCTAGCGGTCCACAAGGATCGGCTGATCATCACGACCCTCTCCAACCACACCAAACGCGAGCTGCGGCGCGTCCTGAAGGAGGACGGCGAGGGCACGACAAGTGTTGAGCTCAAAGGCGTTCCAGCGGGCGTGACCCAGATCGTTCAGGCGGATTGGGCCAAGTTCATCGGGTCCGTCTACGGGGGTCTCAAGGCCCTTGCATCCCTGATGGGCTCGGGAATCGGGGACATCCCCGTGGACCCGAGCGCTCTGCCCGAGGAGGACCACATCGTGAGCTTCTTCAAGCCGTCCCTGAGCTGGATGGCTGTGGCGGACGGTCGCGGCCGAGCATTCCAGCGCTCCTCATTTGGGCCCGAGACCATTCTGGGGGCAATCCTCCCGCCCCTGATGCTGGTCAGCGTACCCGTGCACGTCAGCGAGCTACACGGACCAGAAGAGGCCATCGAAATGCACATCGAAGTTCTGGACGGGGCGGTAGACGACGGCGCACCCTTGCGCAGGTGACCCAAGACTCCCATCCGAATCCGGCCGTCCCGAATCAACGCCGAAAGCGCACGCCTCTGCGCCGGCTGCGCAACACCAGTGGCCGCTGGCTGGGCAAGCATTTCGGTGCGGCTGCCATCGTCCAACTGGCGCGCTGCTGCCGCAAGACCGAACTCAACCGCGAGATTCGGCTGCGTGCCGAATCCGAGCATCGTGGCCTGATTCTGGCATTTTGGCATGGGCGTGGGGTGCTGGCCTCACCCTTCTACCGGCCGGGAAACACCACAGCTCTCGTGTCCGCCAGCGAGGACGGATCCATGGCGACGACGATCCTGCGGAAACTGGGCTACGAGATCATCCGCGGATCATCGAGCCGCGGAGGCGTGCGCGCCCTGCGCGAGATGCTGGTATGCCTGGAGCGTGGCAAGCACGTCGCCTTGACGCCGGACGGGCCGCGAGGACCCATGCACTCCATGTCTCCGGGGGCGGCCTTCATGTCCAGGGCCACCGGCGTGCCCGTGCTGCCCATCGGGTTTGCCCTGGACCGTGCTCGGCGGTTGGACACCTGGGACCGCTACACCTTGCCGCGCCTGGGGTCGCGGTTGGTGACGGCCTGTGAAGCGCCCATCCAAGTCCCGCGCGACGCAAGCGGGGAGGCACTGACGGAGTACTCTTCGCGCATACGCGCCGCCATCCGCGAAGCTGAGCGCAAGGCCTTCGGTCACCTCGGGTTGCAGCCCGATTGGGCGGACTGGGTTCCCGAGGAGGAGACCGAGCACCAAGTGGAGTTCGAGGAATGATCCGCGTGGGGCCTTCAGGCTGGAGTTACCCCGATTGGGAGGGCCCCGTCTACCCGCGTTCGAAACCGAGGGGCTACCACCCTCTCGATTTACTCGTCACCCTCGTGGATTACGTCGAGGTGAACAGCACTTTCTACGCCCAGCCCCGCGCGCGGAATTGCTCGCACTGGGCGGCGCGCGTCGCCGAACACAAGACCTTTCGTTTTGGCGCCAAACTGCTGCAGGACTTCACGCACAAACCGGTGCCGGACAACTTGTCGCGCTGGGAGGAGCTGGCCGTGGAGTGGAGACGGGGCATCGCACCCCTGGAGGAGGAGAAGCTCCTGTGCGCGGTGCTTGTGCAATTTCCGGCCACCTTCCAACCAGGGGATGAGAGCGTGGCACGCCTGGGGCACATTGCCAGACTGTTCGAGGGCCTGCCCTTGGTGCTCGAGGTGCGCAACCGTGGGTGGTTCGACCCCCCGCGGTTGGCGACAATAGGGGGCTTGGGGTTTTCGCTAGCCCACCTCGACCTGCCCGCGTCCTGGAATCACCCACCGAATCCTCACCCAGCGGTTGGGCCCGTGGGGTATGTGCGCCTTCATGGGCGCAACTCAGAACATTGGTTTCGATCGGGGGCCGGGCGCAATGACCGCTACGACTACCTCTACAGCCCGCCCGAACTGGGAGAGATCGCCCACCGAATTGACGCCGTGGCCAGGCAAAGCGACGAGACGCTTGTGGCTACCAACAACCACTTTGAGGGCCAGGCCCTGGCCAATGCACTTGAGCTACGCTGGCTGCTAGGGGGCCGCGAACCGGTGGCGGCGCCCCCCCAGCTGGTGAACGCCTTTCCGCACCTGGCGCAGATCACGCGCGTGGTCGGACAGCGCGACTTGTACGGTCCTGGCTCATAGGGTGCGCCGGGGTGAGCCGGGGTGAGCCGCAGTGTACCGCGGTGAGCCCGTGCTTGCGTGCAGGCAACCTGGCTGTGCTGGAGCTTGTTCGAACGAGGCCTGCCAACCGCCGCCCCCACCCACCCGGGCTGACGAGTGCGGCGCAATCTGGGTTACCGCCTTCTGGTCGATTCCAGGCCATCCCCGCTGCAGGCCCGTGGGACCTAGTTGTTGCGGTGCGCCTTGTGGCAAGCGGAGCAATTGGCCGAGATGCGGTCGAGGGCCTCTTCGGCCCGGGTGCGAGACCCCGCTTTTGCTGCTTCGAGTGCCTGCACCAGTTCCATCGAAGCGGCCACGCTATCGGCAATCCGCTCGCGGCTCTCGGCGTCCGCGTCGCGTACTTCGTCCAATAGCGAGCAGCCCTGCATCAGCTCGGCCATGTGTTGGGCCTCGCGAGTGGGCTCAAGGTCGGGGTGCTCGGAGCTCACCTCCCAGGCTTGCTCACTACACAGCAGCAGGTTGTCGAAGCAGCGGGCCAGGTCTGCCATGGAGGAACGGAACGCGCGCACGGGGTGCCGGCTGGGGAAGTCCCACTCGAGACTCGCACTCTCCTCAATCGTCGGCAGCTCGGCCGTGGCGATGCTGGCGTAAAGGCCTGCGTACTTGCTGGACGTGCCGCTCCACTGGCGCATCTCGGCTAGGGCTGCCTTGCGTGAGGCTCCATCCAATACAAGCCGCCCGACAGCTGCGCCGGCGGGGCCACGGTGCCTCCCGTGGAAGCAGTGCACGTAGAACGGAGTGGGCAGTTCGCGGAAGGTCTTGGCCAGGCGTGCGAGCGCGTCTTCGTCGATGCCCTTGTACAGCAGAGGGACGTGCACATAACGCATGCCGTGGCGCCCGGCGGTATCGGCGTCGGGGATCTTGCCGTCCACAGACACCACGGTCTTCACGCCCAGGGCCTGCAAGCTCTCGAAGGATTCCTCTGTCAGGGGCTCGGCCCCGGAATAGATGTTCTCGCTTAAACGAAAGACGTGGCGCAGGCCGGATTCCTCGATGGGCTCCTGCTTGGGCAATTTCAACTCGCTGGCCGATTCAAAGGCGTCTCTCACTCCCGGGAGGGGGCCTTCCGTCGCGGGCAACACCGGATTCGAGGAGACCTGAGTGGGATCGCTCGCGCAGGCGCCTAGTCCGAAGATGACGACCAGGCTGGCGAGGGTGATGCGCGAGGAGTGGAGCGGGAGCATGATTCGGGATAGAAAGGCCAACGAGTCATAGGCCATTGTGCAACGGGCGTGCCGTGGGTGGCGCCGGGCGGGCAAGATCCTGATCTGAGGCCCTGTGGGAGGGCAGCAGGCGCCGTGGACGGGTGCCAGGGTTGGGTCAGAGACTCCTGGGGTGGCCGCAATGCGCACAGAGCCTGGCGCCGGTCGGGCAAGGGGAACTAGGACGGGGTTTCACTTCGGTAACGCCCTTGCCCATGCCCATCTTCTGGGTCACAGACGCCGGCGAGTAGGCTCTGCACCATGAGCGCAACGCAACAGACCCAATTCACCCTCAGCCACACCCAAGCGCCCCGTCGTCGCGTCCAGGTCAGGGTGCAAGGGCCGGAGGGATTCGAGACCCAGAAGAGACCCCTGCCCCACGTTCTGATCCTGCACGGATTCAAGGGCTTCATGCACTGGGGTTTCTTCCCCGAGCTCTCCCGGCGCATTGCGGAGAGCGGGATGGTCGCCGTGAGCCTAAACACTTCGGGCAGCGGGGTCGGCGACGACTTTGAAACCATGAGCGAGGAAGAGGCCTTCTTCCACTGCACGTTCAGCCACGACCTGGAAGACCTGGAGCTCGTGCGTGAACACTTGCTGAGCGAGGCGTCGTGCGTAGACGCCCAACGATTGGCAGTCTTCGGCCACAGCCGCGGTGGGGGCATGATGCTCTTGCACGCTGAACGCCATGGCGACTACCGAGCCAGCGTCGTGTGGGGGGCGATCGATCGAGTGCTGCTCTTCGACGAGGCCACCCGCGAGCGCTGGCGGGCAGAGGGCGAAGTGCAGATCCCGAATGGCCGCACTGGGCAGATCCATCGCATCGGCCTCGGCTTGCTCAATGACATAGAAGACAACGCTCAGGATCTGGATATTCTCGCCGCTGCCGCGCGCACCCAGATACCGACCCTGATCGTGCATGGAACCGCAGACGAAGCCGTTCCGCTCGCAGCAGCCGAGCGCATCCACGCAGCCCTGCCCAGGGGCACTGGAGAACTGCGGGCCCTAGACGGAGCCGGGCACACCTTTGGGGCCACCCATCCGTTTGAGGGGTGTAGCGACGACCTAGAGGAGGCCTTGGGGGCAACCTTGGAGCACTTGCGTCGACACCTGACTCGCTAGGCCTGCTCCAGGAGTGCTTGCACGTGGGCGCAGGCCTCTGCGATAGGGAGATCAACCCGCTCCCCGCTTGCGCGCCAGGTCACTTCGACCAGACCATCGCCCACGCCTCGGCCCGCGGTCACCTGCACGGGAAACCCCAGCAATTCGAGGTCCTTGAACTTGGCTCCGGCACGCAGGCGGCGGTCGTCAAGGCAGGCATCCACGCCAGCGGCAAGCAGGTCTGCGTGGATGCGTTCGCCAGCCTCCACTTGATCCTCCTTGCGCACGTCGACGATGGCTACAGCCACCTCGAACGGTGCGATTGCGGCGGGCCAGACGATTCCCTTCTCGTCGTGGCTCTGTTCGACAGCGGACTGCGCTGTGCGGGAGACTCCGATGCCGTAGCAACCCATGACGAAGGGTGCGGGCTTGCCGTTTTCGCCGATGAACGTGGCCTTCATGGCGGCCGAATACTTGTCCCCGAGCTTGAAGATATGGCCCACTTCAATACCGCGCGCTTCTTGAAGCAGTCCCTTGCCGTCAGGGGACTGTTCTCCAGCCTGGGCCGAGCGCAGGTCGTGATAGGAGGGGTCAGGGAAATCTCGCCCAGCGTTGACGTTTGTGCAGTGGAAGCCGGTTTCGTTGCAGCCCGTCAACAGATTGGTGCGGCCCTCGAGGGTCTTGTCGGCCAGTACGCGCACATTTCCGTCCAATCCCAGAGGACCCGCGAACCCGACCTCGGCGCCCGTGAGCTTCACAATCGCCTCGTCGTCAGCGAGTTCGAGCGCCAAGCAATCTAGAGCATTGGTGAGCTTGACCTCGTTGATGGTCAAGTCGCCGCGCATCATGACGGCCACCAAGGCCTCTTCCTCGGCCCAAGTGGCCTTGTACAGAACGGTCTTGGCCATCGCGGCCGCGGGTAGATCAAAGAAGGCCTGCAACTGCTCTACGGTGCGGACGTCCGGGGTGGAGTGTTTCTCCAAGGGTGCGGCCGGTTCGGTGGGTGGGGCTTCAGCAGGGATGGAGTCGGCCTTTTCTACGTTGGCGGCGTAGCCGGATTCCTCGCAGTACAGAACCGCATCCTCGCCGGCATCGGCGATGACCATGAACTCCTCGCTGCCACTTCCCCCGATGGCGCCGGCGTCGGCTTGCACGGAACGGAAAGTCAGACCGCAACGCGTGAAGATGCGCCGGTAGGCGCGATCCATCGCGGCGTACGATTCGTCGAGTCCGGCCTGGTCGGCGTCGAAGGAGTAGGCGTCCATCATGATGAACTCGCGCCCGCGCATGAGCCCATAGCGCGGCCGGATCTCGTCGCGGAACTTGTCCTGAATCTGGTACAGGTTGACCGGCAGTTGCTTGTAGCTCGTGATCGTCTGATCGGCGTAGGCCGTGATCACCTCTTCGTGGGTCGGGCCGAGACAGAAGTCCGCCCCCTTGCTGTCTTGCAACGTGAAGAGGATGCCGTCGGCCACATAGCGATCCCAGCGCCCTGAACTCTCCCACAAGTCCCGGGGATGCATGATCGGCATCATGACTTCGATGCCCCCCTCGGCAGAGATTTCTTCATTCACGATGGCCGTGATCTTCTTCATCGTGCGCCACATGAGCGGACCGTAGGTGTACAGCCCCGAAGCCGCTTTCACGATATAGCCCCCCCTGGCGAGCAGGCGGTGAGAGGGAATTTCGGCGTCGGCGGGATCGTCCCGCAGGGTGACAATGTGAAGTTTGGAAAGGCGCATAGATCAGGGGTGGCGCGGGCTGGCTGCGAGCATCTCGCGCAGAGTGGCAATGACGGCGGGCACCTTCCAATCGATGCCGGGGTATTGGTTAGCGATTTGACCGGCGGGCGATAGCAAGACCAAGTTCATGTTGTGGCCGATCATGCCGTTGTCTTCGAGCGAGAACGTCACATTGCAGCAGCTGGCGGATTCGCGGATCGCATCCTCGTCAGACGTCAGGAAACTCCAGGTGTCAAAGTCGGCACCGTAGAACTCGCCATAGCCCTTGAGTGCCTCGGGCGGATCGCGCTGCGGGTCGAGAGTGATGCTGACGAAGTGCACTCGCCCTTTGATTTCTTCCGGCAGGGCGCCCTGCATCTCAGCCATTTTCTTGGTGGTGAGCGGGCACATGGTCTGGATCGGGCAGCTCGTATAGACGTAGGAGAGTAGCACCGCTTTTCCGGAGAGGTCGGCAAGGCGCATGGCCCGCCCGTCTTGGTCGATGAACGAACGCTGCAGAAATTCGGCGACTTCTTCAGGACTAGGTTCGCGCGCTGCATCCGCACTCCCACCCTCCGCGACCAAGGGGGTGGAGTCCGTGCAACCGGCAAGGGACAGCAGGCAGAGGATCAGGGGCAGGTGATGCACGACATGAGTATGGGCCGCTCTCCGCCGCGCGCTACCGCAGGGACCAGATACGGAGCCCTCCCAGTATCAAAGCCCCTTCATGCGCTGCCGGCGGGCGACCTCAGGCAGGCGCTCGTACGGCAGAGGGCGCTTTCGCCAACGAATGAAGACGAGGATCACGAGTAGGCCCAATCCGAGCCCAAGCCCGATCACTAGGGGGCTCGGAGAGTCGTCATGGGCGACGCTGGGCTCTTCTTGAAGGGATGCGTACACGGCGGGGGCTGCGCCCGATTCTCGCTGCTGATCCCGGGCCAGGCAACGATGTGTCCGTTGACTCTGGCCAGGTACGGGCTGCTAGGATCTAGAATCCATGCCCGCCCTCCGCACTGTGCTCCGCAAGGCCTCCATTTCGGCCGCCGCTCTGCTGGGGATGTTCGTCATCGTCGAAACCGTGACTCGCACCTTGGAGCCGGGCCCCTTCTCCTTCGTCGATCACAACCCCTACATCGAACACCCGAGCTACCCCGGGATCGTGCGCCATCGTCCAGGGTTTGAGGGCCGCTGGGATGGAACCTGGTACCAAATCAATGAGCTTGGATTGCGCGGGCCTGCTATCCCAGCGTCCCCGCTGCCGGGGGAATTCCGCGTCGTCGCGCTGGGCGACTCGTGCACCTTCGGCAAGGGCGTGGCCGAGCAAGACACCTGGCCGCGGCAGCTCGAGGGCCTGCTGGCTGCCGCCCTGCCAGAAGGGACGCCTGTGGTCGTGGCCAACCTGGGAGTCAACGGCTATTCGGGGCGTACCTACGAGCAGATGTTCGAGGACGTGGGGGCAGGGCTCAACCCGGACCTCGTGGTCGTGGGCTACAACCTGAACGACTTCCCCAACGCGATCCGCGCCGTGGACGAATTCGTTTTCCGCAATCGCAAGGCGCGCCGAATGCTGTCTCAGGATCTGCGTGATGCCTTGGGACGTACGGCGACCTACCGCTGGATGCGACAGACCTACTACCACTCGCGCCGGGAAGCCGACTGGAAGAACGCGGAGGCCTTCGCGGGTGGTGTGGCCGATTCGGCGCCCGACGACGAGGCGTGGTTGGAACAGGCGGCGTTCCTGGAGAGCATTCGCGATCAGGCGCACGCGGTCGGCGCTCAAATGGCGGTTTTCTTATTCCCCTACGAGAGCCAGGTGTATCTGGACTCCTTTGACTCGGCACCCATTGACCGCTTGCGCGAAAGCTGCGCAACATTGGACTTGCCATTCGTTGACCTAGCCGAGGAGTTCCGACGCGCCGCGCGCCAATCGGATCCACCGCGCGAGCTGTTCTTGAAAGGTGATCGCTATCACCCCAATCGCGAGGGTTATCGGATCGTTGCCGAGGGGGTTGTTGATCTGATTGTCGAGCGGCAATGGGCTCGAACGGCCGACTAGAGGGGCTAGGCGCCTTGTTCCTGGCCCAGGAGACCCACAAGTGAATCATCGAGCAGCAGCTGCGTAGTACTCCCCTCGCCTCCCATCCCCACCCTGCCAAGAAAGCCCATGCAACGACCGACCCTGCTCACGATAGGCATCATTCTCAACGCGATTGAAGTTCTCTTCGGCCTGTTAGCCGTCGGGCTTCTGGCTTTGGCAACCGTGGGAGTCTCCGCCTTTGCAGGCGTCGCCGGGGCGATGCAGGGTCTTCCGTTTGCGGGCCTGATCGGTGGTCTGGGTCTGCTCCTGATGGTTCCCGTATTCGCCTACCTCGTGCTCTGGCTGGCGGCGTGCTGGGGCAGCTGGAACGGGGAGCGCTGCTGGATCTGGACGCTGATCATCCTCTCGGGGATAGGAATGCTGTCCTTCAACCCCATCACTATCGTCATTGGAGTCTGCACCATCATGGGCGGCCTGCAGGCGCTCGGCATGATTGACGGGCAGGGGGCTAACGCCGGCTAGGGCTTCCGAATTGCGTCGACCCCCCTACTGGATCGGGGCGGCCAGATGGTCCACGAGGTCCATCTTGGTCAGGATCCCCACCAGGCGTCGATCGTTGTCTACCACTAGGCCGACGCAGCCACGCGAGAAGCCATCCAACAGAACGCTGGCGTCGTCCTCTTGATGCACGGTCTCCACGTTGCGGAACATGACTTCAGCGATGCTGCTGGAGAGGTTCGTACGTCCTTCGACAAGGCCGGCGAGCAGGTCGGACTCGGTCACGATGCCCACAATTCGGCCCTCGTCTAGAATGGGCAACTGACTGATGCCACGTTCCTTCATGCGCATCACCCCGTCGGCAACGGACTCGTTGCCTGCAGCCGTGTGCAACTCGCGCGGGGGCATGCGGCGCAGGATCTCGCCCAGCGACTGGCTACCCCAACTGGGTTCGGTGAAGCCGTTCTCTTTCATCCAGCGGTCGTCCACGAACTTGGTCATGTAGTTGCGCACCGAATCGGGGAGGATGACGACGAATTTCTTGCCGGGGCCCTCACGCTTGGCAATCTCGATTGCGGCCCACATGGCCGTGCCTGACGATCCCCCGCAAAGCAGGCCTTCGCGCCGGATCAGGCGGCGCGCCATGAGGAACGACTCCCGGTCCTCTGTCTTGACCCATTCGTCGATCAGATCTCGATCGAGCACGTCGGGTATGAAGTCGTAGCCGATGCCCTCCACCTTGTAGGAGCCCACCTCGGCAGGGCCGGCGAGAATCGAGCCCACGGGGTCCGCACCAACGATCTTGACGTGCGGCGCCTTCTCCTTCAGCAGGCGAGCCACACCACTGATCGTGCCGCCCGTCCCGGCCCCGGCGACGAGGAAATCGAATTCCCCGCCTGTGGCCTCAAGAATCTCTCGGCCCGTTCCGTGGTAGTGGGCATCGGGGTTGTCCACGTTGGAATACTGGTCGAGGATGTGAGCGCGCGGGAGGATCTGTTGTAGTTGCTGGGCAACGCCGATGTGACTCTCGGGCGAGTCCCAGGCAGCTTCTGTGGGAGTGCGAATGATTTCGGCACCCAGGGCTTCGAGAGCGACCTGCTTCTCGCGACTCATCTTCTCAGGCATGGTGATCACCATGCGGTAGCCCTTGGTGGCGGCAGCCAGAGCCATGCCGATGCCCGTGTTGCCACTTGTAGGTTCAATCAGCGTGTCCCCGGGGCGAATGCGGCCGCTCTTCTCGGCCTCTTCCACCATGCGCAGACCGATGCGGTCCTTGACGGACCCTCCCGCGTTCATGAACTCGCACTTGACGAGAAATTCACAGCCGGTCTCCTTGCCCACTTGCTGCAGACGAACGAGCGGGGTGTTGCCGATGGAGGCCAGAATGCTGTCTTGGATCGGAGCCATTTTGGAGAAGCAGGGGAAGGGGTCTGATTGAGGCGGACAGTCTAGCCCGGCAGGCCCGCTGGCGGCGGGGGCAGGACGCGCAGAGTTCCCTGCGGGCTCTGATCCACCTGCAGCAGGGTCAGTGCACTTTCCTCACAGCGCGCTTGATCGCCTGCGGGAACCCAGGTGCAGCGTCCATCCTCCAGCGAGTAGGTCCAGGCATGCCAGGGACAGACGAGTTGAGTGCCGTCGCGGGTGCCCTCCCAGAGAGGTCCGCGCATGTGCGGACACCAGGCGGGCGCGGCCACAAAGCGACCATCGGTGCGGTGCAAGGCGTATTCTCCCCAGGGCGTTCGAACTGGCTGCGAGGGCCGGTCGACGCAATCTTCGGGCCGGATTCCGGTCTCGAAAGGTAACCCTGCGGCGGCGGCGTCCATCTTGGGTGTAGGCTACCAGTCCCCTTCTCGTCCGCCCCACCCACCGCCCCTGTTTCTATCCGTGAGTCAGCGCACCCTCGTCCTCAAGGTTCCCGTGGCAGACCAGCCGAGTCTGCGCGCACGCCTCGAGCCCCTCGATCTGGAGTGGCGAACGGTGCCCCATGCGAGCTTCAGCGCACGTGGGCAGGGAGCAGTGATCACGCTCTACACCTCGGGGAAACTCGTGGTCCAAGCTGCCGACCCCGAGGCCTTCGTCCTGCAGCACACGGGGCTGGACCTGCCGCCGGACGCGCGCGACAAAATGGGGTCCGGAGCTGCTGGAGAGGATCCCGGCGCCGACCCCTTTGCGCACATCACCGGCCCGACCGTGGGCTCGGACGAGACCGGCAAGGGCGACTACTTCGGACCCTTGGTCGTAGCGGCTGTCCGCTTGGAGCCGGACCAGGCCAAGAAGTTGGAGGAGTGGGGGGTCGCGGACAGCAAGAAACTGACGGACAAACGTGCCCTCAAATTGGCGGCCCTACTACGTGACGAGGTCGAGTACTCAATCGAGCGGCTGGACCCTCCGGCATACAACACCGAGTACGCGCGGTTTCGGACCCTGAATCCCCTCTTGGCCAGCCTGCACGCCAAGGCCATCGGCGTCGTGGCGCTTCCAGGGGACGCCGTCTTGGTCGATCAGTTTGCGGACGAAACGCTGATGAAGCAGGCTTTGCAGGGCGTGGACATCCAGCTATTCCAAGCACACCGGGCAGAGCGTCACGTCGCCGTGGCTGCGGCCAGTGTTCTCGCGCGCGCCGAGTTCTTGCTGGGATTGGCGGAGCTCGAGGCTCAGGAGGGCGTCAGCTTGCACAAGGGCGCGGGGCAACCTACGGATGCCGCGGGCGTGGCCTTCGCTCAATCGAAGGGCATCGATGCCTTGGGGCGCGTGGCCAAGGTGCACTTCAAGAACACAGGCAAAATCGCTCGACGCCTGGGCTAGGGTGAATCTCGTGCCGGACGCATCCCATTCCCTGCGCCGCCTGGAGGGCGACGGCAACCGATTCCTGCTCGTCGATCACCTCGCGGGCCAGTCGGTTGAAGATCCCAGTGGCCACGCGCGCAGGGTTTGCGAAGACGATCCGTTCGAACCCGACGGTGTGCTGCATCTCGATCGAGATGCCGGGGGGCAGCTCCGCATGGTGTTGTTCAACCGCGATGGTTCGCGCCCGGAGACCTGCGGCAACGGGTTGCGCTGCCTGGCCTGGCACGCCGTGGTGGCGGGCTACGAGACCTGCGGAACCTTTGATCTCGTCACGGATGCCGGCCCTGCGCCGGCCCGGGTGACCAGGACCCGGCAGGGTGATCTGCAGGTTCAGGTGGCCTTGGGTCCCGTGCGCATTGTCGAGCACGTTGAGCTCGGCAGTTCACTGCCCGAAGCCGTTTGGGTGGATTGCGGCAATCCCCACCTGGTCGTGCCTGGAATGGCCCTCGACGAAGAGCGGGCGGGCATGAGCCTCGCCGAATGGGGGCCGAAGCTGAGCTGCGACCCGCGCTTTCCGGATGGCATCAACGTGGAGTTCGTCAGCCTGGGCCCTGAGGGCATTTCCGCCCGGGTTTGGGAGCGGGGCGTGGGAGAGACGGGCGCCTGCGGCAGCGGGGCCTGCGCGGTAGCGCGCGTGGCGGTGCATCGGGGAGATGCAAAATGGCCTGTCACGGTCCGCTTGCCCGGCGGAGTTCTCACCCTGAGCCCCTGCGATCCAGGAGATCTCATCTGGATGCAGGGCAGCGTGCGAGGCGAAGACAGGACCACGCCCTAGGGGCGGCCACTGAACCCATGGGTTTCCTCCCGCAGATTCTGATCGCCGTGGCTTTGCAAACGGCAGCGCAGTTGGACCTAGCCCTAGGCCGGGCACCGGCGCTTTGGGGGTGCGCCGTATTGGGTGTCCCGCACCTACTCGTTGTTCTGAACCGGCGCCTCGTCTTGGCCGGCCGATTCAAACGGGCAGCGATGGCCGCTCACTTGCTGGGCCTCTGGAGCGTGCTGGGATTCGGCGCCCTGGTTCTCGCGACAGACTGGGTGCCCTGGCTGCGCAGCTTGACCGGGGCAACTCTCGGACCCGAATCTTGGCCAGAGGCGGCCCTGATTCTTGCCTTTGCACCTTTCGTGTTCCTGCAGGTGCTGTGCATCGACGCAGAGACACGCCTCAACACGCGGCCCGGTTCAGAGCGCGAGGCGGCGCGCGGCCTTGCCCTGCGAATGTTCTGGAGTGCATTGGCTCCCCTGGCGCTTTACTTGGTCGTGCTGACGGTGGTGGGTGCCGTGCCTACGTTGCGCGTGCTTGTGAGCGAGGTCGATCTCTACCACGCACTGTTTCTCGTCTTGATGTTGGGCTCCATGAGTCTTGCCCTCCCTAGGCTGATCGCCAACGCATGGCGCACGAGACCTTTGGAGCCGGGCCCGCGCCGTCAAGTTCTCGAAGCGGTGGCTGCGCGAGCCAATTTCACTTGCCGCGAGGTGCGCGTCTGGCAAACCGGGAACCTGGTGCCCAACGCGGCCATTGTGGGAGTGGGTCGCCGCCGGCTGGTCTTGATCACCGACGCCCTGCTGAACTCCCTGGGCCCGCGCGAACTGGCCTGCGTCTACGGCCATGAAATCGGGCACGCCAAGTGCCGTCACGCGGGGACCTTTCTGGCGTGGAGTCTGGGCTTCTTTTTGGCTGCCGATCTCCTGGCTCCAACGGATGAACTCTGGGGCAGTGTTTTTCTCATAGCCTCCCTGGGCCTGTGGGTCGTGGGTTTTGGTTGGCTGTCCCGCCGTTCTGAATTGGAGGCGGACCTGTTCAGCCTTGACCTGTTGGGGGATCCCGAGGCCTTGATCTCTGCCCTGGGCCGCGTCGGGGTACGTAGTCGTGATAGGGGAGGATGGCGGCACTTCTCTTCGTCGAGGCGTATGGCTTTTATCGGGCGCGTGGCCGCGGACCCGGCACTTGGCGCGCGCTTCAAATCCAGATTGCGCAAGAGCGCGTTGGGCGGGGTTACCCTGTTGCTTGTGGCCGGAGCGCTGGAGCTGCGGGAAATGGCTTCAGTGTTCGCCCGTCAACGGACGCGAGCTGACCTGATACTCGGCCACTACCCGGATGCCATTCGACGCTCGGCCGGTCTGGACGACGATTCGCCCGACCTCAAGGCGCTGGCCGCTCTGGTGTCGGAGTTGACCGAGCGGGGAGAGGTGCATGAGGACCAGCTTCGCAAGTCGCTCAAGCTCGATCTGGCCCGTGGCGAGGCGCAGCGCGCGGCCGGGTGGGCGACCCTCTTGGCCCTGCGCGGAGACGCTCCCGCGGCCGACTTCGTGCGCCTCATGGATCTGCTAAGTGAGGGCGCAGATGAGGGTGCCGAAGTGCAGCGCCTGAGAGAGCGCCTGCCCCCTTCCTGGGTGTCCCCGCACTAACCTGTGGAGTCGGCCTCCGGGTCCGAGACCCTATTATTATGGGGCTGTTGGGTGGAACAGTGGCCCTGGGGGGGTGATAATTGCCCCTTCGATCGGAGCCGGAGGACCCCAGCCAGTACGCCAATTGGGGGCCTTCCGGTGACCCTCTTCGGGTTCCCGGTTCTCCCCCGCACCATGAGCTCCGAACCTCACTCCACGTCCGTTTCTCCCGCGCTTGGGTCCCTGGCTCAAGGCGGAGCAGAGCTGCAAACGGCCTTCGCTCAAGTGGCTTCTGATCGTGCCGCGACGGGTGTCGAGATCGTTCGTGAGTCCGCAGGCGTCCTGCTGGATTGGCTCGCACTGCAACACCACGAAGCGAGCCCTACGGGTGACACCAAGCAGGCTCGTGCGGATCGTGCACGCGCATGGGATGCCCTCGCCGAGTCGCTCGACTGGGGTCTCAGTGAAGTGCGCGACGCACAGGGCTGGCGCGGCGCGGTCGCGGGCTGGCTGCACACTATCGATCAGCTGACTGAGAGCGGTCGCCGCGGCGAAGACATCGCGCCGCGTAGTCCCGCATCCGCGCAGGAAATCCTCGCCGAAGAAATGGGCCTGTGGCTCGGAGGTGCCGGCGCCGGAGAAGCTCGCTGGAATGGGGAACCGCTCGCCAATGGACGGCGCCTCGCGGATCGCAGTCAGTGCGCCGACCACCTACTAAGCGACCTGGAGCGTGGCGAGGTGATCTGTGTACACGGCTACTCCGACACGGTTGCTCTAGCGCTCGAAGCGGCTGGCCAGCGCGGCTTGGCCCCCGAGGTCTTGGTTTCTGAGGGCGGTCCCGATCTCGGCGGCCGTCGACTGGCGCGGCGCCTGAACAAGGCCGGCTTGCATGTGCGCTACGTGTACGACTCCGCCCTCGCAGCCTGGGCTCAGAGCGCGGACCGGGTCTGGCTCGGAACCGAAGCCATCGGGGCGGAGGCCTTTCTCGGCTTGGTGGGCTGCGCCAACCTTTGCGAGCAGGCTCGGCAGCAAGGGGTGCCCGTTACGGTTCTGGCCACCGGCGACAAGCTTCTGCCGGCGGGTTGGTCCCTAGCCACCCCGGCCTGGGGCGAAGATTCCACCTGGCAACTGTGGGGAGATGCGCCCGAGGGCGTGCGCGTTGAGTCTCAGCCCTACGAGCTCGTATCGGCTGACTTGCCCAGCCTGTTTGTTTCTGAATATGGCCAATCAACGGCCGCTGACTACTCCGTGCGCTTCTTGCGGACTGCGGAGGGCACACGACCCTCCTCGTCGCCGCCTCAATCTTCGACCCTATGACGGATATCCAAACCGAGCCCTCTTCGAACCCGGCCGTCCCGCGCAGCATCACGCGCGAGATGCACGAGTCGTACCTGACGTACGCGCTCAGCGTGATTCACTCGCGGGCCCTGCCCGACGTGCGTGACGGCCTCAAGCCTAGCCAGCGGCGGATTCTGGTCGCCATGAACGACCTGAACCTGGGCCCGCGCGCGAAGTATCGCAAGTGCGCCAAGATCGCCGGGGACACCTCGGGCAACTACCACCCGCACGGCGAGTCGGTCATTTACCCGACCTTGGTGCGCATGGCTCAGGACTTCTCCCTGCGTTATCCCCTCGTCGACGGACAGGGCAACTTCGGTTCGATCGACGCCGACCCGCCGGCTGCCATGCGCTACACGGAGGCGCGCATGACGGGCATGTCCACCGAGTTGATGAGCGATCTCGACAAGGACACCGTCGAGTTCGAGCCGAACTACGACGAGACGCGGACCCAACCGACTGTGCTGCCCAGCCGCTTCCCGAACCTGCTGTGCAATGGGTCAGACGGCATCGCGGTTGGCATGGCGACCTCCATGCCGCCCCATAACTTGCGGGAGATTTGTGACGCGGCACTCGCCATTTTGGACGACCCAGAGGTCTCCATCCGCGAGTTGATGGAGATCGTGCCTGGGCCCGATTTTCCGACGGGCGGAATCATCATGGGGCGCCACGGGATTCACAGCGCCTACACCACGGGCCGCGGCCGGGTGCGTGTTCGGGCTCGCCATCACGTGGAGGATCGCGGCAATCGCCAGCGCCTGATCTTCACCGAGATCCCCTATCAGACGCGCAAGGCGGCGGACAAGACGGGCATTATCGCCAAGATCGTCGAAGTCGTGAAGGACGAGCGGATCACCGGCATCCACAACGTCGAAGACCAATCCAGCAAGGACGGCATGTGGCTCGTCGTGGACTTGAAGCGCGGCGAGGACCCCACGGTCATTGCCAACCAACTCTTCAAGTACACGCCGCTTCAGACGACCTACTCGATCATCAACCTGGCGATTCACGATCGCCAACCGCGCACCCTGAACCTGCGCCAGTTGATCGATGCCTATCTCGAGCACCGGCGCGATGTGATCCGCCGCCGCACGGCCTTCCTGCTGCGCAAGGCCGAAGCTCGCAAGCACATCGTCGATGGCCTTTTGATCGCCACCGACAACATCGACCGCGTGATCGAGATCATCCGCGCCTCGGCGGACCGCGAAGAAGCCAAGGCCTCTCTGAGCGCGGAGTACAAGCTCTCCGACCGCCAAAGCCAGGCCATCGTGGATATGCGCCTGGGCAGCTTGACCGGTCTTGAGCGCGATAAACTGCTGGCCGAGCACGCATCGCTGCTCGCCGAAATCGCCGATTTGCAGGACATCCTGGATCGCGCGGAACGCGTCACCGCGATCATGCGCGAGGACCTAGAGGATCTGAAGAAGTCCTATTCCGATGAGCGCCGTACGGAGATTTCCTCTGAAGAAGTCGACACGGATTTCGACCTGGCAGACCTGATCACCGAGGACTTGATGGCCGTGACATTCAGTCGTGACGGATACGTCAAGCGCATGAGTCTCGATACGTACCGAGCGCAGGCGCGTGGTGGCGTCGGCATCAAGGGTGCGGACGCCAAGGAAGGCGACGTGTTGAAATCCCTGTTTGTGGCCTCGACCCACGACAACATCCTGTGTTTCACAAACATGGGCCAGGTGTTGTGGTTGAAGGTCTACAACCTGCCGGAAGCCACTCGGACGTCGAAGGGGCGTTCGATCACCAACCTGCTCTCACTGCGTGAGGGCGAGGATGTGAGCTCCTTGTTGCGCGTCCCCGAGTTTGATGACGAGAGCTTCGTCGTCTTCGCGACTCGCAGGGGGGTCGTCAAGAAGACCGTGCTGTCGGCCTACTCCAGGCCCAAGCGCGGGGGCATCAAGGCCATCTTGCTGGAAGAAGGTGACGCTGTCGTCGGTGTCAATTTGTGCCGCAAAGGCGACACGATTCTGCTGGCGTCATCGTCAGGACGCGCGATTCGGTTCGACGAACAGGCCGCACGGGCCATGGGCCGAACGGCTCGCGGTGTGCGCGGCATCAAGCTCAAGGACGCGGACTCGGTCGTGGGGATGGTCGTGGCCGAGGAAGGCGCCGATTTGCTGACGGCTTGCGAACATGGCCACGGCAAGCGTACGCCCCTCGAGGATTATCCCATCAAAGGCAGGGGCGGTCAGGGTGTGATCAACATCCGCACGACGGACCGCAACGGACCCGTCGTCTCCGTCCGTCAATGTCGTGAAGAGGACGATGCGATGCTCATTACCGAGCGCGGCATGATTGTGCGTTCGCACGTAGCCGGCATTTCACGCATCGGTCGGAATACGCAAGGTGTTCGCATCGTGAACCTTCGCAAAGATGACCGCCTGGTGGCGATTGAGGTCGTCAGCGAGGCAGATCTAGAGCGCTTCAACTCGACCGAAGGGGAAGCGAGTGTGATGGAGAATGCTCATGCCGAGCCCGCAGGAGAGCCTCCCGCGGATTCAGAACCGCAGGCCGCCGGGGAGCCCACGACTGACGCTCCCGGGCACGCTCCCGGGGACGAATAGTCGGAACATCACCATGACTCTCACCGACCAATTGAGCTCAGATTTGAAGGATGCCATGCGTGCGGGAGATACCCTGCGCCGGGACACCCTGCGCATGGTGTTGTCCGCCATGCAGAACCGTCGCATCGAGGCTGGCGAAGACTTGGACGACGGCCAGCAACTCGCCGTACTGATGTCCGCGGTCAAATCACGCACCGACAGCGCGACGCAGTACGCGGACAATGACCGCCAAGACCTGGCCGACCAAGAACTCGCGGAGATAGGGGTCATCCAGGGCTACCTGCCCAAACAACTCGGCGAAGAAGAGACGCTCGCAATCGTGCGCACGAAGATCTCCGAGCTGGGCCTGACCTCCAAGAAGGAGATGGGCCAGTTGATGAAGGCGGTCATGGCCGATCACAAGGGGGCGGCGGACGGAAAGCTCGTGCAGCGTCTCGCGGGCCAGGAGCTGGCCTAGGGTCCAGGGGGACGGGGCAATACCCAGCCCTCGGGGGGGGCACGCGTTGAAACAACCACTCGATGGTGGTACGCCTAGCCGCGTGGGGTCCAACGGCAAATCCAACGGAGCCGATCTCGTCGGGCGGCACAAGCGTTTGGGTTGGAGGGCCGTGATGGTCTCCGCCCTGACTCTGGTGAGTCGCGTTCTTGGGCTCCTACGCGAGAAGCTCAGTGCCTTTCTGTTTGGGGACACCTCGGCCGTCTTCGACGCATTTATCACAGCATGGCGCGTCCCAAACCTGTTTCGTCGCTTTCTCGGGGAGGGCGCACTCTCAACGGCCTTCCAGACTGCACAAACCGAAAGTGAGGGAACCCACGGGCCCGAGGCCGGCCGCCGTCT
This sequence comes from uncultured Planctomycetaceae bacterium, assembly GCA_964467985.1. Taxonomy (GTDB): domain Bacteria; phylum Planctomycetota; class UBA1135; order UBA1135. The sequence continues at coordinate 93,104 of CAYXTP010000005.1, forward strand.
ATTCTTGGACACCGCCCGCCTGCTGACCGGGATCCTGCTGGGCGTGATGGTGGTGACGATGGGGGCCGTGGCCCTGATGCCCGATCACATGCCTGTGACGGGCTGGGCATGGTTGGGTGCGGACCCCGAGCCGGTTCGCGAACTCACGCTGCGGGTGATGCCCTTCGTGTTGCTGGTTTGCCTGTCTGCCCTGGCCGCTGGGGCTCTGCACGTGCGGGCCAAGTTCGGGCCGCCGGCTTGGGCACCGGCATGCATGAACGTGGTCTGGATCGCGACCCTGTTGCTGCTGGTCTGGAACAAGGACGAGCGCCCACCCGGGCTCGAGCGTGACTTGGAGTGGACCCGCTTCTTGGCCTGGGGCGTCTTGTTCGCTGGAGTCGTGCAGCTAGCCGTGCAGATTCCAGCGCTGCGCAGGGAGGGGCTACTGGCCGGCAAGACTCCGCCTCCGCCCCGACCCAGTGGGGCCCCCGGGGCCTGGACGGTGCTCAAACGCAGTGCCCCCCTGGCCATTGGAGCAGCCGTCTACCAGCTCAACGTGATGATCGATGGGCTCATGGCCGAGGGGCTACTCCCCGATGGCGGCCCCACTTGCCACTACTATGCCGGACGTCTGCAACAGTTCCCTTTGGCGATGATCGCAGTGGCCGCTACGAGTGCGGTTTTTCCGCTATTGCAAGCCCATGCCCATGGGGGGGATTTTCGGGCCACCCGCGATTTGCACGATCGCACCCAACGCGCGATCGCCTTCTTGGCCTTGCCCGCCACCTTTGGGCTGTGGGCGTTAGCGGAACCGGTCGTCTGGGCCTGCATTGGCGGTGGGGGATTCGGCATCGAGGGCGTCGAACGCACGAGCCTCGCGTTGCGCGCGCTCACCCTCGCCATCTTGCCCGCAGGCGCCATGGGGCTTGTGGCGCGCACCTACTACTCAATGGGCGACATGAAGACCCCTGTGCGCGTCTCCTGCACCATGCTGGTCGCCAACGTGGGGCTCAACTTGCTGTTCATTCGGGGCTTCGGGATGGACGTCGAGGGCTTGGCCTATGCCAGCGCCATCACAACCTGGGGCGGTCTCGTGTTGCTCTTCCCGGGTCTGGGAGGGCGCCTTGGGTTACCCACGCGAGACGTCCCGCTTCTGGGACCATTGCTTAGAATGGCCCTCGCTGCCGCCGTGTGCGGACTTGCCGCAGGAGCGGCCCACCACTACGGGAGGGGACCGCTGGGCTCTCTGGGGGCTTTGGTCTTGTCCATTTGCGTCGGGGTCCTGGCTTACGCGGGGACGGCCGCAGCTCTCTCGATCGATGAACTCGACGCGCTCAAAAAACGTCTCTTCCGCAAGTCCCTTTGAATGCTGGGCGCAGTGGAAATGTGAGGACCGCGAACTTGAAACGAGAGACAACGGAGGAGAAGATCGCCCCTCGCCCAATGATCTGTCCGCTCTCGACGACTTCCACCTCAACGAAGTCTTGCGGCCGACATGAGGTGCGGACACTTACTTCACACTAAGCCCCCCACTTCGGAGAAAACTGCGTGAACCCTGCTCATCCTGCCGATAGCGCTCAAGCTGACAACGCTCAATCCTCATTCGCGACCACGTTGAACGAGGGCATGCCTGTGACGACGGAGGAGCTCATTGAAAATGGGCTCGAACGCGAAGCGCTTGACGCCGCAGGTGCCAAGGTGGCCATCGAAGCAATGGCTCCTCCCGCGGATCTTCCCGACCCCAACCTGACCAGCAACGCGGAGACCGTGCTGGGCCGGCGCTATCTGAAGAAGTCACCGGACACGGGCGAGGTGATCGAAACCCCGCGCGAGCTGTTCTGGCGGGTGGCCTCCAACGTGGCGCGCGCGGAGTTGCGTTTCAGCCCGGGCGCTTGGACCAAAGCGCTCGCGGTGGCGCGTGATTACTACATGCTGATGGCTGAACGGCGCTTCATGCCCAACAGCCCATGCTTGATGAACGCCGGGCGTGAGATGGGGATGCTCTCCGCCTGCTTTGTCTTGCCTGTGGAGGATTCCATCGAGGGGATCTTCGATTCGATCAAGGCTACCGCGCTGATCCAGAAGGCCGGTGGTGGCACCGGCTTCAGCTTCTCGCGCCTGCGTCCTGCCGGCGACCTGGTGCGCTCTTCGGGCGGTACCACAGAGGGCCCCCTGTCCTTCATCGAGGTCTTCTCGAAGGCGACAGATGCCATCCAGCAGGGTGCATTTCGGCGCGGGGCCAACATGGGCATCATGCGCGTGGATCACCCCGATGTGATGAGCTTCATCACGTTTAAGGACGATCCCACCAAGATCACGAACTACAACATCTCTGTGGCGATCACCGATCGTTTCATCGAGGAGTTGCGCGCCGACCCGAGCACGATCCACCAGGTCCAAAACCCGCGCACGCAGGTGTGGTCGCAGGTGGAGAAGCGCGACGCCGAAGGCGCGGGGACGGGCGACTACTGGACAGTGGGTGAGATTTGGGATGTGGTGACCGAACACGCCCACCGTTCGGGCGAGCCCGGCATCGTCTTTATCGACCGCATCAACGCCCGCAACCCGATCAAGAACGTGGGCATGATCGAGGCCACCAACCCCTGCGGCGAGCAGCCCTTGCACCCCTACGATTCGTGCAACCTGGGCTCGATCAACTTGGGTCGTTTTGTGAGCACCGAAAACGGTCAGCCCAGCTTCGACTGGGAGGGCTACAAGTCCGTGATCCACACGACCGCCCGTTTCCTTGACGATGTGATCGAGGTCAACCGTTACCCGTTGCCGCAGATCGACAACATGTCGAAGACCACGCGTCGCACGGGACTCGGCGTGATGGGCTTTGCCGACGCGCTCTTCAAGATGGGCCTCGCTTACAACTCAGAGGAAGGCACGCAGTTCGGTTCGGAAGTGATGCGTGTGCTCAATGACGAGTCCCACCTGGCTTCTGAAATTCTGGCCGAGGAGCGCGGGTGCTTCCCCGCTTGGGAAGGATCGGACTGGGAGAAGCAGGGGCGCAAGATGCGCAACTCCTACACCTCCACCATCGCTCCGACGGGGACCATCTCGATCATCGCGGGCTGCTCGGGTGGCATCGAGCCCATGTTCAGCCTGGCCTTCAACCGACAGGTCATGAAGGACACCAACGGCCAGCCGACGGTGATGCGCGAGGTCAACGAGGTCTTCGAAAACGTTGCCAAGCAGGCTGGATACTTCAGTTCGGAGATGGTGGACCAGATTCTCGAAGATGGAACCCTGTGCCACATCGAAGACGCCCCCAAGGAGCACAAGCGTATCTACGTTACGGCCCATGACATCTCCCCGGAGTGGCACATGCGCATGCAGGCTGCGTTCCAGCAGCATTGCGACTCCTCAATCTCCAAGACCATCAACTTCCCCCACGACGCGACCGTGGACGAAGTGCGGGAGGTCTACGAATTGGCCATCGACCTCGACGTGAAGGGCGTCACGGTCTACCGGGATGGCTGCCGGGAGATGCAGCCCATGACGCGCAGCGTGGCCGAGGAAAAGCCCGCAGAGCCCGTAGAGCCCGTAGAGCCCGTAGAGCCAACCGCGCCGGCGTCGCTGCGCCCGATGAAATTGCCCGAGATCATGCCAGCGCTGCGACTGACCCAGCTGACACCCTTCGGCAACATGCACATCAAGGTCACGGTGGATCCCAAGACCGGGCACGAACGCGAGGTCTTTGCACAGCTCGGCAAGGGCGGCGATGTGGCCAACTCCGATCTGGAGGCCATCTGCCGGATTCTCTCCTTGTGGCTGCGCTCCAACGGAAGTCTCGAGATGGCCGTGCGGCAGTTCTCGGGCATTGGTTCGAGCCTGACGGTGCCCACCAAGGATGGCAACGTGATGTCCTTGGCGGACGGCATGGCGACGGCCCTGTATCGCTACTTGAAGGTCAAGCGCGAGCATGGCTTGGAGAGCATGTTGCTGGGCCGCGTGGGTTCCGACGAGCCCGCCGCCAGCTCGGACGTGGTTGCTCCACCGCCGAGCGCTGCATCCCCATCCCCATCCGCGCCGATGTCGCGCGTCAAGCGTGAGCGCGAAATGGCGAACTACAAGGTCAAGTGCCCGGCCTGCAGTTCAAACCTCTCCTTCGAGGAGGGCTGCATGAAGTGCTACGGGTGCGGCTTCAGCAAGTGCTAGGACCCTGCTGCGCCCGCCGCTGAATTCACAACGGGATTCAAGCAAGTTCACCGGGAGGGCTCAACACACAAGCGGGGCCGCCACATCGCATGTGGCGGCCCCGCTTCATTGTGTTCGGGGTTCAATGCGTTCGGGGCTCAATGCGTTCGGGGCTCAATGCGTTCAAGGGTCAATGCGTCCGGGGTTGGACGGGCCTGCGCGTGCGGTCTACTGCCCGTCACCCTCCCCGTCCTTATCGTCGCCGCCCTCCTCTTCATCGCCAATCTTCCTGTCACGGCCGAAGATGTCGGGATCCGCATCTCCCGATCCGGCCTTCTCGCGGCCGAAGATCGAGAGCCGTCTCTGGGTCGGAGAAAGCCGACGCCCAAAAGTCAGCACATCGGTCTCGCCCCAGGCCAGGTCCAGAAACGTCCCATTCAAGGTGATTTCGAATTCGCGCTTGCCCCCGGCGGTTTCGAACAGCACCTCGTCTTCCTCTTCGTCGAGATAAGCCCCCAGGAGAGTTGTGCAGGCCAGGGTCGTGCCCGTGCGTTCGAACTCCGCGACGAACGCTTGGTAGCCGTCCATGGGCGCCTCGCCGTAGCTGTCCTCTTCCCAGAAGGCCTCCATTTGGAAGGCGATGTGACCATCTTTGATCACCATGTAGCCGGCGGCTTGCATGCCCTCCTTGGGGTACCCGTCGACCTCCACGTCCAGCAACTGCCACACGCCGTCTAGGGCGGAGTCCTCCCCCTCGGCCCGCGGGCGCAGGCGACCAAAAATGTCTCGCTCGAGCTGGGGTGTCCCCTCAGGCGGCGTCTTCTTGCCCTCATCGTCTTGTGCGCCAAAGGGCAGCAGAACCAGGGTGAGAAGCAAGACAGATGACAGGGAGCGTGTGGCTAGCATGAGAGTCCTCCCGGGACTTGGGAACCGGCGGGGGCCAGCGGGCGCTGCCCCCCAGGGGAGCATAGACTGTGCCCGGCCTCATTCCCTCACCCAGATCGAGCCTAGAACTGCCAGGTTCGCACGCAAGCACGCCAATCCCCTCTCTATGCAGGGCAGAACCCCACAGCAGCTCGCCCGCGGATCACGCGTGCACGCCACGGGCCTCGTGGTCAACACGGGCTTGGCGGTGATGAAACTGGTCGGGGGCTGGATCGCAGGTTCTCCTGCGCTGCTTGCCGATGGGGTCCACTCGCTGTCCGACACAGCGACTTCGTTGGTGGGCTGGTTCACCTTCCGTTGGGCGGGCAAGCCCGCCGACGACGACCACCACTATGGACATGGGAAGGCTGAGGCCTTGGCCGCCTCCGTCGTGGGTCTCGTGCTCGTCGGTGCGGGCGCGCTCATGGTGGTCGAAGCCGTGATTGGCGAGGGTCCCAGTTATGAACGCGGCATGGGACTCCTGGCCTTGAGCCTCGCCGCGGTTTCCATGGCCGTGAACGAGTGGTTGCATCGATTGGCAGCCAGCGCAGGTCGGGATCTAAAGAGCCCTTCACTCCTGGCGCTGGCCCAGGACTGTCGGTCTGACGCACTCGCGAGCTTGCTCGTTGTCCTCGGGGTCGGCTGCGCGATGGCCGGTCTACCCCAGGCAGAAATATTGGCTGCCGGGTTGATTGGCGGGCTGATCCTCGTCATGGGCCTGAAGACCGTGCGGGGCGCCGTCGACATACTCATGGATCGCGTTCCCGACCCGCACATGCGCGGCACGATCACCGAGCTTGTCACGCGTGTGCAGGGGGTTCGAAGAGTCGAGCGCGTGGGCATTCACCCCCTCGGTCATCAGCTCCGTGTGGACATGGAGATCGGCGTGGACGCAGACCTCAGTGTTCGTAAAGGGCACGCAATCGCGCATTTGGTGGAAGAAGCCGTTATTTCCGCCGAGAGCCGCGTCGTAGAGGTTGCGGTTCACGTCAATCCCGTGGACAGTCCCACCTGAGAGCGACCTCTCCCCTGTTTCTGGAAGCACCCTTCATGATCCGAACTCTTTTCACCCTGTTGGCTCTCAGTTTGAGCGCGCAATTTGCGCAGCCCGCTAGCGCTCAGAATAATGAGGCCAAGGCCAGTCTTTACACGCGCGTTGAAGGTGAACGCGCGAGCGCTGCTCTCGTTCTTCGCATCACGCCTGGCTGGTACCTCTACCACACAGAGCTGGGCCATCCCGACGCGATCGGTACCGCCCTGAAACTGGATCTTTCCTCGGAGGGGATCGAGTGGGGCGAGTTCGTGCTGCCCGAGCCGCACGTGAAGCACGTCGATGACGAGGTGCTGGGTTCCTACACCTACAACTACCACACGGGCAAGGTCGTGGCCTATGCGACAGGCAAGGTGACGGAGCCGGGAGCGGCTGGTACGAAGCTGGTCCTTTCCGGTCAGACCTGCACCGATCTCACCGGCGTCTGCGTGTTCTATGACGAAGAAGTGAGCACCCAGGGAGAGGGGCGCGACAAGTACTGGGAAGATTGGCCGGAGAGTCTGGGCGCTGCCCCCACGGGCGAGCCAGCAGTGGCGCCGGTCGAAGCAAAACCAGAGATCTCTGTCCCAACACCGCCTCTCGCCTTGGGTCCGCCGACCCAGGCTCCCTCACCCCAGGAAGTGACGGGCCGCTTGTGGGCTCGTGCCGACGAGGCGACCCAGTCCGTACGCGCGGTGATCGAGTTGAGTGTGGCAGAGCACTTTCACATCTATCATGGCCCGACCAAGGGTGATCTCGGTCACCCCGAAGCGATCGGAACCCCGACCACGGTTGAGTTCGAGAGCGACGATGTGGAATGGGCCAACGAGGGCATGCGCATGCCACCGCCCGAAGTACTTGATCAAGCCATCCCGGCGGCCGACGGGGACGGCAATATTTGGATCAACTCCCACCACGGCACCGTTCGGATTCAGGTTGAAGGCCTGCTCTATGACACCTTCGATCCCGCCGATGTTCTCGCCCGTGTGATGGGCCAGGTGTGCGATGACCAGGGCTGCTTGCCCTGGTCACTGGATCTGGAGGTCGAGGGAACGGGGCCCGATGACGCCTTTGACTGGCAAGCGACCGCGGGAATTCCAGAGAGTTCTGGCGGCGACAAGAGTGAGGGCAAGGGCGGCGACAAGCCCTCCATGTTCAAGTTCCTCTTGGCTGCGATTGGCTGGGGCATCTTCACATTGCTCATGCCTTGCACCTATCCGATGATCCCCATCACGATCTCATTCTTCACGAAGCAGGCCGATTCGCGGGACGGAAACGTGCTGCCGCTTTCCCTGACCTACGGCGTGGGCATCGTGAGCGTGTTCATCTTGATTGGTCTCCTGTTCGCGCCGGTCATCATTCCGTTTGCGACTCACCCCGTGACCAATATCGTCATTGGTGTGCTGTTCATCTTCTTCAGCCTAGTGCTCTTCGGGTTCATTCAGCTGCAACCGCCCAAGCGCATGATGGCTGTGGCGAGCAAGGCCTCGGCTACAGGCGGCTATCTGGGCGTGTTCCTCATGGGGGCCACCCTGGTGGTCACCTCGTTCACCTGCACGGCGCCATTTGTCGGGACCTTGTTGGGTTCGGCGGCCACGGGGCAGGGCGCGGCTCAGGACACGCTACGCATCGTCTTGGGCATGGGGGTGTTCGGCTTGACCATGGCCACACCCTTTGTGTTCCTGTCCCTCGTGCCCGGCCGGGTCAAGCAGATGCCCCAGGCGGGGGAGTGGATGAACACCCTCAAGGTGTTTCTCGGATTTGTGGAGGTCGCAGCCGCCCTGAAGTTCATCTCCAACGCAGATCTGGTCTGGGAGTGGGGCATCTTGGGCCGCGATGTATTCCTGGCGGCTTGGTGTGTGATTTTCGCGGCGGCGGGCACGTACCTGATCCTGCAGGCCGCCAAGTCAGGCAGAAAGAGCCCTATGCAGAAGCGCATCGGCGCATTCACGCTGCTGCTCGCTGCGTACTTCGGCTATGGCGTGCCGGGGAACGCGCTCGACGAGGTGGCCACGACTCCTCTGTTGCCTCCTTATTCCGTGTTCGAGCGGTTTGAGGCGGGCATAGCCAAACACGCGATCGTCAAGGACGATTGGGAGGCTGCCATGAGCCTGGCGCAAGCAAGTGGCAAGCTAGTCCTCGTTAATTTTACCGGCTTCACATGAGTGAACTGCCGCCTGATGGAAAAGGGCGTTTTCCTGCACCCGGCGGTCGCCGGGCCCTTGACCGAGCGATTTGTAGAAGCTCGCTTGCACATCGACTACGAACGCAATGAGGTTCGCCAGCTCGATATGACGGCCACCGTTGCCCAGCCGGTCTACCTAGTCGTAGATCCGGTCACCGAGGAAGTTCTCGGCCGACATGATGGTGCCACTCTCGTTTCTGATGACCCATTTGTCGATTTCCTCAACGATGGGTGGGAGAAGGCAAGGGCCAAGGACTAGGTGAAGCCTAGGGCTAGACCGCCCTGGTAGACCGCGAAGCTTACAATCCAGGCCAAAGCGGTCATGTAGCCCAACATGAACAGGGGCCAGCGCCAGGAGCGCGTCTCGCGCTTGACCACGGCGACGGTGCTCAGGCACTGGCAGGCCAGGGCGAAGAACACCAAGAGTGAAAGCCCGACCAGGGGTGTGTAGACCGGATCGCCGTTCTCCCGTTTTTCATCCCGCATTTTCTTGCGCAGGGTGGCGACCGCAGCCCCCTCGTCCTCCCCGCCCGCGCCATAGACAACGGCCATCGTGGCCACGAAGACCTCGCGTGCTGCGAGGGATCCGATCAGGCCCACGCCGATCTTCCAGTCGAAACCGAGAGGGGCGATGGCGGGCTCGAGCGTGCGGCCAAGTTTGCCGGCCCAGCTGTGTTCGCGTTGCAATGCCCCCCTCTCCCGTTCGATCTCTTTTGCCGCGAGTTCGCGTTCGCTGGGATCTAGGTAGGTCTGTTCAAGGGCGGCGACCCTTGCATCCAAGGGGGCCGCTCGGTTCTCACTCAGGTTCGGATAGTCAGACAGCAGCCAAAGGGCCACCGTGCAGGCCAAGATCACTGTCCCCGCCTCGGTCACGAACACCTTGCCCTTCTGGAAAGCCATTCGCGCGACGACCCGCGCTTGGGGCAGCCGGTAGGGTGGCAATTCCAGGATGAGTGGGACACTGGGGCCCTGGATCAAGGTTCGCGAGAGGACTCCTGCTGCGATCAGCGCAATGAGGGTGCCGAACAAGTACATGCCGACTAGCATCAGTCCTTGCACGTCGATCCAGCCGGTCGCGCCAGTCACCGGAAACAGCGCGCCGATCACCAAAGTGTAGACGGGCAGACGGGCGGCACAGGACATGAGCGGCACGACCATCATGGTGAGCAAACGGTCGCGCCGGCGCTCCATTGTGCGTGTTGCCATGACGGCTGGGATCGCGCAGGCGTAACCCGAGAGCATAGGAATGAATGCTCGGCCATGTAGGCCTACCGCTCGCATGATGCGGTCCATCAAGAACGCAACGCGCGACATATAGCCCGAGTCTTCCATCACTCCGAGCAACGCGAAGAGCAGCATGATTTGCGGCAGAAACACGAGCACTGCGCCTGTTCCCGCAATCAGACCCTCGGTGACAAATGCGCGCAATGCGCCCTCAGGCAGGACCGAGCCAATCCACGATCCGACGTTCCCAATGCCGCCGTCAATCCAATTGATCAGGGGTTCCGACCACGTGAACAGGGTCTGAAACAAGAAGCCCATGATGAGGATGAGCGCCGCGAAGCCCGCCATCGGGTGCAGCAGGAACCCATCGACACGTTCGCTCCAGGCGCTGGCTGAGCTGGGCTTGCGCATCGCTGCGGCCACATGTCGGTCGATCCACTCGTAACGGGAAGCGATGAGCTCCAGGTCCACGTCTCGCCCGGAGCCTGCAGCCAAGCGGCGGCGATGGGCTACCGCCTCGCGCAAGGAATCGGGGACACCCCGCAGCTCGTCGTCTTCGTCTAGGGAGAGCAGAGCCCAAGCAGCAAAGGCCAACTCGCGCGGGGCCCGCCCGTCCTTCCAGGTGTCGGGTAGCGCCTGCACCACGGCTTGCAGGTCTGCCTGCAACAAGGGGTCTTCGTGGGCCCAACGAGCTCCGGGCGTACCCTTGGCTGGGGAGGCCAAGACTCGATCGATGGCTCCCTTCAATTCGGAAACACCGGTTCCCGCGCGGGCATTGGTAGGCACGACGGGGACACCCAGCGCCTGCTCAAGAGCGCGAGCGTTCACCTTGCGGCCGTCTCCATCAAGCATGTCCACCATGTTCAACGCCACGACCGCGGGTTGCTCAAGCTCGATGACCTGCAAGACCAAGTACAGGTTCCGGGAGAGCTGAGACGCATCCACAACCAGGACAACCAGGTCGGGGGCTGTGTGTGGGCCCAATCCGGCCAGTGCGCCAATAGCGATCTGCTCTTCGGCGCTGCGTGCGGAGAGGCTGTAGTTGCCCGGGATGTCGAGCACTTCCACCTTGCCGGCCTTGGGCAGGACGACCTGTCCACTATGCCGGTCCACGGTGATGCCGGGGTAGTTGCCCACGCGCTGGTCGGACCCGGTCAGCTGATTGAACAGGGACGTCTTGCCCGTGTTGGGGTTCCCCGCCAGGGCGACGAGGCTGAGACGAGAGGTCGGTTCGCTCACGATTTCAGTTCCTCGACCTCGATCTTGCTGGCCTCACTCTCACGCAAACTGATGTGACTACCACGCACCTCAACCTCGACCATGCCGCCCACCCGCACGAGGCGCACGAGCCGTAGCTCTGTTCCCGGCAGGAGGCCCAATTCCATCAGTCGGCGGCGAAACGCCCGTTCGCCGCCGAGGCTTACTAGGCGCCCACGGGCGCCGGGGGGGAGAGAGGGGAGGGCAATCATGGATCCACTATTGAGACACGTTCTCAATCAGGGGAGAAGCCTACCACGGTTGATAGCGCCCGGGGAGTGGCGCAACTGCCCATTTTGTGCTGTGGCACCGAGGGTGGCGCCCGCCTATCCTCCCCTGAGATGAACGCTGTCTGCGCCTGAGTTTTCCCCCCTCTGCCCCCAATTCTCCCGTGGCCAACCCCAAGGAAACCGCCGGTCGTCAGGCGGCAGAGCTCGTCCAAGACGGCATGACAGTCGGCCTCGGTACTGGCTCGACGGTCTATTTCACCCTCGTGCGCCTAGCTGAGCGAATCGAAAGTGAGGGCCTGACCATCCGCGGCGTTCCCACCTCGGAGGACACAGCACACAAGGCGCGCGCGTTTGGGATTCCCCTCGCCACCCTAGATGAAGTGCAATCCATCGACCTGACGATCGATGGGGCCGACGAGATCGACGGCCAATTTTGCCTGACGAAGGGCGGCGGAGGCGCGCTCTTGAGGGAGAAGGTCGTGGCCTACATCAGCAAGCGTGAGGCGATCGTCGTGGGACGCGACAAGGTTGTCGAACGCCTCGGGACGACCTTTCGCTTGCCCGTGGAGGTCACGCCCTTTGCGCGCCCGATGGTCGTGCGTGCCATCGCCGAATTGGGAGCGGAGCCTCACTTGCGAGTGGATGATGAGGGCGGTGCGTATCTCACCGACAACGGCAACGAGATCCTCGACTGTGTTTTTCCCGAAGGCATCGAGGATCCGGCCGGGCTCGAGGCCGACCTGGACCGCATTCCGGGTGTCGTCGAATCGGGCCTGTTTGTCGGCTTGGCGCAGGTCTGCTTTGTCGGCGAAGAAGACGGCACCTGCACGGTGCTGGAGCTCTAAGCCGTCCTAGGCGTAGTTCTCCGGAAACATCTGGCGCTCCACTAGCTCGATGACGGAGTGGATGATTTTGATGTGCATTTCCTGAATGCGATCGGAGGTCGTGGCCAAGGGAACGACGATGGGGATATCCACCTGGCTTGCCATCTCGCCTCCACCATTACCCAGCAATCCGACGACGCACATGTCGCGGGAGCGAGCCTCGGCGCAGGCGCGCAAGACGTTGGGGGATCCGCCTGAAGTCGAGATGGCCAAGAGCAGGTCCCCTGGCTTGCCGAACGCCTGCACCTCGCGCGCGAAGACCTCGTCGTAACCAAAGTCGTTGGCCGCACAGGACAGGCGTGCCGGATCGGAGAACGCGATCGCTGGCTGGGCCGCCCGGTCGCCTCGAAAGCGACCTGTCCACTCCTCTGCGAAATGCATGGCGTCGCACATGCTGCCACCGTTGCCGCAGGACAGGAGCTTGCCGCCACGCCGCAGGGTGGCTTCAGCTTCACTTGCAAACCGAAGCACTGAGGCCATCAGGGCCGCGTCGGCCATGAATGCGGCGAGGGTCTGAGCGGCGCCTTGCAGGGCGTCTTCGAGGTGCGTGGAGGTTGCGTCACTCATGCGGCGTGATTGTAGCTTCGGGGGTGTCGATGATCTGATCCAGCTCATTCTTGAGCGCGCCGAGAACGTCGTCGTACGAGTAGGTACCTACAGTCTCTGGTCCGCGCTTGAGATTGACGGTGGCGGGGCCACACCACAAGCCCAGGTCGGCGTCGTCGGTTTCCCCGGGCCCGTTGACCCTGCAACCCATCACGGCGATGGTCACATCGTGATCTTGGGCGTACTCGGTCAGGGCCTTGACCTCGCCGGCCAGCTCGATGAAGCGGTCGTTCTCTACCCGTGAGCACGAAGGGCAAGCGATGATGTTGAGACCATCGAAGAATCCCTTGGGTACTGATCGAAACCGACCGGCGTCGATGTCGCTCAGGATCTGCCGGCCCACCTCGATTTCCTGACCCTTGTCCTCGAAGGGAACGGTCAGGGAAACCCGCAAGGTGTCACCGATCCCCTGGACCACGAGCTGCTCAAAAGCGATGCGGGTCTTGATGACCCCATCGGGGGGCATTCCAGCCTCTGTCACCCCTAGGTGCAGGGGAACGTCGGGTCGCTGTTTGGCAAACGACTGATTGGCTTCGATCACCAGGCGTGGGTCCGAGTCCTTGATGGAGACCAGGTAGTTGAGGAACCCGGCATCATCGAGGATTCGGCAGTGGTCGACCGCGCAGGAGACGATCGCTGCCACGTGGTCGTTCGGGTGCGCAGCATCGTATTCGGGTGCAATCGAGCCGGCGTTGACACCGATACGGATCGCGCAGTCATGGGTCCGCGCGAGCTCCGCGATCCAGCGCACTTTGCCCTCGATCGACACCTCTTTCTCGTGGTGGTGCAGATGGCCGGGGTTGTAGCGGATCTTTTGCACATGGGGGGCGATGATCTCGGCCAGGCGGTAGTTCTCTTGCAGGTCCACGCTCAAGGGCACGTCGGTAGTCTTGCTCAATTTGATGAGGCTCTCCACATCGCGCGCGCTGTCCACGGCCACGCGGATCAGGTCTGCTCCGGCGACACCCAGCAATTCGAGCTGACGGCCTGTGGCCACTTCGTCGCGCGTCTGCGTGGCGGCCATGCTTTGCACGGCGATGGGGTGGTCACCTCCAAGGCTCAGCGAGCCCACCTGGATGGTGCGTGTCTTGCGGGGGGGCAGCATGTTGGGGGTCAGTCTATCAGGCCTCTTCGCCCGCTCTGAGGGGGCTAGGGGGGGGAAGCACAGAAATCGAGGGGTATGTGCCCCGCGCTCGGGCGTGGGGCCGGAGTGGGGGCGAAGAACCAAGAAGAGAACCGGGCACCGGGCCCGGTGGGTTGCGTCTACGGGAATCCCCTCTCTCGTTTGACCCCCATTGGGTCCGGGGCCTTTTTGAACGGCGGGCAGAAACAACTGTTCGTCCACCAGCCCTTCCGGACCGCGCCCCGGGGGGCTGGGCTTCTTGGTAGCCATGCGGTCAATGCCCATCGGCCGACCACCCGGTGTAGACTCGGCTTCCGACGCACCGAGACTATTTCATTGAAAGCAAAAATCCTCATCGTGGGTGGCGGTGCCATGGGCACTTGCACAGCCCTTTATGCCGCCAAACACAGTGACCCCATGCGGGAACCCGTGGTGCTTGTGGAGCGTGACACGCTGGCTGCAGGGGCGTCGGGGCGCACCTCTGCGATTGTGCACCAGGGCTTTGCGGACCGGGTGATGGCCAGCATGGCTCGGGACACGGTCAAGGTGTATTCAGGCATGCGCGCATCCACGGGGCGCTCGCTTGGCTACCGACGCACGGGTGCCCTGATTCTGGCCGGGGACTCACCCGAGCGCATCGCCGAGCTCGACGCCAACATCGACGTGCAGAGTTCCCTCGCCATCAACGTGACCCGAGTGGAAGCTGAGGAGATGCGCCAGCTCTTCCCGGGCATCGAAATCAGCGACAAGGCTGTGGGCGCGTGGCAGCCCGAGGGAGGTTTCATTGATCCGGCGCGGACGATCAGTGTCTTTGCCGCGCTGGCACGCGAAAAAGGGGCGACCATCCGCGAGGGTTCCGGAGCCCACAAGTTGCTGCTCGAGGGTGACAAGGTGGTGGGCGTGCAGACCGAGAAGGAGACCTATCACTGCGAAAACGTCGTGCTTGCCACCGGCGCCTGGACACACACCTTCCTGAAGGACTACGGCGTAGACCTGCCCATGCGCGCGCTCAAGACGCGCGAGTCGTTCCTATCTATGCCCCCGGTCGAGGGCCCGGAAGAAGACGAACTCGACATGGAGGGCAGCCACGGCGACATGGAGACGCGCTTCATGATTAACCCGCTCGATAGCGCTCCCGTCGCGCACCCCGTCCTCATCGACTTGGAGCGTGACTTCCAAACACGTTGCGACCCCCTTCGAAGTCGCACACGCGTTGAGCAACTAGGTTTGGCGGATGCCGAAGAGATCTCCAGTCCTGATGGCTGGAAACCGGACGGCTCGGAAAATTCGGACGCGTTCTGTGGTTGGGCGCGAGAGGCAATTGCCGGTCGGCTTCCGATCTACCGCGACCAAGAGGACTTGGGGACTCACACCGCCTGGCTAACCGTTTCGCCCGATGGCGTGCCCGTTGTGGGCCCGGTGAATTCGATCAAGGGGCTGTACGTCATGGCCGGATTCTCAGGCCGCGACTTTCACCTGGCGCCCTCCATCGGTGAGGGATTGGCCCAGATGATCTTGGGCAATCCCGTCAGTGCGTTTGACCCGGCGGCTCTGTCTCCTGATCGGTTCTAGGCCGTCAGGCGACCAACCCGGCTTGACGCCAGATCTTCATCTTGTTGGAGAGGGTGCGGGCGGTAAGGCCCAGACGCCGTGCGGCTTCGGTCTTGTTGCCGCGCGAGGACTCGAGTGTGGCTAGGATAGCAATGCGCTCCACGTCGGCCATTGTGTGATTGGCCAGGGCTGCGGCAACGCGCTCGTCATGCAGTTCGAGGCCCGTATTCTCGCCACCGTTTCCGGATTGGGTCAGGTGTTGTTTCAAGAAGGGGCCGCCTGCAGCAGCGATGGCTGCCAGGCCAACCACCTGCTCCAGTTCGCGAGTGTTGCCTGACCAATGCGCTTCGAGCAGGCAGGCTTCGAATTCCTCTGAGAATTCCGGCTCAGGTAGAGCGCTGCGCACAGAGTAATTCATGGCCACCTGCCAAGCGAGGGGAAGGACGTCTGCCGGGCGTTCGCGCAGGGGTGTGATGTGCAGTGGGTGCGTGTGCAGCATGTAGTAGAGGTCCTCGCGGTACTCTCCGGCGGCCACCGCGGCGGGCAAATTGCGGGCGCTCGTGGCGATGATGCGTGCGTTGGTCGTCAGCGTGCTGGTTCCGTCCATGCGCTCGAACTCTCCAGACTTCAATACGCGCACGAGGCGGGCTTGCATGCGAGGCGGTAGGACGCTGACCTCCTCGAGGACTAGCGTGCCACCCTCCGCAAGTTCCAGTCCACCCGCCCGCTGGCGGCCCACGCCGCGATCGAGGGACCGTTCGTGGCCGAAGATCTCGCTCTCGAGCCCACTCGGTCCGAAGGTCGAACAGTCGATGGTGATGAAGGGTTGTCCCGCTTGAAAACTGGCTTGGTGGACATATTCCGCGAGTCGGCCCTTGCCCGTTCCCGCTTCGCCGGTGATCAGAACTGGGTTGCGCGTACGCGCCGCGCGCGCGGCCGAGTGCAGGGTCTCACGCAGGCTCTCGCTTTCGACTACCAAGGGCGGGGAATCGACATTGCAGATCTGGCCGCGCAGGTAGTCCGTCAATTGGTTCTGCTTGTGTACGTGAGCGACACGCTTGACGGCCGACACCACGGCCTCGGGACAGGTGGGTGTAAGCAGATACTCTGCGGTCCGATCTTGAATGGCACTGATCGCATTCTCTTCCGCTGTCCGACCCACGATCAGAAGCTGGGGCAGGTCGGGGTACTTGGCGTGCAGTTGCTCGGAGAACTCTGCACTGCCGCAGGCGGCGGAGCGCAAATTGCAAATCACCAAATCCGGATGCTCCCGAGCGATGCGCTCCAGCCCGTCTTCTCCGCTGGCTGTGGCCAACATGCTGTAGCCCTGGCCCTGCAGTGAAGCAGTCAAGAGTTCACGTGAGCGCGGGTCATCGTCGACGAGGAGAATGCGTTGGACAGTCATGGGCAGATCGAGGGGAGTTGCAGAGGGAGGGATCGTGATTGAGGGACCCGCTCAGCGGGCTGAACGTGTGCGCGGCGTCTTTATCGGGCGGGGACCGTTCAGCAGGCGGCCGATGCTCACTGCCAGGGCCGGCGAGAACTGGAAGGCCTGTTCGTGGTCCGGGTTTTCGAGGTGTTTCATCACGGTTCGAGCTAGTTGCGGGCTTAGCCAGTCAATGTCAGACAGGTCCGTTTGTTGGCTGTTGTCGAATCGTGCAGAGAAGATCGTGAAGAGCATCTCGACCTGGGTGCCCGTTCCAGGCCCCGAGCGGATCACGAGATCCTCTGAGAGGGCAGAAACGCGCGCGAAACCACATGGCGATCCCTTGCGAACAGGGGTGCGTGCCACGGACGCAGTGTCCATGCCCACGCCCTCGTCCCGCACGCTCACGCTTAGCTCCGAAGGAGTGAGTTGGGCTCGAACCTCGACCTCTCCGTCACCGGTTGGATAGGCATGACGCCAAACATTCTCCAATACCTCGGCGAGAGCGGAGGCAATTCGCGCGCGCGCTGCCGGGCCCACCCCGCTTCGCAAGGTGAATGCCAACAGATCGCGGGGGCCGCACTCGCAGAGTTCCCGTGAGACCCGGTACCGACGCCCAAACGTGCACGAACTGCGAATCTCTCGGTCTTCATCCTGCTCGACCAGTCTTACGAGGTGGTCGATATTGACGGGCTTGGGAAGAAAATCGACAGCACCCAGGGTCAGTGCGCGCGCACAGTTATCTGCGTTCTCCTGCCCCGACATGACTAGCGTGCGCGGGGCCTCACCGCGCAGCAGGAGTTCCTCGAGAACATCCAACCCGCTCATGCCGGCCAGACCGACATCGGTGACGAGTACGTCGCAAGGATCGCAGCGCAGTGCCTCTTCTCCGCTACTCGCGACCGTGACTTCATGCGACCGGTGGCGGAGGATGGCGGCCAGGGTGTCGGCCACCGAGGGGTCATCTTCTACGAGTAGTACGTGTAGATTGGATTGGGCCATGGTTTCGCTCCGGGATGAGGTTCAGGCGCCAGGCGCCGAGTCCTTGTTTCGTCCCGACCACGGCCAGGGCTTGATGGCCGGCGGCCCAAAACCGGAAATTCCTTCCCAAACCGGGCCCCTGACCTGTCCCAGGGACTCACAAGCGGTGGGTTTTTTCCCGATTCACGCGGAGCGGGCGCCCGACCGAGTGCAAAGAACTGCGCGTCGTTCACTCTGGCGGCAGACGTCGCCTCCCCTTCCAAGGGGGCCGACCGTGTGTGAGCAAGGCTCCCCGCACGCGGCTGTGAATCGCCTGAACGGCCTGCCCTCCTTACAAACAAATCAGCACGCGCACCGCTCCTGGGGCCTTCCTTGTTCAGGCGCTGCTTGATCGCAAGAGGCCCCCTTGTACCTCCGGGGAAGGGGGAGCATCATGCCTTCATCATGGTTACCCGCGATTTTCAGAAGAGAGCTTTGGGGCTGATCTTTGGGCTCGGGATGGCCCTAGCGGGCGAGGCTCGGGCGAGCACGGCGAGGGTTCAGGACAACCGTTCTAGCCGCGCGGACTACGAAATCTCGGCTCGCATCGAGCCGTATGAGCGCACCTTGAAGGGTCAAGAGACATTGACCTGGCTCAACCAATCCGAAGATCACGTGGGCGAGGCCTGGTTCCACCTGCATCACAACGCCTTCTCCAACACACACTCCACGCACCTCTGGGAGTCGGGGGGGCGGTTGCGCGGACATTCCATGGACTCCGGCTGGGGCTGGCAGGAAGTCACGTCCATCCGTGTGGGCGAGCAGGAGTTGGTGGGCTCGATGGTCTATCGAGCACCCGACGACGGGCGGGAGGCGGACCGCACAGTGTTTTCCGTCAAGCTGCCCGAGGCCGTTCCGCCCGGTGGGCGCGTTGAGATCAAGATCGAATGGAACGCGGAGTTGCCCCGAGTTCGCCGCCGAACTGGGGTCTCAGGGGACGGCAACTTCCTCTTGATGGGCCACTGGTTTCCCAAGCTGGGAGTGTATGAGGGCGGGAGTGGATGGAACTGCCACCAGTTTCATGCCAACACCGAGTTCTACGCGGACTTCGGTGAATACGACGTGACCCTGGACTTGCCTGAAGAGTATGACGGTCGCATCGGCGCCTCCGGCGTGCAGATCGGAGAGGCGACGGTGGCGAACGGCCGCGTCGTGACCCGTTTCTTGGCCCCCTCCACTGGCGATCGTGACTACCCGGACCCCGTTGCCACGGGAGGGGCACCGCAACCGCGCGTGCACGGGTTTGCTTGGACTGCGGATCCGGACTTCATCAAGCACGAAGCTACGTTCAGCTTCGAAGATTGGAAAAAAGAGTATCCCGATGAGGTGAGCCGGGTTGAGGACGCCGCGGGCATGGCGCGAGGTGAACTCACGCTGCGCGACGTGCGCGTCGTGGCGTTGATTCAGCCCGAGCACGAGGCCCAGGCTGAACGCCACATCAAGGCCACCTCGGCCGCGCTGTTCTTCTACGGGATCTGGTTCGGGGAATACCCCTATGAGCAGGTCACCGTTGTCGATCCGGCGTACAGCGGTTCGGCAGCGGGAGGGATGGAATACCCGACCTTGTTCACGTCGGGCACCAGCCTGTTCACAGAAGAGGCGGGCTATCGTCCGGAGAGCGTGACCGTGCACGAATGCGGCCACCAATTCTGGTACGGGCTCGTGGGCAACAACGAGTACGAGGCCGCGTGGCTCGACGAGGGCTTCAACTCCTACGCGGACTCGGAAGCCCTGATTCGGGTCTACGGGCCTCAGCGCAGCATGACCCGCTACTCCGGCATTCCGGTATGGGGCAAGCGGGTCGCCGCAGATCCGGCTTCGACGGGGCTGGCCGGAGCTCTGACAGGGCAGCGAATCGCGTCGCTCTTCAACCTCCCGACCGTGCACCCCCTGCAGGCGACCCCATTCCTCGCGTTTTGGCGCGACCAGCCGCTCCTCACCCTAGCCGAAGATCAAAGGGACCCCCGCTGGGGAGACCGAAGCGGATACCTATCTGCTGCGGACATCGATCCGGTTGCCACGCCCGCTTGGGAATACCGGGATCGGAATAGCTATCGAACGAACAGCTACCCGCGGCCCGCAGTTGTCCTGCGATCGCTCAAGGCGGTGGTCGGTGAAGAGGCCTTTCTGTCAGGGATGCGTCACTACTCAGCACAGTGGCGCTACCGACATCCGTACCCCGAAGACTTCTACCAAGCCTTTGACGAGGGGGCCGGCACGGACGTCAGCTGGTACTTCCAGGATCTGTTTGAAGGAACCGGAACGGTGGATTGGGGCGTAAGCGTGCAACAGAATTTCGCCCCGTCTCTGCGCGGCATGGTGTTGGGCGCGGACGGGTTCGAGAGCGCTGACGCTGACGATCCGCAGGAGGAAGAAGAGCTAGACGGCGAGGATGCCCCGACCGAATCCGATGCCGAGGGCCAAGATGACACAGAACCCGCAGAACCCACAGAGCCCGCAGTGGCAGAAGTGGAAACCCCCCAGCGCGACCGCATCTACAATGTGGTGATCTCCCGCAAGGGAACCTTGCGCTTGCCGGTGCGAATCGACGTGAATTTCAAAGGGGGCACAACGAAGTCGTTCGAGTGGACTCGTGAAGCCCAGGCCGCGAGTACGTGGTGGCGTCTACCCTTGGAGCCGGGCGCAGAAGAAATTGAGCGCGTGCTGATCGATCCGCAGCGGCGCTACTACCTCGACGCCAACATGGCTGACAACCAGTGGTACAAGCACAAAGACCTCGTCGTTCCCTTGCGCTGGTCTGAGCGCGCTTTCACGCAGTACACCCAACTCCTGCATTGGTACTCGTCCCTCGGGGGTTGATCATGACGCGCACCTACTTGACTGACGAACCGGTTCCCACGGGCCCGCTTCTGTTCTTGCGCTCGATCCGCAAGGTCGCAGAGCGTCCGCCCCTTTGGCTTGTGACTTGGAGTCTGCTTGCCCTGACGGCACTACCCGTGGGCGTTGTGTGGAACACATGGTTTCGGGGTGCGGTTGCCAATCGCTACCAGCCGAACACGGCAGCGGAGGTTGCTGGAGAATTTGCCTGGGACGATATCGCGTACTCCTTGAACGCGAGCTTCACCCACGACCACGCCGAGGGCCTGGCCAACCTCAACAGTTCAACGGCTGTTCTTGGATCAGTGTTGGCCTTCATCGCACTGCTGCTTGGTGTGTTTGCGGCGGGAGGGTGGCTGCAAGTCATTCTTGAACGAACCCATGGCCACTCTCTGCGCAGGTTCTTCCTGGGCGGAGCGCGCTACTTCTGGCGCTTCATGCGTCTTGGTCTGTTATCTCTCGTGGTCTTCTCGATATGGAACTTCCACATCAAGGGCGACTGGTGGGGTCAGTACATCCTGGGCGGTGTGTTTGACATACCCAAGTCCGACTGGGGCCGACTCGAGAACCTGAGTTCTGAGTACACCATGCGCCGTCTGGAGTGGTTACGTGACGGGGTCCACGCGGCTGGTTTCTTCCTAATCCTGGCTTGGGGCACGTTCACACGTACTCGATTGGCTCTGCTCGATGGGGCCTCCGTGGTCAAGGCGGGAGCACTCACCGCTATCGCAATTGTCTGTCACCCCATCAAGACCCTACGGCCGTTGATTTCGATCTTCCTGGTGGAATTCATCCTCGTGACGATGGTCTTCGGCTGGGTGACGCGCGGCCTAGAGAACGTGCTTGAGGAGAGCCCGTCCCAAAAGGTCGTTATCGGCATGCTCGTCGTTGGCCTGCTGGCTCTGATGGTACGCGAGATCTTGCGCGGTGCTCGCTATCACTCCACCGTGAAGGTGAGTCAGGAAATCGTCCGTCGGCCCCCGCAGCAACCGGATCCCTGGCGTGCCATTGGCGGGCCTGGTGGACCGCAGTATCCCGTCGGCGACAGCCCGGGCGAGACGTACGTCACGCTCTAGAGTCTGATCGGCAGGGCTTTCAGCAATCGGAAGCTGTTCGGCTCGACTTGGGTAGACCAGGCCAGGGCTTCGACGCCCTCACCGACAACCTCGCGCAGGGCCTTGCCATAGGCCGGATCGATTTCGTCTGCGGGTGCGAATTCGGCGACGTCACTGCGTGACACGCAAAAGAAAATCACAGCCCGGTGCCCTTCGCGCACCATGTCGCGCAACTCAATCAGGTGTTTGAGGCCACGCGCAGTGACCGCGTCCGGGAACCGCGCTTGACCCTCTTCTGCGAGTGTCGTGCTCTTCACTTCCACGTAGCAGCGCTCTCCATTCTCGCGCTCCAGAAGCACATCGATACGCGAGGACTTGCCGTATTTCACTTCCCTGCGCACCGTGTCGTAGTCATCCAGTCCATCGATCAAACCCTCCTCAATGGCCTCGGTCACCAAGGCGTTGGGCAGGCCGGTGTCCACGTTGACCCAAGAGCCGTTTATCTCGATGGTTTGGAAGGTGTAGCGGAGTTTGCGTTTGGGGTCTTGGCTGTCCCGCAGAACGACTCGTGCGCCGGTTTCCAGGCAGCCTTTGAGTGAGCCGGTGTTGGGGCAGTGAGCCACGATGACCTTTCCGTCAGGCCCCTCGACGTCAGTCAGGAAGCGCTTGTAGCGACGCACCAGGCGCCCTTCGATGGTGGGGAGTTCGATCTGCACGGTCGGTCTTGTATCTCCTGCCCAATTGCCGGGCAAGGCGCGGCCGGGACTTCCTTGGTGGGTTTGGCCCGTTAGAATCCCCAGCCATGGGTGCCCTAGAAGATCAGCTTGACGTTGCCAAGGAACTCCGCGGTCGGTTCAACCAGCTGCAGGAGAGTCTTTGACTACCCCACGCACCTAACCCGCTTCGAGGAAATCGAAGCTGCGCAGAACGACCCCGACTTCTGGAACGACCCCGCCAAGGGTCAGGCTCTAGTCGCGGAAATGAAGATCGCACGGGCAGTCGTGGACCCGATCCGTGAGTTGGAGCAGAGTCTCGAGGAGGTTGACGTCCTGGCAGAGATGGGCTCCGAAGCAGGGGAAGACGAAGTCTTGGAGGACATTGTCGCGGCCCTCGCGGGAGCCGTCGAACTGGTCGAGAAGCTCGAGTTCCAGGTCATGTTGGGAGGACCCAACGATCGCGCCGGAGCTTTTTTGCAAATCAGTGCCGGCGCCGGAGGGATCGACGCCTGCGACTGGGCGGCCATGCTCATGCGCATGTACTCGCGCTGGGGCGAAGCGCGTGAGTTCGACGTTGAGGGCATCGAAGTGCAGGAAGAGACACAAGGCGGAATCCGTCATGCGACCATGCGCATTTCCGGACCCTTTGCTTTCGGCTATCTGAAAGCCGAATCCGGTGTTCATCGCTTGGTACGCATCAGTCCGTTCGACGCTCAAGCCCGCAGGCAGACCGCATTCGCATCGGTGGACGTGACGCCGGAGCTCGATGACAGCATTCAAATCGAGATCAAGGATGTCGACCTCAAGGTGGACACCATGCGTGCCGGTGGTGCTGGCGGCCAGCACGTCAACAAGACGGAGTCGGCCGTGCGCATGACCCACATACCCACGGGAGTCGTCGTGCGTTGCCAGAACGAGCGCAGTCAGCACAAGAACCGGGCGACGGCGCTGAAGCTACTGCAAGCGAAGCTAATCGCCCTGGAGGAAAGCAAGCGCGATGCTGAAATGGCCAAGCTCTACGGAGAGAAGGGCGAAATCGCCTGGGGCAGCCAGATCCGGTCCTACATCCTCAACCCCTACCAGATGGTCAAGGACCATCGCACCAATGTTGAGAACGGCAATGTCCAAGCGGTCCTCGACGGCGAGATCGACCCGTTTATTGAGTCGTACCTAAAGAGCCGGCGCTAGGCCCCGGCGTGCCGGCGGGGGGCCACTACACGGCGGCACGACACCGGACCGGGCTGGGGAGCCTATCGGGATTCAGGGACGCTTCTCGTCCCAGTCCACAGAGAGGGTCGCACACAGGGCGTCGACTAACTGGGGTCGCAAGATTCCGCCATGCCAATACTCCGCCCACAGATCCGACTCCAGGGCATGCAGCTTGGGTCGCCGCGCATAGTTTCCCGTTTCGAGCCCTGCATCCACGTGTTTGGCATCGACGAACTGGCGCATCAGATCCGCTGCGCACAGGCGCATCATCTTGTTCCTCGTTGCCAGGCCAAGTTCGATCTCGATCTTGGCGGCGCTCAGCTTCTTGAGCATGGTCTTGGGCATGCTGGCTGGGTAGAAGGGCTGTGAGTTGAGGCTTTGCATCACCTCGTACAAGGCGAGTTCTCCTAGTGTTGGCAGCGACAGTTCCTGCACAGCCAGTACACACCCGACGATGCCGCTTGGTTCGATCAATGATGTGCTCGCTTCCCCGGGCATTTGAGCGACGAGCCTCACGGACACCTTGCGATCCAATGACCTGATTCCCAGGCGCCGATCCAGTTCCGTCATTAGCGGCGCCTGCATATCAACCGGGAAGAACTCGGAGAGTGCCTCGGCGCGCTTCTCCAATTCGACCTTGCGGGCGGGCCATTCCTGCGCGAGCCACTTGGGGGCCAGGGCATCGAGGTGTGCAGCCAGACGCGAAGCAGCGTTGGCGACCCGGATGCGCTTGATATCCGGGGCGAGGTGGTCCCTCGGCGGCAGGAGACGCTCGGATAGGGCTAGGGAAAACTGCCCGGGGAACTCGACGGCGACAAAGGCCCCGTCGACCACGGACCAAGAGCTTGCCTTCACGAGGAAAGTCTCGATCTCCCGCACCTGAGCCACGGCCTCTGCGAGTTCGTCGGGAACGGGCGCGTCCGCCTGAGAAGCAAGCGTTCGGACCGCGTAATACAACTCAGGTCCGGGGGCGACTTGAAAGTCAAACGTCGGTGGGCGACCCCACCCACTCTGCCCATCGGCATCTTGAGCCCCCGCCGCAGCTGGCACGCTGGCGCAGATCCAAGCAATCAACAAGGCACGGGGTAGTATCATCAGAGGCAAACCCGGGGGGCTGACTGCAGTCTATCCCAATCCCCGGAGCTGGGGAGCGGTCCTCACCGAACCCGAACCCCTTCCCACGATGCACTTCTCGTCCTTCGCGCTGGCACCGATCCTCGTCCTAACGACTCTGACCGCTGCCAGTGCGCATGCCCAAGGCCCCGCATCCACCGCACAGGATCCAGAACCCCCCTTGCGCCAGCCCCTGCCGAGCCAAGACGTCATCGCCAAACTCCCCAAGGACGGAGGCAAGGAGTTCAACCGCCTCATCTTTGAGAAGAGCCCCTACTTGCTTCAACACGCGCGCAATCCTGTGGACTGGTACCCCTGGGGTCCGGAAGCCTTTCGCGCGGCCAAGGCTCAAAACAAGCCCATCTTCTTGTCGATCGGCTACTCGACATGCCATTGGTGCCACGTGATGGAGCACGAGAGTTTTGAGGACACAGATGTGGCTCATTTGCTCAATGAGGGCTTCATCAGCATCAAGCTCGACCGCGAAGAACGACCCGATCTCGATCACATCTACATGACCGTCACCCAGGCCATGAACCAGGGTAACGGAGGGTGGCCGATGACGGTGGTCATGACTCCCGACAAGAAACCGTTCTTCACAGGCACCTACTTTCCCAAGAAGGGGCGCTTTGGTCGTTGGGGAATGGTGGACTTGCTGCCGCGGCTGTCCGAAGGATGGCAGACGCAACGCGAGGCGATTATCAGCCAGGCGGATCAGGTGACCTTGCAGCTAGCGGGGATGGTCAAGCCGATGGGGGGCGAGGAGCTTGGTGCGAGCACATTGGACGCTGCCTTCGCCGGCCTCGCTCGACGCTTTGATTCCAACAAGGGCGGTTTCAACACTGCCCCCAAGTTCCCGATTCCTCACAACCTGCGATTCCTGCTGCGCTACCACCGGCGAACGGGTAACCCGCAAGCGCTCAGCATGGTCGAAACCACCCTGCGGGAAATGCGCAAAGGTGGCATGTGGGACCACGTTGGCTTCGGGTTCCATCGCTACTCGACCGATAGCGACTGGTTCTTGCCGCACTTCGAGAAAATGCTCTATGACCAGGCCTTGTTGACCATGGCCTACGTGGAGGCTTGGCAGGTGACCGGTCGCGATGAGTACGCACAAACTGCGCGCGACATTTTGACCTACGTCGCCCGGGACTTGACGGCTCCCTCAGGAGGCTTCTATTCCGCCGAGGACGCAGATTCGGAAGGGGAGGAGGGCCTCTTCTACCTTTGGACGAACCAACAACTCGTCGATGTCTTGGGTGAAAACGACGCAGCCTTTGCGGCCAATTGGTGGGGAGCCAGCGTGAAGGGCAACTACCACGAGGAGGCCTCGGGCAGAGCCACCGGGCAAAACATCCTGTTTTTGAATCAGGACATCCGCGAGCGCGCCGCGGCGAGAGGAGCAGACTTGAGGGCAGAGGCCGACCGCATTGAGGGAATCCGACAGCGACTGTTCACCGCACGTGAGCCTCGCACCCACCCATTCAAGGACGACAAGGTGCTGACGGATTGGAACGGCCTGATGATCGGAGCCTGCGCTATGGCCGCGCGGGTCTTGGACGACCCGGCCTATGCCGAGATGGCGAAGCGAGCGGGAGACAACTTGTTGACGGTCCTGCGAGCCGAAGACGGCTCCTTGTTCAAAGTCGCCCGCCTGGGCCAACCCGCGGGCGTGGGTCTGCTGGAGGACTACGCCTTCGCATGCTGGGGCCTACTGGAACTGTTCGAGACCACCCAGGAGTTGCGTTTCTTGGCTGCAGCGCGCGAATTGGCTGACCACATGTTGGCGGAGTTTCAGGACTCTGAAAACGGTGGGTTCTATCTGTCACCGGCATCCGGTGAGGAGCTCATCGTGCGCCCCAAGGAGACTTACGACGGAGCGATTCCATCTGGGAACTCTGTCGCCGCCTTGGCCTTGCTGCGGCTCGGGCGCCTGACCGGCCAGGTTCAGTACGAAGAGGCTGCGGCCCAGAGTTTCGAGGGTCTCTCCGGAACCATCGGCCGGAGCGCCGGAACACACACGCAGTTCATGCTGGCCCTGGATTTTGCTTTGGGCCCCACCAAAGAAGTCGTGGTCGTTGGCGACCCCGGCGATCCCAAGACACTCGATGCCCTGCGCAGCATTCACCGCCCGTTCGTGCCCAGCAAGGTCGTCGTGCTGCGGCCCATCAAGGGTTACGAGGCACTCGCGAAGCTTGTGCCGTATGTGGACTCCCAGACTGTTGTGGGTGATGGACCCACCCTCTATCTGTGCGAGAACTTCGCCTGCAAAGCACCGACGGGGGATGTGGAGGCGGTCGTGAGATCGATGGTGGGGTCGGCGACAGCTCAGGAAAAGACGCCCTAGGCACTCTTCATGGGCACGACTTCCATCCCTCCCGAAGGGCCTGAGTGCGAGTGGAAGGAGATTTTGCCCAGGACCGACCGCGTTGCCCGGACGCTTGCCGCCTTCGCCAACGGCGTGGGGGGCGACTTGTGGGTGGGCATTCGAGATGACGGCCGGCGAATGGGGATCACCGACGCCAAGCAAGTCATGGCAGACGTGCAGGCCGCCGTCGAGCTCTGCGACCCTCGCCCGACGGTCCGAGCCCAGCGCTACAAGGAGGGGGAGTTGACCCTGATCGTTGCCACCGTCCAGCCAACGAAGCCTGGCCCAACCGCGGTGACCATGGAGGATGGGAAACGAAGGGTCTTCGTCCGCGACGGCTCGTCCACGCGGCCTGCCGAAGAAGCGACCCTGCGCCGTATGCGGCGGCAACCCGTCGTGTCCCGCACTCGCCTGGATGATAGGGCCTTGCGCGTGCTCGCCTTGTTCAAGAAGGACGGCCCCTTGACCAGCTCTCAAATCGCTCGATCCGCGCGCCTCGGCCGGCAGGCGACAAAACGTGTCTTGGTCGATCTGACACGAGCGGGGTTCGTCCAGGAAGTGCAGGGCGGGAGGTTGTCCCTGACACCTTCCGGTCACCGCAAGTTGAATCTGCGCGGGCCAGGCGGCCACTAGGGCCTGTTGCGAGGCCCCGCCCTCTCGGCCGCAATTGGCCTTGGGCGGGCGTCGTTTTGAGGTTCGAGGGAGGCTAAACTGTCCGCCCGTTTCTAAATTCACCCCAGGATTCTTCAGGCCCGGGTGGGCCGGAGTGAGAGCATGCAACAACCGATTCGCCGCGCGCTTCTGAGCGTTTCCGACAAGACCGGACTCGAGGGTTTTGCCCGCAATCTGAGCCAAATGGGAGTCGAGTTGCTTTCGACCGGAGGTACGCATCGCGTCCTGGCGGATGCGGGCATTCCCGTCACAGAAGTCGCGCAGTACACGGGCTTTCCGGAGATGATGAACGGTCGGGTCAAGACGCTGCACCCCAAGGTGCACGGCGGGATCCTGGCCCTGCGCGACAATCCCGAACACGTCTCAGCGATGGCCGAACACAACATCGCGGGGATCGACCTCGTTGTCGTCAACCTCTACCCCTTTGAGTCGACGGTTGCCCAGGCAGACGTCACGCGAGCCGAGGCCATCGAGCAAATCGACATCGGCGGACCAAGCATGGTGCGCTCGGCGGCCAAGAATCACGCTCACGTGGGAATCGTGACCGACCCGAGTGACTACGGCCGTGTACTCGACGAGTTGCAACGGCTCGACGGGGCCTTGTCCGATGGTCTACGGGCGGAATTGGCATTCAAGGCCTACGCCCTGACGGCTCGCTACGACGGCGCGATCAGCCGCTGGCTGTTCGAACAGGATGGCTCTGCTCACGAAGAGGACTCGGCGTTCCCCAGTGGCTTCAGCATGGGTGGCGTGAAGGCCCTGGACCTGCGGTACGGCGAGAACCCACATCAGCAGGCGGCCTTCTACACCACGGGCGAGGCCGGAGAACCCAGTGTGGCCAGCGCTGAGGTACTGGGCGGCAAAGCCCTCTCCTTCAACAACATCGTGGATCTGGACGCTGCCTTCGCACTTGCCAAGGAGTTCGAAGAGCCCTTTGTTTGTGTGATCAAGCACACCAACCCCTGTGGTGCAGCAATCCACGACGACATCGAGTCGGCCCTCGAGGAGGCTTGGTCGGGCGACCCCATTTCCGCCTTTGGGTCGGTGTTGGCTTTCACGCGTTCCGTCAATCTGGCCTGCGCCCAATTTCTCGTAGACGGCAACCGTTTCGTCGAGGCCATCATTGCGCCCTCCTTTGATGAGGAGGCGCTGGACCTACTCACTCACAAACCGAAGTGGGGCAAGAGCGTGCGCCTCCTGGCCTGCGGCGAGTACGGTCCTGCTTCTCGCAATCCTCGCGACGTCGAGGTGAAGAAGGTCATCGGCGGGTTTCTGCTCCAAGAGCGCGACCTCGCCATCGAGGGTCAAGAGCAGTTCCGCGCCGTGACTGAGGTTGCGCCGACCGCCGGCCAGGCCGCAGCCCTGGCCTTCGCCAACCGCATCGCGAAGCACGTCAAGTCCAACGCGATTGTCCTGACGGGCGCCCGGACCGTGTACGGGGTCGGCGCGGGTCAGATGAGTCGCGTGGACTCGGTGCGCTTGGCAGTCAGCAAGGCGGGGGATCGCAGTGCGGGTTCCGTCTTGGCATCGGACGCGTTCTTCCCCTTCCCCGATGGTGTGGAGGTCGCAATCGATGCGGGTGTTGTCGCCATGGTGGAGCCCGGGGGCTCGGTACGCGACGAGCAGATCATCGCCGCCTGTAATGCGGCCCAAGTCCCCATGGTGTTCAGCGACGCGCGCCACTTCCGGCACTAGCCGCAGTGGGTCCTGCTGCAATCCTCGGATCCGACCTGCCTAGCAGCTAGTTCGGAATCAACTCTCCGTACCCGCAGCGATCAAACCAGTCGTAGATGTCTGTCAGCGGGGTGACGAGTCCCATGTGGGGCACCACCGTCTGATTGGAGCCATGCGTGTAGAGCTTGGAAACGATGCCCAGCAAGGCCAGGTTGTGGGCACCGAAGATTCCACCGCCTGAATTACCAATGAACGTGGGTGCGTTGATCATCCAATACCTGCGACCATCAACGTGGTGATTGAGATCGGAGAGAGCCCCTTGGCTGGGAACAGGATCGCTGCCAAGTGGACAACCGACGGCATAGACCGGATCAAAGACGCGCATCCTGCTCAGCTCGCCGCGGGTCGGAAGGGTAGCTCCCTCAAGTCCCGTGTGTGCCCCCACGAGTTCGAGCAAGCAGGCATCCAGGGCGTTGTCATAGACGAGCAGCATGGCGGCCGCCGACCGTGCCGTTCCGTCCCGATCGTAAATGCGGATGGGGACACCAGCTCTCCCTTCTCCGCTATCCGAGAGAATGTCGCGGACAACATGCCAGGCGGTGAGTACTCGCACCGGGCAGTCAGCCCTAACCGGAAGCAGGACCCCAGTTCCGACCGTCATGGGGCTCGCCAGTTGGACGGTAGGACCCAGAAGCCCTTGCCAGAGTTGGCCGCTCTCTGGCAGGAGTTGATCGTGCAGGTGCGTGAGATCGCGACCGGTTTCTTCCACGAGACTGGCGGTCGCGTTGACCGTCTGAACCAACCCGCTGTAGCGGTCCAGGACTTCCGCGTCCAGCTGATCGATGCGACTCATGACTTCATCTGAGTGCCATGCCGAGCGTTGGGTCTCGAGTCCATCGACCTGGCTTGAGAGGCCCCGCACCGTGCGAGCCAACTGGTGGATGTCCTGCGACATCTGGCCTAGCTGAGCTTGCAGAAACTCCTCGGGGGGAGGCGCGTCGGTCGCCTTGAGCCGCACCCAACCCAAGGTCAAGAACACTGCGGAGGTGGCCGCGATGATTGTGGTGCGGTGCATGGTGGGGACGGGCGCTGAGCGCAAGTTCTCATCGGCCACCAGGCACGGGGGAATCGAGTGTGGTCCGGCAGTTCTGCACATTCTCAATTCGGAGCATGTCTCGACGTAGGCCATTGCCCAGCAACAACTTGTGACGATCGCTTGTTGGGTTCTCCACGCTTTTCCCCACGGGCCTGGGGGGGCCTGTGGAGAGGCTGTGGGGCGTCACGGGGCCATGGATGGGCCTGGGGTCCAGCCGCCATTCGTCACTGACTCAGAATGGGTCGAGTGGGCCCTTGGGTCCGTAGCCGTGCGGTTGGCCCATCCAGTATCCTGTGCGATCGCCCCAGCAGCGGACAACTCTCTCCAGCCCCACCAGACCCCGCCCTCTCAATGACTCTCTGTTCCATCCCCGAAGCGATCGAGGACCTGAACGCCGGCCGAATGATCATCCTTGTCGACGATCCCGGCCGCGAGAACGAAGGCGACGTGGTCATCCTGGCTGAGCACGTAACTCCCGAGGCGATCAACTTCATGGCCAAGGAAGCACGTGGGCTGATCTGCATGCCCATGGACGGGCAGACTTGCGACCGCTTGGGTTTGGATAGCCAGGCTCAACGCAACACCAACCAACACGAAACAGCCTTCACGATTTCCATTGAGGCCGCCGAGGGCGTGACCACCGGCATCAGCGCTGCGGACCGCGCCAAGACGATCCAGGTAGCGGCGGGAGCTGAGTGTCGGCCCGAAGACTTGGCTCGCCCGGGACACGTGTTTCCATTGCGCGCCAAAGACGGCGGTGTACTCGTTCGCGGCGGTCAGACCGAAGGCTCCGTAGATCTCGCCAAGCTCGCCAAGTCGCGTCCGGCGGCGGTGATCTGCGAGATCATGAACGACGACGGGACCATGGCACGCATGCCCGATCTTGAGGTCTTCGCGGAGACCCACGGGATCAAGATCTGTACGATCGCCGACGTCATCGCCTACCGTAGGCGCCACGAACGGCTGATCGAACCCCTGCAACTGGACTTGCCGCTGGCGACTGAGCACGGGGACTTTCAGATGCACCTCTTTCGATCACTTGTGGACGGCAAGGAGCATGTGGCCTTGAGTGCCGGTCTCGATGGCGAGATTGAATTGAGCGGTGAGCGGCCGGAGATCGAAGAGCCCGTTTGGGTGCGCGTCCACTCCGAGTGCCTGACGGGTGACGTCTTCGGATCCAAGCGCTGTGACTGCGGGGCCCAACTGGACAAGGCCATGGGGTTCTTGGCCAAGAAGGATCGTGGCGTGCTCGTCTACCTGCGCCAGGAAGGGCGGGGAATCGGCTTGGAGGCCAAGCTCAAGGCCTACAAGCTTCAGGACGGAGGCCTCGACACCGTTGAGGCAAACAAGGCCCTGGGCCTGCCCGCAGACCTACGCGAGTACGGAATCGGGGCCCAGATCCTCCATTTCCTGGGTGTGCGCCGTATGCGCTTGCTCACCAACAACCCCAAGAAAATCCACGGATTGGGCGGGCACGGGCTCGAAGTGGTGGAGCAAACTCCGCTGGAAATCGCCCCTAACCCCATTAATCTCAAGTACTTGCGGACGAAGAGGGATAAGTTGGGACACACCCTGGAGGCCTGCGACAGTGAGCAGGCGGTTCAGGAGAGCCGGGAATAGAAAGGCCCCTCCGGCGTCCTACAGCGGGCCATGGCCCTCAAGCTCTTGCAAGACGCACCGCTCCAAGATGCCGACCTCGTTCGCGAGGCGATTGCGGGCAATCAGCTGTCCTTCCAGCTGCTGGTTGAACGCTACCAGAGCCGTCTGTTTGCCCTGGCCCGCCACTACACGTCCAACCCGGTCGAGGTAGAGGACATTGTCCAAGACACCCTTCTCAAGGCCTACACCAGACTGGACTCCTTCCAGCATCAGTCGGCCTTCTACACATGGTTGTACAGGATCGCGACCAATACGGTTCTTGACTTCCTGAAACGCCGGGGCCGTTGCCCGGTGCAGGCCGTGGAGGATCCGGAGGTCGTGGGTTCACCCGAAACCGATCACCGCATCGTGCGGCCCGATGCACGTCTTGAAGAGCGCGAGGTTGGTGAAATCACCCACGCCATTCTCGACGAGATGCCGGAGATATTCCGGACCGTGCTGGTCATGCGCGAGTTTGAGGAGATGGCCTACCAGGAGATCGCCGATGTCCTCGACATCTCTATTGGAACCGTCGAATCGCGCCTGTTTCGGGCGCGCGCCCGCTTCAAGGAGAAGCTGGTCACGAAGTACCCCGAGTTCGCCCAGGGGGTGGACGAATGAATTGTGAACATGCTCGACCGCTTGTTCCCCTCTACCTCGACGGGGAGCTGAATTCTGCGCAGAGCTCAGAACTGCGCCCGCATCTACTCAACTGCCCCGCTTGCCGTAGCGTGGCTCAGTCTGCACAGGCGCTACACGCCTGGTTTGTGCCGACGCCCGAAGTGCCTGTGCCTGCCGGGTTCGCCGCCCATGTGGCGCGCCGCGCCGTTGCGGGCGATACGGGTAGCGGGGCCGGTGGTTCGGCTCCTATTGGGGGTGCTGATTCTGATCGCCGCACCCAGGAGCCCGTACTGCAGTTTGTGTTGCAAGCCCTCGCTGTCGCTGCGGTGGCGTTGGTGGTCCTCTCGATCGCGATGCGTCGCTTGGACCAGCCGAGCCCCGATGAACTCAAGGCGCACGAGAACCAGGCATTGGATGGCAGTCTCTTTGCCTTGGACCAGATCAATCGCGAGGAGCTGCGGGCGGCCAAGGCCCGGGCCAGTGGGCCCGGGGGGGCCCAGAGCGATGGGTCTGAACAATGAGTGACCCCCGGCCCTGGATCGCTCTCCTGTGCGGCGTGACCTTCCTCAGCGGAGCGGGAGCAGGAGTCCTGTTCTCGCGCGCCACCGGCAGCGAGACTCCAGAGGGCCCGTTCGGCGGGTACGCGACTCTCCTGCACCAGGAGTTTGATCTGAGTCAAGAGCGCCGCGCCCACTTGGACGTCATCTTGCGCGAGTACGATGCGGACATTCGCCAGGTCAGCCTGGCCCACAGGGCCGCCTACCACGAATCCCTGCAATCCGACTTGCGCCCCATCGGAATCGAGTACAACGGCTACATCCGCGACAAGGTTTTGCGCCCAGAGCAACGTGCTCACTTTGACGCGCTGGCCATCGGCATTCCCTTCCCCCCCGAACAAGTACAGCGCTGACCATGGCCCGATCCTGCGGCATCCATCTCGGATCCCGCCAATTCGAGATGGTGGTTCTCGATGGCGGCCCCAAAAAGCAAACCCTCGTGGCTGCGGAGGCCGGGGAGTTTGATCCGAACTCGGACAATCCTGCCCGGGCATTGAAAGAAGTTCTGACGCGCTTGAAGGTGTCCAAAGAGAACGTCGGCCTCGTTATCAATGCTAGCAGTGCGGCTTTCCGCCGGGTGACCTTGCCTCTGACGGATCCAGCCAAGATCGAACAGGTCTTGAAGTTCGAGGTCGAGAAGGATCTCCCGCAGTGGGACATCGACGATGTGGTGGGCGACTACCTGGTCCTGGCGGACACTGAAGTCTCTTCAGACTTGCTCGTGACTGCTGTCCCGAAGGAAAGCCTGGGCGCGGCCTTGGATCTGTGCAGCAAGGCTGGAGTGGAACCCTACGAGGCGGAGCTCGAAACAACCGCGATGGTGAACGCCGCCCTGTACTCGGGGCTCTGTCCGGTCGATTCAGCCCAAGCATTTGTACACGTGGGCGAAAACTCGACGTCGGTTGTGATTGTGGATGCAGGCAAGGTCAACGACATGCGGGTTGTGCACCTGGGCGCCCTCGGTGCAAAGAGTTCACCGGCGGCGGAGGATTCGTCATCAGATGACGAGGAGACAGCGCCGGAAGAGTCTGGCGCTGTGGAGACGGTCGATCCGGAAGAGGTCGCCCGCCAGCAGGCCTTCGCCGTGGCCCGTATCCGGCGGGAATTGGGCCGCAGTATCTCAGCCGCTCGGACCCGCAATCCGATTGAATCCATCCACATCTGTGGGCTCGAGATGCCAGGCCTGATGGATGAGCCGCTGATGGACATTCCCCTCGAAAGTCTCAACGCCTTTGGTCCGGACGGTTCGACGGTAGCCCAGGAGTTACCTATCGAGAACCGCGGCCGTTGGGTTGCGGCCTTCGGAGCGGCGTTGCGCGAACTGGGTGGCGGCCCCCTCAAGCCCAAACTGCGCCGCGAAGAACTCACCTACGCGGGCACATGGGAGCGCGTGGAGTTTCCTGTAGCCGTGTGCAGTCTGCTGTTGGCGACCTTGTTGGCGGTGATGTTGATCCTGCAGCAAAAGGAGCTGACGGTTCTAAACAACTACGGAGCAGGCCTTTGGAACACCTGGTCCAACGAATACATGCTGGGACAGCGGCGCCAAGGGAGACCGGGCAAGCTCGATCCTCCCCCCCAGTCGATCTCGGAGTTCGTGACGAAACTGGAGGACGGGGTGGCAGGGGCAGATGGCGTCCCGCTCA
Source organism: uncultured Planctomycetaceae bacterium (assembly GCA_964467985.1). Lineage (GTDB taxonomy): Bacteria > Planctomycetota > UBA1135 > UBA1135. The sequence continues at coordinate 127,886 of CAYXTP010000005.1, forward strand.
ACGAAGACTACCTCGCCGCAACGAAACGGATTGATGCCTTGCTTCGCAGGGAAGTTGCGGACCTGAAGATCGAGTTGGGTGCGGATGCCTCCCTCAAACAACCTCAATCGGCTCTCGTGGGAGCACACTTGATCCTGGATCTCCTTGACCAACACAAGGACACCTGGCGTCCGTCGATTCGCAAGCTCGAAGCGACGACCTTAAATATGGCCAAGTCCAGTCAGGACGAATACGTCAGGATCAAGCTCTCTATGGTGCTCCTGGCAGAGAACGCACAGACCGCCGCCTCGAATTACGAGGCCCTGCTCACCGAGCTGAGCCAGCAACCCTGGTACAAGTCTCACACCCGCTCCAACGTCGTCACCTTGAACAACGACCAGGGTCTCTTCATCGACAACATGCCCATCGACGTGGACGTGTCAATGTTCTACGAACAGCAGCGCCTGCAGGCACTGGAGGCCTCGCAGTGATCCACACGATTTCGATCCACACGCTTTCGAGTTCCGTGTTTGCCGGTTGTTCGCAGGAGCAGTCCCGATGAAATTCCTCAAGACCATGACGTTTGCCCAGGGCATGATCATCATCTGTCTGGTTGGGTCTATTGCTCTGGCCCCACGTTTGTTCAGCAATCACAACAAGATCAAGTCACTGACAGCAGCGGTGGCAGAGGGTGGTGAGCTGTCGTCGCTCGTGGCGCGCATTCAGTCCAACTCTCAACTCTATAGCCAGCTGCACGAGCAGAAGAGTGGCGAGTCACTGCAGGGCCAAGGTCGGGCGACCGAGTACATTCTGAGAGTTGCCGGTGGTGACAGCGTGGACTTGGGCCGCATCAACCTTCCCAAGCCCAGTAGGGCTTCGGCGGGCAGTGGCGCCTTTGACGAGACGTTCACAATCAAGCCAGCCGATCCCAACCGAGCATTCGACCGAACGCGCATAGGCAATTTCCTGTTCTCCTTGGAGGACGGAACACGGCGCCTGCGAGTGACACAGTTGATTCTCACGGCCCTGAACGAGGCGGGCAAGACGCGGGTCAAGCACGAGGAATTCCCTTCGGACAACTGGGCCTTCTCCTGCAAGGTCACTTCACGCAGCCGGCCACCCACGGAGTAGCCCAGGCAACCCTGCCGTCCTAGGCTTCGATCGTGTGCGCGCTGGGTTTCAACTCGGCGTGGTACTTCTGAAGGCTGCGCACGGACAGTTCATCCCGCTGCATGGCTCCCAGGGCTGACACGACCATGCGGATGCCAGCAAGGGTCGTCACGCACGGGATGCCCACCGAGATGGCCGCCGCCCGAATGGCGGAGTCATCGTGTCGCTGTTGTTTGCCAGCCGGTGTGTTCAGCAACAGGTCGAGTTCGCGGTTCTTGACCATGTCCACAATGTGCGGGCGACCTTCATGAACCTTGTTGACCCGCGTGGCCTTTAGCCCCGCGCTGGTCAGCGCCTTGTGCGTGCCATCGGTGGCGATCAACTCGAAGCCCAAATTCACGAGCATGCGGGCCTCCCCGATGATGGCCCGCTTGTCGCTGTGTTTGACCGTGATCAGTACCCGTCCGTGCCGGGGCAGGTGCATTCCCGCAGCTTGGTAGGCTTTCACGAACGCGCAGCCCAGGTCGTAGTCGATGCCCATGACCTCGCCGGTAGAGCGCATCTCAGGGCTCAAGATCATGTCGGTCCCCGGAAACTTATTGAACGGGAAGACGGGGGCCTTCACCGCGAAGTAGGGGGCCGTGATTTCTTCGGTGAAGTTGAGCTCCTCGAGTGTCATGCCTGCCATGACCTTGGCCGCAAGCTTTGCCAAGGGGACGCCGATGGCCTTGGAGACAAACGGCACGGTACGCGATGCCCGCGGGTTGACTTCGATGATGTAGATCTCATCACCCTTCACCGCGAACTGAACGTTCATCAGTCCCTTGACACCCAGCTCCATGGCCATGGCCTTCGTGGAACTCGCGATCTCGTCGACGATCTCGGTGGCCAACGTGTGTGTGGGCAAGACGCAACAGGAGTCTCCCGAGTGAATGCCGGCCTCCTCGATGTGTTCCATGATGCCGCCGATGACCACGCGTTCACCATCGCAGATGGCGTCCACGTCCACCTCGATGGCGTCTTCGAGGAATTTGTCCACCAAGATCGGACGATCGGGCGATGCCTGGACCGCGTTCTGTATATAGCGATCGAGGCTCTCGTCGTCGTAGACGATCTCCATGGCTCGGCCCCCCAAGACATAACTCGGGCGCACAAGCACGGGGTAGCCGATGTTGCGCGCAGCTTCGAAGGCCTCTGCAACATTCGTGGCGATTCCGTTGGGAGGTTGGCGCAGACCGAGCGTGTCCAACATGCGGCCGAATTGCTCGCGATCCTCTGCCCTGTCGATAGAGCTGACGGACGTGCCGATGAGCGGCGCCCCGGCCCGGTCCAGGTCACCTGCGAGGTTGAGGGGCGTCTGGCCCCCGAACTGGACAATGATGCCCTTGGGCTTCACCACATCGACTATGTTCATCACATCCTCGTGGGTGAGCGGTTCGAAGAACAGATCGTCAGATGTGTCGTAGTCCGTGGAAACTGTCTCTGGGTTGGAATTGACCATGACCGCATCGCAGCCAATTTCCTGAGCGGCGAACGCAGCGTGAACGCAGCAGTAGTCGAACTCGATGCCCTGCCCGATACGGTTGGGTCCGCCGCCCAAAATCATGATCCGTTCGCGCTCGGAAGGCCGGTACTCGTTTTCGTCCTCCCACGTTGAATAGTAGTAGGGCGTGACCGCCGGGAACTCTGCGGCGCAGGTATCTACCAACTTGTAAGTTGGAATGATGCCCGCCGCGATGCGCTCGGCCTTGACGGTTTCGGCTGTCGTTCCCGCCGCCAGGGCAATCTGAGTATCCGCGTAGCCTAGACGTTTGGCCTCGCGCAGAGTGGGGCCGTCGAGCAACTTGCCCGACAGTTCCTGCTCAAACTGCACCAGCTCGCGCATGTTCTCCAGGAACCAACGATCGATCTTGGTGGCCGCATGGATTTCCTCTGTACTCCAACCTGTCCGATAGGCCGCGCGAAGCCAGAGCAGTCTCTCTGCGTTGGGTGTGCGCAGGCGTGAAGCCAGGAGTTCGCGGTCTTCCGAGAGCCCCTCCACGGGGTCCCTTCCGTTCAGCCCGAACCCCGGATTGCCCGTTTCCAATCCGCGAATCGCCTTTTGCAGGGACTCTTTGAACGTGCGGCCGATGGCCATCGTTTCGCCGACACTCTTCATCTGCGTCGTCAACGCTGGGTCGGCCCCGGGAAACTTCTCGAAGGCGAAACGGGGAATTTTGACGACGCAGTAGTCGATCGTGGGCTCGAACGACGCGGGCGTTTCGCGCGTAATGTCGTTGCGAATCTCATCGAGCGTGTAGCCCACAGCGAGTTTTGCAGCAAATTTCGCAATTGGGAAGCCCGTGGCTTTGGAGGCCAGGGCCGAGGAGCGCGAAACCCTTGGGTTCATTTCGATTACCAAGACCCTGCCCGAATCGGGGTCGATGGCGAACTGGCAATTGGAACCTCCACACTCCACGCCGATCTCGCGCATGATCGCGATTGAGGCATTGCGCAGGTTTTGGTACTCCCTATCCGTCAGAGTTTGACTGGGCGCAACGGTTACCGAATCTCCGGTGTGGACGCCCATGGGGTCGAGGTTCTCGATGGAGCAAATGATGACGACGTTGTCTTTCTTGTCGCGCATCACCTCCATTTCGAATTCCTTCCAACCCAGGAGGCTCTCTTCCACAAGGACCTCGTTGTTCATCGAGAGCGAGAGCCCGCGGGCGACGATCTCCTCGAATTCTTCCACGTTGAAAGCCACTCCGCCTCCAGCGCCACCGAGCGTGAAGGCCGGACGAATGACGCACGGCAGGCCGATCTGAGCCATCACGCGTCGGGCGTCATCCATGGAGCGCGCCACGCCGGAGCGCGCACACTCGAGCCCGGCACTGGCCATGGCCGAGCGGAACAGGTCGCGATCCTCAGCCTTGCGAATGACCTCCGCCGTAGCACCGATCATCTCGACCCCATGCCGTTCAAAGACACCCTTGTCGAACAGCTCGAGTGCCGTGTTCAAACCCGTCTGGCCACCGAGCGTCGGTAGCACTGCATCCGGTTTCTCCAGCGCGATAATCTTCTCGACGGCCTCCGCGGTGATCGGCTCGATGTAGGTTTCATCGGCCGTCTCCGGATCCGTCATGATCGTCGCCGGATTCGAGTTGACCAGAATGACCCGATAACCCTCTTCGCGCAGGGCCTTGCAGGCCTGAGTCCCGGAGTAATCAAATTCGCAAGCCTGCCCGATGACGATGGGGCCACTGCCGATGATCAGGATGGACTCGAGGTCGTCGCGTCGCGGCATGGAGGGGGCCGGGCGAGGGGTAGGTTGGTTGCGGGGTCGGGGTCGAAATCAGAACCCAGACGGCGGGTCCTAAACTGCCCCATTGAATCACACCGTGCGCCGGAAAGCGACGCAGGCCGCTCGATTCATCGCGGCCTGTAGGCCTGCCCGGCGGACAAGGTCTGCTCCCCGTTGGGGGAGAGAATCGTCACCTCCTCGCGTGGGTGGAGAATGCGGTCTCGCCAGAGCTCTTCTCCCTCCGAGCCTTGGTCCAGAAAGACCACCCGGCCTTGACCGGGCTGCGAGTCCTCGACCACGGGCCAGGTCAGAAGCTCCAAACCCCAGCGCACGGACGCCAGGTAGCGCCGCTGCGGGTCGGCGCTGAGAATCCGGTCCGTCGTTTGCAATTCCGAACGCAGGGCGGACCTCCATTCGCGCAGGGGGTCCCTGTGCGTCGAGACGGAGGCGCAAGCCAACAAGGCCAGGGCCTGGGGCATGAGCAAGGCCAGGCCGACTTTCAGGCTCAACGTGTCCTGTTCACGCCTGGAGAGCCAGTCCGCCAGGCCCACCGCAACTGCCGGAAGCAAGAACCCGCCAACAGGCCCCCAGCCAACGCTACCGGCCACCACCGGAGCAAGCGCCACCAGACACCAAGGCACCACCCAGCTTGGAGGTGGTGTTTCCTGGGGGAGTCGGCGCCCAAGCAACAGGCCGTAGAGACCGAGGACTCCCACGCCCAAACCGCCTAGCCCGGCCAGGGTCCACTGGGACCACTGGCTCAAGCCCCCCTCGCGGCCTGCAAGCACGGAGCCCAATAGGTGCTGGACTGAGCTCTGTCCGGTCATTGGATCTAGGAGAATCCAAAGGCACACCAAGATCAGCATCGAGAAGACTACGGCCCCCACGCTGCCCCCCAAGCGGTGCCGTGCCTTGTGTTGCGTGAGCGCCCAGACCGTGGCGGGGTAGAGCAGCAGATTCTCTGGACGCAGCAGAAAGGCGAGCAGGAAGGTCAGGCTCACTCTCCACAGGTAGCCTCCTGGAACCCGTTCTTTCACGTTGAACAAAGTGCCCATCAAGAGCGTGGCTCCGAGCACGCCCGGCGCGAAGTTTCCAGGCTGAGTTGCACCGAGCCAAGCAAGCCCGCTGAGGAGGGAGGCCAGTGCGGCCCACAGTGCTATTCCGCGCTGGAAGCCGATGGTGGCCAGTAGGGACGCCATGGCCGGCAAGCACAGACCGTAGGCCAGGGCTGAGAGAAGGAAGCAGGCTTGCTCGGCTCCGAGCCCGAAACCGCGCAGAGCGGTCGCGAGGGGGAACACCAGGCCGTAGGACAACCCGCCCTCTTGGCCAGCGACCATCCTCGGCAACTCCATGGCTCCCCACAGCCGTTCAGAGGGCAGGCCAAGCGCGAACAGCGCCAACCCCAAACCGAAGACCCAGGTCTGGATCCGGCCCCGCCGTTTGGCCGCGATGTGGGCCTGGTTCACGAGGGCCGCCAACTCCTCGCGCGGGTACGACTGGTCCGCCGTGGGATCGTTGGGGCCCGGCTCGACGGGATGGACTCCTTGCATGGGCTGATTCGGACTCAGGCTAGGAGTGATTGCAAGACCTCGTTGTCCAATACAACGCCCAAGGCGGCCGCGCCCGGCCTGCGCACCAGCACGAACTCCGGCTGGCCGACCGAGCCCTTCTTGTCGTGCGCCAGTCCCACTAGCAGGCCGGCTGGGTCGAGGTCGTAAGCACTACTCAGTTCGGAGAGGGTCGCTGGCAGGGCGAGTGCTTGCTGTAGCCTCTGCACCCGACGTGGAAGGGTTGGGTCCTCGAGCAATCCGGTCGCAGCACTGGCTTGCAGGGCCAGGGTCAAACCGACTGAAACGGCGATGCCATGGGGCACCGCCCCATAACCCGCACAGTGTTCGATGGCATGGGCAAACGTGTGGCCTAGATTGAGCGCGCGGCGGGGCCCCTGCTCCAAAGGATCTTCAGACACGATGGTCGCCTTGGTTTCAACGCAGGCTGCAACCAGGGCGGTGGTCGTCTCGGGTTCAAAGCGTAGGAGGTCAGCAACTCCTGTCTCGAGGCTCGTGAGCAGAGTCTCCCCGCCCAAGACCGCGGTCTTCAAGACCTCACCCAGACCGGAGGCTCGTTCTTCAGCGGGCAGGGTGCTGAGGGTGTGCGGGTCAGCAAACACCGCCCGCGGCTGATAAATCGTGCCTGCCAGGTTCTTGCCTTGGAGCAGATTGACGGCCGTCTTCCCACCTACCGAGGCGTCGACTTGGGCCAGCAAGGTGGTGGGGCAGTGGACGAGCTTCACCCCGCGCTTGAATACAGACGCAGCCAGACCTCCCAGGTCCCCAATGGAACCCCCGCCGAAGGTGATCACAGTCGAGGCGCGGGAGAGTCCTGCCCCTGCCATGGCATCCAGCACTTGGGCGAGTCGATCGAGGGTCTTTGCGCCTTCGCCGCCCTCGATTTCCAGGCGCGGTGCTGAATCGAGTCCGCGCAATTCGCGGCCATGCAGGGACCACGCTTTCTGATCGGCGAGGACGAACAGGCCCCCATCAAGGAGCTGTTCAGAACCCACGGACTCCAGTGCGCCGCGACCCACGTGAACCCGGTAAGGGGGATCCGTTTGGACCTCGACGCAACGAATGCTCAAGTGCTCTCCGCCCCGACCTGCCCGCGCTCGTTGCGCGCCCTGCGGCGCCGCACAAATTCCTGCCGCAGCTGTTCGGCCGCCGCCTTGTCCCGATTCAGGAGGAAGAAGACCATAGAGACGATCAGCAGCGTCATGCCCAGGACGCCGAACAAGATGTAGGAAGCCGTTGGATCGGGGACGGGGACGAACGGAGTCACTTCGCTCATGACGAAGAAGGGCGCCCGGTGTGGGCTGTTGTCCTGCTTCTTGTAGTAGACGTTCTTGAAGAAGTAGCCCTTGGCGGTGACCAGGCGCGCCTCTCCGTAACGCTGATCGAGCTCAGGCTGATCAAACGGTCCGACCCACTGGATGACACCCGTCGCGCCAGACCAGTTGAAGTTCCCGATCCACCCGTGGGTCATGGTCTTCAAGCGCAGGCCGTTCTCGTCAGCGCGTTCGGTCCAGGCCCCGAGATTGCGGCTGACGGGGATGCGGAAGGGAACCCCCCGGAATGCCTCGCCGCCTTGCAAGATCCCGTTGAGCCTCTCGTTGTTCAGTTCCGGAGCGTTCTCCCAATATTCCGTCTCGTTTAGAGCCCGAGCTCGCAACAAGAGTTGATCGAGGTGCTCGCGCGGGAGGCCGGAGACGTCCTGAATCTCGTCGTCGGCCACGCCGTCGATTAGCGACAAACGCAAGGCCTGGTCATCCAAGGGGATGGTGAGCGGTGTCGAGTGTGTGACGGATCGTGAGGCAATCAGCGGGGCGTCGACAAACCCGTCAGGCGTCTCGGCGCTCAGCATTTGCACGAGCACGCCTTCGATCATCAGGTGCTCACCCACGACCGCCGGGCTATCGGGCGCGGTTGTGTACGCGAAGTGGGCGGTGCCGCCACCGTCGAGGGCCAGAGTTCCGTAGGTCTCTTCGAATTTCACTCCCTGGCGCTGCCGCACCGACAGAGTCTGGACCTGCCCACGCAAGCGCAGCGGTTTCACGCGCGCGGCACCGGGGTCGGCGGCAATTGCGGCGCAACCCTGGGCGTCGAGATCTTCAATGCCCAGAGCCTCATAATTCCTCCAGGTCAGCAGCTTTGTGTAATACAGAAGCGCTGTCAGCGCAGCGTCACTGACGTGCAGTCTCTGCTCGGGTGTTGCATCGCGAATCGCAGACAGCACCTCCTGTTGATCAAACACGATCGTCTCGATTGCCGGTTCGTTCGGCACCTGCACGCTTTGGCCGGGCAGGTCGAGGGACCCGTTCGGGTCCGATTCGCCATCACCCATCTGGTAGAACACATAGAGGGCCGCCAACAGAATGGTGGCTCCACCCATGAGCAATAGCCGGCGCTTGTCTCGGCGCGCGAGCTCTTGGGCTTCCTCGAGGGTCATCTTCTTGCCCCTCGAAGAGGGGATGTTACTTTTCATGAGGACAGTGCCTGCGGGGTTTGGGTTGAGGCGTGGGCAGCGGCGGCGTCCACAAAGGCGCGGAAGAGTTGGCGGTGCGGGGCGGGTTCACAAGAGTCCGATTCCGTCAGCCCCAACTCCGGGTGCCATTGCACTCCAATGGCGAAGGGGTGTTCGGAATGCTCGATCGCTTCCACCAAACTCTCTGAGTCCCATCCCACTGTGATCCAGGGTTCGGACACTCGCTCGAGGGCTTGGTGGTGGCGCGAGACGACTTGGACGTCTTGGGGGCCTACCCCCATGGCTCGCGCCAGTTTCGAGTTCGCCAGCACGCGTACCCCATGCTGAATCCCGCACCCGTGTTCCTGGCAGCCAGGGCGATCCTCTGGGAGGTGCTGCAGCAGCCCCGCGCCCCCCGCAATACCCAGGACCTGCATGCCATAGCAGATCCCCAAGACGGGCAGGTTGGTGGAGATGGCCGTCCGAGCCAGGTGCAAATCCTGATCCTGCTTCACGGCCGGCGTGACGACGGCCGCGCTGTGCGTCTGGCCGAGCCCCAGTCGTGCTGCATCAAAGTCGTCACCGCCGGTAAGGAGCAGGCCGTCCACCCGCTCGAGCAAGGCATCCCATTGCTGGCAATCGCCTAAAGGCGGAATGGCAAGAGCCACCGCCCCCGCTTCAAGCAGCGGTGCGACGTAGCGGTTGCGCAGGCGAAGCTCCTCGCGACCATCGGCGTCGAGCACTCCACTCACAGCGATCAGGGGGGCGCGTTGCATCAGCCCATTATGGAAGGCGGAGCCCGAAGGGCCAGGGTGCGAGCGACGGAGACTCGCAAGAGGGTAGGATCTCGCCCCAATGGGCTGGATGATCGACATGCTGAGTGTGGCTCTGGGGTTCGTGCTGCTCTCCAGGGGCGCCGCGCTCTTGGTGGATGGCGGATCAGCCCTGGCCAAGCGCTGGGGCGTGCGGCCATTTGTTGTGGGTCTCACCGTCGTCGCTTGGGGTACCTCACTGCCCGAGGTCGTCGTGTCAGCGCTGGCCGCAGCCCAGGGTCGGCCGGCGACGAGTCTGGGCAACGTCATTGGATCCAACATCGCCAACATCGGAATGGTCATCGGCGCGGCATCCATCGTGTTGCCCGCTGTCCTGAGCCGGCGGGCACCCCTGCGCGAGGGTTCATGGTTACTGGGGTCCCTGTTGTTGCTTTGGGGCCTGCTGCTTGACGGGAAGTTGCAGCGCTGGGAAGCCATCATCCTGATCGCGACTTTTGTCGCACACACACTGCACTTGTTCTTGAGTCGTGGTGGGGCGGGCGCGGCATCGAATGAAGAGCTGACCGAGCCGTCAAGCGCGGCGAAGACCTGGTTCCTGGTCCTGATCGGTAGCGCCGTGATCTACGCAGGCGCGCAGTCGGTCATGTGGGGTGGCACACACATCGCAGATCGCCTGGGCATGGGCGACACGTTCTTAGGCCTGACGATCCTTGCGATTGGATCTTCCTTGCCCGAGCTGTTTGCCTGCTTGACCAGTGCGCGCAAGGGAGAAGCGGGCATGAGCTTGGGCAACGTAATTGGCAGCAACGTCTTCAATACTCTGGCCGTCACAGGTGTGGCTGGCGCGCTCAGTCCCTTTGGTGGCGGAGAGCAGATCGAACTTGCCCTCGCGAGAGACTTCCCGGCGTGCCTGGGATTCACTCTCACGCTTCTGTTGCTGCCCAAGCTGGCTCACGGAATCTTGAATTCCAGCTGGCGCCGATTGCCCGGGTTCGCGTTGCTACTTGGGTACGCCGCCTACCTGATCTGGATCAGTGTGAGCGGGTGAGCAGGGCGGTTCCGATCAGGCGGTAGAGCAGTCGCGCTCCAACGACAGCGTCCCAGCTCTCACCTGCCTTGTCACCTCCGGGGCCCGGGCTGACTTCGCACAAATCGAGACCGACGACCCGCCGCCCGGAGTTTGTCAGCTCTTCTAGCCAGAGCATGGCCTCGTGCCAGCCGAGCCCACCCGGGACAGGCGTTCCAGTTTGGGGGCACAGGCTGGGGTCCAGGCCATCGACATCGAAGGTCACGTAGACCTGGGCAGGTAGCCGATCGAGGCTGCGTCGCACCAACTCGCGCAGGCTCAAGCCATCGATGCGTGTGCGCGCCCATTGGTCGTCGAAGACCGTGTGGATCGCCCCTTCGCTGGCTTCGATCGCGCGTGCTTCCGCTTCACCGAGATCGCGCACACCCACCTGCAGCACCTGGCCCAGGTCGGGCGCATCGCGCAACACGTTGTGCAACACCGATGCGTGGGACCACTCGAAACCCTCGAAGCTCTCTCGCAGGTCGGCATGGGCATCGAAGTGCAGGAGCCCCATGCCTGGGTGCCGGTTGGCGCAGGCCAGGATGGCGCCGTAGGGCACTGAGTGGTCGCCCCCCAATGTGACGGGCAATCGCGCTTGGTCGAGGCATGCGCTCGTGCTCTCGAACACGAAGGAATTGAGCTCGGCACCAATCGCGTCAACCCGCTCGCGCATCGAATCCCGTTCAGCGGCGGGCGCAGTTGGGTCGTGAATGCGTTGTACGAGGCTCGAAGCCTCTTCATTCCATGCGCGGACCACTGGCGAACTGTCGAGCAGGCAAATCCCGCTTTCGTAGGGCTTGCCTGTCTGACGATCGTGCAGATCAACTTGGTGACTGGCAGCTTCTACAGCGGCGGGGCCGTGAGCCGTCCCCCGGCGGTAGCTCGTCGTGGCCTCGAAGGGCACGGGCAGGACCCGTACGCCAGCATCCTCGTGGCTTGTGCTCAGTCCAAACAGGCCGCTGCCCGGGAGGGCCGACGCATCGGGGTCGAAGGGGGCGGTCACGCCCTCAGGATCCCACCCCGGACCCGTTGGCGCAACGCGACTGAGCGCTCAGCCCATCAGGGATTGGGGCTAGATCTGGCAATGTTGCCCCAGAAGCGTTGAATGGGCGGGCGCTCCGTGGGTACGGGGCCTTTCCTGCATCTCAGTCCCCCGAACCATCATGGCACAGACAATTGACGTGGAAGGCCGATCCTCCAATCCCGGCCCGCGAAAGGCCCCCCGGAAGGCCAGCGGATTTTCTCCCCGAGTACTGAGCGCGGCCCTGTTGGGTCTCGCCGCGGGAGTTCTAGCCCTCATGGCCATCACCGGGAAACTCGGGGTGATCAACGTTGAATCGAAGGAGGTGGCGGTAGTCGTGAACTACGTCTCCGGAGAAGACCGGGTCGTCAAGACCCCGGGCTACTGCTTCTATCTGCCCTTCATCGAAGAGGTCTTCATCTTCGACCGCAGTCAGCAGCGCTTCATCATGGAGGGTGCTCGGTACAAGGACTCCAACCACGTGCCGCAGCTCACCGTGCGCGCTAGCGACGGGTCGAGCTTCTATTTCGAGGAGATGCCGATTCAGTATCAGATCCGGCCCGAGATGGCGGATAAGCTGCTGCACGACTCCGGGCCAGGACATGCCTACAAAGAGGATTGGGTCAAGGCCCACGCCCGTTCGATTTTGCGCGACGAGTTTGGTCGTTTCACGCCGGTCGAGGCTGCGAACCCCACGGTCTTCTTGCAGGCCCTCGCCGAGTGCAAGCGGCGCCTGAATCTGGCCCTTGAGGACCACGGCATCGAGGTCGTCCTGATCGGCACCCCGACGCCCAAGTTCGATCGTGCCTATGAGCAGGCGATCGAGGACCGCAAGTCCGCGGACCAAGAAGTCGAACGCCTCGAAGTCGTTCTCGACCAACTCGTGGAGGAACGGGACCAAAAACTCGCCACCGTAGAACGCCAAAAAAGCGTTGAGATGGCCGAGTTGAAGGGTGAGTTGACCAAGGACCTGCGCGAGGCGGAGCGCAGCAGAATCCAGGTAGAGCGCGGGGCTGACGCGTTCGCAACACGCCGCAAGCTCGAGGGTGAGGCCGAGAGGGTCGGAAAGACCCAGGAAGCGCGTGGTCTGGTGGCACGTTTCACAAAGGAGGCGGAAGGCCTGGAGAGTCAGGCCAAGGCTCTCGAGTTGAAGGGCGACGTCGTCGTTCGCGAAGCGTTGGTCAAGAAGCTGCTCGGAATTGACTTCACCCTCGTCCCCTATAGCCGCGATCCACGACCCACAAGGCTTGAACACACGGGTGCGACCGACCTAGGCGCCCTCTCTGGTAACACGCAAGCACGGAGGAACAACTAATGCAAAAGCTAGCCAAACTCCTCGCGGTCTGCCTCGGGATCGTCGCACTGGTCTTCGTCGCCGTGGCATCGATTTTCGAGCAGGTTCCCCCGGCCAAGATCGGAGTCAAGCAGAACAACCTCGGTGGCGGCATCGTGGAAGAGGACTTCCTCACGGGCTTCCATCTTGGAATTACCGGTGTTCACAAGTGGCACCTGCTCGACAAGACCACCCACTTCCTGACCTATGCCAAGCAGCCCAGTGGCAAGGGGCTAGGGATGGAGCGGCCGGTGCTCGACATCCGGACCAAGGACAACAACTTTGCCTTCTTCGACGTCACGGTTACCTACCGCATCAAGAAAGACGAGGGCTACATGATCGTGAAGGACGGCAACCAGGACAAGTACAAGACCATGGCCGACACGGCCATCAACAAGGTGCTACGTGCTGAATTGGCCCAGCTTTCCTCCGAGGAGGTGTACGACACGGATACACGTCTAGCACTTGTGGCGCGGGCCATGCCCATCCTGAAGGATGAGCTGGGAATCCTGCATCTCGAGCCAGAGGGTCTGCTGATCCGTGCCGTCAATTTCCCCGATGTGTACGAAACCAAGCTGCGCATGAAGCAACTGACCCAGCAGCAGAAGCTGCTCGCTACCGCACAGCGCAAGGTGGAAGACAAGCAGGCCCTGACCGAGGGCTACGAGGCCCAGACCACCGCGCAGGAGAAGGAGAAGCGCGGGGATTGGGACAAGAAGTTGCAGACGGAGTCTTCAGAGAATGAAGTTGCGATTGCTGAGATTTCTGGCGAGGCAGAGAAGTACAACCAGGAAACGCGCGCCTCGGCTGAAGCGGACTTTGCCACGGCCGTCGCCGATGGTGAGCTGGCCATGGCCAAGGCACAGGCCCTACGCGATGAGTTGCGTAACCAAGCCTTGAACACCGTGGGAGGGCGCATCTACCTAGCCCGTCTGGCGGCCGAGAACCTGCGCTTCGAGAGCGTGACCTTGAACTCCAACGACCCCTCGATCCCCTCGATCATCGACATCGACGGTTTGGTGAAACTGCTGGTCGGGACGGAGTCCAACTCAGACGACTAGCAGGGGCCCCGCCAGGGGCGATCTTGGGCCGACACTG
>CAYXTP010000005.1:141668-151010 GCA_964467985.1 uncultured Planctomycetaceae bacterium
TTGGGCCGACACTGGGCCGGACCCGGGCATGGCCCAGGTCTGGCCCTTCTTCATGCCCTGGGGGCCCACCAGACCCATTGCTCGCGGGAATCGACCAGATCTCCCAACATGCGTGGGGGGGGCGGCGTTCACCCCCTCAGACGCCTCGAGCATTCATGTCTGTAGATACCCCTTCCGTACTCCTGGAGCGTCACCGTTCCGGGGACCCAACAGCCTTTGTAGCCCTCGTTCAGGGCTACCAGGGTGAACTCCTGCGCCTGGCGCGTGGGATTCTGGGCCTGGGGAGTTCCTACGAGGACGTGGTGCAAGAGGCCTTCCTGAGGCTGGCGCAATCACCGCCGGTACTGCCCGAGCTCGCGCTTGGGCACGCCGACATCGAGCGCGCCCACCTCTCATCTTGGCTGCACAAGGTCACGAGGAATCTCTGCATGGACGTCATCCGATCCGAAACCCGACGCAAGCGCCGCGAGCGCAGCGTGGCTCAACCCGATCGCCACTCCGGCGGAATTCTCGAAGTCGAAGCGGGGGACACCCGCCAAGCCGTCGAGCGTTCCCTGGGGCGGCTGCCCGACGACCAGCGCGAGGTGTTGGTCTTGCGCTTATTGGGTGAGAAGAGCTACCGGGAGATCAGCGAGATCACCGGCAAGAAGGTCGGCACAGTTGGATGGCTCGTCAGCGTTGGCCTCAAAGCGCTTTGTGTGGAACTTGAACCCCTACTCGGTGGAGAGCCCGGCCTGGGAATCAGCCTGGCTCAAGGAGAACTGTCATGAACGCGAGCTACGACGAATCCATGCACGAACTGCTGTGTGCCTACATTCTCGGCGAAGCCTCTGGGGACCAGATTCAGGAGGTCGAAACCGCTCTAGCTGGCAGCGCTGAATTGCGCGCCCAGCGGTTGCAACTTGAACAGACCATTGGACTCGTGAAGCAGGGTTTTGGTGAGAGTCTGAGCCTCTCGGAAGGCGCCATGTCGTCCTTGCTGGCGGCCGCCTCGTCTGAGCCGGGGCCGAAGGCGACTGGCTCGATTCAGCCCTGGTACGCCTCCCCGATGTTGCGCGCCGCTGCCGGAATCCTGCTCGCAACGGGCGGAGTCTTGGGGGCCAAGGCCCTCTATGGCGGCTTGGCCACCGAATTTGGGGACATGAGTGTCGCAACCGGGGAAGTCAACGCGCCCACGAGTTCGCGCCCGATGGACAGCAGTGGTCTAGCGCCCAGCCGCGACAGCGGGGGCATGGGCTCGCACCTCGATCGGGATGCTCTATACGGTCTTGAGAGCATGGGGTATGCGGGCGATGGTGGTGCGCCAACCGAGAACTTCGCCAAGAACCAGCCCGAAGCCAGCGACCAAGGCGGGCTGGGTGCAGCACCCTCAACCCCCGCCGCGGGCGGCCCGACGACTCCGGGTCCTGTGTCTCCGGACGTTGCCTTGACGAAGGTTGCGAAGGCACGGTCACAGATCTTGCTCGCTGACGGAGAGAGTGATGGTCGGGGCGCAACGCTGGAGGCGCTCCGCGCTCTCGGATACTCAGGAGGAGAGGCCGCGGTGTCGGCTGAGTCTGAGGCACGTGACAAGCTCGGGGGCGCGTCCGCTGAGTCTGGGCGAGTTCCTGAAAGGACGGATGCTTACATGCACCGTGCCATTTCTAAGAAGGGCTCGGGCCCAGACAAGGACTTGAAGGAGTCCGAAGAACTCGCACGCGAGGAGGTTGCAGCCGTTGGTCTAATTTCAGCCGGCCGGGCGGGCGGCGGAGGCGGTGGACAAGGCGCGAACGGGGCTCCTGCCACGCCGCTCCCAGCGACAGTCACGGCAGGTGTTGCTGATTCAGTAAGACCTGGCAGCGCGGCCCCCACGGATTCAAGCCACTTCTTCTTGGGAACCGGTGCGACCCGGGGCAGGTACCGCGGGGATCTCGCAGGCGAAGAGCTTGAAGCCAAGCTGGCAGAAGACGAGACCGTTGCGGGATACCTGGCCCTCTACGAAGGACGCGAGCGGGAAGAACCGGAGATGCTGGACGAGCTCAGGAGCATGGGGTATCTGGGCGCTGAGGCTGAGAAGCTTGACCTGGGTCGCCCTGACCGAGGCCGGGACCTGCGGCGCAAGCTCTCGCAACAGGACCTGAGTTCCCTTGCCGACCGATACGCCGAGCGTCTCTACCTTGAATGCCGCCGTCGTCCCAACGAGTCGCCGCGGGACATGTTCTTCCGCTTCTGGGGGGACAATCCCTTCGTGGCGACCAGCCAGGACGCCCTCTCGACCTTTGCGGCCGATGTGGACACCGCCAGCTACGCCTTGGCGCGTCGCTACCTCGAAGGCGGTCAGTTGCCCACCAAGGCCCAGATCCGTACCGAGGAATTCGTCAACTACGCCAAGCCTGACTTGGCGCCCCCGACCGAAGCCGCCCTGGCCATTCACACCGAGCTGGCTCCCAGCTTGTTTGGCGGCAAGGATGGCCGCTTGATGTTGCGTGTGGGCATTCGTGGTCAGGAAATTGCTCCCGCAGACCGCAAACCACTTTCCTTGACCTTCGCCATCGACGTGTCGGGTTCTATGAAGGAGGGCCAACGCCTCGAGTTGGTCAAGCACGCCATTCGGCTTCTGGTTGGTCAGCTGCACGAAGGTGACAAGGTCGGCCTCGTGGCCTACTCGCGCGAGGCACGCGTGGTCTTGCCCATGACCGACGCTAGCGAACGCGGCTTGATCGAAAGCGCATTGCACCCTCTTTCGCCCAACGGCGGAACGAACGCCGAAGCGGGGCTCAAGGTCGCCTACGAGATGGCCCTCTCGGCCCTGGATCCCTCGGCACACAGCCGCGTGATCCTGCTCTCTGACGGAGTCGCCAACATCGGCACCACCGATCAGGACCGCATCAATACGGACGTGACCGAGCACCGGGAAGCCGGCATCTACCTGAACACCATCGGCGTGGGAATGAACAACCACAACGACGTGTTCCTTGAGCAGCTGGCCAACAAGGGCGATGGGATTTGCGACTATGTCGATGATGAGGATGCGGCCCGCCGCGCCATCGTCGAGCGTTTCACCGGTGCCCTGATTCCGATCGCCGGCGATGTGAAGATTCAGGTGCAATTCGACCCGACCAAGGTCGGCTACTACCGCCTGTTGGGCTACGAGAACCGAGCCGTGGCCGATGCGGACTTCCGCAACGACAAGGTGGATGCAGGTGAGATCGGCGCCGGCCATCAGGTCGTCGCTCTCTACGAGCTGGATAGGGTCCCCGGGGCCGAAGAAGGCCCCTTGGCCACCGTGCGCTTGCGTTGGAAGGCTCCCAAGGTCGCCCGCCAGCATCCGCTGGAAGTGGAGGTGACTGAGACCAGCGCCACTGTGAATTTGGAAGACGCGCTGGGGAGCTTCGATGAGGCTAGCGCGGGCTACCGGCGTTCGGCGCTCACGGCTCAATTGGCTGAATTCTTGCGCCGTTCCTCCCATGCACGGGATGACTCATTCCGCCTGCTCGACGACCAGACGACCCGCCTAGCGAACGAGCTGGGGGACGAGGACAGTCGCGAACTGGCCAATCTCGTCAAGCGCAGCATGGCCCTCGGTTTGCCCCTGCAGTTGTTGGACCGCAGCGGAGTGGATCTGGCCCTGGAGGACTACCGGCGCTACCTGCACATGCGCGCCCAGCTCGATGACCTTGAGCGTCTTCAGCAACGCCTGAACCAGCAGGAGCTCGAGCAGCTCGAACAACGCAACGACGAGCTGGAGCAAAGGCTACGGGAACGCATCTACTCGGACTTGCTAGAGAAGAACGGGTAGACCCCAAGTCGCGGCAGGTAGACCGCAGGCAGAATCGGGCCGTTGCCTCTGGGCAGCGGCCCGCCTGGCGTCCTAGTTGACGACCGTCCAGCGCGGGTAGCTGCCCTTGGAGCTTTCGAACAGGACGAGCTTCTGGGTGGCTGCGTCGTAGGACCAGCTGGCCGTGCTCTGACCGTTGCGCTGTACGTCGGTCGGCTGGGTGGCAATCTCACCCAACACGATATCCATGGGTGCGCCATCCGCGCTGTCGACGAGCACTTCGAGCACGGTATTGGGATCAAGTCCGACCGCCGTGGGGCTGGGCAACTCGAACACCTTGATGTTGGACACCTCGTCGACAACCACACGGTTGAATTGGGGCTGAATCACCCAGCGGAAGGGAGAGAACAAACGCGCCGCACCCTGTGTGATGCTGAATCCGTGCCAGTCACCATCCCGGTCGGCGAGCGTGCGGGTGAGCGTGGAAGAGTCCGGAGCTTCAAAAGCGTGAGACTCGAAGATGCGGAACACACGGGCCTCGCGCAGGGTCTGCCAATCGTGCTTAGTCTTCGAAGAGTGTTTCAGGCGACCCGTGCCGCCCCGCTTCCGGAATTGGTGGTGAGAGGCCTTCGTCTGAGTGATCAGAGTCGTGTTGGGATCGCCAGCCGCGTAGTAGCTATAGAGCGGCATGTGCGTGAGATTGCGCACCATGTCGGTCTTCTGATCCACGAGGGCGGTGGTCCACCCGAGATCCACGCCAGAGGCGCGCGAATAATCGAATGACAGCGCGGGATCGTTCGGGGCGCCGCCAAACATCAGAGGGCTGTCGAACAGACTCTGGACGCCGGGAGTGGACCAGTATGTGTAGCTCAGGGATGTCGAGCCGGTATGAATCGCTGTTCCCGCGAAGTGCAGGCCACTGTCCGTGTCCGCGTGGCGAGCAGCGAAGCTAGCCGCTGCGCCGCCCCCCATGGAGAAGCCCACAGCGTAGAAGCGGTTCGCATCAACCGTCATGCCCAGGCTGGGTGCCAAGGTGCCAGCCAATGTGCTGAGTGCGGCCTCAACGTTGAGCTGGGAGTACTCGATCCCGTAGTTGTACTTGTGAGCCCCGAGCGGGGCGACGACGATCCATCCCCGCTTCATTCCCATCTCGAAGAAGTCCGAGTTGTCGAGGACGTCTTGAGGTGTCTCACCGTAGCCGTGGAAGAGCACCAGCACCGGGGTCGGCTGGATAGGCTTGTCAGGAAAACCAACAAGGAACTCCTCGCTCCAAGAGCTGCCAGGAATCTGGGTGGAGTCGATCGTGAAGTTGATCAAGTTGCGCCCAATGACCGTTGCCTGCAGCTGGGAAGCGAAGGGGTTGCCAAAGGTCCCACCAAGGGCCTGCTCAGCATCGCTTTCACTACCGAGCACCTCGCCGTTCCGACCGCGCAAGATCTCATCTTGGGCAGCGGACTCGTGCTGGAGACCGATGCCGCAACTGAGTGCGAGTAGGAACTGGAGTTTCATCATCGAGATAGGCCGGAGGGTCCTGCGCTGGCGCCCGCCGTGGAGGCGAGACGTACTGACTACTCCATTATAGGCGGCCCTGAGAAAGATGCTTTGGAAGGTCCCCGTGCGGGAAAAGATCTCCTGCTGAGGTGCAGTGCGGGTGGGAGGGGCCTCTTAGGCCCTCCACTGAGCGGTTTCCAATGCACCCCCCTTCAAGCGCTCGAGCTCACAGAATGGACGTCTCATTGTGGGAGGTGCTGGAGTTCGGGCCTAGGGTAGGGGCGGAGCAACCCATGACAAACCCCGACTCGATTCGACCGATCAATTGGACGCGCGTAGGTGCCGCTCTCGCTTTCGTGGCCGTAGCCCTCGGTGCCTTTGGAGCGCATGGCTTGGAGTCGATGGCCACCAGCGAGCAGCTGGAGTGGTGGGAGACCGGGGTGCGCTACCAGTTGATCCACGCTGTGGGCCTCTTGATCCTGGGTTTGAGTGTTGTCCAGCAGCCGGCTTCGGGTGCCCGCGCCAAGAGGGTGGGCAGCCTGTTCGTGCTCGGTGTCATCCTTTTCTCAGGCAGCCTCTACGCGCTGGCGCTCGGCGCTCCGCGGTGGTTC
Organism: uncultured Planctomycetaceae bacterium; assembly: GCA_964467985.1. GTDB lineage: Bacteria > Planctomycetota > UBA1135 > UBA1135. The sequence goes on from CAYXTP010000005.1 coordinate 147,528, forward strand.
GGGGCTGTCGCGCCGCTAGGGGGAGTCGCTTATCTGGCCGGATGGGCCCTTTGGGCCTGGAGTGGCAGCGCTCAGGATGCGGGCAACGCAGGCCGGGCTTCGGACTCACAGTAGGCTTGATAGGCCGCCATCAACTGCCGGGTGGTCGCGCCTGGCTCACCCGCCCCGAGGGGTGTCGCGTCGATTCTTACCACGGGCACAATGCTACGGACGGATGTGCTGAAGAAGGCCTCTTGCACAGAGCCCAACTCGCCTCGGTGAACCGATTGCTCTCGACAGCGTAGACCGAGCCGGGCGGCGAGCGACAAGACAATGGAGCGCGTGATGCCGGGCAACACTCCGGTTTCTGGCGCAGTCAGTACTTCTCCGTCCCTAACGGCGAAGAAGTTGCTCATCACTCCTTCGAGCAGATGACCCTCTGGGCCAACGAGAACGGACTCGAAGTTATCCGGGGTCCCCCCCTGGGCCGGCCGTCGATCAACGACCCACTGCGAGGTTTTTATTGCAGGCCGTTCGCGTCGCAATTGATCGACGAGCTTGCAGGACACACCGTGCTCATACACTGCTAGTGCAGGGAGATGGAGTTCACTTGCCAGGGCGATCACCCGGCAATCGGTTCCCAAGGAGTCCGCTGGACGCTCAAGAAAGTCGACGCGAATCTTGGAGTCCGCACCTGGGAAGTTGGTCGCGATTGTGTGCAGGGCGCTGCGTAGGTCTGAAGGCTCCAGGGGCGCGGACATTCCAAAGTGCGCCATCGACCCCGCTGCGCGGCTCAGGTGAGCTTCGAGTCCGACGAAACGATTGTGCTGAAACGTACGAAGCGCTTCGTAAATTCCACGCGGCAGATCGTCGAACACGTGGGCTGCAGAGTCGAGCCCCTCTGGAAAATCGAGCGGCCTTGGCCCACAAGAGCCAATAGCGAAGAGTTCATGGTGAAGCTTGGTCATGCCGAGGGGATCTGCAAAGGGTGTACCATTTTGGCCCCACGGCGGTAGGTGCCAACGGATGCAGTATAGTGGGTAGCCACTTTTTTCTGTTCCGCCTATGGCCCCTCCTGACCGCACCCTAGCCTCGCGCTTCGAGTTGAAATACTGGCTCCACCCAAGCCAGGTTCGGCGCGTTAGGGAGGCGATCGCACGGTTTGCCGAGCCGGACGAATTTGCTCGGTTGAATCGTGGGTACACCTACACGATCTCCAGCTTGTATCTCGATTCACCCACGAGGGAGTTGTATCGGACCACGGTTGAGGGCCATCTGAACCGCTTCAAGTTGCGCATGCGCACTTATAGCGATGAGCCGGACACCCCAGTTTTCCTGGAAATCAAGCGTCGAGCGAACCAGGCCATTCACAAGGTGCGCGCGGCTGTCCCGCGTGCCCGGGCGCATGCGTTGTTGCGTGGCGAATCTTTGGACATGGAGGGGCTAACTGCGGGAGCAGCCGAATTTGTTGGTGAACTGCGCCGGCTCAATGCGGGGCCGTGGATCCGTGTTCGCTACAAGCGAGAGGCCTACGAGTCCAAGGGTCACGATCCTGTGCGAGTCACCTTCGACAGCGATGTCATGCACAAGCTGACTCGAGATGGAGACCTCTCCCTGGGGGGCGATGGCTGGTCCAAGACACCCACCGAAGGCGTGATCCTCGAAATCAAGTTCACCGACAACTACCCCCAGTGGGTGGCTCAGCTCATCCGGCAGTTCAGCCTAGAGAGCCTGTCGATCCCCAAGTACGTGCTCTCATTGGATGCCGCGCTCAGCGCGATCCGCGACACAGGCCGGCGTCAGATCTCCTAGTTGGCCCGTATGAACGATTTCGAGTCCATTTTCCGTCAACTGGGCGTTGGCGCCTCAGAGCCCAGCCTGCAGGGGCTCTTGCTCTCCCTGCTGCTCGCCATGACTATTGGGCAGCTGATTGCCTGGGTCTACACGCGCACGCATACCGGCCTGTCCTACTCTCGCTCGTACTGCCAATCCCTGGTGTACTTGATGGTTATCGCCACGCTTGTGATGTCGGTCATCGGCAACAACGTGGTCGCCGCCTTCGGGCTCATGGGCGCCCTGGCGATTATTCGCTTCCGCAACGTCCTAAAGGACACGCGCGATACGGCCTTTGTGTTTTTGACGCTTGTCCTCGGCATGGCCATCGGTTCACAACTCTACGCCGTGGCGCTGGTGGGTGGCTCGTTTCTGATGCTGCTGGCCCTGTGGCTTCATTTCACCCACTTCGGAGCGCGCAGTCACTTTGATGGTCATCTGTCCTACCGGACAAGCACGCAACAGGAAAGTGTCGTGCAAACCCTTGAGGAGCTGTTCACGCGCTATTGCCAAGAGTTGAAAGTCGTCACCCTGCACGACAGTGGTGATCGGGTGGAGTATGTGCAGCAAGTGCGTCTGCGGGATCGCACGCGCGGCAGCGAGCTCGTTCAAGACATGCGCGCGTTGGATGGAGTGGGGGACGTGACTCTGGTCCTGCGCGATGAGAATCTCGAGGTCTGAGCGATTGGTCTCCAAGGTCCCCATTCCGTTCGATCAACGCCTGGCGACATTCGTGCGGGGCCCTTTGGTGGGACTGGTCTGGCTCGCTACCGCGACCCTTTGTGTAGTCATGCTGAACGGGCGAACTGGCCCTCTCGAACACCGAGCTTGGATTCCCCCGGTGGAGTACGAGGTCTCTACCGTCAGCTCTGGAGTCTTGGGAAGCGTGCTGGTGCAACCGTTCCAGGCGGTAAGCAAAGGCGAGTTGGTCGCTCAGCTGGACCCGCGACCCCTTGAGGCGAAGTTGGCTACCGCCCAAGCCGAGGTCTTGAGGTTGAGGGCACAAATCGCCGACGAACGAATGCGCGTGGAGGCGGATCACGCACGAGTGCAGGCCTTGGCCCAACAGGATGCCGCGGGCACGGACGCAAATCGGCGCATGCGCCTAGAGGGAGATTTGTTGCGGTCGTCGTATGACGAATCCGACTTGCGACTAAGCGTCATGGAACTGGAAGTTCTGTTGGCCACGGATCGCGTGGGGGCGGACCTGTTGAGCGCGCGTTTCAAGCGCGCTCGAGCCCTTGCATCCGATGGGACAGGGCCCCTGGCAGCGGCTGCAGATCTCGAATTGGAATTGAGCCAATCCCACGAGCGCATCAACCGCAATGAGGAACTCTTGCAGGCACGGCAAGCGGAGTGGCAACGGTCGCGTGACCGCGTGGCAGAAATCAGGACGACCTTTGCGGCCGAGCTCGTCGCTCCGGACCTGCCGCTGATTCCCCCAGCGACCCGAGCCCTGGAGGCCGGCATCCGCGTGCAAGAACTCGCAATCGCCGAGCTCGAGCTGGATCGCGGAGCCCTGAGTCTACGCGCACCCATCGACGGCCAGGTATCGCGGTTGTACGTAGGCGAAGGGCAGTCCTTGATGGCTGGTCGCGCCGCCATGCTTGTGACGGCAACGGTCGCAAGCGAAGCGGTCGTCTTTGTCGAGCCTGACATGGTTCAGGTTGA
>CAYXTP010000005.1:151110-272944 GCA_964467985.1 uncultured Planctomycetaceae bacterium
CCCGCGACCGACCACCTACTGGGACTACATTCACGTTGAGGAACTGCTCTCCTTGCAGGGCGGGCTCGCGGGAGAAACGGCCTCTCCCAGCAACGATGAGGTTCTCTTCATCACCGTTCATCAGGTGTATGAACTGTGGTTCCAGCTCATCTTGAGGGAGCTTCGGTCTGCTCGGGATCTGTTCCGCAAGGACGTCGTTCGGGAGCAGGAACTCTCGGGTGCAACGGCGAGCCTGCGCCGCATCAGCACCATCTTGCACGTGGCGGCCGACCATTTTCAGGTCATGGAGACCTTGCCAACTCGCGAGTACCTGGAATTCCGCAAGAAACTCATGCCCGCGAGCGGGGGCCAGAGCGCGCAGATGCGGCAGATTGAACTCCTATTCGGCCTCGATGACCGGGATCGGGTCCCGCTAGGTGCACCGAACTGGCACATGAATATCCTGAGAGAGGCCGACGGTTCTGAAGGTGCAGCCTATCAGCGGGTTGTGCGCCAAGCGGAGGAAGGGCCCAACCTGCGAGAGGCCATCGACAGTTGGCTGCTGCGAACACCGATCGACGGGGTTGCCCACGATGCCTCCGATGCCGAGGCGTCTCTCAAGCGGTTCATCACACTCTACCTCGATGCTCATGGCCATGAGGTGGCCGACAATCTCGAGCACGCCAAGTCCATCATGCAGGGTGAGCAAGCGCACGAGGATCTTGAGAAACGCTACGCGTGGGAGACGCAGTCTGCCGAGGCGTTCCTGCGACCAACCGAAGAAGAGGGCGGCGGGCGTCTCGCTCGGATTCGAGCCGCGATGATCTTCATCGAGACCTATCGCGAGCTGCCCCTACTAGCATGGCCGCGAGAAGTGCTCAATCAGATTGTCGAGGTGGAGCAGAAGTTCCTCATTTTCCGTCAACGCCACGCGCGCATGGTCGAACGGGTCATCGGGTCGCGGACGGGGACCGGTGGCAGCGAGGGTGTGAAATACCTCGACGAGACAGCACTGCGCTACCGCATCTTCAGGGACCTGTGGGCCGTTCGTACGCTCATGATCCGGCCGGGCATAACGCCGGAACTCGAACACGCCGAGTTCTACGGCTTTCGCAGCGACACCTAGGCCCGGCTCTACGCTAGAAGCCCGTCTGCAGTCGGATGGCGAGCAAGCCCTCGTCGCCGGCACCTCCAGAAGTTTGGACGTGGTTGATCATCCAGCGCGTATTGGAGTTGAGGTGCCACGTCAGTCCCAACGTGAAGTTGTCCACGACCCCGCCTTGAATCACCCCATCATCGAGGTCGGTTCGCGAATAGCGCCCGCCAACCTCCCAAGCTCCGGATCCACCGGCACCCAGCGTGGGGTGCTGCACGGGTAAGCCACCGAACGAGCGAGTGGACTCGCGATAGCTGCGGCGCTCTCCGGTCAGCACGGCCGCGACCTGGACATATCCGCCATTCATCAGGGCGTGTCCCCCGCCAGTCTGGTCCAGGCGGGTCAGAAACAGTTCAGCTTGGGTTGTCAGAATCCCACGCACCCAGGCGCTCTCGACGATGAGCCCGGCTGCACTGTCCGCAGCGATGGTCCCCGTGTCACCAGCTCTCCGCGCCAGGTGAATCTCGGGATCAGCAGTGAGTCGAATCCCATCAGCTCGCGTGTCGCGATACGTTGCAGATAAACCTAGGTGAATGAAGTCCCCCTGATCGGTGTCTGCAACGCTTCCCAGAGGCAACCAAGTCGCCCGCCCGGTGATGGCGGTGTTGTCGAGCAAGCCCTCGTCCGCGAGACCACCTGCTTCTCGAAATGCGCCCAAGGCCCAGCTGCTCCCAAGGTTCGAGCGCCTTACCGTCAGGCCGCGGTTGCGACCAAAGGTCAGGGCCTGGGTTGGGGCAGCGCGTTCCACGAATGAGAGGTGGGCAGAGGACGTGCGGGCATCCAATCCGAACGGCTCACGGAAATGGCCAACCCGCACGTCAGGCCTGTCAGGGCTCTTCCAGTCGACCAGCCACTCCAGCAGGTGCGGGTCGCCGTGTTTGAATTCTCCCTGAGTCTTGAAAGCGAGCCGCGAGCCCCATTCTCCTAGCAGTATCAACCGCAGCCGACGCGTCTCGTCCGACACACCGGGTTCCGCTCGCCAAGCCGGCGGGACATCGCCCCAGTCATGCATCCAGCGACCATTCAGCCGCGCCCAAGCAGAACCGGACTTCATTTCTGCTCTCAGACCATTGTCGTAGGACAACACGCCGGGCGAATCGCCGGGGGGATCCTGCGCAACAAAGCACAGGGCAAGGCTGGCAACGAGGAGCATCGCCCGGGATTCTATGGCCATCGAGCCAGACTTCGGAACCGTGGAATTCCAATGCCCTCCGACTTTCAACAATGATCGACGACTTCTACTGCGAGCAGGTGCTGAGTGGGAAGACCCCAGTGGAGGTCGTTCTCGAAACGGACGACGTGCTGGCCTTCCACCACACACGCCCCTTCTGGCCTGTCCACATTGTGGTTATCCCCAAGGCTCACGTTCCCTCGTTGGTGGACCTGGGAGACTGCGACCCATCCCTGCTGACGGAGTTGATGGCCGTTGTGCGTCACGTGGCAGCGGAAGTGAATCTTGAGCACGGCGCCGCGCGCGTGCTGACGAACGTTGGGCGGTACCAGGACTCGAAACACCTCCACTTCCACGTGAACTTCGGAGATCCGGCGTGACGGGCGATTCCCCGGCCGGGCCCGAACATGCGGCCAGGCAATTCGACATCGCGGGTGACCTCGTAAGTTTGCGCGCCCATATCCGAGGACACATTCACGACACCTACGTGTCCACCTGGACGAGCGGGGGCCAGCAGCGACGATACATTCACCAGCGCATGAATGACCGCGTGTTCACGGACATCCCTGGTCTGATGCACAACATCGAGCGCGTGACTCAGCATCTACAGGCCAGCGCGGCCGGCCACGCAGGGGACATGACCGTTCTGCGCTTGGTGCCGACACGCGAAGGTCACCCATTCTTGCGTCACGCTTCTGGCCCTTGGAGGACGTACGAGTACATCGACAACTCAGAAACATTCGATCGTTGCGAGACGACGGAGCGAGCGTTCGAGGCGGCGCGTGCTTTCGGAGCCTTTCAATCGCGGTTGCGGGGATTGGATGCGAGCGATCTGCGCGAGACCTTGCCCAATTTCTTCAGTTCACCCCACCGGCTAGATCAGCTGGGAGATGCTCGGGCAGCCGACGCAATGGGTCGCGTCGCCACGTGCCAGCAGGAACTGCGATTTGTGCAGGAACGTGAACGGGACGTGCACGTGATCGAAGCGTGTCTGCAGGCCGGGGAGTTGCCCTCACGCGTCGTGCATGGGGACACCAAGCTGAACAATGTGCTCTTTGACGTGGACACGGGTCGGGCCCGCTGTGTCGTTGATCTCGACACATGTATGCCGGGCTATTCGCTCTACGACTTCGGCGACCTAGTGCGCTTCACGGCGGCAACTTGCGGAGAGGATGAACCGGACACTGGGCTGGCTGGGGTGGACCTGGATCTCTACGACGCGCTCGTCGCGGGATACTTGGAGAGCGCACGGGAATTCCTCTGCGCGCGAGAGATCGAACTGATGCCCTTCGCCGCGCGCTTGGTCACGATGACCATTGGCATGCGTTTTCTAGCCGACCACCTCGCAGGCGACGTCTACTTCAAAACCGAACGTCCGAACCAGAACCTGGATCGTGCGCGTGTGCAGTTCCGCATGGTTGAAGAGATGGAACTCAACAAGGAGCGAATGGCGGCGCACTAGTCCAGGTGCCCACGAGCGGAGTCTCCCATTTCGACATCTCTGTCTGGGAAGTACTCATTCCAGCGTTGATTCACGAGAGCGTGGGTGTCGTCATCACAGAAAAGCTCTTCCGGATAGGAGGCTTTCATGCGAGCGTCGATCACGATTGGACCGGTGAATGACGCATGATGCCCGACCAAGTCAACAGCCTTGGCGTGGATGTCACTGGCCGGATCAAAACGCGTGAAGGTGGTCCAGAGGAAATTGGTTGTGCTACGAGCGGCCTGTTCGACGTTGTCCACGAGGACAAGCATGGGCCAGTCAGCAAAGGCGGGATCTTGAGCGATCCGGATTCCAGCCTCAGAGTCCTCAGCGTGGCTGGGTCCCCCGACGACCAAGCAACCGTCGGTAAAGACCTGCACTTCATTCACGGGTTTGGCTGGCTTCCCCTGGAATTCCCGTGGCAGGCTGCGCCGTGGCTCGCCAACTCCCAGCAACACGCCCTTGGATCCCTCACCAACCCTCGGCCCGGCGTAGTCGAGGGAGTCCATCGAGAGGTTGGCAAACACGAACAAGTCGGTGCGCAAGTCAGCCCGGCACAAAACGTGGCGCAGCGTTTCTGGGAAGTCCCGTAAGTTCACGTTCTGATCGGTGACCAGCAGGAACTTGGTCAGCGAGAGCTGTCCTTCGCCCAGAATCCGAAAGGCGGATGCCATCGCTTCGCGCTTGTAGCGCTCGCGCACGACCGCAGCCGACAGGGAGTGGTACCCCGTTTCTCCGTAGCTCCAAAGATCCCGCACGGCTGGCATGACCACGGGGAACAGCGGAGACAGGAGCTCCTGCAGGTAGTCCCCGAGAAAGAAATCCTCTTGCCGCGGTTTCCCGACGACCGTGGCAGGAAAAACTGCATCGCGCCGGTGGAGCAAGGCGTCCACCTGCATGTAGGGGTAGTCGTGACACTCTGAGTAGTACCCGTAGTGATCCCCGAACGGCCCCTCAGGACGGCTCGCCCCGGGCTGTACTTGTCCGACTAGGCAGAACTCCGCCGCCGCGATCAGCGGCAAGGGGCCCGCGGGGTTGTCGCACATACCCAGTCGCTTGCCCTCGGCCAGGCTCGCGAGCAACAACTCGGGGGCGTTCTCTGGCAGCGGGGCAATGGCCGCGAGCATCAGAGCAGGCGGGCCGCCCACGTGCAAATTGACCGGCAGCGGGCGATTCAGGGCCTGCGCTTCGCTCAAGTGAAAGCCGCCTCCCTTGCCAATCTGAAAGTGCAAGCCCACGGCGTTGTCGTCGAACACTTGGGCGCGGTACATGCCGAGGTTGCTCGGGCCGCCGATCACAGGTTCGGTGTACACCAAAGGCAATGTGACAAACGGACCACCGTCCCTCTGCCATGTGCGCAATGCCGGCAGGCGGCTGAGCTGCGGGCTCTTCTCGACGACATCTGTCACGGGCCCGCGGGCCCGACGCCGCAAGCCCACACGAGCCAGCCTTGTGAGCAGCTTGCGTTCGGACCAGAGCTTCTTCGGACTAGGGGGCACGAGCGTTTGCGGCAGCCGGGCCACCGCGGCGATCGTTTGTTCCGGAAGCGTGCCGAATGCTGCATCCACTCGACCGGCCGTGCCGAAGAGATTGGTCACCAAGGGAAACTGCGCGCCACGCACATTTGTGAAGAGCAAGGCCGGGCCGCCAGCTGCAATCACGCGTCGGTGGATTTCAGCCACCTCGAGGTCTGCGCTCACCTCGGCTTGGACCTCCACCAGGTCCCCGTCAGCGCGCAGACGTTGAACGAAGGACTGCAGGTCGTGCGGGGCGCTGGGCATGGGGGGATGTTACGGGACGCGCGGCCGACGGTACTGAGCCAGGCTTCCTTTCGGGTAGTAGAGGGATGCCCTCGGGGGTATCCCTCCGCTACTCGAGAGGAATGCTGGCTTCATACCCTGGGCCTGCAGTTACACTGGAAGTGACGGAACTTGGACCCTACTGGAGGTTAAACGGAGGCATGATTCGGACTCCCCACCTGTTGCTCGTTGCCTTCCTGGCTCAGATTCCGACCTTCGCGCTAGCGGAGCAAGCACAGGCCGATGATGGGGTCCTCGACTTGACCGTCCTGGAGCCTGACCCTAGCCCGTTCTGGAACGCCCGGACCGCGGAACATCTTCTAAACAGGGCCGGCTTTGGTGGACACACTCTCGATGTTCGTCGTGCCGTTCGCCTTGGGCAGGATTCGCTTGTACGCCAGCTGATCCGAGGCAAGGACGACGGGCCTGAGTACGTGCTGGAGCCCATCGAGATGGACTTGGAGCGACTGCGTTCGGGCGATGAAGAGGAACGCCGCCAAGAGCGCAACCGCCTGCGTGCGTTGAATCGCAACCAGGGGCAGGAATTCTTGAGCTGGTGGGTCGATCGCATGCTCGCAGGACATTCGCCCCTGCGGGAACGCATGACCCTGTTCTGGCATGGGTTCTTCACGAGCGACGCCACCAAGGTCCGCATGGCCAGCCTGATGATAGATCAGAATCAGCTGTTGCGTCGACACGCGCTGGGAAACTACGGCGACCTGTTGCGCGAGATCGTCCGCGATCCGGCGATGCTGATCTACCTCGACAATATCTCCAACACAAAGTCCAGTCCCAACGAGAACCTCGCGCGCGAGCTGATGGAGCTTTTCAGCCTGGGTGAGGGAAACTACACCGAGCAGGACATCGGAGAGGTAGCCCGAGCCTTGACTGGATATGGCATCGATGGGCACCGGGAATTTCGATTCAACCCCCGCACCCACGACTTCGGCGTCAAGAACATCTTGGGCGTTGAGGGCCGACACGACGGGCGCGATGTCGTCGACCTTCTCCTGGCCCAGCCCGCGTGCGCTCGGTGGGTGGCAGGCAACATCATTACCTACCTGGAAGGCGAGGCACCGGACCCGGATCGCCTTGAGGAATACGCAGCCGTCCTGCGCGACGGGGGCTACGAGCTGGGGCCGATGCTCGAGAAATTGCTGCTCGACCCGCGTTTCTATCGCCCTGATGTCGTGGGCGCTCGCGTGAGTTCACCCATTGACTACCTTGTTGGAACTTGCAGGAGGCTAGGGGCTGAAGTGCGCGGTGAACTCATCGTGCGCGGCTCGGGGGCCTTGGGGATGAAACTCTTCGAGCCACCCAACGTGAAAGGTTGGAACGAGGGCGACGCCTGGATTACCACAGCGACCCTGATGAACCGGGCCAACCTGGCAGGGGTTTTGTTGGGCACGGTCAGGGCCAAGGAGATGTTGGCCGACCCCTTGGATGATATGGACCTGAGCGCCGAGGAGTTGGCGAGTTTGGAAGACCTCGGCCCCGAGTTTCCCTCGAAGGAAACCATGCTGGGAGATGGGGACGACATGATGACCACGAGTGTCGCAGTAGAGCGTGAGCAGGCGCCGCGCAGCGCAGGATCCATGATGAATAAGGTTGCGCGGGCACTGGGATCCACGAAGCACCGACCACGCATCAGCCTGGGCGCCCGCCTGTATCGATCTGGCTCAAGCAGTGACCGCGAGATTGTGGACTTCATGTGCAAGAGCTTGCTGGCAATTGAAGCGCCCCTGGAAACGCGGCGCTTGTTAGTGGGGGCATTGCGCAAAGATCGCAAAGCTCAGGGAATTGGTGAGGGCGAACTCGTTGAGAAGTCAAAGGAGGCGGAGGAAGTTCTGCGGCGTCTCGCACATCTGATTCTGTCCCTGCCGGAGGCGCAACTCGGATGATGACGCGCACGCATGCCTCTCTCGCCCGGCGGCAATTTCTGGCCGGCGGTCTCTACGGGATCGGGCTTGTCAGCCCCGGCGCGGCTGCCCTCGCTCGTCAACTAGAGAGCCTGTCGGACGAAGCGGAATTCCCCCGCAGCCTGGTGCTGCTGCAACTTTCGGGTGGCAACGACGGACTCTCCACGGTGGTCCCGTACGCCGACGACGGTTACGGTGCCGCGCGCAAGACGATTCGGCTGCAGAAAGACGAGCTGCTTCCGCTCGATGACTACCGCGCCCTGCATGGCAATCTGAAGCGTTTGCACGGACATTATCAGGCCGGGCGCATAGCCATCATCGAGGGCGTGGGTTACGAGCAGATGATCCGCTCCCACTTTCGTGCCTTGGAAGTGTGGCATACGGGTCGCCGTGAAGGTCGGGCGAGTGGGGAGGGCTGGATTGGCCAGCTCGCCCAAGCGGCTTGGGAGGAAGAAGATCACCCCAACCTCGTCGTGCATTTGGGTAGCGACGTGCCCTATTCCGTCTACTCCACCAGCCACCCTGCGGCTGCCCTGCAGGCGCCTACCGTGTACAAGTGGTTCGGAGAGCAACAGGTTGAGATGGCCTACGGCATGCACCCGGCATCCGATCGCGACAATGGCAAGGACCGGCGAGAGCATTCCGGCCGCGACCGAGCACTGGCGCGCCTGCGTTCGGTGCTGAACGATGCGCACGATTCGAGCGCGTCCATCCGCAAGGCCTCCGCCCTGTATCGCGAGAAGGTCGAGTACCCGCGCAATCGCCTGGGTGGAACCTTGCGTGACGTCGCCGCTCTGATCCATGGACGCCTCGGAACGCGGGTGTTCTCCGCTCAGATGGGTGGTTTCGACACCCACGCCGGGCAGCGAGGGAGCCACGATTCTCTGATGGAGAGCCTCGACGAGGGGCTTGGTGCATTCCTCGAGGACCTCCAGCTCAGCCCGGCGGGCCAGCAGACCCTCGTGCTTGTGTTCTCAGAGTTCGGCCGTCGCGTCCAGGAGAACGGATCGAAGGGAACGGACCATGGTCAGGCGGGCCCGATGTTCCTGTGTGGGCCCGCAGTCAAGGGGGGGCTCTATGGAGCGCATCCCTCTCTCCAGAACCTGGACAAGGGCGACTTGGTGGCCACGACAGATTTCCGTGGCGTGTACGGGGCGATCATCGAGAACTGGTTCAAGACGCCACACCAGACGGTACTTGGCAAGAAATACCCCCTGCTACCCCTGCTCGGCTAGTCAGGCGCGGCTCGATACCGCAGTGCCTCAGGCAGCACCCAAGAACGCGTGCAGTCGAATCATGGCCTCGCGATCGTTCTCGAAACCAAGTGCCGGGTAGGCCAAGGGGAAATCGGCCCAGCGATACTCTGCCCAGTCAGCGTCGAGTCGAGCCGGATCGGGATCCTGGGCTGGGCAACACCCATAGGCCCACTCCACGACCTCCTCATCACCCAAGCGCCAGCGATTGGGCAGGTCGAGGTCGATGATCGGTCCCAGGCAGGGCACTCCTGTGGCTTCCGCAGCGCGCCTGCGTACGGCCTGTTCGAGTTGCTCACCCAATCCGAGCTCACCCTGAATCGGTCCCCATAACCCTTCGATTCCCTGCTCCGGCTTGAGCAGTAGGTAGTCGGGTTCCCTCTCGCTCATGCGATACACGAAGATCTTGATCCTGTGGAACAATTGCACGATGGTTCCTTATCGCCGAAATCCCCTGGCCTACTCCAATTGTAGACCATGGAGTTGCACGGACCCCCACAAACGGAATCCCGTTCTGGGGCGCCAGCTCGCGTTGCCGGTCTCAATATGGACAGCCTCTCTCCACGTTTGAAGGCAGCGATGGATCGCCTGGACGCTCGCATCAACTGGGAGCGTCTAGATCGAGGGGCCATGCGCATGGATCTTGGACCCATGAGTGACCTGACAAGTCGCCTTGGGAACCCACAGGCCGCATATCGCAGCGTGCATGTGGGTGGCACGAAGGGCAAGGGGTCAGTCGCCAGCTTGATCGGCGTCAGCCTGGAAGCCGCGGGAATGCGCACCGGGCGTTACGGCTCGCCCCACGTGCAGCGTGTCACGGAGCGAGTCACAATCGCTGGCCGGGAAGTGCGAGATGACGTTTTGGCGGAGGGCATTGAACTTGCGCTCGACGCGCAGGCCGGTGCCCAGCAAGACGAAACGCCGGCTGCGGCTGCCACGTGGTTCGACCTGATGACGGCTGCCGCTTTTGTGGCCATGCGCCGCGAGCAGGTCGAGGTGGCCGTAGTAGAAGTCGGCCTGGGAGGACGCTTGGACTCCACCAACGTGTTGGATCCCGCCCTGTGCGTCTTGACGAACATCGATTTGGAACACACCGACGTGCTGGGACAAACACGCGAGGCGATCGCGGCCGAGAAGGCTGGGATTCTCAAAGCGGGCACCCCATGTGTCAGCGCGGTCGGTTGCAGTTCAGGAACCCTGGAGGCTGGAGCGGCGCAAGTCATTGCCGACCGAGCCTCGCAGCTGGGTGTCGACCTGTCCCACCCTGAACCAGCCGAAGGTCTGACGCCCACGAATGAGGGGCTGGCACGCCGCAGCCTTGATTCCCTGGGCGAGGCGGGCTGGAAGGGCGCTGACGGTCGCCCCATCGGAGGGCACCTGTTGCAAAGCGAGACGGCCCTCGCCGCACGCTTGCCCGGGCGCCTAGAAAGGAGGGGCCTGCAGGGGGTACCCGTGGTGCTGGACGGTGCCCACGTACCTTCCAGTCTGTCGGCCGTGTTGGAGGAACTCCGGGCAGACCGGGATCTGCAGGGCTCCTGCCACCCGGTTCTTTCTTTGGCGCGGGACAAGGACGCGCGCGGCATGCTCAAGGTGCTCAGGGGTCATGCCGATAGGCTGGTGTGCACCTCTGTCGAGAGCGGCCGCCATTGGCCCGCAGACGAGTTGGCGGGCATCGCCCGTGAGCTCGGATTCGAAGCCATGGCCGAACCCGATGCGAGCGTGGCTCTTGCCGCAGCGATGGCGAGGGTGGGTACCGACGGATGGGTCCTTGTCACGGGGTCCCTGTACCTCGTCGGGGCTCTGCGACCGTCGCTCCCAACACCATGCTCACCCTCTGCTCCGACCTCTTCCTGACGGACGCCTTCCTGATCAAGGGCAGCGTTGAGAACAAGTACACGCGTCTGTCCAAAATGTTGGACGAGCACCGCAAGACTTTCATGCGCATTCGCGACGTGACCTTGATCGACCTCAACTCACGGGAGCGGATCCAGACGCCTTTGCTGCACATGAACGTGGACGAGGTGCTCCTGGCCCACGAGTTCTTGGATGAAGCGGGCGACGCTAGCCGCGCGCAGCTTGCCAGCGACCAGGAAGAGGATCTAAAGAACGTGCGAGTCTTCTACACGGGCAATTTGAATGTGGAAGTGGGTGGCGCAATCCTCCCCAACTCCTACGAAGTCGGCGACTCATCCTCGCGCCGCTTCTTTGTCATGCGCAACCCCAAACTGCGCGGCTTCAAGGATCACGGAGATCAGGATCTGGCGGGGTTGCACGACCTGCCCTATGCAATCCTGAACAAGTTCCGGTTGTCGTACATCTACGACTTCAACTAGCCGGTCGACGCTTGACGGACCTCGCAGGCTGAACGACCATGCGTACGTGAGGGGCCGTTCCAAACAGCATGTGTGGCTGGTGCGTTTTGCCGTGTGCATTCCAATTGTCTGGCTGGTCCTGGGTCTAAGTCTGGATCCCGACCCACGCGGGTTCGGGACCCATGAGCAATTGGGTCTGTCCGCCTGTTACGCGCGAGAGTGGTTGGGTGTTCCCTGTCCCACATGTGGCGTGACCACGGCGTCAGTCTTGTTGTTGCACGGCCACCCACTGGACTCATTTCAAAACCAGCCCTTTGGTCTCTTGCTTGTGCTAGGCAGCTTGGCGTTCAGCCTGCAGGTATGGATCGCTCACCGTCGCGGGCAAGACGCATTTGCGAGCCTCATGGAGTCGAGCGGAAGGCGCTGGGCTCGCGCGTTCGTCGTCGGTCTGCTCTTCGGCTGGGCCTGGAGCGTGCTACTGCGGGCCTAGCACAGTGGACGCATTCCCGTAGCCGACTCAGAGCGGCTCCTCGACACTGGCGTCGTACGCGTTGTCCGGATCGATTTCGTCCAACATTTCCAAGTAGCTTGCATAACGCGAAGCCGCCAGCTCTTCGCGATCCACGGCGTCGAACACTGAGCAGTCCGGTTCGTGGTCGTGGCTGCATCCGTCGAAATGGCACTTGTCTTGGTAGCGTTTGAACTCGGGAAAGAGGTCGGGCAAGACGTTGCGTTTCAAGTTGTGCAAACGGAAGACGCGGATGCCGGGCGTGTCCACCACCAAGCCTCCCATCTCGAGCGGTATCAGCTGTGAGAAGCTCGTCGTGTGTTTGCCTTGTTTCCAGTAGGAGCTGATCTTGCCCTCACGCAGCTTGAGTCCCGGCTGAATGGCGTTGATCAAAGTGGACTTACCTGCTCCCGAGGGTCCGTACAGGACGGACACTCGATCCCGCATGCGGTCCTTGAGTGTCTCGACCCCACGCCCGTCTGTGGCGCACGTTTCGATCACCTCGATCGGCACCGCTTCGTAAGTTCGGCGGATCTGCTCGATCTCATTCCCGCGCGCGATGTCGATCTTGTTGAGTACCAAAATCACGGGGATCTCATGCCAGACACAAGCGGCCAAGATGCGGTCGGTGCGATTGCTGGAGAAGCCTGGACTCTTGACCGAGCCGACGATGAATAGCTGATCTGCGTTGGCCACCAGAATCTGCTCGCGCGGGTCATGGGAAGAGGCCGTGCGACCCAGGTAGTTGCGCCGCTCGTGCACGCTCTCGATCGCCACCGGATCCCCTTCTCGGGTGACCTCAACGAAATCTCCGACGGCGATCGGGTTCTTGCACCCCTGCAGATCCTCGAATAGATGGCCGCGTGGAGCGGCATGCACGACCCCCGCTTCCACCTGCACGTGGCATACCTTGGCATCCACGCGTAGCACGCGGCCTCGCTCAGTCAATTGGTCAGCACCATCCATAGTGGTCACCCATGCTATATAACAGGCCCATGGGCGCCGATGGGCAGATCATCCGTTCGCGTTCGAACGCGGGCCTAAAACGACTGCGTGCCGTGTTGGCCGGGCGGGAGCGCGGGCTTTTGGTCCTAGAGGGTGAGAAGCTCGTACGCGACGTCATTGACCAAGGGGGCCCGTTAGAGAGCCTCTTTGTCTGCGCCGAGCGACCCGAACTCCTGGAGTCACTCGGTGTCGCCGGCACACTCGTCGAATCCGAGTTGCTACAGCAGGCGAGTGGCCTCAAGACCTCGCCGGGAGTGATGGCGTTGGCGCCAGTCCCCCGGTCACTCACCTTCGATCAGCTTGACCTCGATCACGACCCCCTCCTGCTCGTCGTTGACGGCGTCGCGGATCCGGGCAACCTGGGGGCTCTGGCCAGGTCTGCAGAGGCGGCAGGTGCGCGGGCAATGGTGATCATTGCGGGTGGCACCAGTCCTTGGAATTCAAGGGCCGTGCGCGGGTCCATGGGCAGTGTCTTGCGTCTGCCCGTCGTGCTTGCGGACAAGGCGCCCGAGGTGGGAGCACAGTTGCATCGACTCGGATTCCGACAGGCCATGGCTGCCACGCGCGGCGGTGCGACGCCCGGTAGCTACGACTGGTCGGGACCCTTGGCCCTTTGGGTGGGACCGGAGACGGGGGCCCGCCCCAACAGCGGTCACGATCTCGATCCCATCACGATTCCCATGGCGAGCAGCGTCGAGTCCCTCAACTTGGGAGTGGCCCTGTCTCTGCTCCTGTTCAGCGCAGGGCGGGTGGAGCAACCGTGAAAGAGCTTTTCGAGGTGCCGCCGGATCCAGGCTTCGACCCTCTCGACCTCGCTGCTGAGGACGCTCCTCTTGCCGATCGCATGCGTCCGCGCGGCCTGGAACAATTCGTGGGCCAGCGACATCTGGTCGAAGAGGGCCGCGTGCTCACCCAGGCCCTGGCCGGAGACCTCAATCAAAGCCTGATTCTGTGGGGTCCACCAGGCGTAGGCAAAACGACCCTAGCGCGCCTGATCGCGGCCAAGACCGACTGCCGCTTCGTGCCCTACTCCGCGGTCCTCTCGGGCATCAAGGAGATCAAGGGCGTCATGTCCGTGGCGGAAGCAGAGCGCAAGCGCAACGGGACGCGCACGCTGCTGTTTGTGGATGAGATTCACCGCTTCAACAAGGCACAGCAGGACGCGTTTCTGCCCTACGTGGAGCGTGGAGACATCCTCTTGGTTGGCGCAACCACCGAAAACCCATCGTTTGAAGTGATCTCGGCCCTGCTTTCGCGCTGCAGGGTCCTGCAGCTCGAACCGCTGGCGCCCGAGGAAGTCGTCGACCTCTTGAGTCGGGCACTCGACGACCCCCGAGGACTCGACGGTCAGTTGCAAGTCGCCCCCGAACAACTGCTTCGCATCGCCCATGCGACAGACGGCGACGGACGCCGTGCATTGACTCTGTTGGAGACCGCAGCGGCGATGGCCCAGACAGAGAGCTTAAGCGACGAGTCACTTAGCGATGCGCTACAGCGCAAGCACCTGCACTACGACAAGAGCGGTGAAGAGCACTACAACCTGATTTCTGCCCTGCACAAGAGCGTCCGCAATAGTGACGAGAACGCCACCCTCTACTGGCTGGCGCGCATGATGGAAGCGGGTGAAGACGGCCAGTACATCGCGCGACGCCTGATTCGCATGGCGAGCGAGGACATTGGCCTGGCCGACCCCTTTGCCCTGCGCATCACCCTCGATGCGGCCGAGGCTTTCGGCCGACTGGGGTACCCGGAAGGCAAGCTGGCGCTCGTGCAGGCCGCGGTCTATCTGGCTCGAGCCCCCAAGGACAACGCCCTCTACACGGGTCTTGGGAAGGCAGAGAAGGATGTGCAGCGAACAGCGGCGGAGCCCGTTCCACGCCACCTGCGGAATGCTGTTACGGACCTCATGAAGGAGGCAGGCTACGGCGAGGGCTATCGGTACGCCCATGACGATCCCGAGGCCAAGGATGAAATGACCTGCTTGCCTCCCTCTCTCGAGCAGAGGAATTACCTAGGTCCACAAGAGCGCGGCTAGTCCGGCACGCAGTTCACAAGCCGGTCGGCCAGCGCACTGTGTCGATCAATTCGTCGCGTGTTCTCGATGGCTCTGGCGAGTGCCCGGCGCGAACCCACCAAAATGACCATGCGCTGAGCTCGCGTCACGGCGGTATAGAGCAGGTTGCGCTGCAACATCACAGCGTGCTGCCTGACAAGCGGCATGACGACCACCGGGAACTCGCCTCCCTGGCTGCGGTGCACGGTGATCGCAAAGGCCGGTTTCAATTGGGAGAGCTCTGCACCGCTGTAGACCACATCCTGTTCGGGATAGCGAACGGTCACGACGCCGTCACTCGAGACGCTGTGAATCACACCCATGTCGCCGTTGAAGACTTCCTTTTCATAGTCATTGCGCGTGTGGATCACCCGGTCGCCCGTGCGCCAGCGTTGTTCACCGCGAATGACTTCGCGACCCCCGATGCCCTGGGCTTCGCGCAACCGATCATTGAGGGCGTCCACTCCACACTCACCGCGGTACATCGGGGCGATGACCTGTACGTCTTGCGTCCAGTCAATCCCAAAGCGCTCCGCGAGCCGGCGAGTGACCACGTCGATGAGCAGCTTGGCGGTGGCCCCCTCTTCATCACTCGCAAAGAGGAAGAAGTCGGTTTCCTCGGGATTGGCATCCCCAAGCTCGGGCATCTCGCCCTCTAGAATGCGGTGCGCGTTACGCACGATCAGGCTCTGCGCGGCCTGGCGGTAGATGTGCGTGAGGCGTGCTGTAGGCACGGCGCCGGAGTCCAGCAGGTCGCGCAGGACGTTGCCGGGTCCCACCGAGGGCAGCTGGTTTGGATCGCCAACCAGGACCAGCCGTGTGCCCGTGCTCAGGGCCTTGAACAGGTGATGGGCGAGCACGATGTCGAGCATTGAAATCTCGTCAACGATGACAAGGTCCGCCTTGAGGGGCTTGTCCGTCCCGTGTGCAAAGCCACCTTCGGTGGCATCAAACCCTAATAGACGATGGATGGTGGTCGCTGGGCGGCCCGTGGCCTCACTCAGTCGCTTGGCCGCACGACCGGTGGGTGAGGCGAGTCTGAGCTTGGCTCCGGCGGCCTCGGCCAAGTTGGCCACGAAGCGGATGATGGTCGTCTTGCCGACTCCGGGTCCACCCGTGAGAAGGGCCACGGGTTGGCTGAGTAGGGTCAACACGGCCTCGCGTTGGCCGGAGTGCATTTCGAGCTGCCCCTCGTCCTCGGCAGCTTGTAGGGCCTCGGCATTGGCGAGCGCCGAGCATGGTCCTTCTGTCAGCAGCTTGCGGATACTGCGCGCGGCACCAACCTCACTGGTGTGCAAGTGTGGAAGGTAGACGGGGTCGACGCCCGTTTCTTCTGAGAAGGCTTCCTCATCGACGACGAGGTCTCCCTCACGCACCAGGCTCCCAAGGGCATCCTCAAAGGGTCCATCCGGTGTAGTTACCCGCAGTAGCTCTCGAGCATCGTTCACGAGCTGCGCCCGGGCCAAAAACGAATGCCCATCGTCGGCCGCGCGATCGAGCGCGTGCACAAGTGCCGCGCTCAACCGGCGCGCATCGTCATCCTCAAGTCCTAGCTGTTCGGCCACGCGGTCGGCGATCACAAAACCCAACCCTGGTACGCGCATCAGCCCGTAGGGGTTGTCACGAACCTGGGTCTCACATCCCGGTCCCAAGCGGGTCATGGCCGCCTGTGCCTGGATTGGACCCAAGCCGACCCCATGCAAGAAGGCCAGGGTTTCGTGCAGCTCGGTCTGAGCGATGACCGCCTCGCGCAGGGTCGCTGCGA
The DNA here is from genome assembly GCA_964467985.1 of uncultured Planctomycetaceae bacterium. Taxonomy (GTDB): domain Bacteria; phylum Planctomycetota; class UBA1135; order UBA1135. Next base: position 167,514 of record CAYXTP010000005.1, read on the forward strand.
CCCCGGGCTTCAGCCCCTTGATTCCCACCAAGCAGTTCTCTTCCTCCACGATGCGACTCAGCGTGTCGGAACCCAGGTGGCGGACGATGCGGGATGCCAGGGCCTTGCCCACGCCCGGGAAGGCCTTGGAAGCCAGGTAGCGCTCAAGGCCCGGCGGATCCACGGGGACCAGCGGCTGCAAGACTTCAAACTCGAACTGGTTGCCGTGTGAGGCGTGTCGGCCCCAGATCCCGAGCATTCTGACCCGCGCGCCCTCCATGGGATGAGCCCAGCGGCCGACGGCTGTGAGGCGCGTCGGTGCGAACAACTCTTCGCTCTCGGGGATGTCGTAACCCTCTTCCGGGACTAGCTTTAGAACCGTGTAGAGGCTCTCTTCGTCATGGTAGGTGATGAGGTCGACCTGTCCCTGCAGGGGCACCCCTTGGTCTGGGTATGCACCCCGGGGGAACCCGGAACCGCCCTTTTGACTGGGATTCTGCACCTGGGTAGCAGAATGGCAGCACCTGCAGTGGATTTCCACCCGTCCCTATGTCCAACGCCCCGCTTAGCGCTAAAGTGGTCGCCCACAAATTCGCACGGGCATCCCGCTCGCGCGCCCCGCAAACAAGGATATGGAAGGTTAGTCAGTCTTGATCAAGGTCGCCGTACGTTCGAACGAATCTCTGGAAGCCGCCCTGCGCCGCTTCAAGCGCCAGTGCAATTACAGCGGCATCTTCCGCATGGCCAGGGCTCGTACCTGGCATGAGAAGAGGTCGGACCGCCGCCGGCGCGAACGCCGCGAGCGTTTGCGTACGATCCAGAAGGCCACCCGCAAGAACGACCCGAACCGCCGCCGCCGTCGGCGTCGCACGGTAACGCGCTAGTCAAGCGCCTGACGGCCCACGGCCACCCGCACACGAGGAGCTGCCCAGCAATGGACAGCTCCTTTTTTCTTGTACCACCCCATGGGTCTGCTTCCCAACGACCGCGATCTGACCGAACCGCCTGCGCAGATCGAGCTCGTCGTCGAAGCGAGCGATTACCGCGTCAAGGTCGCGGACCTCGTTCTGCGCTTGGACCACTTCCTCGCGGAACGCATCTCCTGGCGTTCCCGGAATTCCATCCAGAAACTGATCCGCGAGGGGTATGTGCTCGTGGACGCGGGATCTCCGGATCGTCCAGCAGGAAGAGACCCAGCATGTGTGGAGAAACGGCCAGGCCGCAAATTGCGTCATGGATCCCGGGTGATCGTGGTCATCCCCGAAGAGAACCGGCGTAGCTTTTCGGCGGATGCGATGGGCCCGATTGACGTGCTCTTTGAGGACGAAGAGGTGCTTGTGGTGAACAAGCCCCCGCACGTCGCTGTGCATCCCGCGGGTCGCCATTACTCGGACACGCTGATCCAGCGCGTCCATGCGCACTTCAAGAATGAAATTCGGGCCGGGCAAATGGCTCCCCGTTTGTGTCACCGCCTCGATCGGGAAACCAGTGGCATTGTGCTGATCGCCAAACGACCCGCCTCCCACACACAAGTCATGGTTCAGTTCGAAGGGCGTCGGGTGGAGAAGGCCTACCAGGCCATCACTTGGGGAATTCCAACTCCGGGCGCAGGGTCACTGACAAGTGCCATCGGCCCAGCCAGAGCCAGCGCAGTGCGTCTGAAGATGGCGGTGCGGGCCGACGGCCTCGAGTCGCGCACGGACTACTCCGTCTTGGAAGAGATCTCCAGTGCAGGCCAGGACTACGCTCTCGTGCGTTGCGAGCTATTCACTGGGCGGCAGCACCAAATCCGCGTGCACCTGGCGGCCCATGGCCATCCCATCGTGGGTGACAAACTCTACGGCCCAGACGAGAGCTACTTTGCGCGCTCAATTGATGGTGACCTGACCGCAGGAGAGCTGGCCGAACTGGAGCACGGCCGTCAGGCCCTGCACAACATGCGCTTGGTCTTTGAGAGCCCGGCGTCCGGTGAGATCGAGGTCACCTGTCCCCTGGCACCGGACCTGTCGGCTTTCCTCGATGCGCGCCGCCGATAGGCAAGCGATCCGCAATGAGGACGATGGCCAGGACCGAGAACCCCACCAGCGGTGACTTGACCGATTGCCAGGCACCGATGGCTGCGAGAGTCACGAGAATGGCGATCAGGAACATGCGCCCCGAGCGTGCATCGTCCCAGGCAGTACCCAGGTCGCCGGGGGCGGTGGAGAGCGGGGCTGCGCCGGTGAAGAAGTCCCAGGAAACGCGCAGCAATACCAGGCTTGCGGCTAGCGCCACGGGAGTCAGCCGCAGCGCCAACCTGGACTCCGCCTGCCAGGTCACAAGCGCACCCAAGGCGATGTACAGGGGCAACAGCATGCGAACCACGATCGCCTTGCGTGCACCCGCCGCCTCGTCCCTTGGATCCAGGGGGCAGGTGTCTACGATCCAGCGCGCTTCGGGCGTGGCGGTCGCCGGGACGTAGAGCAGCAGCAGGGGTAGGTAGACTGCGGGCGCGAAGAGCAAGAGGGCGAGCAGTCCCTCGTCGCGAGTGTCGGATCCGTCGGCTCCCAGCAAGAGGAAGGCGAGGGGCACGGCGAGTAGGGGATAGGCGCGTGTGACGAAGTCGTGCTCACTGGGTAGGGCGCGATAGACAAATTCGAAACTGGCTCGCTCCTTAGAACGCACCCAGAATCGAGAGGCGAGTTGGTGCAAGGGCCACAGCAGAACACCCAGAGGCGAGCGTGTGGGTCGCGCCCGGGGGGCGGGCGGGAAGGGGGCCAATCCGAACGTGACCAGGGTCACGGCCACGGCAGCCAGGGCCAGCCACAATCCCGCAGCCCGGGGATCGGGAGCCAGAGGCGCGGAGAACCAGACTGGTGGGTAGTAGTTGGCGAGGGCGCCGCTTGAGACGGCCTCTTCCAAATCCGCAAGCCTGCCGAGCCCCGCCGTGAAGCCCACCATCACCGCACAGAAGAGGGCTGTCTGGACTGCCGTCAGGAGCCCTTCCGCGCGCCCGGCCAGGCCTGCTTGGACCCAAAGCAAGAGGGCGCCGATGAAGAGCGTCTGCATGAGGCCGCTCGCCACGAGCAGCATGCGGTCGATCACCGCCATCTGATCGGGCGCGAGCAGAGCCGCCGGCACCAGCGATCCGAGGGCGAGGCCACCGAGCAGCACGCCCATGACCAAGATACGTGCCGCGCGCAATTCACCTGGACGCACGGGTAGGGCGGCAACCCACTCAGCGGCTGGATCGGCGCGTAGCAGTGGTCCAAGCTCTCCGAGCAGGGCGATGGCGGTCAAACCCAGGGGCAGCGACAGGGCGAAGACCGTGTACGCCTGGGGTCCAAGATGGTCGCGCACCAAGCCACACAGGACCGCGGCCAGGGAAGCTTGGAACAGAATGGGGGCTATCGGCAACTTGGCGCCGCGCTCCCCGAGCCACTCTCCGGCGAGGTGTGTGCGGGCCACGAGTAGAATGCGATTCCACATGGACGCATCCGAGCCTAACGTAGCGGAGCCATGAAGGTCTGCATGAAGGGTCCGGCGGGTGATCTCGAGGGCGAGCTCTGGCTCCCCGAAGGTCAGGTCAAGGCAGCAGTAGCCCTAGGGCATCCCCACCCTCTGCACGGTGGAGCCATGAACAGCAGTGTGGTCTTCCGTGCCGGGCGGGCGCTGCAAGGCGCGGGGCTCGCCGTGCTGCGACTCAACTACCGAGGCGTCGGATCAAGCGCGGGGACCCACGATGGGGAAGGAGGTGAGGTGCAGGACCACCGGGCTGCTGTCGATTGGCTGTCCCAAGAAGTGCCCGATGTCCCCTTGTGGGCAGGTGGGTTCTCGTTTGGCGCGCGCACGGCTGCGGCACTGGCTGTCCAGGACGACCGTGTACAAAGCGTCGTGCTGCTGGCCTTGCCTGTGCTGGCATTCCCCTGCTCCGTGGCGGATGAGATCCGCTGCCCGGGGCTCGTACTCATGGCGAGCGAGGACACTTTTGGCACAGCCGCAGATGTGCTCGAACGCCTGCCGAACCTGGCCCAACAGGTCGACGTCGAGCAAATCGAAGGCTCGGACCACTTTTTCACTGGTGCCCTGGAAGATCTCCAGGAGTGCGTGGGTGATTGGGCGCGTCGCGCACTCCATACTGAACTCAATCCATGAGTACCTTCGTTCCCGAGACCTACCCCACCGAGGCCATCCCTTCGATTCGGCAAGTGATGATGCCCCGGGATACCAACGCCGTAGGCACCATCTTCGGCGGTGTGATCCTCTCCCAGATCGACCTGGCCGCTGCCATTGAAGCGCACCACCACCATGCGGGCATGGTGGTCACGGTCTCGATGGACAAAATCGACTTCAAGGCTCCTGTACACGTGGGGGACTTGGTGTCCTTTTTTACCGAGACGCGCAGGACGGGCCGGACTTCGGTCACCGTGCATGTGGCTGTTTGGGCGCAACGACGCTTCGGGGACGGCATGCAGCAGTATGTGACGGAAGCCGAGGTGACGATGGTCGCGGTCGATGAGAACTTCAAGCCCACCCCACTCACCCTAAGCTGAAGAGTCGGCTAACGATCGAGCAGACGTCGGGCTTGCAAGGCGGGATCTTCGCTGTTGGTCAGACTGCTGAAGACCTGTTCCAACGTGCCCTCTTGTCCTGCGCGCGAACGTAGTTCGTCGAGGCTGCCTAGGCCCACCAGTCGACCTTGGTCCAAAATCGCCATGCGATCGCAAACCCGTTCGACGACATCCAGAAGGTGGGAAGTGTAGAGCACGGATCGTCCGGCCTTCGCCCATGCGGCCAAGACCTCTTTGAACACCGCGGCGGTAGGAGCGTCGAGTCCTGAGAGCGGTTCGTCCAAAACCAATAGGTCTGGGCGGGGCAAGAGGGCGCAACACAAGGCCGTCTTCTGACGCATGCCCCGTGAGAAACGGCCCACGGGTTCATCGATTCGGTCGTGAAGTCCAAGCACCGTGAGGAGCCGTAAAGCTTCGCCTTGGATCTCGTCTTCATCCAAGCCGTGCAGCCGGCCGACCAATTCCAAGTGCTGGCGCGGGGAGAGATTCGGGTACAGCGGGGCGCCATCGGGGACAAAACCCAGGCAGCGGCGCGCCGCGAGGGGGTCCTGTGTCACATCCGCACCCTGCACCCTTACCTGACCCGACGTGGGCGCCAAGAGGCCCGCAATCATCCGAACCGTGGTTGTCTTGCCCGATCCATTGGGCCCCAAGAGCCCAAAGACCTCACCGGCACGGACATCCAGGGTCAGCCCGTCGACCGCGAGAACCTCGTCAAAACGACGTGTGACGGCCCGTAGTTCAACAAGGGGCGTGGGTGTCACGGCAGTACGGGTCCTCAGGCGATCAACGTTTCTTCGTCGTGCAGCACCACGGTCAGGCCGGTCTTCTCGGTGACCTCTTCGGCAATCTTCTGGCGACGCTTGGGAGTGACGGCTTTGGTGGCCTTGGGCTGTCCATCCGTACCTGAAAGAATGTGGACCTCCTGCGGGCCGATTTCCTGCAGCTTCTTGATCCAGTTGGAGACCTCGCTGTCGGAGCCGTTGTACGTGTTGCCCGCGATGAAGGAAGCTTCGACCACAAGGTGATCAAAGCTAGGCAGACGCTTGGTGAGCGTGGCCAGGTTGGTGGACTTGTCACCAGTCATCTTTGCGAAGGTCTTGGCAGTTCCCCATTGGTACTTCAGGAAGAAGCGGTCATACATGGCCAAGCATGCTCGCAAGTCTTCGTTTTCGAAGTCCGTGCTAGAGGTGGAGATGCACAACTTCGCCCTCGAAAACCACTTGTCGCGCAGGGTGCGCAGGTTCTCGGTGACCTCCCGCAGGTCGGGATGTTGAGTCGGGTCTTCGCTCGAGCCAGTGACGATGATGTGGTCGAGCTTGTCTCCCGCCTTCGAGGAGGCAATCATTTCCCTCGCGCAGGTCGTCACGATGACAGAGCCCCTCGCCAGCGAAGAACCGCGTTCCACAACCAGGTGCTCCTGGCTGGCGGTCAGGTCGAGTACGAGAGTGCGCTTGAAGCGCTTGGTGACGGACGGGCCGTAGAGGAATGTTGTCTTGGTATTGTCCATGGGACACAAAATGGCGCCTGCACGAGGGGCCGGGTTGGCGGCAGGGCTGGGGGCCGCTGCGCGTCGGTAGCGGGCGAATTGCCCGATTGGCCACGGGGCCTGGGGACAGTGTCGGCACCCTATTTGGGCCGCAGAAGATACGGAGACGGCCAGCCGGTTACTAGGTCTGCAGGATGCAGACCTGGCCCAACTGGTTCCAGGCTGGAGATCGACACTCCTGTGGGACGAGACATTGAGTAAGATACTGGGTAAATATCACCTTATTGTTAGACGTTTGAGGACCAGATTCCCGTCCCAGGCCACCCCAGGGCCAGATCCGAGAACCCAGATCTCCAGAGCGGCTCAGGGAGCAGGAGTTCTGTTCACTTGTGAGCCTGGCCGTCTTGCGAACTGGGTTGGCCGCAACCCCGCTCCAAGGGCCGTCTCGCGCCCACTCTTATGGGGTTCTGGTTCGCTTGACACCCCCGCCAAACCCCTCCTAGACTCTCGGCCAAGTTCTCGACCTCGGGGCCCCTTCCTGGTGCCTCGCAAGCGGCCGGAACGGGTCCTCAGACCCCCCCTCAACTCCCCCGACTCGACCCTCTTCCCAGCCGGGAAGACCCCACTACCAGTGCAATTCGACTACCTCAACGTGCTGGTCTTCGCGGTCGTCGGTTTGGCGTTCGTCTTCGTCAACGTGCTCATTGGTTCGGTGCTCAGGCCGAAGCGCAAGACGGAAGTGGGCCTAGAGGTTTACGAGTGCGGTGAAGAGACGATCGGCGACACTTGGATCAACTTCGACATCCGGTACTACACGGTGGCTTTGATCTACGTGATCTTCGCCGTGGAAATCACCTTTCTCTTCCCCTGGGCGATGGTCATGACCGAGGCCCTCGAAACGCCCGACATTGGCATGTGGGCGGTCGCCAAGGGCGCGCTGTTCATCGTCATCCTGTTTTTTGGCCTGGTCGCGGTTTGGGCCAAGGGCGATTTGGATTGGGTGCTGTCTTATGACGGTCCCGAATACGTTCCCACGGCCGAGCGTTTTCGCGCGGCTGTGCCCACGGTGGAGGAGCTCACTCCCGCCGATGAGGACGCGGGCGAAGACCACGAAACCGAGAGTGCTGCCGAGGCAGCCAGCGCCTAAGGCGCCTGCGAGATACAACCATGGGAATTCTCGAAGAGGCTTTCGAAGAAAACGTTCTTACCACGCGTGTCGATTGGCTTCTCAACTGGGCCAAATTGAACAGCATTTGGCCCATGACCTTCGGGTTGGCTTGCTGCGCTATCGAAATGATGGCTGTCGGTGCGGCGCACCACGATATCGACCGCTTCGGCGCTGGGGCCTTCCGAGCCACACCCCGCCAGGCGGACCTGATGATCGTGGCGGGGACGGTCAATTTCAAAATGGGCGAGCGCGTGAAGCGCCTCTACGACCAGATGCCCTCTCCCAAGTACGTGATCGCCATGGGAGCCTGCGCCACCGGCGGCGGACCCTATTTCAAGTACGGCTACACGGTCATGAAGGGCGTCGACCGTATCATTCCGGTTGACGTGTACATCGCCGGCTGCCCTCCGCGACCCGAAGCGTTGCTTGAGGGGCTCATGACGCTGCAGGACAAGCTGCGCCGTACCCCCGTCATCCGCAAACCCGCGCGCCTGCTGCCCGCCGACCAGGCCTAGGGTCCACAGAGCACCATGGATTTCCAGGCAATTGCTGATCACCTGTCGGTGGCCAAGGTCCCCGGGCTGCTCTCGCTCGAGCTGCCGCGTCCGGCGGATAAGGAAACCAAGGACAAGGGGCGTTCGGGGCTGCCCTACGTATGCGTTGATCCCGCGCGCATCGCGGACTTCTTGACTTTCTGTCGGGACGACGACGCGCTTGGTTTTGAGGTGCTCATCGACATCACCGCTTCGGATCCCAATGCCGAGGACGAGAACCTGTGGATCCTGGTCCAGTTGCTGAGCGTGCAGCACCGCCAACGGCTGGGCATCAAGTGCCTGCTGCCGAAGTCGGCCTTGAGCATGCCATCGTCGACCAGTGTGTACCGCGCCGCCCAATGGCATGAGCGTGAATGCATGGAGATGTACGGGGTGAACTTCGAGGGGCACCCCGACCCGCGCAACATGCTGCTGCCCGATGACTGGCCCGGTTATCCGATGCGCAAGGACTACGAGTTCCCCAAGGAATACCACGGCATCTCCTGCGAGTAGCCCGGCCACCAGCATGACCTCTCCGACCCAAAAGGATCACAAGCCGTCCATCCGGCCTGCCGATGAAGCGCGCGTCCTCCCCAGTGGAGAGCGCGAGTTCTTCATGGACGTGGCCACGTCGGATTTGGAGATCAACATGGGTCCCCAGCACCCGGCCACCCACGGGGTGATGCGCGTGCTGCTGCGCACCGATGGCGAGCTCGTGACCGGTGCCCAACCGCACCTCGGCTACCTGCATCGTTGCGCAGAGAAGATCGGGGAAAATGTCGAGTGGTTGCAGTACCTGCCCTACACGGATCGTTACGACTACCTGTCGGCGATGAACAACAACTTGAGCTACAGCCTCGCCGTCGAAGCGCTGATGCCCGAGTTGGAGATCCCGCGACGTGGCACGCTGATCCGCATGATCTGCGCGGAGCTCAATCGCATCGCGTCGCACCTCGTGGCCTTTGGCACCTATGGCCTTGATATCGGCGCCTTCACTCCCTTCTTCTACGCCTTCCGCGAGCGTGAGTGGATTCAGGCGTTGTTCGAGAAAATCTGCGGCGCGCGCCTGACCTACTCCTACATCCGCATCGGCGGTGTGTTCAACGACGCGCCTCCCGGCTGGCTGCAAGAGGTTTCAGACTTCTGCGACGTTTTTGAGGAGAAGTGGCAGGAGTACTACGACCTCCTCATCGAGAACCACATCTTCGTTCAGCGCACGGCCAACGTGGGCGTGATCTCAGCAGAAATGGCCTACGACTTCGGCTTGACCGGCCCTATGTTGCGCGGCAGCGGCGTGGACTTTGACTTGCGCCGAGACATGCCCTACATGGAATACGGCGAGGCCCATGCCGCCGGCGCATTCAACGTTCCCTTGGGTACCGGCGAGAAGGGCACAGTGGGCGACTGCTGGGACCGCACCCAGGTGCGCATGGTCGAGATGAAGGAATGCCTCGGTATCGTGCGTTGGTGCCTGGAGCAGATTGAACCAGGCCCCGTGATCGGCGACGTGCCCAAGGTGATCAAGGTGCCGCCGGGCGAGGCCTACGTGGGCATCGAGAACCCGCGCGGTGAACTCGGTCACTATCTGCACTCCGACGGTGGCAAGGTGGCCACCCGTTGCCGCGTACGGGCCCCATCATTCGTGAACTTGGCCGTGCTCGAAGATCTCATGCCCGGCACCCTGCTCGCGGACTCGGTCGCCATCATCGGTTCCACGGACATCGTGATTGGAGAGACGGACCGCTGATGTTCGCCCTCATTCAAGACGCGAGCGGTGCTGTGGCTCAGACGCACAACGAGGGCAGCAATTTTCTGCACACCCTGCTGCAGGACCTTCCGCTGCCGGAGTGGGTTCCGGGCTGGGCCTTGATCCTCGGTTCGGTCGCAATGGGCGTCGGCATTCTGGTCGGCATCGTCTCACTGATTGCCCTGTGGTCCGTCTGGATGGAGCGCAAGGTCTCGGGTCACATGCAATGCCGCAACGGGCCGATGTACGCGGGCGGTTGGCACGGTTGGGCGCAGACCATTGCGGACGGCATCAAGCTCTTCCAGAAGGAAGACATGATTCCCCTCGGAGCGGACAAGGTCTTGTTCGTGCTCTCGCCTGGTCTCGTCTTGGCCTCCATCTTCGGTGCCTTGGCCGCCCTGCCCCTGTCCTACGACTGGTACTTCGCACGCATGGATTTGGGGATTTTTGCGATCCTCGCAATCGGCTCTACCACAACGATCGGTGTGATCATGGCCGGTTGGGCTTCCAACTCGAAGTGGTCTCTGTACGGCGCCATGCGCGAGGCGGCGCAGGTGGTGGCCTACGAGATTCCCTTGGGTATCGCGCTCATGGTGCCGCTGATCACGCTCGGTACCTTCAGCCTGCTCGACGCCAGCTCACTGCAGAGTGGTTTCTTCGGCATGAACTGGGCCATCTTCCAGAACCCCTTGTGCCTGCCGGCCTTCATCATCTTCTGGATCGCTGCGCTGGCCGAAACCAAGCGCGCGCCATTCGACCTGCCCGAAGCCGAGTCCGAACTGGTGGCCGGTTTCCTGACCGAATTCTCCGGCATCCGCTGGTCCTTCTTCTTCATGGAGGAGTACGCGGCCATGTTCTTGATGAGCGTGGTGGGTGCGGTGTTCTTCTTCGGCGGCTTCGAAAGCCCAGTCACCTACGGCATGCGCGGCGCAGGCCTGGAGGGGTCGATCCTCTTCTCACTCGTGTGCTTCGCGACGCTCGTGATCAAGGCCTTCATCGGTGTGTTCCTGATGATGTGGTTGCGCTGGACCCTGCCGCGTGTGCGCATCGATCAGGTGATGACCATGGGATACAAGTACCTCACTCCGCTGGCCTTGATTTGCGTGCTCGGTGCCGCGATCTGGGAAGCTATCTTGCACGTTGTGCTCAACTGACAGACCTACGAGAACTGAAATGGTGAGCACCAAGCAATACATCAGCAACGTCTGGAACGCCGTGTCCTCGACCCTCGTGGGCATGCGCATCACCGGCAAGTACTTCCTGCAGAAGCCGATCACGGTCCAGTATCCCGATCAGCGTCTGCCGATCCCCGATCGGTACCGCGGAATCCACTATCTGGAGCAGGAGAAGTGCATCAACTGCCTCGCCTGCGCCCGCGCCTGTCCCATCGATTGCATCGAGATGGACGCCATCCGGCACGGTAAGGAACTGGAATGGGTGTCGTTCACGCTTGACTACCAGAAGTGCATGTTCTGCGAGCTGTGCGTGTACCCCTGCCCGAAGGACTGCATACACATGGGCACCGAGTTTGCCTTGGTGACCGAGGACCGCAGCGAACTCAACCACGACCTGCTTTCCTTCAAGGGCATGGCTCCGGATGCGCGTGTGCGCATGAAGGAGGCTACCGCCAAGAAGGCCGCCAAGGCCGCTGCAAAGGAAGCGGCAGCCGCCGAGAAGGCTAAGAAGGAAGCCACTTCCGAGGACGCCGAGGGTGGCGAGGCGTGAATCTCAACCGAGTCTTTTACGGCGCGCTGGGCCTGGCCGGTGCCGTGGCCATGGGCGCCGGCCTGCAGAGTGCAGGGGGGCCCGGTCTGGCCTTTGGATTCTGCGCGTACTTGATCCTGGGCGGAGCGGCAGTCTGCATCTGGGAGCGCTCGATCGTGCGCAGCGCGTTCTCCTTGATGGCCACCTTCTTGGGAGTGGCCGGCTTGTTTGTCCTGCTCGGCAGTGACTTCCTCGCCATGGCTCAGATCCTGATTTACGTGGGCGGCATCTTGGCCCTGCTTCTTTTCGGCGTGATGCTCTCGCCCCCGGACAACGAGGAGCGCAGCCTGGCGCGTGTCGGCGCAGCCACCGTCCTGGTTGGTGCGGGTGTGGCGTTTGTTGCTGCCCAAGTTGCTGGTGGCGTGGCTGGCTGGGTCATGGCGGACACGCTGCCCGCTGAGGACTCCCATGCGCGCGCCATCGGTCTCGCTTTCCTGGATCCAAAGCAGTACGTGGTGGCCTTTGAGTTGGCTGCCTACCTGCTCACCGTGGCCCTAGTCGCCGCCGTGTACATCGCGCGCCGCCGGCGTGTTGACTACGAGCCTCTCCCCGCTTCAGCAGGAGGGCAAGACTGATGGGACTTGGAGCCTACGTCGGCGTTTCGGCCGCCCTCTTTGCCCTGGGCCTGATCTGCATCATCAGCCGCCGCAACATTCTGTACGTGTTGTTCGGCGTCGAGATGGTCATGAACGCGGCGATGATCAATTTCGCGGCCTTCAACCATTTCAATGGCGGAGGACTCGAGGGGCGCGTCTTCGTCGTGTTCCTCATCATCCTTGCCGCAGCGGAATCGGCCATTGCCTTGGCCATCGTGTTGAACGTCTTTCACCTCATGAAAACCGTTAAGCCAAGCGAGGCTGACTTCCTGCGGGAGTAGCACGAGCTTCTTCCCCTCCACCTCGCACGCCTGAATGGAACACCACCTCACAGCACTCGACTGGAAGCTGCTACTGGCTGTGCCGGCAATTCCGCTGGCGGCTTTCGTTGTGCAGATATTCTTCGGTCGACGTCTGCCGCGCGGTGGCGATTGGCTGCCCACGGCCGGGATGTTCGTCGTCATGTGCATCACCGTGCGCATGTTGTTCGTGGCCCTCGGTGCGGCGGGTCACGGCCCCTTCTTCCACGAGTCCGTGAACGAGGGAGGGCCAGTCTTCGAGTGGTTCTATCAGTCAGCGGAAAAGGCCCCTAGCCTGAATTTGGTGGCTGGGGTGCTGTACGACGGCCTGGGAGCAGCCATGCTCGCCGTTGTGGGCGTGGTTTCGTTCTTCGTGCACCTCTTCTCGATGGGGTACATGAAGGGGGATCGGCGCTACCACATCTTCTTCGCGAACATCAGCCTGTTCACCTTCGCGATGCTGGGCCTGGTGCTCTCCGACAACCTGCTGTTCCTGTTCATCTTCTGGGAGCTGATGGGCTTGATGAGTTACCTGCTCATCGGTCACTTCAGCCACGACCCGGACAGCCCGCGCATCAAGCAAGCCGCCGCTGCCTGCAAGAAAGCATTCCTCACAACCCGTGTAGGAGATACCTGCCTGCTCTTCGGCATGGCGATCTTCTACTACAACTTCCGGACCTTCCAGTTCAGTGAGATGTGGCGACTCGGTGCTGAGGCCGTGGCTGCAAACGGAGGCGAGTACCCGGCCTGGATGACCGTCGCCGGGCTGTTCGTATTTGGTGGGACGATGGGCAAGTCGGCTCAGTTTCCACTGCACATCTGGCTGCCCGACGCCATGGAAGGCCCGACCCCCGTCTCGGCCATGATCCACGCGGCGACCATGGTGGCCGCAGGCGTGTTCCTGCTGGGGCGCACCTTCCCGCTCATGTCACCGGACGTGCTGCAGTTTGTGACCGTCGTGGGTTCGGTAACAGCGCTCTTCGCGGCGACCATCGGTTGCACGGTCAACGACATCAAGGGCGTCCTGGCTTACTCGACCATTTCGCAACTCGGATTCATGGTTGCCGCCATTGGCACCGCCGGCGCGGCCGTGGGCACGGTCGGCATTGGCCTGGTTGCAGGCCTCTTCCACATGGTGACCCACGCCTTCTTCAAGGCTTGCCTCTTCCTGTCCGCCGGCTCAGTCATCCACGGCTGCCACCATGAACAGGACATGCGCAAGATGGGTGGGTTGCGCAAGAAGATGCCGCTGACCTTCGCCGCCATGCTGATCTGCACCTTGGCGATCGCGGGTACGCCCCTATTCAGCGGTTTCTACTCCAAGGACAAGATCATTGCTTCGGCGTGGGAAGCGGTCATGGGCCACGGTGGCTGGGTCGGCCCGTTTGCCCTCATTTGCCTCGCGCTGGCTGCGATGCTCACGACCTTCTACATGTTCCGCTTGATCTTCATGACTTTCTTCGGGAAGCCCAAGGATCAGCACATCCACGACCACGCGCACGAGTCACCGGCACCCATGGTCGTCTCCTTGTTGGCCCTGGCCACCCTGGGATTGTTCGGCGGCAAGATGTGGGCGATGGACGGCGACGTCCTGGGCGAGCACACCTGGTTCGAGAGTCTTGTCTGGCATGTGGATCACGAAACTGGAGAGACGGAGCAGTTCCTCTACCCGGGCATCGACCTGAGCCAGATGAACATCGCGTCCGCTGCAGAGGCGCGGGCGCACGATCCGGAGCACACCGCCCACATTGGTCACGAGGCTCATACGCGGGCTCTGATCGTCAGCTTGGGAGTATTGCTGCTCGGCGTACTGGGCGCTGCGCTGATGTACCTCAAGCGCTTGATCGACCCGGCACGCGTGACCGCAAAGTTCGGCCGCTTCTACACCACCGTGGCCAACAAGTACTACGTGGACGAGGTCGTCGATGCGACGCTTATCCGCGGCACCATGTCGCTTAGCCGCACCCAGAAGTGGATCGACGAGAACATCGTCGATGGACTGGTGTTGCTCATGGGCCGCATCCACAAGGCCCTGGGTTTTGTGGGCGCGTGGATCGACAAGCACATCGTCGACGGGCTCGTGAACTTGATGGCGAGTGTCATCCAGACCACGGGCTCGGTCGTGAGACTCCTCCAAACGGGCCGTATTCAGCAGTACGTCTCCTTCGCCGTGGCCGGCGGCATCTTGTTGGCGGCCTTCCACATCCTCTCCTGATTCCGTAGCGGCCTCCCCTCCCTCCAGTCCACAAGTTCCATGGACAGTCTTCTCACACTCAGCGAGTCCACGATCCTCACCTGGATCACCTTCATCCCCCTGATCGGGATGACGGCGATTCTGTGCGTGCCTCGCCAGAACATGAGCCTCATCAAGGGCATCGCCGGGTTGGCGACCTTCATCCCCTTGGTGTTGGCCACGATGGTCTACTTCGGCGACTTCCAGACGGGAGCCAACGGTTACCAGCTCGTGCAGAGCCTGCCTTGGATCACGGTGGGCGAGTTCCAGATCAATTACACCGTGGGAATTGACGGTTTGTCCCTGCCCCTGGTGTGGCTGACGACCCTGTTGATGTTCATCGCCGTTCCGGCGAGCGAGACCGTGCCGCGCCTGTCCAAGGCTTACTACGCGTTGCTCTTGCTGCTCGGGTGCGGAATCACTGGCGTGTTCATCTCACTCGACTACTTCCTGTTCTACGTGTTCTGGGAAGTGATGCTGCTGCCCATGTACTTCCTGATCGGGATCTGGGGTGGACCGAAGCGCGAGTACGCGGCGATCAAGTTCTTCCTGTATACGCTGGCGGGCTCGGTGCTGATGCTGATTGCGCTGATCGCCATGTACCTGGACCAGGGCACCTTCTCGATTCCCGAGATGATGGCCATCGGCAAGGCGGGAATGTGGACTGGCCCCGAGTTGCTCGGCATGAGCTTCACCACCTGGGCCTTCTGGTTTCTGTTCATCGCCTTCGCGATCAAGATTCCCTGCTTCCCCTTCCATACCTGGTTGCCGGACGCCCACGTGCAGGCACCCACGCCGATCTCCGTCATCCTGGCTGGCATTCTGCTGAAGCTCGGTGGGTACGGCCTGATTCGAGGTTGCTTCCCGATCGTGCCCGACGCTTTCCGCGACAACGCTTATGTGCTGGGCGTACTGGGCGTGATCTCGATTGTGTACGGGGCCTACGTGGCCCTGGGACAGACGGACTTCAAGCGCATGGTCGCGTACTCGTCCGTCTCGCACATGGGCTTCGTGCTTCTCGGCATGGCCGCCCTGACGGAATGGGGCATGAATGGCGCCGCACTGCAGATGTTCAACCACGGCACGAGCTCGGCCGCCTGCTTCCTGATCGTAGGTGTGATTTATGACCGGGCCCACCACCGTGACCTGAATGCCTTTGGAGGCGTGGCGCAGGTCATGCCGCGCTACTGGGCCCTGGCCACCTTCGGTTTCTTCGCATCGCTGGGCCTGCCCGGCATGGCGGGTTTTGTGTCGGAGGCCATGACCTTAGTCGGCGCCTTCCAGGCTGAGGACACACGCTTCCAGATTCTGGTGCTGATCTCCTGCTTGGGCGTCGTGCTCACCGCTGCTTACATCCTGTGGGCTCTGCAACGCGTGTTCCTCGGGCCGCTGAACGAGAAGTACAAGGGCTATCCCGACATCAACGGCCGCGAGGTCTTCTCCTTGGCGCCGCTCCTGTTCCTGTGCCTGGTGCTCGGGATCTTCCCCTTCTATCTGCTCGACTGGATGGACACGAGCGTCGTTGAGCTGATGAGCCTGCTCAAGCCCGGTAGCTGAGCGGAGATCCACTCGTGCAAGACATCCACCTCAAAGGCTTCGGACTGCTGTCCCCCGAGCTTGTGCTCGGCGCGGTCAGCTTGCTGGTCCTGATCATGGACCTGGTCTGGAAGGAGCGCGGTTCCAGTCGCCTGGGATGGATTTCCATCGCCGGCCTGGGTCTCGCGAGCTTCCTCCTGCTCCTGGGCTTCGACGATTCCGTGGGTGACACCGCCTTTGGAATCGTGGTGGTGGACAAGTTCGGCAACTTCTTCAAGCTGTTCACCTGCGCTTCGCTGGCGGTGGTGATCGGATTCGTGATGGGGGACCACCGCGAGCGCAGGGACCGCATTGGGGAGTACTACTTCCTACTCCTGGGCGCCGGCATGGGCATCTTCTTCATGGTGGGAACCAACAACATGATGTTGCTGGTTCTTGGCCTGGAGCTGCTTTCCCTCGCCAGTTACGCCCTGGCCGGCTTTCACAAGGGCGAGAAGCGTTCGGCCGAGGCCGCCATGAAGTACGTCGTTTTCGGCGGCTTCTCAGCGGGCGTGATGGTCTACGGCATCAGTCTGCTCTACGGCCTGACCGGCACCATGGACCTGCAAGTCATGGCCGGCACCGCCGAGGGCGTAGGCCTGACCCGCAGCCTGGCCGAAGCCGTGACCACGTCCCCGGCGACCGTGGCCCTGGCCATGGTGATGATCCTCGGTGGCTTCGCTTTCAAGATCTCCGTAGCGCCCTTCCACTTCTGGGCCCCGGACGTGTACGAGGGTTCGCCCACACCGGTGACGACCTTCCTGGCCGTGGCCTCCAAGGCCGCAGGCTTCGGAGCGCTCTTGCGCTTCCTCGCAGTCCTCTTCATGTCCCCCGACGTGGCCGCGGCTGTGGGAGAGTACGGCATTCAAGTGGGAAGCCTGATCGCCATCATGGCCGCCGTGACCATGACCCTCGGCAACTTGGCGGCCGTGCGGCAAGAGAGCGTCAAGCGCATGCTGGCCTACTCTTCGGTGGCCCACGCGGGTTACGTGCTCGTGGCCCTGGTGGCCATGAACGGCCCCGGCCTGGAAGCCGCGATGCTGTACCTGGTGGCCTACTACCTGATGAACCTGGGCGCTTTCGGCGTGCTGCTCTACTTCCAAGGGCAGACGGGAAAAGAGACCTACGCATCCCTGAATGGACTCGGCCGCGCTGCCCCCTTGATCTCCGTCTCGGCAGTCGTCTTCCTCGTCAGCCTGACCGGCCTGCCGCCCACGGTGGGCTTCTTCGGCAAGCTGGCCGTGGCCAAGGCAGCCCTCGCTGTCCAAGACGGAGCCTATGGCTGGCTTGTGCTCCTGATGCTGCTCAACTCCGTGGTCAGCCTCTACTACTACATGCGCGTGGCCAAGCATCTGTTCCTCAAGGAATCCGACGGCACCACCGTCCGCCCCCAGCCCGCCATGGCGATCCTGCTCGTCGTCTTCGCCGCCCTGAACGTGATCTTCCTGCTGTACTCCGCGCCCCTGCTGAAGTGGACGTCGGCCAGCATGGATTTGTTCTGATCGAACTCTAGCCCGGCTTGACCCCGTGGATCCAGAGGCTGCCGGCCTCGTGCAGGGCGACTTTGTCTTGGTACGTGGCGAGGTGGACGTTGGGCTGGAAGTCGGCTTCTGAGCCTGGGCCGCGGGAGTCGATGACGCGGGTGCAAGTGACGTCTTCGAAGCCGGCGGCTTCAAATGCGGCCTGCCATTCGGACTCGCCTAGGAAGTGCATGGCCACGCCGCAGGACTCTTCCCAGCCTTCGGTCAGGGGCGACTCCTTGAAACGGTCGACGACGATGTCGCAGTGGCCGCCGGGCTTGGTGACGCGCAAGAGCTCGGACAGAGACTTGGGGAGGTCCACTGCGTAGTAGAGGGCTTCCATGGAGAAGACCCGGTCGAAGCGGTTGTCGGGGAAGTCGAGGGCTTCGAAGGTGCCGACTTCGTAGCGGGCGCGGGAGGTCAAGTCGTGGTTCGCTTCGGCGCGGGCGATCATCTCCGGGGCGGCATCCACGCCCACGGCTCCGGCGCCCGGGGCTGCCGAGGCCAGCAAGCGGGTGGCCCAGCCCGAGCCGCAGCCCAGGTCCAAGGACTGCATTCCGGCACGGATGTCCAGCTGGGAAATGACCTGGCCGACCACGTCGCCGTGGCCCTCCTGCATGCCTTCGGCGCGGCCGTCCTGGGCCCAGGAGTTGAACGTGGAGATGATGTTGTCGTGGCTCATGGGAGAGGTCGCTCGAGGCTCGATGGGTGCGGCAGGGCCGAATTGGGGCGAGCAGTATAGCCCAGGTCATGGGCGCAGGCAGGGGCGAGGACAGCGGGGTCAGATGCGTTCTTGCAACTGCTCGAGAACAGCATCAAACGCCTGCAGGGTCCGCGACCAGTCGTAGTTTTCCTCGACGAAGGTCCGGGCCCGTTGACCCAAAGCCCGGGCCTCGTCGGGGTTGCGCAGCAGGCGAATGATCGCGTCGGCCTGGTCGCGGGCGCTGTCGGCCAGGATGAAGTCCTGGCCGGCTTTGCCCTCAACTCCCTGGGTGGCCGAAGTGGTTCCGACCACCGGGAGGCCACAAGCCAGGGCTTCTAACACCTTGTTCTGGATCCCGCGCGCCACGCGCAGGGGGGCGACCGAGATGGCGGCCCGCCCGAGATAGGTACGGATGTCGTCGACAAAGCCGGTGACGGCAACACCGGGGACCTGTCCCAGGCGTTCGACTTCTGGCGCCGGCCGTGAACCGACGATCGTGAAGCGACAGTCCGGAAATCGGGTGCGGACGAGGGGCAAGACCTCTTCCACGAAGTGCACGCAGCCGTCTACGTTGGGGAAGTAGTCCATGACGCCCGTGAACATCAGGTGTTCGGGCTCCCTCAGCTCGGGTTGGGGCTGGAAGTACTCCAGATCCACACCGTTGCGGACGACGGCGGAGAGGCGGCCAGGAATCTGCTCCTTGAAGAGATCCTGCTCGAGGGGAGTGCAGAAGACGTTGGTCACGGCGTCTGCCGCCAATCTGCGCTCGTACCTCAATAGCGTGCGGCACTCACGTCGGTAGATGAAGTTCAAAGGGAAGGACTTGCTCTCTGCGTATTGCCTCCACTTATCAGAGTCAAGCTCGGCAAAGTGCATGACCCAGGGCAGGCCACGGTCCAAGAGGAAGTCTCCCATGGATGAAGAGAAAGCATACGCTGCGTCCGCCCAGCCCAAGCGACGGTCCACTTCGGATTGCAGTCTCGCGGAACCGAAGACCCCCTGGGTGAGGGACCTGTTCGTGAACAGGAGGGGACTGGCCAAGAGCTTGGCCCGCCTCAAGTTCAAGGGGATGTCCGTGACGTCGTACCCCAACTCGCGCAGTTCGCGTGCGCCCTGCACGTCCGCCTTGTCGTGAGCGAAGGCGACCACGGCGACTTCGTGATCCCTTTGCAGGCGCTCGATCAGGCGCCAGGTTGTGATCTTGTCCCCGCGGTTGGGCGGGTAAGGGACGCGCTGTGAGAGAAAGAGGATCTTCACCGCGGGCAGCCTAGCGAACAGGAACCGGGGCTACTCGCTTGGAGTCAGGAACAGTTTCCCGCCGGGAATGTCCAAGCTGACCCGGTAGCCCCGCACCAGCGAACCCCCGATATTACCCAGGGTCGCGGCGTCGTTCAGTACGCCTGCCGCGAGCGGTAGGAACGTGACAGGGACCTGCTCAAAGCGCTCTCCGCACAACTCGAACCACTCAATGGGCCCCCGCTGACCCATCTGAGTTCCTCCGACCCCGGCCATCTGAACGGCAATCAGGTCGTCGCGATCTTCAGTCAGGCCATAACGTTCCACCGTTGGTCCGTGGAAAGTGACGGTGTCGTCGGAGCCCGTATCGAAGCGGAACCACCCGCTGTGGTCGCCCGCAAAGGAACACTCCACGCAGGGCATATTGCGGTCCAAGACCAACTTGGTGCCGGAGGCAGGCCGTGTCCAATTTGTGGGGTCCTGCACCCAGATGCGACCTGGGTTGAGGTCGATTTCGATGCCCGCGCGAGAGAAGGTCTCGTGGCCGAGCACTCCGTGGATCTCAACGCCGAAGAGGGGCTCCAGCATGCCCAGGTCCAATTCCAACCAGGGTGTCCCGCGCACAGTCATGGGTCCCAGTTGGTACTCGTTACCACGGCGGAAGCTCGATCGCTCCACACCCCCTACGCCTACTACCGAGACAACACCAAACGGATCGAGGCCTAGGGTGTCGGCAAACCCGGGGTCGATGCAGTTCATCCCCGCTCCGGAATCCAACAGAAACCAGCCACCGTCCTGACGCTCAATTTTGGGCCGCACGAGGATGTGGCCCGTGCGAGTGATTTGCACATCGGCGAGCTCGGGGTCGACACCGCGGGCGAAGCGCGTGTCTTGTGGCCTCGCAGTGCGCGGTACATAGGGGTTGCGTCCAAGCAGGGGCGTGGGCGTGATCGAGTGGATCGCGAAGGTCGAGATCTCCCCGCTCATGCCGGTGAGGCGTATCTGGGTCGCGACCTGGAAGCCCTGTGGTGCGGCGTACTCACTCAGCTCGATGACCCGCTCTCCAGCAGGCAGGTGCAAGGTGATCCCCTTGGGTAGCCAACTCTCGCGCTCCACCAGTACGGTGCAGTGAAAGGCGCTGTCGGGAAGGCGCACGCTGAGCGCTAGCACCCGCTCATCGGTCGCTTCGTTGTCCACTTCGACCGAGAACCTCTCTTCGTCCGGGTCGAGCCAGACACCATTGCCAACCCACTCGGTCCCTAGCAGGAGAGCCCGGGAACTGAGAGCCGGCTGGGAGGGCATACCGGTGTGGTCGACCGCCCAAACCGTTTCTCCATTGAAGCCCTGGGCAGATGAGAGTTCCGAGCGGTTTTCGCTCACGAACAAGCCCCCGGGCGTGAGCCTCTGAGACGTGGTGCCATCCAGACCCTGGTCGTGAGACGTGCCCCGCATCGTCCAGCCCTCTTCGCGCTCGGCAAAGGCCTGCCAGCCGAAGGACGCCCGCATATGGTCAAGGGCTTGTTCCGCGCTGATTTCTAGTCCACCGGCGGGCCCGCCGACACAGGCCAGCCCAATCCCGAGGACTCCTGTCCCGACCAACCCGGGCAACGCGTTGCGCCAGACTCTCATTTCGTTCCTCCAACAAAGGTCATCCAACGTCCCCGTGGGCGCTCCCGTTCGATACGCAATCCCGCGTCCAGTATGGACCGGCGTGTGGCTTCCGCGTGACGCAAGGGGCAACCGCTGAACGCGAACCAACCCTCAGGGTGGAGTCGCTCGCGCAGGCTGGCTGCTTGGGCTTGGATCACGTCCGAGTAGATATTGGCGAGCACAACGTCGAAGGGTCCGTCGTCAGGTGTGAGCACCTCAAATCCCCCGCGTCGGAATGTACAGCGCGCTTCGACCCCATTGTCGCGGGCCAGTTGGTTTCCGTAGACCGGCCCCGTGTCATCCACGTCAAAGCCAAGCACCGTGTCTGCCCCGAGCAGGGCAGCGGTGACAGACAGGATGCCGCTCCCCGACCCCGCGTCCAGGACGCGTTCGCCGCCCCCCATTCGCTCCTGTAAGACCATCAGGCACATGCGCGTCGTCGCGTGCCGTCCCGATCCAAAGGCCCCGCCGGGTTCCAGACGCAAGATCCGGTCGTCGGGTCGAGTTTCACCTTCAAACCAGGGGGGAATCACCGCGAGTCCACCCACACGGAAGGGCTTCCAAGACTTCTTCCACGAGGTCGCATAATCCTCTGCAGGCAGGGGTGTGAACCGGACAGACAGGTTCTCCAGTTCCTTCGCTCCCGAGCGTTCGGCCAAGGCGCGCAGGTGATCGTGCAATTGGTCGCGCAATGCAGGTGTGTCATCGGCGCTGGGCAGAAAGGTCCGCAGCGTTTCGAAGCCTGGCGCTGGATCGTCTTGGCCAATGCTCGTGTTGTCCAGGCTCACCGTCGTGCACGGGCCGAAAGCGAGGCAGGAAGCGACGAGTTCTTGCCAGCCTTGGGGAACCTCCACTCGAACTTCAGTCCAGGCGACAGGGTCAGTCATGGCGCGAATCAGAAGGGAAGGTCTTCGATCGGGACATCTACGTGTTCGGTCTCCGCGATTGCGGGTTGGACTCTTGGGGCGGGAGGTGGGGCGGGAGCGAGGGTTCCGAGGGGCATGGATGCGGACGTTGTCGGGTTGAAGTCCGCGCCCAAATCTCTGCGGTCGATATCGGCCAACATGCCCATGTGCGCCAAGCACTCATGTAATACCTGACGGGAATCCCCCCGCACCAATCGGGCCAGCCCTTCCTGTTCTTCTTCGCTGACCAACGCGCTGGCAGCCACGGGCAGCTCACGCATAAAGACGCGATGTTTCGGCCCACCGATACGTGGGTCGAGTAGCAGCACACAACCGCGATCGCCCGTGCGGCGCATGAGGCGCCCGAATCCCTGCCGCATCTTGGCCAGGGCGCGGGGCATGTAGACGCGTTTGCGTTGCCCTCCCTCACCGATCGCGGCGCACTGCGCGTGGTGGTAGCGGTCGGGGACTCCGTACGGCAGACGTGCGATCACCAGGTACTCAAGCGTTTCGCCAGGGAAGTCCGCGCCATACCAGAACGTGTCGACTCCGAGCAGAATGGAATCGGTGCGTTCACGAAACAGGTCGGCCATCTCTTCCTTGCCGATTCCGGGCATGCCCTGATACCAAAGCGGAATCTGGCGTTCCGCGAATCCCGCGGCGAGGGCCTCTCCCACTGCTCGGACGTCTGCCAGGCTAGTGAAGAGCACCAGCATGCGCCCGCGGGTACGCGTGCCCAACCATTCGATGAGTTCGCGCAGGTACTCACGGTGCGCCTCACGGTTCTGCGGGGAGGGAACATCGCGGGGGAGCCCAACCAAGACCCGTGAGTAGTCGAAGACCTCAGGTGCTGAGAACGTGCGCACCTCCCTGCCCGGCTGCTCCCCGTCACTTGATGGGCTCTGCGTCCAATCGAGACCCAGGTAGGCGAGCGCCGGTTCGAACCCGCTGGCCAAGTGCGTCGTCGCGGAGAGGAACACGCCGCACGCGAGCGCGGGGTAGTAGACGCGACCGAGTTGCTCATCCGGGAGGAGGAGTTGCGCCGAGAGTTCCAGGTCGCCGCCTTCCCGCCGTTGGATGTCGTGAAAGACACGATCGGAAAGGGAGGGCCGGCCGTCCTTCTCCGGCAGCCACGCAGCCAAGATCCCAGTCAATTCCACCAGGTCGGCGCGCACCAGTTCGACGCTGCGGCGAATGCGCGCGAAGCCCACCAGCTCCAATGCCGAGACGGTTTCCAGCAGGCGCTCCAGGCTGGCTTCCAGCCGATTCATGGCGGCGCTGGTCTCGAGCCGGGATGCCAAGAGGGCCTCGCCGTTGTCTCCTTCTACGTACTCACGAAACAAGGAGTGGTGTTCGCGCAGGGGGCGCGAGCGTTCCGCGTCCCTGCGCCAGTGATCGAAGGCCGTCGCGGATTCCTCCAACCCGTGCAGTCCGCGCGTGGCCCGATCCCAGTGTTGCCGAGCAACCTGCAGTTCCTTGCGCGCACCCCCTTCAAGGGGCAGTTTCCGTTCCAGCACATCCAAGGGCCTGCTCGAACGACCCTTGCCAGGTCGATGCAGGCGCAGCAGGGTCTCGCGCAGGGTCGCGAAGTCGATTTCGTGGCTCCAAGCGCTGTGAGCCACGCTGTGCAAGTGTTCGCACTCATCGAAAATCACATGGCGGAACATTTCTGGTCGCGCCAATGCGAGTGCCTGATTTGTGATGACCACATGACTGCGCCCCGCCTTGCGTCGCGCGAGGGTGGCGCAGCAGGTGTCCTTGTCTTCTGCTCCCGAACAGCAGCCGCTGCGAGCGCGTACCGAGTGCAATAGGTGGCCCGCGGTGGACCGAAACTGCCCGTCGGATTTCACTCGCAGGGCGGGACGCCTGGGGAATCGATCCAGATCGCCATCCGGATCGGTCAGCCCGAAGAGAGCCAGGCTCGTCCAGGCCAGCCAGGCAGCGGCGCCCTCGTTGGCGCCGGGCATGGCCATGCGCAGGGAACGAAAGCACAGGTAGTTTTCGCGTCCCTTGAGCACGGATACACGCGTCTCCTGCGTGTCGCCAGCCCGCGCCAGGGCAGAGAGGGCGCGCGGGACCTCGCGGTCCATGGCTTGCTCTTGGAGGGCGCGCGTGTAGGTCGCGATGGCAACCCGTACCCCGTGTCGCCGTGCCCAGAGCATGGCAGGCAAGAGATAGGCCAGGGTCTTGCCGGTCCCGGTCGGCGCGTGCACCAACAGCAACTCATCACGCCCCAGAGTCTGGGCAACCTGCCGAGCGACCTCGTGTTGGGAACGCCGGTAGAAGTCGGCCGCTTGGCCGCCGTATTCGTTGGCCAGGAGGGAGGGCAAGTGATGTTCGAACAACTCCTCCAAGCGGCTTTCATCGTCGGCGTGCGATGGTGTGCACGCCAAACCAGCTGGGGGTAGCTCCTCGTGTTGTCTCCACGCATCGGCCGTCGAACTGGCCGCGGGTGGCAGGCCATTGAGCAGTGCACTGAGGTCCACGTCGGGTCCGGGCGTGTCGGCCAAGCACCCGTCACGCAGCCCGCCCGAACCCTCGAACAGATCACCGGTGCTCAGAGCCCAGACACTGGGGCGGTCGAGTAGGTCCAACGCGAATTCCAACTGCATCGCTGCCGTCGGTTCGTCTTTTTGCAACCCGCGCAGGGTCCGCGTCAGGCCGCCCAAGACCAGGGCGACGATGGATGGGTCTTGGTTCAGGAAACGCTCGACCAAGTGGGCGAGAGCACTCACCAAAGCCTCGGGGCGGTTCAGCCTCGCCCCCTTTTCTTGGGCCTGTCCACTGGGTAGCAGCACCTGCAATAGGTCCGAGCGGCGCGTGGCGAGGCGTCCCGGTACGAGTAGCAAGGCCAATTCGTCCAGACCCAGGACACGGCGCTCGGCATTCCCGCCCAACGCCTTGGCCCAGTCGGCAATGCCCCTCCCATCCAGGGTCACCACGGGAGCGTCACCCAGGAAGGACTCCAGCGCAGCCCAAACTTCGGGAGCATCGGGACAGTCCTCGATGTCCGCCCGCTGCACTCCAAACTCGCGTGCCATGCGCGCGGTGGCTCCTTCCCGCGGCGAGTCGGGGAAGGGGTCGGTGAGTTGATCGAAGGCGATCCAGCCGCCCTGGTCATCGGGCCTGAGGGCGAGTACGCGGAAGATCCCATCGTGGGCTGGATCTCCGCCCGTGGCCCAGATGGACACAAAGGCAGGCGCGCCGGAACAGGCTTTCACGCCCTCCGGACCCCCATTCTCCTCATGGCCTGTGTACTGGATCATGGTCACCATCAATCTACCGATCCCCCGGCCCCCAGACTGCCGCAACCCACTCCCAATTGCCGTGAAAGCTGAGTTCCTGCGCCGCCGGGGTAGTCGAAGGACGGTCGACTAGGGCCGGGAGAGCCCGTAAGATGCGCGGCCCGAATCGCCCGTGCATATCCGGCATGGAGGCCAGTTTCGACCCCCCTCGAACTGGCTTCTCCCAAGCCCTGCCCCCGACTCCCCCCTTTTCGATTCCCCATGCAAATCACAGAGATTCCCGTCGACGGCTATGAGCGCGTGGCGAGTTGCCGGGATGAGGCCTCGGGTCTGCACGCCTTGATCGCTGTGCACAGCACGGTTCTTGGTCCGGCCTTGGGGGGCATGCGCATGCTGCCCTACGCCTCCGAAGCAGAGGCTCTGGAAGATGTGAGTCGGCTGTCCAAGGGCATGACCTACAAGTCCGCCGTGGCCGATACGGGCCTGGGAGGAGGCAAGTCGGTCATCATTGGCGACCCCAAGGAACTCAAGTCTCCCGCCCTTTTCCACGCCATGGGCGACTTCGTGGAGGCTTTCGGTGGCAAGTACATCACCGCCGAAGACATGAACATCGGCATCCAGGACCTGGAGGCCGTGCGCACCAGAACACGCTGGGTAACGGGTCTTTCGCGTGCGGCCGGGAGCTCTGGCAACCCCAGCCCCTACACCGCCCACGGCTGCGTCGTGGGAATACGGGCAGCGGCAGAAGAGGCCTTCGGGAGTCAGGACCTCGCAGGCAAGCGCATCGTCATCCAGGGCGTGGGCGCTGTCGGTGGCCGCCTGGCGGTGCTGCTCAAGGAGAGGGGTGCTGAGGTCACCATCAGTGACATCAACGCCGAGCGCGTGAAGGACTTGTGTACCGAACACGGCTTCGCGCACGTCGACGACGCGCACCATCTCGATGTGGAGTGCGACATTTACGCCCCCTGTGCTCGCGGGGCAGGCATCAACCCGGACACGATTCCGCGACTGCATTGCAAGGTCATCGCAGGCTGCGCGAACAATCAGTTGCTCGAATTCGAGCATGCGGAAATTTTGCGCGAGCAGGGCATCCTCTACGCCCCGGACTACGTCATCAACGCAGGGGGGATCATCAACGTCTCAATCGAGCTGCTCGAGGGTGGCTACGAGGAAGCAGCCGCGATGAAGAAGATTGAGAACATCTACGTCAACCTGAAGAGGGTCTTCGAGATCGCTCGCGAAGAGGGCGTGCCCACAAACGTGGCTGCCCTGCGACTCGCGGAGCAACGTCTGGCCCAGCACAACTAGGGCTGCGTCACGCACGGGCAGTCGGCGCTTGGGCGACTCCTCAGTCCTTGCGCAAGAAGTCGACCAGGTCGCCTTCCAGCTCCGCCAGGCCGTATTCGGGCATGATCAGGCAGCGGTAGACAATGCGCGAGAGGGCTTCGGGCGTGTTGGGGTTCAAGTCCTTGGCCGGGGGATAGGACAGGAAGTAGGACAGGCTCAGTCGTTCCTCTTCACCACCCTGCTCGTTGCCGGCGAACTTCCACGGGACCTCATCGAAGGGTAGGACGCCGGTCAGGATCTCGTAGAGCATGACGCCAATGGCCATGACGTCGGCCTTGGAATCGCGCAGCAAGAGGGGGTTGTAGTGGGGGGTGGTCGTGATCACATCACGCACATCCGAACGCATGGCGGGGTCAATCATGACCACACTGCCGGATGGCTTGATGATGATGTTCTCGGGCTTCAAGTCGCCGTGGTACTGGAGCTGACCCTTCTTCGCGAGCTTGGATAGCGAGCGGACCATGGTCAGGAACCAGTTGAGGCGGATGCCCTCCAGGGCGCGGATCTTCTCGCGCAGGGTCTTGCCGCGCACAAAGTCCTGGACTGCAATCGTGCGGCCCTCGTGGGTGAAACACTCGCGCGTGTGCACTAGGTTGGGGCTCTTGCAGGCCTGCAAGATGTCGGACTCGCTCTGTATCAATTCGTCGATCTCATGAACGTCGAGGAAGTCGATGCGGACGCCGTCCTGGCGGAAGAAGACGGCCTCGGCCGGCGTCTCATCGGGGCTAATGCCCTCGGGCTGACGCGAGTCGGTGATTTCCAAGAAGCGCGTGACGTAGCGGCCTCCGCCAGCCACATCTCCGACCTTCAAGGCGACTTTCTTGCCTTGCGGGTCTTCGGCTAGGTACACCAGCGAGAATCCGCCGCGGGCGACGAATTCGAGCACGCGGTAGCAACCGATGGACTCACCAACTTCGAGCTTGATCATGGGGCTGACTTGGGGACAGAGGGGGGAGCGGACGGCCGGCTGACCGGCGCTTCCCATTCATCGAGCGCGAGCCGCCTTGGATTGAGGGAATCCTCTCTCCAGGGCCCCGGAATCCGTGAGCCATCCCGATCTGGGGGCGGAATCGACCCAAAAAATGGCCTACGCTCGTCCAGCACGCCCCCGTGCGGGGCCGCCAGGCCGGGGATTCCCGAAGCTGGGAAAGTGTGCCCTAGGGCCTGGGCGGATCCTCTTGCGGGACCGGCTCAGGCGGGCCCAGGGTGACCTCGATCTCCTCACTCAATTCCAGAACCACCGCTAGGGCTCGCAGTCGATCGGCCTCGGCCACCGGCTGTGCGTCCCCATGGGGTAGGTAGCGCCAGACCACCCCGTGAATGTCGATCAAGCCCAGGTCTTGGCCGTGGGCATTGCGGATGACTTGCACTCCCCGCCTTTGCCCCCTCAGGGCGCGATAGGACGCCACGGATCCGACGCGTTCTCCATCGACGAGGATGGCACGCACCTGGGTCATCGAGGCGCGCTCGATGATGGGGGGTTCGGGGCTGTGCTTCTCCGGTCCCCTACAGGCACCTAGGGTCAGGGCGCACAGGGCACTCAGGGCAAGGAAACGCTGCATGGCGTTCACCACTGTAGTTCCAAGCACTCCCAACTCATCCCCAATTCGCCCTCCTTTGCTCGCATCGCCCCCGGCGTGGACGATTCGAACCCGGGCTTCTATCATCTCCGCCGTGGAACGCGAAGCACTCGAGAATCTGCGGCGAGCGGGCAAAATCGCCTCCGAATGCCGTGAATGGGCGCGCGAGAACATCCGGCCGGGGGTCGAGGTGCGTCACATCCTAGAGACGGTGGAGGGCATGATCCGCGAGCGCGGGGCCGAGCCGGCCTTTCCAACCCAGTCTTCGCGCAACCACGTTGCCGCTCACTACTGCTCGGCCCCAGAAGACCCCATGACCTACGAAGTTGGCGACTGCGTCAAGGTCGATGTGGGGGTGCATGTCGACGGGTACATCGGAGACACAGCTTGCAGCGTGGACCTCTCTGAGGACGGCCGCTGGCGACCGCTGGTCGACGCTTCGGCAAACGCCCTGGCCGCGGCCATCGCCTTGGTCGGTGACGGCGTTGCCGTGGCTGAAGTCGGCGCAGCGATCGAACGTACGATTACCAGTGCGGGCTTTGAGCCGATTCGCAACTTGACCGGGCACGGCCTTGCCCGTTGGAAGGTGCACACGGCCCCTCAGATTCCCAACTACCCCGAGGGCGGTTCGGGTCGCTTGAAGGAAGGCATGGTCATCGCCATCGAGCCCTTCGCGTCCACGGGACGCGGCATCATCCGCGAGGCGGGTCGTGCAGAGGTGTTCATGATGCAGCGGCCCCCGCGCAAGGCCAAAGGCCTGGATCGTGAGGTGCTCTCCGTTATCCAGTCCTGGCGTGGTCTGCCGATTGCCCGGCGCTACTTCAATGGCATCGACCCTGAGGTCGTGGACGCCACTCTGTCCAAGTTGACACGCCAAGGGTCGCTGATGCGCTTCCCGCCGCTAGTCGAAGATGCGGACGTCATGACGACTCAGTGCGAGCACTCCATGTATCTCGGGCCCGATGGCGTAGAAATCTTGACGGCGTAGAAACGTTGAAGGTTGCCCTCGTCACCACCCCCCCTCAGCGGAGGTCGGGGATTGGGGACTACACGCGTGATCTCTTGCCGCACCTGGCCAAGCACGTAGAGGTGCAGGTGTTTGTTGAAGACGGACTGCACGGCGAGGACCTCGCCGGCTGTCTCACGCGGCCCCTATCGGAATTAGATCCGAGCGCGGTGGACCGCATCCTCTACCAGCTGGGCAATGAGCGCGGTCATGGATTCATGTTGCCCGCCCTGCGCAAGTGGGGGGGGACCGTGGTGCTACACGACTGGGTCCTATTCGACCTGGCCATGGGGGGAGTCCCGGGCCTGGAACGGGGCGGGTGGAGAGGCCACCTGGCTGCCCTCAAGACCGGAGGTCTGCGAGCGGCGAAGACCTACGGACGCATCCAAAGCGCTCGCCGCAGTCAGCGTTCGTTGCCCGCCCGGCTGCAGGACCTTGCATCAAGAGACCGAGACGCCGTGGGCTCTTCGCTCTTGGAGGGCTGGCACGCCTGGGAGGGAAACGGGCGCTGGAGTAGTGATTGGTCTCTTCTGGGCTTGGGCACAACGGGGCCGGGCACTCTTGAGATAGAAGTGGACCTGCCGGCGGGCAGGACTCTGGAGCTTCTTGGAGCCCAAGGGCCGTTGGGATCTCTGAAACGGGCAGGCGCCGGCACTCTGTGCGTCGATCTCCCAGCTGGGACATCGAGTGTCTTGGGTCTGCGTGTTGCACCGGTGGACCCCACGCCGGAGCAAAGGCAATCGGCCGACGCGCGGAGCCTGGGAGCCTTCGTGCGCGCGATTCGGTTTCGCGGAACTGGAGAAATGCGCGAACTCGATCTGACAGGACCTGCCACGGAGCTCGTGGGAGGAAGCGAGTTCCGCGATGTGCGTTTTGAGTTGCCCCTCAACAGACCTGTCGTGCGCATGGCGGACGCATTCATCGTGCACAGCGATTGGATGCGCACTCAGATCTTGGATCAACGCAATGCGCCCACGCCTATCGGGCTCTTGCCGCACGGATCAACCCAGGGGGAAGTGGAGCTCGACTCCGTTGCAGCACGCCAGGCTTTGGGCCTGCCGGCCGGGGACCTCATCATCACTAGCTTCGGGGCGATTCAGGAGCACAAGCGGCCTGAGCCGCTGCTGCGGGCGTTCGCCCAGGCGCGGGCCCTGGCGAGCGAACTCCATCTGGTCTTGGCCGGGGAAGATCGACTGGAGCGACTGGACCTCAGGGCGCTCACATCTGAATTGGGAATCGAGGCGGCGGTCACGGTGACGGGTTTCCTCGAAGAACGGAACGTGACCCAGCATCTGGCCGCAGCGGATGTGTGCGTCAATCTGAGGGGTCCTTCGACGGGCGGTACATCGGGTGCGATCGCCAGGGCGCTGGGCGTTGGCAGGCCCGTCATCACCTCCGACTGTGGCGAACAGGCCGAGTGGCCAGCCGATTGCGTGCAACGTGTGCCGGTCGACGGTGAGGAAGTCGCATGCCTGCGCGACGCCATAATCGGGCTGGCGCAGGATCCAGAACAGAGGCGCAAGGCACAACTGGCGGCGCGCCGGTTCGTGCGTGACGTTTCCAACTGGGAGAGGGTAGGGCGTTGCTACGCGGAGTTCTTAGCCCAACTGCCAGCCCACCGAGCCGCGGCCAAGAGTCTGATAGACGAAGCCGTGAAAGCTGCCGACGAACGGCGTCGACAGCGAAGCGAAGGCACGACCTAGGGTCGGCCTAGAGAAACCCCTTGAGCTCTCTCAGTTTCTCGAGCGCCTCCATGGGGGTCATGTTCTCAGGGTCCAAGTCCGCCACGGATTCCTCCAGTGCCGAGGGCTCCGGCCCAAACAGAGCCAACTGCACCTGCCCCGATCGCATGCGCACCGCCTCGGGCGAGTTGACGCCCGCTGTCTGACCCAGGGTGCCTTCGAGTTCGCCCAAGACCTGCTTGGCTCGCTCGATCAAGGCGGCCGGAACCCCCGCCAGGCGCGCCACCTGGATTCCGTAGGAGCGGTCCGTGCCACCTTCCATGATGCGGTGCAGGAAGATGATCTCATCTTCCCACTCGCGCACGGCCACACTCAGGTTGTGCACCCCATCGAGGGTGTCTGCCAGGTCAGTGAGCTGGTGGTAGTGCGTGGCGAACAGCGTGCGCGCCCGGGACACGTCATGGATGTGTTCGATGATGGCCCAGGCCAGGGCGACCCCGTCAAAGGTACTCGTTCCACGGCCCACTTCGTCGAGAACGACGAGGCTGCGCGAAGTCGCGTTGTTCAGGATGTTGGCGATCTCCACCATTTCGACCATGAAGGTGGAGGCTCCGCGGGATAGGTCGTCTGCGGAACCGATGCGTGTGAAGATACGGTCCACGACACCAATGGCCGCCTCGGCGGCTGGCACGTAGGACCCCATCTGCGCCAGCAGCACGATCAGGGCTGTCTGCCGGATGTAGGTGGACTTACCCGACATGTTGGGCCCGGTGATAAGTCCCAGCATCTTGTTGCCGCGGTTCAAGTGCGTGTCGTTAGGAACGAACGTCTCTTCAACCAGTGTGTGTTCGATCACGGGGTGGCGCCCGTCCACAATCTTGATGCGTTCACCATTGTCGATCGTAGGGGCCGTGTAGCGACACTCGGCGGCGACCTGGGCCAAGGCTGCGAGGCAGTCGATGACCGCAATCGTGTGCGCGGTGGCCAGCACACGCGGGACCTGCTTGCCCATTGCCTCGCGTAGCTCCTGGAATAGCTTGGCTTCCAGATTCTTGCTGCGCTCCTCAGCGCGGAGCACCTTCTCCTCGAATTCCTTGAGCTCGGGGGTGATGTAGCGTTCAGCGTTCTTGAGCGTCTGCTTGCGAATGTACGTCTCGGGCACGCGGTCCACCTGCCCGCGCGGGACTTCGAGGTAGTAGCCGAAGACCGCGTTGAAGCCGACCTTCAAGCCGGCCATGCCTGTGCGCTCAATCTCCTCGGCTTGAAAGCGAGCCATCCAAGCCTTGCCGTCCCCAGCGATCTGGCGCAGTTCGTCGAGTTCCTGGACCACGCCGTCACGGATCAATCCGCCCTCCTGGATGGTGACGGGGGGCGTATCGACGAGGGTACTCAGGATGCGATCAACCGGGTCCTCAATCGGATCCAGGCCCCCTCCCAGATCTCCGAGGATCTTGGAGTAGACGTTCTCAAGCTCGTCCAGGAGGGGCCGGACCACGGCCAACGAAGAGGCCAGGCCCAGCAGGTCACGCGCGTTGGCGCGGCCGGTCGAGACCTTGGCCCCCAGTCGTTCGATGTCCAAGACTTCTGCCAGCGTCTCCCGCACGCGTCCGCGCAGGAACGGATTGTCGACAAACTCGCCCACGCCCTTTTGACGGTAGAGGATGGCCTCGACGCTGCGCAGGGGAATGAGCATCCACTCGCGCATGAGTCGCCCGCCCATGGGGGACAGGGAACAGTCGATGGTGTCGATCAGAGTCCCCTCGGGGCGCCCACCGCGTTGAGTGACGACCAGTTCCAGGGTGGATCGCGTTGCGCGATCCAGGACGAGGAATTCGCTGGGGCGCTCGAAGTCCAGGGTCAGGATGTGGCTGCAGGCACCGCGCTGTGTTTCTTCCAGGTACTCGAGCAGCGCGCCAGCGGCGTTGATGATGGGCGAATGGTCCTCGATCCCAAAGCCCTCCAAGGTGGCCACCTTGAAGTGTGCCTTGAGCACCCGCAGACAGGAGTCCTTCTCAAAGCGCCAGGGGTCTCGTTCAGAGAGCTTGCGGCCGAACTGTTGAATCAAAGTTGATGTCAGCTCAGGTTGCTTTTCCCAAGCAGACGGAGCCCACAGCATCTCGGCGGGGTCGATGCGTGCGCACTGATCTTCAATCTCGTTCAGCGCGATCTCGGCTACCCGGAATTGGCCTGTGGAAATGTCAACCCAGGCCATGCCGGCTCCCTGTTCGCCGATGGCCAGGGAGGCCAGCCAGTTGCAGGCGCGGGCGTTGAGGGCAGCCTCCTCAGTGATCGTGCCCGGGGTCACCACCCGCACGATGCCGCGATCTACAATGCCCTTGGTCGTGCGCGGGTCAGCTAGCTGTTCACAGATCGCCACCTTGTGGCCCTTGGCGACCAAGCGCATGAGGTAGCCGTCCATGGCTTTGACCGGGACCCCTGCCATGGGCAGCGCGTCTTCGCCCTTGGCGCGTGAGGTCAGGGCAATGCCGAGTTCCCGCGATGCGATCTTTGCGTCTTCCCCGAAGAGCTCATAGAAATCGCCCATGCGGAAGAACAGCAGGGCATCCGGTTGCTCCCGCTTGGCCTTACGAAACTGGTCCATCATCGTCACCTTGGCCTTGCGGCCACGGCGCTTGGATGGCTTTCCCTGGGTCTCCTGGGGCATGGGCGGTGGCGGCTGAGGGGGGGCGAGGCGACGGGCCGACAGATTCTAGCAGGAACGGGGCCTCGGCCGAGGTCCGTTGGGCAGGATGGGGGCCTTCATGGCACGCCTCTTGAGAGAGTGGACTGCGCGGGAGAACACTCGTCGTTCAGCGCGTAATCAGATTCCTCCCAGTGCTACCTGCGCACCCTTCCGTTTCCAGATCCCCCTTGTTCCAGCGATGACCCCTGCCCTCCGGCTGAACAACCCCAGATTGGGTTCAGCGGCCTGCTTGGCCCTGGTTCTTGGGTGCATCGGTCCGTCCTGTGCGAGCTACAACGAGCGCACCTCCCTGGCGCTCGACCGATTCGAGGCGGGGCGTTTCAGCGAGGCCATCGTGGCCTACCGGGAGGACGGTGTGACCGAATCGAAGTTTCTGAAGGGCGCGGAATCGGGCACCGTCGCCTTCGTGGACGGGCGTTGGGAGGCGGCGCGGCAGTTCTTCACGGAAGCCTGCCAAGCCGTCAGCGCAGTGGAGGACGAGAGCCTCGTGGCTCCCGAAAGAGCCTTGGAACAGCTGGCCGCCTGGACGGTGAGCGAGACGTTCACGGATTATCACGGCGAGGGGTACGAGCGCGTGTTGTTGCACTCCTGCTTGGGGCTGTCCTATCTGGCGTTGGGCCAGGTCGAGGACCTGCTTGTCGAAGTTCGCCGTTCCAACGCGCTGCTGGAGGCGGAGCAAGAACTGTATGGCGCGGAGTATGGTGCCGGCGGCTTGGGCCACTTCATCTCCGCCGCCGGTTACGAGTTGCGCGGTGACTTGGATGAGGCCTACATCGACTACAAGCGCTTGGAGGCCAAGGGCTTGGGAGGTGAACTCGTGGGGGCCTCGCTCGTGCGATTGGCCAGAACTCTGAATCGTCCGGATGATCTGCAGGTCTGGACGGAGCGCTTCGGCGAAGACCCGCTCCCGAGTCCCGACGCCGCCCGCATCGTGCTGATAGCGGGTGTGGGAGCGGGACCGCTGAAACGCGAAGGGCGGCTTGAGATCATGACCCCCGACGGATTGATCGTCTGGTCCGTACCCCAGATCTGGCCACGCTCCAACTCGATTAGTCACGTCGTGCTTGCTGCTCCCGAGCTTGGAGCTCAGGTGCAGTCGGTGGTGATTGAGGACGTGGGTCGCATCCGAGCCCAAAACCTCGAGGACCGACTGGCCCTTCTCGCCACCCGCTCGACCGTGCGCACGTTTCTCAAGCGTGAGTTGCGCAAACAGATGCGTGAGAAACATGGCGATTGGGCGGCCTTGGCCAGCGACATCTTCAGCAGCCTCAGCGAGCGCGCGGACCTGCGCACCTGGAGCACCCTGCCCGATTCCTGGCAGGCGGCCCGCATGTTCCTACCCCCTGGATCCCACCAATTGAACCTCGAAGCGGCGGGCGCTGACTCCGTCTCTCTCGGGGCCATTGAGCTCGAACCAGGGGAGACAATGTTCCTATTGGCACGCACTTTGCGCGGTCGATTGCACGTTCAGGTAGTCGGTGGTAACCCACTGACCATCGACCCAGCGACCTCCGATCAACCTGCCGCACAAGCGCCCCTCGAGCCAACACTTGAGCCGGCTGCGACTGTGGAAGGCTAACCCTCTTGACTCACCACTGATTCCCCTAGAAACCTCAAACCATGAAGACTTCAACTCACACCAAGACGGCTCTACTCCTCTCTCTAGGCCTGTTTGCCTCCGCGTGCAGTTCCACTCGCTACAAGAACGCCCAAGACCCCGAGACTCTCAATTCCGAGTGGGGATCGACAGACTTGCAGGCGTTCTCCCAGCACATGGTGGACTCGCTCATCGATGCTCCCGCTCTGGGCTACCTGGCCAGCGCGGGTAAGGGCAACGACCTGCGCATCATCGCGGTGATGGGCGGTGTCGAGAACCGCACGGACGAGCACATCGACACTTCCGGTATCACCGATTCCGTGCGCGCTTCCCTCTTGCAGAGCGGGAAGTTCCGCTTCGTCGGGGGTACGCCCGGTCAAGACGAACTTGGAGAGCAGGTTCGCTTCCAGCAGGGCTCGGGGCGCGTGAATCCCGAAATGGCCAAGGCCTTCGGTAAGCAGCTGGGAGCCGACGTTGTTGTCTACGGCTCCTTGCGCAGCATCACCAAGACCCGTGGCCGCTCTCTCGAGAATCTGGGCACCAAGACCCGTGATCGCTACTACCAGTTCGTTCTGAGTTGCATCAACATCGAATCGGGCGAGATCCTGTGGTCCAACGAGGAGGAACTGCGCAAGACGCAGGTCATCAGCTTGTTCGGCTCCTGATCGGCCCTGGACTCGGCCCAAAACCGGTCTCCCGGGCCCCAGCAGTGGGGTCCGGGTCTTTTCGAGACATTTTTGGATAGAGGCCGTTCGGAACGGCGTCCACCTTCGCTTAGTGCCTTGAGACTGAGCGATACAGAAGAGGGCGTATACCGACCTGCTCGCACGACCCGCTGGCCCCCCCAGCGGGTCGTTTTTTTGTGCCCGCTGGCCCGCGGGCAGGTTCCGAGCTCGGGTCCTAGGGCTGGACGAGACCCAGTCTGCCTCCCAAATAAACAAGCGCGGGGCCATTCGGTGGGCGACGCGATTCCGCTTCTGGGTGTACAGCAACTCACGCTGTGCTGGGGATCTGACTCTCGTTGAGTCAATCGAGCCCGCTGGGAACTCCCCGGCGGGCTCTCTCTGTTAGGGGTTCGCGTGCCCCGGCGTCCCCGGAGAGTTAGCATGCTCCCATGGCCCTCTATCTTGTCAGCGGCGGTGCTGGATTCATCGGCTCCCACATCATCAGTGCTCTCGTAGCGCGGGGGGATCGGGCTCGCGTTCTGGACAACCTGGTGTCCGGGACGATGGCCAATCTCGAGCACCTCGACGTCGGGGAACTCGGCTCCGGTCGGCCCGTGGAGTTTCTTGAGGGATCGATCACCGACCTGGAGGCATGTCGGCAGGCCGCTGGGGGTGCAGAGGGGATCTTCCATGAAGCCGCCCAGGTGTCCGTCCCGGCTAGCCTGGAGGACCCGCTGGCCAGCTACGAGGTCAACGTGCGCGGCACTCAAAACCTCCTTGAGGCAGCTCGCACGCACGCGGTTGGGCGTTTCGTCTTCGCCGCGTCATCAGCCGCCTACGGCGAGTCCGAAGAATTGCCCAAGCACGAGGGCATGACCGCGCAACCGTGCTCACCCTACGCCTCGGGCAAGTTCGCAGCCGAACAGTTGCTGGCCGTTTACGCTCGATGTTTTCAGATGCAGACCGTCTGCTTGCGCTACTTCAACGTGTTCGGCCCACGCCAGGCCGACGACAGTCCCTACACCGGAGTGATCGCCATCTTCGCCCGCGCACTTCTGGAAGGTCGAGCACCCACGATCCACGGAGACGGTGAGCAAACTCGCGACTTCACCTTCGTGGACAACGTCGTACAAGCCAACCTCAGCGCCATGGACTCTCCCCCAGAAGGTGACGGTGTTGTCATCAACGTGGGCGGTGGTGAGCGCATTTCTTTGAACATGCTCTTCGCAGTCATGGCGGAGACACTGGGGCTCGATATCGAGCCCCACTACGCACCTTCGCGAGCAGGTGACGTGCGCCACAGCCTGGCCTCGCTAGATCGAGCCCGGGACCTGATCGGGTACGATCCCAAGGTGGGCTGGCGGGAGGGGCTTCAGCAGACCCTGGAGTGGTACAGGCAAGCCCTTGCCACGGGTTCGGGATAGGGTCCTGCCGACTTCATCCCCTGGGCCCAAGTTTGTGCCTCAACAAGGACGAGGAACGCTTGCCGGGGCGTGTGGATCGAAGTAATGTCCTTGCCGAAAAACCGGGGAACTCCACAGAATCGAGCATTCTTCCCCATTCCAAGAATCGCAGGGCACGTATCGCTAATGGGCCACCAAGAAGATCTCCAAGAACTGTTCGGACTGACCTCCGTCACCTACAAAGCCAACCTGTCCAAGGACGAGTTGTTCGACGAGGCCCTCACCAACGATCGTGGCCGCGTGGAGCTGGATGGGCCCGACGACGCCCAAAAGGCCTTCCCAACCAAGCTCGGCAAGGACGGGCCGCTGGTCTTCTACAGCGACCCCACCTGCACCGGCCGACCCGTGCAAGACACCTACGGCGTGGCCTGGCCGGAGTTCGACGACAAGGTCTGGTGGAAGCCCGATTTCCAGAAGTTCCCGGCTGATAAGTTCAAACCTCTCATGCGCCGGGTGGGCGAATACTTGAATGCGCGCGCTGCGAGCCTGTACGTCAAAGACGTCTACGCCGGCTCCGATCTCGAGTACGCCGTGCCCTATCGCTTCGTCGGCGAGTTCGCGAGTCACGCCTTCTTCGTGGACAACATGTTCCCCAAGGGCATCGAAGGTGTCAGCGACGAGGCCGGGAAGCGTTGGACGCTGCTGAACGTGCCCTCGTTCACCTGCGATCCTGAGCGCGACGGAACGCGGTCAGGACGGGCCGTGATCATGGACTTCAAGACCCAGGTCTGCCTGGTCCTGGGCCGCGCGGACTACTGCGGCGTCAACAAGAAGGCCATGTTCACCGTCATGAACTACATGCTGCCCGAGGCGGGGCACATGTCCATGCACTGCTCGGCCAATGTGGGCCAGCGCGGCGACGGGGCCATCCTGTTCGGCCTCTCAGGTACGGGCAAGACCACCCTCAGTGCCGATCCCGAGCGCTTGCTGGTGGGTGATGACGAGACGGCTTGGACCGACAGCGGCATTTCCAACCTGGAAGACGGTTGCTACGCCAAGTTGATCAACCTGGACAAAGAAGCAGAGCCCATCATCGCCGCCGCACTCTCCATGCCCGGTACCCTGATCGAGAATCTCCCGGCCCTGCCCGGCAAGGCGATCGAGGACACCGACCCCCAGGAATTCGACCTGAACGACAAGTCGCGCACCGAGAACACGCGTTTCAGTTACCCGTTGACCTGCAACCCCAACGTGGCCGAGGGCGCCCGCGGGCCGCACCCCGAGACCATCGTCCTCTTGACCGCCGACGCCTTCGGTGTCTTGCCGCCCGTTTCGATCCTGGACGGCAAGGAGGTCATGTATCACTTCGTGATGGGCTTCACCGCCAAGTTGGCTGGCACCGAAGTCGGCATCACCGAGCCCAAGGCCGCCTTCAGTGCCTGCTTCGGCGCGCCCTTCATGCCGCACCACCCGAGTGTCTACGCCAAGGGACTGGCCGAGAAGATGGCCAAGCACGACGCACGCTGCATCCTGCTCAACACCGGTTGGGGCGGAGGTGCTTTCGGCGTGGGCAAGCGTATTTCCATCCAAGACACCCGCGCCCTCCTGGACGCGGCCTTGGCCGGAGACCTGCACCAGCCCGGCGCAGAGTACGACGTACACCCTGTCTTCAACTTGAAGATGCCCCGCTCCTGCCCGGGCGTGGACTCCTCTATCCTGAACCCGCGCAATTCCTGGGAAGACAAGGACGCCTACGACGCTGGTGCGATCAAACTGCGTGACATGTTCCGCGCCCACTTCGCTGAGAAGGGTTTTGCGGATCTGGGCGTCGAGCCGGTGATGTAGACGCGGCGAGAGCTTTGGCAGGTGATCCTCGACGCCGTCGTTTTCGAGCGGCGTCATGTGCCTTCCGGCACTCGGTCAGCGCAGGTTCAAGACTCCCGTCCCCGTGCGGTTGGTGAGGCTTTGCGGAGCACCGTGGTAGTTCGTGCCTGTCGCCAAGAGGGATCGCCAGGTGAGAGGCAGGGGGTCGGCCAAGCGACCGAGGGACACGGCGGCACGGGTGCGGACGTCGTCCTCTAGTTCCAAATCCTGCAGCATCGCGGTCAGGGCATCGATCGATTCGGGATGGCCTAGGCCGCCCAAGCCGACTGCCAGGGCCTCACAATTGTCCGCATCACGCCGATCGTCGAGTTCGGTGAGTAAGAGCGGAATCAGCTTCACATCGGAGAGCATTCCGAGGGCGGCACCGCATTGCTCGCGTAATTCGGGCCGCGTGTCCCCGTCGCCGAGAATGTCGCGCAGAGGTTCGAGGGCCGCCTGGTCTCCAATCAAACCCAACGCCAGAGCCACGTAGCCGCGTGCTTCGTGGTCCCGTGTCCTATCCAGCGCGCTGAGCAAGAACTCCAGCATCGCGCCATCCCTGCGGAGCCCCATGGCCAAAGCGTAGGCACCCAGGTCTCGAACTCTTCTGCTGCCTCTGGCGGCTGACTTCAGGGCCACCGCCGCCTGGGGCGAAAGCTCTTGGCCGTTGAACAGGAGCCAGTGTCCCATCACACCCAGAGCGAGGCCCGCCCAGGGTCGCACGGAGCGCTGCCCGCGAGTCAAGTGGTGCAAGAGCTCATTGAGAGTTCCTGCGGTGCCCGCGAAGGGCTCCGTGCCCTGGCCAGGTCGCGACCCCGCGAGGGCCAAACTGATCAGTGCAAAACGCCGTTCGAGCGGCTTGCCTGTGCAAGCCGAACGGCCAAGGGCCAACCGCACCCACTGATCGACGGGGTCCAGGTCCGCGTCACCGATCATTCCCAACGCCAGAACGGCACTCTCCTTGACCACTTCCGACTGCCGCTGATTCTGTTCCAGGGCGTGCACCAGAGTTTCGGTCACGCCTTCCTTTAGGAATGGATCGACTTGGGAGGGACGATGAGAGATGAGTCGAGCCAGGCTCGTCGCGATCTGGGCGCGAACCGTCTCCGCCAGGCCGCGCTCCGCAGTGAAAGATCGCATCAGCCAAGTGACCTGTGCCTCGAGGGAAGTCGCCGGGCCGCCAACTTCGCATTCTCCGCAAACGCACAGAAAGGCCTCCGCGGGCGCTGGGTCCAGGGGTACGAGGCCGACGGCGAGCGCGACCGCAGATTGCAGTTCGGGGGAAATCTCGGGGTCCTCGAAGGTTTTCACGAGGGCGCTCACGATCTCGTGACGCACATCGTCGCTGCTGGCTGCCTGGCCCACCAGGCCCAGACCGTACGCGGCGAAGGCACGCAGTTCCGGATCGACGAACTCATCACGCACAAGCTTGCGGCCCGCAGTGGTGTCGCCCAGCAAGCTGCGCAGGTCTTCCACGCCTTCGGCGGAAGCCAAGATCCCAAAGGCAAGAGCAGCGGTCTGGTTGATCACAAGATGATCGTTCTCGGACAGGAAATGGCGCAGACTGAACGGTAGGCCGAAGTGTGTTTCTTGCCGGCCCGCCTTGGCTTGGGCGACGATGGCCTCGCGCACGAGATCGTACGAACCTCCGGATTCGATGACGGTTGCCAGAGCAGGCACGATATTCAACAGTACGTCGTCGCGCGTCGCGCGACCCCGGTCACGAATCGTCTGGCGCTGCCCCGTACCTAGATAGAATTCGCCTCCGGCAGTGTCCTGCCGCGCGCCCCGCTCACCGAGGATGAGGTAGGCATCACGGTTCAGCTCCCACCACATGCGCCAATCGGTAAGGTCCTCGATCTCTTGGCCGCTAAGTGTGAATGGGTCCAGCAGGGGGCCCGCCGGGTGAACAGCCGGTGTACCAGCGGCCGGTGCGGGCAGGGCCGGGTACCCGCCCGTGGGCAGGGTGGGGCCTCGAGGGCGCGCGACCTGTCCGCCGTCACTACGGGGAGCCCCCGGGCCACGGACGATTCCGCGCCCTCGGCTTCCGCCGCCTCCGGGGCAGTTGTATCCACCTCCCCCTCCAACTCCG
This sequence comes from uncultured Planctomycetaceae bacterium, assembly GCA_964467985.1. GTDB lineage: Bacteria > Planctomycetota > UBA1135 > UBA1135. The sequence continues at coordinate 208,645 of CAYXTP010000005.1, forward strand.
CGCCCGGCTCCCGCTCCTCGATCTCCTCCTCCCGAGACCTGGGCTCCAGCCCAATCCGACATCAGCAGCACGGCGATGAGCGGTGCCAGAAAATGGAGCATTCTCAGCGTTAGCCCGTTGGGGTCTGAGTGAGCGACGGAGAGCTGGCATCGAGTCGAGTCTTTCATGCGAGGCACCACCACGGAACGGGCCAATAGAGCCGGGAGTCAAGTCGTACCCACTCTGCTCGCTTACACGCGATTGCCTCTAGAAGAAGGGCCGGTCGGTGTGCAATGCCCTAAAGCGGCAGGGGCGTAGGGTGCATTGCAATCTCCGTGCCGGTCACCCGTCCTCCCTGAGAAGGCAGGCACCACCCAGCCAGAGCCTCTGGAGCGGCATTAATCGGGTGCCCGACCACTTGCCACCCCATCCCTAGTCGCTGCCCATAGGGCGCGTGCAAGATCGCACACCCAGATGTGCGGTATTGCACCCCTGCCCTGGAGCCGGGAGACCCGCTTTCCCAAGTCGGCACTGGCCAGTACCGCGACTCCTACTCCTGGCAGGTGCGTGCCGATGGGTATCGTCTCGCTTCATCGGTTCGCGTCTCATGCACCATGGGGATGAACTCCAGTGCAGCAGGCAGCATGGGCTCCGGACCTCGCCATTGCGCCTTGTTCCTACTGTCCTTTCAGCATGCCGCGGCGTGGCATACGGCTCCGCAATTGGCACGAGAAACACCCCGCGCTACTGACTCGCGAGAAGGTCGTGTAGACTCTCGATCCCCGCTCTCCAGCACCCGACCATGACCGACGTATCTGATCAAGCACAGCAGCATTACCTCGAAGGGCTCAAGCTCTATGGGGAGGACCGACACGCCGAAGCAGCGGAGTGCCATCGCAAGGCCTTGGAGGGGGCTCCCGAGTGGACCGATGCCATGCACGGTCTAGCCATGGCCCTCATGCATGCCGGTCAGGTGGACGATGCGATTGTCATTGGCAAGCGCATTTGCGAGCTCGATCCTGAGGATGCGTTTGCGCACACGAGCCTGTCCATGTTCTACCAACGCAAGAGTGTCATTGCGCGCGAAGAAGGTGACGCGATGGCCTCGATGGGTTACATCGAGGACGCAGAGGCTGAAGGCGCGAAGGCGCGCATGATCTCCTGGCGCGAAGAGTTGAAGAAGAATCCTGACGCCCCGCCCCCCGGCCCGGCGGGCAGCATGGATGTGATTCAGTAGACGGTCTCGAGGCCCGGCGATCGGCTATTCGCCGTCTTCGTCTTCCATTCCCAGGATCTTGCGACCCTCGGGAGTGATCAGCTGCGGTGACCACTGGGGTTGGAAGACCACTTCGATCTTGGTCTCGGTGACGCCTTCAAGCTTGTCCACCCGGCGACTCATCATGGCCGGGATCTCCTGGGCGCTGGGGCATGACTGGGAAGTCAGCGTCATGGTGATCTGCACGACGCTTTCCTCTACGCCCACTTCGTAGATGAGGCCGAGGTCGACGATGTTGACCGGGATTTCGGGGTCAAAGACCTGACGGAGTTCGGAGTAGACGTCTTCTGAGGTAACCATGGGAAGCTGGGTGCGTGGGGTCCTGTGGGGATTGAGGGCACGAGTTTAGCGCCCTTTTGGCCAAACTCTACCCCGAACGGAAGAGTTGGCTGCCGGGGGCAATTGAGGGTGCGCCAAGCAGCTAGAATCAGGCCGTGATCCCGTACGAAGGCACCCTCTACCGCCCTCCCAGCGAGGCCCATTCCCTGATTCTCCAGGCCACTCTGGGCTGCAGCTACAACCGCTGCACCTTCTGCGTGATGTATCGCGAGAAGAGCTTTCGGGTGCGGTCACTGGATGCCTTGCGGGAAGAAATCGCGTGGGCACGGGACCACATGGGAGTGGTGCGCAAGGTGTTCCTGGCGGACGGGGATGCGCTGATGGCCAAGGCGCGCTTTCTGGAGTCGCTACTCGATGAGTTGAACGCGGCCTTTCCGGACCTGCGACGAGTGAGTGTTTACGCCTCGCCCCAGTCCCTGGCCGTGCGCACCGTGGAAGAGATGCAACGCTTGGCCGCCAAGGGTTTGACCCTCTATTACCTCGGCATCGAGTCGGGCGATGATCAGGTGTTGAGAGACCTCGACAAGGGCGTGGACGCCAGGGAAATGGTGCGCGTGGCGAACAAGGCTCACGAGGCGGGCGTGAAGCTATCGACCATGATCCTGCTCGGAGCCGGGGGGCGCGAAGCCTCCTTGCGTCACGCGCGCCATTCAGCCGACGTGGTCAACGCCATCAACCCTCGATTCATCAGCACCCTGGTTATGACTCCGGTGGAAGGTACCCCCCTGTGGGACGACCACCTGGCCGGGAAGGTGGACGAGCTCAGCCCCGTTGAGTTGGCCTGCGAACTCAAGGAATTTTTGGACCACTTGAAAGTCCGGGGTTCGGTCTTCCGCTCAAACCACGCCAGCAACTACCTGGCGCTGAAAGGCAACCTGCCCAAGGAACAAGAGGCGCTTGTTGGGTATTTGGAGGGTGTCATTGCCCGCCCCGACGAGGCCCATTTTGCACCCGAGTGGATCCGCGGACTGTAGCGCGTCCGGACCCCTACCCAAATCAGACAAGTTTGGGACCTTTCGGTTCCGCCGGGCCCCCGCACAATGGGCCACCCATTTCCCCCTAGCCTGCATCGCCCATGCTTCAGCGTTCTCCCCTTGCCGTCCGCCTGCTGTTCGGAACGGCCCTCGTGGCCCTGACCGCACAACTCGTTCCCGCTCAAAACCGAGGCGCCACCTCCAAGCCCCACGCCCTGCGCGGTGTGCGATTGGAATCCGGTGACGATGCCGCACTCCATACGATCCTCTTGAGGGGCGGACGCATCGAGGCCATCCAGTCCGCCGATGCGGAGATTCCCGCCGACATGCTGGAGATTGATGCGGAGGGCCTGCTGGCGTTGCCTGCTTTTCTTGACGCGTGGACTCAAACCGGATGTGAGACCCCTTCGCCGGTGATCGAGCAGGACCGGCCCGCCTCGGAAGGCGCCAACGTGTTGGCGGACATGCGCTTGGCGAACCGCAAGGGAATCCAACCTGCGTTCGAGGCGGCCGACGTCTACGCATTGGATGCGGGTGGTGTTGAGGGCCATCGCAAGGCCGGGTTTGGGGTGCTCTTGAGTGCACCCTCGGGGGAGATCCTGGCGGGACACAGTGCATTGACCCTCTTGCTCGACGCCGCCCGCCGGGATGTTGTCATCCGGTCTGGCGTGCTGCAGCACGCGGCCTTCCGCGCCAGCGGTTCGGGATACCCGAACACGCTGATGGGCTTCCACGCGCAATTGCGCCAGTTCTTTTACGACACCCAGTACAACTTTGAACTCGGGGCACGGCGCGAGGCAGGCAAGGCCGGACCGCGCCCGGCTTGGGACCGCGACCTGGTCGTCGGCGCCCGCATCCTCGACGGCGAAGAAGTCCTGTTGTGTGAGGCGACGTCAGCACGGGATATCCGGCGCTGGATCCGGCTGTCGGACGAATTCGGATTCAAGATCGCCATCGCCGGCGGTGCTGAGGCCTGGAAGGCTGCTGCGGAGTTGGCCGAGCGCGAGATCCCCGTCGTGCTCGACCTGGATTGGGGCAAGGAGGAGAAGGATCCCGACGCCGTAGATGAGGAGAATGAGGAGGAAGACGAAGGGGGTGAGGCTGCTGACGCTCCCGAGGAGGAGGAGGGCGCCGAAGAAGTCGAAGAGGGACCCGCGGGCATCGACTACGACTACCACGAGCCCGAGGGCATTCAGCGCGAGAAACGACGCCTCTGGGTTGAACGCCGGGACAACGCCCTGCGGCTGCAAGAAGCTGGTGTGCAAGTTTTCTTCGGGACCGGATCGCGCAAGGCCTCGGAGTTGCTCGATTCACTGCGCACCCTGGTCGAGGTGGGGTACCCAGCGGACTTGGTTCAGGCGACCCTGACCTCTTCGGCGGCCGAGTGGCTCGGCGTCGATGGGGAATTCGGTCGGTTGACACCCGGGCTCTCGGCCACCCTCTCACTCTGGAGTGGCGATCCGACCGACGAGGACGCACAAGTTGTGTGGTCGTTCGTTGACGGCTTTCCACAGGAATTCGAACTCAAGAAAGGTGGCGCCGGAGACGGCCCGGCAGAGGGTGTGGACCTCACCGGATCTTGGACGATTGCTATGGGAACAGAACAAGGCGGGGGCGGCAGCGCGACCTTGTCCATGGACGAAGAGGGCGCCATCAAGGGCACCGCTCTCTTGGCCGAAACCTCGGGTGGTGAGGAAGAGGAGGTTGCCGTTCGCGGAACCGTTTCTGGACACGACGTCGAGTTGATCTTCACGATCGACATGGGCGGGACGCAGGCCGACCTTGTGGTGGAAGGCAAGATCAAGGGCGATTCATTCAGTGGCACCGGGACCCTGAGTGTCGGCGGTCAGGAAATCGAAATGGAAGTCACGGCGGAGCGAACGCCCGACGCAGGACAAGGAGGTGTCCAGTGATGAACTCAATCATGTACCTACAGCGAATCCTCCCCACTTCATTGCTTCTGGCCGGAGTCGCTCTCGGCGCCCCAGTTGCCTTCGCGGGGCAAGACCACCCGCTTGAGACGGACGCCAACCGGGTGCCTGAGCTTGATTTTGGCGACGTGGTGGTCTTGCGCAACGCCACGATTCACACCGCAGTGCGGCCGGCCTTCAAGGGCACAGTGGTGGTTCAGGGGGGCAAGATCCGTTCGGTCGTCACCGAGGGCGAGCCTGTCGACTCACCGCAGGGGGCCATGGTCGTCGATCTGGACGGCATGCATCTGGCGCCAGGTGTGGTCGACACCCACTCCCACATCGCGATCGACAGGGGTGTCAATGAGGGCACCGTCTCGATCACCGCTGAAGTCACCATGCGTGATGTGGTCAATGCGGACGATGTCTCGATCTATCGGGCGTTGGCCGGTGGAGTGACCACGATTCGTTTGCTGCACGGCTCCGCCAATGCGATCGGTGGTCGGGACGCTGTGTTGAAATTGCGCTGGGGCGCGACGGCCGACGAGCTGCTCATCGCCGATGCCGAACAGGGCATCAAGTTCGCTCTGGGCGAAAACCCCAAGCGCTCCAATTGGGGGAGCGGCGGCCGATTCCCTGCCACGCGCATGGGCATCGAAGCTCTTTACCAGCGCGCTTTCGAGCGTGCGCGCGAATATCAGGGACAGGTCGACGGCTACGTGGCAAGCAAAGCCGCTGGAGCCGATCCCGCCCCCGTTCGCCGCGACCTGCGACTGGAAGTCTTGGCGGACATCTTGTCCCAGGACGTGATCGTCCACTCCCACTGCTACCGCGCGGACGAGATCTTGATGCTGATCCGTACGGCGCAGCAGTTTGGTTTCCGCATCGGCACCCTGCAGCATGTGCTCGAGGGCTACAAGGTGGCCCACGAGATGGCGCTGGCGGGTGTGCCGGGTTCGGCCTTCGCGGACTGGTGGGGCTACAAGGTCGAGGCCTACGACGCGATTCCCCAAGGCCCGCACCTGATGAACAAGGCGGGGGTGTTGACCTCCATCAACTCGGATTCGGGCGAGATGATGCGGCGGCTCTTTGAAGAAGCGGCCAAGTCTGTGCGCTACGCGGGAATGGACCGCGTGGAAGCTCTGAAATTGGTCACGTTGAACGGCGCTCTGCAGCTTGGACTGGGAGACCGCCTGGGCTCCATCGAAGTGGGCAAGGACGCCGACTTGGTTCTCCTGAATGGCGATCCTCTCTCCAGCCTCTCGCGCGTGGAATGGACCATGGTCGAGGGCGAACTGCAGTTTCAGCGTCGGGACGCCTTTGGACTGGATTCGAATCCCGGAACGGTCAGTTCGATCGAGGAGCCCGCGCGGCAGATTCCCAGTGGGCTCTCGGGAGCGTTGACGATCCTGGCCGGAGGAACCATCCACACCGTTACGGACGGAGTGATCGAGGGCGGTAGCCTTGTCATGCAGGGCGACCGCATCGTGGCTGTCGAGGCCAATTGGAATCAGATCGAAGGCGCTCGCGTCATCGATGTGACAGGCATGCACGTTTGGCCCGGCATGATTTCTCTCGACAGCTCGGTTGGTTTGCATGAGATCGGCGCGGTCAAGGCAACCGACGACACAAGCGAAATCGGCGGCAATCAGCCTGACCTACGCGTCACGGCCGCGATCCACGCCGAGTCGGCCCACATCGGGGTCACGCGCCACAACGGGATCACCCGCGTGCAGACAGCCCCCAGGGGCCGTGGGCCGGTCCTGGGTCAGTCGGCAATCTTGCAGCTCGATGGTTTCACTTGGGAGGAAATGCTGAAAGTGGACCGCGACATGTTGCATGTCAGCTTCCCGCGCATCTCCAACGTGGACCGCGACAACCAGGCAGAGGAGATCGGGACGGAACACATCCATGACAACATTTGCGGACACGAGCACGGCGAATACGACTGCTTCACCTCCGGTGCCTTTATGCCGGCCCCGGCCGAGGAAGCTGGCGGATCGCGCGGCGCGGACAACGAGGCGGTCAAGGCTTTGCACGAGCTCTTCGACGAGGCCCTCGATTACGGGCGTCGGCGTGATGGAGCGGCGGAGGCTGGCCAACCCGCACCCGTGTGGGATGCTCGACTCGATGCGCTAGTTCCATTCGCGCGCGGGGAAAAACCTGTGGCTCTGCACGCGAGCAACGCACAGACAATCCTCTCCGCGGCTGAGTTCGCCGCTGAGCGCGAACTGGATGGCCTGATCTACGGTGGGCGCGAGGCCTGGAAGGTGGCTTCAGTGCTGGCCGAGACTGGAATGCCCGTCGTGGTTGAGAAGGTTTGGGGCATTCCCTCCAGTTCCTACGACCCCTACGACTCCGCCTTTGCCAATGCAGCGGTCCTGCAGCGCGCCGGGGTGCCCTTCGCGATTACAACGAACGACTCCGAGAACGAGCGCAACCTGCCTTTCCAAGCCGCCAAGGCTGCTGCCTTCGGGCTTCCGCTGGAAGAGGCGGTGCGCTCGGTGACCTGGTATCCGGCACAGCTCCTCGGCATCGAAGACAGTGTCGGCAGCCTGAAGGCGGGCAAGGTGGCAGACGTTGTGGTCACCACAGGGCATCTGCTCGAGATTGATGCTGCGGCGCAATACCTGTTCATCGGCGGCCGTGAAGTGGACCTGGGTGATGACAAACAGTCACGCCTCTACGAGCGCTACTCCAAGCGTTTGCAGGACGTCCGCTCCCGCTGAGCCGAGCAACCGTCTGGTGCCAACGTCCCTGGTGCAAGCCAGGGGTGTGGGCCCGGATTCGAACCCGCGCCGCTAGCTAACGCGAACAGGCGCGGTCTAGCGGCCGAATAGGAGGGCCAGGAAGCCCATCCAAAGCAGAACGCCCAAGATACGATCCCGCCGACGTGCGGGGTCTGCGGGTGCGCGAGCAGCCAAGAGCGTGGGGATGATCTCTCCGTGATTCATGTTCGGGAGCTATCCTAGGCCTCAATAGCGATGGTTCCACGCCATGAAAATCCAGGAGTTTGTGGGGTTGAAACTACCTACGGAGCAATGCCGGGTTTCGTAGCTTTTTCAAGGACTCCGCTTCTGGGGCCCTTACAGCGCTCTTGCAAGCGCGATCCCCGAGTCTCGATTGGCAAGTGAAGAGGTTTGAGCATGAAACAGATTGAAGTGACCTGCCCCTGCTGCGAGGCCGTTTTGCAGGTGGACGTGCTGACCCAAAAAGTCATGCGTCACGCAAAGCCCAGTCAGGTAGATGAGACGGGTAAGGCCGTCTTGGACGAAGGGCGTTGGGACTCGGCGCAGCAGACCGTGTCCGACCGGGGCGAGCGCGGGCGCGATCAGTTCGAGGATGCGTTGGGCAAGGAGAAGACTCGCGAGGGGGATCTCGATGACCTGTTTGACGCCGCGCAGCGCAAGTTACGCGAGCGGCGCAAACGTATGGAAGATGAGGGTCCGGGGCTGAGCTAGAGCGGGGTCTTGCAAGGACGAGTCTGGGTAATCGAACCCCGGCAGCGAATTCGACAAGTTGCGAGGAAAGCGGGAACTGACCCTGGCGTCGCCCTCTCCCGAGAGGCCCAATAAGCCCATGTCAAATAGCCGCTATCGGGCCGTGAAGGCCTACAGGAATGAGAAGTTCGTAGGCAGCTCCGACGGACGTCCGTTGCGCATTCTTGCCGAGTACCTCGAACCGGAATCGCGCTTCGAGGAACTGAATGTAGAGGACACCATTGTCGTCTTCGGATCCGCGCGCATCCCCTCGCGCGAGGAAGCGCAGGCTCGCGTGAAAGCCGCCGAAGAAGGAGACGGTGACTTGAAGCTCGCCCAACGCGATCTCGAGATGTCACGCTTCTACGAGGCGGCCCGAGAGTTATCTGCACGTTTGACAACCTGGTCCAAGAGCCTTGAGGGTTCCAGGCGGCGGTTCGTGATTTGCTCCGGCGGCGGGCCGGGCATCATGGAAGCTGCCAACCGAGGAGCATCGGAGGCAAAGGGTGAGAACATCGGCCTCAACATCTCCCTGCCTTTCGAGCAGAGTGACAACCCCTACATCACCCACCGCTTGTCTTTCGAGTTCCACTACTTCTTCATGCGCAAGTTTTGGTTCTCCTATCTGGCCAAGGCGATGATCGTCTTCCCTGGGGGCTTCGGGACGCTCGACGAGTTCATGGAAGTGCTGACGCTCATCCAGACACTGAAGATCAAGAAGAAGCTCCCGATCGTGCTGTTCGGGACCAGTTTCTGGGACGAGGTCCTGCACTTCGAGCCCATGGCTCGCTACGGGACGATCAGTCCCGAAGACACAGACCTGTTCTTCAGCACCGATTCCGTAGACGACGCCTACGAACACCTGGTCAAGGAGCTGACTGAGCACGCCCTGGGTAATCCAGGGGGCGGGATGTAAGCGCTAGGCTTGAGCTTCGGCCCAGGAGCAGATGACCCGCGACACGGAGCTCCGATAGGGCTCGCAGAGAGTATGGTGTCGCGCCAGTCCCTACCCAACCATGGCCCTCCTTGAACTCACAGACCTGACCAAGAGCTACGTGGACCCCGATGGGCGCTCACAGTTGATCTTGGATATCCCCAAGTTCGAACTCGATGCGTGCAAGCAACTGGCGCTGGCCGGCACGAGCGGCTGCGGCAAGACGACATTTCTGAACATCGTCGCCGGCATCCTGCGTGCCGATACCGGCGCAGTCGCATTCGACGGCCTGGACTTGTCCCTGCTCGGGGAGGGAGAGCGCGACGCATTGCGCGCCCGGGAGATGGGCTACGTATTCCAGACGTTCAACCTGTTGGAGGGCTACACAGCACTTGAGAATGTCCTGCTCGGAATGCTCTTCGGGCCCGGCCCCGACCGAGACTGGGCCTACGCATTGCTTGAACGACTGGGCCTGGCGGGCAAAGAAAAGCACCGACCAAGTCAACTCTCCGTGGGGCAACAGCAGCGGGTCGCTCTGGCTCGGGCTCTCGCAAATCGACCGCGGCTCGTCCTTGCTGATGAGCCGACCGGAAACCTGGACCCTGTGCACGCGCAAGAGGCCCTCGTCATGATCCGCGAGTTGTGCGTCGAACAAGGGGCGTCTCTCTTGCTGGTGAGTCATGATCCCATGATCTTGGACGCCTTTGACAAGACACTGAACTTCACAGAGTTGAATCAAGCAATGAGTGCGCAGGGCATTCGATCATGACGGGTCCCCGATCCCTATTCATGATCGTGCGGCACTCAATGCGCCGGCACGTGCTCTCCACGGTGGTCACCGCCATGTCCGCTGCCTTGGCGAGCGGCCTGGTGATGGCGGTGTTCAGCATCTCCACCCAAAGCACACGTGCGTTCTCGGGGGGCAAGATCGGTTTCGACGCTGTGCTTGGAGCCCGAGGCAGCGCGTTGCAGCTGGTCATGAACACCATCTATCACCTGGAAACTTCACCAGGGAACATCCCCTGGTCCATGTACCAGGAGATCAAAGCCGACCCGCGCGTCGCGCTTGCGGTGCCCTACGCGGTGGGGGACAACTACAAGGGCTACCGCATCGTGGGCACGACCACGGAGCTGTTCACGGACTTCGAGTACCAAGAGGGCAAGCGCTACACCGTAGTCGCGCCAGGCCTCGTGTTTGATCCCACCCGGCGCGAAGCAGTGATCGGTGCCACAGCCGCGCGTGAATTGGGATTGAAGCTAGGGGACGAACTCAACCCGTATCATGGAGTTGACGCTCGCTCAACGGTCAAACACGCCGAGCTCTATCGCGTCATTGGCGTGCTGGAACCCACGAACACGCCGTCCGATCGCGTGATTTGGATTCCCATCGAGGGCGTCTACCGCATGGGTGGTCACGTCTTGCGCGGGGAGGACGGCGAGGTGTTCGAGGCGGAGCCGGGCGTGGCCATTCCAGACAAGCACAAAGAAGTCAGCGCGGTCATGCTCAAGTTTTCCACCAAGCAAGCCGGCTACTTCCTGCAGACACAGATCAACCGGCAAGGCAAGGCAGCCACACTCGCCTGGCCCATTGCTCAGGTCATGCTGGATCTCATGAATAAGCTCGGCTGGATGAATCGCATCTTGGAACTCGTGGCCTATCTCGTTGTCGCTGTTGCTGGCGGCTCCCTGCTCGCGAGCCTCTACAACGCCATGAATGAGCGCAGGCGGGAATTCGCGATCTTGCGTTCCCTAGGTGCGCGTAAGGGAACTGTCTTTGGCGTCATTGTGCTCGAGGCGGGGTCGATCGCAGCCCTCGGAGCCCTGGGAGGGTATCTCGTGTACTATGGGATCCTCGTCGTGGCGCGGACCATCGTGCTCGAGCGGACGGGTGTGGTGCTCGACCTGAGCGCTGTGCACTCTTCCCTTTACTGGACCCCGGTGGTCATGGTCGCGGTGGGCGTGCTCGCCGGGGTGCTCCCGGCACTCAAAGCCTATTCCACGGACGTGGCCAGCGTCCTTGCCCGGGCCTGATGACCTTTAATCCCATGCGTTTCCTTTCCTCACTCCTGATCGCGACAACGGCCCTCCTCCTGCCCGGGTGTAACGGAGACCACGAGCACCACGGCGACGAAGACGGACACGAACACGCCGAGAATACGGACGAACACCAGCACGCCGCACCCCGTGCCGAAGTAGGCGGTCAGCTCGTGGAGCTGGGCGAGCACTACGCCCAAATGGAAGTGGTTCCTGACTTCGGGGCGGGCGAGTTGCACCTCTACTTCATGGATGGCCACGCCGAGTCCCCGGCGCGCCTGACCCAAGCCAGCATTCAGCTCTCACTGACCCTTGGCGCAGAGACCTTCGACTTCACCCTGGCCGCACAGGCCAGCACCCTGACCGGAGAGACGGTGGGTGACTGCTCAGAGTTCTCGGGCCAAGACGATCGACTCAAGGGCGCCCAGGGGTTTGAAGCTGTGGTGCAGCAACTCGAAGTTCTCGGCACCTCATTCTCTTCCGTCCCGATTTCCTATTCCCACGGCGGTCAATAGACATGCACCTGACCAACTCAGCCGGTCCTGCCCTCTTTCTGTTGGCGATCCTGTCTTCCTGCGGCACCGACAGTGTGGCCCAAGGCGCGGAACCAGGCACGACTGCCCCCGAGACGCCCATCGAACGCGGCGCCCCGCTCGACGCCGTGGTTGTCGAGCAGCCCGGCGAGACGGATGAAACCATCGGCGGGCCGAACGCATCCTCGCAGGCGATAGACGCTGTGGCTGCGGGACTGGATGGAGTCGATTCAACCGGGATGGCGAAGATCGATTCGTCCCGCACGGGCAAGGCCCTTGATGGGGTCACCCCCCTCTCTTGGTCTGACCTCTCGATGCAGGACATTGCCATGGAGGACATCCTCGATTCCCTGCTCTATCCCGAGGACTACAAGGATGGAGAGTTCGAGTTCCCCGACCGCATCAAGCGCAATGACGGAGAGGTCGTCGCGATTGTCGGGTACATGATTCCGCTCGAGTGGAAGGACACCACTGTGCCCGAGTTCATGTTGGTGCGCGATCTGCTCGGCTGCTGCTTTGGGGGCTCACCCCAGCCCGACGAGTGGATCAACGTGATCATGGAAGACGAGGGTGCCGAGTACTTCCCCTATATCCCCGTCATCGTGACCGGGACATTCAAGATCGAGGGCATCGAAGACGAGGCGGGCTACGCGGCCGGATGTTTCCATCTGTCCGGCACGTCGGTCACCAAAGAGCTCTAGTCCAGGTCGCCGCCGATCGCCAGCAGGGCAGCGCGCGTGCGCTCGCGAAGGTGAGCCAGGCGCGGATCCGCCGTCACTTGTTCGGTCGAGATCTCGGGAATTGCGTCCAGCAAGGCCAAGCCTATGGAATTCAACCCCGGCGGCCGCAGGTTGGGCACCGTCTCCGGGCCGCAGGAGACGATCCACTGAGTCGCGGCTAGGGTTTGACCAGAGCGAAAGTGAAACTGCTCCATGTCGCAGCCTGGAGCTCCAAACAAGCGTTTGTCGCTGAGCCCCGCTCGGGCCTGGGAGGTCGTGGCCAACAGCGTCTCCACTGATCCCCGCGGCAACCGCAACTCGGCGGGATTGCCTTGGCCCACCAACAGCAAGTCATTCTCCGTCCAGCGCAGGAAGACCTCTCCCCTGCGACATGACCTCAGTTCCAGTCCCAGGAGCTCGGTGGGCGTCTTGCCCCCGGCTCGGACCCGAGCAGGGATCTCAGGTCGCTTGCCTGCCTTCAACTCATCGAGGCGTGCCCGCACTGCAGCTAGTGAAGCGGCGCTAGCCGGGCTGACCGGATCCAGGCCTGGGTCGTGCGCAACACCGCCCGGCAATTCGACTAGTCGTGGCGACAGCAAGCTCCATGCTTGGTAGCGCGCTTGTTCACCGGTGGGGCGATCGAAGAAGCGGTCGGTGCGCAACAACTCCTCGTACAGCCACCACAGGGCAGAGGGTTCATTCCAGTCTGCGAGAAGATTCGCTGCAGCCCGCCGCACTCTTCCATCCTCATCGTTAAGCAGGGGGCGTACGGCACTGGCGTGCTGGGCTTGGCCCAAGTTGGAGAGGGCGGTCAGCGCGGCCACGCGCACGGGGGCAATAGCGTCGGTCAGGGCGCTGATGAAGCGCTGCGCCTCTTCGACCTTCGCGTGAACTGCCAGGGAGCGCGCACCGTAGGGCCGCCAGGGAAAGTCGGTGTCGTCAAAGGCGCGCCATAACAAGCTGCGCAGGTTTTCGTCCTCGAACTCTCCCAGCACCTCGATTAACGCCGGCCCCGCCAGGGCCAGGGTCTGGGGGGAGTCGCCCGTCTCCTCACGCAGGCGCTCAATAATTCCCGCCCGATCTGATCGTTCGGCCTGGGACCAGAGGCGCAGGATGCGGCGGGCGGCCTGGGGGCGGATCACTGGACGGCCCGTGCGCGCGGCACGGATAAGTTGCTCGAGGTCCTGGGGCTCGAGCGGATGGCTAGTGGGCAGGCCTGGAGCGAGACTTAGCGCGATGCCCAGCAGGACTCCCACGACCGGCGTCGCACTCACAGGCGCCCCTACTCTTCGTCGTCGAAAGTGGGGACCGTCAGTCGATAGAGACTGACAACGAATCCGTCCTCTTCAAACTCACCGACGCTCAAGACACCTTCAAGGTAGAAGCGTCCCGGGCGGAAAGTGGTCACGCCTTCTTCGATGGTCACATCGATGAAGTGCTGCACCTTGGAACGCCCGCATTCGCAGGACTCGGGCACGAACTCAAACGTGTCGACTCCTTCCAATGTGCCCATTGCCATATAGCCCTCGATGCGTACCAGTTGACCATCCAGCTCTTCGACCTCTTTCGGCAGTGCCTTGCCCCTGCGGTAGTTGATCGAGGTCAGCTTGGCCATGCTGACTTCCACGGCTTCGTCATCCGCAAGCCGCTGAACTCCCGGACCCTGGGCGTGCAGGGCCGAGGTACCCAACCCCACAAGAACTAGGGTCAGAAGGATGGACACAAGAGAAGAGTCGCGCATGGCTCAATCCGATTATAGCCCCTGCGGGAGAGGGGTGGAGAGGGTCCTCTTCGGCTCAATCCAAGCCCAACTGGCGATCCCGTTCGGTTTGGGTTCAGGTCCCCCGCTCCAGGGCTTTCCACGGTGCCCCAGAGCGCCTGGTTAGCACTAGGGCGTGTAGTGCTAAAACCCGCACCCGAACGCGGTTGCGCCTTGTGAAATCGCTGGCCGGATTGAGAATGGGGTCATGCTGCTCGCCTCCCTCTGCTTCGTTCTCCATCCAACGCCCGCCGCTTGCGAAGACCCGCTGGACCGCAAGCAACAGGAGGCCATCGTCGTTGAGTACCTGGCCCTCGACAGGTACTCCCGCGAGGCTCGCGCGCGCGGGCTGGAGCTGCTCAAGTCTTTGGATGAGGTTCCATTCCCCAACCGCCGCGAATTGAAGCGCTGGGATTCTTTCTTTGCCAAGCAAGCCAAATCACTGCCACGCCTGCCCCTGAAGGCCGGTGAGTACTTCGACATCGACGATGCGAGTGGCCGCTACTTCTTGGCAGGTCAGATGAAGCGGCCCAAGGCCCTGTTTGTGGGCCTGCACGGTGGTGGCGTTGGCAGCGGGGACGCATCTTCTTCGCGCGGCATGTATGAGCAGGCTCTGAGCGAACGCGGGTGGCTCGGCGTCTTCCCCGAGGTGCTGGAGAAGACGGAGCTAGGCTGGACAACCTCGGGAACCGAAGAGTGGGTGCTCTCGTTGATCGATCGAGCCCTCGTCACTTTCGACATCGACTCGAACCATGTGTTCCTCGGGGGCCACTCGATGGGTGGGTACGGATCCTGGGTCGTGGGTGCTGATCATGCGGACCGCTTCTCGGCGCTATTGCCGTCGGCCGGGGCACCCTCCTTCGTACAGAACCGAAGCCGCGGCACGATTCGCGTTCAGAGTGGTGTGATCCCCAACCTGCGCAATACGCCCATGTGTGTGTTCCAGAGCACGGACGATCCGAAGGTGGGTCCCGAGGCCAATCAGGCGGCTGTGCGCGATCTGAAAACGGCCAAGGATCGCTGGGGCGGATACGAGCACTTCGAGTATTGGGAAGTCGACGACAGGGGCCATGGACTGCCTGCCGCTGGTGTGGGCGCCCTCTTGGAAAAGATCGAAGGCTATGTGCGCCAGCCAGCTCCAAGCTACATCGTCTGGCAGCCTCGCGTGGACTGGAAAGAGCAGTTCCACTGGCTGCTGTGGGAGGGGGGAGCCGAGGTTCGGGGCACGATCGTGGCTCAAGTAGACCGCGCGCGCGGAACGATCGACGTGCGGCTCGAGCGCACGCAGGGCAAGGGGCTGTGCGTGTTGCTCTCCGACGCCCTTGTCGACATGCAGGACGAGGTGACCGTGTTCGCGAACGGGGTCAAGGTCTTTGAGGGTGTGCCTCAGCCGGACTTCGCAACCTGGGTGCGGGGCCGTGCCTTGGGCGACCCGGGCCGCGCCTTTGATGTGCGCATACCGCTCACCCTCGCAGATTGATCCGCTAGGGGATTCGGGCCCGCAGGGGGGCGCGTCCAGGCCGGGCGGCTAGAATGTTCGCCCTCAAACCCCGCCCCAGACCCGATAGCCCCCTGTTATGAGCCTCGCCTGCGGAATCGTCGGACTGCCCAACGTCGGCAAGTCCACCATCTTCAATGCCGTCACCGCTGCCGGTGCCGAGAGCGCGAACTACCCGTTCTGCACCATCGAGCCCAACGTAGGCATCGTGGATGTGCCAGACGCGCGCCTAGAGGTGATCCACAATTACATCCAGACCGACCGTGTGTTGCCTGCCAGCCTGAAGATGGTCGACATCGCTGGCCTGGTGGCCGGTGCCTCCAAGGGTGAGGGGCTGGGCAACAAGTTCCTGGCCAACATCAAGGAAGTGGATGCTATTGCCCACGTGGTGCGGTGCTTCACCAAGGGCGACGTGGTACACGTGCATGGGGACGTGGAGCCCGTGCGAGACATCGAGGTGATCGAGCTAGAGCTCGCCCTGGCCGACTTGGACACCGTGTCCCGCAACGTGGAGCGCGTCTCGAAGAAAGCTCGCAGCGGAGACAAAGAGAGCATCGCGCAAAAAGAGCTTTTCGAGCGCGCTCAATCCGCTCTGGAGAAAGGCACCCAATTGCGGGCCTTGGACTGGACCGAAACAGAGCGCGCCCTGCTGAAGCCCATGTTCCTGATGACGATGAAGCCCGTGCTCTTTGTCGCCAACGTCAGCGACGACGACATGCAGGGCGAATCCGCCGAGGCGCAGGCCGTGGCGGAGTACGCTGCGCGCACGGGCGCCGAAGTGGTTGCCCTGTGCGGGGACATTGAGGGGGAGCTCTCCCAGATGGACCCCGAGGAACGCGCCCTGTTCCTGGAGGAGATGGGCCTTGGAGAGTCGGGGCTGCAGCGACTGATCCAGCACGCCTACGTGCTCCTGGGCATGCAGACCTTCTTCACCGCCGGCGAGAAGGAGATCCGGGCCTGGAACATCCTCGCTGGCGACACCGGACCCACAGCTGCCGGCGTCATCCACACGGACTTCGAGAAGGGCTACATCCGCGCCGAAGTCTATTCCGTGGACGATCTCGTGGCCCATGAGACGGAAGCCGCGGTCAAGGCGGCCGGCAAGCTGCGCGTCGAGGGTCGGGACTACGTCATGCGGGAAGGGGACATCGCCCACTTCCTGATTGGGAAGTAGCGCGCCTCCAGAGTCCGCTCCCAAGCCACAAACGACAACCGCCGGGTGTGCTTCAGCACCCGGCGGTTGTTTGTTCGCGGTCGTCTCTCGATTGGCTGCCCCCGTCTACGCCCTGGACAATGCCAGGGTTGGGAGCAATCGAGGGAAATTGAGGATCAATCTCCTCCGAGGTATCCCATGCCCTTCAGAGCATCCATCGCGTCGGAGTCCTCGCCGTCAGCAGCCTCGGCAGCTGCAACCATCACCTTGTCCATGAGCGCCGTGAGTTTCGCGTCGTCCGGGTGGGCCGTGAGTCCCATATCCACGACTCGTGCGGCGTTGGCCGTTGCTTCAGCTTCCAGCAACGAACGGCCAATGAGCGCGTATTGCTTCGAATCGAGCTCCGACTGCTCTTCACATAGGCTCTTGAACTCCGCCTCGGATTCATCGCCGTTCACAAAAGCGAGCGCCTCACATCGGGCGAGCCGCAGTTCGGTGTAGTCGGGAGCACTGGCATCCGTGCCTTCGAGAGCGGCCTTGAAAGCGCTGGCAGCGGTGGCGTGGTCCCCGTTCTGCATGGCCTCGTAGCCACCTTCTTTCGGATCACTCTCGTCCGTGCAGGCGGTGAAAATCAGGGGCAAGGACAGGGCTGCGGCCAGGATGAGGAAGTGTTGCGTACGCATGATCAAGTTGGAGCTGGGGGGAGGCAGGGTGGCCCACGACGGGTTGCTGTAGAGATACGTGGGGCGGCCGCAGGGTTGGCGGTGTTTCGTCTCTCGTAAGACCGGCAGTCTACCCGGCCCAGCGACCGGTGGCTTTTCGGCTGAATCGGAGCTCTGGCAGTAGCTGGAGAGCCCTCAGGAGCCCCATTTTGAGACCTGGCCACCTGTAGGATGTTCCAAATCGAGATCGCAGCAAGCTATGGCCTATTTTTCCACGTTCCAAGCCCTTTTTGGATAAGGACTTAGGGTCGTGGATACTAAAACACTCCCATCGCACTCCAGCAACACTCTAATCGGAGTACGATCTGAGTGCGTCGAGAGTGCGATTGGAGCCTCCCGGCCCTGCCGCTACCACCGCACCCCCCGGGGCCCAGGCCCCTGTATCAGCCATGCGCGAGTCCAAGGTCACGATCAAGATCCCCCGCCCCCTGTACAGGAAGATCCAGCAGGTGGTGGAGGAGTCGGGCTTTGACTCGCCCACGGACTTCATCGTCTACGTGCTGCGCGACCTGATGGGTGAGGCGGAGGCCGAGCACGCCGATCCCGAGTTCACTCAACACGAGCTCGACGACGTCAAACGCAAGCTCAAAAACCTGGGCTACCTCTAAGTCTTCGCCCTAGGCCGACCTGTCCCCCCTTTCATATTCGAACCCTCTTTCCGACCCATGACTTCCACCGTTTCCAACATCTCCCCCGTCCATGGCGGCCTCTCCGAGCTCGTCAACCGCATCGACCCGTCCGCCGCGAGCGAGACCGGCCTCTCAACGGTGGAGGTTCAAGATGTGGATCACACCACTTTGTACCGCATCGCTGACGGCACGCTGAGTCCGCTCGAGGGACCCATGGGGCAGAAGGACTACAACGATGTCCTGGCCAAGGGTGCCATCGAACGCGGAGGCAGCGACTGGGCATGGACCATTCCGATCATTTTGCCTGTGACCGATGCTGAAGCCGCCACCTGTGAAGCGGGGGCCAAGATCAGCTTGGTCCACGCGGGTGTCGCCTTCGGCACCTTGGAAGTGGACTCGGTCTTCGACTGGGACAAGGACGCGTTCATCAAAGCCGTCTATCGCACGGATCGCACGGACCACCCCGGCGCTAGGCTCTGGTCTGCTGACGAACGCACCAAGCTCGTCGGCGGGACCATCCGGCTCGTCCCCGGGCAGGACACTCGTTCCTTTGCCGAGTACGTCATGAGCCCGGCCCAGACGCGCGCCCTCGTGGCCGAGCAGGGCTGGGAACAGTCCATCGCTTTCCAGACCCGCAATCCCCTGCACCGCGCCCACGAGTACGCACTGGTGTACGGCGCCGAGACCATCCTGCGCGCCAACGGCAAGCGCACCGGCGTGGTCCTGAACCCGCTCGTGGGCCAGCTCAAGGGCGATGACGTGCCCGCAGCGACGCGCATGGAGACCTATGTGACCCTCGTGAACAACCGTTTGCTGGGTGAGGGCGACAAGGACGAGGCCCTTTGGAACGAGCACAACCAGGACCTGAACGACAACCTGAAGTTGGTGGGCTTGGACATGCGCATGTACTACGGCGGCCCCGCCGAGGCCGTGATGCACGCCATCTACCGTCAGAACCTGGGTTTCAGCCACTTCATCATCGGCCGCAAGCATGCCGACGCCCCCTTCGATGACGGGGACGCCATCTGGGGCGACTTTGACGCCCAGGAAGTCTTTCAGAACCTCGGCGGCGCCCTCTCCATCCAGACGGTCAACGTGGGTTTTGCCGCGTACTTCGAGGAAATCGGAAGGGTCGGCCTGATGGAGGCGAACAAGGAGAACACCTCAGTGTTCATCTCCGGCACCAAGGTCCGCTCTCAGCTGGTCGCTGGCGAGAGCCCGGACCCGCGCATCATGCGCGAGACCACCGCTGCAATCCTCGTGGACTTCTACAAGTCCAAGGCCGAATAGTCCGATAGAAACGCCCTAAGGCGGGCCGCCGACTCGAGGCGGCCCGCCGACCCTCCAACATCACACGCAACCTGCCCATGGGACTCCTCGACCTGTTCAACAAGAAGAAAGTGACCGCCCCCAGCGGCCAGCGGCCCAAGTTGCCGCCGCGACCCATGGGCGCGCGCATGGCTCCGCACCCGGAGCCCCAGGCGGACAACCACTTCATCGTGATCACCCTGGACAGCCTGCGCTATGACTCATTCATGGCCGCCGATCCGAAGACGATCATGAAGCTGGGCAAAGTCGAGAAGCGTTACACCTACGCTTCGTGGACAGCCCCCTCGCACTACAACTTGCTGACTGGACTGTTGCCGCACACCTCGCCCGAGAATGTGTACGCATCGGAGTACTACAAAGAGGACTTCTTCAACTACAACGAGCGGCTGGGTGCCAAGGGCATCGAGTTCGCCAAGATGGTGCCAGGCCTGTGGTTCCCGGGGTTGTTGCGTAACCAGCTGGGCTACAAGACCTGCGCCCGCATGTCCCTGCCGGTGCTGAACCCCAAAACGGGTATCAACCGCGACTTCGACGACTTCCAGTTGATGGACAGCCACAACGACATGGCTGCCATGTTGCCCACCATGAAGTTCGATTCAGGGCGTCCCGAGTTCTACATGCTGAACGTCGGTGAGACCCACTATCCCTACGCCAAGCCCGAAGAGGACTCTTCGATGTGGCCGCGCATCAGTGGTGTGAACGGCGTGTTCAAGAAGATGAACGAGCAGATCGAGGACAGCGAAGAAGACGACGAGCGCTTCAAGGAGACCTTCCAGTTCTTTGACGAGCAAAAGATGGAAGAACTCCGTGAGCGGCAGATCGACACGGTTCGCTACCTCGACACCGAAGTCTTCCCCAAGCTCTACGACATGGTCCCGGACAACACCTGGATCATCGTCACCGCCGATCACGGCGAGCTCTTCGGCGAGAAGGGCTACTTCGGTCACGGCCCGATCATGCACGAGAAATGCTTCGAGGTGCCCTACCTCGAAGGAAAGATCCGCTAGGCGCGCCGCCTGGTCATTCACTTATTCGTATCGATTCCTAAGCACGGCCACCGGCCGAACACATCCTCCTAGTTCATGTCTAACAACGGTTTCATCCTCTGGTTCACTGGCCTGTCCGGTTCCGGCAAATCCACACTCGCAGAGTTTCTGACTCCCACGCTTATCGAGCGCGGCGTCAACATCGAAGTGCTTGACGGCGACGTCGTGCGTACAAATCTCTCCAAGGGCCTCGGCTTCAGCAAAGAAGATCGCGACACGAACATCCGTCGCATCGGTTTTGTGGCCAACCTTCTGGCGCGCAACGGTTGCGGCGCGATCACTGCTGCGATCTCTCCCTACACGGACATTCGCGACGAGTGCCGCTCCATGTGCGATGCCCACTTTGTCGAGGTCTACGTGGAAGCACCCCTGGAGGTCGTGGAAGAGCGCGACACCAAGGGCCTCTACAAGAAGGCTCGCTCCGGTGAGATCAAGAACTTCACCGGCGTCAGCGATCCCTACGAGGCTCCCGAGAGTGCCGAGGTGACGGTGCACACGGGCCAGCAGTCAATCGAAGAGTCCGCCGCGCTCATCCTGAACTACCTGGTCGAGAAGGGCTTGGTGCCCGCAGTAGCGGTGGACGCGACGGCCTGAGTTCTCACCCAGCCTCGGCAAGAAAGAAGGGCGGCCCACTTCGTTGTGGGCCGCCCTTCTTGCGTCTGCTGAGTTTGAGCGGACCTCAGGTGCGAGAGGCCTGGAAGATGGCTTCGATTGAGCTATCCAGCATGGCGTTGAATTCGTCTTCGGTTTGATTCACGGACAGTCCCTCCGACAAGGCCCGCGAAAAGCTGGCCACCATGCCCAGGTTACGAGTCAAACGGTTGTTGGCTTCCTCGCGTGAGTAACCACCGGATAGGGCAACTACCCGGACTACGTTTGCGTGTGCAATGCAGGGCGCATACAAATTGTCTTGCTCGGGCAGGGTCAGCTTGAGCATGACCTTGTCGCCCGCTCCGAGGCTGTTGAGTTGTTCGAGCAAGGCGGCGAGCAACATGTCCTCCGCCTCGGCTTTACTCGGTGAGTGAATGTCCACCTCGGGCTCGATGATCGGCACGAGACCCGCGGCGATGATCTGACGTCCGACCTCAAACTGCTGATCGACGACGGCTTTTACGCCGACGGGGTTGGCCGTCTTGATCACCGATCGCATCTTCGTGCCGAAGACACCCTTGGTCTTGGCCTTGTCGAGTAGTGCGCCCAGACCCGGGTTGGGGTTCATGATCTGTGCACCGTCGACCTCGTCGGCCAAGCCCTTGTCGATCTTCAAGAAAGGTACGACCTGCTTGTCTTCCCAGAGGTACTGAGCGCTGCCCTTGCCGGCAATCTCGCGGTCCATCGTGTTCTCGAAGAGGATGGCACCCAGGATGCGATTCCCACCGAAGCTAGGGCTGGTGACGATGCGCGTGCGCATCTTGTGCACCGTGGCGTACATTTCGTCATCGCCCGAGTAGGAGCTCTCATCGACGCCATACAGGCCCAAGGCCTTGGGCGTGCTGCCACCACTTTGATCGAGCGCGGCGATGAAGCCGTCTTGGGTCTGGACCTTGTTGAGTTGCTGTTCGGTGCTCATTGGAAAACGGCGTCTTGGCAGGGGTAATGGGCGAATCGGGGCTGGAATTCTGTCCCAATCTTCGGACTGGATCAACCGCACCAGCCACTCGATTCGGCCGCCGACCGAGGCCGCCTCAAGTCGCACCCCTGGAGATCACCCGATCTGCAGCGCGCCTGCCGTCAACTCACTAGGGTGTGCGGCCCCCATGCACTCCGTACCCCACATCGGCGAGATCTGCGCCCTGCTCTCGCCACTGACGTGGGCCGTCGCGGTCATCCTGTTCCGCGTGGCAGGACGCAGTGTGCCGCCCCTGGCACTCAACCTCTGCAAGAACAGCGTGGCTCTCCCGCTGTTCTTCTTGACCTACCTGGCACTCGGGGCCACGGCACCGGACTCGGTGAACCGAACGGACCTGGTCCTTCTTCTGAGCAGCGGCGCCCTAGGCATCGCCGTGGCAGACACGCTGTTCTTCATGTGCCTCAATCGCCTAGGGGCGAGCCGGCAGGCCATCGTCAACACGGCCTACAGTCCGCCCATCATCTTGCTCAGCGTCATCTTCCTGGGGGAGACCCTCACGGCCATCCAGGTCATTGGTGTGTGCTTGATCCTCGCCGCGGTGGTCGTTGTGGCCCGCGAGACGTCCGGTGGGCCCGGCCAAGCACCGGGCAGCAACGTGACAGGTGTTCTGTTTGGAGTCGCGGCGTGCGTGGCCCAGGCGATCTCCATCGTGATGATCAAACCAAGCATGAACGACTGGCCGCTTCTCTGGATGACCTGCTGGCGCATGGCGGGAGGCTTGGGGGCAGCCGTGCTCTTCTGGCCCCTGCTGCCCAAGTCCAAACGGTCATTCGGTGCACTAGCCGACCGCAAATCCTGGCCCACGGTGCTGGCCGGGGCTCTTGTCGGGACCTACATGTCGCTGCTTCTCTGGATGGGCGGCTTCAAGTACTCGACCGCGTCAGTCGCATCGGCCCTGAATCAGACATCGAGCCTCTTCACGTTCGCATTGGCTGTGTGGATCCTGCGTGAACCTACGACACGCCGTGCCCTAGCCGGTTTGGGATTGGGGCTGGCGGGTGTGGCGGTCGTGGTCGCGGCGAGCCTCTAGCAATCGCGTAGCTGGCGCTGCCCTTGCACCCGCAGCAGGAACCCAATTCGCTGGGAATTTCCATGGCGTACCATGTTGGGGCGCCGTCGTGAGGGCTCCACGAACTTTCTCACCACGACTCTCACCATGATCAACCAATACCGGAAGACCTTTTGGCTCGCGACCCCGTTGCTTCTCCTGTCGGCTTGTTCATCGGGAAGCGGCGGGTCTTGGGGCGCTAGAGATCGGAGCATTAGCTGGAGCACAGGCCTGGCGGATGATTCGACGCCACGGGTCCCGGGCCTGACCCACGGCTCGATCTCCATGGTCGACCTTTTTGCCGGGGACATGGGGGTGGTCCGCATTGCCATTTGGAGCAATGGCAGCAGCCTCAGCTACTCAAGTGGGGGAGGCCCAGGAACGGGATGCTCAATGGAAGGCACCGTCCAAACCGAGTCAGGGGAAGCCGTGCCCTTCAAGTTCTCAACAGCCGATGGCGTCCGGGCCGAGGGGGCTATTGGCGACCAAGAGTACTCGTTCGGAGTGGGCGCGATGTTCCTTCTCTACTCAACCGCCGACGGAGTGATCTCGAAGCAACTGCCCGTTCCGCTAGAAGCGCTGGACTCGTTCGACATCTTCAAACAGCCCAAGCGCGATGCATTTGCCGCGAAGTGGGGTGTCACGGACTTCTTCGAAGAGGCCTTGAGCCGTTAGTCGACACCGTCGGGGATGCTGCCCGCTCAGCTCGGCAGCTGTGGCAGGTACCGTTCGCGCAGCACCTCCATGTGGTGGTCGGCGTGTCCGGCGATGAGGTAGATGATCGAGCGCACAGTGAGCCGCGTCTCGGAGGCGACGCCAGATCGGGAGAGCACCCCTTCATCAAGGCTCTCGAAGAGCTCGATGGCCCCGCGCCGCAGATGTCCGAACTCACTCATCAAGCTAGAGAGTGAGCGGCTGTCAAAATCAGCCCCGGCGACGAACTCGTCCTGATCCATCCCCGGTAGGGGGCCGGAGTTGCCGCGCGCGAACCACAGGCAGCGTGTTGTGAAGATCCACTCGGTGTCCAGGATGTGGCCGAGCAACTGATTGACGCTCCACTTGCCTTCGCCGTACGAAAAGTGGTGCGCGTGCTCGGGAAGTGCTCCGAAGCATGATTCGAACTCCACCAGCTGGGCCCCGAGGAACTCGATCACATCTCCAGCGGGTACACGCTCGATGTAGCGGCCGAAGTACTCACTGTACTCGTCCGGACTGGGGCGTCCGCACATAATGGGTTGGCTCATGGGGAGAGCCTACCGGGCATTCGGTGAAGGGGGAACGGCCCGTAGCTCCCCGGCCGTGGCCACCTAGCCCCCGCTAGCCCATAAAGAAGCCCTTCCGATGGGATATTCCAAGTGACCTGTGGCACGCGCCACAGAAATACAAATACCGGCGCCCGAGCATCCCCTTCAGTTCACGAAGGAGCACCGTCTCCAGCGTCTCCTCGTAGTGCGGGCAGATTGGGTCAATCTCGTAACTCATCTTCAGTTCGGTCATTTTGGTTTCTCCTCTTGGAGTAGGCCGGGTGGCATGGCTTCAAGCCGCGGTGTCCTCGCATCCGTAGAGGGCTGGCGGCCGCCTCGCGTACCGGGCGGCGGGCAAGTTACTTTCGGCACCCGTGGTTTTCCCCAGGCTCTCCCCTTCGCGTTCGGCTTGGGCAAGGGGGCCATACGCTCACATCCGTGGCACATTTTGCTGGGACCGTGAGGGCAACTAGGATGAGAACATGAGCTTGTTCCAAAACATCTAACCCCGCAACAACCCATGAACCTCCCCACCTCGATCCAGGATGGCACCGAAGAGCTGGCCAAGGCGATCCAGGCGCTAGCCGATTCCGTTCGCGACCTCCGCTTGAACCCTGGACAGCCCTCGGTCGAGGTCGACCCCACATCCGCGGAAGCCCAAGGTCAGCAATTCGATCTTGCGGACACAGACAAGTGGCAGCACTACCTGACCGTCGCGAAGGAAAAGGCAATCGACTTTGCTCCTGACCTACTGGCTGCGCTCTTGATCGTCGTTCTCGGCTGGCTTCTCGCACGTGCGGTCACTTCCTTGCTGCGCAAAGCCCTCGGCAAGTCGAAACTCGACTCCACTCTGGTCAACTTCGTCGCCTCCGTGTCCTACATGGCCGTCATGGCGTTTGTCCTCATCTCGGCCGTTAGCAAGCTGGGCGTCAACACTGCGAGCTTCATCGCTGTCTTGGGTGCAGCAGGATTTGCGGTTGGGTTCGCTCTGCAAGGATCACTCTCGAATTTCGCGGCCGGCGTCATGCTGATGATCTTCAGGCCCATGCGCGAGGGTGACCTGGTCGAGGCCGGCGGAGTCCTGGGCATCGTCGAAGAGGTCGGAGTCTTCGCCACGATCATCAACACGCTAGAGAACAAACGAGCCGTGATCGCGAACTCGGCCGTTACGGGATCCAACATCGTCAACTACACGGCCAACGGAAACCTGCGCGTGGACATGACGTTTGGAATTGGGTACGGCGACGACATGGACGAGGCGATGGAGCTGATGGCCAAGGTTCTGGAAGGGGATGAGCGCATCTTGGCCTCACCCGCACCGAAGATCGCGTGCGTGGGCCATGGGTCCTCGAGCGTAGATTTTGTTTGCCGGCCCTTCGTCAAGCCTGAGCACTACTGGGACGTCTGGTTCGACACGCACAAGAAGGTCAAAGAAGCTTTCGACGCCGCGGGCGTGTCTATACCGTTCCCGCAACGCGATGTGCACATGGTCCAGGCCGACGTGGCCTAGACCGTTGCAACCGAGGCGCGGCGGGCAGGGATCAAGTGATCCCACCATCACCGACGTCAAATCTCGGATCCGACCCGCCCGATGGGGCAGGTCGGATCCGGAGGATGGGCGGGGTGCCGGGCGGGTCTGCCCCACGCTACGCGACGGGGAAGCGTGCTAGCGGCCCCCAAAGGAGATACGGCGAGCCTGACCAGCTTCAGGCCAGAGCCGATTCACTCGGCTCAATGCCGGAAGGGAGTAGGATTGGCCCATGCGAACAAAGCCCCTAATTCTGACCTTGGCTCTGACCTTCTTTGGGTGCGCGAGTACGACAGAAGGCCCGCCAGAGAAGGTGATCGTGGAGTTCTCCGCTCAGCCAGAGACGCGAGCGGAATTCATCGACGAACTCAACGTCATTCTGGTCGATACCCGCGCATTCGATGGCTGCCTTGGCGTGACTGTCTGGACTGTTGAGGGCGAGGACGGGAAGGTCTGGATCCTCGAGAACTGGGCGACCCGCGAAGACCAGGCCGCCTACCTGAATTGGCGCGCGGAAACCAACAACACAGCCCACCTGGGTCGTTTCATGGCCGGTGCACCACGATTCTTGTGGCTAGCTGAGCACTAGTTCCCGGCGCTGCAGGCGCCCCATTCCGGACCCCATGCCGCGGCTCCGATCGGCCCGCCGGGTGGCAGGTCGGGTGCGGGAGCGGAGGGCGCGGCGGGCTGAGCAGGGCGCTCAAGAAAGCGGCCCACCTCTGCCGCCAAGTACCTCAGGTGGGGGAGGCGAGCAGCGTCCGGAGCTCCGCCTGGCGCGGGCTCTCGCAGCCACGACCGCAGGGCGGCCCTAGCCCGGGAGCGCACACCATCGGTGGCCCGCGAGTCGGCGGCCAGTGCTGTGATGCCGCGTACGACTGCCGTTTGGGCCACGTGCCTTAGTTCGGCCCGCCGAGGGCCCTCGTCGGGGTGCCCCGCGAAGACGTGGGCGATGAGGTCATTGAGAACAGCCTCTAGGGACGGCAGCGCCGCCGAGCGCCGATTCTGATCCACGAGTCTGGCAGCGCGTTCTGGATGCAGGAGATCCGCGACTACCTGTGCGCACTGCAAGCGCGCGAGACCCAGCGGATCGAAAGTGGGGCCCGTCGCGGATGGCGCCAGCTCTCGATTCCGTCCTTGTCCTGGGGGCCGTGGCGGTAGCAGCTGGAGAATCGACTCGGGCACGTCCAGTTTCGCGGGATCCAGACAGCCGAGCAATGCTTCCAGTGCTCGCATCTGGTTCTGACGAGAGACGGGTTCGCCTAGAGCTCGGCCATCGCCCGCGAGAGCGTGTGTGTAGTCGACGCCTCCCACCATTTTTGCAACGGCATCTACCTGATAGCGATGGTGGAAGTAGACCGGTGTGAAGACCTCTTCCAGGTGGGCCTGGGGTTGGCCGTCCGCCAAGTTGCCGCGACCAAAGCGGGACAGGGCAACGGCGCGCACGGCGAGCGCGTTTTCCAAGCCGTCCACGGGATCAGAGAAATTGTCCCACAAGTGTGCGTAGGGGTGCGCCGTGCCTGCGGATCGTGCGTCGGAATCGCTCAGGTAGCGCAGACCGTCTTTCTCGGCTTGGGCGAGGACACCATCCAACCAAACGCGCTCATCCTCGCCCGCGGGTGCATCGCCGTAGAGCCAGTTCACGGCAACCCGATCCCAGGATCCGACCCCGATTCCATAGGCGTCTGAGCTGTCAATCTCACCCTGATCCGTGACGTGCAACAAGGGCGCCGGGTAGTCCATGACGGAGGCTCGGCCACCGTAGGTGGAGGCGCAGAAGTTGTGCGAGAAGCCCAAAGTGTGACCGACCTCGTGCGCTGCCAGCTGGCGGATGCGGGCCAGCGAGAGTTGAACCGGGTCGTCTGCGGTCCCTGTGCCTGTGGCGGCCGTGCCCAACAGTCCTTCGAACAGGAGCCGGTCCTGACGCACGCGCAGTGAACCCAAGGAAACGTGCCCCTTGATGATCTCGCCGGTTAGTGGATCGGCGAGGGCATTGCCGTAGGACCAACCACGGGTCGAGCGGTGCACCCATTGAATCACGTTGTAGCGCACGTCCAGGGGGTGCGCGCCTTCGGGCAGTAGCTCCACGCGGAACGCGTCCTCAAAGCCAGCGGCCGCAAAGGCCTCGGCCCACCAACTTGCGCCCTCCACGAGTGCCTCGCGCACTGGCTCGGGTGCACCCCGATCCACGTAGTAGACGATGGGTTCGATGACGGGTGAGGAGGCTGCCGTGGGGTCGGTCTTCTGCAGCCGATGACGAACCGCGAGGCGCACGTCTACGGGTTGGTCTAGGTCGGCCGCGTAGTCGCGATAGCTCACGGCAAAGCTCCCGGACCGCAGGTCTGCGACACGCGGCCTATAGCCACCGTCCGGGCGACGGATGAAGCTGTGGTGTGCTTGCAGGCTGATGGCCTTTGGGTCCGGTGTGGTCGAGCGCACCTGGCTCCCGGGTTTTGATCCACCGAACGTCAAGCGCACCGCGAACTCCACGTTATCGGGGAAGGCGTGGCATTGGTCGAGCTCGAGGAACGAACGCTCCTTGTCAACGGAGAAGCTCCCCTGGCCTGTGTTGGCGAGCGTTCCGACGACCCCGTGGGCGTCCTGCATCAGGAATCCCGTGAGGTCCACGAGAACTGCGCCATCGGGATCTTCGGCAGCTACCTCACCGGCCCACAAGACCGACGAAGCGAAGGACTCGGTCACGGCCCTACGTTCGTGGGGGTCGGGGCTGTCGGCCCGGTAAGACAAGTTGGGCGCCTCGAGCACGATCAAATCGCCCACGCGCCGGAACGTAACGACCTGCGGTCCCCCCAACTGGCCACGGTCAAGCCCCACCGGATTGGAACCCAGTCCCGTGGCGAGTCCCTCCACATGCAACAGGGACGCGTGGACCAATCGCCCATGTTCGTCGGGTGTCGGGGCGGGTAGGCGCACCCACGCCTTGCCCGAGGACGAATCCAGGAACAGGTCGAGCAACCCCGACAGCTCGTGCATGCCCTGTGTCTTCTTGGCGACCGTGGGCGCCTCCGATGACAAACGGTCCTCCCCCTGGTTGGAAGACGACCCGGCCCTCGTCTTTCCTCCCAACTGGATGTGAGAGGCGCAACCCACCAAGGGCAGCAGAACGATGGCGATGATTGTCTGTTTGAGAGAGGATCTGTGCATGATCCCAGGATAGGGGGCGCACGCTCCGCCCGAAAGCTGCGTGCAGATGCACGGCTCGGCAATCCCGTCAGACTAGCGGCGTAGAGCTCGCGCAGCACGGCCAGGTGGTGGTCAGCGTGGCCGGCGATCAGGCAGATGATTGCGCGGACACGGAGCCGTGTGTCTGTAGCGACACCCGATCGCAACAGGACTTCGCTGTCGAAGATCTCAAGGGCTGCTCGGCGCAGGTGGCCGAATTCGACCATCAAACTGGAAATCGAACGCCCGTCGACCTCCACGCCAGCCACGAATTCGTCTTGGTTTGTGCCCCGCAGGGGGCCCGGGTTGTCGCGGGACAACCAGAGTCAACGGGGGGGGAAGATCCACTCAGTGTCCACGACATGGCCCAGCAATTGATTGATGCTCCACTTTCCATTGGCGTAGGCAAACCCGTGAGCGCTGGATTCGGACTGGCCGAAATCGCCAGGCCCACCCGGCAGGGGCAGCCCTCGCCATCGATGGGGTTCGCTCCCGTTGACTAGGAAGGGCGCCGAGTTCAAATTCCCGCGAGTCAAGTAGCCCTCGGTTACGGAGCCATATTCAGCACTGCCTCCCCTACGCTGTACAAATGACGCCACTGATCATCCTCGTCGCCGCGATTTTTGCGGTGGCTGTCCTCTACTCGTCTGTGGGGCACGCGGGCGCGTCGGGGTACCTGGCGGTCATGGCAATCGTGACCCAGTTGCCCCAGGAGGAGATGAAGGCCATCGCCCTCACGCTCAATATCTTCGTGGGTTCGATCGGGTCCTATCGCTTCATCCGAGCCGGCCTGTTTCACTGGGCCACGTTCTGGCCATTCGGCCTGTGCGCAGTACCCATGGCATTCCTGGGGGGGCATTGGCAGCTGCCGCCGGAGGTGTTCAAACCGTTGATCGGCGCGGTCCTCCTGTTTGCCGCGACGAACCTCATCCTGCGCGCCGTGCGCCAACGCGGCGAAGATCCGAACGCGCCTCCGGTAGCGGGTGCGCGCGAGCCGAACATGCCACGCCTGCCAGCCGCGCTGCTCGTCGGCGCCGGCCTCGGGCTTTTGGCCGGGCTGACGGGTACCGGCGGGGGAATCTTCCTTTCGCCCCTGCTGATTCTCTGCAACTGGGCCGACCCCAAACGAACCGCTGCTGTCTCAGTTGTCTTCGTCCTGCTCAACTCCATCGCCGGACTCGGGGGCGTGGTCGCGGATTTGCCGGCGCTCCCCCCCGAACTCCCCTTCTACATCACTGCAGCAGTCGGAGGGGGACTGATCGGCTCGGGTCTCGGCGCGAAACGGCTTCCCGGAACATCGATTCGCGTGCTGCTGGGGGTCGTGCTCATCATTGCTGCCATCAAGATGTTCCTAGCGGCGTTCGTTTGATTGGGTGAGACGCCTGACCAAGTCACCACCCTGGGGGCGGTTCAAGTTGGTTCGGGTTTCCGCAGCACGGGTTCACTTCAAGACAAGACCCAGTCGGCAGAAAGGCTGCTCGGCATCAATGGGCTCGGCCTCCCATCCGGCTGGACCGGTGGGAGGCCATTTCGATCTTGAATCGCCCTTAGTTCAGCGGGCAGCCTTCTTCGTTCATTCCGGCGAAGAAGCTCTTGAGACTGGTGTAGTCCGTCTTGCTGCCGGGGTAGGTGGCGTTGAAGAGGGCGACCACGTCCGAGCCGGTCAATCCGAAGTAGTCCACGTCGTCAGACTCAGCGTTGAGCAGAGCTGCCACAGTGTGGCGACCCAGGGCGTTCAGACCTCCGCCTTTGAGCTGGAGTGCGTCGAGTAGAGACAGGCCGGGGAAGGCGTCCTCGAAGACGTCCGAGAAGAGGGTCTCGGGCAAGAGCCCCGACGGCCAGGAATCAAAGTGCTGCTTCTGCTTCCAGTAGCCGGGCGTGCAGCCCTCGTCGTCACCGGAGGCCCCGAGGATGAACCCAAAGTCAATCGTGGGGTCGTAGCTGGAGTCGGTCGTGAGCACGACCGTGGCGGGACTGCAGTCGCTATCGACCGTGGGGTCTCCACCAACTCGGCAAGTAGTGGGGACCAGGTTCGGGGGCAAGGTACTCACGTCGATCTCGACGAAGTACTTGCCGGCACAAAGGCCTCCGAATCCATAGGATCCGTCGGAACCCGTGGTGGTCATGCCGATCACCGTTCCTCCGTTGTCCTTGAGGATGAGGTTGACCCCGGGGATTCCAGGTTCACCAACGGTTTGCAGGCCATCTTCGTCCGCGTCGAACCAGACGAAGTCACCGAGGCCGCCGTGCAGTTTGCCGGAGGTGTGAAGACGACCTGATCGATGGCTCCGGATCCGTTCATCGTGACGAGGGCAGAGACGACACCCGGGACGCTGCCCAGGTCGAATTCGCCGACGCCGTTGTCGCCAATTGTGGGCAGTACGACGGTGCCCAGGAGGTTGCTGTTGGCGTCAAACATGTCGACCTGGGCAAAGGGCTCGTCGGCCTCCACGTCTATCAGCAAGAGACTGTGAAGGGTGACAGATCCGAGGCTCGAGAAGTCGAACCGGATCCCGGATCCAATGACGTCCGCGTCATCGGGATCGTCAACCAGTCCGTCGTTGTCGCTGTCGACCAAGTCTTCGGCAACGATAATCACATTGCCTTGCTTCTGACTGTTTTCGTATGGACTCCCCGCGGAGCCACCGGATCCGATACCGGGGCCGGCGAAGTCCTCGTTGGGTGTGCCCAAGTCGAAGTCGCCACCAGTGGGATTGGATGAATCGAAGATCACAGCGGCGTTCACGGCACCGAGGTTGGGATTGAATCCGGAAACCACGATGGGGCCGGCGCCGCTGGCTCCGAAGACCTGGTCGAGAATCGTGCCCGCCGCGACGCCCTCGAAGTCGATCACGTCAGGGCACCGCCTACCTGGGGGGCGGATGCGGGGGTCGGGTTCTGGAATGAAACGGCGGTGAGGACCGCCGTGGCGAGGGCGAGGGAGGAAGTGAGAGGGGTCATGACTTTGGCGTCCGCAAAGGGGATTACTAAAAGACCGCAGGAATGAAGTGACGGCCCGACCTAATGGCACCCAGTCTTGGCCACGCCGCCATCCGATTCCACCTTCTCCCGGGACCCCTTTCTCAAATCGGGACCCACCGAATGGAGCAGCGGGCGGCTGTCACTCGACCCCACAGCGCCACCCTGCAGAGCGCAGTCTGCTGCGTCCCGAATGCGAGCTTCACCTACACTCTCAGAATGAAATTCCGTCTCACACTGGTCAGTTCCTTGCTCATTGCCGCATGTCATTCCGCGCCGGACAGAGCCTCTTCGCACTCTGTCATGGCTGCCCAGAGTGTGGACAACGCTTGGGTGTACCTAGCCGACAAGTACGATCGCGATGGGGATGGCCAGGTGACGCAGGCCGAGTACCGGCGCGAGGGCGGCGAGTTCGGCAAGCTCGATCGCAACGATGATGGAGTCCTCAATGCGCAGGACTACCCGGTGGCCAGCGCGCCGAGCATGGGCCGCGGCTGGAACGACATCCCGGCCGAAACGAAGCAGCGCATGGGCAGCATGTATTCTGCGCGGGCCGTTCTGCTGACTTACTGGCAGCCCGACCCGCAGGGGGAGAGTCTGCACCGGGACGACATGCTTGCGGTTTTTGACCAGCTGGACAGCAACCATAGCGAGGACTTGGATGAATCCGAGTTTGCCTGCGCTACAGATTCCATGCCGTGGGGTGGGCCGGGCAAGGCCTGGCCACTGCTGTTGGCCGCGGTGGATGCGCCCGGAAACGGAGATCACCGCTTGGGCCGCGACGAGATGCTGACCTATCACGGGAAGTTCGCCAATCAGGAGGGCGTTGCGCGTGGGGCCCCTTCTGGATCCCCCAACCGAGGTCAACAAGAGCTGGCCAGCGACGGGGCGCCGGTTGGCGTCCTGGCTCCGGACTTTCAGCTCGAGCCTCTCGGGGGCGGTGAGCCTGTGCGGCTTGCGGATTATCGCGCAGTCAGTCCGGTGGCCCTGATTTTTGGTTCCTACACCTGACCTCCCTTTCGGGCGTCGGCCGGTCGGCTGACACAACTCCACGCAACCTACGGCGAGGACGTTCAGTTCTTCATCGTCTACATCCGCGAGGCCCACGCCCTGGATAGTCGCTCGCCCGCTGGCGGAGACGGGAACCCCATCGTCGAGGACCCGCAGACTTCTGCCGAACGACACGAAGTCGCCCAGGTCTGCATGGCCAAGCTAGCACTGCAGAGCATTCCCGCGCTGGTCGACGACATGGACGACACGGCCAATGAAGCCTACGCCGGTTGGCCCGATCGTCTGTACCTGATCGGCCGCGACGGCAAGGTTGCCTATCACGGTGGTCGAGGCCCCTTCGGATTCCTGCCCGAGGAACTTGCCGACGCGATCGAAACCGAACTCGGTCAGATCGAGGCGAACGACTAGCCCTCCCTCCGAGGAGACTCCGAACTCGCTCCCACCGAATGGCGGCCGCCGCACCCCGCGCTGCGGTCCCACCTGGCCACAACTACAGTTGCATGCGGATTAGTTCAGCTGACTGCGTGACGGAGACCAGCTCATTCGTCGTCACCGCTCTCATCGTCTTCTGGCGGTGGAGCTTGGTTGGTGGCCGGCCCTGCCCCCGCATTCAAGGGGATGGCCGCACCCCGCGCTCGCAGGGCGACGATGGCGGGGTGGTCAGCGGCGTAGCGCGGTGCGCGGAACATGGCCGTGGAGAAATCTCTGTTGCTCTCCTCGGCCTCCTCGGGTTCAGGCCGGTAGGGGCTGCGCCAGTCCCAGACGATCTCGCCTGCGGGGGTGACCTCGAATACCCGACCTGGGGCGCCGGCGCAGATCAGGGTGTTGCCGTTGGGCTGGCGCTCCACACCCGAGATGAAACCCGAATAGAAGTCCTCGGGAGTTTCGGCTTCGTAGCGCCACTGTAGTTCGGTCGGTCCCCAGGGTTGGCCTTCCTCGCGCGGATAGCGGCCATCGACGTCCCGGGGTGCCCACCATTCGTCCGCCGTGGACCACTCACGCGGGCGCGCGCCGTTGTTGAAGACGATTAGGTTGCCCGCCCCCAGTTGGCCTTCGGGAATCCACTGCACGTTGTGCTGACCCAGGAGCTGTCGCTGTTCCCACTCGCCCATGCCGTAAGCGAAGGGGTTGCCCCAACGATAGAGCAGGTCACCCTTGGGCCCAGCGGCCTCTGCGGTCGTTGGGGCGTGGTCGATGATCCAGATCTCGTCGAAGCGACGCACGCTGATGACGATTTGGTCGAGGGTGGCGTTGTAGTCGATGCCGTTTGTGTGCATCCAGTCGGCGCCCTTGACCCGCGCACGTTGGGCGGCCTTTTCGGCCTCCTCTTCGTCTTCTGTTTCTTCGTCCTCAGGCTCCTCGTCCTCCCCGCCGGCGTAGCCCATGGCCTCCATCTCCTCCCGTTCCGCCTCCAAGTCCTCCTCGCTGGGGGGGGCAGGATCTCGGTCTCCGTTGATGTCGATTCGTTCCGGACGATCGTGAGGCTCTGCATAGTTGGGCAGCTGCGGGTCCCGGTTTTGGATCACGTGATCGATGGCGTGCCAGGACCAAACCACTTCACCGCCGACCGGCCGAGTGGGCCGCACTTCGTAAATGGCTCCTGCCCAGAACTCTTCGCCTTCCAACAACTCTGGATCGCGTCCAGCTGCCAAGGCCACCTCGCGCGTTGTGCGGTCCCAAGCGATGAAGAGCACATTGCCGTTGGGAAGCTCCTCGATGTCGTGGTGACTGAGTCCCTGCTCGCTTTCCCAGGGGAAGCTCCACAAGCGCGTTCCGTCCCAGTCGAATTCCTCGATCAAACCCCCGTGCCCGCCCGTGTTCTCAAACGTCGGGTGATTCGTCCCACGCTGACACTTCAGCAGCGTGCCGCGCTCGGTCAGGTAGGCCGCTTCTCCGGTCTTGTGGCCCACCTTCCAGCTGTGCACCGCCGTGCCGGACATGTCGACCAGGTGCACAGTCTTGGAGTCGAGCGGCGCGACCAGCGTGAAACCTGACCAGGCGGAGTCACTGCTCCATCCGTCTCGATCGGGCGGTGTGAGTCGGGCCGTCGCGGCCTCCGATGGGTCAGCGCACGAGGAAAGGGTCAACATCAGCGTGAGGGCGATTGGAGTTCTCATGGGCTTGTGATCGGACTGTACCCGATCAGGCAGCCGGCACTCCAACCCAGAGGTAGGATGCTCTCCCATGGTTGCCTCGACTCCCGATGACGTGCGCCCCAAGCTAGCCAACCTAGGCGAACAGCCCCTAGCGCGCCTGATGACCGAGCGCGGTCTGAAGGCGGCCGACCTGGTCAAGGCCTCGGACGAGCAGCTCACACACAAGATGGTGACGCGCGCAGTGAAAGGCCGACGCCTCACCGCCAACACCATGAGCAAGGTCCAACGCGCCTTCGAGCGGGCCACGGACTCGACCCACGAGCGGTGCGAACTGTTCAACTACAAGCCCTAGTTCGCAGGGAGCGTGGCTCCCCATCGAGCGCGGAGCACTAGAATCAGCCCATGTCCTCAAAGCAGACCGCCTTAGACACCGCAGCATTTCTCGACTCCAGCGCAGCGCGGGCCCTTGAGGATCCTGCTCGAGAGGACGTGCGCACCATCGCGGCAGCGTTCATATCGATTTGCCACGACGAACTCGGCAAGCCCCCGCACAAGCTCGACGGTCAGGACATGCACGCCGCTCTTGGGCATGCCTTGCCCGGACGCCTGAAACCCAAGGACCCCCTGGCCGAGCACGTACCGGCGGTGCTCCGGGCGCTAGTCGATCACCTACAGGAGACGCAGGTGCTCGCGCACTCTTTCGAACTCCGCAACGCGCTCGAGGCAACCCTAGGTGAGTTCCTCGAGACCGTGCGCACGGGCCAGAACCCCCATCACCACGGCGGCCACGTCAAACAGGTCCCGATGGTTCATGGTGCCCCCAAGCTCGGCCGCAACGACCCGTGTTCCTGTGGTAGTGGCAAGAAGTTCAAGAAGTGCCATGGGAAGGGGAGTTAGGCGCTACCGTGGCAAGAGCCATGAACGAGGAGTGCCACTCCCCATCCCCATGGCCCTTGAACAGGTTGCCCACAGCACCGAGCATGGGCGCCAGGAACCAAAGTTTGCGAATCTTGCCGTCTTGGAATCGTATGGGGCGTTGCGATGAGCGGAACAACGAGGACCATCAACAGCTTGCTCCACTTGGGCATGTTGTTTGCCTTAACGCTCCTAACCGGGTGCGGAAGCTATCCGCCTATCGTCGAAGACGCGGGTGACATTCGGAAACTGCCCGCTGATCAGAAGTACGTCCGAGCGCGTGGCCTTTCGGACGGGGACCTGCCCGCGCTCGAGCACTTGCAAGGGCTGTATCATCTCGACTTCATGGGAGGCAGAGCAGTCAAGGAGGCCAAGATCACTGACCGCGGGCTTGAGACCTTGTCGAAGATCAGCCTGCCGAACCTTGGGTACCTCATGCTCGGGTACAACAAGAACGTGAGCGATGACGGTCTCTCATTCGTCGCTGAAATGAGCGGGCTCGAGTGGGTCAGCCTGGCCGCTTGCCCGAAGGTCACAGACGACGGCCTTGCCTACATGGCCAAGCACAAGACGTTGGAGGGCCTCGACCTGCGAGGCTGTCTCGGCATCACGGACGTGGGGCTTGCACACCTGACGTCAATGACAGCGCTAAAGAGACTCCACCTTGGCGGCTGTCCAAACATCTCAAGCGCCGCCGTCGATGCAGCAATCACGGCCATGCCGTGGGCACTGATCACGAAGGACGAAGAAAAGTGGGCATACCAGAACCGCGAGCGCTAGGCGGCTAGGCGAGGGATACAGCGGATTCCGGATCTGAGTGGACGCAAAGCCTGAGAGGAGAGGCAAATCCTCCCTCCCCGTCGCCAACGGTGAGCCTTCGATGTCGTATCTCGCAGCCGGGGCGCAGAACCTATACTGAGCTGCCTCCAGTCTGCCCCGAGCCAAGTCTCTGGCCTCATTTTGGGGCCAATTCTCAGGTCCGGAGCGGGCCTGGACGATAGATCCATCGCCGTTCTGCTCCCTCCTCCAGTTCCCCTCCCGCCGCCCCATGAATGGGTGTTTGGAGGCCACCTCTTGCCCGACGATTCCCCCGCTTCCATGGCCGATACGCATCGAGATCCATTTCTGCGCCGACTGTTTGTCGGGGGCCTGATTCTCGTCACCTGCGCCAGCCCGGCCATGGCCTACATCGGCCCCGGTGCGGGCTTCGCGGCGGCGGGTTCGTTGCTCGTGCTGCTTGGCACGTTTGCGCTGGCCATCGGGATCATCTTGATCTGGCCCATCAAAGCGGTCATCAAGCTCTTCACTCTGCGCGGCAAGTCGAAGGCCAAGGTCAAGCGCGTGGTTGTTGTTGGCTTAGATGGATTCGATCCGGGGCTCGCGGCGCAGTTCGCGGAAGAGGGGTTGATGCCCAACTTCAAGAAGCTCGCAGACCAAGGGTGCTTTCACAAGTTGGCCACGGCCATGCCTTCCATTTCGCCCGTGGCCTGGTCCACCTACGCCACTGGCGTCGACGCTTCGCGTCACAACATCTACGATTTTCTGACGCGTGACCCATGTTCCTACATGCCGGTGTTGTCCTCTACGGACACGCGCACCGTGCCGCGCAACCTGAACCTCGGTTTCGCCAAGGTGCCCTTCGGCCAACGGGCGATCTACAAGATCCTGCAGAAGAGTCAGCCCTTCTGGAAGTTGCTCGGGGCGAACCACATCTGGTCGTCGATCATTCGCGTACCGATTACTTTTCCGGCACAGAAGTTCAAGAACGGCACGTTGCTCTCGGGCATGTGCGTGCCGGACTTGCAGGGCACCCAAGGTTCATTCTCGTTCTACTCCACGAAGGAGCGCCCGGGCGGCGAACACATCGGTGGGCAGCAGTTCCGCATTACGCGCCGGGGCAACATGGTCGAGTCCAAGCTGAAAGGTCCTCCTGGGAAGGACGGGCACCCCATGAAGTGCGACTTCAAGGTGGAGCTCGATGACGACACACGCCGGGCGAAGATCACTGTGGGCGGCGAGACGGTTGAGGTGGGTTACCAGGAATACACGCCTTGGATGGAGGTTCCCTTTGACGGAGTGAAGGGGATTGCCCGCATCTACTTGCAGACCTGGGACGCTACGGACCTCGAGATCTACGTCACACCCATCAATATCGACCCCGAAGATCCGGCCATGCCGATCAGTCACCCGCTGGTGTACTCGATCTACCTGGCCAAGATGCTCGGCAAGTACGCGACCCTGGGCCTGGCCGAAGATACCTGGGCTCTGAACGAACGCGTGATCGATGAGAAGGCCTTCCTGGACCAGGCTTGGTTGATCTTTGAGGAGCGCAAGAAGCAGTTGTGGGAGGTGCTCGACAAGACCCCGCGTGGCTTTGTGACAACTGTTTTCGACACGACTGACCGCATCAGTCACATGTTCTATCGCTACCTCGACCCGACGCACCCGGCGAACAAGGGCAAGGACACCGAAAAGTACAAGCATGTCATCCGCGATCTGTACGCGAAGATGGATGAGTTCCTGGTCGAGGTGCGCGAGAAGCTCGGCGATGACGAGGACACCGTATTGATGGTCATCTCCGACCACGGTTTCTGTAACTTCCGCCGCGGGGTGAACCTGAACTCTTGGTTGCGGGACGAGGGCTACCTGGTTCTGAAGGAAGGGGAGACGACCTCTCCCGACTGGTTCGCCAAGGTGGATTGGGAGAAGACGCGCGCATTCACCCTCGGGCTGACGGGCATCTTCCTCAACCGCAAGGGCCGCGAACGTGATGGCATTGTCGAGCCTGGTGATGTCGACGCGCTCAGCGAGGAGATCAAGGCCAAGCTGGACAAGCTCGTCGATCCCGCTTCAGGCGCTGCAGTCATCAACGAGGTCTTCCTCACGAAGAACCACCATGATGGTCCCTACGCAGAC
Organism: uncultured Planctomycetaceae bacterium; assembly: GCA_964467985.1. Classification (GTDB taxonomy): domain Bacteria; phylum Planctomycetota; class UBA1135; order UBA1135. Next base: position 247,505 of record CAYXTP010000005.1, read on the forward strand.
CTCGCTCCTGAGTTGTTGATCGGCTACCACCGCGGTTTCCGCCACTCCTGGGACTGTGCCACGGGTGCTGTTTCCGAGGAGATCTTTACCGACAACACCAAGTCCTGGTCTGGGGACCACTGCGTGGACCCGCGCCTGGTGCCCGGCGTCTTTTGGTGCAACCGAGAGATCAACACCGACGAGCCTTCGCTGGGGGACCTCGCTCCCACTACCTTGGAGTTGTTCGGCGTGGACATCCCCGGCTACATGCAAGGCGCATCGCTGTTTGGTGAGCGCAAGGTCACGCGTAAGGTGACCGACAAGATCCAACGCACCCAGGCCCCGGCCCGTGCGGCTGCCTCTGCCCCCGAGGAACACGTCTCATGACCCTCCCCCGTTGGACGGCCTACGTGGCCCTTGCTGGCATCGGCACCTTGCTGGTGTCAGCCATTCCGCACCGCATTGACCCGTCTGAGGATCTGGAGAGCCTCGCACAGCCCACCTTCCCGCGCTTGGTCGTGCTGGGCATCGACGGCATGGATCCGGACATCCTGCGCGAGGTGGTGGCGGCCTATCCGGAGCGCATGGTCAACTTCGCGCGGCTGATTGCCGAGGGCGACGGCATCTTGGATCTGGGCACCTCGAACCCGCCCCAGAGTCCTGTTGCCTGGTCCAACTTCATCACCGGCCGCGACCCGGGTGGGCACGGGATCTTCGACTTCATTCATCGCGACAAGACGGCCTACACCCCCGTGCCAGGAACGGTGACGGCAGGGGAATCGGGGCACTTTTCACTTCCTGGTCGCTGGGAATTTCCCACCCAAGAGGGGGGTGACTCGAACCGCACGGGCAAGGCGTTTTGGACCATGCTGGGCGAGGCAGGAATCCCCGCCGACGTTTGGCGCATGCCGATCAACTTCCCCGTCGAGCCCTCGGCCAAGGGCGTTTCCTTCCCCGGCATGATGACGCCAGCCGTAGATTCGGCTTACGGGGAGCCCAGCCTCTTCAGCACGAACCCGCCCGTCGATCGCCTGGGCGACGAAAAGGTGACTCAAATCACCGTGCGCAGCGGGGTCGTGCGGACGAACCTCTTGGGGCCAAACAACAGTTACGAGGAGGGGCACCCGCGGACAGTCACGCCGCTCAACCTTTACGTGGACGAGGACGCGGGAGCCGTCGTGATCGAGGTGGCCGGCTCCTCGATCGTGCTCGAGCCCGGCGAGTGGAGTGATTTCGTTCCAGTCAGCTTCTCCATGCTGCCCTTGGGAATGATGGACATGAGCGGGATCGTGCGTTTCTACCTGCGTTCGATTACTCCCGAACTCGAGCTCTACGCTTCCCCAGTCAATGTGGACCCGACCGACCCCATCAGTCCGGTGTCCCTGCCCGAAGATGCGGCCGCAGAACTGGCCGAGGGCATTGGCCTGTACTACACACAGGGCATGGCCGAAGATGTCAACGCCCTGAAGAAGCTGATGTTGACAGACGCGGAGTTCATGCAGCAGGCGCAGTTGGTGTACACAGAACGCGAGCGCATGATGGACTTCGCGCTCGACAAGTACATGGCCAAGGAAGATGGGGGCTTTCTGTTCTTCTACTACTCCACCGTGGACCTGTGCTGCCACATGATGTGGCGCCACTCTGATCCCACGCACCCCTTCTACGACGAGGTCATCGCTACCCAGGACTCGAGCGAATGGTCCGGGCGTGAAGGCAGCACCTGGAAGGACGTGGTGGCCGACCTGTACATGAAGATGGACCCCGTGCTCGGTCGCATTCGCGAGCGTGTGGGGGAAGACACGCGCATCATCGTCATGAGCGATCATGGGTTCGCTGCCTATGGGCGCAAGTTCAGCCTCAACACGTGGTTGCTGGAGAACGGCTACTTGGTGCTGAACGCCGGCAAGCAGCGCGAGTTGCCCAGCGACGATCCCACCCACAAAAACGTGGCGATCTACGGCATGAACGTTGATTGGAGCAAGACGCGCGCCTACGGCATGGGCTTTAACGGCCTGTACCTCAACCGCGTCGATCGCGAGAAAGAGGGCATTGTCACCGACGCCGACGCAGCCGCCCTGCTGGCGGAGATCAAGGCCAAGTTGGAAGCCGTGCAGGACGGGGACACACCGGTGATCCTGTCCGCCGAGTTGGCCACCGACATCTACGAGGGTGAACGGGTCGACGAAGCCCCCGACATCCTCGTCGGCTACAACCGCGGCTACGGCAACTCTGACGAGTCTTCTCTGGGTCGCGTGACTGCACATGTTCTTTCCGACAACGTCGGCGGGACCTTCAATGGCAGTCACTTGATGGATCCCAGCGTGGTCGCGGGGACCCTGCTCTCCAATCGCCCCGTGCGCCTCGATGATCCCAACCTGAAAGACCTCACCGTCGAAATCCTGCGCTACTACAACGTTCAACCGGACGAGTCCATGAAGGGCCGCCCGGTCCTCGACTGATTCATTCATTCCTCAAACGACTGCAACACAAGGACAGACCCATGTTTGGCTCCGGCAACAAGATCAAGATCGATCCCGACCTCCTCGAGCGCATCAAGCAAATCTCGGAAGTGGCGGGCTACGCTTCCCACGAGGAGTTCATCCATCACGTGCTCGAGCGCGAGCTCGGTCAGTTCGAGGACGCCTCCTCGGATGACGACATCACCGAGAAGCTGCGCGGTCTGGGTTACATCAGCTAACGCACGGCAGACGACCCTCGCTCGATTCTCAGCCTGCTTCCAATGAACGCACTCAACCACGCAGCCAACTCCATTTTTGATCTGCTCCTCACGCCTCTGGAGGCGGTCGGGCAGGAGTTCGCCTTGATCATGGTGAGCGGCGTCTTTGGTGTCCTGGCCCTTTTGGTCTTCAAGCACATCTCTTCGCAGAAGGGAATCAAGGCGGCCAAGGACAAGATCAAGGGTCACATGATCGAGATCCGCCTCTACCAGGACGACCTGGTGCTGGTCTCGAAGGCCATCGGCAAGGTGCTGATGCGCAACCTGCAGTACGTGGGGCTCAACTTTGGGCCCTTCATCCCGCTTTCGATCCCCTTCGCTTTCGTGATCGCGCAGATGGTTGTGCGTTACGGCTTCGTGCCGATGCCCGTGCAGGAGGACTACACGCACTTGCTGGGTGGCGAAGGTATTACGGTCGTGGTGGAGTTGGCCGACAACTACAAGGGCCAAGTCTCGGATCTCGAGCTCATTCTACCTGAGGGCATCGAGGCCACATCCAAGCTCGTCGCTGTCCCAGCCAGGGGAAAGGCCTACCAGGAAGTCGTCCCTACTCGCTCGGGTGAGTTCGAGCTGAAAGTTGTTCTCGGTGGAAACGAGGTTATCAAGAAGCTGTATGCCGGTGACGTCACCCCCCGGAGCCTGCAAGGCAAGCGGGTTTCCAGCGTTCTGTCGTCGGTCTTGTGGCCTGCTGAGGACACGGTTCCTGGAGATTCGGGAATCGCGAGCGTGGAGCTAAGACACCTTACCGATCTCGAGGGCTACCCAGAAAGCGACCTCGGCTGGTTGCCCGGCTCCGGCCCCATGGGTGTGATACTAGTGTTCCTGGTCGCTTCCATGGCCTTTGGCGTCGCTGCCCTCAAACCCCTCGGCGTGACGATCTAAGGGGCGGGCGTACGCGTGTACCGACCTGCCATTGAACGCGCGTTGAGAGTCGCGCACGAGGCTCATGCAGGTCAGACCCGCAAGGGTGGCGGCCTTCCCTACGTCTTGCACCCCATCCACGTCGCGCTGATCCTGGCCGGTTGCAACGCAAGCGAAGACGTAATCGTCGCCGCCCTCCTACACGACGTGGTCGAAGACTGCGAGGATTGGGACCTGGACCGCATGCAGGCCGAGTTCGGAGCCCGCGTGCGCTCGATCCTGGACGAGGTCACGGAGAACAAGGACCTAGCCTGGGAGGAACGCAAACAGGCAGCTATCGACCACGTGCCGCACCTCTCCCCAGAGGCGCTGCTCGTCAAGGCTGCGGACAAGCTGCACAACTTGTCTTCCCTACTTGCGGATCTGCGCGCGGCGGACGACCCCGACGATGTTTGGCGTCCCTTCACCCGCGGACCAGCCCAGACCCTGCGCATGTCACGAACTCTGGTCGAGGCCCTGGTCCCGCACCTGGACGCAGCACTCGGCAAGTCTCTCACCGACGCTCTGGAAGCTCTAGAAGCGCTGCCCTCTTAGCGCTCGTCTTCCAAGGCGCCGCAGCTGGCGAGGACTTCCAACACGCGGTCTTTGAACGCGGGCCGGCAGACGACCAACTCGTGGTTGTGCGGGTCAGCCAGGTTGTAGCGGTGTTCGTCGCCACGCAACTTGCAGACGTGCCAGCCGAGGGCGCGCGCCACGGTTTCGGGGGCGCAGGTGTCCCACTCCTTCAGACCGATCTTGTGCACGTAAACGTCGGCTTCTTCGGAGAGCAGCATGCAGACCTTGTTGCCCACCGAACCCGCGGGTGCGGCTTCCCCTCCGATTGTGTCGATGAACGTCTCGACCCAGGGGGGCGTGTGACTGCGGGACACCGCCACGCGCGGTTTGTCCGGAGCGGCCGAGTCGCCGTAGGAGAGCTTGCCTTCGCCGTCGACTCCGTGTCGCTCCCGACCGGCGACGGTGACTCCCCACAGGACCTTGCCCTGCGCTGGGAGAGCCACGGCGGCCAGGGCGCACTCTCCGCCAACGGTCAGAGCCACGTGCACAGCCCAATCAGGGCGTAGTTGGCTGTATTCGCGAGTCCCGTCGAGCGGGTCCACGATCCACGCGCGGTCTTTGGAGAGGCGCTCTGCGGAGTCGGCCGTCTCTTCAGAGAGGATGCCGTCTTCGGGATAACGACCCAGGATCAACCCCTGCAAGTATCCGTCGCAAGCCTGGTCCCCTACGTCGGCCAGCATCTTGCCCTCCCAGCGTTCCATGGCGCGGAGGGACATGGCGCGTTCGCCTGCAGCAGCGGCGGCGGCGCGGGCAAACGTGAGGTCGCGTTCGATTTCCTCGGGGCTGATGGCTTGGCTCATGGGCTGGATTCCGACAAACCTGCCGCGATTACACAACCCACGGACCCAACAAGATCATTCGTTTCCGGTATTGCCCATCCGCGCGCGGGCGATCTCTTGGACGCGCCGAGCCTCGGACCGCCAGGGTGCATTCGGATCGGCGAGCCCGAGGGCCTTGTCCACGGAGCCCAGAGCCTCCCCAAAGCGCAGCTGTCTCAAAAGGGTGACCCCCAAGTTGAAATGAGCCTCGGCCCAATTCGGACGCACGATCAGGGCGGAGCGGAAGAGGGCTTCTGCTTCACGAGTTGTGGCTAGCCGCTGGGTGTCATTGTCGCCCGCAAGGGGACCCACCAACAAACTCGCCAGCTGGAAGGCGGCTTCCGGTCGCGCACTATCTCGCTCGAGCACCCGCCTGTATTCGTCTGCTGCCGCGGCCGCTTGCCCCGTGCTCGCCAGCGCCATGCCCAGCGCGGTGCGCGTGCTGAGATTGTCCTGTTCAGTGAGTGCCGCCCTCAGCAGGTCGACTGCCTCTTGCCCCCGACCCGCCTTCACAAGTTGCAAACCCGAGCGCCGCGCTTGCATGTCCGCTCCCCCGCGCGCGTTCACTTGTAGCCACTGTTCTTGAGCCAAGAGGCTGACCCCACCAAGAGCGAGCAAGACGCCTGCCACGGCACGCCCGCGCACGCGGCCAGCCGCAAGTGATGACCAAATCCCCTCGAGCGTGATGCCGGCTAGAGTTGCCGCCAGGGGCAAGATCGGAGCTCGATAGCGGCCCACAACGAAGAACGCTACAAGCACCGCGGCATAGGTCAGCACGCCCGACCACAGAGGTAGACTGCGGCGCGATACCAATGGGGCGCACAGGGCCAGCAGCAACAGCCAGCGAGAATCCAAGGGCCAACGAATCCAAGCCGAGCTGTCCCGCGCGATCGCAAAACCCGGACCGAGCTGTGGAATCTCCACCGGGTGCATGAAGAAGAAAGCCTTGCGGCCTAGGCGCAGACAGACCTTCCAGGGTTCCTTGGCCATGTCGCTCAACGCGCGATCGCGCCACCAAGCGGACGCCCCCTGGTAGTCCAGTGTCTGCCCGCTCTGGTCGCGGGCCAGCTGCAACGCCACCGGGTCCGTCGCGAGGTCATAACCCTGCGGGGCGTCGAACAATCCGCTCGCCCCATGGTGGTTGCCAACCCAGAAATTGAAGCCTCCACTGGCCGTGAGCAGAACGGGCTCACCCGAGGTGAACAAGTTGCTGGCTGTGAAGGGCAGGATGGCGATGGCCATGCCGGCCAAGAAACGTCTGATCGCGGGCGCGCCACCCCGGCGCCTCCCTTGGATGAGCAGGATCAGGGCCAGTGGCAGCGTGGTAGGGCGTAGGGCGCTGGCCAAGCCGAGCACCCACCCGCTCCCGAACCAGCACCGAGCTGGCTGGGACGAGCCCTCCGCACCTAGCGCCAGGTAGAAGGCCCAAACCACGAAGAGGGCTTGGGGTCCGGCGACCAAGACCTCTCCCTCGTAGTAGATGCTGGGGCCGTGCAGGGCAGCGAGGAGCCCGGCGATCCACCCTGCGCGTGACCCCGCCAGTCGCGACGCCATGCGGGCCACGAGCAATGCGGTAAGCGCGCCCAGAAAGGCCTGCAAGAGACGCAGACCCAGCAGCTGGAAGGTCCCAAGAAAGGGAGCCATAAAATAGGGGTACAGCGGTGAGAGCAGGTAGGGGGTCTCACCGGCGGGCAGGCCCGACCCCAGTCCCTTGGCCGCGCTAGCCATGACTTCGGCATCGAGGAACAACCCATTGGCGCCGGCGCTGTGCATGGTCGCGACATGTCCTAGGCGCAAGACCAGAGCGAGGGCAAACAACGCGAACCCGTGGGATCGCCGGAATTCAGGGGTGGCGGCCTTCAACGGCGGCCAATCTACAGCAATGGACGGGCGGGTGCGCTTGTTGTAGGACTCGCAGGCAGGTGCGCTCGAACTAGGCTAGTCCTACTTCGGTTTGCTTCTGAACTGACTGGGTTTGGTGTGCATCCGTCTCGGGAATTGCCCCCAGCTTCAATGAAAAGGGGCCGCCGGCCTGCAGGCCCCCCCTCCTCGCGCACCAGGTCCCGACGGGTGGTCTCCAACGTCCACAGACAAGGCCAAACGAAGGAATGCTCTTTGTGGCTATGCACAGGGAACCCAGTCAGTTCGGTCTGCTCACCTCGCCGGTCCAAGCCATGAAGCCCCCACTCAGGTTGTGCAAGCGCTCATAACCCATGTGCGAGAGCTCCTCGCACACTCCGAGTGAGCGACCGCCACCGGCGCAATAGACCAGAACGGGCTGACCTGTGCGCGGGATTTCCTCCTTGCGCTCGGCGATTTCGTCCACAGGGATGCAGATTGCCCCCGGCAGCACACCACCCGCTGTCTCCTCGGGGGAGCGCACGTCCACCACCACGAAATTCGGATCGGCGACCATCAGCTCCTGGGCCTCCTTGTTGTCGACTTCGCGCCACAAGAGACCCTCGCGCACCATCTCGGGGGTGAGTTTCTCCCCGGAGACGACTCGGATCATGAACTGCTGCACGACGAACAGCTCGCGTCGCAGGGCCTCGGCCACATTTCTGGCCTGCCTGCGGGTGTCTGCCCGAGCCTCTTCAATCCCCTTCAGAGCGTCCTGAGCCTGCTTGCGGGCGCTGAGGGCGAGCAGGCAGGCGACGACCGCAACAGCCATGAGTGCATAGTCCATGTGCGAATCCTACCACCGCAACAGGGGTAGAGCGCAGGATTGCCCGCGGGCCGCACCAAATCGCCTCGAAGAGTGGTACAGCGCCCTTTCGCCTTCCCCTCTGGATCCTATACTCACTGCGCAAAAATACGCGGAGCGAGACTGATACGCTCCGCCCTCGCCGTCCCCATGCGGCGCAGACGACGACCGTACTCCTCTCCAATGACGACCATCAACCAGCCCGGATCCGAGCTGCCCCTTCAACAACTCGAGACTGTTGTTATCCGTTTTGCTGGAGACTCCGGCGACGGCATGCAGATCACAGGCAACCAGTTCACCTTGACCAGCGCCCTGGTGGGCAACGACCTCGCGACCTTGCCGGATTTTCCCGCAGAGATCCGGGCGCCAGTGGGTACGCGCCCCGGCGTTTCCGGTTTCCAACTGCAGTTCAGTGCGAGTGACATTCACACTCCCGGTGACGGCCCGGACGTCCTGGTAGCGATGAACCCGGCGGCGCTGGTCGTCAACATGGATGCGCTTAAGCCGGGCGGCATCGTCGTCCTCAATACAGGCGCCTTCAAGGCCTCGGACCTGCGCAAAGCGAAGCTGGAAACGAACCCGATCGAGGATGGCAGCCTAGACGGATACCGCGTGATTCCGGTCGATATCAACGAGCGGGTCCTCGCCGCCTTGGCCGAAACGGAGCTCAGCAAGAAGGACAAGGAGCGCTGCAAGAACTTCTACACCTTGGGTCTGATGTACTGGGTGTACAGCCGTCCCCTTGAGCCCACGATGGAGTGGCTCAGCGAGAAATTCGCCAAGAAACCAGAGCTTGCTGAGGCCAACCAACTCGCCTTGCAGGCGGGTTACAACGCGGGCGACATTCACGAGCTCTTTCAGGGTCGCTACGAAGTGCCCAAGACTGATGAGCTTCCGGCTGGCACGTACCGCAACATCAATGGCAATCAAGCCGTGGCCTTGGGTCTGGTTGCTGGCGCCCAGTTGGCAGACCTGACCCCTGTCCTGGGGTCTTATCCGATCACTCCGGCCTCGACGATTCTGGAAGAGTTGGCGGCTCTCAAGCGATTTGGCGTCGTGACCATGCAGTTGGAAGATGAGATTGCTGCCATCTGCGCCGCCATCGGTGCGGCCTTCTCCGGCAGCCTGGGCATCACGAGCACTTCGGGCCCGGGCATGGCACTCAAGGGCGAGGCCATGGGCCTGGCTATTTCGGCCGAGCTACCGTTGGTCATCGTGGACGTGCAACGCGCTGGCCCCTCGACCGGGATGCCCACCAAAGTGGAGCAGTCCGACCTGCTGCAGTCCATCATGGGTCGCAACGGTGACGCACCCCTGCCCGTGCTGGCAGCCAGTTCGCCCTCGGACGCTTTTGATGTAACCATCGAGGCCTGTCGCATCGCGGTTCAATTCATGACTCCGGTGATCCTGCTCTCGGACAACTTCATCGCCAACGGCTCGGAGCCCTGGCTCCTGCCCAAGACCACGGACCTCAATCCCTTCCCCGTGGAATTTGCCACCAATCCAGAGGGCCACCAGACTTACCAGCGCGACGCCAAGGGCTCGCGGCCGTGGGTCAAGCCCGGTACGCCCGACATGGCATTCCGAATCGGGGGCCTGGAGAAGGACACCGCTGGAAACATCAGCTACGACCCCCAAAACCACCAGTCGATGACCGATCAACGTCATCAGAAGGTGCAAAACGTGGCGCAGACCTATGCGCCGCTGGAGCTGGTTGGGGAGGCTTCTGGTGATCTGCTCGTTTTGGGCTGGGGGTCCAGCAAGGGCATCATCACGCAGGCCGTCACGGACTCACGCAATGCGGGCAACACGGTCAGTCGTCTGCACCTGCAGAACCTCTGGCCGTTGCCGGCAGATCTCAACGAAATCCTCACGGGCTTCAAGGCCATCCTCGTGCCCGAGATGAACATGGGGCAGTTGACTCGCGTGCTGCGAGGCGAAATGCCTCAGCACAACTTCATCGCCTTCACCAAGGTGACGGGGCAGCCCTTCCTCGTCTCGGAAGTCACAGAGAAGATCGCCGACATCCTGGAGAACTGACATGGCAACCCAAGCAACCCTCACCAAGAAAGACTTCCAATCCGACCAGGAGGTGCGTTGGTGCCCCGGCTGTGGGGATTACGCGATCCTCAACGCAGTCCAGAAGTACCTGGCCGAGGTGGCAGTTTCCCCCGCCAACGTCGTGTTCGTCAGTGGTATCGGGTGTTCAAGCCGGTTCCCCTACTACATGAACTCCTACGGGTTCCACACCATTCATGGTCGGGCTCCGGCGTTCGCCACGGGCATCAAGACCTCCAACCCGGAATTGGACGTTTGGTTGGTCACCGGCGATGGAGACGCCATGTCCATCGGTGGCAACCACTTCATCCACGTGGTGCGACGCAACGTGAATTTGAACATCCTGATGTTCAACAACCAGATCTACGGGTTGACCAAGGGGCAGTACTCGCCCACATCGCCCGAGGGCAAGAAGACCAAGACTTCGCCCATGGGTTCGATCGACAGGCCCTTCAACCCGATCAGTCTAGCCTTGGGCGCCAACGCGACCTTTGTGGCACGTACGGTGGACATGGACTCCAAGCACATGGCCGCCACTCTGGCCGCAGCTCACAAGCACCAGGGCACTGCCTTCGTTGAGGTTTTGCAGAACTGCGTGATCTTCAACAAGGACTTCTACTCCGACGAAATGGCCAAGAGCGTGCGGGCCGAGAAGACCGTCAATCTCGTTCCTGGGGAAAAAATGGTCTACGGCGCTGACAACGATAAGGGTCTGCGCTTGGACGGTTGGCATGTGAAGGCCTGCTCCGCCGAGGAAGCCGACACTTGGGATCCGGGCACAGCCTCTTCGGCGCCCGCGTTCCTGATGTCCCAGATGGACGATGACCCGGACCTGCCCGTTCCCATGGGGATTTTCCGCAGTGTCGAGGGCACCTGCTATGACGCCGCAGTCAACGCCCAAATCGACCAGGCATTGAGTGAGTCTGGACCAGGCGACCTGAACGACCTGATCTGGTCAGGCAACTGCTGGGAAATCGACTGAGGCTCGCAGGGGAGTTCCTGCACCTTTTGGCTGGCGACCAGCGGCCGTGCTTGGGGATCCCCACGGGCCTGGGGTAGGGTCTTCGGCAGCCATGTCGGAGTCCATTACAAGTGCCGCCGGATCAGGGGGTTCCGCGACACAGCGCAAGCGCTGGACGTTGCTGTCGGTCCTCTTGCCCTGGGCCTTACTCGTAGGCACGGGCTTGCGGGGCTTGGACTTCGGCACGCATTGGGATGAGAACGAGGCCTTTTTGCAGCCGTTGCGCACGGCGGTGGAAGAAGGGAACCTGCTTCCGCGACGCTACAACTACCCTTCGTTGGGCTTCGCGATCACCGTGGCGGCCTTGGCACCGGAGGCGATCTCCAGTTTGGGGGCGGCCGAGGGAGTCGTGCCGGCGCTGCGCTCCAAGGTTCTGGCCATGTTGCCCAAGGGGACAGAGGCCGAAGCGAAGTCCCAGCTTGCTCGAGAGGGTCCCAGCAAGGACTTCCTGTTGCGTCTGCGATTGCTCTTCTTGCTGGCGGGCGCGCTGGCCGTCCTGTGGGTTCACCTCGCAGTCTTGGCCCGAGGCGGCACAGGCTTGGAGGCCCTGTTGGCTTCGACGTTGCTGGGCTTGTCCTTCGAGGTGTCCTATCACCTGCGCTGGGTCGCTCCCGACGGTCTGCTCATGGCTACTGCGGCTCTGACCTTGTTGCTGGCCACCATGAGCATGAACCGTTCGCATTCACTGCGCTGGGTTCTTGGCGCTGCCGTGGCCGCCGGGTTGGCCTGCTCTGCGAAGTACCCCGGCGGCTTGTTGCTGATTCCAGCAGCGCTGGCGGCCTTGCGGGCTGGCATGGGAGGCAAGGGCTTCAGTGCCAGGAGTCTCGGCCGGGGAGCGCTGTTCGTTCTGGCCGTCGCGGCCTTGTTTTGCGTGACCTTCGCTCTGACCAGTCCGGCTGTGCTGTTGGACTCGGACCGATTCTGGGTGGACGTCAAATACGAACGCATTCACTACACGCAAGGAGGGCATGGCCTGCACACGGTCGCCGCTGGCTGGGAGCACCTGACAACTAGCCTGCGTTACCTCTGCTCGCAGGGTCTGTCCAACTCACCTCTATTGGCTACCGTCCTTTCCTTGCTCGCGCTGTTGGGCATCGTCCGAACCGTGAAAGAGGACCGCTGGATTGCGGCACTATTGATCCTCATGCCCCTTGTTCATCTGGGCTACATCTCAAGCGTGCGGGTGTTCATGGTTCGCAACCTGATCGTGCTCCTGCCCTTCATGGCGCTCCTGGCTGCGCGCGGGGCCGCATGGTTGCTGGAGAGCAGCCCCGTGAGCAGGCGTGGCTGGGTAGCGCCTCTCTTCCTCGGAGTGCTATGCCTGACCAACGGTTTCACTTTGATCAGCGCAGCCGGTTCAATCGACGATTCGTGGCCCGAGCAGGCCCTGCGGGATCTTGCGCAGGACCTCCGCGGGCGGTCCCCCGAGCCGGTCTACGTGACCCCGTCCATTCGACTAGGGTTGCAGGAGCTGGGCCTGGCTGAGGGGCTCGAACACCTGACTGGAGTGATGTCCGAAGACGTTCACTCGGCGGCAGCCTACCGCAACGAAATCGGAGGCGGTCCAAACATGCGCTGGACGTTTTCGCCCAAGTTCATCAAGTGGTACGGATCGCGTGAAGTCAACCTGGCCTACTACCCAACTTGGCCTGCGGACAAGTTGATTTGGATCTCCACCGAGGCTCTTGCCGAGAACGATTTGTTTCTGCGACCGCTCGCGAGCGAGTGAACTAGACGAGTTTCTCGACCTGTCCCAAGGGCAACCAATTCTGGACATCACTTGAGGGGAACGTGCAGTCACGTTGCTTGACGTCCACTCCGTAAGTGGCGGTCTCCCGAATCCAGTGCTCGCGATCACCTTCTTGGCCCTCTTGCCACAGGTCCACGTCGTGCATCAGCACTTCGAATCCGTTGGACTCGTCGAAGCGGCCAATGATGGCGCTGCCATTCTTCAGCTCCACAACGAGGTTCATACCGTGGGGGGCTTGCGCGATGTTCTCGTTCATGGAATCGGCTCGAATCTTGGGTGGCTGCAGAGGGTCTGAGGGTCGGGCTTCTGCGTAACAGGATACCAGGGACCCATGGCACGTGGTGGCATGGGGGGTGGGCGGTTAGAATGGACGGCGACACTCTGGAGCGACAATTGTCTGAGTCGCTCCGCCCTCCCTTTTTGAGCCCCATGCAAGAAGCCAAGAACATCTGGTTCAACGGATCGCTGGTCCCCTGGAAGGACGCGAACATTCATGTCCTCAGCCACGCCATGCACTACGGCAGCGGGGCTTTCGAGGGCATGCGCGCCTATGACATCAACGGTCAGGCGGCCATCGTGGGGCTCGAGGCCCACGTTCAGCGGCTCTTTGACTCCTGCCGCGTGCTCTACATGGACCTGCCCTTTAGCCCCCATCAGGTGGCCGAGGCGATCAAGGGGACGATTCAAAGCAATGGGCACACGGCCTGCTACATCCGGCCTATCGCCTATCGGGGATACGCGGAGCTGCGAGTCTCCCCCGAGGCCTGCCCGGTTGAATTGGCCATCGCGACTTATCCCTGGGGCGCGTACCACGGCTCGGAGGGCCTCGAACAAGGCGTAGACGTGGGTGTCTCCAGCTGGCGGCGAATGGCGCCCGACACCCACCCCGCAATGGCCAAGGTCACGGGCAATTACGTCAACTCCATGCTGGTCGTCATGGAAGCCAAGCGCCACGGGTACGCTGAGGGCATCGTGCTCGACACGGCCGGATACGTCAGCGAGGGCAGCGGCGAGAATCTGTTCTTCGTGAAGGATGGCGTCGTGCTCACGCCCGCACTTGGGGACTCGATCCTTCCCGGGATTACGCGGGCCTACGTCATCCAGCTCTGCAAGGAGCTCGGCCTGCCCGTGAATGAGACGCGTATTGTTCGCGAGATGATGTACAACGCGGATGAGATGTTCATGACCGGAACCGCGGCTGAGATCACACCAGTGCGCAGTGTGGACCATCACACCATTGGCGAGGGCAAGCCCGGGCCAATCACCCGACGCCTGCAGGAGGAGTTCTTTGGAATCCTCAAGGGCCAGAAGGAGGATCGTCACGAATGGTTGACGTTCGTTGACAGTGCGCCGTCGGGTGATGCTCGCGCCGTAGGTGCTGGATCGGGCAGCGAGGGCTAGGGCGCTTGGGCATTTCCGGGGGGCAGAGATCGCTTGCAGCCGCCGCCATGTTGGTCATGGCCTTGGCCGGCCCGGCCGTGGCACAGAACGGGGATGCCAAGGGCGAGGTGCAAGCGGACCTGCCTGCAGATCTGGAGGTCCCCGCCGCGCCCGCCCTCTCTGCAAAAGACGAACTGAAGACATTCACCCTGGCTCCAGGCCTGCGCGTCGAACTCGTGGCAGCCGAACCCCTGCTCGACGACCCGATTGCCGCCGAGTTCGACGAGCGTGGCAGGTTATGGGTGGTCGAGATGCTGGGCTACATGCCCAATGTCGACGGTACGCAGGAGGCGCAGCCCGTGGGCAAGATTGCCATTCTCACCGATGAAGATGGGGACGGCCGCATGGACTCCCGCACGGTCTTCATGGATGACCTAGTCTTGCCACGATCGGTGCACCCTTGCCTGGATGGAGCGCTCGTAATCTTGCCCGGCGAGGTTCTCTTCTGCCGTGATGAGAATGACGACGGAGTGGCGGATTCACGCGAGGTCATCGACACCTACAACGGCGGCATTGCTAGCCCGGAGCACTCACTCAATGGGTTCGAGCGTACGCTGGACAACTGGTATCGCTGCGCCAACGGCGGGGTCAAGTACCGCCCGCGCGACGGTCGGTGGGAACGCGGGCTAACAACGGGCGGAGGACAGTGGGGCATCACCAAGGATGACCTGGGTCGCGTGATGTTCAATGGCAACTCTGACCCCCTCAGGGGCGACCTCTTCCCTTCTGTCTACAGCCTGCGCAATCCGAGCCTGGGCAAGTTGGCAGGCATGAACACGCGCTTCGCCCATGACTTCGCGACTTGGCCCGTACGCATCACACCGGGCGTCAATCGTGGGTATCGGCCAGCGACCCTGAGGGACGACTTTACTCTGCGCAGCGTGACCGGAACTTGCGGACCGCACATCTTCCGAGGCACGGGCTTGGGAACAGAGTTCAGGGGAGATGCTTTCGTGCCTGAGCCTTGCGGGAATTTGATCAAGCGCTATCGCATGGTGGCGAAGAACGGGCTGGGCTTGGACGCGCAGTTGGCCTATCAGGGCCGCGAGTTCCTGGCTTCAACCGACGAGCGCTTCCGGCCGGTCAACGCTTTCGGCGGTCCGGATGGCGGGTTGTATGTGGTCGATCTATACCGGGGCATTCTCCAGCATCGCCTGTTTGTGACGAGCTTCCTGCGCAAGCAGATCCTAGAGCGCGGACTCGACAAGCCCCTGGGTCTGGGGCGCATCTGGCGTATCGTGGAGGAGAGTCACGAGATTCCGGAACCCGTGGATCTCAGCCAATCGAGCTGGACCGAACTCGTCCAAGCCCTGGCCTCAGACAACGGCTGGTTGCGCGACACGGCACAACGTCTGCTGGTTGAAGAGTGGGAGGAGGACCCCTACGTCGAGGACCTACTTGTGAAGTTGGCCCAGGAGTCTCCGAACCCCCTCGGGCGTATGCACTCCCTATGGACGTTGGACGGCGTGGGCACGGTGGACCGCGACCTGATTCTGGCAGCCATCGCCGACCCGGACCCGCGCGTAGCCGCCGCAGCCGTGCGCGTCGGTGAGGAGTATCTTTCCACGGCGCGGGAGGTGATTGTCCAAGCCGTGGCAGATCTGGCCATGGCAACCGAAGACCAACGCCTGCGGCATCAGTGCGTGCTCTCCTTGGGTGCCGTACAAACGGCGATTGGAGATCGCGCCCTGGCCCGGATTCTCACTCACGATTGCTCGACCGCGGAGATTCGAAGCGCGGCGATCAGCGGGCTGTACACACGCGAGGCGCAGTTCGTGTCCATGTTGCTTGCCGACCCGGCTTGGGCAGAGGAGACACCTGGTCGAGTCAGTCTCCTGCGTCAACTCGCGCGGTGTGTAGCCCGGCAGGGGACCGCTGGGCCGCTCGAGGACTTGTTGCGCTGGTCATCCGAACAGACCGCGGAAGGGGCCTGGCGTGCAAACGCGCTGTGTGCGGGCATTCTGTCCGGACGTTCCAAGGGGCCGAAGGGCAGCTTGCGGCCCGTGATGATCTCTTCCGCCCTGGCCGGACTAACGCAGTTGTCCGAGGTCTTGGGCAAGAAGGGCCCAGAGACGCTTGAGGCCATCGGGTGGCCGGGCAAGCCTGGGCTACCCGAAGACTTGGTCATTCGACCTTTGACGGTTTCTGAGCAGGCTAGATTTGAACGCGGTGCGCTGGTGTTCCGCGATCTGTGTTCCACCTGTCACCAACCATCGGGTCGCGGGCAAGAGGGTATGGCTCCCCCTCTGCGCGGTTCGGAATGGGTCTTTGGGAGCGAGGAAAGCTTGGTCCGGATCCTGGCGCACGGCCTGTACGGGCCGATCGAAGTGGATGGCAAACAGTGGGACATGGAAATGCCCGCCTTCTCAAGTAGCCCCGAGGAGCTCGCTTCGATCCTCACCTACATCCGCCGCGAGTGGGGGCATGGAGCGGATCCGGTCGCCCCCGAATCTGTGCAACGCATCCTGCATGAGTGCGGGCCACGGGCTGGTGCTTGGACGGCGGCGGAACTCGAGGACCTGCGCTAGAACCGGGCGATTTCTACAGGCGCCGAACCTGTGGGTCGCGCCACATGTAGCGTCCGCGATTGCCGTTGTGGACCTGCAGGCCGAAAAAGCCTTTGAGCAGCGGATCATCATCGACGAGGTGGGCGGTGGGGACTCCATTGACCCACACGCGCAGGTCGTTGCCCTTGGCCTGGATGAAGTAGTGGTTCCATTCGGCCAGGCGGAAGGCCTCGCGGCCGGCCGGATGGTCCTCGAGATTGGCGATCCAGGCCCTGCGCCCTTCCTCAAAGATGCCCCCGGACCAGGAGCGGGCACTACAATCAATCTCAGCCTGGTAGCCAAAGACCACGTCATCCTTCTCGCGGTAGTCGGAACGGAACTGGATGCCAGAGTTTCCGGTCTCATCCACGCGCACATCGACCTGAAACTGGAAGTCCGCGAACAATTCGTCTGTTACGAGGAAGGAGTTGCGAGGCAAGTGCCCATCGAAGTCCCCGATGATGGTGTCTTGCTCGCGCACGTAGCGGCCCTTGCCCCGCGCAGTCCAGCCCTGCAGGCCGTCTCCCTTCAGCAACGAATCCCACCCGTCCTGCAGGTCGAGATCTCGAATTCGAATGGAGCGATACCACACTTCGCCACCGTGGTCTTGGAGCAGGATGTGGCCCGGTTGTTCGCTGGCGAACCCAGGTACCGACTTGAACTTGCTCTTCGCCACGCGCTGGGCCCAATCCTCACTACCCACTTCAGCGCTGAGGATCTGTTGACCGTTGAGCCAGTGTTCGATGTGCCCACCGCGGCAGACGATGCGCGAAAGGTTGAAGGTGCCGGCGTGTTGCAGTTGTTTGTCTCCCGCCGCCACGAGTGCGTAGAGGGACCCGGCTGCGGAGAGGGCGTTGTCGTCTTCATCTGTCCCTGCGTCGTCGAGGATCTGAAATTCTGGCCCCAACAACGCGTTGTTCACCCGCTGGACCCTGTACTTCACGCCGCTGTTCGTACCCCGCGCCACCTTCCATTCGAAGGCCAGCTCGAAGTTGGTGTAGGTGTCGATTGAGAGCAGATCGCCGCCGCCGGACGCGCGTCGTAGGCAGCCGCTCTGGACGGTCCAGCCCTTCTTGGGGAAGCCCGTGCCATTGGCCGCGCTCCAGCCACGAGTGGACTGACCATCAAAGATCAAGCGCCACCCGGCGCGCGCTTCCTCCGCCGTCACGTAGTTCGGCCTTCTCAGGCCGTCAGTGACCTCACCCGTGGCCGCCCACTGCGTGCCGCGCACGATCAGGCTACGCAGCTGCGGGTCGTAGTGGGAGACCTTGGTCTGCTCCTGTCCCTTCCAGACGTGGGCCAGCGGCGTGTGGAACATGCGCCCCTTACCGAAGGTGCCCACGATGATCATTGGTTCATCCTCGCCAGTGCCGCCGCTCTCCTTGCTGGAATGGGAGACGCCGATGACCTTGCGCTCGTAGCCTTCAGCCCTCACGAGTCGGTGGTAGAGCTCGTCGGGGTGATCGACGAAGCCCGGCATGGTGGCGGTGATGGGATGGTCGTAGTCAAGCACCTCGAGCCCAAAGGAATGGAATCGCCCGTGGCCGGTTCCTTGACGCCACAGGTGTCCGACAAGCTGTTCAAACTCGACCCAACCGGTGAACGCATTGTTCGCAGCGTGAATGACACTGACCCCAGTTCCACCGCGGACGGCTTCAAGGAAAGCCTCCTCCGCGCCAGCTCCCCAGCGCGGCCCGTTGTAATCGAGAACCAGAACCTTGTAGCGACTCAGTTTCTTCTTGTCGGCTAGGTCCTTGGCCGGTTCGTAGGTGATCGTGACGTCGAAGAGGCCACTCTCGTTCAACATGGACTCGAGTGAGGGCGTCGTCCACTCCCAGTCGTGGTTGTTCGCACCCGACACGATCAGGACGGGGATCTTGTCCTCAGCTTGCAGGTTACTCGTGGGAAGCAGGGCGGCGGCGACAAGGAGAGCTGTGCGTAGGGGTCGGTTCATAGGGGCTCCAGTATGGCCGAGGATACTGAAAGTGCTTGCACACCGCTCATTGCCGCTGGAGTAGCCTCGGGGTACGAGGCCTACCCCATGATCCGATCCCTGCTTGCTGTTTCGTCCTGTGCCCTGCTTTGGTTTGCGTTGGTCGCTGGCGAGAGCGCGCCCGAATTGCGCTGGTGGAAGGGCAACACCCACACCCACACCCTGTGGAGTGATGGCCGCGCTGCGCCCGAGTGGGCCGCCAAACAGTATGTGGATGGCGGTTACGACTTCCTCGTGCTCTCGGATCACAACACGCTCCAGGAAGGCGAACGTTGGTTCCCGATTTCTGAGGACGGAAGCAAGCGTCTGAGTGCCAAGGAGTTCGATGGTCTGGTGGCCGCATTCGGAGCCGAGGCCATTGATGTGCGCGAGACAGAATCCGGTCGCGAAATGCGTCTGCTGACCTTGCCCGAGCTACGCGGGCGGTTCGAGTCCGCGGGGGAGTTCCTGTTCATCCAAGGGGAAGAAGTCACCAGCCACTTCCGCTCCGAAGGCGAGAAACCGGTGAACTACCCGGTGCACATCAACGCCATCAATATCGACGACTACATCGCCCCGCGCGGGGGAACGTCCGTGGGAGACCTGCTCAACAAGAGCTTGCAGGCGATCACCGCACACGGCGAAGAGACCGGACGGCCCGTGCTGGCTCACCTAAACCACCCGAACTTCGGATGGGGGGTGACGTGGCAGGACGTGGCTCGCATGGGTGCCGACCATTTCTTCGAGGTCTACAACGGACATCGAGGAGTGCGGAACAAAGGGGACGCCAACCACCTCTCCACCGAGTCGATTTGGGACCAGGCCATGACCTTGCGTCTGACCGCTCTGGGTCTCGGCCCCCTCTACGGAGTGGCTACGGACGACGCCCACGACTACTACGGCGGCCTCACGTCCATGACGGGCCGGGGCTGGATCATGGTGCGCAGCGACAAACTCGACGGGGACTCCATCGTGCGCGCCATGCGTGCCGGAGAGTTCTACGCATCCAGCGGTGTAACTCTGAATGAAATCCAGGCCGACGACGACGCGTACAGCCTCTCCATCCGAGCACAAGAGGGAGTGACTTTTGTTACGCGCTTCGTAGGGACGCGGATCATCGACGGCAGCCTCGGCCCAGTGGGGGAGACGCTGGCTGAGCAAGCGGGGCTAGAGCCCGTCTACAAGCCCAAGGGAGACGAACTCTACGTGCGCGCTGTGGTGACGTCTTCGAGTCTGCACCCCAACCCCTACGCCGAAGGGGATCACGAGATGGCTTGGGGCCAACCCTGGGTGCGCTAGGGCTCAGTCGACCACGCGGACTTCGAGGTTCTTGACGCTGACCGTCGAAGCTGCGTGCGCGTGCCGGATGGCGATACGGCCGGGACCGAAGCGCTTGTCGTAGTCAAGGCAGTCACTGAGCAAGACGCCGTTGACCCAAGCGCGGATGTGTGTGCCGGCCTCGGTCTCGCGCACCGAGACGAAGTATCGGAACCACGTGTCCGCTGGGATGAGTTGCGCACGAATGCTGCTGAGTCCCAAGAGGCTGCCCGTCTTGGCCGTGTCCGGGTGTGAGCTGTTGATGCAAGCCTGGTAGCCAAGCGGTTCCGTCGCGGACGGCTGAACTCTAAACAGCAAGCCAGCCAGCCCCCCGTCTGAGACCTTGACCCTGGCCCTCATATCAAAGTTGCGGTAATCGTTGCGAGTGCTGAGCAGATAGCCGCGCGGGCCACTGGCGACCAAGGTCCTGTCGTCGAGTTCCCACTCCGCGTCCCCTTCGAGAATCCAGTCGTCGAACTCCTCCTCGGGAAACACCGGAGCCCAGACGGGATTCTCCTCCTGAGGATCGGGTGTCGGGGAACTGCGCTGCAGGGGGCGAACGCGGATGTCCCTGAACGCCACAGGCCCTTGGGTGCCCTGCAACAAGAGAGGCCCTGCGGGTCCCTCGCCCTTGAATTGTGCCGAGGACGAGACTCCGGGCAGGTCGACTCCCTCCAACACCGTTCGGCCATCGATCGCGATCTGCTCGATGCGCGCATCCGCAACCTTGTCTTCGCTTTCGAATCGCGGGGCGCGGAAACGAAGATCCACCTCGTGCCATTCGCCCGCATGGCGATAAGCGTTCTGCCGGGCCGAAATCGTGTCCCAGCCCTCCCCGCCCGCGAGGCTGCCACAGACGTCCAGGCTGCCGTCCGCGTCCTTAGGGGAGTCGGTCAGCAGCACCTCGTAGCGCCCCATCAACAGGATGCCCGACTGCCCAGCCTCCGGCAGCATGAACCCCAAGTGCACCTCGCAGTCTCCGAACTCGTTCTTGGAGACGTAATCACTGGCCTGGTCGCCGGTGTTCACCAGGGCACCATTGCCGGGAGTGATGTCGAATCGAGTTCCATCGTTGCGGTTGATTTCCGCATTCACCGTCTCCCAACCGGTGGAATCAAATCGGTCCTGAGGGTCGCCCCAGGAGAGCATCATCCAGCCCTCCTGGCCGGTTTCCTTACTCGGCGGCGGCGGCACGATCTTGCTCACGTGCGCCGCGGTGAGCGGGCCCTCGGGCAGTTGGTTGATGGTATACGCAAACTCCGTGTGCAGGAGCGGTTCGCCCGTCTCGGAGACAATTCCGGAGAGCTGAACTCTCGCCACCATGGCCGGCGTGAGGCGCGCGGTCCTGATTTGCAGTCGAGTTCGGTCGCCGGAGAGTTCGCAGCTCGTCACTCCCACGGGGGTCGTGTGTTGCGGCGGGCTGCCATACTCCCACCAGTAGTTGTAGTCGTACTGGTACAGGCTTGCGTTGTCGGCGGTCAGCGGGGCGTCTGCGGCCAATGGTTGGGTGAACTCGATATCAAACCCGCCCTGCTGCAGGTGCACGTCCTGAATCTCAAGCGGCTTGCGACCCGTCCAGCGCACGCGGGCGAGCCCGTCCGCAGGGGCTCTCCCGCCCCAACCGCGGTTGGTCATGCCGCAAAACAGACTGCCTTTCGGGCTGAACAGGACCCGCGCGACGGAACCAATGTCCTGTCGGAAGGTCTGAATCCAACCTTGGTACTCTCCGCGTACCTTCTCCATGTTGCAGCGCAGAACCATGCCGTTGGTGAGTTCCGCCACGAACAGATCGTCGGCAAAGGGGCCAAAGGCCCCGGCGCTGCTGTCGTGGGTCAGATTGCCCGTCGAACGCGACCATTCGTAGGGGATCCAAACCGCTGCGGGCATGCGGTCGCTGGCGGCGGCCGGAGGGGGTACCTCGTCGCTGGCCTTGGTGCCCGAGGCAAGGTACTCGGGCGTCCACTCCAAGGAGGCGGGGTGCCCGTAGAATCCCCCTTGCACCAAGTGGTAAATGGGGCTCGATGCGCACCAATCCCCTTGGTTGTCGGTGACAAAAATATCTCCCAACGCGTTTTGGCCAACCCCACAGGGTGAGCGGAAGCCGCTGGCCCAGGGCGTAATCTCCCCGTCCGGTGAAATGCGCAGGGCCCATCCCCGATAGGGCACAGGTGACTTGCCATGCCACCACTTGGGGCTGAAGAACGCGACGTTCAGGGTCACAAAGAAATTGCCCGCCTCGTCACGCGGCAGTCCGAACGCGAACTCGTGGTAGTTCCCGGACAGGCCCCACCCGTTACAGATCGTGTCGGTCTGATCGCAGACCCCGTCGCCATCGGTGTCGCGCAGGCGTGAGAGCTCACCGCGTTGAACCACATGGATGTCCCCGTCGACGATGTTCATGCCCAGGCCTTCCCGCAGACCCTCGGTGAACAGTCTCCAACGGGCGTCCTGGACGTTCTCGACCTCGGGGTTCTCGAGGATCCACACCTGCCCGCGTCTCGTGGAGAGGGCCAATTCACCGTTCGGCAGGAGCCCCATGCCGCCCACTTCCAAGCGCACGCCGTCGGGTACGGGAAAGTGCTCGACCGTGTAGTAGTCGCTCTCGTTCCCAATCTGCTCCGGACTCGGATTGGGCCCCTGTGTGAAAAGGGGCAGGATCAGTGCGAGTGTGCTCATCGAGTCAACCCCAAGATGTTGCCCATGGGCAGGGTGTCTGTGTTCAGTCCTGTGATGAGGGTCAGTTTGATTTCAGCTACCTGACCGGGACGCAGAGCCAAGATCACGTGATCTCGGCCGACACGCATGCCCTCTGGCCCGCGCACGCCGGCGATCCGAATCAGGCCATCTTCGTGGGGGTAACCCCTGGCCCAATGCAGCAGCTCGTTGGAGGTCTGACTCGTCGTGTACCCAGGTTCGGATCGACCCTGGAACAGATACGAAGTGTCGACGCGTACCGAACAGGGTCTACTGCCCCCTTCCAGTCGCAGCTGCCGAACAACTCCCGCGCGGGATTCCCGCAGGGCTAGCTGTGGTTCTTCTTGGACTTTGACCCATGTTTGCCCGGAGGCGTCCAGGAGATCGTAGTGCAAACCTGCCCGCTGGCCGCGCGTCCACGTGCTGCGCAGCTGCGCACGCAGGGGTTCCGGCTCCTGCCCGGAATTCGAACTCGGCACAGACCAGAACATGGGGGTAGGGTCGCCGTTGCCGCACACCAATGTCGGCTTCCCAAGGGGCAGCAACGGAGCGCCACCACGTCCGGTCCAGTCACGACGCTGAACAAACTCCCCTTGTCGAACAGCCACGAAGCGCACGTCGTCGGCCCTGTATTCGAAAGTCACACCGCTGGTCAGTCCAATCAGCAGGCCCCTTGGGCGCTGAGGTGCTCCGTCAACGGCAGGTGGCAGAAATCCGCGCACGACACGCGCTCGATCTGTGACCTGTAGGATGGTGTCGGACACCTCGACCACTTCTCGCGGCGGACCGAGGGCGATCACATAGTCCGCCAACGCGGACAGCTCCGCTTCAGAAACGGCACCCGCGTGGGCGGGCATGGGCGTTCCAGGAATGCCGAATGTGATCGTGCGCAGGATCGCGGAGTGGGTGTTGCCGTAAGAGAATCCTCCGTCCTTGAAGGACCGAGCCGGGCGGGCCAATTCGGTGGTCCCGTCTCCAGCCCCTTCGGGTCCGTGGCAGCGCGCGCAGAGCTCCAAATAGCGCGCTCGCGCGCCAGGCCTCGCCTCCTGGGATAGACCCCAGACCGGGGCTGTGACAAGCCAGAGGGCGAGCAGGGGGAGACACGAACGAGGGCTAGGGGAGGGCATGCTAGAAGCCTACGCAGACCCGCTCCATCAGGCTAGGTGCGCCCTTCCTGCGCCCTTGCGTTATCTTCATCCCGATCATGGCTCAACCGACTGGACGGACCAACCGGATTGCGACTCTCGCAGCGACCTGCTGGCTCTCCCTCGCGGGTGCCGCGGAGGCTCAAGAATCCACGCCCATCTCGGCAAACACCTCCGGCGGCGAGCTGCCTGCAAACCAGCAGGCCTTCGACGTGAAGCACTACCGCCTGGAGCTCGAGGTATTCCCCGAAGAGAAGCGCATCGCCGGGGCCCTGACCATGGACGCTGAATTGGTGGAGACCACCGGCACGATTCTGCTCGACCTGGACAATGCCCTGAAGGTGGACGCGGTTTGGGTCAGCAGTTCCGAGGCCCGCGGGTCCAAGTTGTCCAAGGTCTCATTCCGCCACGAAGGCGGCCAGATCCAGATCCCCCTCTCACGCCGCAGCGCGGGAGAGATG
This sequence comes from uncultured Planctomycetaceae bacterium, assembly GCA_964467985.1. Classification (GTDB taxonomy): domain Bacteria; phylum Planctomycetota; class UBA1135; order UBA1135. The sequence continues at coordinate 271,623 of CAYXTP010000005.1, forward strand.
TTCACGGTTCGCGTGCACTACGCCGGCATTCCACGCGAGGCACCGCGCCCGCCCTGGGACGGCGGTTTCACATGGTCACGAACGGCTGACGGTTCACCATGGATTGCCACCACCTGTCAGGGAGAGGGCGCAGACGTCTGGTGGCCCTGCAAGGACCACCCCTCAGACGAACCCGACTCAATGGACATCGTGGTCACCGTACCGGCACCCCTCGTTGTCGCCAGCAATGGTCGGCGCGTCGAGGTCAAGAAGACAGCCGATAACAAGCTGACCTACCACTGGCACGTCTCCACACCCATCAACAACTATGGCGTGGCACTGAATATCGCGCCCTACGAGACCATTACCACTCGTTATCAAGGAGTTGAGGGCGAGCCGTTCGAGTTCACCTACTGGGTCCTGCCCGAGAACCGTGAAAAGGGCGAAGTCTTGTTTGCGGAGTTCCAGCGGCAAATGGCCTTCTTTGAGGACGTCTGCGGACCCTATCCCTTCCGCGCCGACAAGTACGGGGTGGCCGAGACACCGCATCTGGGCATGGAGCACCAGAGCATCATCGCTTACGGCAACGGCTACCGCGGCGACATCGTCACCGGCTACGACTACGACTGGTTGCACCACCACGAGCTCTCCCACGAATGGTGGGGCAATCTGGTCACCGCGCGGGACTGGAGCGACTTCTGGATTCACGAGGGCATTGGCACCTACCTGCAAGCGGTCTACTTGGAGCGGCGCTTCGGTCCGGAGGCCTACGTCAAGAAGATGGCGACCGACCTCGAGCGTGTCGTGAACAGGGGCACCGTGGCCCCGCGCGGTGCACGCACCACCAAGGACATGTACTTCGCGTCCAAGCGTCCGGACTCCCCGGATATCGATGTCTACATGAAGGGCTCGTGGATCTGCCACAGCCTGCGTTATCTGGTGGGGGACGAGGTCTTCTTCAAGATATTGCGCCGCTGGGCGTATCCTAATCCTGCTCTCGAGGCGACTCGAGACGGCTCAGCTTGCCGCTTCGCGACCACCGACGAGTTGCTGGCCATCGCCGAAGAGGTCGCTGGTAGGGAGCTCGATTGGTTCTTCGAGCTCTACCTGCGTCAACCGGATCTTCCCGAACTGAAAATCCTGCTAAGTGGGTCGCAATGCACATTGACCTGGAAGACCCCTGACAAGTTGCCCTTCCGGATGCCCGTCGAGGTCCTGCTTGGCGACGAGATTCACAAGGTAGACATGGAGAAGGGTTGGGGAACCTTCGTCGTCCCCGTTGGGGGGTTGTTTGAGATCGATCCCCACTCGCGCATTCTCATGGTGCGCCCGGAGAGCGGCTA
>CAYXTP010000006.1:0-27753 GCA_964467985.1 uncultured Planctomycetaceae bacterium
ATCGAAATCGTGTTCTTGCCCTGGCGTCCGAGCAACTCGGAGGTGGACAGGTATTTGCGCAGATCCTCTCGCAGGCGCCCACGCACGATGTCGCGGAAGCGAGCGCGGTCGCGCTCCATGCGATAGACCTGCCTACCCATGGCGCTGGCCTAGGCCGCGGTCTCCTGGTCCGTCTCCGGCTCCGACTCCACTTCAGCCCGGGCAAAGAGATCGGCAACCTCGCGCAGCACCTCGGTGGCCGAGGCTTCCTCGTAGCCGAACTCCTCCATCAAGCGCTGGCGTATGACGGAGATTTTCTGTTCGGCACCGGGGTCCACAACCGTGGAAACCAGGCTCGTGAGTTGGATCGAATCGCGCCGATCCTCGAACATCTTGAGTTCCAGGGAGCGGGTCAGACGTTTGTTCTGACGGTAGTCGAAAGTCTCCCCTTCCAGGTGCACGGCGGCAATGTAGTTCATCAACTCGTGACGGAAGTCATCCTTGCGCGACTCGGGAATTTCCGCCTTCTCTTCGATAGCTCGCATCAAGCGCTCGTCCGGATCGTGGCCTTGGCCCTGATCACTGGGGATCTTCTCGCAGGTCGTGTAGGCGCGCACGCTGTCCAAATAGTTCGAACACAGGCGATCGATCGCCTCGCGGTCGGAGGCAATCGCCACTTGCACCTCATGCCTGACGATGGCCTCGTACTCTTCGCGTACAACGGCCACCAGTTCGAGGTAGCGTTTGCGCTGTTCCTCTGAGGTGATCATCGAGTGGTGTCCGAGCCCGTCTTCAATCGCGTCCAGCACGTCAGGCGCGTGGATCACATCCTTGTCGCCCACCAAGCAGGAGGCGATGCGGTCCTGCACGAAACGCGGACTGATGCCAGTCAGACCCTCGCGCAGTGCGGCCGCGCGCAGTTCGCGCGTCTGCTCGGGAGTGAAGCCCGCCACATCCTGACCGTCGTACAGGTGCGCCTTCTGCAGCAGAGACAAACTCGGATGAGTGGGATCCTCGAGGCGCGTCAGCACAGCCCACAAGGATGCAAGCTCCAGGGTGTGGGGTGCCATGCCGCGTCCCGCTGTGCTCCGATCCCCATACCGCCGGCGGTAAATCTCCACCTCGCTCGACAACCGGAGGTTGTAGGGAATGTCGATCTTGATGGTGCGGTCTCGGAAGGCCTCCATCAGTTCGTTGTTCTGCAGTTTGCGGTACTCGGGCTCGTTGGTGTGACCGAGGATGACCTCGTCGATGGATGTCTGCTGGAATTTCTTGGGTTTGATGGAGTGTTCCTGGGTGGCGCCCAGAAGGTCGTAGAGGAACGCCACGTCCAGTTTCAAGACCTCGACGAACTCCACCATGCCGCGGTTGGCCACGTTGAACTCCCCATCGAAATTGAAGGCCCGCGGGTCGGAGTCCGAACCGTATTCGGCAATCTTGCGGAAGTTCAGGTCCCCCGTAAGTTCGGTGGAGTCCTGGTTCTTTTCATCCTTGGGTTGGAAGGTGCCAATGCCCACGCGGTCGGCCTCGCTGAACACAAAGCGCCGCACGCGCACGTGGCCCATGACCTGGGTCCAATCGCCTTCGTAGCGATCCATCAAGAGTGCGTAGTAAAAGCGGCTGACCGGATCGAGTTCGCCTTCAATGCGCAGGTCGTACTCCTCCTGCAGATGGTGGTTCAGACGTTTGGTTACGTCGGCGCGCTGATCCTGCGGAATTAGCAACAGGGGGTCCTGGTTCATAGGCGAATCGATGACCTCGCCGTCCACGTGCCAAGAGAATGTGTAGATCGCCCCTTGTGGTGTGTGGGTGTAGCGCTCGAGCCCCGACTTTAACAGACGTGCAATCGTGCTCTTGGCCGAACCCACGGGACCATGCAACAGCAAGATGCGGCGCTCGGGCCCCAACCCACGTGCGCCGGCGCGGATCACGTCTACCAATTCAGAGAGCGGCCCATCCAGACCGTAGATCGCGTCACGGCCCTCGTTGAAGGGATCACTGAACAGCTGCCAGCGCTGCGTGCGACCGCGACCTACCTGGGCTTGGGCGCCGTGGGACTCGATCATGCCCAACATGCGTTGCCAAGCGTTGCGAGCGAGGTGCGGTGTGTCTTCCACGCGTTGCAGGTACTGCTCCAGGGTTCCCTCCCAATGCAATGCGGCGTGGGAGTCGAGACAGGACTGCTGCTGGACCAACTGGAACAGGTTGGAATGGGGATCCGTCATGGGGTAGACCAGGGGGCTGATCCTCTCTGGGGAAGGTGAGAGGAGAAGGGAAGGGCCCTGCCCTGATCGACCGGCAATCCGCGTGAGCATGAGCCCGGCCTGGCGGACTTCCCTGGGCCCCCGCTCCAGGGCCCCACAGGGCCCGATTGAGGCCCAGCATCCAGCTATTGGCAGACTTGCATCGGGCCCAGGGCCCGTGTCCGCCTACTGGGCCGAAGCCTCGTCTTGACCGGCATTGGCAGCGAGAGCCCCTTCGGTGGTGAGCTCAAGCTCAGCGCCGCCAGGTCCGGGGGGAACGATCTCGACCACCGGTTCACGACTCTCCACGTCCACCGCTTGGGCGTTGCGCGAGGAACCCGTGGTTTCTCCGGGCGCGAACTCCTCGACATCGTCCAGTTCCACCGAGACGAATCGCGAGACGCCCTTCACTTCCATGGTGACACCGAACAATGATTGGCAGGCGGACATGGTGCCCTTGTTGTGGGTCACCACGATGAACTGGGTCGTCGCTGCGAAGCCGTTCAACATGCCCAGGAAACGGTCGATGTTGGCGTCGTCGAGGGCGGCGTCCACTTCGTCGAGCACGCAGAACGGACTGGGCTGGGTCTTGAACACGGCGAATAACAGAGCCAAAGCCGTCATGGATCGCTGACCACCGGAGAGCAGCCCGATGGAAAGGGACTTACGCCCGGGCGGGCGAGCGATGATCTCTACGCCCGCATCGAGCACATCGACGCCCTCTTCGAGCACGACGTCTGCTTTGCCACCGCCAAACAATTGCCGGAAGATGAGGCGGAAATGCTCGCGCACTGTTTGGAAAGTTTCCTCGAACAGGCGGCGACTCTCTTCGTCGATCTTCTCGATGGTGTCCGCCAGCGTCTTGCGCGATGTGGCCAGGTCCTGCTCTTGGGATTCCAGGAAGTCGAGACGTTCCTGCACCTCCCCCAACTCGTCCACGGCCTCCGTATTGACCGGCCCCAATTTCTCGAGGATGGCCCTCAGTTCCGAAACGTGAGCATCGAGCGCCTGCATGGCCGCCGCCGTGGACAGTTCGGCTGCGGGTGAGAAATCCTCACGCAGGTCACTGGCTTGTAGGTGCAAGTCTTCATCTGCGCGGGTCAGGAGTTCCTCGCGGGCCATCTCCACCCGTTGAGCTCTCAAGCGTTTCTCGGACTGTTGCTCGCCGACCTGGTCCAGATGGCGCTGAATTTCCTCGGCCCCCTCGCGCACCTCGCGGGTACGGGCTGCCCCGCTGCGCTCCAGTTCCCGCAGCTCGGCTAGGCGTTCCTCCCGGCCGGCCTTCTCTAGGGTCAGATTCTCGCTGTCCTGCGCCAAACCCTGGCCTTCGCGTTCACCTTGGTCGGCGTTGGCCAAGAAGTTGGTCGAACGCCCCAGGGCACGCTGGCACTCGGCTTGATCCTCCGCGATGCGGTGCACGCTGGCCTCGATCTGGCCGCGCAGGGAAGCGAGCTCACCGCGCAAGCGAGTTGTCTCCACCTGCGCCTGGGCCTCGTGCTTGGAGAGGACTTCGCGCTCATCCTCCATCTGCTTGCGGGTTTGCTCCAACTCCTCGAGCAGGGCGTTGGCCTGCTCAAAGGCGCGCTCACTCTCCGCACGCACTTCTTGGGAGCGCTGCACGTCGGCCTGCAAGTCGACTAGGTCCTCGCGTGCGCGGGCTTCCACACCTGCGTGCTCGGCGCGTCGAGCTTCGCGGTCCGACAATCGGGCTTCTGCCGTCTGTTGTTCTCCCGCCGTTTCTTCGGCCGTAGCCCGAGCAGTTTCCCGCTGTGCGGCAGCCTCGGTGTGCGCAACGCGGTCCTCGTCCAGGGCCTCCTCCAATTGTCCAACGCCCTGGCGATCCGCGTCGAGCACTTGGTCCAGGATTTCCATCTCTGCACCCAACTCCTCGGCCATCGAACGTCGGCCCATGGTCCCCTGGGCCACTTCGCGCGAGCCGCCCACAGCACCGGCCGCATCCACGAGCTCACCAACCGGCGTGACGTAGCGCCAGTGCGGCTCGCGCTTGACGAGCTCCAAAGCCGTTCCAAGGTCGCGCACGACGACCACATCCCCCAGCAAACAGTCCACCAGAGGCCGCGCGTCCTCCGCACAGCGCACGAGTTCGCACAGTCGTCCTTCGACACTGCTGCCGTAGGGTTCGAAGGCGAGGAACGAAGGGGAATCCAATCGCCCGAGGCTCAGACTGCCCAGGGTCGCCGCAGTTCCGTCGGACCCAATGCCGAGCGGCACGAGCACGCCGCCCTGCCCGTTCTTGGAAGAGGCCAGCCACTCAAGAACCTGCTGGGCCTGGTCGGCACCCGGTGCCACGAGGGCTTGGGCCCTGTCGCCCAGCACAGCATCCAAGGCGCGCGCCAGGCGCACATCGACCTGTAGGTGATCCGCCAACAGACCTTGCAGCACACCCGCCGCACAAGGGCCCTTGCCCTCGGCCACAGCTTGCAGCACCCGGTGCGCCCCAGCCGCCAGACCGCCCTGTTCTTCGCCACCCTCCAGCAGCGCATCGCGCCTGGCTACCAGGCTGGCATGGGCCAAGGTGTGGTCGCGCAGCTCAGCGCGCGCGTGTTCCAGGGCTTCCGCAGCCGATGCCAGCGCCAGTCGACGCCCCTCCAGTGCCTGGTCTTTGACCAGCAGAGCTTGGCGCGCTTCCCGAGCCCGGGCCTGGACCTGACTCACGCGCGAGCGGGCCTCCTCCAGTTCCTCGTCTACCTGGCCCAGGCGTTCCGTGGCGCGCGTGAGTCGCGTGTCTGAGGACTCGATGGCCGCCTCCAGATGAACCACCCGATTCTGAGCACCGGTACGCTCGTGCAGGCATCCAAGCAGGCGTTCGTTTTGCTGAGCAGAGTCCTGGCGCGCTTGCTTGTAACTTCGCGACAAGCTCCGCACGCGGTCCTGCAGACCCGCAGCCTGCTGCTCGGCCTCAGCGGCCACGCCCTCGAGGTCCTGTGCCTGTGCTTCTGTCTCCTGCTTGCTCGCGTTGCGTTCCGCGACCTGGGTTTCCAACTGTTGCGCACGCTGCGCTTCTTCCTGTGCCGATCCTCGCCAAGCCTCAACGCGCAGGGCCAATTGGGTCCTGCGTTCGTCGAGCGTCGCTAGAGCCCCGCTCAACTTGCCGACCTGGGTGGAGAGGGTGTCGAGTTCACTCACCACCCGCGAGCGCGCTTCTTCTTGTGCGTTGACCTGCTCCTCGGCCTTGGAACGCTGCTCGCGCAGCTCATTCTGATTGGCTTCCAAGGAGTCTAGTTCGGGGAAGAGCTGCGCTAGCTCGGCATCCTGTTCGTGCAAGCGATGCTGCAGGAAGCGCCCGCGCTCCAGAGTCCACTCATCGCGCGCCGCCACCCAACGCTCCGCCTTGCCCGCTTGAATTTTGAGCGAGCGCACGCGTGTGCGAAGTTCGCCCATCAGGTCCTGCAGACGGGACACGTCCTGCTCCACGCGCTTGAGGCGCAACTCCGTTTCGTGTCGCCTCTGGCGGTAGCGGCTGATGCCGGCAGCCTCCTCGAAGACCGCGCGCCGCTGGGCCGGGTTGGCTGAGAGGACCGCGTCAATGCGGCCCTGCTCAAGCACGGAGTAACCCCGGGATCCCAGCCCAGTGCCGTACAGTAGCTCGCGCACATCCTTGAGGCGCACCCGCTGCCCGTCGATGTGGTACTCGCCCTCGCCACTCCTGTAGAGCAGCCGACTGATCGAAAACTCTGGTCCAACGTTTTCGACCAAGCCTTCGCTGTTGTCGATCACCAGGGTGACCTCCGCCATGGACATCTCCGGGCGCGAGACCGAGCCCTTGAAGATCACATCCGTCATGCCCTCGCCACGCATGGAGGTGGGCCGGGTTTCCCCGAGCACCCACCGCACGGCATCCACCACGTTGCTCTTGCCGCAACCGTTGGGTCCGACGATACCGAGTAGGTGCTGGCCGCCTAGATTGAAGACGGTGCGGTCGGCGAAGGACTTGAAGCCTTGCAGTTCGAGGCGATTGAGACGCATGGAGTAGGGCTGGGGCCTAGATGCTGCCGGAAGAAAAGAGGGAGTCCCGTATCTCGTCCTGACGCGAGCCGGAAGCCGAATCGGCGCTGCGAGTCAGTGGAGAGTGGGAGGAATCGGAGTCAGGAGTTCCGCTGCGACGATCGTGGAATCGGCGCCAGGCGTCGAGAACGGAAGTCAACTCCCGATCGGCAGACACCCATAACGGGTTGGGAGCCAGGGCTCCCGCGCGCAGGGTAGAACACACGGTGGCCTGTTCGCCAGCCTGGTCTGCAGGGTCCTGGTCGGAAACTGCGTTCGGCGCCACGACGAATCCCGAACTGTAGGGCCGATCGTCCTCTTGTTCGGGCGCCGGCAGGTCGGCAAAGAGGCGCGCTTGGCTGGCGCGCGGCAAGGCCGCATCCGCGCGCGCCATGGCCCGGCGTGCCTCCCCGGCAAAGAAGGAGGACACGCAGACCGACAACCCGCGGTCGTCGGCAAAGCGCCGGGTCCCGTCGGCCAAGACGCCCAGCAGGCGTGCCCCCTGGGACGGTCGCACGACTCCATCCCCAAGGATGCGCAGGGCCTCGGCCAGCCCCACGGGCACCAATGCAAATCCGCGCCGTTCGCGAATCCCGGCCTCGCGCGCCGAAGGGAAGCGTCGCTGGAAGGCATCCAAGGCCTCGATGGCGTCCAGGGCATTTTGGATGCGCTCGCCCAGGGCCTCAAAGAGCAGGTCTTCACGCCAGGGTCCGGCCTTGCGAGCAAGACGCGGGAGATTGAGAGCCACCGCGCCACCACAGGCGAGCAAGCCGACCTCTCGACGCCCCCTGCGGCAGCCCGGAGCCACCCAGCGCGCGCCGGCTGCATGCCAGACGGGAACCAAGGTCCCGGCGCAAATGAGCCGCGCGGCGATGAGCTCGAGCTCGGGATCGCCCGCGATGGCCGGAGACAACTCGTCCCAGGACAAGAAAAGGCGTGGCTGGGCGCGCCCCTCTTGTCGCAGCACGTCGAACTCGGGCAGCAGCCGGCGCAAGAGGGCCCCTCCGCGCCCGCCCGGACTGGCTAGGTCCAAGGAGCGCCCTGTGGCCTGGGCCAGGGCGCCCATCGCTGCCAGCAGATCTCGCAACCGATCGCGGGCCCGAGCCGAACGCAGCAGGGGTGAAACGACGGCGTGCAACCCTTCCACAACGACGCCGTGGCTGACGCCGCGCAGGTAGTGCGCCAACTCCCCGAGCAGTTCCGATCCAGAGTGGGCGCTGGGTTCCCCGCGCAGGCAGAGGCTGGCGGGAACGGCACGCGTCAGGGCCAGGTGGGGACGCCGCAGACCCTCCACCCACAAGGCGCCCTTGCGGTGCAGATCGGCGGTGCGTTCGTCGAGCAGGTCCGAAAGGCTGTAGCGGGCGAGCAGGGCGTCGGCCACATCGTCTTCCAGTCCCTTGCTCGCTGGGCCGCCTGCCTCCGGATCGACGCCGGCGCTGGCCTGCGGGCTGGGTCGCGCACGCGCGAGCAAGTGCCTCAAGTCGTGGCGCGGAATGCCCACCGACTCCTGTCGGTGAAGCGCCGTCTCCAAGCCCATGGCCATCAACTCGTTGTCCACAAACTCCCGGATGAGAGCCGTCGAAACTCGGGCCAGGCCCGCATCACAGATGCGCTTCTCCACCCGTTCAGCCACGTCCTCGCTCACGGCGCGGGGCAGATCGCCCTCCTCCATCAGTGCGGCCACAATGCGCGCCAGACTCCAGGGCGAGGTGCCTGCTCCGGCACGCACCCAGGGCATGCGGCCCGCGCGCTCATCGTGGTGGGTGATAGTCAGCGCAGCCCTGGCCCGCGCGCGGCGATCGCGGTAGAGGATGTAGGCGCGCGCCACCTGGGCTCGTCCCATCTCGACGAGTGCCTGCTCAACCAGATCCTGTACTTGCTCCACGTTGGGGGGGGTCGAAAAGCGCGCGGACAGGGCCAGGGTGACCACGTCTGCCACGTCCTTGGCAAATCCCAGGTCCTCCTCCCCTACGGCTTCTAGGGCGCGCTGGACCGCCGCTTGGATGCGAGCCGGCTCAAAGCCGACCTCGCGCCCATCGCGCTTGATGAGGCGCCGCAGACCGGCGGGGGAACTTGCGGTGGAATTGGCTGGCAGGGCCAGTTCCTGATCCTGCGCCTGGGGTTCGTCCGGGGAATGGGGTGCGGCCATCAGGCCTTGCCCCCCAGGCTCTCCAATTCCTCCAGGAACTGGGTCACGTCCTTGAACTCGCGGTAGACGCTCGCGAAACGCACGTAGGCCACTTGGTTTAGCCCCCGCAATTCCTCCATCACGAGGGTGCCGATCACGGTGCTGGGCACTTCCCGGTCGTAGTCGTTTTGGCAGCGAGCTTCGACGCGTGCGGCGGCGGCTTCGATATCTTCCACGGGCACGGGCAGTTTCTCACAGGCGCGCAACATGCCCTTCACGAGACGTTCGGCCTCAAACCGCACGCGCTCGCCGTTCTTCTTCACAACGCGCAAGGAGCTCTCTTCAATACGTTCGTAGGTCGTGAAGCGCTGGAAGCACTTCATGCACTCCCTTCGCCTGCGAGTTACCGACCCGGAGGCTGAGGTTCGTGAATCGACGACGCGGACGTCGTCTTCCTTGCAGCGGGGACATCTCATGGGTGGAACGAGCCGAGGCACACTCTACATCTTGTGGGGTTGGCGGCGGAAGATCCCTCCCAACACGACCTGTCCCGTACCCCCCAGAATGATCCAGAGCTGGACCCGCGGGCGCTATTTGCCCAGGCAAAAGCGCGCGAAGATGCGATCGAGCAGGTCCTCGGGAGTGGTTTGACCTGTGATGCGATCCAAGGCCTGGCTGGCCCCGCGCAGGGCCTCAGCGACCAGGTCCAGGCCAGCGCCGTCGCTCAGCAGCGAACGGGATTGGTTCAGTTCATCCAGGGCCTCGCTGAGGGCCTGTCGGTGACGCATGGAGAGCTGCCGTTCCAGTCCTGAATGAGCGGCTGAGCCCTGGCCGGCCTGCGTCGCGTAGCCCAAACGTGTCTCAATCTGAACCAGCAGTTGTTCCAGTCCCAACCCCGTGTGGCTCGAAATGAGCAGGTGCTGATCGGGAATCTCGTGCGAGCTCTGAACGTCCCCCTTGCTGTAGACAACGAGGTGCTCGGTTTGCGTGCCTGGCCCGCGTGGGCTGCCGGGGTGCTGCGCCGCATCCACGAGTTCCAAGAGCAGGTCCGCTCCCTCCCACTCGAGCCGGCGACGCTCCTGGGATTTGACCTCAACCTCTCCGCTCCCGGGTGCCAAGCCAGCCGTGTCCACTAGCAACACCTGTTGTCCCCCAGGCAAGGCGACGCGGCCGACCTTCGCATCGCGGGTGGTCCCAGCCTGCTCGTTCTCGATTGCCCTGTGTTCCTCACCCTCCAGGGTGAGCCGATTGAACAGCGCACTCTTGCCCACGTTGGGCAAGCCGGCCAACACGACGCGCGCCAGTCCGCTGCTCGGTGCGCGGCGGTTCTCCCAACCCTGAGCCTCAAGCAGATCGACACGAGCCTTCTCGAGCGCGTGGGTGATCTGCTCAAGGGGAACGTGACCGGTGTCCTGTTGATCGAAGTCCAGGCTGCCCTCGGTTAGCGCGCGCAGGTTCTCGAGCACCTCGCGCAACGCGGCGATGCGTCCGCCTAGCCCGCCAGTGAGCAAGGCCCCAGCCGCCCTCAGCTCTTCCCGGTTGCGCGCCTCGACAAGGGCCAATACACCCTCGGCTCGTGTCAAATCCAGGCGGCCGTTCTCAAACGCGCGGCGGGTGAACTCTCCGGGCCCAGCGGGTTCGAGCCCGAGCTCGCCTAGGCGCCGTAGGACGGCTTGCACCAAGGCTGGGTTGCCGACCAGATGCCATTCGGCCACGTCCTCGCGTGTGTAAGAAGCGGGCCCCGGCATCCAAACCAAGAGCGCTGGCTGTCTCCCAACTCCGTCGTCCACCTGCACCTCGTACAAACCGCGTTCGGCAGGCACGAAGGGCCGATCTTCTTCGTCGCGACACAACTTGCGCACGGCCTCAGCGCTGAGATCTCCCGACGCACGCAGCACGGCGCGCTCGCCGGCCCCGGGTGCCGAAGCCACGGCGCAGATGGTCGCTCGTACCTGCCCAGCTCCGATGCCGGTCATCGCGCTCTCCTCAGCGCTTCTTGCCGCGCTTGCCCTTCTGTTGCCCGCGCTTCTTTTCGGCCCTCTGCATCTCCTGAAGCTTCTGAGCCTGCTTCTGCGCTTCCGCAATGCGCGCCATGAAGCCCGACTTCTTCTTGGGTTGCTCCGAGTCGTCGATGGGCCAGATCTTCTTGATCACCGTCTGCTCGAGCACGCCAAACGAGGAGGTCGTGATCATGTAGAGGGACAGGCCTGCTGCGTAGTTGTAGAGGAAGAAACCAAAGACGATGGGCATCCACATCATCATCTTTTGCATCTTGATGGCCTGCTCATCCGTCGGTTTGGGCATCACCTTCTGCTGCAAAATCCACAGGGCCACCATGAGCGGCGGCAGGATGTTGAGGTATTCGACGTTGCCAATTAGGGGCAGGTCCCAGTCGACCCGCATCAGGCGATCGGGTTCAGAGAGGTCCTTGATCCAACCCATGAAGGGCGCCTGTCGGAGGTCAAAGCTGACACGCAGGGCCTTGAAGAGACCGAAGAAGATGGGGATCTGCACGAACATCGGCAGGCAGCCACCGAGGGGCGGAAAGGCCCCCTCTTCCTGCATGATGCGCGCTTGCTCAGCACGCTGTTTCTTCGGGTCGTCTTTGTACTTCTCCTTGAGCTCGTTCAGCATGGGCTGCACGCGCTTCATCTTCTTCGCGTGGCGCGCCATGGCCGTCTGCGAGCGGCGGTTGAAAGGAAACAACGCCGACCGCACGGTGAGGGTCAAGCAGATGATCGACCAGCCCCAGTTGCCCAGGATGCTGTGGAAGAAGCCCATGATGCGCAGCAGGATGGATGCGATGCCGGAGAAAAACCCGAGGTCTCCATCGACCAGACTCAGTAGGGATTCGTCGTGCAGCTCGAGCAGTTCCGAACGCTTGGGGCCGGCGTAGACCTTAAATTCCAGGCGGGCAGGGGCATGGCCCGGCGCGGGCAGGGGAGCCGCCAGATCCAGGTCGCAGGTCACGTGACGCCAGCCGTTAGCCTGGGGTTCGGTCGGGTTTTCCTCGACCCAATCCAGGTCGTAGAGACTGCGCCAACCACAGCCGGAAATCTCGCGTTGGGTACCTCCATCGGGACGCGCCAGAACAGCGAAGTACTTGCTGTCCATGCCCCCCCAAACGATTCCCGACGAAGCGCCGAAGGACCCGTCACTGCGTTCCCCAATCGACGAGGACTTGCGATCGACTTCCAGCTCACCATCCTGCTCCCAGCTCACGCCGGTACTGGGTTCCTTGTAGTAGGCGTCGTGCGCACTGGAAGGCATGCCGATGGCCGGCGTCAACAGAAACCGCGGTCGTCGCCCCGTCCACTCATCAACGCTGTTGCTCAGTTCGAGCTCCAAGGTCAAGTCGTAGGAGTTGGGTTGTGCGCGTAGTGTCTTGGTCAGGCTCAGACCCTTGCCGGTGTCGTGACTGAAACGCACGCCCACCGTGCGCCCGCCCTCCTCGAGCACCTCGTGATGCCAGTGCACCAAGTCAAGGGGGAAGTCCACCATGTACTCGGCGGACGGGTGGGCCGTCAGTCCGAGGGAACCCTGGGGGCCAGAGGGCGTGTTCACTTCCGCTAGAAGTTGAACCCAGTTCTCAGGGTTTTCGAGCTCCTCCGGACTGGGCCCGAGAAGGCTGTAGTACCCGCCCAAGCGCAGTTCCGCCAGCGTGCCGCCACGACTGTCAAAAGTCGCCAGGTAGTAACCCGGCTCGCCAGGGGTGCCGAGGTTGAGGGTCTCGCGCCAGGGTTCCGCTTCCCCTTCGGGACGCTCGCTCGGCGCGCGCGGCGCGACGGGCCCCGCAGCGCTGCCCCCGGGGTCCGCCGGGTCCAGACCTTGAGCCGTGGGATCGCCAGCCGTTTGCGGCGAATCGAGCTTCTCCGGCCGCGGCCACATGACGAGCAGCAGGAATGAAAGCAGGAAGAAGAGAGGGAGGCGCTTTTCCACTTGAGAGGCGGTTGGGTCAGCGGCCGACTTCCAAACGGTCGGCCAAGAACTCGGGAAGCTCGGGTACGGTTCGAATGGCCTGGGCCGCAGCCTGCCAGTCGTACTCGAGCCGAATGAACGTGATGCGTGCCCCGTCAAAGAGCACATAGGAAAGGCGCGCGTCTCCGTCTCGGGGCTGGCCCACCGAACCGACGTTGACGATGCAGGGGTTCGCGTCCAGGTCCCCTAGGTCGTAGGGGCCGTCCGTCCCATTGGGCCGGAACAAGGTCCCGTCCTTGTAGTAGACAGCCGGCACGTGGCTGTGCCCCACGAAGCAAACCGAACGCTGCATGGCCCCAAAATTGGCCTGCATCTTGGACTCATCTCGAGCGTCGCGAGGAAGCAGGTACTCGCGCACCGGGTCGCGAGGCGAGCCATGGGCGAACATGGCCACGTCGTCGGTGGCGGAGGGCTTCAGCTCGCCAATGAAGTCCCAGTAGTCCGATGAACGCTCGGACGCTGCGGATATGGCCGCATGGGTCCACTCGATGGCGGCACGGGCCTTGGGATTGAAATCCTCGGCGCTGTAGCAGAGGGCGTATTCGTGGTTGCCCTGCAGGCACAGCCCGCCATTCGCGCTGGGCACGCAGTGCTGCATGACCCTCTCAAGGGCTCCGCAGGGGTCGGCGCCGTAACCGATCACGTCCCCGAGGCACACGTAGCGCTGCACCCCGCGCGAACGGGCGTCCTCCAGGGCTGTCTCCAACGCCGGGGCATTCCCGTGCAGATCGGAGATGATAGCTGTGAGGGGGTAGGTCACGGAGCTCATGGCAGGCCTTCGCGGAGAAGGGGGGCAAGATTATCGTGAGGGGCCGGGGTTCGGGCAAGGGGGGCAGGGAGTGTATTGGGGGTCGAGTGCCGAAGTGTTCAGCTGCGGTCGCGACTTCCCCACACAACTACCAAGAAGGCGCCTAGGCTGACCGCCAGGGATTCGATCCACGGATCCGTCAGGCGTCCCGCGAGCAAGATCATGGCGAGCACGCTGACGACCGCCACATCGCCCAGGCCACGCTGCTGCAAGCGATGGGCAAGGTGCAGCCTGTCCCCGTGCCACGGTCGCCGGCCTGCCCTCAACCGCAAGAAACTCAAGCGCGTGAGATCTAGCAGCGGCAGGGCCAGGAGGATCCAAGCATCAGGACGAGCCGCAATCAGCATTCCAACCAGGTGGCTGCCAGAATCTCCGAGGTAGGCGACGGGCACCCGCTCAGGTCCGCGCCTGGCAAAGAGGTTCCAGGGCAAGAATCCGAGCAACGCCGGGGCCGCAATTCCGCGGCCAGCAAGCGCCATGACACCGAGGGCGGTGCAGGCCCCGTCCGCACAATCGAATGTGTTGGCCGCGTTCATGGCCACCACGGCTGCCATGCAGATCAACGCCACCTCCCCCCCTCCGTCCCCCATGTACAAGCCCAACGCCAGTCCCGCGCCAAGTTGCCCCAAGATTTTAGCTCCCGGGGCGAGTCCCCCAGGCCTCAGGTCGTCAACGAAGCCCACCCCGAAGGCCAGCGTCAAGGGTAGCCACGGTAGACTCACGTCCGCCGTCAAGCTGGCCACGGCTAGCCCCAACAGCAATGCCAAGCCGCCGACCGGGGGCACCGGGCTCTTGCGAGGTTTGCGGGCGGCAAGACCGGACTCTCGGCTATCCACAAACCCCTTGCGGAGGGCCAGTCGAGCCAACAGGGGCGTAGCAACCAAGGTTACGCTGGCGGCCATCCATGTCGCGGGAATCAAGGTGCCACGACCCGGGGCCAGCTCAGCCCTGCCCCCCGTACAAGCCGCGGGACCGGATGTAGGTGGCGACCGCCTCGGGCAGGTGTTCAGGGTCCTCCTGCCCGTCACCCAGCGCCTCGCGCAGGTCGGTGGATCGACCGGGGGCGACGGGTAGGGTCAAGAAGCCTGCGCGCAAGCGTTCGACAGCTTCGGGCGTGAGGGACTCGTCAAACTTGACCGGCAATGCGCCTGCGTCCTGGTCGCGTTGGATCACGATGGGCCAGACCTCTTTCAGCAAAGCTTCGACCCCGTGCCAACCACTCAGGCCAGGCAAGTTGTCGGAACCGAGCAACAACCAGATCGAAGCTGGGGAATCCTCGCCCAGGCGCGCTCGCAGTTGGCGCACCGTGTCCAGCGTGTAGGAGGGCCCGGAACGCTCGAACTCTAGATCGCATGCGCTCCAGGTGGGCTCATCGGCGATGGCCAGGCGCACCATTTCCATGCGGTCCGGCCCAGGGGCTAGCTTCCGGCCCAGCTTGTGGGGTGGCTGGGCAGCGGGAACAAACACGACGCGATCCAAGTGGAACGCCGCCTGGGCGGCATGGGCCGCGGCCAGGTGCCCGCTGTGGATCGGGTCGAAGGATCCTCCGAAGAGGCCCAGACGGCGGGCAGACCCTGGGGCTGTGTAAGAGTGGGTCACGGTCTTGGGCGAGGCGGGGGTCGTTACTCCTGACCAGGGCGAGGGTAGATCCAGCTCAGAGGAGCGCGCCTCGGGGCGTCAATTCTGGGCCGGTACTGGACGCGCGTCCATCCTGGGCCCATAATCGTCGCCGGTCCGGGCTGCCGTTCAGAGCTCGATTTCCCCCCCTTCCCCCAATAGAACTGCCTCCTGGCACCCTCCTAGTCCCCTCCAGCAGAACTCAGCGGCCTCGGCCCCTCGATTCGCGGAGAGCCCACGGCGATAGCATGGAACACAGCGAGAGCAAGGAACACATCTTGAGCAAGGAACGCATCGTGAGCATGAGAGAGTCCTCGACAGCATTGTCCAAGTCTGGATCGACCAAGTTCGGCGGCAAGCGGCTCGGAATGGGCCTCTCCATGGGTCTGGCCCTGGCCCTCAGCGTCGGCTGCCAGTCCTCGCCCGACATCAACGATCACTGGAACGCAAGCTCCACCGTGCCCCGCGTGGCGCGCGCCTTCCTCGGCTACGACTCCAGCCGCGACGGCAGCTACCGGGACTTCGCCTGGGAACGCAAGGCTTCGATCAACCTGACCCTGCGTCGACACCTGTTCAACCACAACCCGGAAAACCCCAACCACGCAGAGGCCACGGGCATCTACGAGGAGCGTCCGGTCAACAGCCTGCTTCCCAACCCGATCAACTTCATCCACCTGGAAGGCCTCGTGTTGGGGCTGATTCCGCTGGCGGCCAGCGGGACCTACTTCCCCATCCCGGTTGATTCGATCGTGGGGATTTTCGATATGGGCACCGAGGGCGGTGAAGACGGTATCGACGAGTTCTTCCGCGGCGTCGAGGAAACCTTCTCCGGCACGTTCGGAATGATCAGTGGCAGCTTCGTGCAGAACTGGATCTCTTCCGATGACGAGGAAGAGGAAATGGTCGTGCGCGCAGGACGCATGGGCCCCGGGGACGCGTAGTCACGGCAGCTAGGACGGCGCGGATTTCAGCTTTTTTTCCGCGGGGGGGGTGGCTCCCGATTTTTGCCCAAACTGGCCCAGGAGAAGGGTACGTAACCGCTGAAGCCTGAAGTTCGTCGACCCGGGTGGGCGGGGGCGGCGGTTGGCTGGCGTGGAACCCAGGTGGGAGGGCCACCGGCGGAAGATCACCTGGATGCACGTCGCGCGTGTGCCCGCTAGCACCTGAAGACGGCCCGCGCCTGGTCCAACAGGTCCGGCGCGTCGGCCGGGATCCAGTGGATGTCGAACTTTCGATACCACGTTCGCTGGCGGCGGGCGAACTGCCGCGTGCGAATGGCGATGTGCTCCTCAGCTTCAGCACGAGTCATGCGGCCCTCGTCCCAGGCCAGCACATCGCTGTAGCCCAGGGCCGCCACCGCGCTCGGCCCAAACCCCGGTCCATCGCGCACGGCGAGCGCTTCCTCACGCCAGCCCCCGTCTAGCATGGCCCGCGTCCGGGCGCGAATGCGTCGCTCGAGCAGGTCTGGATCAACGGACAGTCCCACCACACGTGCCGCGGCCTGGCGTGCGCTCGGTTCACCGTCCCACTCTGCTTGCCAGTCACTCAGAGTGCGGCCCGTCTGTTCCAAGACTTCCAACGCGCGCACGACACGGCGCCCGTCGTTCGGGTGCAGCCGACTGCCAGCCTTGGGATCGGCGACGGCCAGGCGGCGATGGAACTCCCCGGCTCCCTGCTCCTCCCGTTCTTTCTCCAGGCGAGCCCGAAGCGCACGATCCACGGGCGGCCCCTCGAACAGCCCGCGCAGGAGCGCGGCGAGATACAACCCGGTCCCGCCCACAAACAACCCCCTTGCCGCGCGGCCCTGGACGTCACCCAATGCCTCGCGCGCGGCGGCCAGATACTGCTGAACGTCGTAAGGATCGCTGGGGCAGACGATGTCCATCAGGTGGTGTGGCACCCGCTCCTGTTGCGCAGGGGAGGGCTTGGCCGTACCGATGTCGAGACCTCGATAGACCAGCATGGAGTCGAGCGAGAGCACCTCCCCCCCCATGCGCTCGCACAGATCCAGGGCCAGGGCCGTCTTGCCGCTCGCCGTGGGGCCCACGAGACAGCACAGGGGCTCAGCGTCGAAGGGGTCGGAATCAGACACGGGGGCATTCTAGACAGGGGGCCGTGGACTAGGATGAACGCGCAGCCCGAATCCGCCCGCAGCGCAAACCGACCAGTTCCCCATGATCGCAGAACTTCCCCGGCTCCCCGTGATCGCCCTCGTCGCCCTGGGCCCTCTCGCCCATCCAGACTTGGCCCAAATCCAGGGCTCCCAAGACACGAGCCCCGATGACCCGCCCGCACTGATCGCGGTGGATGGCAAGCCGGTAGCGCCCGGACGGATTCCTGAGGGAACCACAGAGGAGGCAATCGGACTCTGGAACAAATTCACCGCTGCGGACCCCGAGGCAGAGGCCGTCCCGCTGCACTCGTTCGACCTGTCCTTTGAGGTCCAAGTGCGGGAACCTGGGAAATTTAATGAGATCCATGCGGCCATACGGTTCCTCAAAGGTCCCCGCGGCCCGTACCTCGACGCGAGCTTCGAACGCAAGAACCGACGCTCGGTGCGTGGACCACGGGGGGATTTCCTGGTGGAAGACGGCGATGCACAGCCCATGGTGGGCCTGGACTTCGAGGAAGACCGACTCGCACTCGACCGCTGGTGCGCTCTGTCGAACCACTTCCTCACCCTCAGTCAGCCCGAACGATTGGGGCTGATCAGCTTGCAGCGCCGCGATCTGGCAAAAAAACAACCCGCAGCCCTGGCCAGCAACCTCCACGCAGTCGAATTCACGGACATCGACGCGCTCATGTTGCCGACGGCCAAGCTGGCGGCGCAGGCGCGCGGACTGGATTGGCTCGACTTGAAGACGCCCGACTTTCGCCTCTACCGACCGCACTTGACCGCGGGAGAAGGCAATGCTCAAAGGGCCCTGTTGGGCCTCGACCACAATAGCGGCGAGGTGCGCATGGCCGTCCTGAGCGAGGAGATCCAGGGTGCGATCGTCCTGGAGAGCGCCTTGCTCGTCCTCGTGCCGCGCTACAGCAATCTCGGGACGATAGCGCGCGTGCCTGCGGAACTGGAGGTGCGCCAGGTCGATCCACAAACCTCGCCCTGGACCTTCGAGCAACGCTCGGGCACGGTCCTGTTTCTCAAGCGGGGTGGCCAACTCAACCCCCCCGACCTCTCGCCCGCTGCGTTTATTCCCAAGCGCCCCTAGGGGCCTAGCGCCGGTGAAACGCCCGCTCCAGGTCGGGCAACTTGAAGCGCACCTTGGTCGGGCGCGAATGGGGACAGGTTTGGTCGGTCTCCAGCAGGGCAGCGCGCTGCAGCAAGCTGCGGATCGCCTCTTCAGTCAGCGTATCTCCGGCCATGATCGACGAGCGGCAGGCGCTGCTGTGCAGCACCTCCTCAATGACGTCCTCGGCACCGGGCACCTGTCCGGTACGGCCCACCACCTCCACTAGATCACGCACGAGGCCTTCCACGTCCGGATGGCGCAGACGCGCTGGCAATCCGTGCACGGCCACCGTACTGGGTCCAAAGACGGCGAGTTCGATGCCGATGGGCTGCAGGGCTGGCATGTGTCCTGAAAGCAATTCCAGGTCGGAACGCGAGAGCTCGACCAATTCCGGGACCAGGTAGCGCTGAACCTCGACTTTGTTTTCGCGAACATCACGGCGCAACTCTTCGAAGGTCGTACGCTCGTGCAATGCGTGCTGATCAATGATCTCGAATCCATCGGGCAGCGCACGCACCAGGTACGTGCGCGCGATCTGTAGGAAAGGCCCGCGCAGGTCGTCGCCCTCTTGCCACTCGCGGCGCTCGTCTTCCCGTTGCTCGCGAGTGCTCGGGGAGGCAGCGGGAGGAGCCTGGGAGGGGATCACATCCGGTCGATCGCGACCGGCCACTTCACGCACTTCGAACCCGGAGGTGGTGGTGCCGGACGCGG
Organism: uncultured Planctomycetaceae bacterium; assembly: GCA_964467985.1. Lineage (GTDB taxonomy): Bacteria > Planctomycetota > UBA1135 > UBA1135. The sequence goes on from CAYXTP010000006.1 coordinate 18,703, forward strand.
CCGTCGGCAGTGGGCCAGGGTTGGGTAGGGGCACCTGATTGGGATCTTCGCGTTGCTCCCGGCGCTGCATGGAAAGCAACATAGACTCGCCCGGGGTCGACATGTCTGTACGCCGCACGGCCTCGCGCAGGTGGTGCACGAGGAAACCGAACAGCCGCCGAGAGTCGCGCAGGCGCACCTCGCTCTTGGCCGGGTGCACATTGACATCCACTTGGGCTGGATCGATGGAGAGTTGCAGGAAAGCCACCGGCTGCCGGCCCTCTTCCAGGAAGCCTCGGTACGAGTCACGCAACACACGCGTCAACACCCTGTCGCGCATGGGCCGACCGTTCAGGAACCACATCTGACGCGCCGTATCCCGACGGCTGAAGCGCGGCGGGGCGACGTAGCCGACCAGGTGCGTGGAGCCATCTTCCGCTTCCACCGGCTCCAGACTCTCCGCCAACTCGGCGCCAAAGGTGCGCCGGATGCGGGCCAGAAAGTCCATGTTCGCTTCCACATCAAAAACTCGCTTGCCCCCGTGCGTCACGATGAAGCCCACGCCCATGTGGGCCAGGGCCGCCCGCTGAACCACATCCAGGCAACGGGAGAGCTCTGTCGAGGTGCGCTTCAAGAAACGCCGTCGAGCCGGTGTGTTGAAGAACAAGTCGCGCACTTCAATGCGCGTCCCTATGGCCCCGCCCGCCTCGCGCACTTCGGACAACTTGCCGCCCACGTTCTGCACACTCGCACCCGTGGTCTGCCCCTCTGGCCGCGAGCGGATGCTGCAGCGCGCCACGGATCCCATGGAGGCCAGGGCTTCGCCCCGAAAACCAAGGCTCGCGATGTGATCGAGATCCTCTGGGTTCTGCAACTTGCTCGTGGCGTGGGCGTGGAATGCCATGGCAAGGTCCTCCGTTCCCATGCCACAACCATCGTCGCTGACCCGCACGAGCTTCACGCCCCCTTCCTCCAAGTCTACGCGCACCTCGCTGGCCCCCGCGTCCAGGGCATTCTCGACCAGTTCCTTGACCACCGAAGCCGGCCGCTCAATGACCTCCCCCGCCGCTATCTGATTGCGCACGACCTCGGGCAAGAGAGCGATCCGGGCGGGCGGGGTCTGGGGCTGCATGGGAGCAGTGTAGCGAACCCGTCAGCGATCGCGCTTGGCCCAGCGTAGGCCGAGCAGGGCAAAGTCGTTGACGTCGACTCGGGCCCCACTGCGCGAGTGGCGTTCCAGGGCAGCCGCCTGGTCCAGCATCCTCTGCCATTGGGCTGGACTGCGGGCGCTGAGACGCTTGGCCTTGCGTTGCACCGTTGCGGGGGCCCCACGCACGCCCGCGCTGGCCAGGGCGGCTTCTGGGGACTGGCCGCGTTCCAGATGGCGTGCAGCTCGAGTGAATTCCATGAGCCCCTTGGTGAGTGCCACGGTCAAGACGGCCACCAGGGCACTGCGGTCCACCGTGCGCTTGTCGCCCTTGCTGCGGAATCCCGCTGCGAAGAGAGCCTCGATCCCAACGCTGGCCTGGGCCCCGTCCCCATCGATGAGTTTGTCCGCCAGATCCCAAGGGGAACCGCCGGATTCCCAACGAACAAGCTCGGTGATGCCCTTGTCCCCGCGGCCGCGCAGTTGCTCCAACTTGCCACACAAGCCGGCGAGATCGTTGCCCATCGCGGCCACGAGGTAGACGGCCTCTTCCACGCCCAGAGGAACCTTGGCCTTGCGCGCACGGTCCGCTATCCACAAGACGAGTTCCGCCTTGCGCGGGTCGGGGTCCCAGGGGGGAGGCGAGTCGTAGAGCTTGCGGCAGGCGACCAGGATTCCATCCGACTTCTGGATGGCTTTGACCAGCACGTGGTCCGCGCGCAGGTTGGCAGCGGCCAGGATCAGGCAGCCCTGAACCTGCCCACTGGCGAGGGCCGTGAGGCGGCTCTTGAGGGCGTCGACGAGTCCCTGTGAGAATTCCTTCGCTCCTTTGCGCACAACCTTCTCGGCGTTCTCCAGCACGATCGTGCGAGCACCGGCAAAGAGAGCACCTGAGGTCAAGTCGTCGAGCAGTGTCGCCTGGGAGAACTCAGGATCGGAGGCGTCGTGCCGGCAGATTTCATCCCCGCGCTGCTTGGCCACACTCAGCACGAGTCGAATGCCCTGGTCGCGGAAGTAGCGTTCTTCGCCACGGAAGCACACGGCGTGTAGGGGATCGGAGAGTCGTTTGCTCAATTCGGCCAGGGCCGTTGCGGGGTGCGGATCGCGGGCCTTCGCCGCACGCTTGCGAGTGGCCGCCATCAGGCCAGCTCCCCCACTGCCAGACCTGAGCCCCAGCCCATGTCGAGAACCAAGCCCAGGAACAGCGCCACGCCCACCCAGCCGTTCAGGGTGAAGAATGCGCGGTCTACACGCGAAAGATCATCGGCGCGCACGATCCATTGCTCGTAGGCCAAGAGGCCTGCGGCCAGGACGACGAATGCCAGGTACACGGGACCGAGGCCCGCCTTCAAGTAGAACAGCAGCAAGCAGGTCACCGTGCACAGGTGCAGTGCGCGGGATATCCAGAGGGCTCGCGCGACTCCCCAGCGCGCAGGAATCGAGTGCAAGCCCCTGGCCTGGTCGATCTCCACATCCTGGCAGGAGTAGATCACGTCGAAGCCCGCCACCCAGGTCCAGACGGCGGCCGCCAACCAAAGAATGGGCTCAAGATCCCCCCCGAGGCTGCCGCGGATCGCGATCCAAGCACCCAGGGGAGCGAGGGCTAGCGAAAGCCCCAGCACGAGGTGCACGAGCGCGCTGAAGCGTTTGAAGTAGCTGTATCCCAACAGCACCAGGAGCACGGCTGGAGACAACTGACCCGCAAGGGGATTGAGCGCCCAAGCCGCTGCGACAAAGACCGAAGCGGAGGCGACCACCAGGACGCGCACGGACCCCACGCTCAGGTTGCCAGCGGGCAATTCACGGCCTTGCGTGCGTGGGTTCAAGGCATCGATCTTGCGGTCGACGAGTCGGTTGAATGCCATGGCTGCGGTGCGCGCACTCACGGCAGCCAACAGGATCCAGCCTAGGTCTCCGAATCCGGGCATGCCGCCCGCTGCCAGCCAGGCGCCCTGTAACGCAAACGGCAGAGCGAAGATCGAATGAGAGAAGGCGACGAGAGAGAGGTACTTGCCCAGTGCTTTCACGCAGGACCCCCCGGGTGATGGATGCCCACTTCCTCGGGCGGCTCACTCTCGCCCCAGCGCGCCCCCAGACCGTGCTCCACTCCCAATCGGTCGAGGGCCTTGGCCACAACGAAGTGCACGAGGTCGTCGAGTGTCTTGGGATGCAAGTAGAAGCCCGGAGTACAGGGCAGGATGGCTGCCCCCATGCGCGCCAACTGCAACATGTTCGACAGGTGCACCTCGGACAGCGGCGTCTCGCGTGGCATCACGAGCAGGGTGCGGCCCTCTTTCAAGGCCACGTCCGCCGCACGCTCCACCAAATTCGAGGAGAAGCCGTGGGTCACACGCGCTAGGGTGCCCATGGAACAGGGTGCCAAGATCACGGCACCGGTCAGGGCGCTGCCGGAAGCGGCGGGCGACTCGACGGCCTCGCCGGGGAAGGCGCGCACGGAAGCAGCCGTCTCCTGCCCTAGCCACTCGTCGAGACAGGCCTCGAGATCTCGCCCTCCAGGCCCCGGGTCGACGCCCAGCTCATGGGCCATGACCTTGGCGCCAGCGTCCGTGATCGACAGGTCCACGTCGTGGCCCGCGCGGACCAATTCGCGCACGAGTGCGGTGCTGTAGGCGTGTCCGCTCGCACCTGTGATGCCGATGAAGAAGCGCCCCATGACCCGAGAGACGCAGACTAGCAGATCCCCACTGACACGGCCCGAACGCGTTTCAGAATCCCATCTCCGGCCCGGCTCCCAGTAGCAGGCCCAGGTTGAACCAGGCGTGGGCCCAAGCCGCAACACCCGGTCCGCGCCAGCGCAGGATCGCGCCCAAGGCCACACCGGCCAGCAGTCTCCAAAGGAACACGAAGGCATCGAAAACCTCCCCCCCAGGCCCAAGCCAAGTGGTGAAGGCAGCCAGGTGCATGGCCGCAAAGATCGCCGCAGAGCCGACGAGGCCCACACCCTCTGCGGAGAGGCGGGCAGGGGCAAGTCCAACTCCGAAGTAGCTCAGCAAGACGCGCACGGTGAGGAATAGGCCACTGTAGAGGATGACCCGAAAGAAGAGCTCTTCGTGGGCTGCGGTGCCCAAGATAAATGCCGCACGCGCGAGCCCAGGAGGCGAGCCCGGCCCAACGCTGAACCCTGCCGGGGGTTCGATGCCGCCGAGCAGATGCGTGCAGAGCAGCAAGGTGGGCGCGAGCAACAGAGCCCAGGCTCCACCCTCACCCACCATTTTCAGGAGACGCAATCCCAAGCCATGGCGATGTCGCCAGACCTGGACCATGGCCCCCACCAGCAGGACCAACAGGATCCCCTGTCTGGCCAAGGAGGCCTGCTCCCCAAGAGGAGTCAGGAAGCGAAACAGGCAGAGTTCTGCGGTGCTGCGATTCGACACGGGTGAGCTGGCGATCGACCATTCGTAGGCCGCCAGCAAGGGAACACAGGCCAGGTAGCCCATGGCCAAGGTGCCCTGCACTCCCCGTTGGTTGAAGTCTCTGTCCTGGTCGAGATCCGAATCCTCGAGTTCCTCGTCCCATTCCTCCTCGTCTTCGTAGTCGTCTTGCATCAGGCCGGGACTCCGCTTTCATCCCCCCTGAGCACCGTGCCGTAGTGCAAGCAGGCGATGCCGCCAGTCAGGCGTTCGAAGCCACATTGCACCAGACCCTGCTGCTCCATTTCCTGCTGAAAGGCCTCGGGCTGGGGCCAGGCGAGGACCGTGCGCGGCAGGTACGCGTAGGCGTCTCCGTCGCGCGAAATCAGGCGCCCCAGAGCCGGCAGGATACGCGTGAAGTAGGCGCGGTAGATCCAACCGAAGAGCGCACCCGGGGGCGTCGAGAATTCCAACACGAACACCTGCCCACCTGGGCGCACGACGCGGCCCATTTCACGCAGCCCCTGCAAGCGGTCGCCAACGTTTCGGATGCCGAAGGCCACGCAAGCCACATCCACGCTGTCGGTCTGGGCCGGGACGCTCAGGGCATCCCCCTGTACGAATTGGGCGCGGTCCCTCGCGGGTCGCAGTTTACCCGGCGCGCGTTGCAGCATGGGCAGGGTGAAGTCGACTCCCAAGACCTGGGCACCCGCTCGGGCAAAGGCCACAGCCAGGTCCCCGGTACCGGTGCAGACATCGAGAACCGCCCGTCCGCGCACTTTACCCGCGCGCTTGACTACGCGCTTCCTCCAACGCCGATCGATGCCGCAGGACAGCACGCGATTGAGAAAGTCGTAGCTGCCCGCGATGCGGGCGAACATGGACTGCACGGCCTTGGAGTCGGACATCGGGGTGAGCATAGGCCCCAAAGGGGCGCCGGGGGAAGCGCTGAATGCACCACGCCCGCAAGGTAGAACCTCGCGGGCGTGGTCGCGTTGCTTTGGGTAGGTCCCGTCGGACTCAAGCAGCGGAACGGCTCAAGCTCGATGGGATCCTCGATGGGTTTACTGCCTCCAGTAGTCCATCACCCCACTCACGTTGGGAACCTGCACAGACTGGATTCCAGTCTGGAAGGCGTTGATGTCCTTGCGCAGGACACCGGCCTTGGCCAGATCGAAGACGTCCACCACACCGAAGCCACCGGTCACGTTGGGCACGGCGGCAAACATGAAGCCCGGCTCGTTGGTGTTCACGACCGCACCCACGACCCGCACGAGTCCCTTGCCGTTACCCGGCAGGGCGGAACCCGCACTGAAGGAGGTAATCATGCTGGGCAGACCACCCAAGTTGCGCAGGTTGTCAAAGGCGATGTCCACGGGGATTCCAGAGAGGCCCTGGGGACCCTCGCCAATAGAGACGTTCACACCAAAAGCCATGTCCCGGATACCGGTCTGACCCACGTTGCCGGAAGTCAGGAAGAGCTGGCCCGTGACGGCAGACTCCACCCAGAGCTGGGTCAGGGCGCCCACGTTGGGCGGACCCGGATCCCCGGAGACCGTGTCGATGGGACCCTCGTGGGCGATCCACACAGCCATGAACAGGTTGATCGGATCAATCTGCAGCTTCTTGGGACTGTTGAAGGTGAAGGGAGCGATTCCGATCACGTCGTCATAACCCCAGCCGTTCACGCCGTTGGGACCGGACTCGAAGAGAGCCACGTTTCCGTTGCGGTTCAGGATGTAGGCGAAGTAGACGTTGCGGCTGTACGCCAAACCGGGCACCTGGCGCGGAAAGGCGACGACGTCGAAGGGCTTGTTGAGCTGGGCGCTGACGCGCGTGCGCTCCACAAGCGAGAAGGCCGAGATGATCGAGAGGGTGTCGTCATCCTCGTTGCAGACAAGGATGTCCTCGTTGCCCGGTTGCCAGGCGATCCCGCGCGGACCCTTGCCCACCACAGTCGTCTTCACGATTTGGTGGAAGGTGGCCGAGGAGGGGTCGATGTCGATGAAGGAAACCGTATCCGAGAACTGGTTGGTCACCGCCAGGAGATCCAGGTTCGGACCCATGGCAAACTCGGTGGGGTCGGTCATCGCAATGCGCTCCACCACAGTCATGCGGTTGGAGTTGAAGACCGTGATCTCGCCCGCTTGGCGATCGAGGACGTACAGGAAGTGACCCACCTGCTGGCGAATCATGTACGCGAAGCAGTTCTCCACCTTGATCTGTCCCTGGCTGGGCCCGAGGAAGAAGCAGTTCTGCTCGGGGGTCAGGAGACCAGAAGGCGGTACCGGCGGGTTGGCAAGGGGATCACCGAACGGATCGCCAGGAACCAACAGGTTGTTCTTGGGCAGCCCGGGAGGCGGCATGAAGTGGTCGACCGAGGTCGGCTCCTGCCCCAACAGATAGGGGGCCACGCACAAGGGCGGGAAGGAGAGCGGCGGAGGGTTGGGGTGCGGTGCCCACGAGATCATGTTCTCGTAGCCAGCCATCAAGCTTCCAATCACAAAGCCACCCGGCGCCACCGGTGTCAGGGTGTTGCCACCCGTGCCCGGCTGACCGTTGATGATCTTGAGACCATCGAGGGTGCAGACCGAACCACCGTTACCTGCCAAACACCCGAAGGGGTACTTGGCGTTGTTGAAGGTCCCGTCCAAGGAGTGCCCAAGCATCATGTCGGAAACGTCCGACACGAGCGGCGGGGCCACGACTTGGTCGTTCAAGGATGTGTCTCGAGCCAGGGTGAAGACACCGGCCGAACCCCCATCCAAAGTACAACTGCCCACGGCCAGCGGCGGACGCAAGCCCGTCTGGAAGCGCACGTTGGCGTTGTAGGGGAAGTTGGTGTTGCCTTCGACGGGCTGGCCTTCAATGAAGGTCGGGTTACCCGTCCCCTGGCCGAAGCCGTTCAAGTCCAGCACCGAGATACCAGGCAAGGCGCCACTGCGCGCAAGGTAAACGGCATCCGGAGTCACGGGGGCATTCACCATTCCCGGGCCTTCGCCCGTAATGAAGTAGGTGGATCCGCCGAGGATGTTGAAGTTGGGAACCAAGTTCCCGGGGTCGGCGGGATCAGGGTTGCGCGCCAGGTCCTCAATCTGGCCCGGGTTGATCGTGATGTCCACCCGCGAGAAGGTGCCACAGGTGCCGAAGGACGGGCCTGATCCGGGGAAGTTGAAGGCCGGAATCAGGTCGTAGATCGACAAGTCGAAGGGACTCAGGGGCACAACGGTGAACGGCATGTCCGTACGCGTCGACGAAGGACCAAACTCGACCTTCAAGGCCGAGGACAGGTTGGCCGGCGCGGTACCGTCGATCACGCCCACGGTGTAGGGCTGCACCGGCTCGGTGAACTCCACGCGAATGTTCGTCAGGGGATCCACGTCCGTGTCGCCACCACCGGGGGTGATGAGCGGCTCTTGAAGCGGGGGAGGCGTGCGCACGACCTCGGGGGAGAGGATGTCGGCTCCCACCGTCGAAGCAGCCAATACCTGCTGATTCAGGCCCTTGCCGTTGTCGGCGCGCACGGCTGTCGTGAAGCGCAGACGAATCTCGAAGCCCACGGGAAAGGTCTCGTAGGTCGAGAGGTCCGAGTCCGCGTCCGGAACGAACACGAAGCTCGACTTGGACACGAGCTGACTCGAGCCCACGAACCCAGCGTCTGTACCGGGGAAGCCCTGGCCTTCCGGATCCACTACAGTCGTTGCCCCGGTATCGCTGTCGAGAGCAACCCAGGTCTCCAGGGGCCGGCGCGGCGGATCACCAGAGAGGTCATCCCCAAGGGTCTGTCCGTTGACAAACGCGCGCCCGACGACCGGCAACGCCGTGCCTGTCACCGGGTCGATGGCCACGACGCTCACAGCACCGGTCAATCCGGAGTTCGCAAGAGACCCAGGTGAAGGGTCAAAGATCGTGTTCAGGTCCAGGTCGCGGGTGAAACGCGCCACGAGGAAGTGGTTGCCCACTGCGCCGCTGGGCAGAATCGCCGCTGAGTTGAACTGCGGCACGGGCAGGATGGGGTTTCCCGCACTGACGTAGTTGATGATGTCCTGCTGGCTGAGGATCGACACCACTTGTTGGGTCGGGTTCCCCAGCGAGTCCAATCTCTGGACCGTGTGCGGGATGAGTTGACCGAAGCCGTTGGAGACATCTTGCAAGCGCAAGAGTGCTTGGGATCCGGAATCCGCCCCCTTCTTGGAGGCCAGGCCGCCACAGGCGGGGAGAAGAATAGTCAGGGTGCCGATGAGGGCGCTTTGCAGCCGATTCAAACGCATAGGTGCACTTGGGTCGAAGAGGAACACGGGGAGAAGTGAGGGTCGTCGGTATGCACAGCCGGTGGGGACCGGGGGGGGGTGCTGAGGATACCTCAGAGTGTTGGGTGGTGGCTCCAGGGAGCCGCAGGGAATCTGGTCCTGACCTTCTATGCACACGGCGTGCCGCGCGGGCAAGAACTAGTGAAAGGGAGGGTGATTCCGGTCTTGGGGAGGGCTGGGCTGGGGCCCGGGAGAGCCAGATGCGCCCCGTACGGGTCCATTAGGGGGCCAGAATGGGGCCAGA
>CAYXTP010000006.1:27853-102739 GCA_964467985.1 uncultured Planctomycetaceae bacterium
GGGGCCAGAATGGGGCCAGATGGGCTCCGAGGAGGGTGCTGGTGAAGCCAGAACTGTCGAAAGTTCGTGGCATCGCGGGTCCTCAGAGCTTGGGGGAAGCCTGGGTCAGCTGGGGGTAAATGTGAGTGTGCGGATTCGCACGCCCAAATGTGCAGAATCGCACATCCAGGCCGCGACCAGGATGGGCGCATCAGTGTAGGTACCCCCCCTCGCGTGTCAAGGAAACCGATTCTCTGGGGCTTTCGAGGTGTTGGATTCCGGCCGTAGGTTTGGGACTCCCCCCCCTCCGGGGGCTATCCTGCGACCATGCCCGAGGAATCCGTATTCAACCCCGCTGCCCTGGATACGCCCGACCCGGGACAGTCAGCCGCGGGCCTTGTATCGGACGCTCAGGCCGAAGCCAGCCTGCGCCCCGGCAGCCTATCCGAGTTCATCGGGCAGGAGCGCATTGTGCGCGATCTGAGGGTGGCGGTCCGGGCGGCCCAAGAGCGGCAACACGCCCCGGATCACGTGCTCTTTTCAGGTCCCCCGGGCCTGGGCAAGACCTCCCTGGCTCGCGTTCTAGCGGACGAGATGGGCTCGCACTTGCACCGCACGATCGGTCCGACCCTGGAGACGCCCAAGGATCTGGTGGGCCTGCTGATCCACCTGCGCCCCGGCGACGTCTTGTTCATCGACGAGATTCACCGCGTGCCGACCAAGGTCGAGGAGTACCTGTACACGGCCATGGAGGATTACTCCGTGGACTTGATCATCGGAGAGGGAGCGGACGCGCGTATCCACCCTCTCAGCCTGCCACCGTTCACGCTCGTGGGCGCGACCACACGCGAGGGTCTCCTGACAGCCCCCTTCCGGGCGCGCTTTGGTCTGTTCGAGAGGCTCGAACCGTACGCCACGCGGGAGCTGCAACTCATCCTGGCTCGCTCGGCTGCCCTCTTGGGCATGCAGGTCACGGACGAGGCTGCCGAACATTTGGGGGCTCGGTCGCGCGGGACACCGCGGGTCGCCAACCGCTTGTTGCGTCGCTGCCGCGATGAAGCACAGGTCAGCGGGCGCGCTCAAATCGACCTAGGTCTCGTGCGCACGACGCTCGAAAACCTGGGCATCGATGAAGCGGGCCTGGAGGAAATGGACCGACGCATTCTGCGCTGTCTCGCCCGCCGCGACGGCGGCCCCGTGGCAATCAAGACGATCGCCGCCGTGGTGGATGAGACCGAAGACACGCTCGAGGGGGTGTTTGAACCCCACCTCCTGCGTCACGGCTTGTTGGAGAAGACTGCCCGCGGCCGCAAGCTCACTCGCCTGGGCTACCGCGCCTTGGGGCTTGAATCCCAGAGCGCGTCCGGCGCGCTCTTCGACGCGTGAATCGGAAACGCGCCCAAGTGCGCGCCTGGCTGGTCTTGGCCCTCCTGGCCGGCTGCCAGACTGGCGCCCAGCGTTCCTCCCCCACGCTCACCGGGCCCCTGCCCGACACAGAGAGGGCGCCCGTTCGACCGGCCCCCGGAAGACGCCCCTCTCCGCGACCGTCGGAATTGCCCCGCTCCATCCAGGTGGCCGTGCGCATCGAGCAAGCTGAGGGGCGTAGGGACTTGCTGCTGCAGAGCGGTGCTCGCAGCCTCTCGGTGCGACGCCTTGGGGCGGGGTTGGAGGTCGGTGGCAAGGTCCAAGCACGGTTGGAATTCGGGCCGACGGGCGAGGTCGGGGAGGTCCGTTGGAATTCCAAGCGCTATCGGGGGCACTTCGAAGTCCTGCCCCACCCGCGCGGTGGCTTACGCCTGATCAACCACGTGGACTTGGAGTCCTACGTGGCCGGGGTTGTCGCGAGCGAGTTGCCGCTCTGGTCCGCAGAGCCAGCAGAGCTGCGGGCCCAAGCCATCGCGTCCCGGACCTATGCCCTCTACACGTTGGCCCAGCGGGGCATGTTCGCGGAAGGGTCCTCGGCTTCCAGCTCCCCACTGTCCGATTCCGTTGCCGACCAGGCCTATGGCGGTCGACCCGCCAATGCCGTGGGCGCGGTGCGGGACGTGGCCGTGGCCAAGCGATTGGTCGACGCCGTCGCCGATGCGGTCGCCTCAACCCGCGGCCAGGTACTCACGCGCCGCGGGCGCCTGGATGACGTCCGCTATCACGCGTCCTGCGGCGGACGAACCAGCGCGCTGGATCAGGTGTTCCCCAACGTGGCCTCTGGTTCCGTGGACGTGCAGTGTCCCTGTGCTGAAGCCCACGCGGGTGCCAGCCAAGGGAGCTGGAAGCACACGTTTACGGCCGCAGAATTGGGTGCCGTGGCGCGCGCGCTGAACGTGGGCGAGCGGGTGGTTTCTTTGGTTCCCGTCGAGCTCTCGGCTGGCCAGCCTGGGCGTTGGCTCGAGGTGTTGGTGCAAGGGGAGCGCGGCAGCGCGCGGGTGTCCTTCCTGCGTCTGCGCGCGCTGCTCGGCCCGAACCTGCTTCGCAGCGGCCTCATCGACGGCACCTGGCCCCACGCGGGCGACCCCATCGCCGCGGGTGCCGGCTGGGCGGTGTACGGCGCCGGTCACGGCCATGGGGTGGGGTTATGCCAAACCGGAGCGCGCCTGTTGGCCGAGCGCGGCTGGTCAACCGTTCGAATCCTGCGCCACTACTTCTCCGGTGCTGTGCTGGAAGCCCTGCCCGGCTCGGCAGAGTAGAGTTCCTGGCCCATGAGCGGCTTCTCGTTTCAGGTCCACGGTACCTGCCCCCAAACCCACGCGCGCCAGGGGACGTTCACGACGCCCCACGGAGACGTCGCCACTCCGGCGTTCATGCCGGTCGGTACGCGCGGGACGGTCAAGGGTGTTCAGCCCAAGGACCTGGCCCAGGCTGGTGCGCGCTTGATTCTGGCCAACACCCTGCACCTCCATCTGCGGCCCGGAGAGCAGACCGTGGCCCAGCTCGGCGGCCTACACCGGTTCATGAATTGGGACGGTCCGATCTTGACCGACTCGGGTGGTTACCAGGTCTTCTCGATGGCGGACATTTCCACCATCGATGACGACGGCGTGACCTTCAAGTCCTTCGTGGACGGCGACCGAGTGCGCTTCACTCCCGAGCGTGTCATGGACATCCAGCGTGAGTTGGGAGCGGACGTCATCATGGCCTTCGACCACTGTCCCGCCGACCCCCACGACCGCAGGCTGGTATCGCTGGCCAACGATCGAACGCACCGCTGGCTGGAGCGCTGCGTCGGGCGCTGGCGGGAGAACGGGGAACTCGACCGTGGCCAGGCCTTGTTTGGCATCGTGCAAGGGGGAGCGTTTGAAGACCTACGCCGAGCTTCGGTTGCCGCCGTCTGCGAACACGACTTGGTGGGATACGCCATCGGTGGAGTGAGCGTGGGCGAGGGACGCGACGCCATGGGTGAAGCCGTGTCGGTGGCCGCTCCACTCTTGCCGGCGGATCGTCCGCGCTACTTGATGGGAGTTGGGACCCCGCGTGACTTCTTCGACGCGGTCGAACAGGGAGTGGATCTCTTTGACTGTGTGACACCCACGCGCCACGGGCGCAATGCCCAGGCGTTCACTTCACGCGGCCGCATCAATCTGCGAAACGGCCGATGGAAGGGGTGCGAAGAGGAACTCGACCCCGGGTGCCGAAGCCCGGCCCTCGAGGGCTACTCCATCGGTGTCTTGAACCACCTCTGCCGCACGAATGAAATGCTGGGAGCCGTGCTCGTGACCCTGCACAACCTGCACTTCTTTCACCAGCTGATGGAGCGCATCCGGGGTGCGCTCGTTGAGGGCGGTCTGGCAGCCCTGCGGGAAGATGTCTTGGGGAACAGCGAACGCCGGGTCTGAAGGTCAACGCTTCCGATAGTCGGGACAGACCCTAGCGTTGGGCCGCTCGGGCCGACGGCAAGCGTCCCCGTAATCCCACTTGCAGGTGTCGCAGAGGCAGGCTCCACCCCCCCCACTGAGCAGCCGACGCCAACCGGACGCCAGCTTCTGCAGCAGGCTGCGGAGAAAGGCGGGCACTACTTCACCGGAGAGCCCGAAATGACTTCCAGCCGCGAAATGTCCAGCAGGGGGACCTGGGCGGGAGTGTCTTCGGTAGCCATGCTGGCGGCCCGCAGTGTCGTCCCACGCACGCCGAGTTCGTAGCCCCGGAATAACTCAAGGTCGTAGCGACCGCTGTCGCAACTGATCTCGAAAACCGCCTCGCCGCCCCAGCGCAAGAAGTAGCGCGAGTCGTCGCCGCGCCCTGTTTTGTCGACCCAGCCGCGGCCCATGAAACGGCCCCAGTGAGCCGTGCGTTCCAACTCGGCGCGGCGTTGGGCTTCGGCCCATTCGGCCACCATTTCCCGTTGACGAACCTCGGCCGCCGCCAGTTCGGCTCGCACACCAGCAACCGTCCTGTGTGTGTTGGCCTCTTTCAACTTGGAGTTGGCTTCCGCCGCGACGACGGAGTCCGCGGGCACCATCTTGAGCACTGTGTCGAAGGCCCGAATCGAGCTGTCGAAGTCGGCCTCCGTGGCGTCCTGGCCCTTCTTCAACGCGCCGTCCAACAGGGTCTTGCCGTAGGCGAGAGAGCGGTAGGCTTCCTCTGGGATCTTGTCCACCGCGGTGGATGCCTGCGGATCCTGATCTGCGTTGCTCGCGGCCGGAGCCTTGCCTGAATCCGATGTTGCGCCCGCGGCGACCTCGACCGGAACGTCCACCAACCCGCGCAAAGTGGCTGTCCACTCGCTGCCGGCAGCGTCCTGAGCCGCAGCGCCGATCACTTCTGATGTGCTCACCCAGCCATGGGCTGCGGGCACGGACCAGACGTGGATCCAATCGGCGTCGGCAGCCTTGCTCTCATCGGCCCGCTCAATGAACTGCACCAGGTCGCCGCGGTTCAGTTTGGCGGTCAGGGGGTAGCTATCGACCGTGCTCTCCGGCAAGGGGCGCATGCGGACCCCGCGGCCGACGACCTTGAGCACGCCATCCGTTCCCGTCTTGGCCAGGTATTTGCCGTGCACCCAAACCGGGAATCCTATGGGAGAAGACACCTCGTAGAAGTTGCGGCTCTGTCCATGAACCAACAGCAGCGATTCAGCCTCCATCTCGGCAACCATTTTGCCCTTATCATCGCGGAAGTTGCGCACCACGGCCCCGGCCTTGGCGCGCACATAGCTGCCAGCAACGATCTCAGGCTCCTGGGTTGCCCCATTCGCTGCTGTCGCTGCTGTCGCTGCAGTTGCGGGAGGCGCTAGGGCAAGAGCGAGCCCCATCAGGGGGAGACCCAAGATCAGCCTCCCGGCACCGTCGAGAATCTTGCCGGTTGTGTTGTCCATCGCGGCCGTTGTTCTTTGCGCTTCCATGGCAGTGCTTGCCTCCCCCTCAAAAAATAGTGACGATCCTGAGCAGCGGAGTTCGCCCCCCGTTGTCAGGTTTCTGGTCCCAATCCTAGCGCTCGGCGGAAGTTGAATCCAACCTCCACCTAGTGAGTCCTCCATCCATGTCGACCGGCACGTCCCAACTGTACTTCCCCTACGGCTCCTGGATCCGGACCGAGTCCCACGGCTCGTCCTATTCCCTGGCGCAATCGGCCATGCCCCTGCCGGAATCCAGCTGGCTATCCCTGGCGGCGGAGCAGATCAGTGGTTACCCCACGGCTGAGGCCCAGCCCGCGTTCGAACGGCGGGTCGGAGAGCTATTCGGCCTGCCCGCGGATCGGGTCTTGGCTAGCATGGGAGCGAGTGGGGCCATGGACCTCTGCGCCCGCCACTGGTTGAAGGCGGGACAGGTTGCCGCAGTGGAGAGTCCCTCCTATCAAGCCCTGCCCGCCCTCTTGCGGCGTTCCAACGCGCGAATTTTCTCCCTCAATCGCAGTCTGGAACAGGGCTGGATCCCGGACCCCGAAGCTCTGGCGGACCAGGCTCGCCGCACGCGCCACCCCCTGCACCTGTTCCTGACCAACCCGCACAACCCCTCAGGCACTGTGCTCGGCCCAGAGGTGTTGCAAGCGCTGGTGGATGCCATCGAACCCAGCGGAGGCGTTCTGGTTTGCAACGAGATCTACATGGAGTTCGCCCAGCCCAAGCAACGGGTGCACGCCGCCACGTTCCTGCCGCGAGCGGTATCGATCGGCGGCCTGCACAAGGCCTATGGACTAGGAGCCCTGCGCTGCGGTTGGTTGCTCCTGGGCCAGGGCCTGGCGCAGGATCGGATCCAGTTGCTGGACCAGGCCATGCTCTCCTGGGGCGATCCCCCAACAGCCACCTTGCAAGCCGGTCTGGCCTCCCTCGATCGCCTGCCAGAGCTACTGGCACCCCTGCGCCGGGTGGAAGCCGAGTCTCGCCCGCACCTACTGAACTGGCTGCGCGACTCGCCCTCAGTGCTGAGCACCATCCCGCCCTTTGGCATCTTGGCCTTCCCGCGCATCGAACGCGTGCAGGACACCCTCGGCCTGCAGGATCTCCTGGCCCAGGAATTCGATGTGGACGTGGTCGCCGGGGAGCACTTTGGCGCACCCGGATATCTGCGCATCGGTTGCGCGGTGCCCGAAGCCACCATGGTCGAAGGGCTGCTACGCCTGGAAAACGGCATTCGCGCCTGGCATGAGCGGGGGCGGTAGATCCCTTTCGCTCAGCCGTTTATTCTAGGCGCCCCATGCGACAGTTCCTGCGAGCCAAGATCCACAAGGCCACGGTCACCGAAGCCAACCTCTCCTACGTGGGGTCGGTCACGATCGACTCCGAACTCCTCGAGCGGGTCGGCATCGTCTCCTATGAGAAGGTGCTCATCGTGGACAACACCAACGGTGCGCGCTTGGAAACCTACGCTCTGAACGGTGAGCCTGGGTCCGGCATCGTGTGCATCAACGGAGCCGCAGCGCACTTGGTGCAGGAGGGCGACGAAGTGATCATCATGGCCTTTGAGTACGGGGACACGCCCAGCGAGCCACGCCAGATTTTGGTGGACGGCGACAACCAGTTCGTCCGTACGCTCTAGGCCTAGAGCGCTTGCAGCAAGGCCTCGATGGCTCGAGCCCGGGCCTCGCGTAGGGTCAGACCAGCCGCCTGCGCCGCCTGCACCAAGTCATCGTGTTCTGGGAAGAGGTCCGCTTCGCCGAAGGGCTCGCCTGCCAGGTATTCCGGGCGATGGCGTAGGGTCACGCGGACGCTGCTGCCTGCCACGTCCACTCGTCGCTGTTCGCGCTCACATTCCGAGCGTTCGAGCCGAGTCCAACGCACGCCCAAACTGGAAGTCCAGCGGAAGACGGACGCCTCCAACGCAACGCGCTGCTCCGCTCGGGCCAGGGCACAGAGCACGGCAGCGGGCCGGTCCTTCTTCATTTGCGCCGCAACACTCCAGGCCTCCAAGGCGCCCGCCTCGCGCACTTGCTGCAGCGCATGCCCCACCTCCTCGGGCGACATGTCGTCCAGATTCACTTCCATGCACCAGGCTTCGCGCCGTTGCGGCTCCCCGCTGACACTTGTCGAACCCAACTCCACGCGTAGCAGGTTGGCTACGCCACGCTCGCTATCACGAGTGCCGGCTCCCACGCCGGTGCTTTCATTCGTGAACCGCATGGGCAGTTCGAACCTGTCGGTCCACTGGCAGAGCAGAGCTGCGCCAGTAGGTGTCGTGCGCTCGCCGTCAGCTTCTTCTGGAGCGGGGCGTCGCACCTCTCGCCCGCGCAGGAGCTCGGAAACGGCCGGGGCCGGCACCGGCAAGACTCCGTGTGCACAGGTCACGGTTCCCCCGCCTACAAGGGGTGGCGACGAGAACACGCTCTCCACCTCAAGCCGTTCCAACGCCAGGCTGGCACCGACCACATCGATCAGGGTGTCGATCGCCCCAACCTCGTGGAAGTGCACCTGGTCCACCGGGATGCCGTGCACGTGAGCCTCGGCCTCGGCCAAGCGCGTCAAGACGGCCACGCTCTCTGCTCGCACACGCTCGGAGAGGGTCACGGCCTCCAGCAGGGAAACCAGATCGGAGAGGTGGCGGGTCGGAGGGCGCTCTCCTTCACCGTGCACGGTGAGATGCAGTCCTCGCAAGCCGCGTCGCCTCGTGCTTTCAAGTTCAAGTCGGACCCGCCCGGGTAGCAAGACCTCGGCCAATTCTTCCAAGTCCTGCAGCTTGAAGCGCGGGTCTTGCAGGTCGAGCAAGGCTGCCAAGAGCATGTCTCCCGCAATGCCTCCGAAGGGTTCGATGAGCAGAACTGTCATGGCACAACAGAGTAGGCAACCCGTGCCTCTACAGCGAGGCCCGTGCCAGACACAACACACTCACACTGCGGGCGCCCGCGCGCCGGAGCAGCCGTGCACATTCGCGCGCGGTGTGACCCGAGGTGACCACGTCATCCACGAGCCAGACGCGCTTGCCTGCCAAATGCTTGGACTCACGAGCCTCCAAACCGAAGGCAGCGCGCACGTTGGCGGCACGCGAATACTCCCCCCGGCCCGCACCCCGCAGACCCGACCAGAGGGACTCTCCCCTCGCCGTACCCTGTGAGATGGTGGGCCGACGCCGAAACAGGCTGCGACGCACGGGCAAGTGCAAATCAGCCGCCACTATTTTTGCCAAGCCCAGGGCCTGATCATGGCCGCGTTGCAGCCTGCGCAAGCCATGCAACGGAACGGGTACGAGCACGTCCACGAGGTCCACATCCACGGACTCTGTGAGTCGGCCAGCCAGTGATCGGCCGAGGGGCAAGCAGAGGTCCCGTCGCCCGCCGTGCTTGAGGGCCAAGATGCTGGCTCGCAAGCCCCCAGGCGAACGGTAGTCTCCCAAACTGATCAAGCGCTCCCATGGAGGACTTTCCACAGCACACGGCCCGCAGGCCATCCCGTCTTGCAAACCCTGCGGCAGTTCGAATGCACACAGCGCGCAGCGCGGCCCACGCGGTCGCCGGGGCAGCGGGTGCTGCTCACAAAACCAACCCGCTTCGGTGCCGCCACCACAAAGCCAGCACGCGGGCGGAAAGAGGGCGTCGAGAAACTCGGACCAGAGCGAGGATGCGTCCACCGGGACTGGACGCTGGATCGCAGAACGGGTTTCAAGGTCACTTCGAATGCGTCGGTACGATTTACCTCGACCCCAAGACTTGACCGCAAGCTCTCTGTTGATCAGGCGCGAGGCACAGCGCTGCGTTGCCTATACTTGGGTCTGTCGGCGCCCCGTGCTCAACCCCGGCACAAGACCCCTTGTCTAGTTACCCCCATTCGTCCTCGAGGCGGCCATGATGCGCTGGACTCTACGCCTGCGTCTGGTCCTGGCGTTTTGCGCCCTCGCCTCGTTGATTCTGTTCGTGGGCCTGGCCTCCTACCTGATCCACGCCACGACCAGAGAAGACTTCCGTCAGATGCGCACGGGCAGTGAGTACGACCTCACAGCCCACAACATGCAGACATCCGGGTTGGAAATCGAAGGCTATTGGAACCCGGCAGGCCAGTTCGTCGCCCGCGACATTCAACCCCAGCCCCCACTGGCGCCACGCCTGCGTGGTGCCATCCAGTCCATCGACCATCAAGCGCAGAGCTTGCGCGTGTACGGGATCGATGTGAGCTTCACGCCGGCCACCCTGAACGGAGACGACGTAACACGCCCGGTACCCTTCTCCTCATTGGCCATCGGTGACCGGGTTGAAGTCAAGTGTAAGGTGCAAGCTGGCCAGTGGCTGGCCAAGAAGCTCTACACGGTCAACGTCAAGGAGAGTGACAAGGTCAAGGGCATGGTCACGCGCATGGAGCTTGATGGTAGCCCACCTGAGAGCATCTTCATTCACGACCTGGAGGTCAGCGTTGGGGTGCGCGCCGCGAGCGGGCCCACGAGCACCTTGGTACGGGTCGAACAATGTGGACGACTGCTCGTTCAGCTGCAGGCCTGCCGATCGGCGGCCTTGACCCTTGCCAGCGTGAATCCAGGCGGGGAAAGTTCCTCGGACCCGACACTCGCTGGCGCCATGACGGAGCTGTCTGATGCGGCCGCAGAGTATGGCAGGATGCTCGGCCATTCCCGGGATGGAGGAAGTCGCACCGGGACTTCTGCGGGTCCGAATTTCAGGCAACACCTGCAGGAGCTAAGCAGGACGCACGACCTCTTGATCGCTCACGTGGAGCACCTGTTGCGCATAGCCGGAGATGCCCAAGATCAGCATCTCGTCGGCCCCTACGTGCGCACGGTCTTCAACCCCTTCCTCGAAGCGGAGATCACCCCGCTTCTGACGGCCTACTTGTGGGAAGCCGAAGAGGAATTGGGGGACCAACTGAGGACCATCCTTAAGCGCGCGGAATGGACTCCGCAACTGGCGCTGGGGGTCAGCGTGCTGGGCATCTGCGCTGCGATCCTCCTGGGCTGGGCCCTGTGGCGCTCGATCAACCAGCCCTTGCAACGACTCCAGGACGCTGCAGTCAAGATTGGCCAAGGTCATCTGGACACGCGCGTGACCATTGAGACTGACGATGAGCTCGGGGTGTTAGGCCAGGCCTTCAACCGCATGGCTAGCGACCTGTCTTCGACGACCGTGTCCATGGGAAGCATGGAGAGCGTCTTGGATTCCATGGCCTCCGCCCTGATCGTCTTGGACGCCGAGAGCCGAATCGTGCGCGTCAACAGGGCCACCTGTGAAGTGACCGGCTACAGTCGAGACGAACTCTTGGGCCAATCACTGGATCTGCTTTGCCCCGCTGCGGCAGCCGGCGGGACACACGTTTTCGAGCACCTATTCGGCGCGCCAGCGGGAGCGACGCCACCGGCGGCAGGCATCGAACTGCAGTTCACTCACAAGGACGGTGGTGCCATCCCCGTTGCACTCTCAGGGGCCCAGTTGAGCTTGGACGACGACTCGGATCAGGGCTTCGTCTGCGTAGCCCAGGACCTCACCGAACAGAAGAACATCCAACAAGGAATTCGAGAGTCGCTAGCTGAGAAGGAACTGCTGCTGCGTGAGGTGCACCACCGGGTCAAGAACAACATGCAGGTCATCTCCAGTCTGCTCGCCATCCAAGCCAGAGAAAGCGATCCCGAGATCGCTGCCCGGCTAGAGGTCAGTCAGAACCGAGTACGGACGATCGCATTGATCCACGAACACTTGTACCTGTCGGCCGAGTTGGCCCACATCGATCTGCAGGGCTACATCGGAGTCTTGAGCCAGCACTTGGTCCACACCTTCGGGAGGTCCCACGACGTCCAATTGGAATTCGATATCGAGGACCTTGACATGGACATCGATCAAGCCCTGTCCGTTGGTTTGATCGCCAACGAGCTGGTGACCAACTCGCTCAAGTACGCCTTCCCGGACGGCCGCTCAGGAACGATTCGGATCGAGACCAGGCAAGAGGCGAACGGTACAAGCACGCTCGTCGTTTCCGACGATGGTTGTGGCTACACGGCGCACGATTCGGGCCAGCCAGCGTCGCTTGGCTCAACCCTGATCGCGGCCTTCGCCAAGAAACTCAAGGGCGAAGTGCAGGTGACCAGCGATGCGGGCACGACAACGCGCATCACCTTTGTTCCCAGCCAAACCTGTCCCGGAGAAGGAGGACTGGCATGAGCGGGCGGCGCGTGATGATTGTCGAGGACGAGGTCATGGTTCAGATGCACCTGGCGGGAATTGTCGAAAGCCTGGGGCACGAACTCGTGGGTACCGCGGAGGACACCGAGGCCGCCCTCTCGCTGGCAGACCGAGAACGGCCAGAGTTGGTCCTGATGGACATCCACCTGGCTGGCGGGTCCGATGGCGTTGAGACGGCGCAGGAGCTCTCGCGCAGATTGGAGTGCGCAGTCATCTTCATCACGGCCTACGCTGACGAGGAGACGATTCGGCGTACCCAAGAGATTGGCGCGGGAGGCTATCTCGTCAAGCCCTTTACCGACGCCCAGGTACGAGCCGCGATTGCCACCGCCTTCGCCAGCCACGCAAAGCTCCAACACGAACGCGAACAGGCACGCTCTTTGAGTGGAGTGCTGTCGCACATTGGCGGAGCCTTGTTCTTGATCGACCACAAGGACGAGATCACCTTCGCCAATCAAAGCGCTGCGGATCTAGTTGGCTGGCCCGTCTACAAGGTCTTTGGGAGGAGCATTTTCGCCGTGCTGGGCGTTGAGGGTGACGCGCTGCGAGAAACCCTACTGCGCGCCCAAGTCCAAGGGAGGCCCTGCACCGTTGAGCTGCTCGTGAACGACGTCTCCGAGCAGGCCCGCAGGGTGCTTGTGTCCGTCGAATCCCTGCCTGCTGAGGATGGAAGCTTGCAGGGGTCGGTGCTCAGCCTGTCTGCGGTCGACGGCGAGCCGTTTAGCGGAATCGATGCCCCAAGACGCGAGTCTGCCCAGCGCGTGCAACGTCCCTTCGGGGCTGGAACGCGATTGCTCGTGTACTCACACGACACCTACGGACTGGGTCACCTGCGCCGCTGTTTGGCGATCATCCGCAGACTCTGCGCAGAGTTCAACGACCTCTCGGTCTTGCTCGTCACAGGCTCCCCCATGGCGCATCGCTACGCCATGCCCGCCGGGGCGGACTACGTCAAACTGCCCGCCATCCAAAAGACCGGAGTTGAGCAATACGAGGCGCGCTCTCTCGGGATTTCTGCGCCGGATATTCACACCCTGCGCAGCAACCTGATTCTGCATACCGCACGTGATTACAAGCCGAACGTCCTGCTGGTGGACCACTCCCCGACCGGCGGCGGAGGTGAACTCCTGCCCACGCTCAATTGGCTCAAGGATGAAGGCCAATGCACGGGAATTCTGGGCATGCGCGATGTCATCGACGACCCTTCCCGGGTGCGAGACCTGTGGCGCGCCGAGGACATCTACTCCGTGATACGCGACAACTATCAGCACATCCTGGTCTACGGAAGCGTTGATTTTCTGGACAAGGTGGATGAATACGAGTTGCCTGAAACCGTTCGCTCTCGAGTCCATCACGTCAATTACATCTGCAGCGCCGAACTTGATGACCCTGTAGAGAACCCACAGGCCGAAGACACGCCCATGATCTTCGTCACCATCGGAGGCGGCGACGGTGGAAGCGATGCCGTCTTGCTGCCCTTCCTTGAGATGATGCGGTCCTTCAAGGACCGTTTGGGGTTCAGGGCCGAGATCGTCACGGGGCCGCTGATCGGAGCAGACCGGCAGGCACGACTTGAACTTGAAGCGCAAGACCTTCCGGTAACTCTGCACAGTTTTCTGCCTTCGACCCGACACCTGCTCGAGCGAGCAGCGATCACGGTGAGCACGGCTGGGTACAACACCTGCACGGACGTCTTGTCGTTCGCACAACGCTCGATCCTCATTCCGCGAGCCATGTACCGCATGGAGCAGACCATTCGCGCCCAGCGCTTCGAGGAGCTGGGCCTGTGTACCCTGCTGCGCGCTGAAAACCTGACTCCTCAGATCCTCTTCGACACGATTCAGAGGGTCCGTGCCCAGAAGGGCCTGGCAGAACTTCGGGCTCGTGGCCTGCCGCTGAACGGGACCGACCGAGTCGCCCAGTTCTGCTCGGAGCTGAGCGTCTCAGTCGCACCCTCCTAGCAGTTGTGAGCTCAGCGAGCCTGCGAGAGGCTCAATGCGGTGGATCCTCGCGCTTCTCCCATTCCACCTCTGTGACCGCGTGGTGCAGGATCCGGTTGTAGAGGGTCTTGATCGCGACCCCCAATTCGGCTGCAGCACGACCGCGATGTCCTGCGTGCTTCCGCATGGCGTGCACGATCGCAATCCGTTCGAGCAGCTCGAGGTTGAGAGCAGGTAGATCCTCGAGCTTGGAAGGGCCAACGGCAAGTACGTGTGCAGCGACGTCGCTGGCATCAATTTCCTCGCCATCAACAAGCGTCGAAAGGCGAACGATCGCGTTCTCGAGCTCGCGTACGTTGCCGCTCCAAGGATGGTCCCGGAGCTTTTGCTTGGCCCCATCCGCCAGGGCCTTGGCCTGCCCCGGCGCTGCCGTCTGATTATATGAATCGAGCAGATGCTGGGCGATCAAGATCACGTCGTCTTCACGTGACCGGAGGGGCGGGACCTCCAATGTCAGTGCGGCGAGTCGGTGGTAGAGGTCCTCCCGAAACCCCCCAGTCCCTATGGATTCGCTGAGGTTTCGATTGGTTGCGGCAAGGATGCGCACGTCCGAGTGTTCTTCCTTCTCCCCTCCGACAGGACGGTACTCACCGAACTGCACGGCGCGCAGCAAGCTGGGCTGCAGCGACGGGGGCAGTTCTCCGATTTCGTCGAGGAAGAGGGTCCCCCCCTCGGCCAGGGCGATCAACCCCAAGCGCTCTCGTCCGGCTCCAGTAAATGCTCCTTTGCGATGCCCGAAGAGTTCACTCTCGAACAACTCGCTCGGAATGGCAGGACAGTTCACAACGACGAAGGCTGACTCCCTGCGCGGACTGGCATCGTGAATGGCACGAGCCACGAGCTCTTTGCCCGTTCCACTCTCGCCGTGAATCAGGACGTGAGCTTCGCTACGGCCGACCCGTTCGATGGACGTTCTCAATTGCTGAATCACCGGGCTCTCGCCAAGGATCTCCGGTGCCACTCGACGAGTGATGAGCTTGCGCAGCAGGAGGTTTTGACGCCGCAGTGTTCCGTGCTCGATGGCCCGCTTGAGAGCCATGTCCAACTCCTCCAAACGCGCCGGCTTGCTGAGAAAATCAAAGGCTCCAGCTCGCATGGCGGCTACGGCGTCGGGAAATGACCCGTGTCCAGTGAGCAAAATGATCGGCAATTGTGGGTCGCGCGCCTTCATGACCTGCAAAAACTCCAAACCATCCATGCCCGGCAAGCGCAAGTCGACGAGGGCCACGTCGACGCGGTTGTGGTTCAGATGCACAGAGGCCAGTTCGGCGTCCGCGACACTTGTTACGTCATAGCCGAGATCCGCCAGCTCCCGGTGAAGCACAGATCGGAACGTGTCGTCATCATCCACAAACAGCAGGCGGGGTTTCACTGGACTCTTCTCCAATCAAGTGGGAGGACGACGCGGAAGGTCGTCCCTTGGTCTGGAATGCTCTCTACGGATACGCGCCCGCGGTGGGACTCGACAAGGTTGCTCACGAGGGCAAGCCCCAACCCCGTTCCCTCGTTGGGAGCCTTGGTCGTGAAGAAGGGCTCAAAGATGCGCTCGAGTTGATCGGCAGGAATGCCAGCCCCCTCATCCTTGACGGTCAGGATCAGCTGCTCTGGATTCACTTCGGCGCGCAGCGTGACAGCTGCGTCCAGGGGTGAGGCATCGATAGCATTGGCCACCAGGTTCACAATGATCTGCACCAATTCACCGCCGTCCACGCGCAGATTGATCTCCTCGTCGGGCAGGTCGCGAACCAGCCGAACACTTCGCCGCTCTGCACGGTGGGCAAGGGCCGAGAAGACCTGCTCAAGAACCATGCTGAGCGAGGTGACGGTGGATGTGGTGGGTTCTTCCCGGGCCAGGGCAAGCATCCTGCCTGTGATTCCCCGCGAACGCTCAACCTCACGGCAAATCGTATCGGCGTAGTCGCGGAACAGGTCTTGCGAAAACTCACCCTGCTTCATGCGCCGCTGCATGCCTTCTGCGCAGGAGCGAATCGAGGCGAGGGGGGTATTGATCTCGTGAGCGATGCCCGATGCGAGCACACCGAGGTGCGCCATTCGGGCGGCGCGCAAGAACTCTCTTGTCCGCTCCCGGACGCGCGCCTCGAGATCCTCCTGGGAGTCGCTCAGGCGATCCGCCATCTGGTTGAGGGTGGCTGCAAAATCCCCTATCTCGTCGGAGCGGTTCATCCGAATTCGATAGGCCAACTCCCCACGCCCGAAGCGTTCAGCGCTGTGGCGCAGCGACTTGAGGGGCTCGACAACTCGTTGCTTAAGTGAAGCAAGCGCTGCGATCATGAACGCCATTGCCGCGCCAAAGGCGGCGAGCAGGGTCCAGCGTAGGATGCGCACGCGCCTCTCCATCTTCGCGCTACGAGCTACGGTCCGCTGCCGGGAACTCGCTTCGAGGCCTGTAGCCAGCGTCTTGATCTCCGCCAGAGTTTGAAGCAGGTCCTCGGACGGGACGTCGGCCGCATCACCGCTGAGGCGGGCGGCCAGGGCTTCAGTTGCCGAACCCAGCTGGCGGATGCTCGGGTCGCCACCCCCTTCAGGCTCTGGCCCCCGAACAGCCGCCGCGAGTGCCTTGAGCTCTTCCACGCTTGCCCGCAGCAGATTCGGTGCGAGTAACCTCATGGCCGAGGACTCTGTTGGCGACTGCTCAGCGAGTTCGGTCAACACCGCATTCCGCGCAAGTACCGCAGTCAACGCAGCCTGTTGGGCCCTTCCGTGGGCCGCTTGCTCGCTGAGAGTTTGCAGGTTCGCCAACCCGCTCAGCATGGCGAGGCAGAAGCCCACGACGCCTAGGGGCACACACGCGTAGAGCTTCGCAAAACGCAGGGTGAGGGGACGCAGGGGAGCCATGGAACAAACTCAGTTACGCAGCCCCTGCGGGAGCGCGCTGTTCAGTGGCGCCAATCCCTGGTGCGCAGTGCTAGTCCGCATAGCCGATCGCACGCAATGCTTCGAGATCCTCTGTAGTCAGGCTCATCTGATCTCCACTACCCCAGAATCGAGTCCGTGCGAGTGCGCGTACGAGATCGAATTCACCCGACCAATTTTTTGTGCCTTCCACGGCCTGCCCGTTCAACTCCAGCGGATCGAGGCCGAGCTTGTAGAGCTCAGCCCCGATAGAAATACGATCGTCTTGACTGAAGTCGCCGTCCTGCAAGAACAACTCGACGAGCAGATCTCGAGAGAGTCGCGGCTTGCGATCCCCCTCGCGCCGCGCGATCTGTGTGTCGTCATTCGTTTGGATCCAAACGCCTCCCAGATTCACGCGACCATCGGGTTCGATGGCCAGCAGTCGTCCGCGCACTTCTAACTCGATCTCCGCGTCTCGACCGTAGAGCTTCAGTTTCTCAGGAATGAAGACACCGTCGTCACTGATCCGCCCCTTGGCCTTGGCCAGCCGCCCCTCGTTCAAATCTGAAATCGTGTGGGATGTCGCCCCCTCACCGTAGAACGTCGTTCCCCGCCCGAGGACCACCGGGACCCCGCACAGATCGAACTGCGAACCCTTCAGGTTCTTCACCATCGCCTTGATTTCAGTGGGTTCCATCACATCGTCTGCAAGCTCCGGCTCCAGCACCAGCGCCACGCGCGGGGAGCCGTCGCTTGCGAACTCGGCCTTCCAGCGCACTCCGCGATCAAGCTCAGCCTCCCGCTCGCTCGGTTTCAGGCCTGCTCCGGGTTTCATTTCCACAAGCAGTTTCTGGTCATGTTGGCGGAAGGTCTGCAGGTAGGTCGTCTCGCTCAGGTGTTCGGCGAAGATTGTGCGATCCGTTGGGACCTGGCCCATCAGGTCGACTCCCATGGCCGCGCCACCGACAGGGAGACCGACCACTCCAGCCAAAGTAGGCATCAAGTCCACCAGGCTGCATGGGTCTTCGACCACCCGTCCTGGCCTACCGGGCACATGCAGAATCCACGGCACCTGCAAGAGGTTCTCGTACAGCCCGTGACCATGACCAATCTTGCCGTGCTCGAGGAATTCCTCCCCATGGTCCGAGATCACGCAAATGATGGTGTCCTCGGCTAGCCCTGAGTCTTCGAGGCCGCTCAGGAGTTGCTGGAGTTGGTCGTCGATGTACCGAATCGCCCCGTCGTAGAGGGCCACCAGGGCGCCTACTTCCTCGTCGAGTAGCGTCGTTTCCCCACTGTTTACAGATTTGCGCAGATCGCGCCAGTCACTGCGCCTGAAGCGCTCGGCTGAATCACCCGAGACGAACTTGAATGCGTACTCCGGAGGAACGGGATAGGGCCAGTGGGCGTCGAGGAAGTGCAAATACAGAAAGAAAGGAGCCTCACTATCTCGCTCCCTTAGCCAGTCTTGGGCGCGCCAACGGATCTCCCGCGCGTCCCCGGGCTTGTCCTCGTAGGAGTCAAAGCCCTGCTCGAAGCCGAGCCCGCTACGAAGCTGCGCGTTCTTGACGAATGCCGCCGTCTGGTAACCGCCCTCCGAGAAGACCTCCGCTAGGGTGAGGGCCTTCTCGGGGAGCATGTCCGTCTGGTTGTCGAGCCGCCCCTTGGAATCACCCAGGTAGGCGCCGTGCTGCAACGGATACGTGCTCGTGAGGAAGGAGGGAACCGAGGGTTTGGTCCACCCAGCTGTGGCGGAGGTGTCCGTGAACACGGTGGAGTCCTTGGCCAACGCATCGAGGGTCGGAGTCGTCGCGCGAGCCTCGTACCCGTAGCATCCGACGTGATCTGCACGGACGGTGTCCATACAGATCAGGATCACGTTGGGCCGAGCGGCGACTGAATCGGTCGACCCACTACAGGCTGCGATGAGGCACAACCCGAGGCAGGTGGTCCAACCCCGCTCGAGCGGGCCTCGTTGCTTGCGTGATCGTCTCACAGGCGAATCCTCAGCTGAACCTTGGCCATGTACGCCGTATCCCGATCGGCGAACGCGTCCCCCGGACGAAACATGCTCCCTACCACCTCCAGGTCCGTGTTTCCCCACACGCGCTTGCCGAAGATCAGATCCAGCTCCCATCCCAAGTCGGTATGGGTACCGTCCGGCTTGCGTTTCAATTCTGCGTTTGTGAGGAATGCGGCCGCCTCGTCTTGTTTGTAGGTGTGAAACACGAAATCCAACGACGTCCGTTTGCCAAAGCGCCGGCCCACGCCCAGGGTCAGAATCCCGAGGTTCGACAACTCTGGATCAAGCAACTCGCCGTAGTACCGAAACGAAGTCACGCCGCCAAACTTGTCGTTATTGTCCTGTAGCCCGGTCTGGCGAAATGAGTCGTCCACGCCATCGGCCGGGTCGGAATCCCCAGTACCCAAAGCATAACCCACGGTGAAGTAGTAATCGTCCGCGAACCCGGGAGACCAGGTCGTGCCGATGTCCGTCGCGTACCCGCGTAGGTCATCGAATGCACGGTATCCCGTTCTTCCACCGAGCTCCGCCCAAACTTCATTGTCCGGCAGCCACTCACCCAGAGCTCTCACGCCAAAGTGGTGAGGGTAGTTTCCTGAACCCCGAGCGTCGCGCCGACTGATGATATAGGCCCCCAGCTGACGGTCTGCTGTGCCTGAAGTGGCGTAGGCGATCAGGTTGTCCGTGTTCTCATCCGCCTCACTTCCTCCGCTCAGAGTGGTCGTCGCGGACAACTCCGCCCGTAGATCTCCCTGCTTGACGATGAGTCGTGCCCCGTCCAGGTTTTGGTCGTAGAGCCACTCGCGCTGCTCGTCAAAGTCCTGCCGGCCCAACTGCAAGTCGAACCCTTTGCGGCCCACGTCTCGCCAGTAGCCGTAGACCTCCGCAACCTTGCCCGAGTCAGTGTTCTCGTTTCCATCGACATCATCTTTGCGCCAGCGATTCGCTTGGCGTAGGCCAAGCAGTCCGTAGAAGTCACCTGGAGGCTGATAGATCGCTTCGAGCCGCAAGGAGGCCTCGTCATCCCGACGATCACTGGCTACATCCCTATCCAAATCAAAGTCGCGCTCGTCCTGACTGCGCAGGGTCAGGCGCGCTCCTACCGTGAGGTATTCGCCAATCTGATGCGACGCACCGATGAAATCGTCGTCATCCCGTTCCCGCACGTCCGCACCAAATTCCTGCAGCGGGGCCAGACTGAGGTCCGAAAGCACCGAGTCCGATTTCACACTCGTGGCCCGGTCCAAAACGACTTGATACTTGAGCAGGTGCAGCACGCGGGTCTGCTCGCGGTCCTCGATGGCGTCGATCCGGGCTTCGATTTGATCGTCCTTCGAACGATACGGGACGACGGCTCGGGCGGAAAACTTGTTGGGTCCGCGGTAGTGGCCGGTGAACTTGAAGCGCGCGTCAGGATCGTCAAAGTCCACGCTGCTCAGGCCCTTGGTTTTGGCTGACAAGTGGATGATCTGATCTAAGACCAGCAAACGCTCGTCCCCCAGGATTTTGACCCTCCCGATCAGGGCTTGTTGATCCGCGGGCTCGAGCACCTCGACCTTGGCGGCGTGGAACACCCCATCAGCGGCCAGTGTGCCCTTCGCGCGCACCCAGTGCCCGACGCTCAGATCTGCGGGCGTTTGCGCCCAGGCCGTTGCGCCGAGCCACCCCAGTAGAAGCAATCGCCGACAAGCGGACAGTCCAGATGTCATTAGGGCCGTTTTAGGCTTGGCAAAGTTCATCAAAGCAGAGTTGTGAGTGTCGGATCAGATCGGGGAACAAGTGCCGCCAGCGTGGACGAACGGCGTAGACAAAGGCTAGGCGCAGAAAAGTCGCGGACCGGTAGAAACGCATGCGGCGTTGGGCTTCGGGGCCCTGACCGGGTTCGAAGGTGCTCTGCAGCGCTTGCTGACAGGCGTCTGCATGCTGCTGAGTTGCTCCGTCGACGGCCTGCAAGACCCGCAGTTGCATGTGCGCCGAGAGGTTCGCGACATCCAAGACTGGGTCGGCGGCCGCGATCATGTCGAAATCCATGAGGGCTGCGTGCCCTTCGTGAATGAGGAATTGACCGTCATGGAGATCGCGGTGAGCCACAACTGCAGGGCCGGCGGGCAGGTCCGCGACGGCCTCCCGCAGGGAATTGAGTAGTTCCTGCCACCCCTCGCCCGGCACACTCGTGACCCTCTGAGTGCGTTCCACAATTGTGCCCAGGTTCTCCAACTCCGCGTGAGGTCCGTGGGACTCAAGCCCATCGGTGCTGGCGAGGCCTTGGAGCGAGGCTAGGTCGACGCCGATGGACGCGAACAGGCGTTCATGGCGAGAGTGAATGCTCAAGGCAACTCCCGGCATGAAGCTCATGCGCAGGGCGTTGCGATCCGGGTACGACTCCAGACTGACGGGGAAACGCAGGCACTGGCAAGCGTGCTGTGCGGTCCGGATCCGCTCCAGATTGGCGCTCGCTTGCAGACCTCGTTTACGACGGAAACCCTTCAAGATGGTGGGGACTCCCTCGCCCCCATCTAGCAGGGCGACCCGACGACCAGGTCGCCAAGCAAGGACCTCCATCCTAGCTAGCTCATCGTCGGTCATTTCGGCCAGCAGAGGCAGGTCCGTCTCGTCCCGCGGAAAGCGCTCGGTGATCGTCCCGTCCATGAACTGGAACCAGCGCATGCCTGCGGGTCCGCTGGAAAAGAGCATCAGCGAATCGTCCTTGCGTACGACCACGCGCTCGACTTGCGGCGCGGAGTCAGCGTTGCCGAATTCCTTTGCCAAGGCCTCTTGGGCCAGGTCGAGGGGGGAACTCATGACTTGCCCTGCCCAACTCCCACGAGTTCCCACGCACGCTCCATACGCTCGCGGGCCAGCTCCAGCCCGTTTCTCTCCAGTCTGCGCAAACTCGCCAATGCCCTGCGTTGCAAGGCGTGCGCGGTGTACTGCAGCAGTCGCGCGGCATCGGGCGCACGCCCTCCCGATTCCAGGTAGCCCGACAAGAAGGCCTCAGAGGCCTGCGCATAGGAACAGTCAGGCTCGGCCGCGAGTTGATCTGCAATCCAGCTCGACAGGTCTTCGCAGGGATCACCGACCCGCAGGGCATCCATATCCATGAGGTAGGTCTGCCCCTCAGGTCCTTGCATCACTTGGTCCGGGTGCAGGTCACCGTGCAACCAGCACAGGGGGCCATGGAGCGCCGGAGTTGATATCTCGGGCAGACGAGACAGAGTTGCGTCGGCTCTCAGCAAGGGGTTGGGCCCGGAGGCCCGTTCTTGCAGGGCGCTCGGACCATCCACCGGTAGTCCATGCAGTTGTGCCACGACTGCGCCGACAGGGCTCGCTGCAGAGAAGTCTTCAGGCCCGCGCGGCACACCCTCCACGAATTGCTCCACGAGGATCCCGCTACTGAGCTCGTGGCCTAGCAATGCCGGAACAAAGGTAGGATCGCCGGCATCCCGCAGGGCCTCACGTGCGCACACGGCAGCGGCGGCCTCAGACAGCGTCAGGGCTCGCAACACGAAATCCCGCATGCGCGGTTTGGGAGCGGGCCGGTGCAAGCGCGCGGAGAACCGCACGACGGCCCGGCGTTCGGGTTTGTAGCGCAGCAGTTGGCACACGCTCAAGCTTCCCTTGGTCGTCCACGGTGACGTCACTCCTACCCGATCCACGAGACGCGCCGAGCGTTGGGCATCCATCACCCGCACCGCCCCTTCCAGAGAACGGTCTGCAGGAAACGTCCAGAGGCGAACCCCGTGCTCAGGCAGGACGGCAAACGGGAGCATGTGCTCGTCAGTGAAGTGACGCTCGATTCCCGCAGCCCCACGTTCTCCCTTTTGAGCGGCCCCATTCCCCGCGTAGCGCTTGAGCACGACGATGCGATCGGACCCGTCCTCAAACCGAACCAGCCAGGTACCCACGCACGAAACGCCAGGTTTCCAGCGGGCATGACTCATGGCGGCGGAGATGGGGCGCGGCCCTCCGTCTCGAATCAGCCCCTCCATCACCCACTCCAGTAGCTGATCACTCTCCGGCAGCTGGATCCCGCCGTCGCCTAGCAGCCTGGGCAGGGCCAGATCGCGCTCGTACTCACGCAGCCCCGTCATTGCCCCCTCCTCTGGCCACCGCTGACAAGGGCCTGGTACTGTTCGTTCTTGAGCAGCGCCGAGTGATCTCCACTCGCCGCGACCTTCCCCTGCTCGATGAAGTAGATCCAATCCAACTCGCGCAGGCGATCAATTTCATGAGTCACCACAAGCACGATGTGATCTCTCGAGTAGCGACGCAGGGTGTCGGCAACCCGGTCAGCCGCGGTGCGATCCAGACCGGCAAAGGGCTCGTCGGCCACGAGAATCGGGGCCTGTCGCAACATGGCTCGGGCCAGGCAGAGCCGTTTACGCTCTCCGCCGGAAAAGCCAGCACCAGCTGCCCCCAGAACCACGTCCAATCCCTCGGCGCGGGACTCCACCAGATCGAGCGCGGCGACCGACTCAAGAGCCACGAGAAGCTCGTCATCCGTGGCATCGAGGCGGCCGAGCAGCAAATTCTCGCGCACGGATTCGCCAAACAGCACGGTGCCTTGGGTGCTTAGCGCGAATCGACTGCGCAACTCATCGAGATCGAAGGCCCGCAAGTCGGTACCGTCCAAGGTGACCACGCCAGTGGTGGGATCCATGAGTCGCAAGGCCAAACTGATCAGGGTGGACTTGCCAGCTCCGCTGGCCCCGAAGAGCGCAGTCAACTCGCCCTTTCTTAGCTTGAGGTCCACGTCGTGTATCACCACATCCTCCTCGTAGCTGTAGCTCACACCCTCGAACGTCACGGCGCCGGGCTGTTGCGGCGGGTGCTGCTTGCCGGCGGACTCTCGCACGCCGAGCTGTTCTTCGAGGACCGCCAGAATGCGTTCACCACAGGCCGTGCCCTTGGCAATCTTGACGGAGTGCTTGGCCCCGGAACGGATGGGCTTAGAAACGCTGCGCACATAGGAGAGGAAGATGATCAGTTCTCCCACCTCCAGGTGATTGCCCTGCACGCGCCAGGCTCCCAGGACCAATGTCAGGGCCAAACCGAATCCAAGGGAGCTCTCAACCGTCGCGCCCAAACGTGCCGCCGCCTTGGCCGCCTTCATGCCAGCGCGTGCGCTACGGCGGTTGGTTCTCGCGAAACGGCGAACGGTCTCCTTGGACTGTCCTAGGGCCTGCAGCATGGGAGCCGACTCGATTGCTTCGTGTAGAAAGTCCGCCATGTCCCCTTCCTTGCGCCTCTGCTTGCGCATCGCGATGGTCACCGCTCGCGCCATCAGCTTCACGACCAGAGCAAGCAGCGGCATCAGGCAAACGATCACGGCCGCCAGCAGCGGATCGATGAGGAACATGACCGACGCCATGCCCACAACCAGCACGGCTCGGGTGATGAGCATGATGGTCGAGTCCACAAGCATGGTACGCAACATGGGGACGTCGCCCATGAGTCGCACGAGCAGGTCCCCGGACTTGTTCTCCCGGTGGAATTTGGGCGATAGCTCCGCTAGATGACTGAAGATGCGCAGCCGAATACTGCGAGTCACTCCATGGCCCGCCTCGGTCATCTTGATGGTCATCCCATAGTCGGTGAGCGCCCTCGAGAGGGCGATCAGGAGCGCAGCCCCCCCACCCCAGAGAATGATGGCCCCGGCCGACAGAGTTTCCGTCCCGTCACGTATCAACGCGTGGTCAATGATGTAGCCCACGGTCCAAGGGCGCAGGATCTCCAGTCCTGAGGAAATGAGCGCCAGCAGTCCTGCCAGGATCAACTTGCCCTTGTGCTCGCGCAGCTGCGGTACAAACGCGCGGCCGATGCGCACCGCGTCGGAAATGTTGCTCTTGAGCTTCAAAGCGTCACCGCCAGGGCGCGTTCAAGTGTCCGGCGCGCGATGGAAACCCAGTCACTCCCGCGCACCTTCTCTTGTGCTGCGAGCGCAAGGCGGGAATGCGTTGCGGCGTCCATGATCAAACCCTGCAGGGCTTCCCGAAGTTCGGGTTCGGAACCCGGCGCGTAGACAATACCGGCATCCCCCACATCCTCAGCGAGGTCACCCACGTCGGGTACCAGGGGGACCGCACCGCAGGCCATGGCCTCGCGCAACTTCAATGGCGAAAAATAGTCGTCTTTAGGTGCATAAGTCAGGGGGAGGGCATGGAAGCAGGCCACGTAGCGACCAACGTCTTCGTGGGACACCCAATCCAGGTGCGTGTGCCGTTGGGCAGGGACGAAAGGCTCAAGGGTCTCCACATAGTCGCCCTTGCCGATTGTCAGCAGGTGTACATCCTGACCGTTCTCAAGCAGCTGCGCAGTCACCCGCCCCAGCATCTCCAGGTTGTGCCAGGGCCGCAGTCGACCATGTGCGCCAAGGATGAAACGTTCCTCGGGAACAGGGGGCCCTTCCTCCAGTTCTGCCCTGCGACCCGGATGAAAACTGCGGGGATCCACGCCATTGGGCTCCACAATCACGTGCTCGGCTCGCGCTCCGGACCCGATCGCAAACTCGGCGACCCTGGTAGAGACCGCAACGACCAGTCGAGCCCGCTCCAAGACCCGTCGCTCGGGTGAGGATGCCTCTGCAGGCCCCTTGGACCCCCTGTAGCGCGCGGCCTCTGCCTGCAGGGGAGCATTGACCTCGAGCACGTGTGGTATCCCCGCCTCCCATGCAAACTCAGAGACCGTGTCGGCTCCGAGTGAGTAGCGTTCGTAGACCAGATCCAAGGGTGTGACGGCATGCAACTCCCGCAAACGCCCAGCCACCAGTTCGGAATCTGCGGAGTCGATCGCCAAGACCTCGGCCTCCAGTTCTTGCATGGCGCGGCGAATGGCCTGCAAGTGCACGGCTGCTCCCTTATGGCGCTTTGGACCCACTCCACGATCCATGCATACGTGCGCGACTCTCAAGCCTGTTTGCCTCCATCGCCGACCTCATCGAACCAGGCCTTCAGAATGATGGCCTGCTTCTTGGCATCGAAGCTCTCCTCCGCATGGGCTCGTCCGCGCTTGGCGAATTGCGCCCGCAGTTGCGCGTCGTCGAGCAAGCGTACTAGAGCCTGAGCCGTCCCCTGCACATCCCCCTGCTCAACGATGATCCCCGCTTCACCCTGGTCGAGGATCTCGGGGATCCCAGAGACGGTCGTAGAGATGCAGGGCAAGCCCCCACTGATCGACTCGAGCAATACGGTGGGGAGTGCGTCCTTGTTCCCGTCTGTGTCCACCACGCACGGCAGACAGTGGACCGTCGCGCGTGCCATCAGGGCCTGCACGAAGGCCTGATTCTGGGCGCCGGTTAGCGTGACGTAGTCACCGAGGTCCAATTCGACAATCAGGGCTGCCAAGGCCTCCGCCTCGGTTCCGGTGCCGACAATCGTGGTCTGCACGACGCGCCCTTCTTCGCGCATCAAGGCCAGCGCCCGCAGCAGTACTTCGAACCCCTTCTTGGGCACGAGCCGACCCACGCCAATCACGTGATCCTCATCGCGGCCAGAGTCCGTCCACTCGAAGAGCTCGAGGTCAATGCCGTTGTAGAGCCGGCGCACACGCTTGGCCGCGGCCTCCGTAAGGATGTTGTTCAGGTGCACGACGTTGGCGTCACACACCGTCACCGTGAACTCCGACCCTTCAATCATGCGTGACAGGAGGCCGGAGTGGACTGCAGAGCGATAGATGTCCTTCGCGTGAGCCGTGATGCTGTAGGTCGGGCCACCGAGTTCTCTGACCAGCATGGCAACGTAGGCCGAGTCCGTTGCGAAATGCACATGAATGTGATCCACGCCCAATTCAGCGGCGCGCCGGCGGACGTAAAGGGCCTCCGTGATCACCTTGTGCAGCCGTGGGTGGTCGTACTGCAGCACATCCCTGACCACGCTGGCAAAGTGATCCAGCGAAACGCTGTTCAGATCCTCGTGCAGGAACAACTCACGCCAAGGATCGGATCCCGATGCCGAAGGAACGAGTTCCACCTGGGCCTTGAGCTGTGAGAACTGAGGGTGTCGCGGCTCATCATCCACCTCGCGCCTCGCAAAGACGTGGACGGGAGTCCCCAGTTCCTCTTGACGCAGGATTTCATTGAGCACAAATGTCTCAGAGAGGCGTGGGAACTTCTTGAGTAGATAGGCGATCATGAACCAGCTGAGTGGGGCGAAGGGAGAATCGGAGGCGGGGTCAAGGGCATCAGACTCTCACGCAGGGAAGGGATCAACACAAACAGGGCGCAGGGGCCGTGCCCGAGCCCAATGGAGTCCTGTCTAGGCGGCACGAGCACCCGCTGGGGCTGCTCCGATAGGAACCCGGATTCAAGTGAGGCGCGCCTCCCAAGGGGTGTGCAAGAGGGCGGGCGGGACGTGTTGTCATGGGATAGGTCACTTCGGCTCTGTCGGGCTCCATGGAAGACTACGCCCAAATGCGTAGCCTCGAACAGAGGGCATGACCTCGCGTTGTGCATGCCGGCCCAAGCCATGGCAAGTGCCGTGCCCCCGTCGGCTCAAACCACGGGGTCTTCGGCACAGGCTGTCGAACGGGCCCGTACCACAAGATCTTAGTTGGGATCTCACCTTGAGCTTGGCGGCCGATCCAGCACGCCGCTCTATTGTCGGAAAAATGGTCCGACTGTGTCGGTAAAATGAACTGGCTGAGGATGGAGTTCGTGCGCACATTCCCAATTTGGGGGAACCTGGTACGCGAGCCTCCCATCCACTGATGAATGCCCCACTGCGCCTATCCCGCAATCGGGGTCAGTGAAGTAGATTTGTACTCGGGCTGGCAGTGTTCTTGCTTTGTCTGTTCAGCCCGCGTTCTGCCGTATCGCACCCGATTCCTCTATCGCCATGAAAGCCAGTTCTGTCAGCATCCTCATCTCTCTCACCCTCGCCTCAGCCCAGGCCGCGCGGGCCGACCTGTTGCAGGGGCGACTCATCGATCGCTTCGGCGTGGGTATTGCTGGCGCAAACATCGACGCCATTGATGACCAGGGCAACCAGGTCTTGCTCGCCAATGATGGGACTGCAGGCGATGGCACTTTCTCAGTGACGATTGATCCGGGCACGTACACGATCATCTTCAATCCGCCCCCGCCTCCAGCGAGTACCTATGTGGCCGTGGCCTTGAAGAACGTCGTCGTGTCGGGCGTCAAGAACCTGGGTGACGTGAGCATGGCAGACGGCGTGTTTGTCTCGGGCCGGGTCACGACCCTGGGGGGGACGCCCGTAGAGAATGTGGACATTGACATTCTCGACGGCCAGGGGGCGCCAACATTCCTCAAGGGGGACAAGACCGACTTCGACGGCAATTACACGGTCACAGCACCCAAGGGCAAGATCGAGTTGCGCTTGGATCCCGCCAACGCCTCCATACAGGTTCTGGCACCCCTCAACTTCAACAAGTTGGCTTTCCAAGACAAATTCCTGGGGACCGTTGCCCTACCACCCGGGTTCACGGTCACTGGGGTCATCCGCGACTCTGGCTTGAACGCGGTTGTCGGCGCAGACCTGGATACCAAGGACACACTGACGGGCAGAAAGCTCTACACACCGGGAGACAACACGGACAACAACGGGTTCGTGGACTTCATCGTTCCGGCGGGAATTTATGACATCGAAGTCGGGCCGCAACTCTCAGACCGACTTGTCACCAAACGTATCCTCGCCCTTCCGATCAACAGTGACACCACCTTGGGCATCGTTACTCTTGAGGCCGGAGTCCTGCTGTCTGGGCAGGTACGCTCTGCGGGAGTAGGCATCTTCGGGTTCGATCTCGACTTGCGTGATTCCGCGACACAGCTCTCTGTGCCCACGACGGACGACAACACGGATGCCTCCGGCAACTACGCCGTCATCGTTCCCACCGGCACGCTGGATCTGATCTACACGCCCATGTACTCCATCCCCTACAGCTCGGTCGTGATACCCAACGAGACGATCACGAGCGACTTGGTTCGGGATGTCTTCCCCGCAGACTGTGAGTGCTTCACCGTGAGCGGCACGGGTGTCCGGGGTACGGGGGGCTTGCTTCCAAGATTGGTCGCCAGTGGCGGCTACCTGCGCACAGGCAACCCCGGCTTGAGGCTTCGGATCCGCAACGCCCGCGGGGGTGCATTGGGTATGATCCTTGTCGGTGTCCAAACCGACTTGGGCGGCTCGACCTTTGGTGGCCCCCGTCAATCAGTGGGCGGTATCGGACGGCTCATCGTTCCGGTTCTGCCATTCCAGCTCAGCGGTGCCACCGGCGTTGCTGGAGAAGGCGCCGGCAAGCTCGAGTTCGCGCTCCCGAACGATCCCGCAATCGCTGGCCTGACCATCATTTCTCAGGGCTTCGTTCGCGACCCGCAAGCCGCGGGCGGAACGGCCATGACTCGTCCCCTAATCGGAGTCGCTTGTGATTGACATGAAGAAGGCCCCTGGCCTGCTCGCTCTCTTCTGCTTCATTTCCGCATGTACGACGTCAGCCCCCTCGGGAGGAGGGGGAGGAGGAGGCACCGGAGGCACCGGTTCCTTCGGAGGACAGGGAGTCCACCCGTCCATAGGCTTGATCGCCGCAGCCCCGTCAAAGGACTCGGCCCTCGTCCAATGGCAAGCCGAACAACTGGGGGCGACCCCACCGGACATCGCGCTCTTTGTCGGCACCGACCCCGCCACCCTCTTCAGTGGGACGCCGATTCCCGTTTCTGTCGCGCTGGGCCAGCACATGCTGACCGGGCTGACCGAGAATGTGCTGCACCATGTGGGTTTGGGCGTGGAGGTCACGACAGGGGTCTACCGCAGAGTGGGACCGGTCTTGCTCGCGCGCCCCGACCAGGTGGTTTATGCCAACGTCAACACCCCGGCGGCACCAGCTGACCAGGACGGACTCACACCGGCCACTGCATTCGCCGACCCGTTCCTGGCCATGCTGACCGCCCTGGCCTTTGGCGGGGGGAACGTTTGGATAGCAGAAGGCGACTACCCGAATGTCTCCGTCTCTCCTTTTGAAGGCGTGGACATGTTTGGTGGATTTGAGGCCAGCTTCAATCTGAGCGCACGCAACACCTTGACCCAGGAAACTCGCTTCCTCGGCCTGGCTAATGCCGACGTCCTGACGTTCGGGCAGAGCCTTCCCCCGCTGGTCCCCATCGTCGTGGATGGCATCACAATCGAAGGCGTCGGTGGCGTCGAGAACGGTGCCTTGATCGACACGCACCCCGCAGAGTTGCGTGGGGTCACGATGAACGACTGCGGCCGGGGCGTGAAGATGCGGTCCTCCGAGGATGCCGACCCGGCGCTGGTCAACATCATCAACTGCGAGTTCAACCGCAGCCGAGTTGAAGGTCTCTCCGTCATCGGAGCGTTTGACCTCTATGCCTTCGGTAGCGACTTCATCGAGAGCGCGAACGAGGGCCTCGACACGGGCCCCATGATCGCTCCCGGGTTCGAGATCATCGACATCACCCTCGTCGATTGCACATTCCGGGACAATGGTGCGGAAGGCGTCGACTTCACGCTGGCCGCCCCGGCCGTGCCCACGGGCCAGAGTGGCTCATTCGACATCTTGATCGAAGACTGCGACTTCGTCGGCAACGGACAGTCTGGTTTATTCGTGGACATCGACTTTGAAGTCGAGCCGACGTGGGAGGCCGATACGATCGTGCGCGGGTGCTACGCGGCCGCCAACCGAGGGGCAGGGGTGCAGTTAGATCTGGATTCACAATCCACGACGCTCCTGCAGCGCTGCTTGCTCAGTGGCAATCGCGGCGATGGGGTGAGTACCACTTCGGAGTCTTACCAGGGCATGCTGACCATCTCGTCGTGCGCTCTCATGGGAAACCTGGGCTATGGGGCACAGGCCTCCCTAGGTAATTTCGCCATGTTTCTCAGCCACTGCGTGGTGGCGGGCAACCAACTCGGTGGTGTCCGCCAGAGAGTCGTTCAAGGCGCGGTGGCTTCCTCTGCGGCCCATCTGCAGGCCACGGCGTGGCAAGGGGTCCAATCCCACTTCAGCTTGGACCTGGATGGCTCTACCCAGCCCTTCGTGAACGCTCCGACCCAGTACTTGAGGGTCACGTCCATGGCTGGAGCCAAGGTCAATACCGCGACTCAACCCGACTTCGGAATCGGCACGACATGTGAACTCGCGGACGACGGAACGATATACCAGGCCACCTCAGTGGGTGTGAGTGATGTATTCCTCTCTCCGCAGCCCACGGCCCTTCCTGTTCCAACGCTCTTGGCCGCCTTCGAGGGCAGTTCGAGTGTTGTTGAAGACTTGCAGCCCTCGGGCACATCGCCCCTAATCGATGCGGCCATGCCCTTCCCCGGTTTTCCCGCCGAAGACTGTGGCCCGTTCGGCCCCCCCCTCGGCGGTGCGCCAGGTTCCGACGACCTCGTCTCGCAGCGCCTGTTCTTCCTCTCGAGAACTCGCCCGGCCCGGGCCGCCAACCTGGGCACCAATCAGGAGTTTGCCCTGGAGTTCCGAGGTGGACTACCCGCAATCGGAATCGCAGCCGGCGCCCTGCGCGTCACCCAAGGAATGGGCGGACCCGACGTTCCGGTGTTCCCCTATGTGACGGCTGGCGAAGTACGCGTACCGGCTCCGGCAGGCGGTTGGAAAGCGGGCATGATCCTGGAACTGCACCACCGCCTGCAGTCCACCAGCGGCGATTCCCTAGCAGCGCCCTTGGCCTTGCCCCTGCTCTAGGGGCCGAGGGCTCAGATCAGTCGAGCTCGTCCGAAGTCGAATCACTAGCCGTCTCGAAGATGAGTTCGGGTGATCCCTCTTCCAGGGGGCCTTCGCCAGGTCGACGCAAGCCCGCCTCGCGGTGCAACTTGCTGACGTAGGCCTCAACCGTGTCGTCTCGACCGGGTTCGATTCCGAACAGCTCGCCGAGCTCGCGGGCCGTTCTCGGCTCACTCTCGAGATCTCGCGGGGCTTGGTTGAAGTACTCGCGCACGTAGCGCCGGAACGCGACGAGCGACCACCACCATCCGCCGAAGAGCAGGCTGACGACGACGATCACGACCAGTCCGACCCATGCCACGGAGAGGGGCGCCTCCCCAGGCGCGGCCGCCTGGAAATGGCCGACGAGTTGAAGGCCAAAACCGGCCATCAAGAAACCAAAACCGAGGGTCGTCTGAACTCGGTTGTACACGTACTCGCGAACGGACTGCAGACGTCCTGTGCTACGGCCAAAGTAGCGAGCCACCAGCCGACGCGGGTGCTCGAAGAGAGTGGCGTTCGCGATCAGAAACGCTCCCACCACGGCTAGCACCAGGCCCAAGACGGACCAGTCCGGAAGACCTAGGAGCGCGTCTTCGAATGGGAAACCCACACTCAATCCTGGGGTGCCGACAGCTGCTATGAACATGACCGAAACCGTAGACCTTCGCCGAATGCGACGCAACCCGCCCGGGCAGGGCTAGCGAACCGAAAGGACAGGAGCCCCTCCCCGTGGACCTGCGGCCCACTCTGGGGCACACTTCCGCCCCATGGCGCGACGCCCCATCGAAGAACTCGTTGACCTGGACGCTCTCTCTGAAGGGGGCCGGGTAGCCAGTCCGCGGCGCATCCGCGAGGCCCTGCCCCCGGGTTGGGTGCTGGACGAGGACGGTCAGAGCGCCAGGCGCGATCTCCGAATCCTGGCTCGCGAAGGATGGGTCCTCGCTCTGGGTCTGGTGCTCTTCGGCGGCGCGGCGATCCTCTTGTTCATGGAGACTCTGCCCAAAGGCTGGCGAGGCTTCGGGCGCGCAGCGACCATGATTGGACTGGTCCTGCTGGCCGGAGGAATCGTCGGCCCGCTCGTGACCCGTGCGCTCAATCGGCGGGCTGGACGCTAGGCACAAGACGTTAGACTGGCCGTCCCTGTCGCTCCTCTTCCCCCCACATCCACACGATGCAATACCGACGCCTAGGAAAATCCGGTCTTCAAGTCAGCGCCCTGTCCTTTGGATCGTGGGTCACGTTCGCGAACCAAGTGGGCGACGACGCGGCCGCTCACATGTTGGCCATGGCCTATGACGCCGGCGTGAATTTCTTCGACAACGCCGAGGTGTACGCAGCCGGCGAGTCGGAACGGATCATGGGGCGAGCACTGAAGAAACTGGGCTGGGGCCGTGACACCTACTGCGTGTCGTCCAAGGTCTACTGGGGCGGCGATCTGCCCACCCAGCGAGGTCTGTCGCGCAAGCACGTAACGGACGCCTGCCACGCCGCTCTCGCGAGGCTGCAGGTCGATTACCTGGACCTTTACTACTGTCACCGTCCTGACCTGCAGACGCCGATCGAGGAAACCGTACGGGCCATGCACGACCTGGTGGCGCAGGGCAAGATTCTGTACTGGGGTACGTCCGAGTGGAACGCGGACCAGATCACAGAAGCCCATGGTTGCGCGCGGGCCTTGAACCTGACCCCGCCCACCATGGAACAGCCGCAGTACAACATGTTCGTGCGCGACAAGGTCGAACGCGACTACCTGCGTCTGTATGACGGCCCCGGACTGGGCACGACGATTTGGTCGCCGCTGGCTTCGGGCATCCTGACGGGCAAGTACACGGATGGGATTCCCGCCGATTCGCGCATGGCTCTCGAGCAATACAAATTCTTGCGTGAGGGTCTGGAATCCGAAGAGGGGCAGACCAAGGTGGCCAAGGCCCAGAAGCTGGCTGCCATCGCAGCCGGGTTGAACTGTTCCCTAGCCCAGCTGGCCATCGCGTGGTGCCTGACCAACTCGAAGGTGAGCACGGTCATCCTGGGCGCATCGCGCGCCTCGCAACTGACTGAAAACCTCGAGGCCCTCGATGTCCTTGAGCGCCTCGACTCTGGGGTGCTGGAGAGCATCGAGGAGATCCTCGACAACAAGCCGCGGCCGCCCGCTGAGTTCTAGCCGGGCCAATCGACCCATCCGGCTTGGGCGAGGGTCTTTCCAAGCACACACACAGGGTCTGCCAGTCTCACCCTAGACTCGGGGTCATGAGCTCCCTCCCCACGACCGCCTGCACTCTTTTTTCGTTCTCGTTATTGATTCCCAGCCTGTGGGCCGCGCCGCAGGAAGAGGATCCGCTCTCCGGCTTTGAAGCCCTCAAGGGTGATGGACTGAGTTGGCGCGAGATTGGCCCCTATCGCGGAGGCCGCAGCGCGGCGGTCGCTGGCATCCCACAAGACCGCGACACCTATTACATGGGGGCCTGCGGCGGTGGAGTCTGGAAGACTGAGGACGCGGGGGAGAGTTGGGACGCCGTGTCCGACGGGACATTTGGCGGTTCGATTGGCTCCGTAGCCGTATCGGCTTGGGATCCCAACGTGGTCTATGCGGGCGGGGGTGAGGTCACAGTGCGTGGCAACGTCTCTCACGGCGATGGGGTTTGGCGCTCCCTTGACGCCGGGCGCAATTGGCAGCACATGGGTCTGGAGGACTCGCGCCACATTCCGCGCATTGTGATTCACCCCAAGGATCCGATGCGCGTTTACGCAGCCGTCCTAGGGCACCTCTACGGACCCAACGAGGAGCGCGGCGTGTACCGCAGCACCGACGGGGGGGAATCCTGGCAGCCCGTCCTGCAAGTGGATCCGGAAGTGGGGTGCGTGGACGTCATCATGGACCCGACCAACCCGCGCATCCTCTACGCCTGTTTTTGGCGCGTGCAACGCACTCCCTACAGCCTGGACAGTGGCGGGCCCGGTTCCGGCTTCTGGAAGAGCACCGACGGCGGAGACACCTGGACTGAGCTGACAACGAATGAGGGCCTGCCAGAGGCCCCCATCGGCATCAACGATCTGGCTGTTTCGGCCTCCAACCCCGACAACCTCTACGCCATCATCGAAGCGGACAAGGGCGGCGTCTTCCGTTCTCGAGACGGGGGCGAGACCTGGAGCAAGGTCAACTCCGAACGCAAACTGCGCCAGCGGGCCTGGTACTACACCCGCCTGTACGCTGACCCGATGGACGAAGAATCCGTCTACGTGCTAAATGTGGGCTTCCACCGTTCCACGGACGGGGGTCGGACATTCGAGTCCATCCGCGTGCCCCACGGAGACAACCACGACCTGTGGATCGATCCGGCCGACCCGCTGCGCATGATTGAAGCCAACGATGGAGGCGCCAACGTCTCCTTGGATGGCGGTCTCAGCTGGTCAACCCAAGAGAACCAACCCACGGCCCAGATGTATCGTGTCTCCACGGACAACGCCTTCCCCTACAACCTATTGGGAGGGCAGCAGGACAACTCCGCAGTGCGCATCCCCTCGCGCAATTTGCAAGGTGGTTCGATTGATGCACGCTCCTGGTCATCCACGGCCGGCGGAGAGAGCGGTCATGTGGTCGCGCGGACGGACGATCCCGACGTAGTGTTCGGCGGATCCTACGATGGTTTCTTGACCATGCGCAACCACTCGACGGGTGAGCGACGCAGCGTGCATGCTTGGCCGGACAACCCGATGGGTTGGGGGGCAGAAGAGTTGAAGTATCGCTTCCAGTGGAACTTCCCCATCTTCAATTCAGCGCACGACGCCGACGCCCTGTACGTGGCGGCCAACGTGCTCATGCGCTCCATGGACAAGGGCGCTAGCTGGGATGTGATCAGCCCCGACCTGACACGTAACGACAAGAGCCGGCAGGGTTCCTCTGGCGGGCCGATCACCCAGGACAACACGAGCATCGAGTACTACTGCACGATCTTCGCCGCATTCGAATCCCCGCACGAAGCGGGCGTGCTGTGGTGTGGATCCGACGACGGCGTCCTACACGTGACGCGCAATGACGGGAAGACCTGGCAATCCGTCACGCCGCCCGACCTACCTGAGTGGTCCATGATCAACAGCCTTGAGCCACACCCCACTGAACCCGGCGGGTGCTACTTGGCCGCCACGCGGTACAAGCTCGACGACTTTCAGCCGTTGCTCTTTGCCACTCTGGACTACGGCGCCACCTGGCGGCGCTGCGATGAGGGCATCCCGCGGGAACACTTCACGCGCGTTCTGCGCGCGGACCCCGACCGCGAAGGGCTGCTGTACGCGGGAACCGAACGCGGCGTGCACGTCTCCTTTGATGACGGTCACTCTTGGTCGTCCTTGCAACTGGAACTGCCCATCGTCCCCGTGACCGACCTGGCGGTGAAAGACGGCGACCTGGTAGTCGCCACACAAGGCCGTGGTTATTGGATCCTGGACGACCTGACTCCCCTGCACGAGTTGCCTCTGGATGCCATTCCTCAGCAAAACCTGCTCTTCCCCCCGCGACCGGCTCTGCGCCTGGGCGGCGGACGTGGCCGGGATTCTAGTGGTCGAGCGGGCACCAATCCCGCATCTGGGGTGTGGATC
Organism: uncultured Planctomycetaceae bacterium; assembly: GCA_964467985.1. GTDB lineage: Bacteria > Planctomycetota > UBA1135 > UBA1135. The sequence goes on from CAYXTP010000006.1 coordinate 63,536, forward strand.
TACTACCACCTGCCCGAGATCGATGAAGACACAGAGGTCAGGCTGGAAATCATGGAACAGAATCGAGACCTCATCCGAACGATCGTGCCCAAGACCAAGAAGCGCGGCTCGGACTCCACCGAGGTCGGTGGACTCAGCCGCGAGCCTGGACTGCAGCGTTTCGTTTGGGACCTTTCATATCCGGGGGCCGCAGACTTCCCGAAGATGATCCTGTGGAGCGGGGGCATGGGCGGTCCGCGTGCCGTGCCGGGCACCTACCGGGTGCGGCTGGTCGTGGGTGATGACTCCCAGGAGGCCCTCTTCCAATTGCTGCCCGACCCGCGTAGCTCTGCCAGTAAGCAGGACCTGCAGCTGCAGCACGATCTGATCGCGTCGCTCTGCAGCACACTGACCGATGCCCATCAGGGTATCCGGGACCTGCGCTCCATGCGCGCCGACCTCAAGACTCTGAAGGCCAAGGTCTCCGAGGGCACCGATACGCAGGAGCTGCTTGAGCAGATTGAGCAGGCGCAGGAGGTCCTGACCTCCGTGGAAGAGGCGCTCTACCAGACCAAGAACGAGAGCCGACAGGACCCGCTCAACTTCCCCGTACGACTGACGGACAAGTTGGCAGGCGTGAAGGGCTCCGTAGCCACGGGCGACTTCGCTCCCACGCGCCAGGCGCAGGCCGTGGCGGCCGAGTTGACGCTCGCCATCGAAGCGCAACTGGTTCGATTGGAGGAGGTGCGTGGTGTGAGCTTGCAGCGCATCAATGACGCAGCCACGGCGTTGGCCATTCCAGCGGTGAGTGCAAAGAAGGAAAAACCAGAGGCTTCTGACGACGACTAGATCCTGCGGCTGATTGGCGCAGCAGTCAGAATCCCGGTGCTGCGGGCGGGTCGTTCCCGCTGAGGCCGTAGCCTTCGGAGACCGAGTAGGTCAGCAGGTGGGAGTGCGCCCCACCGGCCCGCGCGAACAACTCCTCTAGCCATTCCTCTTCGCCAGGCCAGGGGTAGGCGTAGACCAAGTCGAAGTCGGCCAAGTCGAATCCCAGTTCTGCATAAGCGTCGAGGCCCTCGGCGATGGTGTAAAATTCCCCGTCGAGCAGGGCGATCTCGTCGCGGTAGTGCGTGGGAACAAAACTCCCCTGAACAAACGACGCGCTGCTGCCGTAGCGGTCCGCCAGGTCCCTGGAAATCTCGACGAGATCCTCGTCGATCTCGATCCCATAGGCCTCAAATCCGAGTAGGTCGGCCAAGATCGTGATCAAGCCCATGCCCGATCCCAACTCGACGAAGGTGTGATGGGTGTCGCGCAATCGACGAAGCTCAAGATAAGCTCCGCGCGCATCCGCAGGGATGAGGTGATGGAAGGTCCCCCCACGATCTTGGGTGAACGCCTCCCATGCCTGCGCTCCCTCCGCTAGTAGATCGTCGAGGCACGCTTCTAAGCGCTCATCACATGTCGCTCGATCTCCCCGCTCCCGGGACCGTCGCGCCCGTTCCTTCAACGCCTCGATGGCATCGTCGTGTGCGCTGGGTTCGTTGGCATCCATGGCTGTGCATGTTGTACCGTGATCCCATGGTCCAAGAGGAAGATCTCCTGCGCACACGTATTCAGAAGCTTGAAGGCCAGCTCGAAGCCCAGGAGCTCGACCTGCAACGCGCCCATGCCTTGCTGGATCAGTGGGGCCTGCCGCGCGAGGTTGAGGGCGAAGAGGGTCGGCCACTCGAGTTGTCCTTGACTGGACGGCTGGAGCGACTGCCCGAAGCGGACTAGGGTCCGCGATCACTGGCGCAGGTAGAGCAGGCGTGGGGCGTGCGGCTTGCCCGTCAGGGGAACGGGCACCTGCGCAGGAAAGGCGCCTGCCGGGGCAAGCCGATATTCCGGACCCAGCAACGTCTTGAATGGCTCGTCTTCGGCCAAGAGCACCGCGCGGTAGCGACCCTCGGACAGAGCCGCGCGCAGTTGGCCAAAGAGCTCCTGTTCGACCTCACCCAAGTCCGCAGCGGACAAATCGAAGAGGGTCATGGCGTGTAGACTCCAACCGGCACCGGCCCAGGCGGCGAGGTGCGGCTGGTAGGGTGCAAAGATGGGTCCCCCGACCTGCTCGAGTGCTCGGACGACCGCCTCGCCCTGGGCCCGCATTTCCGCGCTGGGCAGGTGCTCTCGCGGGTCGTCGACTAAGAGTGCGAACTGCAACCCCACTGCTGCGAGCATCCAGGGTGTACCGGCGACGGCAGAGGCGCGCGCCCATGCGACCACGTGGCCGCCCAGGAGAGCGAGCGCCAGGGCGGCGGGCATCAGGGTATTGTCGTAGCCGCCGACATGGGCGCGCCCCATCCAGGCGGAGAGCACCAGGCCTGAACACCAGGCCCACTCGACAGCTGCAACCCGACGGCCCTGCCCTCGTAAACACCCGGCCGCCAGAGCGATCAGCAGAGGAGCGAGTTGCAGCATGTCCTCACTCCAGAAACCCAAGATTTTGGGTGTATACCAAGGATGCGCCCCAAGCAGTTCGAACAAGTACCAGCTCGACCAGCCGTCCGAAGTCACGTGCAATCCAGCTAGCCCCCCTCCGGCCAGCAAGAACAGCCCGACCGCGAAACCCCACCACCGACGCCAATCCTGTCCCAGCAACACGACGGCCAAGGCAAGCGCCGGCAGGAGCGCAGTCTGCTTGGTGAGCACGGCCAGTCCCGCGACGACCCCGGCAGCCAGGGCATCGCGCAATCCACGCCCACGTCGCACGAGCAGCAGGCTGCCCAGGGAAAGCGCGAGGGCCAGAGAGTCGACACGCCCCACATCCATCCAGGCTCCAGACCAGGAGAACGCGGCGGCGAACAGACCGGCCCCTACCAGTGCCGCCAGCGCCGATCCACTCTCGCGCTTGAGAAGAACGGACAGCATGCAGAGGGTGGCCAAGCTTGCCGCCACAGAGACGAGCCGCAGTGCCAGGAAACCCGGCCCCGTGATTGACGACACAATTGCCGCTACCCAGTGATACACGGGCGGGTAGGGGAAAGCGCTGAACTCGAGGTTGGGAGCGTCGTAGAGCTGGGCGCCAGCGCGTAGTCGCTCCAAATGAGCCAGCATTCCGCCCTCCTGCCACTCGAGCTCGAAGGGATAGACCAGGCGCCAGGGAATCACCCCCAGGAACATGAGTAGACTCAGCCCAGCCAGGATGGCGACGAGCGGCGTAAGGCGACGGTCCATGCTCGCAGGGTAGCGGGGGATCTCGACCCACGCCCACTCCGCTTCGGGGTTATGCTGCGACCCATGGGTCGTCACACGCACCGTCTCGTCGAGTTTCGCACCGGATCCGCCCTGACCGCCGTGATGTGGGCCTGCGTCCTGGTCCTGCCCGGCTGCTCGGAAGGTGCAACGCCTGCCCCTGGCCCCCATCTGGTGTACACGCGTCTGGCCGTGGATCTCCTGCAGGATCCTCCCCGTTGGCAGTCGGAAGCCCACGTGCCTGGCCGCCCCCCGCGCGTCGAAGTCGCGTGCCCCTCACGCGATCAGGTCAGCGATTCCGGAGATCAACTGGCGTTGATTCTGCCGGCTCCCGGATCGGTGACCTTCACCGTCACCGAAGAGGAGGGTCCAGTCTTCTTGCGCTCGTCCATGGGAGTCGACCTGGCGCTGGCCCGCACCCTCTCGCGGGGCATGGCCGCCCTGGAAGTGACGTTCGAGATCGATGTGAACGGCAAGCGCGTCGCCACGCGTCAAGTCGGGGTGCGGAGCTCGGATGCCCAATCCGAAGTCATGAACCAGACCAGCTACAACTCGTGGGTGCGCTTGGGCCCACGCGAAGTTGCGCTGGTTGCGGGCGATCAAGTTCGGCTCAGTACGCGCCTGCCCGCGGGGGCCCCGCCGACGCTGCCCGAAGTACCGGCGGCATTCGGTAGCCTGCGCCTGGAGCGAGAGTTCAGTCGGCCGCGCACCCTCGCTTCCACGGACCGGCCCAACCTCGTGCTCGTGGTCATGGACACTGAGCGTTCGGATCGCACCCAGCCCTACGGTTATGGACGCCCCACCACGCCCCATCTTGCCGAGCTGGCAAAACGCGGCCTGACCTTCGAACAGGCCTACTCCACCTCCTCGTGGACCTGGCCTGCCACCGCATCCATGCTGACGGGCCTGGCCCCCACCGCACATGGCATTCGCGTGCACCAGAACGGGTTCCTGGCGCATGAACTCGAGACCTTGGGAGAAGCGCTGCAAGACGTCGGCTTCACAACGGCCGCCTTTGTGGCCAACCCCCTCGTCTCCGAGACCCACAACTACTCACAGGGGTTTGAGCACTTCTTCGGCACTCCCAAGATGGTCAAAGGAGACGGCATTGTGCCTCAAGCCGTGCAGTGGCTGGAGGAGAACAGCGACCGGCGCTTCTTCCTGTACCTGCACTTGGCCGACCCCCACACGCCGCACCTGCCCAGCCCCGAGGAACTGCTGGAGTTCACGGGTTACCAGGAGGCGCCCTTCCCCTCCACGGCGCTGGTGACCCAGAGTTTCATCTTCAAACGGGCCCTGCCTCCAGGCCCCGATGGGTTACCCCAAGCAGAACGCTTGTTACGCGAGGACGAAGCCCCTTGGTACTCGGATGTCTACGACGCTGGCGTGCACCAAGGTGACCGCGCCCTGGGCGAGTTGCTTGCGGCTCTCAAACGCCTGGGGCACCTGGGCGACACCGTCATCGCTTACACCTCGGACCACGGAGAAGAACTCTTGGATCACAAGAGTCTGGGCCACGGGCACGAGCTGTGGGAAGAATTGGTACGCGTGCCCCTCATTTTGGCTGGACCCGGCCTGCCCCAGGGGCGGCGACTGCAGGTGCCAGTCTCCAACCGACACTTGGGCCCCACACTGGCGCGCCTGGGAGGCACCGAATTGCGGGCACCCTCGGACGCCCAGTTCCTCGCCTCAGGCAGAGACCCCGCGGCGCGCCCAATTTTCTTCGAAACCCATGAGGGTTGGTGGAAAGGCAGCACCGCCACGCTCTACGGCGTGCGCAGGGGAAAATGGGTGCTGCACTGGGGTCTAGATGGAGGCCAGGCGGAGAACTCGGCCGCACCCCAGGGAGGTGAAGTGCGCCTCTTCGACCTGAGCCAAGATCGCGGTCAGCGCAACAATGTCGCTGGCGCGGAAGCGGAGCTAGTCGAAGAACTGAAGACTCTCATCTCCACCGAACTGCAGCGCCTGCAGGCTCAGGCACCGCGTCAGAAATCGCGCACGGGTTGGGGCACCCAAGCCCTGCTCGAAGCCATGGGTTATGCATCTGGAGACGATTGAATCGTCACGCGGCAAGTGAGCCGGGTCAATCTTCTCCCGCGTAACCGAGAGCTTTGAGTCGCGCGCGTTCGGCTGGTGAGAGTTGCAAGGAGTCACCAGCGTCCAACAGGCGCTTGCGCACGAGTTGCATCAATTCGAGTAGGTCGCCTTCGAGGGCCGGAGAATCCCCTTGGCCCCCGAGGTTGTTGTTCTCCCCGGCGTCGAGTCCGAGGTCATAAATCCAGTGCGCCTCGTCTGGGGCGACTTGCTCGCCCTCAGCTAGGGGTAGGATCCACTTGGTATCCCCATGGGTCACGGCCCAATCATTGAACCCGCCAACCTTGCGCGTCTGGAAGGTGAAGACCGGAGCGGGTTCGGCATCGCCCGTGATGTTGCGTCCCATCCACCCCGGATGCGGTTCCAATCCCAGCAAGCTGGAGACCGTGCGCGGCAAGTCGATCAGGCTCGTGGGCTCCGATACGGACTCGGGTTCGATGCCCGGGCCATTGAGCAAGAACGGCACGCGCGCCTGCTCCTGCCAGACTGCGCTGCCGTGGCCGAAGGACCCGTGCTCACCAAAAGCCTCCCCGTGGTCGGACAGGAAGATGAGCAGGCCGCGCTCCGTGAACCTCCTAGCCTCGAGGAAGTCGAGCCAGGTCTGGAAACCCAGATCCAGGTCGGCGGCGCCGCCGCGGTAGAGGTTTTCGAAGGCCTGCACCTTGGGCGCTCCGGCTTCCGATGTCGGCAGGCCGCGCTGCATGCTCTGCCAGACGGAGGCCAGCTCGGGGATCACCGCGTCCTGATCCCGCGCGAAAGAGTACTGCTGTCCCAGCCGGTCGCGCGTGGCGCGACTCACGTCATAGGGCGCGTGGACGGCGTAGGTGTGTACAACCAGGAACAGAGGTCTGCCATCGTCGTTGGCCAGCAACGCCTCGGCACGATCCAATGTGTGCTGCAGACCCGAAGTGTGCTCCTCAAACCACTCGAAGCCCTGGGCCATACCAAAGCTCGCGGAAAGGTAGGCGGCTTCGGTCACGGCGGCCGTGCGGTAGCCGGCCTCCCGCAGATGTTCGGCCAGGGTCCAAGCCGCGGAGGGCAGCACGTCCGTCTCGGTCATCACGCCCAATTGGGGTGGATACAGCCCACTGAAGAACGAGGCGTGTGCCGGCAGGGTCCAGGTGGCTGGGGATTGGGTCTGCAGATAGCGCCGGCTCTGGTTTGCGAACCGATTGAGATTGGGAGTCAGATTCGGATCTCCCCCCCAGGCGAGCATGTTGTCCGCGCGGAACGTGTCGGCGATGAAGAGCACCAGGTCCTGAGACGCTGCGCCCCAGGGTCGAGCCCCACCGGTGTCTTCTATCCTGGCGATATCCCCTGGCGTCAGGCGTGCCATGAGCACAGCCGCCAGGCCCAGGGGGCCCTCTGCTTCCAGGGTGATCTCGGCATCCAGGTCCAACCCTGCGGGCAGGGTGACCTCGTGCTCGACAGGTTGCGGATTCGCGCGCAGAGGCTGTGACGTGCGCTGCAACTCCCGCTCGCCACAGCGCAAGACGAATTGCAACGACGATGCATGGGCCGAGTCGAGCTCTCCATCGGGAAGCGCGCGACCCATGGCCACGGTTGTGTAGCGCAAGACTCGGCCGGCTTGCTGGGAGGACCCCAAGGTCACAGGTGATCCCGGCAAGAAACTCACGCCATCGGCAGTCAATCCACCGACTCGAATCCGACTGCGTCCATCCACGTCTTGAGCTAGGGGGACAGGCTCCTCAAGCCACAGCCCAGCGGGAGGCGCCTCATCTGCCCCGACCGCAACCAGGATGCGCGACCCCACGCTGCACATGCCTAGCCCCTCTCGGGCCGCAGCCAACTGCACCAGCAGGTCTTCGGGGATGGGTGCATCACCCAGCTCATCCAGCCTCCGCTGAAAGCCCGGTACGAGTTCCAGCAGCGGAAGTTCGATTTCACCTGAACTCAAGCTCAAGGGGAGAGCGAGTTGGGGCGTGGATTGATCACCCAAAGGACGGGGCGCCCAGTAGATGCCCTTGCCGAGGGAAGTCCATACAGATGCGGGCACCTGCACGCGCAGTCGCAGACCAAGCCCTTCCGAACTGCGCTTCCACTGCACGGGCAGCCCACCCCAATTCAGTTGCTCGAGGTCCTCGGCAGCAGGCACGCGCACCACTTGGCCCTCGGACAACAGACTCCAGGTCGGTGTGGGCACGGACTGCGTGCACCCCATGAGGGCCAGACTGACCCACGGAAGCCTCGGAAGTCGCATGCGGAGGGGACGAGCCATGTTGAGAGTATCGGTCGGATCTCGACTCAGGACCAAGTACCTAGCCCAGACGTTGGAGCAGAATCCCCTGCAGCGCGTTTTCAACTTGAGAGTCTACTCCGAATTTCGTCGATATGAGCCGGTCCGGTGTGGCAGCAGCCCCCCACCAAGGTCGCGCCCGCTGCAACCCAGCGCTCGACGGCTGCTGCATACTCGACCGGGTCCAGGGGTCTGGACTCGAAGGTCTCTGGGTCGAGTGGGTCGAAGGGACCGGGCAAGGCATCCACGGCGTTTGCGTAACCACCGAAGGGGCCCGTGGTTTGTTCCGCCAGGCGCGGGATCGCATCGGTTACCAGGTTGGCGGCGCAGCAATTCACAAGATGCGCTTGTACGGGAAGGTCAGCCACCCCATCCAAGGCCGCCTCCAGCGTCTCGCCGCTCGGCAAGAGCCCGTGACGATTGCCCTGCAGAGTCCAACTGAGCCAAACTTCTTTTTCGCTCTGCAGGGCCGCCTGCACTGCGATGCGCCCCTCACGCCCGAGTGCCATCGTCTCGCACAGGAGTAGATCGGCGCGCGCTGACACGGCTTGCACGAGGTGCTCGTACCCCTCGCGCAACTCGTCATCGTCCGCCACTAGGTCAGCTCGATAGCTCGTGTCCAAGGGGGGCACGGAAGCAGCGATACGGACATCCGCTTGCGATTGCTCGCGAGCCTGGCAGGCCAAGTCGAGAGCGAGTTCGGATAACTCACGCACCCGGTGGCCCATGCCTTCGCGTCCGAGAAGGATGGGCGTCACCGCATAGTTGCAGGCCGTAATCACCCGTGCGCCGGCGTCGATGTAGTCACGATGGACGGCGATGACCTGCTCGGGCGCTTGTAGCAAGGCGCGCGCCGACCAAATGGATGTGCGGTGACAGGCGACGTCCACCCCTCGGTCGCGCAGCTCCGTCCCGGTCCCCCCGTCGAGCAGAATCACCTCGCTGGCCGCCATGCCCCTAGCCTAACGGCCCAAGGCCGGCCTTCAGAGCTCGACGGAGCCTACTCCCACTCAATCGTCGAAGGCGGCTTGCTGGAGATATCCAGCACGACCCGGTTGATCCCCTGCACTTCGTTGATGATGCGATTGGAGATATTGCGCAGCAGCTCGTGCTCGAGGTAACCCCAGTCGGCCGTCATGCCGTCCTGGCTCTCGACGATGCGTAGGGCAATCGCGCTTTCGTAGGTGCGGGCGTCGCCCATGACTCCGACAGACTTGACGGGCAGGAGGACCGCGAAGTACTGCCACAGCCCCTCGTGGGCTCCTGCAGCTTGAATCTCGCCGGTGACGATGTGGTCGGCCTCTCGTAGCAGGGCACAGTGCTCGGGGGTGACTTCGCCCACGATGCGCACGGCCAGGCCGGGACCCGGGAAGGGTTGGCGTAGCAGAATGCGCTCGTCCAGGCCTAGGTGGCGGCCCAGATTGCGCACCTCGTCCTTGAACAACTCGCGTAGGGGTTCGACCAGCTCCATCTCCAGGTCCTCGGGCAGGCCACCGACGTTGTGGTGACTCTTGATCGTGGCCGTGTTGCCGCCGTGCACAGCTACCGATTCGATCACGTCGGGATAGAGGGTGCCCTGGCCCAGGAAGTGGGCGTGGTCAAAGCGCTTGGCTTCTTCGCGGAAGACCTCGATGAATGCGTGACCAATTCTCTTGCGCTTCAACTCTGGGTCGGTCACTCCGGCCAGGTCGTCCAAGAAACGGTCGCTTGCATCCACCGTGGTCAAGTCCATGCCGAGGTGTGCCCGAAACTCCTCCTCAACCACCTCGCGCTCGCCTTTGCGCAGCAGGCCATTATCTACAAAAATGCAATGCAGGCGGGGTCCGATGGCCTCATGCATGATCATGGCTGCGACCGCGGAGTCCACTCCGCCGGAGAGCCCCAGGACAATCTGCCCCTGGGCCCCCACGAGTTCACGTACCTTGGCGATCTCGCGCGTGGCAATATTCTCCGAACTCCAGTCGCCCGGCATCTGGCACACATCAAATAGGAAGTTGTGCAGGATCTCTGCTCCGCGCACCGTGTGACTGACTTCGGGGTGGAACTGCACACCAAAGAATCCTCGGGACGGGTCCCCGACAACCGCGTGCGGGCAGGTGTCAGACTGGGCAAAGTTCACGAAGCCCGCCGGCAAGGCCGTGACCTTATCTCCGTGGCTCATCCAGACAACGGTGCGGCCTTCGATGCCCTCTAGCAGGGCTTCGGAACGCAGCAGCTCGATCGATGTGTGCCCGAATTCCCGTTCGCCGCTGCCTTCCACGGTGCCCCCCAGCCGCTGACACATCCACTGCATGCCGTAGCAGATGCCGAGTACGGGGACGCCTAGTTCCAAGAGTTCGGGCGGCACATCGGGCGCATCCTCGCCGTACACCGAAGCAGGCCCGCCAGAGAGAATGATGCCGCCAAGATCCATCCCTCGGGCCGCTTCCAGCAGGTTCCGCGGGGGGTGAATTTCGCACCAACTTCCCGCTTCCCGCACGCGACGCGCGATCAGCTGAGCGTACTGGGTACCGAGATCGACAATCAGAATGCCGCGCGTTGCCTTACTCATCCGTGTGGGCGTAGTTTGAAGATTCCTTGGTGATCACCACGTCGTGCGGGTGACTCTCCCGTTGACCCGAGGGGGTCACGCGCACGAATTGCGCTCGTTCCCAGAGGTCGGCGATGGACGCAGATCCGCAGTAGCCCATGCCCGATCGTACGCCGCCGCACATTTGGTAGACGAACTCGGATAGGCGGCCCTTGAAGGGCACCATGCCTTCCACGCCTTCCGGCACGAGCTTATCAGCCTCTTGCACATGACCCTGGCGGTAGCGCTCCTTGGATCCGCGCTGCATCGCTCCCAAGGAACCCATGCCGCGAACGGCTTTGAATGAGCGGCCCTTGTAGAGCACGGTCTCCCCGGGGCTCTCCTCCAATCCGGCGAAGAGGCTGCCGAGCATGGCGCACGAGGCACCCGCTGCCAGGGCCTTGATGACGTCACCGGAGTAGCGGATTCCGCCGTCGGCGATGACCGGCACACCACTGCCCGCCAATTCGTGGGCAACACTCTGAACTGCCGTAAATTGGGGCACGCCCACGCCCGCGACAACGCGCGTCGTACAGATCGACCCGGGACCAATCCCGACCTTGACGCCGTCGGCGCCTGCGTCAACGAGCGCGCGCGCGGCTGCGGCCGTGGCTATGTTTCCGGCGACAACATCCACATCGAAACGTTTCTTCAAGTCGCGCAGGGTGTTCTCCACATTGGAGGTGTGGCCGTGGGCCGTGTCCACCACGAGCACGTCGACGCCAGCCTCCACCAGGGCCTCAGCCCGCTCAAAGTCCCTGACCCCGATGGCAGCCCCGACCCGCAACCGTCCCCGGTCATCGCGGGCCGAATCGGGATAGTCGGCGAGCATGTCCAGGTCCTTCATCGTGATGAGGCCCGCCAATTGCCCACCATCATCCAGGATCAAGAGCTTCTCGACCTTGTTCTCGTTCAGGATCACGCGCGCTTCATCGAGCGATGTACCGACAGGGGCCGTGACGAGGCCACTGACGGTCATGACGGCCGAGACGGGCGTGGCGTCGTCCCCGTGAAACGACAGGTCGCGGCGCGTCAGGATGCCCACCACCTTGCCGCCCTGGACGATCGGGAATCCGGAGATGTTCTGCGAGCGCATGATGCTGCGCGCCTCTCCCACCGAAGCATCCGGCGGAAGGGTGAGCGGATCGAGGATCACACCGTTCGCTGAGCGCTTGACCTTGTCGACCTCGCGCGTTTGGCCCTCTAGATCCAAGTTGCGGTGGATGATGCCGATCCCGCCTTCCCGTGCCAGAGCCACCGCCAGCTTCCACTCCGTGACCGTATCCATGGCCGCCGAGGCGAAGGGCACATTGAGGGGCGTGTTGCGGCTGAAGCGGGTCGTCAACTGGACGTCCGCGGGCAGAATGTCGGAATGCTGCGGGACGAGCAGCACGTCGTCGAAGGTCAAACCGACCGTCAGCTCTTCCATAGCGGGTAGGGATCCATCCCTGGGGACTCGGACTCGATCATTCAAAGGGGGCCCCAGGGGGAGGAGCATGCGGGGAGGTTCGCATGCACTGGGGTGGAAAGAGCCAAGTCTAACGAGCGCTGCGTGCCCCTCCAAGTGATCGCAAAACAAAAGAGGGCCCAGCAGTCCCGCGCGAGGCGAGAACACTGGGCCCAAAAGGAGGAGAACTCCCTTGTCGCCCACCTCAGCCCCGAACTGAAGCCCGACTCGGATAGCCTGGGGCGCGGGCACCGAGAGGGGCCAGGGAACCCCAGAGAAGCGCGTCCGCGAGTTCCCGAGAGGCAGGAAAATACGGAAAAGCGGGCCCCGGCACTCCCAACCGCCCCCCGCGCTTGTCGATACTTCCAGCGACCCCTGCGCGCCGAATCCTCGCCGCACACTCCCTGATGGAATCCCCTCCCCCCGTCCGCAAACAACGCACGACGACACGCGTCGCGCTGGTTGGCGCGGGCTACATCGCCGAGTTCCATCTGGAGATTTTGCTCTCCACACCTGGCGTCGCGCTGCTTGCGGTCTGTGATTCGGACCTTGGTCGAGCCGAAGCCGCGGCACGCAAGTATGAGATTCCCCATGCGGTTGCGCGCCTGGAGGAGTTGCCCGGTCTGGGTGTTGAACTCGTGCACCTGACCGTGCCCCCCAGCCTGCACGTGACCCTCGCCCGTCAAGCGCTGGATCTGGGCCTGGGCGTCTTTCTCGAGAAGCCACTGGCCCTGTGTGGCGAAGACGCCCGCGATCTGGTCGCTCGTGCCCAAACCGCCGAACTGCCGCTGGCCGTCAACCACAACAATGTCTTCCATCCAGCATTCGTTCGCCTCACCGAACGCCTAGCCGCAGGAGAGATTGGCAAGCTCCAGCACGTGCGCGTGTGCCTGTCTGTTCCGCTGCGCCAGTTGGATGCAGGTGACTACACACACTGGATGTTCCAAGCCCCTGGGAACATCGTCTTTGAACAGGCCACGCACCCTCTCTCCCAAATCGAGCACCTGGTGGGTTCGGTGGTCAGCAGCGAAACCACGCTTCTGGGTACACGCGAGTTGCACCCTGGCCAGGTCTTTCACGATCGCTGGCTCGTCGCCGCCCAAGCCGAACGCGGCTCGGTGGAGTTGTACCTGGCTTTTGGTCAGCCCTTTACGCGCTGCACGATCGAGGTTCTGGGAACAGATGGCAGCGTGCAAGCCGACTTGGGCGCCAACACCCTGGTGACCGAGCGTAAGACTCAGGCGCTCGATTTCTGGAACACGTTCCTGGCCGGCAGGCGGCGCGCGCGGGAAACCCATCGGGACAGCCGCCGGGGCCTTTGGAATTGGTGTCGTTTCACCCTGGGACTGGGTCCGAGGCAAGACTCGTTCTTCGTCGGGATGCGCGACTCGATTCAGGAGTTCCATCGATCCCTGCTGGCCGGAAACTCGGCCTCCGGCAGCGGCCAGAAAGCCCTGCGCGTGGCGGATTGGTGTGACGCCCTGGCCGGGGCAGTCTCGATGGAGGGCACGGCAGCTCCCCAACTGCCCGATCCGGGGCCCGCCCGAGAAGGCGAGGTCGTTCTGACCGGCGCCACAGGCTTCATCGGGCGCAGACTCGTGCAGCGGCTCCTGCAAGCTGGCGCTCCCGTGACGGCGATCACCCGTCGACGCCATAGCTTGCCGCCTGAGATCCTCGAGCCAGCTCTCGACGGCCGCTTGCGCGTTTTTGAAGCGCGACTGGAAGACGAAGCTGGATTGCAGTCGGCCTTGGAGGGGGCACGAATCTGCGTGCACCTTGCCACTGGAGGCGGAGATACATGGGAAGTCGTGCAGCAGGCGATGGTCCACCGCTCACGCAAGTTGGCCGAATTATGCGCCGAATCCAAGCTGCAGCGTTTCATCTACGTCTCCTCTATCGCAGCGCTGTATGCGGGACCGGACGCAGGAGTCACGGAAATCAGTGACAGCTACCCTATCGATCCCAAACCGCACGCGCGTCCCGTCTATGCCCGCGGCAAGATGGCCGCTGAACAGAGCCTGCGAGAGTTCGGTCAGCGCTCGGCAATGGAGATGGTCATCGCGCGACCAGGTGTAGTCATGGGTGCCGGCACGCCCCTGCAACACTCAGGCCTCGGCCTGTGGGTGCGGGACAATCACTGCGTGGGTTGGGGCCGCGGTGAACACGCGCTGCCCTTGGTTTGGGTTGAGGATGTTGCCGAGGCACTTGCACTGGCAGCCTTGCACGCCGGTTCTGAGTTGAGTGGCAGGGCGATGAATCTCTGCGCGCGCACGACCCTCGGTGCGCGGGCCATGGTGGAAGCCTTGGCCCGGGCCACGGGCCGCGACTTGCACTTCCACCCGCGCGCACTCTTCCTCAGCCAGACGATGGAAGTAGGCAAATGGATCGTGAAGCGACTGGGCGGCCGCAGGGTGCCCTTCCCCGCTTACCGTGACCTCAAAGCGCGGGCGCTCTGCCCGGCCTTCAGGTCAGACACCGCGCGGGAAGTCCTGGGCTGGACCCCCACCGAGGACACGGCCTCCCTGCTGCAACACTTGGTGGATGTGTATGCCGAGGAGTCGGTGGACCAGGGATGAGCGCAGCTGACGAGCGCCGCCCGTTGCGGGTCCTGCACGCCTTCGCCACCTTCACTGCTGCAGGCCCTCAGTTGCGCACGCTGGATCTGATCGCTGGGCTGGGGCCCGCTCTTGAGCACGAGATCATCGCCTGTGACGACGACTTGTCCGCGCGCGATTCAGCACCGCAAGACTGCCCGTTCACCTGCTTGCCTTGCCCCGAGGGGACCGGTTTCCTAGGGCCTGTGCGCGCTTGGCGCAAACTGCTGCGGCAGCGACGACCAGATCTCCTCCTGACCTACAACTGGGGCAGCTTGGATGCGGTGCTCGCTGCACGCTCCTTGGGGCTGCGCAGCCACATTCATCACGAGGATGGGTTCAACGCCGATGAAGTTGGCGGGCAATTGCGCCGCCGCGTTTGGACTCGTCGACTGGCCTTGGGACGGATCACAAAACTCATCGTGCCTTCCCGTTTGCTCGAAGAGGTGGCGCAGGAACACTGGAAGGTGCCCGGTTCCCGCGTCGCACGAGTGCTGAACGGTGTCAGCACCGAACGCTTCCATGCGGACGACCAGGGCCGCGCCCAAATCCGAACACGCCTGGGGTTGGCGCCTGAGGATTTGCTCTTGGGCAGTGTGGGTCATTTGCGACCGGTCAAACGCTACGACCGCTTGTTGCGCAGTCTTGCCCTCCTTCGCCAGCAATCCGGGAACCTGTCGATCCACGTCTGCTTGGTGGGCGCAGGTCCGGAGCGGTCGGGGCTCGAGCACCTGGCAGGGGAATTGGGCCTGACCGACTGCGTGCACTGGGCTGGCCATCAAACAGACCTCACACCTTGGTACTCGGCCATGGACCTGTTCACCCTCACTTCTGACAGTGAGCAGCTGCCGGTCTCCCTGTTAGAGGCCATGGCCTGCGGCCTGCCCGTGGCGGCAACTGACGTGGGCGACATCCGCGCAACCCTTCCGGAAGCGAATCGCAAGTGGCTCGTAGCGGCCACGGATCCCGGATCCGCCGAACAGCTTGCCCGTGTCTATCTCGATCTGCTCGGCGACCCAAGCCTGCGGCGCGCGGCCGGACAGTCCAATCTGGGGCGCGTAACACAGGACTACTCTCGTGATCAGATGATTGGGGCCTACAGGGCCCTCTATCTGGAGGCCATGGGAAAATGAGTGACGACAATCCAGGCGGGGTGCCCGCGGAACCGGAGCCCTTTGCCCCGTTTGGCGTGCATTCCACCGAGCGCCTCTACGACTCTGACTGGTGCGCGCTGCGACGAGACATGGTGGTGCTGCCCAACGGCGAATTGCAGGAGTATCACGTCTTTGAAATTCCCGATGCAGTGGCCGTGGTTCCCGTACGCTCTGACGGTCGTGTTGTGTTGATCGGGCAATACCGCTACCCGAGCGGCACAACGCACTGGGAGATCCCAGCAGGGCGTATCGACGAGGGAGAGTCACCCGAGACAGCGGCCGGACGCGAGTTGCTGGAGGAGTGTGGCTACGCCACGAACACGCTGCATCCCATGCCGGGATTTCAGCCCACGGGGGGCATCAGCCCGCACGCCGTGCACCTATTTTGCGGAGTCAATTGCCACTGGGAATCTGCCCCCTGCCCGGGAGCATCGGAGCAGATACGCGTCCAGGACTTCAGTCGCGCGGAGATTATTGAGTTGCTCAAAGCGGGTCGCATTCGGGACGGATTCACCGCGCTGGGATTGCTCTACGCGCTGCAGTTGGAATTGCTGGGCTAGGGCACCTCGCTGGTGCGAGGGGCATTATGGGTTACCGAAACCTAGCCCGGCTCCAACCGCCGCCCCCACCCACCCGGGCTGACGTCCCAGCAGCCCCCGGGTAACTCCAACTACTGCAGCAATTTCTGCACACTAGCGAGCAGCGTGTTCCAACTGCCTAGGGGAAAGACCGCCAAGAATGGATCCTCGTCCCCTCGACGCCCCACCATGCCCGGTCCACCGGAACTGGGTCCCAGAATCTTGGCCCCGAATTTTCGGCCATCGATCAGCTCGAGGTCCACAGACAGCAAGATCTGCTCAGATGCAATCGGCCCGTCGGCGCGGCCCTGCACGCGTTCCACAAACAGGCCTCGCAAGGCGCGCAGATGACCTTTGATCGCCGTGCTCCCGATCCGTTCGCCACCTTCGATTCGCCAGGTGTCCACCGTGTCTGGATCTCGAACCAAGATCCGCGCTGCACTGAGCTCACTACCCGACAACGAAATGCGACTCACAAGCGGCTCGGGAAAGGTCAGCCACTGAACGTCCAGCCATAACCCCGGGTCCAGCCGAATCGAA
Source organism: uncultured Planctomycetaceae bacterium (assembly GCA_964467985.1). Taxonomy (GTDB): domain Bacteria; phylum Planctomycetota; class UBA1135; order UBA1135. The sequence continues at coordinate 79,982 of CAYXTP010000006.1, forward strand.
CGCAAGCGCGCGGCACGATAGACCGCAGCCTCTCCCATGAGCCGCACATAACTGGCGCCCCCACCCGCGGCCTCTTCGCCCTGCAACAGCCCCAAGACGCGCTGCCCGTCCGCATCCCAGATCTCAATGCGCAGGGCCTGATCGTCAAGGCCGTACTCATGGTGGGTGCTCGCATCGAGGCTGACCAGGTCGAGCGTCGTCAACGATGTCATCGCCGTGAGCAGCTCATCCAGGGTGCGTGAGCTCGCGGGGTAGCCGTGATGTTCGGGCAGGATCCAGTTGCCTTCCGCCGTTAGCTGCAATTCAATGCGCCCCTCGCCCCGCTGCAGCAGGGCGCGATCGGCCCTGTCCCGATAGAACGCCGGTGCCAAGCGGCCGATCGTTCGCGCTTCGGGCCCAGAATCTCGCAGGCCCAGGTCCAGGGCCAAGAGTGCGGCGAGCAGGACCAGGAGAATCCCATTGATACGTGTCAGTCTCATGACTCGTCTCCCCCACGCCGCCCCAGGTTCCAGGCCAGTCCGAAACCCAAGACTAGCGCCAAGGTGAGCAGGACGGGCACCCACATCGAGCGCGCTTCGGCGGAGCGAGCCTGGTCCCGTGCTCGCTCAGCCTGTTCCAATCGACGGTCGAGCTCCGCTTGGTTGCTGGCGGCGGGCAATTGCGTGAGTCCCATTTCCTCCAACGCCTGCTCTTCGAAATTGACCAGGTCCCGATGCCGAGGTACACGGCGGCGCAGATCGATCAGATCCTCTCCCTGGGTTAGCCAGTCGACCACGTTCATCAAGAGCAATTGATTCTCCCGGCGCCCGATGAAAGGGTAGAGGTCGTAGTTGTCCGCGTCCCGCAACCAGTCGGCATCGCCGAAAATCACAACGCGCGCATCGTTCTCCCGGGACAAAACCTGCTCATCCGTAGTGCGCTCAGTTGTCGTCGAGTCCGAATCGAGCAAGACATCGTAGGCGGCCGGTGCTGCATCTTCGAAAGGCGAAGGCAGGCGGCCTGAGAGGACCACGGCCAGATCGTAGGTCCGGGCGGGTCGCGGGGATGCCGCCTCGATCACGCTGCGCGCTTCGATCTGCTCCTGATCCGTCACGTGGCGATCTTCGATGTCAATGCGGTACGCGCGCTCAGAACTGCTCAAGAGGGCCAGCCGAGTGACCCCCTCGGGCGGGTCCATGGGAGCGATGGGCTGAGCCCAACTGAAGACCGGGCGCTGCAGAGCCGTGACCGCGGGGTGCGTGGGGTTGACCCCTTGCTCGTGTACTTCAACCAGAAGGGGGTGCCTGCAGGTCTCGCGGGTCGCGCGTGGTTTTCCCGTCTGGGGGTCAGGGGCGTCAGGTCGCAACCACCCCTGCTCAGCCGCCCAAGCCGGATCCCAGACGTGGTGCAGGGTCGGCCATGCTCCCCAGGTCTGCAGCAAGTGTTCGAGGCCGGTGGGCAGGGGTTGCTTGCCCTGTGCTGCTCCGGCGCGCTCCAGCGCCAGCCAAGAGAAGTCCGCCTGATCCACGCAAATCACGAGACGCCCACCGCGCTGCACGTACTGGTCTAACTCGAAGGCAGCGCGCGGGTGGAGTTGGGTAGGACGAACAACGAATACCAGATCCAGGTCAGGCGGGATCGCGTCACCAAACTCCAAGCCCGTCACGTCTACAACTGAATGCTGGCGTTGCAAGAGAGCGCGCGCCGTCTCGTAGCTGGAAAGCGTGGCGTTCATGGGGTTCTCGAGCTTTCGTTCCCACTCCCCCAGCCAGCCCACTTTTACGCGTCGGTCTCGGACCAGTGAATAGACGGCCGATACGAACTGCACTTCGAAGCTGCGCGGGTCGACCACTTCAAGCACGTGTTGGCGGCCCCGATACTGGAGCTGCAAACCAAAAAACACAGCTTGACGAACGAGCTGTGTCCCTTGAACGGACTCCTGCGTGATGGGCTGAATCCCCAATTGTCCGGCGCGTGCCGCGGCCTGACTCGACGTGGAAGGGTCCAGATCCACGAGTTCCATGTGATTACCGGCCAAGGCCTGGAACTCTTGCAACTGCCCTTGGATGTGGGACTTGGCCAAGGCCACTTGTCCGGACTCCATGTGTCCGGTGAAGAAAGTTGTGACCTGCAGCCGGTCCTCGAGTCCTCCCAAGATGCGCGCGGAGGCATCAGAGAGCGCGTAGAGCTGGTCTTCGGAGAGATCCTTGCGCCGCGGCAGGTGTTGCCTGGCGAGGTCGTTACCCACAACGACCAGCGCCAGCAAAATGATCGCGGTCAACCAGGTATTCAACCGCAGGGTCAATCGCGTGGGCCGAGTCTTGGATTGAGCAGGAGCCATGGACCTACCTCCAGCGCCGTCCTTCGACGACAAGTGCATTGAGGATGAGGCCCAGAGCCACGAGGAGCGCGAAGTACACAGCGTCGCGCAGATCCAACACACCGCGCGCCGCACTGTCCAAGAAGTGTGTGCTCGGACAGGCATAGTCCACGAGTGCCGCAAGCTGTACGGGCAGGACGTCAACGAGCAGGCGCAACACCCACAGCATTCCCAAGACCAGGGCTCCCATCAGGAAAGCCAGCAGCTGGTGGGAGGAGAGCGCGGACACCACCTGGGCCAGGGCCACGTAGCCCGCGCCTAGGAGAAAGGCTCCGGCCAGGCCACACCACACGGTGGACCAGTCCAGATGCCCCAGGCCGGAGACCGTCCAAGCCACGGGCAGGATCGAGAGGGTCACGAGTAGGCAGACGAGCAACCAAGAGGCCAGGAACTTGCCCAGCACGACTTCGCGTATGTGCACAGGGTGGGTCAAGAGCAACTCTTCGGTGCCCGTGCTGCGCTCCTCTGACCAAGTGCCCATGGTGAGCGCTGGTACCAAGAAGGCCAACAACAAGGGCAGCCAGGTGAAGAGCACGATCAGGCTCGCTTGTCCTCCGGCCCATAGGCTCGGCAGTGGAACCGGTCCGATGGGGTAGCCCATGAAGAAGAACAGGCCGGCCTGGACGAGCACGAAGAGTCCAATGGTCACGTAGGCCACGGGCGAGTCGAAGGCAGCGACCCACTCGCGCTTGAAGATGGCCAGGGTGCGACTCAAATCCCCTCCCCCCGGGCACCGGCCCGCGTGCAATCCAAGAAAACGCGCTCCAAAGTCGGTACGTCGTGGCGCAATTCCAACAAGGGCCAACAGCGGTCGTGGGCTAGAGCGGACAGCCTCTCGGCCACATCAAAGCGTTCGCTCACTTCCAGCTGCAAGCGCAGTCGGCCGTTGTTTCCGCGGCCAGACACGCTGCAGGTCATGACGCCTTGGATTTCAGAGCAGGCAACCTGGGCCTCGGCTTCGGGAGCCACCAGGGTCACGAGCAGGCACTCTTCGCGGCCCGCAGAGAGATCCAACAGACTGCCGTCGGCCACGATGCGCCCGCCAGCCAGGATGATCACGCGTCTGCAAACCTCCTCGACTTCCGGCAACACATGAGTCGAGAGGAGAATGGTCTTGGTCTCCGCAAGCGCGACGATGCGGTCACGGACTCGCACGATTTCGGCAGGATCCAATCCGGAAGTGGGCTCATCGAGAATGAGCACTTCTGGATCGCTGATCAGGGCTTGGGCCAGTCCCACGCGCTGGCGGTAGCCCTTGGAGAGCGTTCCGATCTTGCGCTGTGTGTAACCCGCAAGATCCGTGGCTTCAAAGACGCGCTCCAGGGCATCCGCTCGCGCGCGGCGACTCAAACCGCGCAATTCCCCCACAAACTGCAGGTAGCGGTCGACGCGCATGTCGCTGTACAGCGGCGTGCTTTCCGGCAAGTAACCCAAGGCGGCTCGCGCTTGTCGGCCTTCGCTCTCCATAGGATGGCCCGCGATCTGCACCTCGCCAGCATCGGGGTGCAGGTAGCCGGTGAGCATGCGCATCGTCGTGCTCTTGCCCGCGCCATTGGGGCCCAGGAAACCGACGATTTCGCCGCGGCCCACTTCAAGGCTCACGTCCTGCACGGCCCGCACACTTCCGTAGTGCTTCACCAAACCAGCGGCCCGAATCATGGGCTGCTCAGGCGCCCCGAGGGCGGCGGTTGGTTCAACAGTGTCGGCGGTTGAGGCGGAACTCATGGGCGGCGGGGATGGAGGTCGCCGAGACGTCGGCCTGGCCCCGATCCGGGTGGGGGATGAGCAGTCCTAGGCGTCGGGGTCGACTTCAAAGCGCTTGAGGAAGTCGTCGGTCTTATCCACCTCCGAGAGGCGAGTAATCAACAACTCCATGGCCTCGATGAAGTTCATGCGCAACAGCACGCGGCGCAGGGTGTGCACGAGTTTCACCCGTCGCATCCCGAACAGCTTCTCCTCCTTGCGGGTACCGGCTTTCTCCACATCAATGGCGGGGAAGACGCGGCGGTCGGCCAACTTGCGGTTGAGCACCATCTCCATGTTGCCTGTGCCCTTGAACTCCTCAAAGACCATTTGATCCATGCGGCTGCCCGTCTGAACCAAAGTTGTACCCAGGATGGTCAGACTGCCGGCCTCCACAGTGTTGCGGGCTGAACCGAATATCTTGCGCGGACGCTCCATGGCGCGGCTATCGAGTCCACCCGACATGGTGCGCCCCGATCCCGCCTGGTTGTTGTAGGCCCTGGCGAGACGGGTGATCGAGTCGAGCAGTATGACGACCTCCTCTCCCAACTCCACCAACCGACAGGCGCGTTTCCAGGCGGCTTCAGCGGTCTGGATGTGGATCTTGGAAGTCTCGTCCGAAGTGGACACGAACAACTGAGCACGCTCCACCGACCGACGCCACTCGGTAGCCTCTTCAGGCCGTTCGTCCACCAGGACGATCATCAGGTGCACGTCCGGATAGCCCTTCTCAATCCCGGCGGCGAACTGGCGCATGATCGTGGTCTTGCCTGTTCGCGGGGGTGCAACGATCAAACCACGCTGACCACGACCGATCGGACACAAGAGATCCACGATGCGCATGGACACGTCATCGGTGATGTCCCCCACTGCGTAGTGGAAGTCGGGATCAATGCTGGTGAGGTTCTTGAAAGGGGTCTGATTGCGCCACTTGCCGGGCTCTTCCCCGTCGACCTTGTGGATCTCTGCCAGTTGATAGCGGTGCTTCTGGCCGCGTGAGATGGGACCGCTCACGATGGCCCCTTCGGGCAACCTATATTTCTTGATCAGGTGCTTGGGGACGAAGATGTCCTCCTTGGACTGTCGATAGCCCGCTTCTTCGCGGCGCAGGGCGCCGTAGTCGCCCTTCTCCATCATGAACAGGCCCGTTTCCACTCGAGAGTCAAAGCGTTCGCCCGAAGCGGCCGGCTTGTGTTTGCCGCGCTGCGGAGATGAGGGGGCCTCGCCCCGATCCTTGCCGTGGGCGCCGTCGCCACCGGACTTGCCGCGGCCGCCACGGCGCCGTCGACGACGACGCGGACGTCCGGATTGACGCTCTGTGCCCGACGCTTGGCCCTCGTTCGGACGTGCTTCGGAACCGGCTCCTGAGTCGGATGCGGCTGTCTTGGATCCCTCCGGAGAGGCCTGAGAATCGGACGGCGGCTGGGCCTTGGCTTCTTGCTCGACCGCCGGGGCCCCCCGCCCCTGCTTGGCGGGCGCGCTCGCCTGTTTCTTGTTGCCGGTCTTCTTGGTCGCTTTCTTGGCCGCTTTCTTGCGTTTCTTCTTCGCCTTCTTGCGCTGGGGAGTCGGCTCCTCACCGGGCATGGCCCCAAAGGGCAGCCCGTCCGAATCGCGGCTGGTAGTCGTGCCTTCCTTAGAAGCCAAGGTGTCCTCGATCGATCAGGGGGCCGGAGCCCCGGGTGAAGTCCGCGCTCCAGAGGTGCGCAGGATGGGGGGAATACGTTGCTCGCTGTCTACGTGCGTGGGGTCCGTTACTGGGCCCTATCTGGGGGACGCGCTCCAGGGGAACGTGTCCTTCGCGAAGCACGACGGTCAGCCCCATGGGGATCTCCTTTACATCCATCCGATTGCGGAGGATCGGGAATCCCCGGGACTCACGGTCGCGGGCAGGGTCAGAGACCGGCTAGCCGACCCGCAGGGGATCCGACCGGAGGTCGATGCTGACTCGTCAGCCTGACACTAGGCCAGAAGACCGACGACATTCAAGAGCATGCCCGAATCAGGCGTGCTCGTCCAGTCCAAAGACCCTTGCAATCGCCATCAAACGCCCAATTCCTCCGTCCCCGGCCATCGCGGGCCCAACCCGGGATTCCCGTCAAAAATGTGCAATTCGCAGGGGTGGAGGCCTCTGGTCCCAAGCACCTCCGCCAGTACCACGCACCCCGGCTTGGCGCGCTCAAATCCACGCAGAGGCGAGCAGTCGCAGGGCCAGCCCGGTGAGAACCACGCGGTAGATCAAGCGGAAGCGCGCCTCGCTCAAGCGCGAGAGGATTTTCTTGCCGACCCAGGTCCCCACGACGACTGCGGCCGCTAGAGGCAACACGCGCGGGAGCTCCGCTGCGAAAGCGAACCCCACAACGCCAAAGGCTACGATTTTCTGCAGGTGAATGAACACTTGGCAGGCGGCCTTGGTGGCGACGATCTCTTCCTTGCTCCATCCGTCGCGCAAGAAGAAGGGCGCGGTCAATGGACCGGTTGCTCCGACCACGACACCCAGGGTGCCAGCCAGCACCCCCACCGCCGCGAATGACGATCTCTCTCCCCAGCCGACCTTCCAGTTCTTTGGTTTCCACGTGGCAAAGATGACCAGCGCTCCGATCATCACGCGCGTCTGCTGCGAGTCCAGCTGAGCCGCCAAAGCCAGCCCAAGTACGGGAAAGGGCAACGCACACAGGGCAAAGGTGCGCCAACTGGACCAGCGCACGTGCTTGCGAAAGAGGACGGCCCGCGTCGCGTTCGATGTCAACTGAACGAGCGCATGAATGGGAATCGCTAGCGCCGGTTCCAGTCCACACAGGAAGAGGACCAGCAGTAGGAAAATCCCTCCGCCCATGCCCAGGAAGCCCGAGATGGTGGACCCCACGAGCGCGGCTCCCACCAACACGACAAGGGTCATGAGCTCCAGTTCGGCCATGACCTGATTCTGTGGGATGGGCGCCCGCCCGTTCTACCCTGCAGCCAGCGCAAGTCCTCGCGGCGGGTGGCTGGCGCAATTTGCACAGTCCCGATCGACCATCGAAGGCCCTGATTGAGTTTCGGATCACCCGCGGGCGCGAAGGCCCGAGCCGTTTATTGGGCGACTGGTCGGGGACGATCATTGCCGATGGCTGCTCTGGGTACGACGAAGTGGTGCGCATGAACGGCATTCGGCGTGCGGGCTATTGGTCACATGCGAGGCGCAAGCTCAAGGAGGCCCTGGACACGGGGTCCACGAGCGCGGCCGGGGCATTGGCTCTGGTGCAGAAGCTCTTTCAGGTCGAGCGCCCGATCAATGAACGCGTGCAGGCAGGCGAAATCAACCGGGAAGAGCAACTGAAGTTGCGCCGGGCGGCGCGTACAAGCAGCTCGGCGGGAGTCGTGGACGCAATCTACGCCGAAGTCGATCGGCTGTGGTCGTTACGCTCGACGCTGCCCAAGAGCAAGCTCGGCAAGGCGCTGGGTTACCTGCAGTCGCAACGCGGACCTCTCGCGGTCTTCCTGGACGACGCGCGCATCCCGATCCACAACAACGACTCTGAGCGTGACCTGCGCCACCTAGCCGTGGGTCGCAAGAACTGGCTGGTGTTTGGAAGTCAGCTGGGCGGGGAAGTGGCCTGCCGGCTGTACTCGCTGATGCTGTCATGCAAGCAGTGCGGCGCGAACCCTGAGGTGTACCTCGAGGATGCGCTGGGGCTGGTCGCGACGACGCCAGCGTCGCAGATCGCCACGCTCACGCCCTGGGCGTGGCAGGCGGCGCGGCAATAGGGCTGAAAATGCCACGGCAACGGCCCCGAGGTCAAGGTCTTGCAGCCATGGGCTCACCGGACGCGTACCGACATTCGCGCCGAGGCATTCTCCGTGGACGACCTTGTGGCCCACCAAACCGAGGCCGCCGTCAAGGCCGCAGGCAAGCTGCGTGTCGAAGGGCGAGACTACGTCGTGCCGGAAGGGGACATCGCCCACTTCCTGATTGGGAAGTAGGATCTACGCCTACTCAGCGAAATGTCACCGACAAGCCATCGGTAAAATTGGACGTTGCCCCCGGATTTGCATCCCGAAACCAAGCCTGGAACTTCCAGGTCTCCCCTATGACGACGCTGCTCGGGGGGGAGGTTGGAATCGACGTGAGGTCGGGCGTTGTGCCGAACGAACCCGCAGTTCCACTGTTCAAGACCTTGGATCCGAAGCGCGCGATGTTGCCGCCCAGGCACAGGTTGCCCTGGCTGCCGCCGGCTAAGGGCACGAAGCCTTGGGTCCGACTGGCCAGGAAGAAGCCCGGCTGATTGCGGGGCAGGTTCGAGGCCATGAGGGTCAGGAAACTGTCCGCGGCTACGTCCGTTCCAAAGGCGGACATGGTGGCGGACCTTCCGCTTGAGTTGAGCACCGCCGGCCCGCAAAAATTGCTGCCGATGGAGGGGGCGTACCGGAAGATGTCGACCGCGTCGGTATACGTTCCGTTCGCCCCCAGGGTTCGGCCCCCGGCGATGACGGCTACGTTGTGAGTAGGCGAAACTGCCTCCGCCGCGAATTGCCCATGAATTGAGATCCGCATGGAAGCCCACTCGCCAGTGGCGGTATTCAATACGTCCGCACCAGAACTTGGGTTGAACCAGTAATCATAGCCACCAGCGAAGATCACGTAGGGTCCAACAGACATGGAGACATGTCCGCATCGTCCCCCGCCGGGAGCTAGCAGTGTTTCCCAAGTGCGGTTTGCGATGTCGTATACGTCGATGAACCGCGTGGCAGAGCAGCCGCCGCTGACGTAGAGCCTTCCGTCGTTCACCGTCGCGGTCACCCGGCCGCGCATGCGGGGCATGATTGTCCTTGCCCACAGGCCCGTAGAACTGTCATAGATATCAACCAGAGGCGGGGACGGAGCCCACGGGCTACCACCATCGACTAGGAATGCCAAACGACCATCCGTTTCAGCAGCCGTCCAGGACTGGCCAGTCTGAAGGTCCACGGTGAACCACCTCTGTGTCGCCAGATCATGGATCTGGGCAACGGACAAGAACCCCTTCCCCGATTCACGAGAGCCACGATTGAAGATTAGTCTCCCCCCGACGCCTACTCCCGCGAATATGGAAGCGGCCTGAGGCAGGGAGGTCACAGACCAGGTGTCGGCGGACTCGTCGTACAGGTCGATAATGTCAGTCACTTCGCCCCATACCTGCCTTCGGCCACCAGCAAAAGCGACGATTCCATCACATGCAGCAGCTGCCAGCCGAAACCGTGGCGTGGAGAGAGCCATCGTGGACCACGTGCCACTGGTCAAGTCATACACCTCGACAGAAGATGTCAGTACTGCAGAGCCTGTGTCGCCACCCGCGAAGTAAATCTGCCCGTTTGACTCAGTGCCGACGTGATCGGCACGGGCGACAGAGAGCCTCTCCTGAGACCACTGAGCCGGGCAGAGCGCAACCATGGAGCAGAACGCCAGCAACCCGGCACCAACTTGAGTGAGAGCGTGACGGTTCACCATGACATCACTGGATGAGTTTGTAGACAGATCCATTGTTGAGGGTCTCGTTGTTCGGGGCTTCAACACGAATAACGTAGAGGTCCCCAGCAGAGTCCTGGCCCAAACCGTGAAATGAGCCTGCGGGCCAAGTGTTGATCCCCGTCGACGAGCTCAGGTCTTGCGTGGCCCCCACCGATGGGTTGTTGGCATTGATGGCCAGCAGATAGGGCTGACCGGAGGGGACTCCGTACAGGCCGTACACATACTTGTCTTGCAGGCTCTGATTCCCGCGGTACACGTAGCCACCCAGGAGTGAGTCGTGTTGATTATTGGTCAGTTTCTCGGAGACCACACTAACAGGATCCGTGTACGAGGGCGATCCAGCTTCGGGGCACGAACCCGTGAAGCAACTGGCAGGGACAAGACCGGCGTGTCCAGGCTCTCGAGAACGAGATCGAGCGTCTGTGCGCGCGCGAACGTCCCAGAGGACAATCCAAGGGTCAAGGCGATGCCCGCAAGGGGCAGCGAACGGCGGACGATGCATGAAATGCTCTCTCTCTCTCTGCTCATGGCTAGTTCTCCGTGTGCGAGGTGTTTCTAGACCACTAGCAACCCTACGCCCAGAAGTGCAATCAAGCGAACATTCAGATTTGAGCCCCGATTCCAGACACCTGGGAGCGGTTCCCGCTCCGCCGGCCGAAGGGAGCGAACGAATCCACCACCAACGATGCCGACCATCGGGTCCTCTGTGGGGTTGTCCTGGTCGCAGGCGCCCAACTGATCGTTGTATCGGCGTGCATCTTTCCTGGTGCGGTGCTGCCGCAACGTCTCGCGATACTTGTCGCCGTGATTCGCAAGAAGCCATGCCGAGAATGATGAGCGGACATTCCCACCCCGGGGGAGCGCTGGCAGCTGTGAGGATTTGAACTGAAACTTGCTCATTTGATCTCCTGATCACGTGGGGACTTGGTGCGCAGACTCTCGCTGCGGGCTCAGGCGCGCACTCACGGGGGCTATTGACCACGCCCAACCGTCCACAAGCCTGTATGGACCCATGGGCCGCACTCAGGACAAACGTCTGCTCCGGCCTGGTGCCTCCGGGGCCGAATCCCGGACGGTCGAAACCCAGAAACACATGGATCTGGGGAAGGGAATGCTCGGCCACGAGTGCGCCGTCAATCCTCCGTGCGGGTCAACCGGCCCCTGACTCCCGCCTTGTGGTCCAGCGGACTAGCCCGGACAGAAGCCAGAGGTGTAGGCCTTCTACTCCCATAGACTTTTGCCGTTTTGTCCGTCTGATCAATCGATCCGGGGGAGATCACCCTGTTTCCACGAAACCGGGGGAGATCAAGGACCCGTGATCTCGCACGGCAACCTGAGACGGCTGCACGGCAGCGCACGAGAGAGGTTCTGCGCCGGCACGGACTGGTGGACTAGGAGGTCACGACCCGTGCAAGTCACCCAGATTGCATCATTACACCGAGGGCTCGAGCCTGATCGAGCTCTGCATAGACCTCGGTGGTTGCCGCGCCCGTGTGTCCCAGGACCACCCCGGCAGCTTTAAAGGCCGTGTTCCTTGCGGATGCGTGTGGCGGCCGCGTGACGCAGCCGATTGGGGCTCCAAGGCTCGACACTCGCAGCAGCGCACGCACGCTTGATGGCCCGCCGGTAGCTGTCGACGGTGTACGCGGTGCTTGGCTGTCTGCTAGGGGAACTCAGTCTCTTCCGTGACTGGGCTCGCTCATGGGACGGCCACAGGGGGTCTTCCTGGCCGCCCTCGCCTTCGCATGGCGCTCTGTCATCGCGTCTTTGGGCGAGAACACAGGCGCGTCGGGGATGGCCTGGGGTACACGCAGTAGGAACGGGGAAAGGACTTCCTGAGCCTTTGGGCCGATGGCCACGACCCTGTCCTTTCCGTGGTGCTCCAACTTGTGCCTCTGCGGCCTATATAGCCAGACGGGGCCAGAGAGGTCGAGATCGACCTTCTTGAGCTGCACGACTTCCCCAGGACGCATACCTGTATGCCACTGGAGTAGGATCATCGCGCGGACCGGTGCGCACCCAAGATCTAGCACGGCTGCTACGTCCCCCCATGATACCGACCGCACGGGTTTCGTTTCACGGGCGCGCGATCGTCCCCGACGAAGCGGACGAAGAGCCCTAAGGCTCCCGTAGGTCTCGGGTGGAGTGAGTTCCTCCTCGGCGGCCCATCCGAAGATGTGGACGATTCGCCAGACTCGATCGTTGACTGTCGATCGGGCCAGACCCGAGTTGATCATCCGCTCTCGCACAGTCTTCAGGCAACGAAGGTCGAATTGCGCGGCGCAGCGAAGCGCATACAGCTCAATCAAGGGCTTCACCGTATACCGCGTGTTCACGATCTCATGCGTCGGAGTACCGTCAGGCTTGCGGTAGTAGACCTCGGCGTGCTCCAGATATCGCGCAACCACATCGGCGACGGTGACCATGGCACGCGAGCGCTCGTCCAGTGGGAGCCGCCTTCCGTTGGCCTCCCACTCAGCCTTGAAGGCAGCAAACCGAGTGTGAGCCTCAGGCCCGTCGTAGGGGCCGAACCAAATCTGCTTGCCGTTGAACCGGGCGAATCCGTGCCCCGTCTTCTTGTGCCTTCTGAGAGAAGGTCCTTGCTTCGATCCTGTATTCATCGCGTCTCCTGGGAAGAAGGTGGAATTCCACGCTGTTTGGTTCCGAGAAGCCGCGCCGCCCAGCATGGGCGGGTTCACGCAAGTGCGTGATCGGCAGTAAGTTAGGTGTGGTCGGGGTGAGAGGATTTGAACCTCCGACCTCTGCGACCCGAACGCAGCGCTCTACCAAGCTGAGCCACACCCCGATTTCACTGGCCAACCATCGGGCGCGGGCCCGATTGCGGGCAAGGAGAGTACGTCTGCCCCTTGCACCCGTCAACCGACACGAATCCCCGCGTGGGGCGCTACTCGCCCAGGTCCACGAAGACGCCGCCGTTGTCCTGGGCCAGGCGGCGCATGAAGCCCTTCTCGAACTGGCCCAGGGCAATCGTGTGGATCACGATGCGGCGCAGGTCGTTGGCGCGCTTGACTTCGCGCAGGATATCCTCGCGGTCGGTGAATTTACCCGTGGTGGGTTTGCCGTCCGAGAGGAAGAAAATGGTGTCCAGTTCCGTGGCGTAGCCCTTGGGCCGCTTGGCGTCGAGCCCCAAGGCGGCGGCCAAGGCACCGAACGTGTTTGTTTTTCCAGCACCCAGGTTGGCGGCGCCCACCAACCCGACCGCGGCCAGGTCTTGCTTCGATGCTCCGCCAAGGGGCTCGAGTTTCCTTGCAAAGTCCATGGCGCTGGCCTTGTTGAGCACGTTGGCCCGGGTCAGACCCTTCTTCCACTTCTTGACCTCGGTGGCGAAGGCCAGAATGTTGAACTCCACGTAGGACTCCAATCCCTCGATCGTGCGAGCCAGTTCGGTCTTGACGATGTCGATGCGAGAAAACGAAGGGTACTCCCCATCAACGAAGCGGTCCTTGTCCACGACTTCATTTTCCATCGATCCGGACACGTCAATGACGAACAGGACTCTTCGGCTGGGCGTGTCGACGCCGTGAAACGCGATGCTGTCCGCCGACTTGTAGATTTGCGCATGCTCGGCCTGTTTCGCGCGGAGCGCAGCGAGTTCCTCGTCAGTGGGAATCTCGTAGCGGTCCTTGTAGTTCTCCCAGAAGCGCTGCCAAAGTTCGAGACGCTGTCCAAACCCGCGACCCGTCAAGCTCTCCAAGGCCACAGCGGCGTCTGCTCGCAGCCGACCTTCTTCCTTTTCCAAGGCCGTGATCAAGGGCTGCATGGAGTCCTTATGGCGCACATGCCCAAGCGCGTGGATCGCGCTGGCGCGCACCTGCCACACGGGGTCCTGCAGGGCTGCCACGGCCGGGGCCCGCACGAGGTCCGAGCGCATCAGGCTCAACGCGTCCAACGCTGCGCAACGCACGGCGACCTCCTTGTCGGTGCAAAGGGGCAGGCAAAGCGCTTCGTTCTTGTCTTCCCCACCGGCTGCGATCGCCCTGAGGGCCAGGCGCCGGACGTTCCAGTCACGATCCTCGAGGCACTCCACCAAGGCCTCGCCGAGATCCACGTAGCTGCCCAGCATGATGGCATTCAGGATTCCCGCGCGGCGTTCGGACTTCTTCTCCTTCTCGAGCTTGAGGAAGATGTGGTCGATGGGGCCGCGTGTCTTGAACTGGCCCATGACGCGCACGGCGGCATCCACCACTTCGCCTTCGTCAGAGCTGCACAAGGGCAAGAGCACGTCGACCACGCCCGTGGCCTCCACTCCCTCCAGGGCCAGGATGGCCTCGATCTTCTCGTTGATGTCCTTGAACTTGCGGTAGTACTTCTTGAACTCCGCGATGATCTCGTCATCCACGGCCGACTCAGGCGCGAGCTCCCAGCTCGAGTTCGAAGGCTGACTGGCCTTCGGAGCGTCGGCCGCTGACAAGATCAGAGGCAAGCCGACGAGCAAAGAGAGAATTGAAAACGGTCGCGTGGCAGTGGGCATGGAATCAGGGGTAGGGGCGACCCCCAGGATACGACCTCTGGCCGCAGGAGTTTCCCTATCCAGGGGTCATTGCCCCGCCACGACTCTACTCCTGCTCGCTGGTGCCCCTGAGACGGATCCCGAGGGTGGCGTTCGAGCCCGCCAGGGGCCGAATGTCGTCGCTCGTAACCGTGATCTGCAAGCCGGCCGACGTCAGCAGGGTGACGCGGTCCCCGTCCCGACTGAGCAAGGTGCCCGTCAGGAATCCGCGCGGCACAGCCACACTGACCTGGGTCAACTGGTCGGGCTGCCGGCTACCCAGGCCGTCACCATTGCGCGCGGCGACTGCCTCGGATGACAGCTTCTGCATGTGGTCGATGCGGTGGGATTCGAGGGTCATTCGGCCCAGACCGGTGTCGATCCAGACTTGCCCTTGCCCCACCTGGTGGAGCCGCCCCTCAAAGACCTCTCCGCCGTGCAAGACTACGCGCACATGGCCGACGCCCGGAGTGAGCATGCGGTTGGGCAACGAAATGGCGCCTTCGGGAATTTCTGAACGAGTCCAACGGTTCCCAGAGCGTGCGACGGTCAAACCGCGGGCAGGATCCTGGGTGGACGTTTCGACCTCAGTCGCCACACTCTCCAGCGTTGGCTCGCCGACGAGCAGAGTGGGTTCGTGTGTGGGCGCCCCGCTTCGCATTGCGGGCCCAGCTATCACAGGATTGCTGGTTTGGATCTCTTCGGATGCCACGAGGTCTGCGCCCGAATCGACGCCCAACCCCTCGGGGGCGTAGGACTCCGAAGCGCGGGAAACGGTTCCCGGACCGACCGGGTCCCATCCGCCACCCAGCAGTACCTGACCCATCTGTAGGTGTTCCGCGCCCTGTGACTGGGCCAGGATCAGACCAAGAGATGCGTAGAAGGAACGCTTGCCGCGGTGGGGTTGGGCGTCACCATCCCGACTCGATGCGTTGCCGAGACGAACCCCGGGCACCTCACGCGGTGAGGGGGTGACGGGTGAGCTAGCAGCCAGACGGAAGAGGGCGGCCAGGCGCGCGCGCAAGGGTGAATTGGAGGCCGCGGGCCGGGCACTCTCGACGGGTGTGACGGCCGGAGCGGCCGCGGCCACGTCCATTTGTGCGGGGGGTTGGGCGAGAGGAGCGGGACTCGACGCGACCGGCCCTGATTGATTGAAGGTAGACAGGTAGGGCTCAACGAGTGCGCTCAGCGTGGTCCACTGAGAGGCCACCGCGATGGTCAACGTGGCACCACAGACGAGCAGCAAGCGTCCGCGCCCGGGACCGGCCACGGTGTCGTCTTCAAAGTCCAATTCGGGGTCAAGCAACGGCTCGATTTGTTGCTCGGCTTGCGGATCAAACTGGATCGTCCCCTCGGGCAGCTCCGGTAGCTCGGGGTGCACTTCAGGGCTGCCAACTTCGCTCCCCATCAACGGCGTAATTCCAGCCTCGACCGGCTCGCCCTGCACTTCGGGAATCGCGGGAGCCGGGCTCTCTTCAGGCGCGGGCGTGCCGGCCCAACGCTCACCAAGTTCTTGCTCCAGGCCAAGGAAGTCCTCTCCACCCTGCGGGGCGGGCTGTGACGAGGAGTTGGGCTCGGGAAAGGTCGAATCAGACGGGAAGTTAGACATGATGAAGCGGCGCGTGGATGAATCAGGGGGCCCCTGGGGATCGACGGGACCCTGCGTACCGCCTCTCCTATCGTCCTGCTCGGGCTCGCATCTCTAGCTTCAAGGACTTGTCTGTCCCGCTGCGAGACCCCGTGCCCCAACTCGCCCCCCGAACTGCACCAGAACGGGACACCCCAGACCGCCTGCCCGCGATCAGGCCTGGCGCAGAACGCGCGTGCCCCCCCTACGAGCCGTCACGCCCACCGTGTCAAAGTGTTCGAGCAGGGGGATCAGGAACTTGCGGGTCGTCCCCAGACGATCGCGTAATTCAGGAATCGCCAACTGCCCGTTGCGTTGACAGTTGTCCACGATGGCCTCACGTACCTGTTGGTAGGACTGGCTCGCCAAGAACAACCCACCTCCCACATGGTGAATCTCGCCCTCGTCTACGAGCAAGTCGAGCACCCTCTGCAGCTGTTTGGAATTCAGTCCCAGCTGGCTGCTCAGAGCATCGCGATCGGGAGGTTGAAGCTTGCCCGTGGATACGACCGAAAGGACCTGTTCTCGAGCACGACGCGTTTCCTCGTCGAGCTCCACTTCACGGCCCTTGGGGACAATCATCCCGCCTGTCTCACAGGAGAGTTCGCCGCGGGCCTCAAGAGTCTTGAGCAAGGCAGAGAGCAGACCGGTCTCCAGACCACAGGCGCTGCGCAGTTCGCGTACGTCCATCTTGCGACGCTCAGGGTTTGCGTCAAACCAATGAGCCATGGCGTCGCCCACCTGGGCCAGGCTGAGGTCCAACGTCTGAGAATGCATCCAGCGGCCAGCGGGTCCCAAGCTCTGGGCCAGACCTTCGGCGGACAGTTCATCGAGCAGGGCTGTGACATCGGGCTTCGAGGCCTT
This sequence comes from uncultured Planctomycetaceae bacterium, assembly GCA_964467985.1. Classification (GTDB taxonomy): domain Bacteria; phylum Planctomycetota; class UBA1135; order UBA1135. The sequence goes on from CAYXTP010000006.1 coordinate 96,570, forward strand.
GACCGCCACGGCCAACTCCTGCGCGTCCATCCAGCGTTCAGGGGCTCGGGCCAGCTCGGACTCGAGGCGCGCGCGGTCCGAACCCAGGGACCCGGCCTGACGCTCGAGCTCGTCCAGCACGAAGGTCTTGAAACGCTTCAGCCGGTAGCGACTCTCCTCCAGAATGACCCCACCGCCCAGGGTCAACACGGGAGACGCCAAACGCATCACGAACCGATCCCCAGGAGCACAGACCAGGTTTTCGGCCATGCGAAACTGAACCAAGCCCTCCTGCCCGGCGGCCAGTTGGTCACTGTCGAGCAGCACGACTTCTCCAAGCGCATCCGCCGTTCCCGTGTGGACCCGCACCTGCATTCGATTGGTGAGCGGGAACTCGAGGCCCTTCAGGGCTCGCACGCGGGCCCCGACCATCTTGAGAGACTGGAAGAAACCTGGAGCCGCCACCACATCGCCGCGGCCCACCAGATGGTGGTCTACATCGGTCAGGTTCAAAGCAGCCGAGTGCCCAGCACGGGCTTCACCCGCCTTCTCGTGGTAGGCCTGGATACCACGCACCTTGCCGCGTTGACCTGATGGCAACACTTCCACCGTATCCCCCACTGCCACGCTGCCGGAGATGGGAATGCCGGTGAGCACGGTTCCGAAGCCGCGCACACTGAACACGCGCTGGACTGGCATTCGGAACACGCCTTGGGCTGGGCGAGGTTCCGTCTGCGAGGCCATCTCGACCAACGTGGACTTGAGCTGCTCCATGCCGGTGCCGTTGACCGCCGCCACACGCAAGATGGGAGTGCCCTCCAAGAAGGTGCCCTCCACCGATTCACGAACGTCCTCCTCAGCCAAGTCCACGAGGTCGTCGTCTACCGCGTCGATCTTGGTCAGGGCGATGAATCCGCGCTGCACACCCAGGAGGTCCATGATCGCGAGGTGTTCGCGGGTCTGGGGCATGACCCCGTCATCGGCGGCTACGACGAGGATCACCAGGTCGATGCCGGATGCTCCCGCGACCATGTTGCGCACGAAGCGCTCGTGGCCGGGAACATCCACGATGCCTACGACGCGACCATCGGGCAGTTCCATCCGGGCAAACCCCAGATCGATGGTCATGCCGCGCTCTTTTTCCTCCGCCCAACGATCGGGGTCCGTACCGGTCAGGGCTTGAACCAGGGTGGACTTGCCGTGGTCGATGTGACCAGCCGTCCCGATAACGATGGGTTGGATCTCCATGGCGTGCAGGATAGCGACTCGCCAGCCTCCTGCCCCACAGATCTAGCGCGCGTCCAGCACCTCGTACAAAGCCAAGGCACCCATAGCCGTGGTGTAGACCTCCATGCCTGGAGCCGACCAAGCATCGAGCGTTGGCCAGGTGCCCTTCATCGGACCACTCAGGATCTGGTTCTCCTGCAGGGCGCCGCGCAGCTTGGAACTCCAATCATCCCAGGCGTCTCCCGGAGTGCTCGCGAGGGCGCGCGTTCCGTGCCACCAGTAGCTGTAATCGATCGTCCCTTTCTCTACGTCCCAGGCCGGGGTCTTGGTGCTCAGCAATGCGCTGGCCACCTCGATTTCGGGAGACTCGTCCGGGGTGAGCCCCAGCTTGGCGCGCAGCAGAAGGTGCATGGCAGTGGGAGTCTCGGCAAGCTCAATAGGAAAGGCCTGCTCCCTGCCGGCGACCCGGAAAGCGTGCTCACTTCCGCGCATGTAGTTTGTGCGGCCGGTCTCCTCTTGCTCGTTGGCCACCATGTAGCGGAGGCCGCCAATCAGGTCTTCTCTGTGAGGAGTCACGCCCACTTCGTCAGCAGCCAAGAGGGCCAGAAGTGCGTAGCCCGTCAGGCGCGTGTCGTTGTCGCCGGAGGGAACCGAATCGTAGCGCCAACCGGCGTAGGGGTTGCGCGCTCTGCGCAGGTAGCCCAGGGATGCCTCCAGACACGCCTGGCGCTCGGGCGTCATGTGACCAGCGCTTGCCTTCGCGATGGCGACGGTGGCCAACGTCTGGCCCACCATGAACGCTCCTTCTTGAGGCCCAAAGCCCCCCGTCTCGGGATCCTGGCGATCGATGAGGTGTTGCACCGCACGGTTGACGGCCTTGCCTAGATCCAAGTTTTGGGGTTCGTCCTCAGCTCTGCGCGTCAAGGCCTCAAGGGCCAGGGCCGTTAGGGCGACGTCCGTGTAGTAGGGATCGAAAGCTGATTGGCCTCCCGCTCCGTAGACCTCAGCCGCGATGCTCGTGACGTCAAGCTCGTTCTCTGGCCTTGTGTAGGACCAGCCTCCGTCCGCTTCTTGTGCCTCCAACAACCAGTCCGTCGCAAGCGTCACGGCCACCGGTGTCCTCTCGATTGAACCATCCGCGGCGTCCTGCATGACAGTTTCCGGGAAGTGGGCCGCGGCCAGGGCGACACCGCTGGCGAGAACAATGGGTGCGATGGCCGAGAGGCGCAAGCCGCGGGTGAGAGGACGGTTTGTGGCAACAAGGCGCATGACTCTTCTCCGTGTGAGTGTCTTTGAGTGACTGAGAGTGGTCAGGGATGGGACTTGGCGTGGGTTCAGAATTGTGCTGCGTGGATTGCTCGCGAGAGCCGTGGCATGGGCGGCCACCTCGAACAGCGCCCGCGCGCCACTGGCTCGGTGCCGGCGGTCACAACGAGCCAGAGCCGCGTCATCGCAGGCCATCTCGCGGTAGGACCGGGCCATCCAGTTGGTGGCCCAGACGAACGGGTGAAAGAAGAAGACTGCGCCCAACACCCGTTGGGCGAGCTCCGTGTAGTGGTCACGGCGTGCTAGATGGGCGAGTTCGTGTAGCAGGACCCAGCGCAACTCACTGGGTTGGAGGCGTGCGGCCAGTCCCTCGGGCAAGATGATCGAGGCCCGGGCTCGGGTACCCGCCGCGGAGGCACCGGACCGTCGACGTGTGCCCAGCCAGGCGGCCGGGGAATCGAATTCGGGGCTCTCGAGAAGGTCGGGCATGTGCTTGAGGCCCAGGTCCCGTGAGAGTTCAGCCAGGTCGATCTGCAAGGCACTCGCATCGAGGTGACGAGAGGTGCGCAGCAGTCTCCGAACGCGAACCTGAGAGCGCATGAGAGGCCAGAGCAAGAACCCAGCACCGATCATCCACAGACACAGGATCAAGGAGGATGTCGAAAGAGCGGGCTGCTGCCGGACGACTGGGGCCGCGAATTCCTTCTCTCCGGCTGCCCGGTTCACCCTCACCGCCTCTTGCGCTCGAACCGCGGAGAGCCCGGGCTCCGCGACCGCAAGATCGGAGTCTGTGGAAATCCGCTGGGCCGGAAGTACGGCCAGGGCCAGGTGTTCAATCGGGTTGGCCGACTGCCAGGGGTTGGGGATCCAACTCTCGAGCGGCAGGAGCAGAACGGCGAGGGGTAAGAGAAACCACAGGCTGCCTGTATGACTGCTCATCCAACGCCGCGTGCCCCACCACAAACCGGCGGCAACCAGGAAGACCACGGCGAACGCGACGGACCTCTCCAGTGCGTAGGCCAGCACGACGTCGGCGAAGGAGTTCAACTCGTTCACTGCTGGGCCTCCTTGTCGTCGAGTAGAGACCGCAACTCATCGAGATCCGACTTGGAGAGCCGACTCTTTTGGAGCATGTAGGCCAGCAGGGGCCCGACCGCGTCGTCCACCGTGTTGGCCAGCAGGCCGTCGGCCTCACTGCAGATCATGCGCACGGCCGACTGGGTAGGTGAGTACACAAACAGGTTGCGCTTGCGCTCGGTGGTCAGGTGTCCCTTGGCTACGAGGCGTCGCAGCAGGGTCTTGACCGTGCTGGCTGACCAGCCGTAGGCCTCCCCAGCCACGGCCACCACATCCCGGGCAGGGCAGGGCGCGGACTCGTGGATAATGCGCAGGATCTTCCATTCGGCGGGGGTGGGCGCACCTCCGCTCGCGGGCTCGTTGGGGGTCATGGGCAGTGTCTCCGGGGAGGACTAGGCCGGGTCGGTTACAAACGTAACCGATATTCTTGGAAATCGTCCAGCGGCCGGATCCGGCTGCCAAGGAGGCTCTCAGCGCCACAGCACTTGACGGGCCCTCGCGCTGGCCGAGGATGACCGTCCCATGAGTTCCGCCCTGCCTTTCCGCACCCTCGCCCCGTGGCTGAAGCAGTCCTTCGGCATGCCCGTCTACCGCGTCGCCCTGGACGCGGGATCCACCTGCCCCAACCGCGATGGGACCAAGGGCCTGGGGGGCTGCACGTACTGCGACGTGGAGGGCTCGGGCACCGGTGCCCTGCGCGGCGGGGACGAATTGGAAGAACAACTCCGAACCGGCCTCAAGCGCATCGAGCGCCGCAAGAAGACTCCCGATGAAGCCATCGGTGCCATCGCGTACCTGCAGTCCTACACGAATACCTATGTGGACGCCACGCGCCTGGACGAGGTGCTAGGGGTTATCGAATCCTATCTGGACAATCGTGTGGTCTGCCTGAGCGTGTCCACCCGGCCCGATTGCCTTTCGGATGAGACTCTCCAGAGCCTGACGCGGGTCGCCCAACGGGTTCCCGTGTGGGTTGAGCTTGGACTGGAGTGCGCCAATGATGACGTGTTGCAGGCAATCAACCGGTTGCACACGGTGGCGGAGTTTGAAGATGCTGTCGAGCGCGTCCACGCCGCAGGGCTCGCTGCTGTCGGGCACGCCATCCTCGGATTGCCTGGAGACGGCCGGGAAGGAGCCCGACGCACGGCCCAGGTTCTAGCCCAGTCCGGGGTCGCCGGAGTGAAGGCCCATCACTTGATGGTGCTGAAGCGCACCCAAATGGCCAAGACCTGGCAGACCGGACACCTGCCCGTGTTAACTCTCGAAGAGTACGTAGAATGGCTAGCCGACTTCGTTGAGCGCCTACGTCCGGACCAGGTCCTACACCGCTTGACGGGCGATTCCCCGCGCGAGAATCTGCTCGCCCCCCACTGGGGAGTGAATAAGAATCAAGTGCGCGAATCCCTTGCCGACTGCTTACGGCATCGTGGCACGGAGCAAGGCACCCTGTGTTCCGCATCCTGGAGTTCCCCCCCCGAAAGGGCATAATCGCACGGGGCCTACCTCCTTGTTCGCGTTCACACCTTCAACCGCCACGATGAATACCCGCACCTCGCCTCCTCGCGTGCCCTCTAGGGCATTCTCGCTCGGGCTTGCCCACGGCTCTTGGCCGCGCCTCGCCTTGGGCCTCACCGTGGGCCTCGCTCTTACCGGCACACACGCCTTCGCCCAGGATTGGTCCGACCGGCCCGACGAGTTCGCCCCCACCGGAATCGAGACGGACACCGGAGAGGAAGCTGGCGCCTGGACGTTTTCCTACCAGTACACACGCACCGCCGGCAGTGGCCTGCTCGATGGCCGTGGCTCAGTCAGCAGCGGAGATGTGTTCGCCGATGGCTACAATGCCTCTCCCCACCATAAGGTGCGCGAAGCTCACTTGTTCAGCGCGCTCTACGGCTACGACGAAACGACCAGTATTCGCTTTACCCTGCCCTGGCTGAACAATGAGGTGACCATGCGCTCTTCACTGGGCGGCATCTATGGGATGCGTTCCACGGGCATGGGTGACTTGAGGATCACAGGCCTGTTCGATCTGAGTCAGGCAGAGGGCGAAGGATTCCACGCCCAGCTAGGAGTGTCCTTGCCTACAGGTTCCCTGGATGAGCGCGGCATCACGCCTTTTGGCGGGGGCACTTCTGAGAAGCTGCCCTACTACCTCCAGCTTAGCAGTGGAACGGTGGATCTCATTCCCGGTATCACCTATGTCCAACAGGACGAGTCCACGTCCCTCGGCGTTCAGGCCAGGGAGGTCCTGCGTTTCTCCGAAAACTCAGACGACTACCAGCTAGGCAACGAGACGATCCTGAACGCTTGGGTCTCGCGCGTGTTCAAGGACGACCTCTCGGGCTCCCTGCGCCTTGGCTATCACCACCTGGGCAACGTGAAGGGCGCCGACCCTGAAATCGATGCGACTCAGTCGCCGATGCACGACCCCCGCAACCAAGGCGGAGACAGCGTAGGTGTGTTCGCGGGCCTCAACTACACCCAGACTGGAGGGCATTCCTTCGGATTCGAGTTGGGCGGCCCACTTTGGCAAGACCTGAACGGCCCCCAGGTCGAGCACGACATTTCGTACTCATTGGGCTGGCACTTTTCCTTCTGAGCCCTCTCAGTAGGGTCTG
>CAYXTP010000006.1:102839-109661 GCA_964467985.1 uncultured Planctomycetaceae bacterium
AGGGTCTGTAGGGAACCGACTGACCGGCCAGATCCTAGTACTGGTAGAAGATCCGGTCGCAGGAGGGGCACTGGACCAGTTCCGTGCCGCGCGCCAGACGTACGCCGATGTTCTTGGGAATTTGGACGAAGCACGCCTGACAGTGGTAGTCGAGCAGTTCAGCAAGGGCCTCGCCCTCGCGGCTCTCCAGTAGGCGCCGATACAGTTCCAAGTGCTCGGCCTCGATCCCGTCTGCCGAGAGCTTGTTCCGCTCCGCTTGCAGTTCTGCATGTCGAGCCTGCGCCTCGCCGAGCTCCTGGGCCACATTGGCCTCAAACTCTTCAAAGACGGTCTTCTCTTCTTCCAGCTTGCTTTCCGTTGTGGCCGCATCCGTGTCGCCCGCGTCGGCCACCTCTAATTTCTTGAGGGCATCCTCCTCGGCCTGCGAGATGTTGCGCTTCAGCTTGCGCATTTCATGCTGGTAACTCGCCAGCAGGGCGGCGTCCACCTTGCCCTTGTTTGACTCAGACTCTAGCTTGCGATAGCGCTGGCGCATGCCCACCGTGAGGTCTTCGATTTCCTTGGCTTCAGAACGCAACGCGCGCACACGGTCCCGCATCTCCCCTAGTCGGGCCTCGTGCGCCTCAACCTTGGCCGTGCGCTCAGCCAGTTCTTCGGGCAACCGACGTTGCTCGGCCTGGACCTTGAAAATGTGACGGTCGATTTGCTGGAGGCCTTGGAGGGCCTGCAAGGTGTCCTGCATGGGGAGGGATCCGTGGGTGTTGGGGCGGCGCAGTCTACCGCCCATCGGCAAGCGCGTCAGGTCCCCGCCCCGAATCAAACAACCGGCAGCCCTGAGTACCGGTCTCGCGGCTCAGAGCCCTGCCCCAGTCGCCGAGGACTGCGCACGCTCCAGAGCCGCCCGCGCCTGTGGGGAATCCGGGAAACGCTGGACCCACTGGCCGGCCCTGCGCAGGGCCTCGTCCATCTGCCTTTCCTCAGTCAGGATACGCAGCAGCAGTCGCCAGGCGTCGGATTCCTGGCGGCGGGCGTTGGCAAAGGCTCCGTGGTCGAGGGCCTGTCCGAGCAGAATCCGGGCCCGTTTGGGCTGGCCGCGCCCAGCCAGGATTGAAGCCAAGACTGCCTGGGCCCGCGAACCTCCTGGATCGAGGCGCACGGCCTCCTCAAGCGCCGCCTGCGCCTGGGGGACTCGCTTCTGCGCCAGCAGCGCTAGACCCAGGTGGTAGCTGGGCCCCTGAGGAGGTACCTCCGTGAGCAGCGCTGCCCGCGCCCGTTGTTCCAGATCTGCCCAGCGCGCACGTCGTACCAGAAAGCCCAGCAAGCGATCGAGGGCTAGGGGGTCGTCTGGGGTCATTCGAACGACCTGCTGGAGCAGGGCATCGGCTTGCTCGAATCGTTGCAGATCCTCCAGGATCCCCGCGCGCGCGAGCAGGGTCTGCGGATCTCCCGGCGCGCGCTCCAAGGCCTCGCTCGAGAGTCTCTCGGCCTGCTGCAAGTCTCCCGCGAGCGCGTAGCCAACGGCCAAATGCCTGAGACCGTCGGCCTGCGCGACACGTCGATCCGCTCGTTGGGACCAGAGGACGCCGAGGGTCAGCAAGGCCAGGGCGGCTCCCGTCCCGAATGCGCGCCTGCGACCCGCATGCCAAGCGTCCTTCAACCAAAACACAGAGTGGCCGCCCAAGATCATCAGCGCGGGCAAGATCGGCGCCCTGAATCGTGAACAGACGAAGAACGCGATCACACTCAGACTGTAGGTGATCACAAATCCCCACAGGGGAAAACGCTTGCGTGAGGGGCCTTGAACGAGAACCAAGACCAGACCCAGCAACCCCATGGCCGCCAACACCGAGTGGCCAAGCGGGCTGTAGCGGGGAATCCAACTAAAGTGCCGAGCGAAGAAACGCACGGGCTGGTTGTTGCTGATTTCCTCGTCTCTCAAGAACAGTGCGCTCTTGTGCAGCATGCCAGCCAAGGCCTGCAGCGGGTGGTGAAGCACGTGCTCAAGGGTCTTCCGCGAGTAGTAGCTGGAGACCTCTGAGGCCTTGAGGGCACGCCCGGCATCTACCTCCGCGAGGCTGGCCGCCTCACGTGCCGTGCCCAAGAAGTCGTCGCTCGTCGTACCCGGGACGCGAGCCGTCCGGCCGTCAGATCCCGGGTGATTGCCGATCCACAGGTTGACGCCAGCCTGCGAGGAAATCAGCACGCTGTCCCCCCCCACCCATGTGTTGTAGGCGGTGACCGGCAGGATCGGTACCAGCGTGCCCAGTGTGAGCCATAGGCACTGAGCCCAGGAACTGATGGAGTTGGGAGTCTTCCGCGGAGCGCGCAGAATCCACAGCACAAGCAAGGGCATGAACGCGAGCACGTTCGGTCGCGTGATCGCGGCCAGCCCCCAGGCGAAACCCGCACCTAGAAAACGAAGACCAGGCGCCCTGCGCGAAGGGCGCGGCTGCAGGTCTCCATCCTCCCCCACTCCCAGCCCCAAGGTCAGCCAGAGGGCCAACAGGTTCAGGGGGATCGACAGGGTGGGCAGCAGCAGCTCGCCATCGAAGTAGATCAACACCCAGTACGTCGCGGCACCGAATCCCGACAGGGTGGCGACGCGCCGGTCAAAGAGCCGTCGCGCCACGGCGTAGGTCAAGACCGTGGTCGCGGCCCCCAGCGCGCACTGCAACAGCCGGACGCCCATGAGGCTGCCACCGCAGACCTTCAGGCAGAGCGCTAAGAACCAGGGGTACAGCGGCGCACGAAAGAAGGGACCCGATTGAAACTCACGGCCCGCTGCGAGTTCCCGCGCCCAATCCAAGTGGAAGGCCGGGTCGATGACAGGTGCGGCAAAATACGGACTGGCCCGCAGGTCCAACACGTACACGGCACGCAGGGCAAAGGCGAGCAGCCCCAAGCCCAACACGACCCAGCACTCAGAGGGGCCACTTCTGGTCGGCGCCGTATCACGAGCTGAGTCCGGAGACGATCCCGTCTGTTGCACGTCCTTCACGAGCCGAGTTTAGCGCCCGGGAGGGGTTCGAACCGAACCCCTCCCGCTAGACATTCACCGGAAAACTGCCCTCCGGATGGCGTCCCTGAGCTAATTCCTAGAAGTCGCCGTAGTCGTCTTCCACCTCCACGCCGTCCAAGAAGCTCGCAAGTTGTCGTGCGCGCACCGGATGGCGCAGCTTGCGCACGGCCTTGGCTTCGATCTGACGCACGCGTTCGCGGGTGACCCGGAAGATGCGGCCTACTTCCTCGAGGGTGTAGGTATAGCCATCTCCGATGCCGTAGCGCAATTTGATGATCTCGCGCTCGCGGAAAGTCAGGCTCGAGAGCACATCGTCGATGCGATCCTTGAGCATCTCCTGGCCAGCCGCATGCATGGGACTCTCGGCCGACTCATCTTCGATGAAGTCGCCGAAGTAGCTATCGTCCGACTCGCCGATAGGACGATCGAGGCTGATGGGATGCTTGCTGATCTTCATCACGCGCTTGGCTTCCTCCACCGTGATCTCCGTGGCTTCTGCCACTTCTTCCACGGAGGGCTCGCGCCCCTTGGCCTGCACCAGTCGCTTGGTGACATTGCGCAGTTTGCTCATGGTTTCGATCATGTGCACCGGAATCCGGATGGTTCGTGCTTGGTCGGCAATCGAACGCGTGATGGCCTGGCGAATCCACCAAGTGGCGTAGGTCGAGAACTTGTACCCACGACGGTACTCGTACTTCTCAACGGCCTTCATCAAGCCGGTGTTGCCCTCCTGGATCAGGTCCAAGAATGACAGCCCGCGGTTGCGGTACTTCTTGGCGATGGAGACCACGAGGCGCAGGTTGCCGCTGGACAGGTCGCGCTTGGCTTCTTCGTAACCTGCGTAGTGCAAGATCACGTGGTCGAGACGCATCTTCAGGCGTCCGATGGGCTCCAGAGCTTGCATCTCCAACTCGAACATGCTCTCGCGCAGTTCGCGCACGAGTTCTTCGTCTTGCCCACCAGTTGCTCCGCGCAAGGCGGTCTCGAGCTTGCGCTCTACCGAACGCATCTCGCGGTAGTGCTCGGAAAGATCGTCACTGTAGGGGCGCACTTTCTTGATCTGTAGGTGGCACTCCTCAAGCAGGATGATGAGCTTGCGTCGCAGGTTTTGGACGACAGTCAAAGCCTCCGAGCGAGCCTCGCCCTTGAGCTCTTCTCCGCCGATCAGATGGGCGGCCAAGGGCAGGTAGGCCTCGCGCATACGCTCGTGCAAGCGCTCGATGGTCTCGATGTTGACGGGCAATCGCTTGGCCAGGAACGGCTTGCCTAGGGTCTCGACGATCTTGGGATCGTCGTCGGGCTTGGGATTGGGGTTCACCTTCAGGGTGCGATCGAAGGCCAGGTTGCCATCACGAACCTCGCGCAGGGTGGCAATCGTCTCCTTCATGCAGATCCCCGACCCCATGCACTTCTTGCGGAAGCGCTTGCGTGTGATCTCAATCGACTTGGCCAGGAAAATCTCCTCGGGCCGGGTCAACAACGGGATCTCGCCCATCTGAGTCAGGTACATGCGCACGGGATCATCGATCTTCTCGGGCAACACACCTTTCAGGACCTGGGCCGCAGGGCGTTTCTTGACCTTGGTCCCGGACTTGGGAGCCGGGACGCGGGTGTTCCTACGTGAGTCTCGCTCGCTGGCGATACTGTTGGCTGGCCGGCCCTCGCCGTCCACGAGTTCGATTCCGGCGTCTTCCAGACCGGCAAAGATCTGGTCCATTTTGTCCGGCGGAACAAACTGATCTTCGAGCAGTTTGTTCATCTCGGCAAAAGTCAGAAAGCCCTTGGTGCTGCCTTCGGCGGCAAGGAGTTTGACGGTTTCGTCGATTTTTACAGTCATCGTTGGGAAGTGGATTGCACCCCCGACCCGTAGAACGGGCGGAGGAAGGAGACTTAGGAAGGATGGGAGGGAACAGATCCGCTCAGGAGTTCACGGGTCTTGTGAGTAATCTGAAGCACCAGGTCGCGACGTTCCTGCTCGGAAAGGTCGGGATCGCTGGAGCGGGCTTGGAGATCGCCGAGCTCTCTACGCCGGGACAAGTCGTCCAAGGTGGAGAGGCTGGCATCGAGTAATTCGTGTGGAGGGAGACTGGTTTGGGACGCGTAGGTCACCAAGCTGGAGACATGGTTACGGACAGGATCGGCGCCCAGTTGAGTCATGACGCTCGACTCATCAATCAGCGCGTCCTCGTCTTCATAGAGAGCTAGAATGGCATCCATCACGGCCGTCAAACCCACGTTGGGACAGGACCGCGAAAGGGGACGGATGCGCGGGACCAGCGCGGGATCCATGAGAACGGAACCGACAGCCGCCTTGTAGGCGTCCACTTCGCGTTTATCTACCGGTTTTTGGGTCCCTTTTTGAGCTTCGCCTTGCGGCATGCCCTTCTCAGCCGTTTGACCAGGGGACGTGTTCGGCCTCGGTAAGGCATAGCCCGGTTCCCGGCGCCCGCGCCGGATTGCGTTGCGAGCTTCTTGGATTGTGGACAGGGGCATCGCGAGCCGTTCTGCCAACTGAGCGTGCAGGGAAGAGCGGTGGACCGGCTTGGCCAAGCGCTCGAGCAGGCGCAGCACATCGTCCACGGCACGCGCCTGTTCCTTGCCCCGCAAATCGGACAGTCCTTGGGTCAGGAAGTCGAACCAATCTTGTGCGTGCTCGAGTTGTGCCGTGAAGGCCTCGGCCCCCGCTCCACACAGGTCGGCCGGGTCTTGGCCGCTGGGCAGAACCGCCACATCCAAGTCGACATCCAAGGGCAACAAGCCGTCGAGCGCGCGCCAAGCGGCCTTGCGTCCTGCGTCGTCTCCGTCGAAGACGAGCGTGACCCGGCGGGCGCCACTCTTGCGCACCAGGCCGGCGTGCATTTCGGTCGTGGCCGTGCCCAGCACGGCACAAACCGTGTTCAGCCCGACCTGATGGGCAGCCATCACGTCCGTATAGCCCTCCACCAAGATCAGGTGCCGCCCCTTGCGAACGTGATCGATGGCACGGTCCAGGCCGTAGATCACGCGGCCCTTGTGGAAGTAATCCGACTCCGAACTATTGATGTACTTCGGACCGGCACGCTCGTCATCGCTCAAGCGGCGTGCACCGAACCCGATCGTGCGCCCCTTCAGATCCCGGATCGGAATCACGAGGCGCTCGCGGAAGAAGGAGTACTCGCCGCCGTCATCGCCGCGCCGCAAGACCCCCGCCTGAATCCACGCCGCGCAGGGATCTACTCCGCTCTGGGCCTCCTTCTTAGCCAGGCGCACAAGTTCCTGGCGGTTGGCCGGAGCCCATCCCAAACCGAAGGCCTTGATGGTGTTCTCCCCCATCCCGCGCTCAGCGAGATACTTCCGCGCCGGACGTCCCTCATCGCCCTGCAACTTGTACTGAAAGAACTCATCAGCGCGCGCCAATGCGGCCATGCCGGGATCATCCTCCCCGCGCTCGGCCCGGCGCCCGCGGCTCTTGGGTACCTCCACACCAGCCTGCGCAGCCAACAATTCAAGGGCATCGGTGAAGCCCAGGTTCTGACTCTTCTGCACGAAGCTCAGCACGTCTCCACCCTCGCTGCACGCGCCGTAGCAGCGCCACATCTGGCGCGCCGGATCCACCTTGAAGGAGGGGGTCTTCTCATCGTGAAACGGACAACACGCCTCCCATAGGCGGCCGGCCCGCTTCAAATCGGGAACGACCTCGCGCACGACTTCCTCGAGGGCCGAGCGCAACTTCACCTCGTCGATGGCGCGCTTGAATTCGAGGTCTTGGGACATGGGGAACGCTGTAGCTCGGTCAGCTGAGTCGGCCAACCCAGTCGGCCAAC
>CAYXTP010000006.1:109761-262877 GCA_964467985.1 uncultured Planctomycetaceae bacterium
GACATGGGGAACGCTGTAGCTCGGTCAGCTGAGTCGGCCAACCCAGTCGGCCAACTCAGTCGGGTAGGCCGAGGGGGAGGGGTGCTGCTTGGGGTCGGAGTGGTTCGAACACGGAAGGAGCGCGAGCCATGATGGACCCGGGAACCGAAGTTCAAGGGCAACCACGAATCGAGCAGGGCACGGGTTTCACCCCACCGACGCGCTCTCGACCGCCTAACACGGGGTCCGAAAATCGCTCCAGAGAGGCACCGAATGACTCACGGACGAAAACTCATACGGAGACTCAGATCTTCAAATCGGATCTCGAGACGCCGCGAGGATTCGACCGAGGGACGGCCGGTAGTCCGAAACACCACGAGGAAGCCCATCCGAGGGAGAGTTTGAGGTGGCGCGGCCGTGGCGGGGACGGCGGCCAGCCTCCAAAAGGGATGGGAGGGGGTGGACCGGTACAGGGGAATTGTACCCGCCTCCGGAGCCGCGGGCCGGCTCGGGGCAGCTTTATCCGTCAGCCCGGCCCACTCTGGCCTCAGCCGACATTGGGGATTCCAAGGAGTGGACACCGAATGGGGGCTCTACACACTCTTTTGAGCGTGAGTCGGGTCGAAATCTGGCGCGAATCGGTCGGGAATCGGGGTGGCTCTCAGCTCGGATCTGGAGTCCACCCGGCTTCTCGAATGCTCTCCCCCAGCCCGCGCAAGGACTCGAGCCCCAGGGTGTCAGCTCGCAGATCCCCCTGGAGGCAGCGGTCGGCCAAGACGGATTCGGCCTGCTCCCTGGATCCCAGCAAGTCGCGCAGGACCCGCGCGAGGGATTGCCTCCGGTGACGCATCACACGCGCTGCGAAGGCCGAGAGGAATTGGCGTTGCGACGGCGACGGGAGTTCTGCACGGCGAGTCAAGCGCAGCACGGTGCTCTGGACCTTCGGCCTGGGCCAAAACAAGGTCGGGGCCAAGCCGCGCGTTTTTCTAGCTTCGAAGGTCTGTGCCACCGAAACGGTCAAGGGGCCCCACTCCCGGGTTGCGGGCTGGGCCTGGAGACGGCGCGCGACCTCGTCCTGAATCAGCACCGTCAGCGAACACGGCGGAACCTCAAGGCCGGCGCACAGGGCCAGGACAGGCGCCGATACCGAATAGGGCAGATTGCTCACCAAGTGCCAATCCCCGTGGGCTGGCAACAGGTCGAGAATCGCCGGGTTCAACGCGTGTTTGCCCTGCAGGATGTCGCCCACAACCACGTCGGCTTTCGGATAGGGAGCGAGGAACTGCTGAGCGATGGGCGCCAGCCGTTCGTCGATCTCCACCGCCAACAGTCGCACGTCCATGTGCGCCAGGTGAACCGAGAGGAAACCGCACCCTGGGCCGACCTCAAGTACGAAGTCGCCGGGTTGAACCCCCGCGTCACGAGCGATAGCGCGCGCGGCGTTCTCATCCAGGAGGAAATTCTGGCCGAGGCTCCGCGAGGGCCTAAAACCTGCAGCCTCGAGCGCTTGCTTGAACTCACTCCAGGGGGGGCGTGGGGCGCGAGTCGATTCGTGTCTGGGATTGGATTCCCCAGCGCCTGTGCTCGGATTCATTCCCTTGCCCCTGCCAACAACCAAGCCAAGGCGGGTGCACTGCCTTCTTCGGCCACGAGACGCGACAGCAACGGCACAGCCCGGCGACCCCAAGCCTTGCCGATCGCCTTCAAGCGACCCTCCCAAGCCGCCTGGCTCCATTCCTGGGCGTGGTGCTTCAGGTAGTCGTGCGCCCCCGCAACACAGCGCAGTCCCAAGTCATCGGCCCGATGCTCAGGCTCCAGGCCCCAAGCGTTAAAGCGGCGAACCCCGTCAAAGGAAAATAACTCCTGGGCGCGGACCTGGTACGAGCCCCCCATGGCCCACAGGGGGTAGGGGGAGGGCCCCTGCAGGAGCCAGGCCATGGGTTCGACCTCAGCGGGCAAGGGCGGGGAGACCCACTCCCATACGTTGCCAATCAGATCTTCCACACGAGTCGCCGTCGACGCTCCAGCGGGAAAAGTCCCCACGGCTGCAGTGTGGCCCAGCCCCATCTCGACGGTATTGGCCACTGAGTCGCTGCGCGGATTCCCTTGTGGCCAGCTCTGAGCCCGGCTACCCCCCGCAATGAACATCCATTCACCCACGGTCGGCAGACGCATGCCGCGAGCCTGGGCGAGGGCTTGGGCTTCGGCGTAGGTCATGCCGACAGCTGGCAGGTTCTGTCCCTCATCCAGAGGCGCCCAGGCCGAGAGGTCAGCAAGGGGAGCTTCGGAACGCTCACTCCAGGATGTCCAGCGCTCGCGAGTGACTTCGAACCGATCGACGAGCAGGTCCTCGCTTGCTTCACAGCGCAGTCCGACAAACGGTTCAGCCCAGCCCTTGGGTACGAAGGACAACTGCTCCACATCTGGATGTGCCAATCCACTCTCCGGGCCTGGCGCACAAGCGGCGAACAGGAAGAGCAGGCAAGCGCTTCGGGTACCTCTGCCTGGCGACAGAAGAGCCCACCCGTTTCGTTCCGCGAGGGAATGGAAACGGGTGGGCGTACTCACAGCTTGCGCAGCGCGGGCGAGGGACGCGGGCCTCAAGGCGGCTCCAAGCGTCCAGCCGCTCAAGGAGTTAGTCCTCAGGGTTGGAGACGTAGATCTCCACGCGCCGGTTCAAGCGTTTGTTAGCCGCGCTATCGTTGGCGACGACGGGTTCATGGGGTCCAAAACCCATCACCCGCACTTCCGCCGACTTGATGGAGTCGGTCTGGATGAGCAAGGCGCCGACGGCCACCGCGCGCGCTGCGGACAGTTGCAGATTCCCGTGCGGGAAGCGCTCCAGCGTGGCTGCCTTCTTGACCGGATCCGAATCCGTGTGGCCTCGGACCCAGATCGTGCCATGCGGTTGGGCGGCGATCTCGTTGGAGATCTCCATCAGGGCTTTCGTGCCCTCGCCCCCCAAATCAGCCTTCCCCGACTCGAATAGCAGCCGGTCCTGGATCATGAATACGTAGCCGTCGCTCAACTGGAAGCGCTCTACGTCTTTGATAGGGCCGTCCATCTTTGCGATCTGGGCTTCCAGGCTGTCCAACTTCTGGTAGGCCGCTTCCGTGATGTCTGCGCTGAACTGGCGCATGCCCTCATCACGCAGCTGCGCTTGCAGCTGGTCGTAGTCCTGTCGCAGCCGTTCGTTCTGAAGAGCCAGGTCGTAATTCTCAGTCTGGTATTGCTTGGCCAACGCCACCGCGTCTTCGTACTCCTGCATGCTGGTGCAAGAGGAAGACAGCCCAGTCACGAGCAGCAGGGCCGTGGCGCCCACCAAACGTTTCCCCCCTTGGGTGTGCTTAATCATATGTCCTTCCAAGATGTGGTTTCTCCGCGGAAAGCAGTCGTGCCCCCCCCTAGTTCAAATCCCACCTGGCCCACGGGGCCTGGCGTCGGGAGGCCGGATCGTTCCGACTCCCCTGTGAAGTGCAGTCTAGCCATCCGAGGAGGGCGATCTCAAAGGGATTGGCCGAGATCCAAAACGAGCAGAGGCCCCCTCTGGCCCGGGTGGGCGTCAGGATGGGCCTCTTGGACCGCGCTTGGATGGACGCAGAGGAAACGCCAGTGGTCTGGCAGCAGTCCTAGGTCTCAGCCCGATCTGCGTTCTCAGTCCTAGCAGAGCCCGGGTCCTTTGGCCTCTGTCGCACCCGGACGCTAGGACCTGCGGCTCACGAGCGAGTTCGCCGAAGGTGGGTTCTACAGTGCCTCTTTTTGCGGTCGGACGCAGAAGCCGACCCACCCCACGCGTCCCCCCGTACAGGCGGCGTCGGGCAGGTCCCAAGGGTCCTCAGCGGACCCTAGAGGAGCGCGGCTGGACCTAGCTGTTGCTGGCCGGAGGGTTGATCTTGCCGCCGAGGGTCTCGGCCACGGCCTTGGCCAGGCCGTCGGCCTTGCCAGAACTGATCGCGAGGGCCACGGGCAATCCGAGGATGAATACCAGAGCGGTGGCGATCATCGCGGCACGCATCCCCACGCCCTCGACCTCGTCTTCGTCGGCCTGAGCCGCTGCCGGTCGCGGACGCCGAACGCGGGACGCGGCGGCGGGGGGTTCATCATCCAGTTCCAGTTCGTCCATTTCTTCCACGCCCTCGTCGATCAAAGTGTCCACATCGGAGATTTCCTGGGTAGCCATGCCGGACTCTTCAGCCCCGGAGGCGTCGTCCTCAAAGACCAGCTCTTCGGCCGAATCATCGAGGTCCACAACATCCCCGCCGGACAATTCACGGCGCAGGGCGTCCACATCGCTGCGGCGCAGCTTCATGGTGTCGCCCTTGCGGAATGCACGGATGTCACCTTCGGATACGAGTCGCTTGAGCTCGTCCTCTTGCAAACGCAGCTCGTCAAGGGCTTCGTCAAAGCTGAAGAATTCGTCGGGCACGATTGCGGTCTCCTGAAGTTGGGTCCTCTAGGGCGAGGACGGGGGGAAGAGTTCGTGAAAGGTATGCGGGCAAGTCCGAGGGCCTACTGCTCGTCTGATTCCTGAGCGGACTCGAAGCGCTTGAGCAGCTCCTTGTAGCCGAGGGGACGTCCATCGGACTCGGAGCGGTCGTTGAACCCATCGAGCTGAAGGTCAAGATCAATTCGGCGCGCACCCAAGAACTGGATGCCGCGTGTACTCTTGGATCCGCCGGTCGCCTGGTAGACGCAGATGTGCTTGGTCTCCGTGTCGATCAGATAGAGGATCGACTGGCCGGTCATATCCACGCCCGTCACGGCGATCATGCTGCCGTTAGAGTCGGCCGTTCCGCCGGCAGCGAGTGTGGAGGTCCAGTCCGCAGGATCGCCGCGGTCCTGGGCCCAAACGGGTTCGAGCGCGGCGCCCGCTCCGATGAGCAGGAGCACACCTACGGTCAGAAGCCACAGGGGGTTTCCGGGGCGTGTCAGGTCGGACTGGGGGGACTGCATGGGCGCGCTCACCATACCGGGACACTTCGTTCTCGGCTACACCGCAATCCCCTGGAACCCTGTCGCTGGGCTGCGCGAGGACCGATTGGGACTGGATTTGGAGCCCTAGCGGCGAATACTGGCGCCGACTGCGCCACCCGGGGCCCAGGCCTCCGGTCACAGCCCGACGACCTCACCCGAAATCTCCTCCACCAGGTCCTTCAGGGTCACCCACCCTACGGGCTCGTGCGCACTGCCGACTGCGGCGCCCCGACGCCCTCCCCCTCTCAGGTGCAAGATGGCGCGGTCCACGGGTGTATCCACGGGCATGGCGGAGACACGCCGAAGATGGGAGAGGACAGGGCTGTCGGGCCCGGCGGAGAGCACTTCGAGTTGGTGAATGTAACCCTCGAGATGCCCGTGCTCGTCCACGACCGGCAGCCTCGTGAAGCGCGATTCGCAGACCACGCGGTAGAGATCCTCATTGCTTTGCGCACGGCTCACGTATTGAACTTCGTCCCAGGGCACCATGGCGTGGGACACGGGCAGCGTGCGCAGTTGGAGTGCATTGCTGGCCAGGGCCTCGGCTCGTTCATTCAGCACGCCGTGGCGACGCCCCTCGGCGAGCATGGCCGCCAGACGCTCGCGTCGACCGCCGAGGGTGACCCGGTTGCTCCCCAAGGCGAACAAGCGTTCGAGGGTCGCCGTCAACAGGCGCAAGACACGCTCGATGGGCCACAACAACCAACGTGCGGTGAGGATTAGGGGCACGGTCGGATAGACCATCGAGTGGGCCCGGCGGCGGTAGAGTTCCTTGGGCAGTGCCTCGCCCAGCAAGAACAACGGCGGCGTGAGAGCCAGAGTGAGCAAGAGCGCGCGCCAAGCGGGGTCCAATCCACCTGCACCGGGCAGTGAACCCAACAGCGAGTCCCCCACGTGTGATGCCAATTCGATCGCGAGGTTGTTGCCGATGAGGATCGTGATCAGCAAGGCGGACTCGTCGCGCAGCAGCATGCGCACCATGCGTGCCGGCCGATGCCCCTGATCGGCCTCCATGTCCACGCGGATGCGGGAAAGGGTGTAGATACCCGTTTCTGAGCCGGAGAACACAAAACTCGCCACAAGGCAGACGAGTAGCGCGAGTATCAAGAGGGACAGGTCCACGCTTACGCCTCCAACCTCTGGCCCTCGAGGTACAACTCCACACTGAGCACGCGCCGACCGCGCACCTCAGCGATTTCGCATGCCAGCCCGGCGCCCAGAGTTACGCGGTCGCCCTCGCGCGGGATGCGCCCCAACAGAGCGGTGACGTAGCCGCCCACGGTCTCGAATGCATTGGGCACGACCTGCGCCTCGAAGAGATCGTTCCAGTCGCGGATGGAGGCGCCCCCAGCGACTCGATAGCGGCCCTCACCCAGCGGGATCACGCTGCGATCCAACTCCTCGCCTTCGACGCGCATTTCCCCGACCAGTTCTTCGAACAGGTCCTCAAGGGTGACCATGCCAGCGGTGCCCCCCCACTCATCGATCACGATGGCCTCCGCCACCCTCTCGGCGCGCAGGGTCTCCAGCAAACTGAGTACGCTGGCCACCTCGGGGACGAAGGTGACAGGCATGCTAATTTCAGCCAGGGGGCGATCGGGGTTCAGAAGCAAGTCCCGCACCTCAACGCGCCCCACCACGGTGTCTGCATCGCCGCGAATCACAGGCAGCCAGGTCAGTCGCCTGCGCTTGGTGTCCTGCAGCAGCTGGTCGCGCTCCTGCGGACCGTGGTCTAGATCGGCGGCCAACATGTCGACCCGTGGCGTCATGATTTCGCGAACGCGCAAGTGCCCGAGGTCAACGATTTCCGCCAGCAAGTCGGCTTCGCGTGCCGCCAGGTGCCCATCCTGGGCGCTGAGTTCCAGGGCCGTGGCCAGGTCTTGAGGAGAAACGCCGCGCTCCGCAGCCGGACCAACGCCCAAGGCTCGCAGGACGACGTCCAATATCCCCGTCACCACCCGGCGCAAGGGCCGCAACCAATTCAGAATGGGCAAGAGCGGCACGGCGACCCAACTGGCCACCCATTGGGAAGAGCGCAGGGCCAGAGTCTTGGGCACGATCTCCCCCACCACGAGCAGGGCGAGTAGGGCTTGGGCGCCAGTGACCACACCGTGACTTTTCATCGACCCTGGGAAGAGGTAGGGCAGGCTCGTGAAGAACAACAAGTTGATGAACAGGTTGCCGAGCAAGATCGTGACAAGCAGTTCGCGAGGCTGGGACATGAGTTTGCGCACGCGAGGTTTCGCGCAGGCCAACTGTTCCTCGTTCAAGCTGAATAGGGCGGTCTCTGCACCGGAGAAGAAACCGGAACTCAACAGCATCGCCGACGAACCCAGCCAGGGCAGGACTTCGCCCAGGGTCACAGCTGTTCCTCTGTCCGCGTCGGCTCACGCTCATCTTCCAAGTGAATCGGCAGGCGCAGATCGACCAGGAATCCGCCCTCTGGCGGAATGCGCAACTGCAAGTGACCGCCATGACCGCTCACCACGTTGTGCACAATGGCCAGGCCCAACCCAGTTCCCCGTCCGGCGGCCTTGGTGGTGTAGAAGAGGTCCGCAGCGCGCTGAATCAGGGTCGGATCCATTCCCGGCCCGTTGTCGGCGACCCACAGATGCAACCACTCGCCGTCAAGTTGCAACCCAACGCGGATTCGACCCGGTGCAGAAGACGCATCGTCCAAGGAATCGAGGGAGTTCACCAGCAGGTTGAGGATCGCCTGACCTAATTCGTTGCGTTGGCCGCGTACGAGCGGCAGAGAGTGCCAGGCGTCCAAGGCGTGCTCCGCGGTGGCCAGGCGTTCACCACCCGCACCCTCAAGCCAGATTCCTACTTTCTGATCGTCGGCTCGGTGCTGAATCAAACTGAGGGCGTCGCCCAAGGGCCCGACGAGGGCCATCGACTCTACTTCGGTCTCGCGTGGGGCGAGGCGTAGCACCTTGCCCACGGTTTGGCCGATGCGCTCGAGCCCGCCCTGAACGAGTTTCAAGTAGTTCTCCCTCGTCTCGGGGTCCACATCCGGCCGCCCTAGGACCTCCAGCGCATTGAGCATGCCCCCCAGCGGATTGTTGATCTCGTGCGCGATGCCTGCCGCCAGTTCGCCGGTGGCTGCCAAGCGCCGTTGGGTCATGGCTTCGGCCTCCGCCTCTCGCGCTGCTTCGGTAGCCTCCTGGACTTCGTGGGCCAAGCGCGCGTTGAAGCCCTCGACCTCGGTGGCCATGCTGTTGAAGCTGCGAACGAGATCGGCCAACTCGTCCCGCCGTTGAACTTCCGGAACGCGCGCCCTGAGGTCTCCCAGTCGGAGCCGCCGCGCCCCGCGGGCGAGTCGGCGTACGGGATCCAGCACGAGGCGCTGTACGCCAAGAAAGGTCGCCATGGTCAACAGAACTGTGGAGAGCAGGAACCAGGGCCCGAGCTGGCGCAAGATGGGCCGCACGATGGGATCCTGGCGCGCTTGCAGCCACACGCCACCCCACAGTTTGCCGGAGGCCAAGCGCAAGGGGACGGCCATGCCTGTGGCGTTTCCCTCCGGCACCCCCTCGGTCGCTGCTCGACGAATCTGCTCCAGCACGGCCTCCTGATCCCATAGCGGAGAGCGATGTGCGCTGCCCATGGGATTCAGGAAGACATGCCCCGGTTCGAGGTCCGCTGGCGAGGGGTCCTTCTCCAGTGAGCCGATGATGGCGCCATCGACCCAGCGGCGCGGGGAGAACAGCGGGCTTGGCAACAGATAGAGCCAAGTCGGAAAGGGAAAGAACCCTGCTCCCCACACCTCAACTGATCCGGCACCGTCCGCGCGGGTCAGCGGCATGAGTAGGCCCCCCCGAAAGCGAATCGGGATCTGAGCTCGCTGCGCACTGACCAACTTCCCACGCAGGTAGCTACTCATGTTGCGATCGAAAACTCGTTGGCGCGGCTGGGACAAGCCCAAGAAGGTCATGCGCGTAACGCTGCGGCCGAGGTGCAGCGGCCAAAGGGCACAGGAGTTCAGCAGCTGGTCGAGACTGCCCGCGCCAAACGCCAGCGCCAAGTTGTCTGGCCAGTGGGTGCCGTGCAGCACGAGCCCCGCTCCCCAGACCGGTCCGGGTTCCATGCGCGGCAGATACAGGCGAACGCTGGCCTTGCCCAGTAGCAAGCGCATGGCGTTGTCGACGACGGCCGGCACGGGCCAGTGGACTGAGCGCCCCGATGGTTGCCAAGAGCGAGTCAATCGCACCGTGACATTGCGTGGGCCGGGGCGCGGGTGGCGCAGGGGAACGATGACTCCGTCTGGCACAAACTCCGTGCGGCCGCTGAGTTCGACGCGCCGCAGATCCCCCAAGAGACCGCCGCTGGCCTCGAAGCTGTCGAGTTGGACGATCTGGGCGTCCTCGTAGCGAGACCAGCGGTCCCAGGAGAGGATCTCCCCCGTGAGCGCGTGGCCCTTCTCGTCGAGCAGGTTGCGCAGGCGCTCGAGCACCAGCTGCTCGTCCACCTGGGCCGTCTCGGACCGTTCATCGGAAACGATGTCCGTGAACCACGCCAACAGGCCTCCAAAGACGGCCACGTTGAAGGCCGTAACCAACAGCGCGACACGCAGCCCCAGGGGCAAGCTCCGCAGGCGTGAGGGAGGCTGGTCGCCTCGACCTGGCGGCTCAGTCTTGGACAGTTCGGACCTCGGGTTCATCGAATCGTTTAGGTGCCGCCGATGGAGTTCATGATCTCCATCAAGGGCATGAACAGGGCCACGACGATGAACCCGACGAAGACGGCCATCAAGATCAGCAGCAGGGGCTCGAGTATCTTGAAGAGCGCATCAATCTGTCGATCCACCTGACGCTCGTAGGCATCGGCCACCTTGAGCAGCATGCCGTCCAAGTTGCCCGTTTCCTCGCCAACGTCCACCATGTTGGTGACGAGGTCGTCGAAGATCCCACTCTCACCCATGGGTCGCGCGATGCCCTCGCCCTCGCGCACGGTGCGGCGAATGGACTCGACGCCCCGAATGAGGACCTCGTTGCGGGTCGCATCGCGCACAATTGCCAGAGCGTCGAGGTGCGGCACTCCAGCTTGGATCAGCGTGCCGAATGTGCGTGAGAAGTCGGCGATCATTGACTTCGACACCAAGCCACCGACACCAGGAATCTTGAGCATCAATCCGTGCGCACCGTGACGGTAGCCCTCATTACCCTTGAGCAACGCAAGGTGGGCCACGAGTAGCACAACCGGGAGTCCGACGACGACGTACCAGTAGGTGGCAGCGAAGGTTGAAGTGTCCAAGAGAACCTGGGTCACCTTGGGCAATTCGACGTTGAACGACTCGAAGAGCTCCTCGAAGCGCGGGATCACAAACAGAATAACCGCCGTGATGACACCACCCGCAACGAGGGACAGGATCAACGGGTAGATCATGGCCCCGATGACTTTGCCGCGGATCTCTGCGGCCTTCTCCCGGAAGGTGGCCAGACGCGTCAGGATGCGATCCAGAACACCGCCTGCCTCGCCCGCCCGCACCATGGATGAGTACAGCGGGTCGAAGCACTGCGGGTGCTTGGCGAGGGACTCCGACAGGGGCGTGCCGGAGGCGACGTCTTCGGTCACTTCGGCCAAGATGCCCTTGAAGCGACCCGGCCGCATCTGCCCTTCCAGAATCGTGAGGGCCTTGACGATGGGGATGCCCGCCTCGCTCAGGGTGGCGAGTTGCACGGTAAAGTCCGTGATGAGGTCCGATTTGACCCGCCCCCCCTTGGGTGAAGCGCCGCCAGCACCGCCCGTCCCAGATGAGGAACGGGTCTGGGAACTACCCGCCTGATTCGTGCTCTTCGCAGAGCGTTGGATACGCTTGGCCATTCTTGGTCGGGCAGACTAACCGCTAGGGTCGGGTGGAGAAAACGGGTACGAGGATTGCGAACCAGGGGACTGGCAGGACCTAGCCCTGCACAAGTATGAAGTTGCTAGTCGGTCCAGAGAAGAGCCCGCTCAGGGGCGTGGGTGACGCTAGGCGTAGCCCGCGTAGACATGAAGTCGGATCTGAGGTGGCTGCATGCATCCCATGCAGAACCACAAGAGGTCCCCGCCGAGGGCTCGGACTGTCAAACACCCGTCTCTCGTAGGACCTCTTCCACGGTGGTCAAGCCGTGGGTCACCGCATCGATGCCACGTTCGCGCAGACTGCGCATGCCAGCGACCACCGCGGCCTTGCGGACATCCTCAATGTTGCCGCCGGAGCCGATGGTGCGCCGCAACCGATCGTCGATGACCATGATCTCAAAAATGCCGGTGCGCCCCTTGTATCCGGTGTGGTGGCAGTTGGGGCAGCCCTCGCCGAAGTAGAAGGTGCTGCCGGCCAAGCGCTCGCCGTCGGCACCCAATTCGCGCAACAGATCTTCGTCAGGCTTGTAGGACTTGCGGCAGTCAGAGCAAATCGTCCGCACCAGCCGTTGGGCCACGACGGCTTCCAACGTGGCGGTGATCAAGAACGGCTCAACACCCATGTCCACAAGTCGCGTCACGGTCGACGGCGCGTCATTCGTGTGAATCGTGGCAAAGACGGTGTGGCCCGTGAGGCTGGCCTCCACCGCTGTCCCCGCGGTCTCTCCGTCGCGAATCTCGCCAACGAGAATCTTGTCGGGGTCCTGACGCAGGATTGAACGCAAGACGGCGGAGTAGGTCACGCCGATGTCCTCGTTGATGGGAATCTGAACGATGCCCTGGATGTCGTACTCGACCGGGTCCTCGACCGTGATGATCTTCACGTCTGGCTTGTTGGCTTCCGAGAGCATGGCGTACAGGGTGGTCGTCTTGCCGGAACCGGTGGGTCCCGTGACCAAGACGATGCCGTGCGGCAAAGCCGTCAAGGCGCGTAGCTGAGCGTCATCTTCGGCTTGCAACCCCAAGGCGGCCAAGTCGAGGCTGACGGCTGAACGGTCGAGCACACGCAAGACGCAACCCTCGCCCGACGGCCCGGGGATAGTCGCCACGCGCAAGTCCACCTGCCGTCCGTCAATACTGAGCTCGACGCGGCCATCCTGGGGCAAGCGCGTTTCGGTGATGTCCAAGTCGGCCATCACCTTGATGCGGGAAATCAGTGGCAAGGACAGGTGCGGGGGTGGAGCCTCAACCTCGTAGAGACTGCCGTCGACGCGGTAGCGGATGCGGAAGACGTCATCGAAGGTCTCAAAGTGCACATCACTGGCTCGGTCTTGGATGGCACGGTGCAGAATCGAATTGAGTAGCCGCACCACGGGCATGCTTTGGGCGGCGGACTCGGCGTCGTCACCCTCCACTGCCAGGGCCGCCTCAGCAATGGCGTCCGCGAGTGACCGCTCCTCGCCGTAGTGCTCGACCACCATCCGCCGAATCGCATCTCCATCCGCCACGGCTCCACGCACGGGTGTCCCGGTGGTGAAAGAGAGGTCTTCGAGGATGGCTGTGTTGAGAGGATCGGAAATGGCGACGACGAGTTGGCCTGCATCGAGCCTCAGAGGGAGCACGCCGTAGGTGTGGCAGGCGCTGCCGTCTACCAACGCCAGCACGTCGGCGTCCGGTGTGTAGGTGGCCAGGTCGACGGTCTCCAGACCCGCCTGCTCACCGAGGGCCATGGCCACATCCCCTTGGCTACAGGCCCCCATGTCCACCAGGCACTGACCGATGAGTCCACCGCCCTTGCGCTGGGCGCCAAGAGCCTCCTGAATCTGCCCCTCGCGTAGCACGCCGCGCGCTTTCAGAATCTGGCCCAGCAGGCGGCTGCCCTCACCGGTGTTCGCTGCATTTGCGCTCACAGTCGCGACTCCAGGTCACGGGGGTCCTGCGCGTAATCGAGGGCCACCTGACGTTCGATCTCGTTCTTCGCAAGCAGATCGAGCAGGAAGTCATCCAAGGTGATCATGCCCATGCGGCGCGAAGTCTGGATCGTGGATTGGATCTTGTTGGTCTCGTTCTTGCGGATCAGGTTGCCTACGGCGGGGGTATTGATCATGACCTCGAAACCCGCCACCCGACCCTTCTTACCCGCGCGCGGCATGAGCACCTGCGAGATCACGGCCACCAGGGAAACGGAGAGCTGAGCGCGGATTTGCTCCTGCTGGTTGGCAGGGAACGCATCGATCATGCGGTTGACCGTGCGAGCGGAACCCGTGGTGTGCAGCGTGCCAAGGACCAGGTGGCCCGTCTCGGCAGCCGTGATGGCAGCGGAGATCGTCTCCAGGTCGCGCATCTCACCCAGCAGGATGACGTCCGGGTCCTGGCGCAGCACGCGCCGCATGGCCTCGGGAAAACTGGTCACGTCCTCCCCCACTTCACGCTGGGTCACGAGCCCCATGCCGTGGGAATGGTAGAACTCGATGGGGTCCTCGATGGTCACGATGTGGCGGTCCATGTTCTGGTTGATCCAGTCAATCATGGTGGCCAGGGTGGTTGACTTGCCAGACCCCGTGGGGCCCGTGACGAGGATCAAGCCCCGAGGCCGACGCAAGAGTGCGCGACACGGCTCGGGTAAGCCGATCTGCTCGAAGCTCAGGAGTTCATTGGGAATCAGGCGCAGCACAGCGCTGAACCGGCCGCGCTGGCGCAGGCACGAAACGCGAAAGCGGTTGCCGGAAATGTGGGGCAACCCCAAATCCGTCGTGCCCACCTCCTGCAGCTCCGCCCAGTGTTTCTCATCGCACAATTCCCGGCAGTAAGCCTCGGTGGCCGGGTTGTCCAGCACGTCCGTGCCCAACGAAACCAACTCCCCGTCTACGCGCCCAACGGGCGGGCGACCGGGGTTGAGGTGCAGGTCCGAGGCGCCTACCTCCACGATGGTGGACATCAGTTCTTCGATGTTGGGCATGGTCATTTGATGAGGTCGGATGACTAGGCTTTCGTGCGCGTCACGCGCAGGACTTCACTGGAACTTGTCGTGCCGTCGACCACCTTGCGCGCGCCGTCGATGAGAAGGCTCTGGATCGCCCCTGTGGCCAGCGCCGTATCGCGCAGGTCCTCGAGAGACGTCCCCTGAAAGGTCATCTCGCGCAACGTGTGGTCCATTTCAAGCCGTTCGTAGAGGGCGACGCGGCCCCGGTAGCCCGTTCCCTCACACGCTCGACACCCGCGCGGCTCACGGAAGGTTCGCCCCGCGCTCTCGGCGGAGGTCATGCCCAAGGCGGCGCGCTCCTCCTCGGTCGGCGTGTACTCAGCAGAACAATCACTGCACAAGCGTCTCACCAGACGTTGGGCGATCACCGACTGCACCGAGGCGGAAACGAGGAAGGGCTTCACACCCAAGTCCATCAGGCGCGTCAGCGCGGAGGGTGAATCATTGGTGTGAATCGTCGAGAACACGAGGTGTCCTGTCAGAGCAGCCTGAATCGCGATTTCGGCGGTCTCCAGGTCGCGAATTTCGCCCACCAAGATCACGTTGGGAGCGCAGCGCAACATGGCCTTCAGGATGCGCGCGAAGCTGAGGCCGATGCGGTCGTTGACCTGCACCTGGTTGATCCCGCTGATGTGGTACTCGACCGGGTCCTCGGCCGTGATGATCTTCACGTCCGCTCGATTCAATTCCTGCAGGGCTGCGTAGAGCGTCGTGGTCTTTCCCGAACCGGTGGGACCCGTGACCAGACAGATGCCGTTGGGTTTGCGAATCACGCGCTGGAACCAACTGTAGTCCTCGGCCCCAAAGCCCAGGTCGCGCAGACTGATCAGGTTGGCGCTGCGATCGAGCAAGCGCATGACCATGGACTCTCCGTGGCTGGCGGGAAGGATCGAAGCGCGCACGTCGATCGCACGGCCCTTTATCGTCAGGCTGATGCGCCCGTCCTGGGGCTTGCGTTTCTCAGCGATGTCCATGCGCGCCATGATCTTCAGGCGCGAGAGCAGGGGAGCAGAGAGGTGATCGGGGTGCTCGGCCACATCCCGCAAGAGCCCGTCTACGCGGTAGCGGATGCGAAGGCGTCCGTGCCCCGGCTCGACGTGAATGTCGCTGGCGCGCTCCTCCAGGGCATCGGCAAACATGCGTGTCACCAGTCGAATGATGGGCGCGTCGGTCTCGTCTTCGCCGTCGCTGCCCATGCTGGCGGCCACGTGTTCCTCACCCCCTGCGTCGTAGTAACGCGAGAGGGCGCGCCCCAGTGCGCTGGGTGATGCAAGCGCGCAGCGGATCTCGCCCCCAATCAGGAAGGACAGCTGGTCAGCGACGATGCGCTTGAAGGGATCGTCGATAGCCACAACCAAGCTGCCATCTTTCTCCATCAGGGGCAGGATGCCCTGCTCTGCAGCCATCTCCGCCGGTACCCGGTCGATGATCTCCTGGCGAATATTGCCCTTGTCCACGTCCACGAAAGGCATGCCGTTGACGCTGGCCAAGGCGCGGTACAAGACGGCCTCGTCCACAGCACCCTGCTTGAGCAGGGCCTGGGGCAGGGAGAGATCGCCCCCACGTTGCATGGACAGGGCGGTCCTCAGATCAGCCTCGGATAGGCTGCCCTGCGACACGAGCAGATCTCCGAGTTGGGTGCTCACATCGGTAGTGTACCGACTGATTCCCCTCAGACTACAGGATCCCCGTCGACTAGATTCCGCCTGCTAGGCTCCGTCCGTCAGTTCTTGCCGCGGTCGGGAACGGGCGCGCCGACTCCAGCGCGGCAGACTCCGGAGAAACGCACGGCCAATTCAGGCTTGCTCGGGTGGCCGGTGAGAATCACCATCACGCCGCGGAAGGAACCATCGGATCCATCGGGCAAGCCCTCCAGAACTAGCTGCACATCGATTGCGTTGTTCAAGCCGATTGCAGGTCGTAGGGACGTGCTGAACTTGTCACTCCAAGCCAGTTCCTGCCCAGCCTCGGGCCGCAACTCGACCTTGGCCTGGGAGAGGTCAAAACTGGGGTCGTGAGAAATGACCTTGACGTTGCGCTTGACCCGTTGGCCCGGTCGCACGAGTCCCATAGACAAGAACTGGGGCGTGAAGGAGAGGGCTCCCAAGACGCGGCCGTTGACGCTGGCAGAGACCTTGTAATACTTCTCGCCGCCCACGATCACAGGCCCCGGGCCGGTGGCCTTTTTTTCTTCCGGCATCGCGAAGTCCGAGTTCAGCCGCAGTTGGTATCCGATCGGGCCTTCGTTGGCGCCCGGCCCCACGACGATCTTGGCCTGCCAGTGCGAGGAACGGCCGTCATCGTGAGGGCTCACGGGGACGAGTTCGACTGTCATGCCCGGGGGCAGTTTGATCGGATTGGAGGTGTCCTCCGTGAGCATCACGGGTTCACCGCGTGACGTTCGGATGTCGATCACCTGGTCCTTCTGCTCGCCTTCCTTGATGTCTCCAAGATTGACAAAAGGCGGAGTCGCTTTGATAAACGGCTCGATATTGGAAGTCAGAGCCAACTGGGTCAGACCGATCGGATCATTGGTGTAGACGTTGATGCGCACCTGGGTCTTGTTCGTCTTATTGGTGGTGTCGAGCGTGGCTTCGATGCGCACGTCTCGGTCGGACGGGATCTCGTCTCCCATCTTGTAGACCGCAAAAGTTCCGGTCCCGTCGTCGACGAGGACTTTTCCAACGGTGCAGCCACAGGTCGGACTGACTTGCCGAATGCGGACCGGATTCTTGCCCGTGCTCTTCAGGCCAAAGGTGTGCGCGAGAATGTCCCCTTGCCTGGTCGAGCCAAAGTCATGCTTCTCGTCACCGAATTCGATGGAGAGGCGGGCGTCCGCGTCCTTCTCACCGCCAGCGATGGGTGTGGTCTGATTGAGCGGCTTCTGGCCCCCATTCGTGGTGCCGTTCGCGGTGCTGTTCGCACCGCTGTTCACGGGCGAGCCCGGAAGACCTGTGGTTCCGGGCACCTT
Source organism: uncultured Planctomycetaceae bacterium (assembly GCA_964467985.1). GTDB lineage: Bacteria > Planctomycetota > UBA1135 > UBA1135. The sequence continues at coordinate 126,516 of CAYXTP010000006.1, forward strand.
CGTGGTGCGCGCTCCGCCAGCGCGACTTCCGGGGACCTTGCGCGCGCCGGGGTTGCGACCGCCGTCCTGGGGTCGCTTGCGTTTCTGGCCCTTGCCTGTCCCTTTGGTCCCCGCGGCATGGCCAGTCGTTGAGCCAGGCACCAAGCCGCCCTGAACGGTCCCCGTCCTTGCACCCGCGTACGCTGCACCGCTGTCCCCAGTGCCCGGACCAGAACCCGATTCAGTGCCCGTTCCTGTGGTCAGCGATGAGACCCCCACAGTACGACTCGCGGTCTCACCCGAGAGATCGACGTCGCCGTCCGAGACCCCTTGCGACGCGGACGAGGAGGGCTCAACCCCATCACCCTCAACCCCATCACCGCTGTCCTGGCAAGCGCAAACCAACCCCACCAGGAGGAACCCGGGGAGCCAGCGTTTGGAGAGACAGGTGCCGAGAGACGAACGGAAACGGTATTGGGCGTGGGTGGATTGCATGGCGAGGTTCGGTTTCAGGCTGGAAGAAGTGTAGCGTATCGGTTCAAAGCGGGCCCCAGCACAAGGCCCCGGCACACGGCCACCGCACGGGGCTCGCGTGGGGGGGCAAGCGGGTCAGCAGTCAAAAGCTATCGGGAGGTAACACCGGTGAGAGAACCGTCCAGGGGTGAAAAGCAAATGAAGGAGAAAGTGAATCGGTCTTGCCTGGCGCTGCTCGTCGGTTTCATGAGTGCTTGCGTGGCACCCCAGCCGAACCCGAAACAGGTGGCCAGCATCACTCTGGGGGACCCCCAGAGCACGTTTGAGTCCTTCGTTACGGCCCACCAGGGGGGGCTGTTGGGGGTGGAATACAGTTGTTTTTCACTGCGACTCAGGCAGAAACACGGGCTCTCCCAGCATGCCTACAGGGAGTTTCGCGATCAGCTCTTGGAGCAGGAACCGAACCTGACCTGGGCCCTCTACCGCGCTCGCGTGGACGAGATCATCCCCCTGGGACCCGCTCGGGCGCGGCTTCTGGCCCATGTGGACCTGCCTCCACCGCTCAGTTGGTTCAAGGGAGAGATTCCCATCGAAGTGGAGCTGGTGCTTGAAGACCGCTACGAGGTGCTGGCCAACAACCGCACCCTGGCGGCACAGGGGGGCCCTCCCGATGAATTCGACCTTGTGCGGGCAGGCATCTTGAGCCTTTCGGAGGATGGGCGCTCCCTGACAGCCAAAATTCCCCTCTCGGGCCCCCTGGAGGGTGGGGACCTGGACACGATCACCTCGATCGCGCTCAATTCGAGGTGGCTCATGGATAGCTTGAAACTGGGCTCAGTCCATATCGACTGATTGGCCGATAGGGGGCGACAGAAGCCCACACCGGTTCCAGCCGGTGTACCGTCGCCGGCCTGTTCCGGCGCCTGGCCCCTGTTGTCCCCCGCCCCGGAATCATGGCCCGCTCCTTCCGATCCGACCGTGCCGGTAAGTCGCGCCCGCCTTTCAAGGCGACCACCACCAAGAAGACAGCTTCCAAAGCCATCTTTTCCTTTCGCGAGAAGAATGCGGAGGGGAACCGCGATCTGACCCACCTGCTGGGCGGCAAGGGTGCCAACCTGGCGGAAATGTGCAATTTGGGGCTGCCCGTGCCGCCCGGCTTCACAATCACTACAGAGGTCTGCGAGCACTTCCACAAGCACGCCCATCGCTACCCCAAGGGGCTGCGCTCAGAATTGAAGGTGTCCTTGGATGACCTGGGCGAGTTCATGGGCAAGCGCTTTGGGGATCCCAAGAACCCGCTGCTGCTTTCGGTCCGTTCCGGCGCGCGGGTCTCCATGCCGGGCATGATGGACACGGTGCTCAACCTCGGTCTCAACGACGAAACCGTACAGGGCCTGTCGGAATTGACAGACAACCCGCGCTTTGCGTGGGACGCCTACAGGCGCTTCATTCAGATGTATGCGGACGTGGTGTTGGAAGTCCGCGCGACCAATGGCGACGCACAAGGCCCCTTCGCGAGGGCACTTGATGATCTCAAGCACAAGCGCGGTGTGGGCCAAGACACCGATCTGACGGCCGCCGACCTGAAATCCTTGGTGAACACGTACAAGAAGATCATCCAGAAGGCCACGGGCCAGGCCTTCCCCCAAGACCCGCAAGAACAACTTTGGGGCGCGATTGGAGCCGTCTTCCTGTCTTGGAACAACGAGCGCGCGATCGCTTATCGGACGATGAACATGATTCCCTCCAAGTGGGGAACAGCGGTCACGGTCATGGCCATGGTCTACGGGAACATGGGTGACACGTCGGGCACCGGGGTGGCCTTCACACGCGATCCTGCGTCAGGTGAGAAGCGTTTCTATGGCGAATACCTGATGAACGCCCAAGGGGAGGATGTGGTTGCCGGCGTGCGCACCCCCCAGCCGATCTCCAGCCTGCGCGAGGTCATGCCCAAGGCCTATGGGGAGCTCGTTCGCATCCAGCGCCTGCTGGAGGGTCACTACCGTGACATGCAGGATCTGGAATTCACGATCGAGCAAGGACGCTTGTTCATGCTCCAGTGTCGAGCTGGCAAGCGCACCGGATTCGCGGCTGTGCGCATTGCCACGGATCTGGTGAAGGAACGCAAGATCACCCAGAAGGAAGCGCTGATGCGGGTGGACCCCGAAGCCCTCGATCAACTACTGCAGCCGGTGTTCGACGCGCTCGAGCAGGAGCGCGCGCGCAAACAGGGTCGCGTGCTCACGCGTGGGCTCAATGCAGGGCCGGGTGCAGCCTCGGGCCACATCGCGTTCACCCCCGAAGAGGCCATCGCGTTCAAGGAGCGCGGGGAGAAATCCATCCTCGTACGGCTCGAGACATCTCCTGAGGACATTCGCGGCATGCAGGCTGCGGAAGGCATCCTGACGGTGCGTGGTGGCATGACCAGCCACGCGGCATTGGTTGGCCGCCAAATGGGAAAGGTGTGCGTTGTAGGCGCCGCTCACCTGCGCATTGAAGAGGGCCGCAGGACCCTGCGGGTGGGCGATCGTCGTGTCCCCAGTGGCGAGTGGATTTCGATCGACGGTTCCACCGGCGAGGTGTTCGTGGGACGACTCGCGACCCAGCCTTCCCAGGTAACCCAGGCACTGTTTGGCAAGGGCAAGCGAGCGGCCAAGGCCTCCGAGTCCCCCACCTTCAAGGCCTACAGGGCACTCATGGCCTGGGCTGACAAGCACCGCTCCCTGGCGATCCGTACAAACGCTGACCAACCCGACCAGTGCCGCGTGGCGACGGCCTTTGGCGCCGAGGGCATCGGCCTGTGTCGCACCGAACACATGTTCTTTGGTGAGAAGAAGATCGGCGCCATGCGCGAGATGATCCTGGCCGAGGACGTCGAAGCTCGTCAGCGGGCTCTGGCCAAACTGCTCCCCCTTCAGCGCCGGGACTTCGAAGGCATCTTCAAGGCCATGGGCAGCCGCCCCGTGACGATCCGCACCTTGGATCCTCCGCTGCACGAGTTTCTGCCGCACGAGAAGCCGGCCCAGCGAGAACTCGCTCAGAAACTAGGCCTAAAAGCCAGTGAGATCGCCGCCAAGGTAGAGGGTCTGACCGAACTCAACCCCATGTTGGGCCACCGCGGTTGCCGCCTGGGAATCACCTTCCCCGAGATCACTCGGATGCAGGCCCGAGCGGTGTTCGAGGCTGCTTGCAACGTCGCCAAACGAACGGGCGAGAAGCCGCAAGTCGAACTGATGATCCCCCTCATCGCCAGTTCCCAGGAACTCGAAACTCAAGAACGTGTTGTGCGTGAGACGGTGGAAGAGGTCTTCGCCAAGAAGGGCATGCGCGTGCCTTATCTCGTCGGAACCATGATCGAATTGCCGCGCGCTGCTCTCGTGGCCGATGCCATCGCTCGCAGCGCAGAGTTCTTCTCCTTTGGCACCAACGATCTAACCCAAACCACCTTCGGCATCTCCCGCGATGACGCTGGCAAATTCATCCCGGAGTACATCCAGGAGGGCATCTACGCCGGTGACCCCTTCGCCAGCTTGGACACGCGCGGAGTCGGTCGCTTGATGGAGATCGCCGTGCAGCACGGTCGCGCCACGCGGCCCAAGATCAAGCTGGGCATCTGCGGCGAGCACGGTGGAGACCCCCGCTCGATCCATTTCTGCGAAGCCCTCGGACTGGACTACGTTTCGTGCTCCCCCTACCGCATCCCAATCGCCCGTTTGGCGGCGGCCCAGGCGGCCTTGAGGGACTCGGGCCTCTAGCCTGACTCCGAGTGACGCTTCCACGGGGGCCAGTCCCGATCCGGGATAGAGTGGCAGGGTCTGTTCAGAACTGACTGGGTTCCGTGCACCTAGCCACAAACAGCATTCCTTCCTTTGGCCTCGCCTGTGGACGTTGGAGGCCACCATTCGGGACCCGACGCCTGAGGAAGGGGGCCTGCAGGCCGCCAGCCCACTTTCACTGAAGCTGGGGGCAATTCCCGCGATGGATGCACACTAAACCCAGTCAGTTCAGACCTGTTCAGCCCCCTGCGCGCCCAGTGAACTCGCCCGTCCGGGACTCAGGGGGGGTGGGCTAAGAAGATGAGGCCCTCCAGCGAAATGAGGGGTAGACTGACCTCGGCCAGTGTGAGTCTTGAATTCACGGCCCCTTCCCCATTTCGCAGCCTCTGCGGCGATGCCGCCCTCGAGTGATGAAACAGCCCACCACGCTTGCTCCTTTCAGTTTGCTCTCACTTCTGGCCTTGGCGCCCCTCTCGGGAGCCATGGCCCAGGACGATGTTCAGGTTGTGCCGCCGCCCCAGACGGCGACGACAGGGGGCGCGGATGAACCGCTGTTCATGCGCTCTGAGTTGGTCCCCCACACACGCCCTGGACGTGTGGAGAGCATGGAAGAGGTCATGCGCCGCGAGGCCCTGCGCGAGGATAGAGACTTCGTGAACCCCAAGCTGCGCAACGGTCGACAGGGAAGCTGGCGAGTGCCAGGCATCCGTCGCAACTACAGCCCCCACTCTGGCAAGCACTACCTTTTCAACAAGTGGGGCGACACGCGAATGGGGATCGGGTTCCAAGAACTCGTGGATGTTGAAGGGGCTTTTGTAGCCGGCCACGGCGACTTGGGCGGTGCCTTTGCCAAGTCCCTGCAGGCGATCGGCTACCGCAACGGAGTCGAGGTCCAGCGGTCGGCCGTGCATCCCGAACTCACTGTGAAGCACTCCTACTTCGCCATCGATCTCCAGGACGTCGATCGCATCGTCATCGTGGCCGGGCCGGCCTACCAAGGCGCAGGTTGGTATGCCCTCGACGATTTCGCATTCGTGTCTTCGCGAACGGGTCAGCGCGAGGTGCTGGACTTCGAAGACTTGACCTATGAAGACGTCATCACCGGTTCCGGCTACGCAGGCCTGACGTGGGAAACGGGTACGGGGGTGTTTGATGACCAACCCAGTCCGGTCTTCATGACTCCCCCCCTTTCGCTGGTGGGGCCAGGCAGCGGCCAGACCTCGGGACCAGGCGGCAGCGCGGGCGCGGGTCAGTTTGGCGGCGGCACCTATTCAGGCAACGGCACCCTGCCCGTGCTGCTGCAGAAGTTCCAAGGCCCGACGATGAGCGACCCCGGCGCAGGCTGGACTCCGCCCGATACCTGCGGGGCCGTAGGAGTCAACCACTTTGTGGCCGTGGTGAACATGCACATCTCGATCTACGAGAAGGCCACCGGAACACGGGTGTTCAGCTCCTCGATGCAGAGCTTCTTCGGCGTGGGTGGCAACGCGGGCGACCCGCGAGTGGTGTTCGATCCCGATAGCCAGCGCTTCATCGTGATCGCCACGGACTTCAATAACGACATCTACCTGGCCGTCTCCAGTGCGTCCGACCCGACCGGCAGCTGGTTCAAGACGTCCTTCAATCCCGCAACAGGATCTGACGCCGGCAAGTGGCCCGATTACCCGACCCTGGGCGTGGATGCGCGTTGGATCATGACGTCTTCCTACATGGTGGGCACGGGCAGCCGCATGACTCTGTTCGCTATCGAGAAGGCGCCCTTGGTGGCCGCTTCCCAAAGCATGGGCACGATCAGCGCCTTCCGCGGTCTCAACTGGGAAGGGGCCATTCAGCCCTGCGTGCACTGGGATGATGTGGGCGCCGCCTACGCCGTTTCCTGGCGCACCTCCAATCAGTTTCGCATTCGCACGATCAATCCGCCGGTCACCGCACCGAGTATGACTTCCACCTTCGTGCCGATTTCGAAGAGCTGGAGCTCGCCGCCCAACGCCCTGGTCAAGGGCAGTTCCAGCCTGGATACCCTCGACGGTCGCCTGATGAACTCGATCTTCCGTGGAGGGTCGGTCTGGACGACTCACTCGACGAACGTGAACAATCGCGCGGCTTGTCGGTATTACGAATTCGATGTCGCCACCATGAGCGAGGTCCAGCTGGGTACGATTCGCGACACGGTCAACCAGAGTCTGTACTTCTGGAACCCCTCCATCGCCGTGACCGCTGACGGGCATGCTGTGCTGGGAGGGACCAACTCGGACGCGAACCGCTACGCGGGTGCCTTCTACACTGGGCGTCTCGCAACCGATCCCTCGGGTGAAATGGCAGAACCAGTGGAGTACAAGCCCGGGCAGGCCGCCTACAACCAGGGCTCGCGTTGGGGTGACTACAGCTTGACTACGGTGGATCCCGTGGATGACACCATTTGGACCATGCAAGAGTTCGCTCGCACGGGGAATCGCTGGGGCAACAGCATCGCCCAGTTTGACTTCCCGGCCGACTGCTCCACCAACATCACACGCTACTGCAGTCCGTCGACCCTGGGACCCCAGATCGATGTCGATACCTGCTCCCTGGGAGCGGGCTCGATCAACTTCACCTACTCAGGAGGAACGCCGGGACAGTTCGGCTACCTGCTGGTGGGTTCAGCAACAGGCGTCATTACCGATCCCCCCGGCGCCGTCGGCGACCTCTGCTTGCAGGGAGCCGCCATCGGCCGCTACACCGCCGACCTGGGGGTCATTGACGCCGGTGGTTTGCTGACGACAGACGTGATCAATGGGAATACCGGCGCTGGAACGGGTCAGTTGCCCGGCTCCATCGGCGGCGCCATTACGGCCGGTTCTACCTGGAACTGGCAGTACTGGGCCCGGCACACCGGCGTACCCTCTACCTTCTCGGATGCCATCAGCGTGACCTTCACGAACTGACCACCTGGCCTTCAGTCGCGGCCATCCCTGTTAGGCACCAATCCGGGTTTGCCCCGTTTGGGGCGCCGGTTCCGGGCGTCTTCTGATCCTGGAGCAGGCTCGCTCGACAAGATGATGTCCAGGGCGGCCGCACCGTGGGAAAAGCTCTCGCGGATGCTGGTCGCGAACCCACGCCGTAGCGCCACAAGGCGCAGGGGCTGGCCGCTTGTGCTGCCGTAGATCGTGTACCGACCTAGATGATCGGTGATCACCGATTGCTCGCGCACAGGTCGCCAAGTCTGCTTGCCCGGCAGTTGCTCCTCGATTCGCACCTGAACTCCGATCAGAGCGGCCCCGGCAATGTCGGTCACCCGTCCGCTGACCAGCAGCGGGCGTTCTTCAAAGAGCAAGTCCCCCATGTCGTACTCCCCCGCTGAGTCAGGCAGGCGGAACGAATGGGAGGCTTCAAGTGGTGCAAGCCCCACGCTGGTGGAGAGGGTAGCGACGAGTTGGAAGGGCTGCCCACGATCCGGGACACCCGTGAGGCTGCCCGTGTCGAGTCTCTGCATGGGAGGGGTGACGACGATGCGAAAGCGCCCCTCCTCGTCCGTGGTCAGGGGAGGTCCACCCCTGGGGCCCTGGCCCTGATCGAGGGCAAAGCGTCCGCGCTGCACGGCGAGAATCTCCCCTCCCGCGCTCACAGCTCGGCCGATCAGCACCGGATGACGCTGAGTCCAGCGCAAGACAACGGTCTTCTCCGCCCCCTCAGTGTTGGGCCCCGTGATTTCCTCAACGAGCGCGGGACGATCGCGCGAGCCATCGAGGCGCACCGCCAACCCCGCGCCCAGACCCACGTGCCCGAAGACAGCCTCGCCTCCAATCAAGCGGCGGTGCATCAGGCCCTGGAATTCACCTGAAATGTCCAGTCGCCCCAAATTCACGTTCACGACCTCGTCCATCAGGACCCCCTGCTCGTTGTAGACCTGGACGTGCAGACTCCCTGCGGGGGGCAGGGTCAACACGAGCGGTTCCTCAGGCAGATTGAGGGGATCAAACACCACGTGCGGGGAGTCTTCCGCCGGGAATCCGAAACTGGCTGCGAAACGCACTCCAGGGGCCGGATCCTTGAGGGAGCGACGCAGGTTCGGAAAGTAGACCTCTCCAGCGGGAGACGTGCTCGTGCCATTCAGCACGGGCAAGTAGCTTCCGTCCGCGACACGCTCCAAGACTACGGCGACGGCCGACTGAGGCCGGCCTTTGGAATCAACGATCTTGAGCCGCAGGTCGGACACCGTCGACACGACGAGAGTGAGAGTCTTCGGCAACCGTCCGGACCATTCATGATCCGCGTGCTGTGTCGGGTTGCGCGTGGTCAGCACGCCACTTGAGGCGCGAGGAATCAAGAGCTCTCCTGCTGCGTCGCTCTCGAAGCCTTGGCCCCGGTTGCGAATGATGAGGCTGCGATTGCGGCTGTCCGACCATTGCGCCTGCCAGCCCTTCGCTTGCGAGCGATCGAAGAAGAGCAGCCTGACTCCGGGGAAGGCGCTGCCATCCGTGTGAGTCACTCGCACGAGGGTCTGGCTGCGCGCGGACATCCGTACCCCAGTCGAAGATCCAGTCGAAGATCCAGTCGAAGGCTCAAGTGTGGACACGGAGTCAAACGGATCGAGGCCGTCGAGTGTTGCTGCGCCTCCGTCTGAGAGTGGAGACCTGCTCTCCTCTGAACCATCGAGAGCAGGGCCAGGCCAATCTGGAGTCAGCCCCTCGCTGCCGTCAAATCCCGTGCGCGAGACCAAGGTCCCTAGTCCCACTAGCGCGAGCAGAATCAGAAGCAGGAGGGCCAAACGGGTCATGGGTGCAGGTGGGGGCAGCTCAAGAGTCTTTCAGTTTCTCACGGTAGAGTTCCAACGGGAAGTACGGCTGGAATAGGGTGGAGTGAGAACTCGGCGAGACCTCAACTCGCCCGGGGTTGTCCTCCAGGTGCAAAATCTCGAGCCCGTCTTCCGAAAGCTCGCGATAGGCGCGCCAGCGCACGGCATAGATGCCCAGCGCTGGAACAAGGCACTCAACCGTATCCCCCTCAAAGGTGTGCTCCGCTGTTTCCTCAAGGATCTTGCGGCCCCGCTTGGTCGCTCTGGAGAAGCGCGGGTCGGGGTCCATGGCCTCCAGACGCAGGGCCAGGCTCACGCCATCTTCAGCAGGTTGTAGGCCCTCGGGCAGGGCGATGCGCACTGGGTACCCTTCGCGCAATTGGAATGAGCGGCTCAAGCTTACTGCGGGGACTTCCAAGACGCGCGCACCGCTAGCCACGATCGCCACATCGACCCACTCGGAGGCAACCGTCAGCGTACGGGGGGATGGGCCCCTTACCCAGTTGTCGTAGGCAGCGGATCCGTCGCCCTCGCGGGTCCTGCGCCAAAACAAGACGATGTCGGGCGCAGGCTCCCCGTAGGGTCCGAAGACCTCGAAAGTGAAGACGTGTAAGGCCCCACGCAGGTCCACAGTTAGGTGGGAGTATTCGCCACCTGGCTCCATCGGGACACTCGCAATGGAGTGCACGACCTCCTGTCCTTGCCCTAGCACGAAGTCCGCGCTCACTTGGCCAGGCGGCAGATCCGCGCGATAGAACTCCCCGCGCACGTCAAGCTGGAACTTGAAGGTCGAGGTGCTGGAAACCTGGCTCACCTTCAAGACAACCGTCACACTCCGGGGATCGATGTCCTCGTCGAACAGCACCTCGCCCCGTAGCGAGCGAGCCTCTGGAGCCCCGGAATCTGGGTAGCCGGGGTGTGCCGGATTCAAGGCGACTTCGCGCGTGCCAGACATTCGAGCGGGATCCGTACGAACGCCCATGAACACGATGAACGTCAACCCCACGACTGCGATCGCACTGACCAGTAGTAGGATCAGCGACCGGTTCGCCCGTTGTGGAGAGCGGTTCTGCATTGCCGTGGTAGGAACTCCAGCCTTGGGCCTACGAGGAGCCCTTGGGCAGGGTACGGGATCTGAGGAAATCCATGGTGGAAGCGTGCACGCGCTCGATCAGGCTCTGTGGAGCGACGCGCTCCTGCTGCAAATCGTCCAGATTGGCCAGACACCATGGGCATTCCATTTGTTCCAGGTGAAACTCAACAAAGGACCTGGGACCCTCGTCGAGACTTCCGTTCAAGTGTCGCGCCAACCAGTGGCGGGCGGGGCAAGACGCGTTGGAGGCTGCCCACTCGTCGGCCACATTCAGGACCTCCGCGCCGCCCACAGACCCCTCCTCCTCCGATAGGACGGCCAGCAACTTGCGGTCGTCGGCCTGTTGCCCGGCGAGCGAACGCATGCGCGCCAAGGCCCGGAACTTGATGCCTGCCACGGCGCGCTCCCCCGACAATCCCATGTGTTGCCAGGTGTCCCGATTACGCCAGCCCCCCAGGAACAAGGCCTCGATCACCATCAAGCGTTTGAACTCCCCGACAGACCAGGTTTCTTGAACCCACTCGCGCAAGACATGAACCAACAGCGCACGCGTGCGTGCCTGCAAGTCCCGCTTGCCCACGATGGAGCCCGGCGTGGACGGGTCCACTGCCATTTGCTGCAAGGGGTCCAAGTCGTCCTCTTCCGCAAGCCCGGTACTGAGCGTGGAATCTCGGCGCCTGCGCAGGTAGTCAATCGTGCGGTTGCGGCAGATGCCAAACAGGTACTGCTCCATGCTGTACACCCGATCAAAACCGCTGATGCCGCGCACGGCGCCCAGAAAGATGTCTTGGAGGACGTCTTCCCGCGCCTGCTGATCGGGAATTCGACGAGCGACGTAGGCATAGAGTCGGCCCGCGAACTGACTCTCTACCCGAGCCCAGGCGTCGTCATCCAGAGCTTGAAGCCGATCAATGTCGGGAGGCGACTGGCTCAAGGCGCTACCTTGGAAGCACTGAGAATGCTCAATCCAACGCCCATGGCCAAGAATCCGGCAGCGATCATCAGCAACAAAAACGTCGCGAAGCCGATCGCGCGCCGTCCGACTCCATGAGGCCGACGCAGCAGTGCATCGCCAAGGCCAGCGTAGGCCGACGGAATCGTCTTGAGCAAGACCGTGACCATGGCCACCAACACCTCCATGGCCACCACAATGCTGCTAAAAATCGTCCCGAGGGTCCCGCCTTCCACGTGCGGGGGAACTGGGATGGCCGGCGTTGCGACTCCCGGAGCGGGCGCTGCAAACTCGAAGTCCGTTGGGGGGTCGATTCGGATGCCCGGCTCAGCCGCGGGGCGTGATGCCTCTCGAGCGGGATCCACGGCGCGCGCCTGTGCCAGAGCGGCCACGGTCAGACCACCCGCAGGGCGCCGACGAGGGGGCGACGCCTGTGTCTCAGGTGCCGGTTCGAAGCGCACAGACTCCCCCTGTCGGGCAGTCTGCCCCAAGGCCTCGAGCAGGGAGCTCACATCTTGATAGCGATCGGCCGGATCCAACCTCAGGCAAGAGGTCACGACGGGACGCAGGCGCTCGGGGAAGCCCGTGGGGTAGTCCGGTGGCGCGTCGTGATCGCGCAGGACCAGGGTTCCGCCCTCGTCGGGCGCGTAGGGTTGCCCGCCCGTCAGGCACTCAAACAGGATGACGCCCAATGAGTACAGGTCGGCCCGATGATCTGCGCGGCCACGCATCATCTCGGGAGCCATGTACTGCGGCGTGCCACGCCCAAAGGAGAGGGTCATGCGACCGTCGGTAAGCAGCTTTGAGAGACCATAGTCCCCCACGCGTGCCACCTCCCCCTTTAGGAAAATATTGCTCGGCTTGAGGTCAAAGTGAACGAGACGCCGATCGTGAAGGGCCAAGACCCCGCGACAGGCTTGGGTGAACGTCATCAAGGCCTGCTCTTCCTCCAAGGCCCCGCGCGTCAACCGTTTGCTGAGCGTCTCCTCGCCCGCGTAACCCATGATCAAGTAGGGCACGCCCATGACGACGCCCATGTCCTCGATGGTCACCAGGTTAGGATGGTCGATGGCTGCGAAGTGTCCCACGTGAGACAGTTCGCGTTCGACCGCTTCGCGTTGGCCATCGTCCTCCAGCTTGAGGAACTTGATCGCGTAGGACTTGCCAATCGACTGCTTGCGCGCCTTGTACACATCTCCGAAGGCGCCGCCACCCAGACGGTTTTGGATCTCGTAGCCGGGGATGAAGTCCGGCTTACGGAAACTGTTGTAGAATGACTCCCAGTCCATGGTGTGGAGACGCGCGACGGTCAGCGCGATCCCGGGTCGATTGTAGGCGGCCTGGAAGGCGAGAGGCAGAGGGCGCAGGGCGGCTGACTTGAATCGAGATCGCCCAAGAGGACCTCCACGCGATCCCTGGGCGGGAAGGGCATTTCCCAATGGACGGCGGATCCCGCGTCGGGCAAGCGCAGGCCCTCGCCACAGTCCAAGTGCAAGCGCAGATCCTCGTACTCACCGCACACACTCAGGTGCACGTGAGCCTGTGGATCGGCCCCCTGCCAGAAGAGATGACAGTCCGAAGTCGGTCCAAAACGTAGAGCCCCTCCGCTACCCGGGGGCACCAGCAGGACACGCCGTGCACCCTCAGCATCCAGATTACCGTGCAATTCCAACACGGCGGCGGCGCTTGCCGGGTCGGGTTGGCTGAGGCGAACCGTCCCGGCGGACCCGATCGGAATCCCAGGTGACGAATCCAAGTCCAAGGGCTCGCTCGACTCCCCCTTGCCCAGCGCCCGCACCTGCCAGCGCGCACCCCCGTGAAAGGACTCGCGCAAGGTGAATTCCAAGACGCGCTCGCCCAGATCGCCCCAAAGCGGAATGTGAGCTGCGCCGGATTGCGCGTGCCCCAGGCTCAGGCAGTGGCCGACAACAAGCAACGCCTGCCCACCCTCGTCCAAGGTGAGTTGGGCGCGCGCTTGAGGGTGGGACAACTCCAAGGGTGGGACCTCTCCGGGTTCTCGCGTCGGATTCTGAGTTCGGGTCCGAGGCAGCCGCCCAGCCAGCGTCTTAGTAGGTCACGACCACGCCACCGCCCTGGTCGCGCGCGCTGACAAAGGCGTCCCGCGCGGAGTGGTACAGGTCCTCGCGCTGATTGATTTCGGGTGCAGGGTAGTGGGCAATGCCCACGGACATGCAAAGCGGGTCGCCGACCAGGTCGCTGAGTCCACGTTCCTCTGCCATCTGCGCCACCCGTTGCGCCATGATCGATGCCCCGTCCACGCCTGTGCCCGGCAGGAGGAACAGGAACGAGCTCTCATCGAATCGACCGAGGATGTCCGTATCGCGCGAGAAGGCGAGGAAAATGCCGGCTAGCTCGCGCAGCACTTCGTCATTGGCCTGGCCCTCAAAGCCCAGCATCACGCAAGCCAAGGGGTCACCAAACCGACGGGCCCGCTTGAACTCCTCGTCGAGCTTGTAGTTGAGGAAGGCGTAGTTGAAGAGCCCGGTACTGCTGTCGATAATCGCCGCGATCAGACTCTGGTCCGGCGCTCCGGTCTGCAGATCTCGAAGCAAGGCCGAGGGGAACTCAACGCCCTCTGAGCCGGGTGCGCCTTCCGTGCGCTTCGACACGGCCAGGGCTGGAGCGGCGGTGGTGTGGTTCGCCAGCGCATCGGACAACGCACGGCGAGTCAAGGGCCGATTGAACACGCCGGTCGCTCCACAGAAGCGCGCGATCGGTTCGGCCAGATCATTGTCGAGATCCACAACCAAGAAAGTACGGCAACGCGTGTGTCCCGTCAGACGACGACACAGTTCATAGGCGTTTTGGCCACCGATCCAAACGTCGATCAGCAGCAGATCGCCGGGGCAGGGAGGACTCGCCAGCAGGGTCTCAGCGTCATCGACCTGATGCAGCTCCCAACCATCAATGGAAGTGAGCGCGGCCTGTGCGGAGGCGAGCAGTGAGTCGTCCTTGGTCAGAATGCGAAGGGTTCGAAGTCCGTCGCCCATGGAAGCGGTCCTTGTGAATGCTGGTAGGAGATGCCAGGCCCGCAGGTTGCGAGACGGGCTTGGATGGAACGGTCTCTGCCCAGTCTGCCCATTTCCGTCGGGCGGGTCACGCAAGAATCCGACTGGGATGGACCCGGCGCATCATGAACGGGATGCGGGTGCCGTCCAGCGACGGACTTTGGCCCCTAACTGCGCAGTTCTTCTAGCCAGGCGTCGTCGATCTCAAAGTTGGCGTAGACGTTCTGAACGTCGTCGTTCTCCTCCAATTCGTCGATCAACTTTAACACCTTGGCGGCGTCCTCCTTGCTCTCCACGACCACGCTGGTCTGAGGGATGTAGCCCGTCTCGGCCGAGAGCAGGGAAAGCTGCGCGCCCTCCAAGCCCTCCTTCAAACCCAGGAACTCGGTGGCCGGGCCAAGCACCATGGCCACGTCCCCGTCCACGTCCACGTCTTCGGCGCCCACTTCCAAGGCCAGGTCCATCAACGCGTCTTCGTCGGTGGCCTGTCCGCCCTCTCCGCCTGTCATGTCCACCGCGAAGATGGAGCGAAAGTCGAACAAAAACGAGACGGAGCCCGTGGCACCCAGATTGCCGCCGCCGTGCTCAAGGGTGTACTTGACGTCCGGAGCCGTTCGGTTGCGGTTGTCCGTCAGGCAACAAATCAGCATGGCGATCCCACCGGGTGCATAGCCCTCGTAGATCAGCTCCTCAAAATCCGATCCGCCCTTGTCGCCGGCCCCCTTCTTGATGGCACGCTCAATGTTATCCTTGGGCATGTTGGCCGCTTTGGCCTTCTCGACGGCGTACTTCAGCTTCAGGTTGGTCTCGATTTCCGCACCGCCTTGGCGGGCGGCGGAGATCACGTTGCGAGCGAGCTTGCTGAAAATCTTGGCCCGCTTGGCATCCACCGCGTTCTTGCGGTGCTTGATGTTGGCGGAGTGTGAGTGGCCAGCCATGGTCGTGTTCCTGGGGGGCGTCGGCCCCCTGTTTTAACTGCCTACGAAAAAGGGCCCCACCCACGGGGAGGGCCCCGGGGTGAAAGCCCTTCCGTGAGTCGCGCGCAGGCGAATCGGTAACTTAGCGCTTGGAGAACTGGAAGCCACGGCGCGCACCTCGGCGACCGTACTTCTTGCGTTCCTTGGCGCGCGCATCCCGAGTCAGAAGCCCGTTCTCGCGCAAGACATCGAAAGTCGCGGGGTTGATCGTCTTGAGTGCACGGGAAATCCCAAGCATGACGGCCTCGGACTGCCCGGTGAGGCCGCCGCCGGACACGTTACAGAACACGTCGTAGGTGGTCTCCGATTCGGTGGCTACCAGAGAAGCACGCGCTGATCGAGCGGCCTGCAGGGTCGGAAAGAACTCTTCCATGCTGCGGCCATTGACGATGAAGCCGCCAGAACCGGCCTTCAGGCGCACGCGGGCGATCGACTTCTTGCGTCGGCCGAGGCCCCAGGTCCAGGGATTGTTGACTGCCATGATTTCGTGTTACGTGGTGCTTGGTTGTGAGCGGTCTTGGAAGGGAGAGCCCTAGAGCTCGGTGACTTTCACGGGCTGCTGTGCGCCGTGGGGGTGATCGGCGCCGGTGTAGACCTTGAGGCGCTTGAGCATCGATTGGCCTAAACGTGTCTTCGGCAACATACGCCGGACGGCCAGGGTGACGACGTCTTCGGGACGTCGCTCGACGACCTCTTCAATCGTGACCTCGCGCAAGCCCCGGATGTAGCCGGTGTAGTGCGAGTAGATCTTGGTCTCCGCCTTCGTTCCGCTGAGCCGCGGCTTGGTGCAATGAATCACCACGACGTGCGCGCCGCCCAGTTCGGAGGCGGTGTAGGTGGGACGGTCCTTGCCCATGAGGTTCTTGGCAATGGCCGCGGCCATGCGGCCGAGGGTGTGCTCGCGGGCATCGTAGAGCAACCAGCGCTCTTCGGTGTCCTGTGCGCGGACGTGGGTAGTGGTCATCTTGCTGAGCCCTGCGTCGGGCCACTCAATGGGAATTGGCGGTGGTTTCTCCACCGCCGCAGGCTGCCTCGATCCCCGGCGGGGGTTCGTGGCTTCGCGGATCTCTAGAAAAGGGGCCCAAGAGATTAGTGTCCCGCGGGCGCGCTATCAATGGCCCCCGGCAGTGTTCCAGGCCACCCAGCGCAACCAGCAGACCTCTCCCGCCTCCTGCTCAGGCCCCGACCAGGTGTCGGGCCCCAGCAGGGCCACCAAGACCGCAGTCCCCATGGGCAGGCCAGAGGTAAGCCAACCGGGCGGATCCGGGTGCCCCTGCCCGGACGCGGCCCGGGCGGCGGGGGGCAGGGGAGCCCCCAAGGCCCAGGCTCCGTGGTACACCCAGGTTCCATCCCCGGATCGGGTCCAGACCTGATCCAGGCTGCCCCAGGCGTTGACTTCGGGAGTGCAGCGCCGGGTCCCGGGATCGAGGTCAAAGAAGGAAGTCAGGGTCTCGCCGGCGAGCCTGGCCCGATGGGTCTGGCCCCAATCCCCAAGAGTCACGTTCCACTCGAGTCGACCTGGCCCGCTGCCCTCCAACCGCAGGCAAAATTCCGTATCGACGATGAGATCCTCATCCGCGCTGCGCGCCAAGAGCCACCGGGTCCCCACTGCGTCACTTGCCCCGAGACCCTCAAGCACGCGCACTTGGGATGGAATGGGTTCCCCTTGGACCTGCACGAACCACACACCTCCCGCGCCCAGGGCACAAGCCAATAAGAATGCACGCCTTGGGAAGGAGCGCAGGCCGACGACGAGCAGGGCAGTCGCCAAAGCCAGGGCCAGGGAGGACGGACTGGCGTGCACGGCGTCGGGTCGAACGGGCGGGCGCGGCCGAGCCTTCAATCCGGCAGGCAGGTCCTGCCACAGGGCGTCGCGCTCTTCGCTCTCCACCCAGCCCCCCCACTTGGCAGTTCCGTAGTCGGATGGCACCTGAATGTCCGGGCGCGTGGTGTCGAAGGGCCTCGATGTCAGGGGCAATTTGACCCAGTACATCTCCTCGCCCTGAGCCAACGACAACTCCACGCGCGTCAGGCCAGCATCTCCCATGTCCAAGACGAGCGAGTCCAGGGGGCCGAAGCACCGCAGGCGCACGAAGTCCAGCAGGTCTTCTCCCGCACCAACTTGAACCCATGCGAAGCTCGCATGCGCGCTGCAGCAGCCCAATACGGCCAGCGCGATCAGTCGTCCCATCCGGCTCATGGTCGAGCAGCCTCAGACGCCAGGGGTGATTCACGGCGTGCATCGGATGCCAGGAACACGAGCGACAGCACCAGCAGGTAGGGGTAGATCGGCCAGCGGAAGTCCAGATTCAACGCACGCCCGTAGATCCAATCCAGTGGTGAAGCACTCGAGACGATTCCGCACCGGCTTGCACCGCCGCCGGGAGAGCCATCCCATCCCGAGACCGCGCACAAGGATGGGAGAAGCAGCATGCACCCGAACCAAGCCCAGCCGTAGCGCAGGAATCCGAGTTCAGACCGGCGCGCGCGTTGGGCTGCCAGCTGGAGCAACAGAGCCAGACCGACTCCGAACCCAAGCGTGAGGAACAGGGGCCCGCTTCCCACGCCTGCTCGGTAGTCCAACGCTCCCGCAAGACACAACAGGGGTCCCATCAACCCCAGTGACTTGCAAACGCGCGCCAGGGTCTGCGCGCGCCACCCGGGCTTCAGCGCCTCATCCATTTCCTGCCTAGCCCTCGGCAGACCCGCCAGGGCCATCCAAATCAGGAGCAGGCAAGGTGAGCGCGGCAGATCGTCGAAGGCCTCGAACCCCAGCGTCGGAGCCGCCAAGAACGTGAATCCAAGGACCCAGCTGATGCCCGCAGCGATCATGCTAGGGCTCCTCTCGATCGTGGTATTCGGCCACATCGAAGCGCACGTCCACGGTGTCAAATCCTCGCTCAAGCGCAGCGAGAACATGAGCCCACTTTAGGTCCAGGGGCAGCTCTCCCGGCCCGGCCTCGCAAGGTGCGTGGCCGAAGTGGATGCGCCGACCATAGGCCTGCTCGCCAACTCCTTCCAAGTCCAAGCGCGCGCCCCCGGGCAGGCCGTCAAAGGCTTGCTCTTCAGTTGCGTCGATCAACACGCGACCGAGCAGTGACTGTTGGCCGGGGTTCATATGAGTGGCCAACGAGTCTGCAATGTCCAAGGCCGCCAACACGGATCCGTCGAGTATCTCCTCGCCCACTGCGATTCCGCGGGCGCGCTCTCCATCAAAACCAGCCAGAACGGGCAAGAAAAAGTCTCCTTGCTTCGTGTCCACGAGATGCGGACCATCCGCCGCGCCGGGCAAGAGCACGCCGCGCACGGTCTGTTCGTCCGGAATCATGGCCACGGGATAGTACTTGGATCCCAATCGGACACAGGCGATCGGTTCGTGCAGACGCAGGGACAAGTCGAGGCCGTCAGGCCAGATGACGCGCAGCGGGCCGACTTCGGCGACGAAAGGCAGGCCTTCGATGGCCGCGCGCAGACTGTCCAAGGCACGCGGTTCGTCGACCAGAACCGCTCCCTCTTGCGCCACGAGTCTGCGCAACGTGCGCGACCACTGTTTCGGAACCCATGGGCCCTCAGGACGCAGAACACTACGGGTCAGGTCCACGCGCGTCACCCCGCGCGAACGCACCTGGTCTTGAGTCATGCGCCAGAGCCAGAGAGCTCCGCCCAAGACGATCAACATCGGGATCCAGGCAGGCACCGAACCGCGCGACCCGAGGTGGCGCGCGGGGCGTCTGGTGACGGCCGCGTCTTGCGGCGTCGAGGAAGCGGCGTCTAGGGGTCCCATCCCGGAGAGGTTCCCCTCGCGAGGGACGAGCCGCTGCGCTGGGGAACAGGCCCGCTAGTTGCGGGCAGAGACCAAGCGGGTCTCTGTCATTTGGACATCCTGCACGGGACGGGATGACCCCGGGCTGCTGGAAACCCGGCGGCCGACCTCTTCGATAAAGAGGTCCAGGGAAGTTTGAATCTCGACCACCTGCTCGCGCGAGAAGGTGATGCTCTTTCCCGCTCCCTGGGAGTGCAGTTCGTGACCCAACAGGCGGGAGACGACTTTGATGTGGGCCAGGTGACGGTTGAGTTGGTTGCCTTGCTTGCTGTCCATGGTCAGTGCTTTAAACCTGCGTGGCTGGTGAGGGTCGATGAGTGTGGGCGTCGGCTGAGTCGATCCGTCGGGCGCGCCGAGGAATTTTGAGCGGGTCCGGTGGCAGAATTCCGAACCTGGGGGCCCCCCAGGCTTTCTTCAAGGACACCGGCTTGCTTTGATACCTACTGGGAGGGCCCGGCTCAAGAACTGACTTGTGAAGTCGGTCAGTATTGCCAGCCCTGCCGGCGCCATGCCCAAGGGCCCCTCCAAAGACCCCCATGAGACGCCCTTTGGCTTCCTGCCCGGCGGGTCGCCGAATGGTGCTCAAAGTAAGCGACTGACAGAGTGGAAGGGCTACACCCTCCTGCCCTTTCAGATCCAGGCGCTGGATGCCGTGCGCAAGGGTCACAACGTGTTGGTCGCTGCCCCCACCGGCTCCGGCAAGACGCTGGTGGCCGAGTACGCGATCGAGGAAGCCGTCAAGGGTGGCAAGCGCTGCATCTACACCTCCCCGATCAAGGCGCTCTCCAACCAAAAGTACCGCGACTTCCGGGACGATCCCGATGTCGACGTCGGTTTGATGACGGGGGACGTGACGATCCACCCGCGCGGCAGGGTGTTGATCATGACGACCGAGATCCTGCGCAACGCGATCTTCGAAAACCCCTCGTTGCTCGACGATGTGGGCTTCGTGATCTTCGACGAAATCCACTTCATGGATGATCGCGAACGGGGGACCGTGTGGGAGGAGAGCTTGATCTTCCTGCCGGAAAGCGTGCGCTTGATCTGCCTGTCCGCGACAGTCAGCAACGTGGAGCAGCTCGGGTCCTGGCTGGGCGAAATCCGCACCCAACCCATGGAGGTGGTGCGCGAGTCCAAGCGACCTGTGCCCCTGGCCCACTATTGCTGGACCGAGCGCAACGGAACCTTCATTCCAGGGAAACTCAAGGGTATCCGCAATCGGGCTCGAACCGCCCAAGCTGCCACTTCAAGCCGACGGGGTGGACGCCGGAATGGCCGCGGGCGCCGTGGCGGGCGAACGTTTAGCGCGCCCCCCGATCCGACCCCCCTGTTCGACGAGTTGGTCAGTGAATGCGAACTACCGGCTCTGGTGTTTTCCTTCTCACGCAAGGACTGCGAGCGGCTGGCGCGACGCAATGAACACCGCCAGCTGCTAACACCCGCAGAAGCCCAGGCGATGGAGGCGCTGCAGCTGGAGTTGGTGCAGGTCTTTCAACTGCAAGAGCGCGTCCTGCGCGGTGAGATCTTCGCCCTGGCCCGCGGCGGTGTGGGTTACCACCACGCCGGAATGCTGCCCGTCTTCAAGGAGGTCGTCGAACGCATGTTCACAGCGGGTCTCTTGAAGCTGTTGTTCACGACCGAGACCTTTGCACTGGGCATCAACATGCCCGCTCGGTCGGTGATTTTTAACGCGCTCCGTAAGTTCGATGGCGTCTCGTTCGACTACCTGCGCACGCGCGACTTCTTGCAGATGGCGGGACGCGCGGGACGACAGGGAATCGACAGCAAGGGCCAGGTGTACTGTGTGCTTGGAGACCGAGACCTGCTCGAGGCCCCGCTCGAGAGACTCTTCGCAGGCAAACCCGAGGCCGTGACGAGTCGCTTCAACCTCTCCTATTCTTCGATCCTGCACCTCGTGGAACGCGTGGGCAGGGAGTACCTGCACGAGGCCTGGGAACGCTCATTCAACTGCTACCAGGGTCGCGAAGGCAACGCAAAGGCACGCACACGACAGCGCCGTGACCAACGGCGCTCGATCGACCGCTACCTGGCCCTGCTCGACGAGCTCGAGTACCTGGATGGTGACTCCCTTACGCCGCGTGGCCGCATCGCCTGCACTCTGAATGGGTACGAGCTGCAAATGAGCGAACTGCTCTTCCGCGGCACCCTCGAGAACCTCAATCCCAAGGCCCTGGCCAGCGTCTTGGTGGGGCTGGTCTACGAAGAGCGTCGACGCCACGACCCACCCAGGGTGTCCGAGCGCATGTACGGGGCCCTGCGCCGGTCGGTCAGCGCGGTAGTCCGTGAAGTGAACGGGCTGGAGGCGCGCCTGGGCATCGACCCCCCGGTCAAGCGCCCAGACTGGGGCCTGACCCCAGTCGTCCTGCGCTGGTACGAGGGAGCGGAGCTTGAAGAATTGGAGGAGTTGGGAGGATCGGCGAGCGGAGACATCTGCCGAGTGTTCCGCATGACCGTCCAGCTGATGCGCAATGTGAGACGGGCCCTGGGTCCCGACTCCGACCTGTCGGATGTGCTGCAGGACGCCATCACGGCCCTGAACCGGGACGAAATCGATGCGCGCAAGCAGCTGGAGCTGGGGTAGGAACCGAACTGACTGGGTTTAGTGGGCCGGCTCTGAAGCAGCGTTCCTGCGCAGAACCGTGGGTGTGGGAGTTTGAGTCGCCCAGATGGGGGCAAATGCAGCATGAGGGGGGGCAGGACCTGGGTTGGGGGTAAAACTCACTACTATGGGCCGATCTTTGAACGGCTGGCCCACTAAACCCAGTCAGTCCCGATAGCCATACACAAAGTCCGTTGCCAGCCGCATCAGCGCGGGTAGGCGATTGCGTAGGCTCCCTACTCCGGTACAATCGCGGGATAGGGTCTCCGTGGAAAACGCCGCAGCGACCCTCCCCCCACCCCGCATACGCCCCCAAGCATGCTCTTGTCCTTCACCCTCGCGGCTCTGCCCGTGATCGTGCCTGCCTCCGTCTGTTCTTCCTCGGCTTGCCCGCAAGCGGATACGATGCCGCAGGCGGTCTACCAAGACGGTGAAAAGGACTCAAGCGAGGGATCTCCTACGAATCCCCTCTTTGGGGATGAGACCAAGACCCTGGTGCGACTGACGACCTCGGACAGGTTGCATCTCGCGGCCAACTACTATCCCCCGCGTTCAAGGACCAAGCGCGCTCCCGCGGTGATCCTCGTGCACGACGCGGGCAAGAACCGCAGGAGCCTGTTGCCCCTGGCGCAATACCTGAACAAGAAGGGCCTCGCGACCCTGGTCCTCGACCTGCGCGGTCATGGGGAAAGCGCTACCGAGAAGCTCGATTGGGCCAAACTCGACGAGCGTGGCCAGACGACCCAGTGGGCCTTTGCGGTCCGAGACTTGACGGCTGCCGCTAAGTTCCTGCGCAGCCAAAAGGGAGTGCACACGGCCAACCTGACCGTGATCGGTATGGGAGCAGGTTCGAACCTGGCGCTGCGCCACGCCCTCGATGACGAGAACGTGCGCGCTACCGTGCTGCTCAACCCTCCGGCGACAGCCTTGGGGTTCAAATTGGGGCCGGCCCTGACCGAATTGGGCGGTCTACCATGCCTGATCGTGAGCCCCAAGGAGGGGAAAGCGGCCAATTGTAAGTTGCGCGACCAGTGCCACGAGGAAAACGACGGACTGGAGTACGTGGAACTTCAGAACCTCAAGTCCAAAGCCAAGGACATGTTGGACGACAAGCGCCTGAATAACGGCGTGTTCACCTGGCTGAAAGACCGCATCCTGACCAAGAAGTAGGACAGGTCCAAGCGCTGGCAGGCTTTCCCGGCTCGGAGTCGACCCATTGAGTCGACCCATTGAGCCGGCCCGTTGAATTTGCGGCGAGATTGTGGAGATTCTCGAGCTTTGATCCGATACCGGGAAGTGGTCCAATCGGTCTACCTCTGCAAGGTGCCCGCCCTTGACCGACTGCCCCCAAGACCCGACGCAACCCTCCCAGCGTGCTCCGGAATTGGGTGATGAAGATCGCTCGTGGCTATTCGCCGAGGGGGACGGAGAGGCCGACTCGGAAGGCCAAGACGATCAAGTCGGAGAAGGGTTGCGGACGTGGGATTTGCCGCCCGGTTCGAGCGTCCCGGTGAAGCGGGAAGTCCCTCAGCAATCCCTCGAAGAGCGGCTTGAACAGATTCAGGCTGCCGTGCGGACCACCTTTGGCTTCGATGGCTTGCGTCCCATTCAGGAACAGGCTGTGCGGGCCACGCTGGAGCGGCAAGACAGTCTGGTGGTCTTGCCCACCGGGGGAGGCAAGAGCCTCTGCTTCCAGGCACCCGCGCTCTGCGAGCCAGGCTTGGTCCTGGTGGTGAGCCCTCTGATCGCGCTCATGAAGGACCAGATCGACGGTCTGAATGCCAGCGGAATCGCAGCTCGCATGTGGACCAGTTCCCAGGGACCAGATGAACTGCGGCAAGTGCGGCGCGAGTTGGACCGTGGGGAATTGAGTCTGTTGTACGTCTCTCCTGAACGGTTGGCGGCTCCCGGGTTCCTTGAGCGGGTCATCGACGCCGGTGCCTGGTTGGTCGCCGTCGACGAGGCCCATTGCATCAGCCACTGGGGCCACGACTTTCGGCCCGAGTACCGCATGTTGGGGGAACTGAAAGCCCGTCATCCGGACATCACCGTCAGCGCCCTGACGGCCACCGCCACCCCTCGCGTGCAGTCGGACATCATCGACGCTTTGGGCCTGAGTTCACCGCTCGAACTGGTCGCCAGTTGCGACAGGCCGAACCTGACCTACCGCACACTGCCGCGAACGGACCTGGTTGGACAGTGCATGCAGGTCATCGATCGCTACCCGCGGCAGGCAGGCATCGTCTACTGCCTGCGTCGCAAGGACACAGAATCCCTAGCCAGGAAGCTGGCCGCGCGGGGTGTGCGATGCCTGCCCTACCACGCGGGCCTGACGAGCGTCCAACGCCACCGGGCTCAGGATGCGTTTCTCTCCGAGGGGACGGACGTCATCGTCGCCACGGTGGCCTTCGGCATGGGAATCGATCGACCGGACGTGCGCTTTGTCATTCACGCCGGCCTGCCCAAGGGCATCGAGCAGTACAGCCAGGAAACCGGGCGGGCGGGGCGCGATGGCTTGGGCGCCGACTGCGTGATGCTGTATTCCGGGGCCGACTACCACGGTTGGCGCGGTATTCTCGAGCGCAGCGCGCGCGAGGGGGCTGAAGAGGGATTGGAGGGCATGGACCAATTCCTTACGACGGCACTCGATCGACTCTCCGAGCTTTGGTCCTTAGCGGGCCGCGCCACCTGCCGCCACCGGGCTCTGGTGGAGCACTTCGGCCAGACCTGGGAGGCGCAAGATTGCGGGGCCTGCGACGTATGCCTGGGCGAATTGGAAGCGGTCCAGGATGCGACAGTTGTGGCTCAGAAAATCCTCTCGTGCGTGGTGCGTTGCGACCAACGCTACGGCGCGGGGCACGTGAGCGACGTGTTGCGCGGTGCGGACACGGCGCGCATCCGTGAGCGGGGCCACGACACGCTCAGCACCTACGGCTTGCTAAGGGACCAGCCAGGACGGGGAATTCGTGCTTGGATTGACCAGCTCCTGGGTCTGGGACACCTCGCCTTGGCGCGTGGTGACTACCCAACCCTGTCCTTGACTGAGTCCGGCGCCGAGGTCCTGCGCGGGCAGGCTGAAGTCAGCCTCTTCCTGCCACGCCTGCCTGGCGGATCCAAGCGGCGCCGCACGCCCCTGGCCCAGGCTGCTGAGGAAGGCGGTCCTACGCCGGATCCCCAGCTGTTTGAGCACCTGCGGGTCTTGCGCAGGCGGTTGGCCCGGGAACGTGGAGTGCCGCCATATATTCTGTTCAACGACCGCACCCTGGCTCTGATGGCAGGGCACAGACCGAACAACCGCACCCAATTGCTGGCGCTCAAGGGTGTGGGCGAGCGCAAGGCGGACGACCCCGGCCCCCTGTTCTTGGAGGCCATCGCTGAGTTTGAGGGGGAGAAGCGCCGCGAGGCCCCCGCCGTAGGGGCCGCCAGGGCTGATTCAGAAGACGCCACTGGCTGATTCAGGCCGAGAAATACGAAGCCGCATTCCAGGAATGGGCTTCAGGTGAGCCGTTCGGGCGTGTCGATAAGAGAATCGCCCCCCCACCTCCCACCGGGACTCGCAGCCGACGATTGTCGGCACGCGGGGGGTACATCCTCCACCTGCTGACTCACCCATGCGTACTGCCCTCGGCCGACTGGCTACCCGTACATTCCTGCCGCTGCTCGCCTTGAGCAGTCTGAGCGCCCCCGCAACCCCGAACGGCAACGCCCTTGAGGGCGACGGCTCCGAACGCTGCCTGGTGCACTGGCAACGCAAGTCGTTCGAGCCTGGCCAATGGCCTGTTGAACTGCCGGCGAGAGGCCAGGCCGTGATCTCCCGCTGGCGGGGTTGGGCGCAGGAAATGGGCTACCGCATGGACTTCGACGAGGACATGCGAGTCATGACCCTCTCCAGTTCTGAGTTCAATCGTTCAGTTCGCAAGAAAGAGAAGCTCGTCCAGGAGACCCTCGAGACCTTCGACCGGCTACTGCCCGCGCCCCGCTTTGCACCGGCCCGCTCGGATGAGGGAATCCGCGAGGAGCATCCAGAGCAGCCTGTGGTACTTCTGCGGCTGCATGACCGCGCCGACTACCTCTCAGTGCTCGAGTTCCTAGGTACGTGCTATCCCCAACTACAATCCTGGGGCAAGGAAGCCCAGACCGGGAACGGGTTCATGCTCGATGAACCGTTGTGCGCCGCCTGGATCGAGAAGGGCGTGCAGCGCGATAGCTATCGCACGGACAACGAAATGGTGCACCGACTGGCCTCGACCCTGTGCCAATCTCGCTTCGGCGCGGTTCCGCACTGGATGGAACGAGCCGTCGCCTGGGACATTGAATACGAGGTTCAGAACTCCGTCTATTGCTTCCCCCAAAGGTTGGACGATCCCCCCCACGATCAACAGAAGGACTGGGAGAAACAACTGAAGCAGCATTGGAGCCTGCGTACCGGGAGCGAACTCGCCCTCGAAGACCTCTCGCTCTGGGAACCGGACACATTCGATGAGACCTGTGCAGGTCTGTCCTGGGGACTGGTGCGGTTCTTGAAAGAACACCGCGCTGGGACACTCAGCGCCGTGTTGCACGACCTGGGGACCTACGGTGACGAGGACCGCGATGGCCCCCGCTCTCAATCGGCACGCCCGCATATCCCAGCAGCGGTGACCGAGAGTGTGCTTCGCCGCTACACGGGCACCGCGACCCTGACTGAAGTCACCGAGTACTTCCAGCAGGGCGATCGGTACGTCTCGAGCCGCTGAATTCGTTCGGGGGCGAGTTGTCGGGTTGGAGCCTTGGCTGGTGAACCCCGCGGGTCGGCCCCAAGACCTCGGCGCCAGGTGGCAAACCCGGCCTGCTCCCCCACGCTCCACCTGCTAGGATTTTGGGGTGCGCGCCCTGATTCTGACGTTCCTTTTGATTGTGGTCGGCGTGGTGCTGTTCGCAGTGCTGTGGTTGGATGCAGGAGCCGGTCCGGCCCCCGGCGGCCCTCCCACCCGACCCACCAACCCAACTACCGCAGAACCCGGCCCGGCGCTGCAGGAGCCCTTCGAAACTCCACTGCAGGAATCCTCACCTGCGGGGTCCGAGCGCACCGAAATTCCCTCTGAATTCTCATCTCCGGAACGCGTTCCCCAGCACGAGTCGGCCGGTGACCTCTCGCTCAACCTACGCGTACGAGATGATCGCGGACAGCCCGTGGGTGTGGTCCTGCTCAATGCCTTCCACACGCCCCCACCCCTGGAAGATGGGAGTTCACCCGGCCCTCTGCGACTCGCCCGCTCTCTGGGTGACCCCGCAGGCACATTCAAGGTTGAGGGGTTCTGCCCAGGCGAGTGGGCCCTGATCCTGAACTCACCGGCGCAAGGCTGGGGCAAAGGCCGCGGGCGCGAACTCGTCAGGGTGCACCTGCCGCACTCCGCCGATTGGTTCGACGTCACCCTCAAGAGACCTGCCCGGGTTGAGGGCTTGGTGCTCGACGCCGCGGGCCTGGCCCTGGCCGCTGTCGAGATCGAAACCACCTGGGGTGAGAAAGCCAAGTCCGATGAAAGGGGGGCCTTCATTTTCCCCGCGCTGCCCGGTGGCCCGCAGACACTGCTGGCCAAGCGCGGACCGGCAAAAGCACAGACTCAAGTGGATCTGCGCCCCGGCGATGAGCGGCGCGATGTGATCATTCGCTTCGATCAGTCCGGACGGATTGACGGATGGGTCTTTGATGCCCAGGGCCAAGCGGCCCCGGGCATGGATGTGGTTCTTCTGACAGGCGAGGACAAGCTCGGCAGCCGTCGCAGTGATGAGTTTGGCGAGTTCCATTTCGATCCTGTGTTGCCCGGCGAGTACGTCATCGTCGCTGCATTCATGGATCTGGCCGAAGACACCGATCCCAGCTTCTTTGAGAATCTGATCACACACAGCGTCGTCGTCGAGCCGGGCCAAGCGACAGAGGTCGTCCTACAGGTGGTCGAGCCTCGGGCTGCCGTGCGGTTGCATGGCACGGTCACGCGTGCGGGAGAACCGATGGACCACGGAAACCTCTTCGCTGTCACGGAGGGGGGAACGGCCCTGGAGACCGCGCGAACGGCGATCATCGGACCCGACGGTTCCTATTCCATGAGTCTGGAGTCCCACGGGCCCGTGATGTTCTTCGAGAGTGGTCGTTTCGAACGTGCGGTCGCCATCGCAGATGTCCCCCCCGTTGCCGACTTCCGACAGGACATCGACCTCCCTACGGGGAGCCTCATCGGAACGGTGCAAGGCGCCACCGGCCTCGTCCAGATTCAGCTGCACGCCCTGAACGGATTCTCGATCCAGTCAGGCAAGGGCGGTGAATCGAAGCGCGTGCAGACCAGAGCACAGTTCACGGGCCTCATGCCCGGGCGTTACGTGCTCAGCGCACGGGATGACGCCGGACGACTGGCACGTTCTGCGGTCATCGAGTTGGGCGTTGCGGAGGAACGAGTCGTGGAGCTGGTCCTGGCCAGCACCTGTCGGGTGTCGGGGACGGTCGTCGGGCTCGAGAACCGCCCCCTGGCCGAGGCCGACGTCTCGGTTCTATCTCCGCAGACGGGGATCGCCTACGGCAGGACGCGCTCGGACAGCCAAGGTCGGTTCTTGCTCGAAGGCCTGCCACCTGGAACAGCCACGATCCAAGCCAGCAAGGATCAAATGTGCGCCCAACTGTCGCTCAACTTGGAAGCGGGCGGTGTCAACGCGGCCCAGCTCGAACTGCAAGCAGGTGGCAGCCTGGTTGTCGAAGTGCGCGACTCGTCGGGCAATCCTCGTGGCGCGCACGTGCGGCTCCTGAACGAAAACCAGCTTGAGGTCACCCCCGTCGGGCGCACACAGTCTGCACTGTCCGCACAGGCGATCCTGTCGGAAGACGTGCAGCTCTCCAAGCGCTTCTTGGGCCCCCTTGCCCCAGGCCAATACACGGTTCAGGCCCGCGGGCTCGACGGGTCGACTGCGCAACAGTCAGTCGAAGTGAACATCGGTGAAGAAACGAGCCTAACTCTGACCCTCGACTAATCCCGCGCGCGCGAGCGCAGGTATTCAAGCAGGGTCAGCATGTCCTCTGGCATGGGCGCCTCGAAGGTGACTCGTTCCCCAGATCCGGGATGAGTCAGAGCAATGCTCGCGGCGTGCAGCGCTTGGCGCCCGATGGCAGGCGCATCGTCGGGCAAGGGGATCGGTAAGGCACCTGGGTGGCGGTACACACGATCGCCCACGATAGGGTGACCGAGGTGGCTCAAATGCACCCGCAGTTGGTGGGTGCGGCCGGTCTTGGGGTGGGCCGCAAGGAACGTGAAGCCCTTCAGCCGTTCGCGTACCTCAACCAGGGTTGCCGCCTCGCGGCCCTCTCCTTCGGGCACCACGCGGTAGCGGTCGCGACGGCGGAGGTCGAGCCCGATGGGCTCGCGCACCCACTGGTTGTCAAAGCGCGGTTCGGCGTGACACAGGGCCAGGTAGGTCTTCTGCACCTGCCGTTCCTTGAATTGCAGTTTCAAGTTCTCCAGAGCGGCGGGCGTACGGCCCAGGAGCATGACACCGCTGGTCAGTCGGTCCAGACGGTGCACGATGCCGGCCCGTCCCTCGCCCTGAACCTCAGGGAGCTCGCCGAAGTGCTCCTCGGCCAAGTCGGCCACTGTGCCCCCAGCCACACGGTCTGTGGGGTGAACCAGTAGGCCCGCCGGTTTGTGGATCACGATCAGGTGCTCATCGGAATGCAGCACGTCCAGAGTTCGGATGGGGCGACCTGCCGGGGTGGTCGCCACCTCGGCTTGCGGAGCCTCGACGCGAATCCGCTCTCCCCCCTTCAGCCGCAGTCCGGGGCGGGCCGCACGTTCATCATCAACAAACACACGCCCGGCCTTGATCAACGACTGGATCCGAGAGCGCGAAAGCCCCTTGAGGAAGGCCACCAACAAGAGATCGAGCCTCTGGCCGCTGGAATCGGCGGGCACGTGGATGGGTTCGGAGGGAGATGCGGGGCTCATGCGGCGAAGTAGAACAGAGTGGGCGGGAGGATAGGGTAGTGCAGACTGTTTCCATTGCCACCGGCTTGGTACAAGTCCTGCGTCGGGCCCACGCGCCTACCCTCCATGCTGCACACATCAAAGAGAGTCCTGCTTGTCGACGATGAAATCGGCACCCTCGAATTGATGGGGACCCTGCTCGAAGCCCAGGGCTTCGCGGTCAGCTTCGCCGCCTCCGCAGCAGACGCCAAGCGACAACTGGAGGTGACACCCTTCGATGCTGTGGTTAGCGATGTGGTTTTCGACGGCAATGCCGAGGGCGGCCAGATTCTGGCCATGACGCGAGAGATGCGGCCCGAGGCCATTGTGATCCTGATGACCGGCTACCCCCAAATCGACGGGGCGGTGGCGGCGATCAAAGATGGTGCGGTGGACTACCTACAAAAACCCGTGGATCCAGCAGTCCTGGGCGCGACGATTCACCGCGCCCTGCGCGAGCGAGACCTGCGCGGCCAGCAAGAGGAATTCACATTCCAGAGCATGGTCGACATCCTCTCGGACTTGGTCTCTCAGACGATTGAACGAGTCGACCCCTACACGGCGGGGCACGGCGAACGCACCCGCAAGTACTGCCGTGAGATTGCCAGCGGTCTGGGCCTCGACGCGGTCACTATCGAACGCTTGGAGCTGGCTGCCATTGCCCACGACTATGGCAAGATCTACCTCGACGACCTGGGCTTCCTGACCAAGAAGGGCCCCCTGACTCCAGCGGAATACAAGGAGGTCCAACGCCACCCCGAGGTGGGTGCCAACAAGCTCGGCAACCACCGCGAGTTGCGTGATGTGTGCCGCTTTGTCGCCGAACACCATGAGCGCTGGGACGGGACCGGCTACCCGCTGCGCCTGAAGGGCGATGAGATTTCCGCAGCGGGGCGCATCCTGTGTGTGATCGAGGTGTTTGACTCGCTCACAACCAAGCGCTCCTACAAGAACCCATGGAGCCTGGACAAGACGATCGACTTCTTCGAATCCCAGTCGGGCAAAGCTTTTGAGCCCGAGGTATTGGACGTCTTCTTGGGCCAGCTTGAGACCCATGGAGCGACCTGGTTGAGTGCCCCGCAGAAGGATCTAGAGGCCGCGGGTGTGGGCCCTGGGCAGACCTCCGAAGAGAGCGGTCGGTAGGCTACAGGACTGGGTCGGCCGCCCGCCGGCCAGGTCCACGCCAAGGTCGCGTTTCCCCGGCCTGAGGCGATCTTGCACCCTGGGGGGTGAGCGCTATCCTGGTTGCCCATTGGATGTGTTACGCGCGTCGGTTGCACGGATAGCGGATAGTGGGGTGGCCCCGCACCCCCAAGGCCCAGCGGGGCAGGAATCTGCCTCCCGCCGCTTCCACGGCCCTTTTCTTGAAGTCACAGCTGCCCATGTTCCTCTCCACCACTCTCGCGACCCTCGTATCCGCCGCTTCCCTGGGATCTTGCTCTTGCTCAGACAAGGAGGGTCCCCGGGTAGAAGAATCCCTGACGCCCCCCGGCCTGGTCGAATTCCGTGGCGGCACAACGGTTGTCGGGTCCACGCCCAAAGAAATTCAAGCCCTGGTGGATGAGATCCCCAGTGCAGCCGCTGCACTGCGCGTCTTGGACGCTGAGACACCACAACGGAAGGTGGCCGTCTCCAAGTTCTTCTACGGTCTCACCGAGGTGACGCACGAGCAGTATGCCGTCTTCGCGCGCGCCACGGGCCACCGGCCGCTCCAGGACTGGGGTGCGCAGGCCATCGAAGATGGACGCCTGGCTTGGTTCGAGAAGATGAACGCGGTCAACGAGCAGCGTCGAGCCGACGGCGAGAGCGTGCTGCGGGAGAAATTTGACACGGAAGCCTGGTGGGAAGAGAACTGGCAGAAGTCCGCATGGGACCTGCCCGAAGACATCGCACGCATGCCTGTCACCCACGTGAACTTCGCCGATGCCGAGGCTTACTGCGCTTGGGCTGGGGTACGACTGCCAACCGAGGCGGAGTATCAGCACGCGGTTCGCGGCTCGGGCAAGGACCCCTATCCATGGGGTGATGATTGGGAGACTGGCAAGTACTGCGGCACGAACGAAGTTCGCGGTCATGCCAAGCCCTATCCCACGGCACACTTCGAGGCGGGTAAGTCCGCGGAAGGTCTGTACGAACTCTCAGGCAACGTATGGGAGTGGACCTCCAGCCCCTACGTGGCCCCCGATGGCTGGAAGAAAAACACCTACAGCGTCCCTGGTGAAAGGAAGAAGCTCTTCTTTGTTCCGCAGTGGAACGGGAACAACCGCGTTGTCGTAGGGGGCTCGTTTCAAAACGCCCGCTGGGTCGCACGTTGTTCCGTCCGCCGCAGCACGCCCCGGGACGAAGTCACGAACGCCATGGGTTTCCGCGTTGCAGCCTCCGGGGCCTCGGGAGTGGACATGGCCAACGCGATTTTTGATCGCGAAGTGCGTCGCTCAGATCACCGGCCCAACGGCGTCACGTACGACCCGCAGCAAGTCATCGCCAAAGACCGCTGGTTGGCTAGTTCGGGCGATGAAGGGGCCCCGGACAACTACCAGATCATCGAGGACTACCAGTACTTGCTGTACGTTCCGCTAGAGGAACTCGGAGAATCCCAAGACGCGGGCTTTCGCCGCGACAGCCTGAAGGCGCCCGCGCACCTCGGCTTCCTCAGCATCAAGGAGCCCATGCTGCAACCCGCCCTTGAGCCGGGCACCTACCTGGTCGCCTTCAGGTCGGCGGGCAAGGCCCCGGATCCGACCGAGGAAGAGGTCGAGGAAGGCGAAGAGGTAGCGGACCCGGAAACCCCCGTCATGGATTCCCTTCTGGACGGCCTGGACCTGGAGCAAGACAACCTGCTGTTGATCAACGCCAACACGGGCGAACGCTCCGCCGCATTCCCCATCATGAACACGAAGTTCGCAAAGGGTGAAGCTGGCGGCAACTGGTCCAAGATCGTCAAAACCCACCAGGAAGTCGACCCCGACAATCCCCGCAAGCAAATCGAGATCTCCGAAGATTGGCTGCGCTGCGACATCCGGATTGGAACGAAGATCCGTCGCCGAGCCTTGATCTTTGCCTTTGAGATGATGCCGGACCCCGCCCACTTCACCCACAAGTGGCGCAACTAGTTCTGCACGCTGCCTGACTGGCGGGCCTGCCCCATGACTACGATTCTCGTCACGCGCAAGCAGGGAGAGGTGTGCATTGCTGCCGATTCCCTGGCCAAGTACGGCAGTACCCTGGAGGGAGCCGCCCTGGTGGCCAACCACGACAAGCTCGTGCAGGTGGGCGACGCTTGGCTCGCACCCACCGGTCCAGCCAGCGCGCAACTGCTGCTGAACAGTTACTTCGCTGACGAGAAACGAGCACGGGACTTCTCCAGTACCCAGGGCATCTTCGAGACCTTCGTCGACATGCAAGGCATACTGAAGGATGACTACTTCCTGAATCCCAAGGAAGACGAGCGCGATCCCTTCGACTCCTTGCAGATGGAAATCCTGATCGCCTCACCCGCCGGCATTTTCGGAGTCTATCCCCTACGCTCCGTGCAGGAGTACACGCGCTACTACGCATTCGGCAGCGGCGCCGAGTACGCCCTGGGTGCCATGCACCAGGCCTACGACAGCTGCTCGAATGTGCGCGATGTGGCGCAAGCGGGTATGGAAGCGGCTACCGCTTTGGACGACTCCAGTTCCATGCCCCTGACGATGCAGGTCATCGCGCTGAATCAATAGGGTCGCCCGCGAGCACGACGCGGCGAAAGCGCAGGCCGCGAATGCGGCCCGTGGTCATGTAGCTGGCGAGCCCCAAGGGCCGACTGAGTTCAACTTCAGGCCGCAAGCTGAAGCGGTGGGCGGCGACCTCGAGATCTGCAATCCGTTCGTTGTCCACGAAACACTGCAAGCGGCCGTCGGCCAATTGCACACGGACCCTGTACTCGCGCCCCGTCTCGTAGTGTCTGAATTGGCGCGTCGTATTGCTCGAAGCGTCCTCTCCGTCCACACAAGAGATGCCCGTCAGGGATCCACCCCAACCGCCCAAGACCAAGGTGGCGTGTTGTTCGAGCACCGGAAACGTCAGTGCGCAGAAGAAGTCCGTTCCGGACAAGCGGGCGGCTAGGAACTCGATCTCGTAGCCGTCTGTGGGGAATTTGCCCCTGTAGGTGACGCCCGTGAGGGGAGAGCCAAAGGGCAACAGCAGCGCGCCTTCCTGCATGCGAACTTCGCCCTGCCCCCCGAATGGGGTGGCTGTGAATTCGCCAAGGTGACTTCCACCCAGGAACTTCGTCCAGGCCCCGAAGGTGGGCGGAGGACTTGGGCCCGGTCCACCCACCGGTGGCGCCACGCATGCGCAGGCCGCACCCAGGACCCCTGCGAAGTGCAGCGCGGCCTTCAACCGCCGTAGCGCTGTTCGAGCATGGCCAAGGCCGCACGGACTCCGAATGCCTCACCGCCCACAGGACGCCCTGGCTGCGCAGAGTCAATCCAGCCCATAGTGTCCACATGAGCCCAGGCCTGGCCGTCGGAAACGAACTCCTGGAGGAACAGCGCTGCAGTGATAGCCCCCCCCATCGGGGTAGAACTGATGTTGTTCAGGTCTGCCACCGGGCTCTTGATGAAGCGCCGGTAGGGCCTGTGCAAGGGCAGGCGCCAGAGGGGATCCGTGACCGCGAGCCCGGCCCCAAGATAGTCGTCAGCCCAAGCATCGTCGTTGCAGAACAAGGCGGGCAGTTCCGTGCCCAGGGCAACGCGGGCCGCGCCAGTCAGAGTGGCGAAGTCCAAGATTAGATCCGGATCCTCCCCATCGGCTTCGGCCAGTGCATCGCACAGGACGAGCCGGCCTTCCGCATCCGTATTGCCGACCTCGACTGTCTTGCCCTTGCGTGAATCGAGCACATCTAGGGGCCGGAAGGCATTGCCCGAGACGGCGTTCTCCACGCAGGGCACGAGCAAGCGCAGGCGAACAGAGAGGCCCGCGGCCATGACCGCGTGGGCCAGGGCCAGAGCTGAGGCCGAGCCCCCCATGTCCTTCTTCATCAGTTTCATGCCCGCCGAGGGCTTGAGATCGAGCCCGCCCGAATCGAACACCACGCCCTTGCCGACGAGCGTGATCTTGGGGGCATCTGGATCCCCCCAGGTCAGATCCGCAAGGCGCGGCGCGCGATCCGCAGCGCGGCCGACCGCGTGGACACAGGGATAATTCTGCTGCAGCAAATCGTCCCCTTCGATGCACGTGTAGTGAGCGCCGTGACGCCCAGCCACACCTTCGATTGTCCCCGCCAATTCCTCGGGCCCCATGTCCTCGGCGGGTGTGTTGACCAGATCGCGCGCCAGGGCGATCGCCTCGGCCTGGCGCGTGACCGACTCGCGGTTGGCGCCCTCCGGCCACGCGTAACGTGGCAGGTCCGATGTGGGTGTCTTGTAACGCGTGAAGCGGTAGCAAGCCAGGGCCCACCCCAAACAGCAACGGTCTGCCTGCCGGCTATCGAGCTGCTGGAGTTGAAAGACTGCAGGGGGCGAGGAGACAGGCAGGGCACCGACAAGCGCCGCCCAGTCCCAGAGGGTCGGATCACTGGGCACACCGAACAGCACGCGCTCCACGCCCCCAGCGGGCCCCGGCAACACCAAGCACTGGGCGGGCTTGGCCTCAAAGCCGTGAGCAGCCGCCCAGGCCCGCGACTCGGGTGCCTCGCCCAGCAGCGCATCGAGGGAATCGGGGGTAGCCGGATAGACCGGGATCGGTCGCAACTCAAGCTGAGCTGCATCCACAAAGGTGTCGAGAATCATGGGTGACGATTGGGGTAGTCGGACTCACTTGCTCGGGCGAATCATGGCCCGGAACAGCCAGAGGACGAAGAGAGCCGCAAGACCCGTGACCCAAGCCAGCGGGTGCACGTCGACGAGTCCCTTGAATTCTAGGGCCCCGAGAACTGCCAACCCGACGCCCATCAGCGCCTCACCAGCGATGATGCCCGAAGAGAACAGCACGCCACGGTGCAGGATTGAGTCGTGCTCGCTCTTGTCCGCAGCCCGGGTGGCCAAGTGGGCCAGAATGCCACCCAGCAAGATCGGTGTGGCCAAACCAAAGGGCAGATACATCCCGACCGCGACGGGCATCAAGTGCAAGCGGAACCCGCTGCCTTGACTCTTCAGAAGATGATCGAGAATGAGAATCACCACCCCCACTCCTGCGCCAATTTGGATCAAGTGCCAGGGCAGCTCACCCACGCCAGCGAATCCCTCGGCCAGGCTCTTGAAGAGTCCCGCTTGAGGTGCGGGAAGCAAGCGGCCTCCGATTCCACCTTCTGTGTTGTTGTGCAACAGGGTCAGGACTGGGGCCATGACGAAAGCTGCCACACCAGCGCCTACGATTTGCATCATCTGCTGCCGATGGGGAGCTGCCCCTACCAAGGACCCCGTTTTTAGATCGTTGCACACATCCCCGGCCGTGCAAGCCACGCAGCACACAACGGCCGCTACGCCAATGATGGCCACCATGACCTCAGGGCCCTGCATGTCAAACACGCTCAGCATGAGCCCCGTGAACAGCACGGCGGTGATTGTCATGCCGGACACCGGACTGTTGGAATTGCCCACGAGGCCCACGATGTAGCTCGCCACGGCTGTGAAGAAGAAGGCCATGACCAACATCACCACAGTAGAGAGCAGCGTGATATCCATGCGCCCGCCGGTGAACTTGTAGTAGATGGCGAATACGGCGCTGATGCACAGGATCGAGAGAATGACAATCAGGAATGACGGAATGTCCCGCTGCCCGTTCTTGTGCTGCTCGCGTCCTCGACCCGTCAGTTCCGATACGGCACGCACAAGTCCGTGGCGTACGGCGACGATCGAAGCCATGCCCCCGACGACCATAGCTCCCACGCCCACATAGCGAATCTGGTTGCCCCAGAGGTCCCAGGCCTTGTCTACGGCCGACAGACTCGTGTCCTCAGGCAGGCCCAACATCGGGATACCGATGATCCACGCCAGCACGCCCCCGATGAATATCAAGACGGCCACGTTGAGCCGTACGATTGCGCCCACGGCCACGAGCATGGGCGAGACATCTCCACCAAAATAGAAGATGCGGCCTGCTCGTTCCGTAGCCACTTCGAGACTGTGACTGAAGATGTGCAAGAAGCCCTGTGCAAACTTGAAGACGGCTCCAAGGAGCCCACCAATCAACAAGGCCTGCGCCCCGGATTCATCACCGTCTTGGGCTGAACCCGCCTCCAAGACCTTCGCGCAAGCCACCCCCTCCGGATAGGCCAGCTCGTCGTTGTCGACCACAAAGACCTTGCGCATGGGAATCATGAGCAGGATCCCGAGCAGTCCACCGGCAAAGGAGACCGCAGTCACTGTCCAATAGTCGAACTCCGTCCAGACCCCCATCATGACCAAGGCGGGCATGGTGAAGATGATCCCGGCGGCCAGAGACTCACCGGCGGAAGCCGCGGTCTGTACCTGGTTGGCCTCCAAGATCGATCCGCGCCTTGGCAGCATGCGAAACACCAGCATGGCCATGACCGCCGCGGGTATGGAAGCCGACACCGTCATGCCCGCTTTCAGCCCCACATACACGTTGGCCGCCCCCATCACGATGGACAGCAGGATTCCGAGCAAGACTGCTCGAAGGGTGAGTTCACGCGTACCGCCATCAGGCGGGGGAGGAGATGAATTCATGGAACCGGGGCAGGGGAGGGGGGATTCGACCCGCGACCCTAACCGCCGGGCCTCTTGAGCACCAATCTCCGTCTAGCGGGCGAGCCGAGTCGCGTCCTACCTAGGGGCAGGAGTCCCAGGCGAGATGCTCAGATCCCCATTGACGGGCGGCCTTGCCGGATTTCCCTCTGCGCTAGGTTCGGCACGCTGATCGGTTTCTCGTAACGGATCAGCAAGCTCGGGTGTGGTGTGGTCGGCCAAGCCTTCCGGTCTCGTGCCCGCGGGCCAGGAGAGTTGAGTCGCTGCAGGTTTTTCCGCCGCCCGGGTGACGCCACCGCTTCGCATCCAAAGCACGGATCCCAGGACCACCAAAGAGGTCCACCAGGGAAAAACAGCGCGCCGGGCACTGCTGGATTGTGGGCGGGAAGCCATGGCGCGGGAGGATAGCCTCCCCTGAGCACGAGAATGCACTGAGGCCACCCGGATCGAGAAAACCCCCAGCTGACACCTCCTAGGGGCCTCTCCAGCGCAGCCAAAATTCCCCCGTTCTGGCCTCCAGGTCCCACCCTCTGCCGCTTGCCGCGCCTTGCGAGCGCGCCCGCACTGCCAGATGATCTGCCCATGAGTGCCCCCCTCAGCCCCGGAGCCCCGACTCTGATCTTGATTCCAACCCCACTGGAGCGTGAGCGCTTGCAAGCCCTCGGTGGACTGACGCGCGGCTCTGGCCTGAGCGAGCTGTGCGGCTTTGGACCGGTGGCTTCTGCTGCGCGGACTGCAGAACTGGTCGCGCGCTTCAACCCGCGACGAGTGCTGTTGATTGGGTGCGCCGGAACCCACGCGCGCGACACACACCCCGTCGGATCTGCTTGGCGCTTTGAGTCCGTAGCGATCGATGGAGTGGGCTCCGGTGAGGGCCAATCCTTCGCAGGTCCCGGGGCCATGAACCTGCCCCAATGGACCGGGCCGAACGGCTCTGTGTCCGACCGATTACCGCTGGCCTCTGGAGACGCTGGGCTCCTACTCACTGTCTGTGCAGCGGCCGGCGATGCTGCCCAGGCCGAGCAACGACGGATGCGTTTTCCGGACGCCAAGGCGGAGGACATGGAGGCGTTTGGCGTGGCCATGGCCTGTCACCTGAATCAAGTGCCCCTGACGGTCATCCGCGGCATGTCGAACGCTGCCGGTGAACGAGACAAGCAGCAATGGCAACTCGATGAGGCCCTAGCGAGCGCCTTGGCTTTGGCTCGAGAGATTATCTGACTCAGACCTGAATCCATGACACGCCGCATTCACCTGGGACTGTCCACCTGCCCCAATGACACGTTCACCTTCCACGCTCTGCTCGCGGGCCAGGTCTCCACACCGGGGCTGGAGTTCGAATTCGAACTGTTGGATGTGGAGACCCTGAACGAACGGCTACTGGCCGGGCAATTCGACGTGGCCAAGGGAAGTTTTCACGCCGCCCTGCTCTCCGAGACCGACCTTGGCTTGCTGCCTAGCGGCAGTGCCTTGGGGTTCGGCAACGGCCCATTGCTGCTCAGCACGCACGCGGACCGGGTCCCAGGTCCGGGCGACACGGTGCTCTGCCCCGGTGAGCACACGACGGCCTCCTTTCTGCAGCGCCTGTACCACCCATCCGCCAAGAGCGAACAGTGCGTCTTCTCGGAGATCCTGCCGAAGCTCGAAGCCCGCCGGGTGCCTTTCGGCGTCTGCATCCACGAGGGTCGCTTCACCTACGCGGACCACAACCTGCACCTGGTGGAAGACCTCGGGCAACGCTGGGAAAAGGAAACGAAAATGCCCCTGCCCCTGGGCGGGATTCTCGCTCGGCCTGGGTTGGGGACGCCCACGCTACGTGCGGTGCAACGCGCGATCCGGGACTCACTCACCTGGGCCCAGGCGCAGCCGACTGCAACCCTGCCGACGATGCGGCAGTACGCACAGGAGTTTTCGGATGACGTCCTCATGGCGCACGTGGACTTGTACGTGAGTCAGTGGACACGCGACCTTGGGCGCCTGGGCCAGGCGGCTCTGACCCGCCTATGGGAGGAAGGCATGGCGTCCCGCATCCTGCCTGAGGGCTCGGCGCCTCTGCAGATACTGGGCAGGCCCCGACTCTTCCACCTCTGCACTCCAGAGGACGCCCGGGCACTGTTCAACAGGGAGCCCGCCCTGAGCAGCCATTCCCACACACCGGGCGAGCAGGGATTCGTTCATCTCAGCGAGTCGCACCAGCTGCGTGAGACCCTGGATGTGCACTTCGCCGACGCTCAAGCCCTATTCCTGCTCGAGCTGGATGGGCAACGTGTGGGTCCCCAGGTGGATTGGGAGCGCTCGCGGGGGAATGAGGAGTTCCCGCACCTCTATCGAGGCATTGCACGCGAGGACGTGAAGCAGCACTGGGCGCTCGAGCCCGACGCGGACAGGGTCCTGCAATTGCCCTCGCTGGACGACGCCGTCATCCCCTAGACACGACGACACCCCTGTCCCAGAGGGGCAAGGGTGCCGGTAGATTCCCCAACCGGTCCTGGAGGGCCCCGGAAGAGGATGAGGGCCCAGCTCGAAAGCGTGGACCCCGTGAATGGGGTGTCAGCCTTGCTGTGCGCCACCCGAGTCCCGTAGCTCAAGCATCTCCTTGCGGAGGTCTTGGGCCAGGTTCTTGATGGCTTGCATGGACTTGCGAACGCGAGCGGTGGCGGCCTTGTTGCCTTCTTCGGCCTTCTCGACGTCTGCACGGGTGTTGTTCACGGTCTCGACAAGCTGGTCGAAGTTGGTGCTCATGGGGCGATTGGAGTTGGGGTCGATGGGATCGCCGGAGGGTCTCCGGCAGGGGTCTTCTGGGGCCAACTGGGCCCTCTCACCCCTGCTAGAAGCCAAAAACAACCCCAGGGATCAAGAAAGAACCCCCTCCTGAGGGATCTGGACGGGGGAGGTCTCGGCGCGGTGGCCTGTTCAATTGGCACGTAAGTCCAGCATTGAAAGGGCCTTAAGGGAACACCCAAGACCCGGGCGTGGAGTCCGCTCTGAGACCCCCCAAAACCCCTCTCCAACGCAGGGCCCCCCCTAGCGCAGGTCCCTGCGCCCCCCCAATGCGAGCACTTCCCGCCACTCAGCAGCCCTCACAGGCTGCACCGAGAGGCGTTGTCCCTTCTGCAGTAGCGCCATCTCAGTCAACTTCGAAGTGGCCCTGAGGGTCTCCAGAGGGACCGACTCTTCAAAGGCCCCTCGTGCGCGCACGTCGACCACAAACCAACGCGGGTTGTCGGGGTCCGACTTGGCGTCGAAGTGCGAGTCTTTGGGGTCAAATTGGGTTGGATCCGGATAACCCGCGCGGACGACCTCAGCCACGCCGGCCACCGCCGGGGGGTTGGCATTGGAGTGGTAGAAGAGCACCCCGTCCCCAGGCTGCAGGTCATCCCGCAACATGTTGCGGGCCTGGTAGTTGCGTACGCCGTCCCAAAGGGTGGTCTGTCCGGGAGAATCGAGAAGATCTTGGAACGAAAAGGCGTTGGGTTCGGACTTGAGCAGCCAGTAGCGTCGTTTCTTTGCCATGGTGTGCGGCAGTCTAGCAGCCCAACCACTCGGACTACACCAAGTCGCTATCCCCGAGCTGGTACCACCAGCCCTCGCTTAGTAGTGCAGAGCCTACGCGCCGGTCGAAGGACCGCACGACGCGCTGCCAGGAGGTGGGGTGCATTTGAAAGCCCTGGGTTTGGAACCAGGCGAACCAGAGACTGAAGGGGGGCATCCAAAGCGCCAGAGCATCGCACGACCACTGCCGTGCTTTGAGTTCGACAGCTGCAAGCAATTGGGATCCGACTTCCGGCTCGGCGCTTGGAACGAGCCAGTCGACGACGCTAGCGAGGAGTTGACCTTCGCGCTCCACGGCCCGACACACGGCCAGGCCACGCAAGATTCCCTCCGAATCCCGCACTCCCAGGCACGTGTAGGTGTGCACGGGGTGGCAGATGTAACGCCAGAGCAACCACGCCCCATCGCGCACCGTGCCCACCTCCATCTCCCTTGCGCAACGTTCCCAGAGCCACTGCGCCTGATCATCAAAGCCGGAGAGTTCCTCCACGTTGAGCTCGGCCAAGGACGATGGCGCCGGATCGGAAAGCGCTTCAACGGGCCGCGCCAAGGCGTGTTGGCGACCACAGCGTTCGTAACCCAGCAGGCGCTCTCCAATGCGTCGGTTGGCTGGCAGGGGCCAGCCGTAGAACAAGGAGACTTCCCCACCACCGGGCCCATTGAGGCTGTGGTCTTCAAAGAAGGCCTGGGCCGTGCGGGCGAAGGTCCCCTGTCGACCCAAGCCACCACGCTCGCTGGGGTGCACCATGGAGTCCACAACCTGTGAGAACACCCGCGCCTGACCATCCATCCACACCCGGCTGGGCAGGGCGGCGTACTGGGCCACCACTTGCTCCCCGCGCAGGGCCACTTGTACTTGGGTGCCCGCGGGGTTTTGGCGGAAGGCCCAGTGCCAGGCTTGAGGGGACAGGTTTCTCCCAAAGGCGGCCTCGAAAGTGGCGAGCAGGCTCTGCTCATCGCCTTCTCGCAGGGGGCGGATTTCGAGCGCGACGCTCATAGCAAGTCCGTGTCCCCCAGGCTCAGGGCCAGGTGTTCGGCCCACCACGCCACGGGCCGGCGAGGCATGTATGAACGACCCGCAAATGAGTAGGACCCGGGTACGACCCAGAACCCGAGATCCTGCAGGACTTGCCACTCTGCACACGCGTCCGTGGTGACCTGCGCCAGGGTGTCCAACCCAGAAGCGCGCGCCAGGCGCGCTGCGCGGGCCAACAACGCACGCAACGCGCCCTCGTCCCCCGTTTCAACCAGCCCGTCCAGAATCCAAAGTGCCTGCCGGCCCTCCACTTGCCCAGCGACGAGCACCATCCAACCCACGAGCTCCCCCTCTCGCTGTGCGACCAACCACTGATAGTTCACGTTGGGCCGCTCATCGTAGCGCCAAGCCAGATAGCGGCGGTCCTTGATGACCCGAGCGGGTTCAGCGGCGCACGTCTTGGCAAACAGCGCGTCGACGCCTTGGGGAACATTCGACGTCACGTCCACGCCCACATCCGTGTCGGCTCGAAGCGCTGCGAAAGCCTCAGCCTGGCTCTCCAAACGCCACAGAGGAGAGAGCATCGAGTACTGCAGCTGATCCCGGCCGACACGCCAGGCCGCCGGCACGGGCAAGCCGTACATCATGCGATCCTCGCCAGCCCCATCGAATCCGTGCCGTTCGGCATAGCTGCGGCCCGCCTGCACGAACAGGCCGGCGCGCGCCAACCCCCCGCGCACTCTCGGGTCGCAAAAAGAATCCACAGACTGACTGATGAGCGCCTCCTCTCCCTCCAACAGGATGCGCACGCCCAAGCCCGCGTACTGGGCCAGCACCCGCCCGTGCTCATCCAGGGCCAGGCTGGCCCGCCCTCCAGCCGGGTTGTCGACGAAGCGCCACCGCCATTCGGCCAGGGTGCGCGCTTCGAAGCCCTGTTGGACGCCTGCGAACACTCGATTGAATGCGTCGAGAATGGCCTCCCCATCGCTGGGTTCGTACTCGCGCAGGGTGATCTCGGGGGTCCGGGTCAAACCGCAGCAGAGGCTCGGGGATCAGGGATGGGAACCGGAGGGGAGGGCGAATAGGTGGCGGGAGTGCATGGGAATCGAACCCACCGGCCCCGCTGTTCACGAGGCCCTACCGGCTTTGAAGACCGGGCGGCACACCAGCACCGATCCACTCCCACCGAAGGGCTGGGAGTATAGCCCACGGCCGGCCTCCTACGTCAACGCGAAGTCGCCAGGGGCAGGAGTCGGCCCGGGGATCCGTGGCCCAGGCCGGCCGGTAGACCTGCCGCCCAGCGCAGGAGTTGCGGCTCGCCAGCGCGGAGCCCCTCGAGCCCGCAAGTGAACGGGATGCCCTCAGGACACTGATCAAAACCCCTGGGCAGTGCCAGGTTCAGGGTCCGGCCACCGCGTTGGGTGTGCCCGTTCAAGTTGGCGATCAAGTGGGCGTCCACGAGATCGCCGGGATGTTCGAGGGTCAGGTTCAAGGTGCGGCCGGCTCGACGCATGCTCAGACTTGCCCCGCGGTCCTGGGCCCCCTCGCGCAGGAGGCTCAGACGCCTTGCGAGCGGGTCCGCCACGGTCACCCTGCGCCGCACCAGGGGAGCGTCGAGCATCAGACCCTGCTCGGGCAATTCGCTGCCCGGCGGCTGTGGAGCCTGCGCCTGAAACAAGGCGCCGAAAAGGGGATCCGGTCCGGGTGAGCGAGCCCCTCCCTTGAGCGAAACGTCTATCGAGCGATCTTCGCCAGCCTGCAGCTCCAACACGCGTGGTAGCCCTGCGCAGTGAAAAGCTCCGCTGGGAAAAAAGAGCGAACACCGCGCGTGAACGGCAAAGGGGAACGGGTTGCGCAGTCCGATCTGCACCTCCCACTCTCCGTACCACTCGCCGCGAGCGCGTGCATCTGCGGGTAGAGACTCCGGTTCGATAACTAGCTCGGGACAGTCAAGCGGGTAGGAGCCGTGGTCATCTGGTGCCCAGCGGCTGAGAGCACGAATGGCCATGGCACGCTGGGGATAGTTGGTGTTGAACCCCGTGAGGGGCAGGCGGCAGGCGCGCAGGATCTCGTCGGGATCGTCCAGGGACCAACTCCAACGCTCGCAGCCACGCCACGCATCGTCGGTGCTTTTCTGCATGCCCTGGGGTCCCCACCCTCCGGGGCCCACCCCAAAGGAAGCGATCCCGTTGCGCCGACACGTGCGCCGTGCTTCATCGCTAACTTGGTCGGCCAAGAGCATGGCGGGCAGACCCGCAAGTTGCGCTTCAATCACGACCTCGGACAAGAACGAAGCAATGCGCACGCGGGGCCGGGGGTGGATTTCATCGAGCTTCTCCAAGACCTCGCCCACCAGGCCAGTCTCCTTGAGTTCGATCATGTGCAAGGGCGCCGGCCCTTGGCCATCGGCGTCCAACTCCAGGACTTCATCGAAGAGTGGCACAGGTTCGCCCACAAAGCGCTTGCCAAACCAGCCACCCGCGTCGACACCGAAGAGCTCTGGCATGTGTGTCTTGGAGAGCAGCGCACGACTGTTGGTCGTGCGCGTGAGAGTCTCGTCGTGCATCAGCACGGCCTCGCCGCTGGCGCAGGCGCGCAGATCGTATTCAAACCCATCCAGGCCGAGCTCGAGTGCGCGGCGCATGCCGGCCAGGGTGTTCTCTGGAGCCTCCCGGGGTACGCCACGGTGCCCCAGAATCCAGGGAGGTGACCCGACTCCGGGCTCCGCGGCTGGCGACCCACCGCCGCGGGGGTCTGGGACGTGCGCGTCTCGCTCCTCCCACGGGCCGCGGTTCATGACGTCCCTAGTCCACTCGGGAAACGACGATCACTCGGCCCGAATAACCACAGGCCACGAGGCACGGGCCCAGCCCTGAGAGCGCTCCACTTGTCAGGTGGTGCAGGCGATCGTCATCCTGGCCGATCACCGTGCGTTGGACCACGCGGTCGCCGGCTCGGATGCCTAGGCTCAGGTTGTCCGTCTCGGCCTCCCGTAGGGCGATCAGCCAAAGTTTCCCGTCGTAGCCCGCAGTCGCCATTTCCTGCCCATCAAGTTCTGGATCCAGGTCGACGAGAAGCG
Organism: uncultured Planctomycetaceae bacterium; assembly: GCA_964467985.1. GTDB lineage: Bacteria > Planctomycetota > UBA1135 > UBA1135. The sequence goes on from CAYXTP010000006.1 coordinate 171,293, forward strand.
CGCCGCGCAGGGCTTGGTTGGAAATGGGGATGACCTGAACTCCGTTCCCGTCGACCAACCGCAGGTTGCCATCATTCGCCGACACGAGGGCTCGACTGGGTTGAGCGCTGACGCGTGCGAGCTGTGTTTGGAACTTGTCCAGAATCTCCAACTGCCAGCCCGCATCGGCCCGCCGCATGACACACAGGGAACCGTCATCGCAGGCCAAGACAACACCGCCGAGACCCGTTGCCGCGCCCTTGGCATTCCCCGGCAAGGGACCAAAGGACTCGGACACCAATTCGTCGTCGCCGCGGCTGAGCACGTTGACCCGGCCCGAGAAACCAGCCAGGATCAGTTCGTCTCCTGCGTGGCGCGGATCCACGTCTCCGAAGGCCAGAGCGTGCAAGAGCGCTGTGTCCTCGAAAAGCTTCTCGCTGTGCCAAGTTCCGGCCTCTTTCCAATGCACCCATGCGGCCCCAGGCGCACCGCTTTCTTCCGATCCACGAGCCACGCCGACGGTGACCAACTCGTCCCCGGGGAGATCGGGAAACAGGTCACATGCCAGGCACTGAATCTGCTCCCCCGGCAATTGGGCGACCTCTTCTTGGGCCCAACCACGGCCATCAAATCGCAAACAGAACACAGACCCATCTCCGGCGACGACTCCGATTTCCTGGCCCGGGTAGGCCGGGTCCAAGTCTCCTACTGTGCAACCGCCGAGCTTGACGTTCAGTTCGGCTGCGGTTTCCTGCCACCAGAGCGGTGTTGAGGACGAACTCGCCGCGCAACCGCTCAAGAGCAGCGCAGCGCCGGGGAGGAAGGGGGGAAGGCGTTTCATGATCGAGGGCGGAGACAGCCCTGGGGCGCACGGGAACAGCGGCTTCGTTAGCTCAAGACGATCGCGTGATCGCCCAGGTGACGGACTGAACCTACACAGTGTACGGGCACGTCCCGAGCGGCGAGTTCCGCTTCGAGGGTTGCCGCGTGCTCCTCACCCACGGCCATCAACAGTCCCCCAGAGGTCTCCGCATCAAAAACGATATCCACAAGCACCGAGTCGGCGCCGGCAGCGACTCTCACGTCCTCGCCCAGACTTGCCTTGCCTCGGGCGGATCCGCCGCTGAGGACCCCATCCGCTGCCAACTCGTAGGCGCCAGGGAAAATAGGTAGGGCCTGCAGGTCGAATTCCAGAGTCATGCCACTGGCCTTGGCGATGTTGTGCGCATGCCCCACAAGGCCAAAGCCTGTGATGTCCGTACAGGTATTGATCGCCACCGCACCCATGGCCTCAGCAGCCGCAGAGTTGAGCGTGGCCATCACTTGGGCAGCCTCGGCAACTTGTTCCAGTGGGATGCGCTGCAGCTTGCCGGCCGTGGTCATGCTGCCCATGCCCAGTGGTTTGGTGAGGTAGAGCCGGTCCCCAGGCTGGGCTCCGGCGTTGGCGGTGACCTTGCTGCGGGCCACTGTCCCCGTAACGGAGAATCCAAATAGTGGCTCGGCGCTCACCACCGTGTGGCCACCGGCGATCACGGCCCCGGCCTCGCGCACCTTGTCGAAACCACCGCGGAAAATCTCCTGCACCCACTCGGGGGAGAAGTCGGCCGGGAAACCGGCCAGATTCAAGACGGAGAGCGGGCGACCGCCCATGGCGTAGACGTCGGAAAGCGAGTTGGCCGCCGCGACCGCACCGTAGAGGTAGGGGTCGTCGAGCACCGGTGGGAAGAAATCCACGGTTTGCACCAAGGCCAACTCGGCGTTGCCCTCGAGCGCAACGACACCCGCGTCGTCCACCGTCTGGGGACCCACGAGTAGGCGCTCGTCGGCCGCAGGATTGACATCACGCAGCACCTGCGTGAGCTGCCCCATGGGCATCTTGGCGGCTCAGCCTGCGCAGGCTGCGTAATCGGTCAGTCGTTTGTGTTCTGAACTCATGTCAGGGGTGGGTGTAGTCGATCCCCAGGCCCTGGGCAAGTGTGCAAACCCAAGGCCTACTTCAGCTCTCCGAACAAGCGCAGCAACTCATCGTTTTCGCCGGGCAGTAGGGTGCGCGGGTCGAGCACCAAGGCCCCTTCATGAATGCGTGTGAAGAGGGGCGGATCACTCGCCCGCAATTCAGCGGCAAGTTCATCCACCGAACGCTTGCTCGATGTTACGCGCACGACATGTGTGGGCAAGTACTCTCCCGGTGCGGAGCCACTACCGGGTTCCGACTCGCCCGCGCAGACTTGGGCCTCGAATTCGTCGAGACCATTAAGGGCTCGGGCCAGGTCTTGGGCGGGCCCCTTGAGCGCATCCGCTTCAGCCAAGAGCATGCGCCTGGCGGGAATCTCATCCCCGCGCCCTGCGAGCAGAAGCCCGAGAGTCGCTTCGAGGCCCGCCAAGATGGTCTTGTCCAAGCGTGTGGCCCGGTACAGCGGGTTCTTGCGCAGGGCAGCGATGCGCTCGGCCCCGCCCACGATGATCCCCGCTTGGGGTCCACCGAGCAGCTTGTCTCCGGAGAAGGAAATGACCTCGAGTCCGCTGGCTACGGCATCGCGGACCAAAGTCTCTCCGCCCAGCATGCCGAGGGGCCTGGCGCCCGTGGCCTCGATGCGACCCGAGCCCAGGTCGAACGCGGTCACAATGCCGTGTGCCCGGCCGAGTTCAGCCAACTCCTGCATGGGGACTTCTTCGATGAAGCCCAGCATCTTGAAATTGCTGCTGTGCACCTTCATGAGCAGGCCCGTTTCGGGCCCGATGGCACGCTCGTAGTCGGCGCAGCGGGTGCGGTTCGTGGCACCCACCTCGACCAGCCGCACGCCGGCCGCGCGCATCACGTCGGGCACGCGGAAGGACCCACCGATTTCAACCAGCTCACCACGCGAGACGATGGCCTCGCGCCCGCTGGCGAAGGTGTGCATGGTCAGAAAGGCTGCGGCGGCGTTGTTGTTCACTGCGATGGCGGCCTCGCAACCGAGCAGACGGTGGAGCAACGCACTCAGACGGTCATCGCGCTGGTTGCGCTGACCACTGAAGCGGTCGACCTCAAGCACGCAATAGGCCTCAGCGGCCTTGGCCATGGCTGCTGCGACCTCCGGGTGCACCGGCGAGCGCCCCAGCCCAGTGTGCAACACGACGCCCGTGGCGTTGATCGCACGCTGGACCCCACGGCCGCGCTCCTGGGCTGCGCGGCGACCGATCGCGCGTTGCAAACCGTCAGACTGCAGCCGTTCCTGCAGAGCTTCGGTCGTCAGGGTCCCTGAGCGGATCTCCTGCCGCCATGCGTCCAGCTCCTCGGTCACAAAGACGGCAACCAACTCGCCGCCGAGCTCATCGCTCCAGGCCGCGATCGTGGGATCACGCAGGGCATCGTCTACTGCGGGCAAGAGACGGTAGGGATTCGGGTGGATCTCTTTGGGGCTCATGGTTTGGCCCAGTGTACGCCCTCGATGCGCTACCATCGCCCCCATGCCCCCCGCAGCCTTCCAGCGAGCGTTGATCGTGGTCAATCCGATCGCGGGCAAGGGACATGCCCGCAAGGCCGCCAACGCACTGCAGCAAGGTCTTGAGGAAGTGGGGTTGAGCGTTGAGGTCTACGAGACGGGTGCCCGAGGTGACGCGGCCCTGCGAGTTGCGGGGTTGGATCCCGGTGTGGACCTGGTGGTCTCCGTTGGCGGAGATGGAACCCTGGCCGAGGTCTTGGAGACCCTCGACCCGAGCGTTCCGGTTGCCGTCCTGCCCCTAGGTACGGCGAACGTCCTGGGCCTGGAACTGCGTCTCCCGCGCGAGGCCGCGGGCTTGGTCCGCGCCATCGCCGCGGGCAAGACCACTGGGCTGGACACCGCCCGCGTCAACGGCAGGATCAGCTTCCTCGTCACCGGCGTCGGCCTGGACGGAGCCATTGTCGAAGACGTGGAAGCGCGCCGCACGGGGCCCATCAACAAGTTTTTCTACGTGCGCTCAGTACTACGCACCTTCATGCACTACCGCCCCTCAATCCTCACCGTACGCGTCGACGACGAGGCCCTTGCTGGAACCTGGGCCTGGGTCTTGGTGACCAACGTGCGCGGCTACGGGGGTGTGGTGCGCCTGGCGACCGACGGCAAGCTGGACGACGGCTTGTTTGAGGTCGTTCTCTTCCCGCGCGCGGGCCCCCTCTCGCTCTTGGGCTACGCTTTGCGCGCGCTGATGGGGCGCTTGCCCGGCGGATCTTGCAAAATGGTGCGCGCCTCCCGCGTGCAAATTGAGGCCGACCGTCCCACTCCCGTTCAGATTGACGGGGACTTCGCTGGCCAAACCCCCATAGAGTTCGAGACCCGGCCGCAATGCCATCGACTCCTGATCCCATGACCTGCCCCACCCACCCCGTCGAGGTTCGCGGCCGCACGCTGGGCGCCGAGAGCCTCTTCTTCGTCGCCGGCCCCTGCGTGCTCGAGACGAGGGAGTTGGCGTTCGACATCGCCGGAACGCTCCAGGAGTTGTTCGCCGCGCGGGATCTGCCCTTTGTCTTCAAGGCCAGTTTCGACAAGGCCAATCGATCCAGCCTGCAGGGTGGCCGCGGTGTGGGCATGGAACAGGGTCTGGAGTGGTTGGCTGCGATCGGCTCGGAGCTCGACCTGCCCGTGCTGACCGATGTGCACTTGCCGGAGCAATGCGCCAGCGCGGCCGAGGTGGCGGACATCCTTCAGATTCCAGCCTTCCTCTGCCGCCAAACGGACCTGCTCCTCGCCGCCGCGGCCACAGGGCGAGCGATCAACATCAAGAAGGGGCAGTTCCTCGCGCCATGGGATCTAGACAACGCCACGCAGAAGGTGACGGAGAGCGGCAACCCCAACGTGCTGCTCACCGAACGGGGCACGAGTTTCGGTTACGGCCGATTGGTGGTGGACATGACCGGTCTAGAACTCTTGGGCGCACATGGGCAGCCCGTGATCTTTGATGCCACGCACTCCGTGCAAGAACCGGGCGCCCGAGGGACGTCCACTGGCGGGGACCGCAACAAGGTGCCCGCCTTAGCTCGCGCTGCCGTCGCCACTGGACACGTTCACGGGCTCTTCTTTGAAGTGCATCCCGATCCGGATTCATCCCCGTCTGATGGACCGAACATGCTGCAGCTCGACAAGTTTGAGCGTGTGCTCGACGGGGTCTTGGCCGTGCACGGCGCCTTGGAATCCTAGTCGCTGTCTGACGCTTCTTGGCGATCGGCTGGCGGGCTTTCAGACCTCGCCTTGGGGGACTCGCGCAGGTCCCTTCCATCGATTGGCTCGAGCGGCTTGAGGCCCAACAAAGGCAGCAGAGTCGGGAGCACATCCCGTGAACCCGCGCGTTCGTAAGAGCGACCCTGGGGAAAGGGCGCACCCAAGAAAGCCAACGGAATTCGGCGGTCGTATGGATACGGACTCCCGTGGCTCGTGCCCCGGCCCGACGACATGAGCACCCACGGGTCGGGACGCAGCACGACATCCAGGTTGCGACCGGGATAGGAGCTGGCTCGATACAAGTCCAACCACGGATCCTCTCCAATCGACTTGGCCGGATCTGAGCTGGTCAATTCTTCAAGGGTGTAGGCCTCTGCGACCCAATGGGCCTTGGTGCAGGCCTCGGCCAGCGTGCGCCGCAGGAACGCGGGGTCGATTCCAGAAGCGGCCACTTCGAGCGGATCGAAACTGAGTCCGCGCCCGTCGAACCCCAACTTGAAGCGCAGTCCGTGGACATCTTCCAGCGCGCGAGTCACCTGGCCTCTGAAGACGCCCATCTCTGGGATCCGGATGCGCTTGGCTCCCACGCCTCGAGCCTGCAAGGCCTCCGGTAATTCCAGGACACCGTGGTCCGAGGTCAGCACTGCCACCCAACGCCCGCGTCCTACACCTTGGTCCAGCAGGTCGAGAAACTGACCGAGCGTCTTGTCTGTCCGTAGCAGGGTGTCCGTCACCTCCCAGCTGTAGGGACCGAATGAATGGCCGACGGCATCGCAACTGGAAAGAGAAACGGCCAGCAGGTCCGGGTGTTCGTCTTGGCCCAGGTCCAAAGCCACCAGAGCTCGAGCAGCAACCTCCAGGGTGAATTGATCGCCCAGCGGATATCCGTACAGCGCGGAGGCCAGTGCCTTGGTCTGCGCGGCGGCAGCTTGCCTGTCGTCGCCGTCAGCGATTGCCTGGTTGTAGCCCGGCAGGCGGTATGGAAAGTGGATGCCCTGTTCTCCGTAGGGGGACTCACCGTCTCGGTTGTCCTCAGCGGTTCCCAGGGGGCTCGGATCCGAATCAAAACTCGGCGTCCATTCCCACGCGGCGGCGCGGTTCGTCCAGGTGCGGTTCCACTGGTCGACAAACGCGGGCAATTCGGTGCCGTAGTGCGTCGAACTCATGAAGCCCCCGGATGTGCGATCCCACCACACCGCCCAGGCCGGAGTGGGGCCGGACAAGAAGATGGCGGAACGATCCTTCATCGAAACGGCGAACACACGTGATTCGGGATCCGACCGGAGTAGGGTCTCGGCCAGAGTGAGCGCCTTCAAGCGGTGCGCTGAACTTCCCGCTCGAGACGGCACGACTCCGTCGGTGGTCAAGGCGTAGGAGCTGGAATCGCCCACGCAGTAGATTCGCTTTCCCAAGGAGCGCTCGAAGAACAGGTTGCCGACGATGCCATGGCGGCTGGGCAAACTCCCCGTGGAAAGGGTGGCGTGTCCAGGACCTGTCTCGGTCAGCGCGTACTCGAGACTTGCCTTGGGGTAGGCACGACCCTTGTTCCAAAACCGGGCCAGTCCACCGTCCAGCCAGGGACTCAGTCGATCCAGCTGCTCGGGGATCAATTGATCGCAAACAACGAGCACCACCAGCGCGGGCGGATCGCCCTGGGAAGCCAGGGGTGGATCCTGGGCCGGCGCACAGCAGGCAAGCAGAGGCAAAATGGGAAGCATTTGGGGGTCGTAGGGCAGGAGAGTGGGAAAGCAATTCCATGCTACAGGAAGTCCAGGGGCCCGACTCGCGCACGCTCTGTCGTTCCAAGTGGAGGTCAGAATTGGACTTAGGTCGGTCGGGAATATCTTTCCCGGTCCTCCCGAGCCAATCGGTTCGCCACAATGCGATTTCCTAGGTATTGTCCCCCACCTCCCCAGAGGAAGACCGGGACAGGATCCCTCCCCACTATGTACACGCCCCCCACCAGCTACCGTCGCTCCGATTGTGGATCGACAACCAATGCGGTTCGGGGACTTTGGAGCACGTCTGTTCGGAGTGGGGACCCCGAGCAGATGTCGCAGGAGGAGAGGGCCGCCATGGCTGTGTGGGGACGCAGCACGCGGGCCCATCTCGGAGGAGTTGCGAGGCGGTTGGGACGTGGGGACGACCCAGCCGTCGCGCTACCCGGTACGGCGAGTCCCATTGGGATCGTTGGTCGCACGGGGGTGAACCTCAGCATTCGCTGACTCACCGCGATCGACATCCTCGTCATTGAGGACCGCCGGGAATCGGAGCTCGGGGGCTTAGCCCCCGGGCTTCTCTTCTTTCCAGAAACCGCGCCCGCTCTCAGTCTTCGGGTTGGTCCACTCGGAATCGATCCCGCAAGCGATCGATCAAGCGTGCGTGGATCTTGCAGACGCGCGACTCGGAGAGATCAGTCAGGAGACCGATCTCACGCATGGGCAGCTCTTCCCAGTACTTGAGGTAGACGATGCGGTACTCCTGATCCGTCAATCGTTGGGTGACGAGTTGCATGCTCTCTTCGCGAATGCGCCGCTCGTCCGGAGCGGCGCTCTGACGGTCGGGGACGACTTCAAGCGCCTGGCTCAGGTCATCCTCGCCATCATCACTGGGCATGGATCCCTTGGGTGCCGAAGGCAGACCGGTACCGAACAAGCGTTGGAAGAGATCCACGTCAAGGCCCATCTCCGTGGCGGCCTCATCGTCTGTGGGTGCGCGTCCCAATTCGCTGGAGAGTCGCTCGATGGTGCGTTTCTTCTGCTCCATGCGCTGACGCCACGGGCGCGGCAGCCAATCTTGAGCGCGCAGCTCATCCAGCAGGGCACCCTTGACCCGCAGTTCACAGTAGGACTCGAAGCGCACTCCGCGCTCGGGATCGAATCCACCGATGGCAGAGATCAGGCCCATGTTTCCCGCCGTGAATAAATCCCCTCGATCCACGGTGCGTGGCAAGCGGCCGGCGAAGCGCCGCACGATGCCCTTGATCAGCGGCTGATAAGCCTCGACCAGCCGGTTGCGGGACTCATCACCTGGATCCGCGCGGTAGTTGGCCCACAGTTGCTCATTGTGGGCGTCGCGCAAGGTCTGACTCTTGCGTTGAGTCTTGGGTGCCGCGGCTGCGGGCTTGACTGTCGTTTGGCTTCGAGTAGTGCTGTCCAAGAGGTTTCCCATTCCCCGATGCGCGACGGGCGGCCGACCCGACTTGCTCGCCACGCACTTGCGGTTAACTCCTTTGCAGGCGTTGTGAATACAAATTCACGCGCAGCAGGATCAACGCTCTTCTTGGTAGATCTGTTCCGGACAGAGGGGATCGGTGCACCATGAGCTGGGTGCAAAGATGGGAAAACACCCTATCCACGGGCCCCAGTGGCGCATGCAACACACTCAACACCGCGCGCAAAGCGATGTCAGTTTTTTTTCGGTTTGTCCCCAAACCGCGCCGCTGCGTCCCATTCGTGTTCCCCTGGGGGCGCGCCCGTGTAACCCAACGACGTGAGTACGTTGCTCTCTGCTGAGCGCATGGCCGCGCGCTCGGCGGATTCATGATCGTCAAATCCGCAGAGGTGCAACACACCGTGCACCACGTAGAGGGCGAGTTCGCGCTGCAGACTCCCGCCCCTGGCTCCTGCCACTTCACGTGCGCGATCCACACTCACGTACACCTCACCCTGAGGTCCTGGGCCTTCACCCAAATCGAAAGCGATCACATCCGTGGGACTGGGGTCGTTCAGGAAGCGCTGATGCAAGTCGCACAAGAAAGCCTCGCTTACGAAGACGATGGCCAGCTCCATCCCGGGTCGACCCCCATGGCTGGCCGCCGCTTGGGCAGCGGCCTGGACATCGCGGTCCTCAAGCGGTCGCGGTTCCACGTCCCAGTTGACGTGGACGCTCATGCGCGATCTCCCCCACGGGGGACTTTGGGCGCCTTGCGACCGGGGGTCTTCTGAACCCGCCCCTTGTTCGACTTGGGCGATTTGCCCGAATCGGTGTTGGAGCCAGGGTTCTCCGCGGGCGAGCGAGACAAGTCCAATGGGTTGGCCTTGCCCTTGGAGAAGGTGGGGCGCGTGTGATGGATCGCGGACAGAACCTGCACGATGGCGCGTTCGATGGTGTCGAGTTCCGCCAGGGTCAGGGCGCACTCGGCGAACTGGCCATCCATCAGGCGCTTGACGGCCACGCGGTGCACCATCTCTTGCAAGCGTCCGATGCTGGGGTCCGCCATTTGCCGCGCAATCGCCTCGGCCGCGTCGGCCACCATGACAATGGCCGCCTCTTTTGTCTGCGGCCGGCGGCCCGAGTAGCGGAAGTTCCCTTCACTCACCTGGTCCTCGCCCCGCAAGGCGACGGCCTGTTGATAGAAGTATTCGATGCAGCTGGTCCCGTGATGCTCGACCATGAAGTCGACTAGAGCTCTTGGCAATCCGTAGTAGCGACCCAGCTCCACTCCGTCACGGGTGTGAGCGGAGATGATTAGCATGCTCATCTCAGGCGCTAGGCTCTTGTGTCGATCGCGCGCTCCGGGCGAGTTTTCAGCGAAGTACTCGGCCTTGTTCAATTTGCCCACGTCGTGGTACAGAGCGCCCACGCGCGCTAGCAGGGCATCGCCTCCGATAGCCTCCGCTGCTCCCTCGGCGAGCAGCCCGACCACGTAGGAGTGATGAAACGTGCCGGCAGCTTCGATCAGGAGCTTGCGCAAAAGAGGCGATGAGTGAGTGTTGCCTAGCTCGAGCAAGCTGATGTCGGTTGTCACATCCAAAAACGCCTCGACCATGGGCAAGAGGCCCGAGACGAGAAGGCCGACGACGACGCCCACGAGAAACACGCGGGCAAGGTCCGCGAGGTCGCCCATGCCCGGTGACTCCGGCTGCATCAGCACAAACCCCGCGGCCAACGCCGCTTGGATGCACCCGATCAGGACACCGATCCGAAAGAGATCCGCGCGCCGCTTGACGCTCTTGGCGGCCAAGGCGGCGACGACTCCCCCGCCGAGCGCGACGACCAGGCCACTGAGTGCATGTTCCTGCAGACGATCGTGTAGAGACAGATACGAAGCCAGCAGCACGCCCGCCACCAACACGCCCTCCAGCGCCAGCGCTCGCCCCCAAGCCAGAGCCAGGATCAGACTGACAAAGGAAATCGGCAGCCATCCCAGATCCACGCTCTCCAGGAACTGGTCGCAGAGGAACAGAACGACCAGAGGTAGAAGAATGGCCGTGGAGAAACCCACCAGGCGCGGAATGGAGCGCAGGGCCTGGGGCCTGAAGTCCCGCAGGTAGGCCGCCAGCCCCATGCAACCGAGGGTTAGAATCGCAGCCAGAGCACACCATTCCCGCGGCCGCGTGAGGGTCCCGAATCCCAGCAAGACCAAAGCCAACAAGGTCGCCCCGGCGGCCAGCACGATCTTCTCCCCCACCTGATCGAGACTGGGGCGCTGAGATTGGGAAGCCAAGGGGCGCGCCTTCTCTGGCGATACCCGTCGTAGGTGACTCCCCTTCCAACTCGCACGCAGCCCCTCAAGCCAACTCACGGATTACCCTCCGGCTCCCCTTCGGGTCGGTCAACCCGCGACGGAGCTTGGTAGGCGCGGATGATGCGGGCCACCAGCGGGTGGCGTACGACATCGTCGACGGTGAACTCGGTCACGCCCACCGTGTCGAACCCCCGCAGGCGCGCGATGGCATCCATCAAGCCACTGCGTTGCCCTGGAGCTAAGTCGCTTTGTGAGGGATCGCCTGTGACACACATGTGTGAGCCCTCTCCCATGCGCGTCAAGAACATCTTCATCTGCCCGATGCTCGTATTCTGTGCCTCGTCCAGGATGACGAACGATGCCGCCAGTGTCCGTCCTCGCATGTAGGCCAGTGGCGCAATTTCAATGACGCCCGCTTCCTCCAGGCGCGTAAACACATCAGGTTCGATCAAGTCGAATAGCGCGTCATGCACGGGTCGCATGTAGGGGTTGAGCTTCTGCTGCAGATCCCCAGGCAAGAAACCCAGACGCTCGCCAGCCTCCACCACGGGGCGCGTGATCACGAGCCGCCGCACAAGTCCTTGACGCAGCATGCGAACGGCCGAAGCCACGGCCAGGAAAGTCTTGCCGGTGCCCGCCGGTCCGAATCCGAAGGCCAGCGATTTGGTTTCGATCTGTTCCAGGTAGTGCGCCTGATTCTCGTTGCGCGGCTCAACAGGCCGCAACTTCAAGTGAGTGGGCTTGAAGGGTGCGGCCCCCACTCCTGAATGCACGGGTCTCGAGCTAGGGCGCGGTTCGTGAGACACAGGCACCGATTCCGGTCGGGTTTTTCCCACCAGAATCCGCTCGACGTCCTCTAGATCCAGCTTGCGTCCCTTGCGCGACTTCCCCAGCACGTGCTCAATGCGCGTCCTGGCTTCCCCGATCTCGGTCGCGGGACCCTTTAGCTTCAGGTTTCCGCGCTTGGCGAAGATCTCAATGTCCAAGGACTGCCGCAGTAGCTTTGCCAAGCGATCGTAGGGACCCAGGACGAGCATGGCCTCGTCATGAGAGCGAAGGGGAATAGTGATCTCGGGCAAGGTCGGCTCCGGTAGGACTCAGAATGGGCCCCGGGGCAGGGTACTGTCAATCGTCTGGGAAGGGTGGTGCGGGCGTTTGGATTGCAAACGGGATTGGGGTGCTTCTCATGGGCCACGCACAAGGGCGAAGGTCTGGGCTAGAAACCGTCGCTGGGCAGGACCACGCGGCGAAGCCCGCCCGACCTACCCAGCCATCACAAAGACCATGGGCCCTGCGACCAACCAAACCGGCACCGACAGCAGCAGGCTGTCCACCAAGTCCAAGAATCCCCCCGACGGACCAAACAACATCCCGGAGTCCTTCACGCCAGCGCGCCGTTTGCCCGCGGACTCAAGCAGGTCTCCAGCCTGCGAAGCCACATTGATTAGTGCCGCCGCCAAGAGCGCCGAGACCCACCCCCAACGCAGCTCGGGCAACCAACCGGCGAAGGCCACAATCGGACCGGCTACCGCTCCCACGGCGAATGACCCAATACACCCGACGGTCGTCTTGCCGGGACTCAGGCGGGGAAAAGGGTGGTGGGGAAATCGTGCGCCAAGCAGGTTGCCCGTGTAGTAGCCGGCGATGTCGCCCACTTTGGAGAGCAAGATGAGTGCACCCAGTCCCGCCACACCGCTCTCGATCACAACTAGATACAGGGCCGGCAGCGGAACACAGATCCACAACAGCGCTCCCAATGTGTACAAGGGCCGCGCTCTGGAAATGAGCCTCGTCATCCAGCCCAACCCACCGACGACAACAACAGTCAGTATCAGGAGTCCCAGAATCTCCCAGTGAGCGGCCGCAGCATCCGAGCCCGGCTTCACCCGCCAAAGAAGCAGACCGCCTGCCGCGAGCACACCTATCGCCCCCAGCGCGGGGCACTGACCGGAGGCCGGGCGTGGAAAGAGACGCAAGGCTCGCGACTCGCTCACACACCCCAGTGCCATTGCAACTCCACAGGCCAGTACCCAATAGGCTCCGCCGCGGGTCGACGCGCCCCAGAGCAGCAAGGCAACCGCTACGGCCAGGCTGCCACCAACGCGTGTGCGTTCCCAGATTTTGGACGCTCGTGACGGTTGCTCCTCAGAAACCTGCGAAGGTGTCACGCCTTGCCCTCCAAGGACCCGGTCTCCGGACTTTGCGCCGCTGCCCCGCTCTGTAATCCACCGAATTTGCGCCGACGTCGAGCAAAGTCAGCCAAGGCCTTCAGCAACGCATCACGCCTAAACTCAGGCCAGCAAGATTCGGTCATGTAGAACTCCGAGTAGCTCAACTGCCACAACAAGAAATTGGAGACGCGCATTTCACCGGCGGTGCGAATCACCAAATCTGGGTCGGGTGTCTGCGGATCGTAAAGGTACCTGCGCAGCGTCTCGTCGCCGATCGTGGCAGGATCGAGACTCCCGTCGCGTGCCTCCTCGGCCATGCACCGGACGGCGTCGGCGATCTCGGCGCGACTCCCATAGGAAAGAGCCAGGCGCAGCAGCATGCCCTCGTTGCCCGCCGTCAACTCCTCGGTTTCTCTCAGCGCACGCAATGCGGGAGCCGGCAGGCGGTCCAAACGGCCGATGCAGCGCAGCCGCACACCGTTGTCCATGAGGGTCCTTCGCTCCCGGCGCATGAACACGCGCAGGAGCCGCATGAGGTACGACACTTCGGTCCCTGGACGCTTCCAGTTCTCCTCTGAGAACGCATACAGGGTCAAACTCTTGACTCCCATGCTCGCACACTCGGTCGTCACCTCTCGCACCGAGCGAACCCCTTCGCGATGACCGAATACGCGCGGCATCCCGCGCTGCGTCGCCCAGCGCCCGTTGCCATCCATGATGATGGCGATGTGCTCCGGAAAGGGGCCACCGAGATCGGGTCGTTGAACGCTCGGGCTCATGGCAGGAGTGAACTCAGCTGGAGCGCCGGATCACGGCTTCGCGGCCCGGCCCTACGCTGATCATGACGATAGGGACGCCTGTGATCTTCTCCACGTGCTCAACATACGCGCGTGCCGTGGCCGGCAGGTCGTCAAAAGATCGCACGCCCGTGATGTCCTCGGACCAGCCTGGAAGTGTCTCAAGTTCTACCTGCACATCGTCCATGCTCGCCAGATGCGCGGGGTACTCCGTCCAGCGCTCTGACCCGCGGGAATACGCAACCGCGAAGGGAATCTCTTCAAGCCCCGAAAGCACGTCGAGCTTGGTCATGATCCAACCGGAGGCCCCCGCCAAGTCGAAGGCATAGCGAACGGCCACCGCATCGAACCAGCCAGCGCGGCGCGGGCGTCCGGTAGTTGCGCCAAATTCGTTGCCCGCCTTGCGCAGCGCCTCGGCGGCCTCGCCGAAGATCTCGCTAGGGAACGGGCCCTCTCCCACGCGTGTGCAGTAGGCCTTGGCGATTCCCCAAGCCTCCTCAATGTGCTGCGGCGGGAAGGCCGCTCCTCCTGCGATGCCTCCAACACCGGTGCTGGACGAGGTCACGTACGGGTAGGTCCCATGATCGATGTCGAGCATGACACCTTGTGCGCCCTCGAAGAGGATGGAACGGCCCTCGCGGTAGGCACGCCGCACTTCAGCGCCCACGTCTGCAACCAGCGGCCGCAAGCGATCTCCCATCGAGACGTACAAGTCGATCTGTTCTTCCACATTCAGTGGCGCCTCACCGTGAACCCTCTCGATCAGGGCATTCTTCTCGGCCAGAGCGGCGCCCAGGCGCTCTCTGAATCGAGTGGGATCGAGCAGGTCGGCCACGCGCAATCCCGTTCGGGCAGCCTTGTCCGCATAGCAGGGGCCGATGCCACGTCCCGTCGTCCCGATACGGCCTTTGCCGCGCCACAATTCAGACAGGCCATCGATGCGCTTGTGATGTTCAAAGATCACATGGGCGCCGGCAGCGAGACGCAGGTTTTCGCCGTCGACGTGCACACCGCGTTCCAACAGCCCATCGATTTCTTCAAGCAACTTGATGGGGTCGACCGCCACGCCGGGCCCAATCATGTTCACTTTTTCGGCGTGCAAGATCCCCGACGGGATTAGATGCAAGACGTACTTTTCGCCTTCCACCACGACGGTGTGCCCGGCGTTCGCGCCGCCTTGGTAGCGCACCACCAAGTCCTGGTTCTCAGCCAGGAAGTCGATCAGCTTGCCTTTCCCTTCGTCGCCCCATTGGGCTCCAAAAACACTGAGTGAGGGCATGGATCAGGCTCGATTGAGGCTCAAGGACATTGCGACGGGGGGGATTGGGGAAGGCCGTTGAACGGGCTCGGCCGGGGATTCTCGCAGGGGGACCGGTGCGGAACAAGCACCCCGGGCGCATTCACGGAACTCGGGTTGGGGGGGCTCCAGCGCTGGACTGCTATGCTCTAGCTGTGCCCAGCCGATCCCGCCTCCTCTGCTTGCCCGTGGGCCTGGGCCTCGTAGCCCTGCTTCTGGGTTGCCTACTGCCCGACTCCAGCGAGGTTCGGCGAACCCGGATCCTGGACGCCACTTGCGATGAAGTGCTGGGCCTGCTGCGCCGACTGCCCGAGGGCCCGACCTGGTCGCATTGGACGCCTTCCAAGCGTGCGGGGGGCTTGGCCCAAACGGCCTGCCTACCGGAGGCGGGCATCTGGTTCGATGTGCTCGCCGATCCACCGCGCAAGGCGGCCATTCTCCTAGAGCCCACGCCCGAAGGCCTGAAGCTGGTGTGGTCGGACGTATCCCTGTGGGACGGCAATCCCCTCGGGCGTCTCGCAGCCTGGAAGGGAGAGGCACGCCGCGGGCAGGAGTTGGAGCGCAGCCTGCTCGAGCTGGAATCAACCTTGGAAGGACTGAGCCGCGCAGACTCTGCGGTGCCGGAGCCTGACGCTCAGGAGCCGCAGGTCGGCGAACCGCCCCCACCTCATGTGCTCCTGATCATCGCGGACGATCTGGGCTGGGACCTCCTAGAGGATTCCCACACGCCGAACTTGGATGCACTTGCCGCAGAAGGCATGACCTTTACGAACCTGTGGGTGACACCCAAGTGTGGACCGACGCGAGCCTCTATGCTGACGGGACGTTTTCACTTCCGCATCGGCAACGGCGAGATCGCCAAACGTCACAAGAACCGCTCCATGGGCCTGGACGAGGTCACCCTGCCCGAACGCATCGGTAGCCAACGCTCAGCGGCCTATGGGAAGTGGCACCTGGGAACCGCCGCGACGCATCCCAATGACAGCGGCTTCGGACACTACTCCGGTAGCCTCGGCAACCTGAACGGCAAGTCGTACACGTCCTGGCCCAAGGTCGAGGATGGCGAGGAGTCAACTTGCCAAGTCTACGCAACTCGAGATGTGACCGACGAGGCCCTGGCCTACGACGCGGCCTTCGAGTGGGTCGCCTACCACGCAGTACACACTCCGTTCCACGACCCCCCTCCCGAGTTGCATCCGAACACGCCTCTCGACGGAACCCCGGAGACGCAGGTGCGAGCCATGACCGAGGCCCTCGATCTTGAGGTCGGGCGCCTGTTGGCCGGACACCCCGGCGCCTGGGTCTTCTTCTTGGGCGACAATGGGACCACATCCCTGGTGGGCGGCGGCAAGGGCTCGATGCTGGAGTCGGGCATCAACACGCCTCTGTTCGTGCGTGGCCCAGGAGTCAAGGCAGGATCGACGTCCGACGAACTCGTGAACGGAACCGATTTCTTCGCCACGATCGCAGAGATTTTCGGCGTGGCTGCGGATGCGCAGGATTCCATCAGTTTCCTGCCTGTTCTCAAAGGTGGTGCCGGAGCACGGGCATGGAATTATTCCTGCCTGTTCTACGAGCAGAAACCCGGCCGCCGCATGCACGCCATACGCGATGCGCAGTACAAGTTCGTGATCGACTTTCAGAAGCAGGAAAGCCTGTACTCCATGCCCGGTGAAGTCCTGATCGACCTGCAAGATGCGGGTGATGTACTGCTCGCGCGGCGCGAAGCACTGCGCGCGCTCATACCGCGCGGTTTCTAGCTCGACTGGCCGTGCCCGCCGCCGCCCGGTGTGCGCAGTTCGATTTCGCTGCCGGCCTTCATGTCCATGGCTGTCTTGCCCTGCAGGGGCTGATCCTTAGCGCTTCCTACTGGGCGCCAGCGAGCGGAACCCTTGCCTCCTGCTCCGCCTCCCGCAAGCCCCCAGGGTCCGCTTGCCTGTCGCTCGGCGATCCACCCCACTCGCACGTCCTCTAGGAAACGCAACCTGCGGACCAAGCCATCGCCCCCTCGGTTCGCTCCGCTTCCCCCGGATCCACGGCGCACCGTGGTCTTCAGGACCCGTACGGGCAGTTCGTTTTCCATCGCCTCGATCGGAGTGTTGCGCGTGTTGGTCATGTGCGTTTGCAAAGCATGGGCGCCGGCAGCGTTTGGACCCGCTCCCGCTCCTCCTCCCAAGGTCTCGTAGTACGCAAACCTGCCCGCAGTGTCCCCCACTGTCAGATTGCTCATGGTGCCCGCGCTGGCAGCAGGCATGCGCTCGGGCAGAACACGGGAGAGGGCGGCGAGCACGAGATCCACTAGGCGTTGACTGGTTTCCACATTTCCGGCCGCCACGGGAGCCGGATAGCTGGCGTCGCACAGACTGCCCGTGCGTGTACTCACGCGAGTGCTGCGCAGGACTCCTTCGTTTGTCGGTGTCCCTGCCGGCAAGAGGCAACGAATGACGTAGAACACTGCAGAGAGGGTCACGGCCCGGACCGTATTCACAGGTCCCTGCACCGCATCGTCGCTGGCCGTGAAATCGAAGTGCATCCCCTTGGCGTTCACATCGAAGGTCAGGCGTAGCCGCACGTCTTGCCCGTCCTTGCCGGGCCATTCCAGCACGTCCTCTGCTTGCCACGATCCGCGTGGCAAGCCCGACACCAACTCCCCTACAAGGGCATGCGTCCAGTCGCGCAAGGCCGCCGCCTGAGAACAGACCTCTGCGCGGCCGTGTTCCAGAGCCATGGACTCGATGCGCTGCTCACCCACGCGATTGGCGGCCCATTGGGCCAGCATGTCACCCTCGCGCTCTGCGGGCACGCGCATGTTGGCCAAGAGCAGCGCGAGTACATCACGGCGCAATTGGCCACCCTCCACCAGGAGGGTTGGCGGGATGCGCAGACCCTCGGCATGCACATCCGCAACGGGAGCCATGGACCCCGGGTAGGCTCCGCCTACATCCGCGTGATGAGCGCGATTGAGGCAATAGAAGTCGGGTTGCTTGCCGCGGCCCAAGAAAATGGGCGAAACCAGGGTGATGTCGGGCAGGTGGGATCCACCCGTGTAGGGGTCGTTGAGTACGACCACATCGCCGCGCCCCATCGGCACTTGCTCGCGAGCCGCGGCCAGAGAAAGGGGTGCCGCACCCAGGTGGACAGGCAGGTGAGCGGCTTGGGAAACCATGCGCCCCTGACCGTCGAACAGCGCACAAGAGTAGTCACGACGCTCCTTGATATTGGGTGAGAAAGCCGAGCGCATGAGCGCCACGCCCATTTCTTCAGCTGCAGCGGCAAACAAATGCTGAAAGACCTCCAATCGAAGGGGATCCTGCACCGCCGCCCGCTGAGTGCCTCGGGTCGAGCGCTTCTTGTTGCGGCTGGCCATAGAAGCCGAGCAGCCTACCAACCTTCGCCGTCGGGGTAGTCCAGAATCGGGAGTGGCGACCGATCCAGCACTTCCCAGCGCAGGAGGGGAACGATCTCGACGTCGTCATCGCCCATTCGGCGCCAGACGACGCAACGCACGGTGCGCGTCATGTGCGCCCCCGACCGTTCATACTCTTCCTGTTCCTGACGAGTGTCGAATTCTTGGACCTGGTGGCGGTCCGCGAGGGTCACCTTGCGCGCCGTGATGTAGATGGAGAACACATCACTGTCCACCCGCAGGAGTGACTTCATGCGCTCCGCGTACTCGGGCGTGATCATGTCGTAGCCGCGCACCTCGCTGAGCTCTTCGAGATCATCGAAGATCTGAGTCACGAGTATCTCCTCGCCGAATTCGTCCAGCGTGGGCTCAATCGGATCCGCATCCGGGTCGGGCTCCTCTTCCAGGTTGCGGTACTCGACGACGTCCTCCCAGTAGGTGAGGTCCAGCTGACTCGGGTCCATGAGTCCAGAAAGGACGGCTCGTGGAGCCGTATTGACGTTGACGGAGTAGCCGCCGGTGCTCGTTGGAGCTTCGGGACCCTCCCCCTCTCCTGTAGTCGGAGAAGTGTACATGGTCAGGAACGCGTCGATGGAATGCACCCGGTTGCCGGAAGTGTCAAACGAGTCACGGTAGTGATCTTCCATGAACGGCTCGAGGGCCACAAACTCTCGAATCGACAGGGGCATGCCGCGTGAGAGGCTCTCCTGATCAAAGGACAGCAAATCTCCGGGACGAGGAAGATAGGAACTGTCTCGCTCGAGCATGTGATCGCGCATGACCTGGGCCATGTCGTGCGCATCGGACCCGCTAATGTCGAGCTCCGTTCCCTCGCGGCACAGATCGAGGATACGCGTGACACGGTCAAAGGCATCTTGGGCCTCGTCGGGATCCTCCGACAGCATGTTGAGGATGTTGTACTTGCGATCTTCATCAACGATCAGGATACGCAGCTCGAGATCATTGAAAGAGGTTGCCGCCTGGGCCGCCCATTCATCCATGAACGAGTCCGTGGCATCGGCATTGTCTTCCCCTTCTCCCTCTCCCTCGGACCCGGGGCCGGGCATCGCCGGCGCGGCAGCCTCGTCTTCTCCAGAGCCTTGACGCAGCTCCCCGTCTGATCGCAGTTGCTCAAAAACTTCGAGCAGCGCGGACTCGATCGCCAGGTCCATATTGGTGCTCGTGAAGTCCCGGTTGGCCACCTGCTGGTCGGTGGCGGTCACCCGGTTGAGTTGATAGACGATGGCGATGATCACCATCAAGACCAAGAACGAGAGCAGGAGCACAGCACCCCGCTCGGTGCGTGCCCCTCGGGGGCGGTGGGAAAGGAGGAGCTTCATGGTCTATGTCTTGCTTGGACGCACGCAAGGTTCCCATTCTTCCCCGACCTTGGGGCGAATCCGACCTAGAAATCCGAGCTCATATCCATGCCCTGTAGGATGCGCGGGCGAATGTAGAACAGGACGTTGGTCTGCTCGGTGACATCGTAGTGATTCTTGAACAGGTAGCCCAAAATAGGGATGTCGCCCAACAGGGGCACTTTGCGTTCCCGCTCGAGGGTCCGTTCAGCAATCAACCCCCCCAGCACCACGGCCTCACCCGGCTCAAGGCGAACCGTAGTGGACGCTCTGCGGGCTGAGATGGAGGGCACGGAGAAGGTCGCTTGAGAGTCGTCGCCCCCCTGACTCAGACTGATGGCCGTGCCACTGACCTGTGAGGCGCGGATGTCAATATTGAGCAGGATCGTCTCCTCGCCGATGATCGTTGGGATCACGAACATCTGAACGCCCACGGGTTTGACCTGCAGGGTGGCACTGAAGGTCCCGTTGGCGTTGAGCCCGCCGAGGACGTAGAACGGCACCTCATCGGTATTATCGAATTCGGCCCGCCCGCCTTCGCGCACGGCCACCTTGGGCCGCGACATGATCGACACGTTTTCGTGGTTGGAGACGACTTCGAGCAGAGCATCGAATTCCACACCATCGAAGATGGCTGAAACGCCGAAGATGGCCTCGCCAGAGTCGACAGTGTTGCCCAAAGAGAAGTCGAGACTATTGGCAAAGGCCCCGTCGTTGGGCAATCCAAAGATGGGAGTGCTGGGGTCGATGGGTTGGATGCCGTAGTCGAAGGAATCCGAAGTGGACACCTCAACAATTCGTGCCTCGATCTCTACTTGGCGCACGCGTGCACTAAATAGTTCAATGAACCGCTCCGCCTTGAGCAGAACGTCGGGCTGAGCCCGAACAAAGAGCCAGTCGGAGAGTGGGACGAACTTGCTGCTCGCCAGGGTCGTTCCCGATGCGGGGGAAAACGGCTCGCCGTCAAAACCGATCCTCAAGTCCAGCACGGCCTCGTTTGCCCCTTGGTCTTGAATCGGAATCAACCCCTCCCCGTCAACGACAGCCCCGCCTGTCAGGGGGATGTCGAAGTCCCCGTAGAGCGAGAGTAGGGTCAGGGCCCGTTGGCCCAGACCTGCCGGAAAACTGTAGGGCTTGGTCACGAAGCCGGTCTCACGGTCCACCCAGATGCGCTCACCGAATGTGAGAAAGGGATCCAGCGCGCCAGGAACCTCGTGGCCCGCTTCGGCTCCATCGGGAATCGCGGGCGCGGGCTCCAACTCACCAGGTTCCAAAGGCTGCGGCGACTGTGCGTAGAGACGCTCCAGCTCCTCGAAATAGCTGGCCTCGTCGAAGTCCTCAACCGGCGTCAGGGTGTCCGAACCCAGCAGGATGCGTTTCCAGGTGGCGTTGATCTCTGCACTGCGCTCCTGTGGGGTGGGCTCACCGGAATCGAGTAGGCGGCACCCGGGGAGCAAAGCCAGGGTGAACAGGACTCCAGCCCCCTGCAAGCCTCGCCAGGTGAGGCAATGGCGGAGGGCCTTGGGTCGAGAGTGGAGTCGAGCGCGCATGGGAGGTGTGGTCGAAAGCTGAATTCGGATCAGCAGCGGGGATCAGAAGTCCGTGTTCAGATCGATGCCCTGCAGTATGCGGGGATAGATGAAGAAGAGCACATCCGTTCGTTCCTGGATCTGATAGTTGCTCTTGAAGATATTCCCAAGCAAAGGAATGTCGCCTAGCAGCGGCACCTTCCGTTCCCGTTGCAGGGTGCGCTCGGAAATCAAGCCCCCGATCACCAGGCCCTGGCCTGCTTCGAGGCGCACGGTGGTTGTGGCCTTGCGCTTGGCTACCTCGGGAACACCCACTGTGGAGCTCGCGCCGGCAGCGTCGGTCACGATGAAGGTCGCAGCGGTACCTGTGATCTGGGAAACCTCAGTGTCCACATCCAAGATCAGGGTGTTGTTGCCCACAACGCGTGGCACGACGTAGAGCTGAACACCCACTTCTCGGAAGTTGATCGTCCACGTGAACTGGCCATTGGCGTTGATGGCATTGAGCTTCATGACGGGCTCTTGCTGCACCTCTACCAATTCGGCCCGGGCCCCTTCACGTACGGCGACCTTGGGCTGAGATATGATGGACGCCGACTCATCCGTCGAGACCATCTCGAGCAGCGCGTTGAACTGCACACCATCAAAAACCGCCGACACTCCGAATATGGCCTCACCCACGTCGACTGTGTTGCCGAAGGAGAAGTCAATGTCGTGGATCAGCGACCCGGCGTTGGGCAGACCAAAAATCGGTGTGACGCCATCTACCGGCCGAATGCCGTAATCAGAAGTCTGAGTGGTGGTCAGCTCGACGATCTTGGCCTCCACTTGAATCTGGCGTGCGCTGCTGATGAAGGCTCGAATGAAGCGCTGCACCTGCCTCATCTCGCGGGGAGCTGCCGTCACCACCAGCCAGTCGGCGAGTGGCACCACCTTAGGGGCGGTCACGCCTGGCTTGCGGGGAGGAGTGAAGGCCTCCGCACCCTGCGCGTTTAGCAAGTGCAGCACAACCGTGCCGGGAAGCTGTTCCCCTTCGGGCATCGCCTCCGCATCGATTGGGGCCGCGTGGACCTTGAGTCCCGCGTGCGACTTGATGAGGGCCTGCACCCTGGCACCAGCCCCCAGGGGAAAGGTGAAGGGCTTCATGATCAGCCCCGAGTCCCGATACCAAACGATTCGCTCTCCAAACTCCTCGTAGGGGCTGACGATAGGAGCGTCCCCATCCTGCGCCCCCGCCCCCAACAACAAGTCGTCCAGGTCAATTTCCGGCACGGGGTCCTGTCCGTCGTCCGCACCATCCAGGGGCGCGGAGTCGAAGACGGGCTCGCCCGTTGAGCCACCAACGTCCGGTTCTCGCGCGCCGGCTTGGTAGGCCTCTTCCAAGGCCTTGGTGTACTCCTCCTCGCTACTGGCTGGATCGAGTTTGGGGTCCATGTCCCCATCCGGATCCTGTGCGTCCCCCATGGCCGCTTCGAGCGTTCGCAGTGACTCACCTTCCGAAGACTCAGCGCTTTCCGGACCTTGGCAGGCTGGCATCACCGCCAAGGACATGCACGTGAAGAATCCGACGATCGAGGGCCCGCTACGTGAGCGAGGTCCAACCTGTGAGGCCGGCCGGCAGACCGACCGATTCAAATTGAAGGGCCCCACAAGTAGTCCGAATCACTTCCCGCTCATCTTGGCCTTGACCTTGGCCGTGAGGTCCGGGATCGCACGGCCGTCACGGCGGCGGATTTTTTTCCAGACGCCACAGTGGTTGTTGGCCCTGCGCACCTTTTCGCAAGCGTCGAGCACCTTGCGTCGGGCGGCGGTCATCAAGGTGCGGCCCTCGGCTGAGTGAGGATCGATCTTGCGCTTCTTGATCTTGCGTACTTCGTCGGTCACTGCCAGCAAGGCGTCGTAGTCGACAGTGGCGGGCGCCGTGATACCCATGGGAGCCTTGTTCCCACAGATGTTGTCCGAGCGATCAAAAATGAAGTCCGTTCCTCGGCCGTCGTCGGAATGTCCGTCGACCTCAGCCAGTGTGGGTAGGTCGGGGACCAGTGTGGGTAGGTCGGGGACCAGTGTGGGTAGGTCGAGGGACAGTGTGGGTTCGGCTGTCGGGGCTGCGAGGGCCGGGCTGGCCCCTAGAACGGCCGCAAACGAAAGAAGAATTTGGCTAGTAATCTGCATGGCTCAATTACCTATCGGCCCAGTTGCCTCGCGGCAGTCCCTGGGACTTGATTTCGGTCTGGGAATGACCGTCGTACTGGGGGGTCCGGTATAGCCGCTAGGCCCGTTCCCTGCACGGGTGAATCGATCGAATACCGAACGCTAACGCCCCCCCACTTCTTGGCACCCAGGCACTGCCCTCCACACTCAACGCAGAAACGCCCCCCCGTCCCCAGATAGCGGGATCGGGGGGGCATTGTCGGTCGATGAGGTCCTCGATTCAGCCCGGTGAACGGGCGAGGTTCGACTCAGTCGCTTGCGCCGGATCGTTCGCGACTCCGTCCTCGATCGCCACGGCCCCGGCCACCGCGACCGCCGCGGTCACCGCTAGCTTCACGATCACCCGCGTCGGAACCGCTCTCCTCGCCTCCCGGAAGGGTCACCTTGTGGCTGACCTTGACCTTCCCGCGGTCGTCCACGTTGATGATTTCCACTTCAATCTCATCACCCACGTTGACCACATCGGTCACCTGGCCGACGAAGCCATGGGCCAACTCGGAGATGTGGCACAGCCCTTCCACGCCGGGAAGGATTTCGATGAAGGCGCCGAAGTCCCGCACGCTGCGCACGGTACCTGTGTACCGAGTGCCAACCTCGGGGGTCTGGGTTGAAGCTTCGATCGCGTCCTTGCAAGCCTTGACCTGCTTCGAGTCCGTTCCAAAGACTTGGACGTTGCCGTCGTCGTCGAGAATCGAAATGCGCACGCTGTACTGAGCCTGCATGGCCTTGATGTTCTTGCCGCCGGGGCCGATCAAGAAGCCAATCTTGTCGCCCGGAATCTTGAGCGTCTCCATGCGCGGGGCGTAGTCCGAGACTTCCGCCGCGGGAGCGGGAACCGCTTCGAGCATCTTACGCAAAATGTGAATGCGTCCCTCGCGGGCCTGCTCGAGTGCCGTGGAGAGGAGATCGCGGGATACGCCCTTGATCTTGATGTCCATCTGCAGGGCCGTGATGCCCACGCCGGATCCGGCGACTTTGAAGTCCATGTCTCCGTTGTGGTCCTCACTGCCGAGGATGTCGGACAGGATCGCCTCGCGATCACCATCCTTCACAAGGCCCATGGCAATACCGGCCACGGGCTGGCTCACCGGCACGCCGGCAGACATCATCGCCAAGCATCCACCACAAACACTTGCCATGGACGAAGAGCCGTTGGACTCCATGATGTCCGAGACAATGCGGATGGTGTAGGGGAACTGCTCGCGCGTCGGCATGACGGCCATCAACGCTCGTTCGGCCAGCATGCCGTGACCGATTTCTCGGCGGCCGGGGCCCATGATGCGCCGCGTCTCGCCCACCGAGTACGGCGGGAAGTTGTAGTGCAAGTAGAAGCTCTTCTTGTACTCGGGCTCGATGCCGTCGATGACTTGTTCGTCGTCGGGGGTACCGAGGGTCACGCTGGCCAGAGCCTGGGTTTCACCGCGCGTAAACAAGGCGGACCCGTGCTGACGCTCGATGAATCCGGGCACGATCGTGATGTCGCGGATCTTGTCATGCGTGCGGCCGTCCACACGGGTACCGGACAAGATGCACTCGCGCTCCACGTGTTGCTGCAGGTCATGCAGCATGTCCTTGATGGCCTTGGTGTGAGCACGCAAGTCGCCCTCTTCCACACCCTCGGTCAGGGTGTCCAGGCACTCCTTCTTGATCGCCGAGAGGGCGTCGTGCCGGGCTTGTTTGCCCTGCGTACGAACGGCCGTGGTCATCGCCTCTTCGTGCTGGAAAACCTGGGCCTTGAGAGTCTCGTTGACTTCCGGCGCGCTGAACTCGGCCTGCGGCTTGCCGACCTTCTCGGTCAACTCATCGATCAGGGAGACAACCTCGAGAATCACAGAGTGGGCGCAATCGAGGGCGTCCACCATGATGTCCTCGGGAAGTTGCTTGGCTGAAGACTCCACCATGGCGAGCCCATCCTTGTGACCTGAGACAACCAGGTCGAGCGTGGATTCCTCGCGACGCGCGGGATCCTCGGGGAAGGGCACGAACTCGTCGTTCACGCGCCCAACCCGCACGGCGCCCAGGGTCGCATCAAACGGCAGGCCACTGATGCGGACGGCGGCGAAGGCCGCGATCATGGCCGCGACGTCGGTGTTGTTCCTGCCGTCGTATTGGAGGGCGTGGGTAAGGACCTGCACCTCTTCCTTGTAGCCGTCGGGGAACATGGGCCGGATCGAACGGTCGATCAGGCGCATGGTCAGGATTTCCTTCGTTGTGGGTCGCGCCTCGCGTTTGAAAAACCCGCCGGGGATCTTGCCACCGGCCTCGTTCTTCTCGCGGTAGTCGCAGAGCAGGGGGAAGAAGTCGATGTCCTCGCGCGCCTTGCCCGCGGTCACCGCGGCAAAGACTTTGGAGTCACCTAGTGTGAGAATCACAGAGCCGCCTGCCTGGCGGGCCACCTGGCCCGTCTCGATGGCGATGCGCACTCCGGAGATTTCGCGTTCAACGCGTGTGGGTCCGTTTGTCATGGATCAGTTCCGAATCGTCGGTATCAATAGTTGCTTGGTTTCTCGTCTTGTCGTCTTGTCTATTTCCGGGCATGGAGCACGGGCTCATGCCTAGCCGGTTCACCCGTCCCTCGTGTGGGGCGGAATCGCCGGCAGCGGTTGGGATCGATCGTTCGACCCCCTTCTGCCCCAGTCGGTGCTAGCGGCGCAGGCCGAGTCGGCCCAGGATCGCGCGATAGCGTTCGGGGTTCTTCGAGCGCAAGTAGCGCAGGAGTTTGCTTCGCCGGCCGACCATCTTCACGAGGCCCAGTTGGGAACCGTAGTCCTTCCTGTGAACCTTCAGGTGTTCGGTCAGGTTGCGAATATTCTCGGTGAGCAGCGCGATTTGGACTTCGGGGGATCCGTTGTCTCCATCGGTGTTCGCATACTCGGCAATCAGTTCTGCCTTGCGGGCCGCTTGGATGGCCATATTGGTTTCGTCTTGTCGTAGGACTTGCCCGGCGCCCAGGATCCCATAGGAGGGGTCAGCCCGGTGCGAGGGTGCGGAGGGGCCCCGATCTGGGAGCTCCCTGGATAATTTGAGGCAGTAGTTTAGCGATCTGGATAGTCAGCGCTAGACCGCTGGGGTGTAACTGGGGTGGATGCGGGACGTCAGCCCGGGTGGGAGGGGGTGGTGGTTGGCATGCTGAGGGGCCTGGTCGCTGCCGGTGGCCTGTCTCGCAGCTGCCGGAGTCCAAGATTCCTCTCAAGAGACGGGCGGCCATGCTCTTGCCGGAGATTGGCCGGCGGCCGGACCCAGCGCAAACATCGCCAGCGGGGTCCCCAGGCCCCGCGCCCCACATTCGGGCGGATTGAGGTCGTCAACCCAAGGAATATCCAATCGGTCCATTGCCGCCATCCAGGAATCGCCGATCCTGTTACGGAACCCATGTCTACGCCTCCCACCAAGACTCAGGACGCTTCGCAGTTTGTCGCCGTTCTCGCTTGCTTCTTCTTGTCCGGATTTGCGGCCCTGGTCTATCAAACCGCATGGCTGCGCCAGTTCTCGGTGGTCTTTGGAACCTCCGAACTCGCGGTAGCCACAGTACTGGCGGCCTACATGGCGGGCCTCGCTCTGGGGGCTACGGCGGCGGGCCGGGTCCTGCACCGGGTCAAGCGTCCTGTGCTCTGGTATGGACTGCTCGAGGCGGGGGTGGCGATCGGGGCGTTGCTCGTACCGCTGGGACTCAAGGGCGCCCGGCTCTTGCAAGACGTCTTTATTGGAGACCAAGGTACGCTCGTCAATTCGGGCGGAGCCAGCCAATCGGCCTTCTACCTGCTCACGACCTTCGCCATCGTGCTCGTGCCCACGACCTGCATGGGAGCCACGCTGCCCCTACTCACGCGGCATGTGGTTCGCAGACGCGACCACATTGGACCGCGCGTGGGCCTGCTCTACACGACCAACACGGCGGGTGCCGTAGTCGGGACTCTGATAGGAGCGTTCCTCTTGTTGCCTCAGCTGGGCTTGGCGGGAACGGTTCACGTTGGGGTCGCGGCCAACGTGCTCGTTTTTGTACTGGCCGCGCTGATCTCCCGCAACGCTCCAGCCCCGGTTCCGGAACCCAGTTCGGGTATGGATGAGCGGGCGGCCAAGAAGGAACTCATCTCCGACGAGCGGGTGCGCTGGATCCTGCCGCTGATCGCGATCTCCGGTTCCGTCTCCTTTGCTTACGAAGTGCTCTGGACGCGCCTACTCTCGCACATTCTCGGAGGCAGTGTTTACGCCTTCGCCGCCATGCTGGCCAGTTTCCTGACAGGCATCACGATCGGGGGCGCCCTGGCCTCCTTGCTCGCGCGCACGCGCCAACGGGCCGCGGTCGGCTTCGTCTTGTGCCAACTCGGCATCGGGGGGCTCGCCGCGTGGGTCTACGCGCACATGGACAGCCTGCCTGCGGTTTTCTTGGAGCGCATGGCGCAACCCGGAGCTTCGGCCCAAGGAGTCGGAGCGCGCATGGCGTTCACACTTCTGCTTCCCGCCACAACATTGATCGGAGCGACCTTTCCTTTCGCCCTGCGCATCCTGGCCCGCTCCAGGTCGGAAGCCGGACAGGCCAGCGCACGCGTCTATGCATGGAACACGGTGGGAGCGATCGCCGGAGCGTTGTTGGCCGGCTTTTGGCTTATCCCCAGTCTTGGCTTCGCCGGAGTGACCCGCCTGGCAGTCGGCGCCAACCTGGTCCTCGCGGCGTGGACTGCATTGGCTCTCTTGTGGCCTAGCGCCCGACTGTTCTGTCTGGGCGCCTGCGCCAGTCTGGCCGTACTCGTCACCTATCACCCCCAACCACCGCTCAATCTCCTGCGCCACGCGCCCTTGGAACCGGAGGAAGGGGCGGCTGGGCGTGTTCTGTTCAGCGCAGTGGGGCATTCAGCGACTGTGTTGGTGTTGGACAGGAGAGACTCGCTCGAGATTCGCTCCAACGGCTTGCCAGAGGCGGGCATCACCCCGCAAGGAGTCCCGCCCTACGGGCGCAATGCAGAGCGCTTCCTGACTGCCCTGCCGGTGCTCGCACGGCCTGCGGCGCAGTCCATGCTCGTGATCGGGTTTGGAGGTGGAGTCGCGTTGGAATCGATCCCTCCTTCCATTGCTGAGCTGGATGTGGTCGAACTCGAACCGGAAGTGCTGGCGGCAAATCGCAAGCTGAGCGACCTCCGCGCTCGAGACCCGTTTGAAGATTCGCGCCTGAATGTGATTCTCAACGACGCCCGTGGGGCTCTGGCACTCACCGAGAAGCGTTGGGACATTATCGTGTCCCAACCCTCCCACCCCTGGACCGCAGGCGCGTCACACCTGTACACCGGGGAGTTCGCAGAACTCTGCCGAAATCACCTCAGCCCTGGGGGCGTGTTCGTGCAATGGATCAACACTGGGTTCTTGAATCCTGAGTTGTTCGCATCCGTGGGCGCAACACTGCTCGACACCTTCAAGCACGTCCGCCTCTACCGCCCGGTTCCCAGCATGCTGCTGTTCCTGGCCTCGGACGAAGCCCTCGATGTGGAGCGGGATCTGGTCCAAAGCGGAGCCCCCATCGATCGAGATCCAGACTATTGGAGCGCGGCGGGCGTTAGCGATGTGAACGAGTTGCTCGCACTCTTGGCCCTGGACCAAGAGGGTATCGAGGGCCTGTGCGCAGATGGGGTCATCAGCACAGACGATCGAAACGTGCTGGCCATGGCATCGGGCTTGGATCTGCCCGGGGGCCTGAACATGGAGACCACCTGGGAACTGCTCAAACCGTACGACCCGCTACTGGTCGCTGACTCGGGGCTGCTCGCTCAACTGGCGCCCCAGGTCGACCCCTTCGCCGTTCTGCGCGCCATGCGTGGAGCCGCTCCCCTGCGCGCCGCTGCCTTGCCCGATGCGTTTCAGATTCCAAGCCCCGAAGCTCAGCCCTTCTTCCAGGTGGGTGCTGAACTACCGGCCGCCGGGCGGGGCGCACCGGGCACAGCAAACATTGGAGCCCTGGCACGCACATGGACCGGCCAGCCGGGCCTGATCTGGAAGGGCTGGACCCTGGTCGGCAATAGCCGCTGGAACGACTTGAGGGTCTTGGATGCTGAACTCAGCAAGGTCCAGCCTACTTCGGCTTGGTTTGAGCACGCTTGCCGCTTGCGAGCCCATGCCCGGCTGGCGCCTGAATTTGTGACCAAGGCGAGTGCCATGGAAGCGATCGAGTTGCTCGATCGGACGATTCTGCGCTACCCCGCTGCGGGGGCTCTGCTGCTGCGACTCGAGGCCGCACACAGCGCGGGCTGGACTCCCGGCATCCTGGCGACGCTGAGGGAGTTGCTCGTTTGGTTGGGTCCACCGAAGGAGAGCTTGCCACCGATTTCGGTTCAAGAACTGGAAGCGGGTCTCAGGCCTTGGGTCTCCCGCTTGGATGCCCTTCGCAACACAATCGCTACGGCTCCCGGAGATCCAGACCTCCAACAACTCACAGATATCCAGAATCGGCTAGAAGAACGACTGCCCCCGGTGCTCCCACCCCCACCGACTTCGACTGAGCCCGGCCAGCAGTTTCGATGAGCGAACAGCCCTCCCAACCTGGTCAACAAGCACCCCTTGAGCGTTGGCTGAGATCCCCGGCCCGGCGCCGGTTGCTTATCGCCCTGGCTGTTGTGTCCATGGTCACCTTCTCGACGCTCCTGTACCTGGATGCCGCCGAGGAAGCCGGGCGTGATGTCAATTGGCTCTACGTGCTCTGGCGCAAGAGCATCGATTGGATCCTGTGGGGATTGGCCGCTGAGCCGATCCTGCTCTTGGCGAGGTTTCTGTCCAGACACGTCAAGTGGGTGGCATTGCTCGTCGTCCTGCACAGCGGAATTGCCTATGGAGTCGCGCGTGGGCTGGCCGAAGCAGAGACCTATGTCGCGTATGAGTGGCTCTACTCACCCTTGAGCTCCCAAGGAATTGCGGAGGGCCGACGTGCCGAAGGTCAGCGCCCCGAGGGTCCTCGACCTGAAGGCCAGCGCGGGGATGGCCAACGCTCGCCGTCAGCGGATTTCTTTCGGCGACGCATGCGGCGCTTCCCCGGTCCCCGAGTCGAGTTGGGCGTCTTGCTCTACCTGGTCATTCTCGGCATGGGCTGGGGCGCGCGCTCCTATTTGATCGAACGGGACGTCGAACGGCACGCGGCCTACCTGGAACTACGAGCCGCGCGGCTCGAGGCAGAGCTCTCGTCGGCCAAGGTCGCCAGCCTGGAGGGTCAGCTGCAACCGCACTTCCTGTTCAACGCGCTGCACTCGGTGGGCGGCCTGATCCGCAGCGGTCAATCCGCCGAGGCCATCTCCAGTCTCTCCGCACTGGGTGGCTTGCTGCGCGCGACGCTCGATCACGGAGACGATCCGGAAGTGGAGTTCGAACAGGAATTGGCCCTGGCCCAGCACTACCTGGACATCGAGGCCATTCGGTTGGGCGAACGCTTGCAAGTGGACACGCACATCGCTCCGGGCCTCGCTTCGGCTCGTGTGCCCGCTCTGCTGCTCTTGCCCCTCGTAGAAAACGCGGTCAAGTACGCTGTGGCCCCACGACCCGAAGGGGGCCGGTTGGAGATCCGGGCCGAGCGCGAAGGCGATCAACTGCACGTCACGGTGAGTGACGATGGTCCGGGTTTCCCCGATCATGTCATCGCAGGCAAGGCGCAAACCGAAGGAGACCGTTCCCCCATCGGAATCGAAAACACACGCGCCCGACTGGAGACCCTGTACGGGCACGA
Organism: uncultured Planctomycetaceae bacterium; assembly: GCA_964467985.1. Classification (GTDB taxonomy): domain Bacteria; phylum Planctomycetota; class UBA1135; order UBA1135. Next base: position 202,390 of record CAYXTP010000006.1, read on the forward strand.
CGGAACTCTTGAGCTACTCTCCCGCCCGGAGGGTGGTGCCACGGTCCACGTGCGACTGCCCTTTGAGGAGTTGCCCGCGTGAATCAACCGCCTATCTCCTTGACCGTCTTGGTTGTGGATGACGAACCCATGGCTCGCGCCACACTGCGCACCCTGCTGCAAGCCGAACCCGACGTTCAACTGCTTGGCGAATGTGCCAATGGCGCTGAGGCCCTGTCTAGCTTGCAACAGGCCCGCCCGGATCTAATTTTCTTGGATGTGGAGATGCCAGGCATGAACGGCTTCGAGGTCATCGAAGCGCTGGACGATGAGCATCCGCCCCTGGTGGTCTTCACAACCGCTTACGATCGCTATGCCATCGAGGCCTTCGGAGTGCACGCCGTGGACTACCTGCTCAAACCCTTCGACGACGCGCGTTTTGCGCAGGCTCTTGAGCGGGCCCGCGAACACCTGGTGCGCGAACGGGTCGTCAGTGCGAGTCGCCGCCTCGCTCAACTGGTCCACCCGGAGACCTCCGAGGTGGCCCAATTGCAACCATCCGAGCATGCGCACCTGGACCGCCTGACAATCCGACGCGAAGGCGGCATCGAGTTGGTGGAGACGAGCAGTATCGACTGGGTGGAGTCGGCCGACCAATACGTGCGCTTGCACACGACGCGCGGAGAGGTGCTCATGCGCGAGTCCATGGGCGCACTAGAACGCAATCTGGACCCGGCCCGTTTTCAACGGGTCCATCGCTCCGCCATCGTGGCACTCGATCGAGTGCGGCAACTCGTCACTCAAGGTGGAGGACTGGGCAAGTTGCAACTCCTCGACGACACCTGGATTCCGGTCAGTCGCGCGCGGATTGCGGCGTTGCGGCGCAGACTGGGTTGAGCCCGGCACGCCAACCGAAAGCTGTCTGAGGTAGGTAAAGCCCACCATGAGCCTCTCCTTGGGCATGCTGATCACGTTCCCAACAGGAGCACCCCACTTGGCGCATTGGTGTAGCGCAAGCGTTCCGCAGGGCATTGACTAGGCGGGCGCGAATCCCAACGCGACGCGACACTTCTTCCGAAGACTCTTGGAGCTACGACTATGATCCGCATCCTGACCCCCGCTCTGGCCGGCTTGGCCATCGTTGCTGGCACAACTGAAATCACAACCCGTTACGACACCGAGCGCAAACTGACCGTCACCGTTGAATCGAGCCAGACCATGGAGACCGTGGCCTCGGAGATAACACGAGATGGTGAACCCATGGAGGGTCGAGGCGGAGGATTCGGTGGAGGCGGCACCGAGTCCAAGGTGGAATACACCTACACGGACTCCGTGCTCAGCTTGGACGATGGGGCGCCCGTCAGTCTGGAGCGCGAGTTCGGCGATGTGGCAAGTGTGAGCACGATGGGTTTTGGCGAGGAATCCCGCGAAATGGAACGCACGAGCCCCCTAGACAGTGAAACGTTGAGCTTAGAGGTCGATGAGGATGGGGATACGGTCGCGACTCTCAAGGGAGACGACGAACCCGACAACGACGCCATGCTAAAGGGACACTCCATGACCCTGCCCTTGGACGGATTGCTGCCCGACGGGGCCGTGGCCGAGGGCGAGAGCTGGGAGCCTGAAGGCACGGCCGTCTTGGCTGCCCTGGGGCTCGATATTCAAGGTGCCCTCTTCCCGCCCGAGGAACGCAGCGAGGGAGGTGACCGGGGTGGTCGCGGTGGCGGAGGACGCGGTGGTTTCCGCCGGCGCGGTTCCGGAGGCGGCCTGCGCTACCTGAACGACGCCGAATGGGAGACCGATGCCAAGCTCACCGATCGCACCAAGACCGTCGATGGTCTGGAGTGCGTGGTCATCGAGTTGACCTTCGAGGCCGAAGGCGACATGCCGGAGACGAATTTTGGCCGCGGCCGCGACCGCAGCCCCTCGCCCTGGATGTGGAGCGACACCCTCATTCTGAATGCTGCAGAGCGACTGATTGACAACACTTATGAAGTCGAGATCGAAGGGGAGTTGCTGTTCTCTGTCGAGGAACAGCGCCCCGTGCAATTGGAACTGGAGGGGGAGATCTCCCTGGAGATGAACACCGAACGCGAGTTCGGAGAATCCAGCATGACGATCTACCGCCTGCAAGAAGGCACCATCGAGCACTCGATCGAAGTCACCACTCAAGACTCCTAGACATGAGCCACACTGCCATTATTCCGCTCATCAGTTTCCTCGCCGCAGGTGCGGGGTACTTGGCCGCCGATTTCATCACGGGCGACGACCCGGCTCCCACTTTGGCGGAGAAGGGCTCGCCAGCGACAGACCTGGGTGTCACTGGGGATTCGATTCGGGATAGCCTGGATGACTTCGCCATGCGACTGAGCACCTTGGAAGCCCGCAAGGCGATGACCGAAGTCAACCGCAGGCCCGCCAGTGCTGCGGACGACTCGCTCGAGCAGGAAATCGCCTCGCTGCGCGATCTCCTGGCTTCGTTCAAGTCGGTGGAGGTGGCTCCTCCGGCGCGCTTCCAGGACATGGTCGAGTTGGCCATCGAGACGCGTGAAGAGCGCCAGGAGGTCGAGCGCGAGGTTCGGCGGGCCGAACAGCGTGAGGAACGCCTGGACCGCACGATGGACGACCTGACCACCAAACTGGGTTTGGGCCCTGGCCAGGCCAGCGACCTGAGGACGGTCCTGACTGACCGCAACCAGGAACGCGATGAGTTCTTCCGGCAAATGCGAGACCCGGCGTCCACCATTGATCGGGGTTCGATACGAGACTTGCTGAGCGAGAAGAACAAGACTTACGACGCACAGATCCAGACGATCCTGAGCCCCCAGCAGTGGGAGCAATACGGCGCCATGGACACGGGCGGCATGGGTGGCTTTGGCGGAGGCCGTGGCCGAGGCAATCGGGACGGCTAGACAAACCGACGCAACACCTCAAAGGCCATGCATGGGTAGACTCTGCCCATGCATGGCTTCATTCATTTCTGCTGCTTGTCGCTCTCCGGGTCCCTGGTGGGCACCGAACTGCCGGATCCCCCGCCGAACATCGTCTTTGTTCTGGCCGATGACTTGGGTTATGCCGACTTGGGTTGCTTTGGGTCGGAGACCATCCAGACCCCGCACCTGGATAGACTGGCCCAGCAAGGGCTGAGCTTCACGCGTCACTACGCAGGGGACGCGGTCTGCGCGCCCTCCCGCTGCGTGTTGATGACGGGACTGCACACGGGCCATGCTCACGTGCGTGACAACAGCGGATGGCACCGCAAGAACAACCCGCATGGCGAGGGCCAGGTTCCCTTGCCCGCTGAGACGCCAACGCTCGCACGCCTACTGCAGCAACGTGGTTACGCGACCGGCGCCTTCGGCAAGTGGGGTCTGGGTGGCCCCGGCGAGAGCGGCGAGCCCCACCTGCAGGGCTTTGATGAGTTCTTCGGGTACCTGTGCCAGGCCCAAGCTCACAACCACTATCCCGATCACCTCTGGCACAACGGCAAGCGCGTCGAAACGGGCAATCCCGTTTTCTCGGCCCACGAAAAACTGGCCCGTGCACCCGAATCAGCAGAAGAGTGGGAGCGCTTTCAGGGTCCAGCCTACGCCCCGGAACTGTTTATTGAGCGCGCTGAGGCGTTCATCCACACCAACGCGAAGCGGCCCTTCTTCCTCTACTACCCCAGCGCTATCCCCCATCTTGCGCTGCAGGTCCCCGATGAAGCACTCGACGCCTACCCCGCTGAATGGGACGACGCTCCCTACCTAGGTGAACGCGGCTACCTGCCCCACCCGCGCCCGCGCGCCGCCTACGCCGCCATGATCACCCACCTGGACGCCGAGGTCGGCCGCTTGCTGCAGGCCGTAGCGCAGGAGGGTCTGAGCGAGAAGACCCTGTTCCTTTTCACGAGCGACAACGGTCCCACCTACACGGGCGGCAGCGACTCTCCGTTCTTCAACTCCGCCGGCCCTCTGCGGGGTTTGAAGGGCAGCCTCTACGAGGGAGGTCTGCGGGTGCCCTTGATCGCCCACTGGCCTGGAACCATCGCGGCTGGGAGCACGAGTGCGCGGGTCTGTGCCTTCCAAGACTTCTTGCCGACCCTGTGTTCCTTGGCGGGCGTCGAGCCTCCCTCGGGACTCGACGGCATCGATCTCAGTGGCACGCTGCGAGGCCTGCCGCCGCGCTTGGCCCAACGCCCGCCCCTGTACTGGGAACTCGGCCGCCGCCAAGCGTTGCTACACGGCCGCTGGAAGTGGGTGCGCCAAATTTCCAAGGCGGGCGTGGTGCGCGAGGAACTCTTTGATCTGCAGGTCGATCCTACGGAGGGCACAAACCTGGCGGAGAAACTCCCCGATCGCCTAGCATCTCTGCGCGCAACCGCGATGGCGGAGCGCCGTCCGTCAAAGCTCTTCCCCGGACCCTTTGACGGACTCGGCAACGACGAATAGGACTAGCGTTCCGCCAGGGTCAGCCAGAAGACCTTTTCCTCACCTGCGCGATGCACGGTGACCTGCACCCGGTCACCTGGGGTGTGTCCACCCAAGAGCTTGCGCAGGGCTTCCATGCCTTCCAGCGGTTTGCCGGCCCACTTGATGAGCCGATCACCTGCAAGCAATCCAGCCTGCTCGGCCGGTGCGCCTTCAACGACCTCTCCAATCAGGACTCCCGCCAGATCCCCTGCGTCTTCTCCCATGATGCCCACCAGGACCTTGGGAGCGACTGGGACCGGGGGCGGGACCCTGCGCTCACCCTCCCTCCCACTTCCGTTTCGAGGCTGGGGTGCCGCATAGGGAAAGGCGGTCTCCCGCAAGGCGGCGCCACGAAGGATCTCGTGAAACAAGTCGATGGCGTGGACTGCATCAACGCGGTTGATCTTGTCGGCCACATCGCGCGATGTGTGATAGTCGTCGTGGAAGTTTGCAATGATGCCAAACAACACCGGCATCTTGGCTCGGTAGAAGGACGTGTGATCGGATGCCCGGGGCATGTTCTCCGGCTGGACGATGGTCAAAGGAGAGGCCTCAAACATGGGCGCCAACCACTCCGCCATGCCCTCGCCCGTTGAGGCTCCAGAGACCGACAAGCGGCCGCCGACGATGCGGCCGATCATGTCGAAATTGATCATCAACTTGTGCTGCTCGATGGGCACCAGTGGATTGCGACAGTAATAGTCAGAACCGATCAACCCCGATTCTTCTGCGCTGAAGCACATGAACAGCACGGAACGAGCGGGCTGGTCAGCGGGCAGTTCGCGATACTCGTCCGCCAGGCGCTTGGCCAGCATGATCACCGCGGCGCTACCGGAGGCGTTGTCATCCGCACCGGGGTGCAACTTCCCCGGGCCCTCGCGGGAACCAAAATCCCCCATGCCGAGGTGATCGAGGTGAGCTCCGAGTACGACGTATTCCGAGGCCAGAGATCCCCGTCCCGGTAGCAACCCGATGACGTTTTCGGCGGTCATGGGCTCGGCGGCGATCTGTGCGTTGAGAGCGATTTCACAACCCAGGTCGCGCACCACTCCGGCCTTGTCCGCCGCACGGCGGAGATCCATGAGAGACTCGGAAACGCCGCCGTGCTTCAGCATCCTGGCAGCGGCGTCCGTGCTGGCCATCAAGACCGGAATATCCACGTAGCTCCTAGATCCCCTGCCCGCGATCATCAGATCCGCCACCCGATTGTCCGCAGCACCCGGGGGGCTGACGAGCACGATGCCCAAGGCACCGCGCTCCGCTGCAGCCTTCAGCTTGCGACCGAATCCGGACTTGGCTGTCCAGGGTCCGCGTGTGGCCCAGAGGCTCTTGCCTTCTTCATCCATCGGCTCGAAGCGCATGATCAGCGCGATCTTTCCCGTGAGGTCGGTGTCCGCGTCGAATCCCACGTAGCCCTCCTGGCCCTTCTCGATTCCGTAGCCACAGAAGACGAGTGGACCTTGACTGGCACCTGATCCGCCCATGCCCGTCACTCCGAAGTCCACCCCGTGTGCGAGCTTCAGGGTTCCGTTCGAAAGGGCGGCTGCAGTCACGGTGCGGCGCTTGCCAACGGGGAAACTCTGGCGGTAGCTGGCGCCGTCCATGGGCCGCTCAAGTCCGGCCTTGGCGAAGTACGACTCCACGTACTCGGTGGCGATCTCCATCCCACGCGTTCCAGGTAGACGCCCTTCGAGGAACGGGTTGGCGAGAAAGGTCACGTGCTCGTTGTAGGTACGTACGTCTTCGCCCAACTCATCCAAAAGAGCTGCGATGGGTGCTTCCTGAGCCGCGACTTCGCCTTGCACCAGGAGGCAAGCAATGGTCAGCGCGAGAGGCAGGGGATTGAAGGGACGGTTCACGATGGAAGCTGGGGAAAGGAGATGAATGAGGTTAGCGCTCCTCCCACTTGGGCACAGCCCCGGGTTGAAAAACCCCCGCAAGGCTTCTCGTCCCATCCAATCGAGAGCCGGGTGGGTCTCGCCACCACACCTGCGCTAGACTACGCCCATGGGCTCCCCCTGGTCCCTGCTGACTGGCATCTGTGTGCTGGGTCTTACAGCAACCAACCGCCATCCCCTCGATGGTCCCGATGTAGACCTGCGCGTGTGGGTTGAAGAGGATTCGGTGACGGCGCATGTGGCGTTCAATCTGGCGTTCGTCGATGCGTTGGTTGAGATCCCACGCGAAGACGAGATGCTTCTGCGGGACCCTGAGTTCGGTCTGGCCGAAGAGATCGTCTTTGAACTCCTGACCGAGACGCTCTTGGTCTCGGTCGGAGATCAAGCCCTCCGGCCAAAGAATGCCGGCTTTGAGATCGTCGATCCCAACTTTGATTTCTTAGCTCATTTCCCGCGCTTCGGGACGCAGGCCATGCAAAAGCTGCGCATGACCTTGGAGTTCGCCCTGGAGGCGCCGCCCAGCGCAGTAGACATCACCTGGCTGGCCTACCCAGATGATCCCATTCTGTCCGAGCCCGGGAGCCCGGTTCCCATGGACATCATCGGACACTTGAGCGCGGGCGGAGTTCGATCGCGATTGACGCTGACCGAGTCGTCCCCGGACTGGAATTGGAGGGGCTCCACCGTCGCCAGCGCGGAGCACTTCGAGGTCGTGCCAAGTATCGAGCGAGAGGTGCCCACTCGCTGGCCACTGCTGACCCTGGCCCTTGTCGTGGCTGGTGCGACCCTGCTGGCCCCCAGGAATCGCAAGCGACCTCGGCCCTTGCTCGCCGCAGGTATGGGTTGCTTGATTGTTGCTCCATTCACTTGGAGCCTGCGCTCTGAATTTTCGTCCCTGTCGGGCGGAACGCCATTGCCCAGTGACGCAGTCGCCCGCGCCGTGTTCAAGCCCCTGCATGCGAACGTCTACCGCGCCTTCGATTTCACGAACCAGTCGGACATCTACGACTCCCTGGCTCTCAGTGTGCACGGTGATCTGCTGGACGACCTGTACACCCAAATCCTCGAGGGCTTGGTCATGCAAGAGGAAGAAGGTGCGGTCAGCGAGGTCCAAGATGTGCGCGTCACGGACCTGGTCATCGAGAGTGTTGGCCTGGATGCCACCGGTTCCCCCACGTTCAACGCCCGCTGCTTATGGGAAGTCGATGGTGCGGTGTTCCACTCCAACCACTCACACTGGCGCACGAACGAGTATGAAGCGCGCTACGAAGTGGCTGCGACCCCAGCGGGCTGGCGTATCGTCGACCACGTGGTCCTGGCCGCGCGTAGACTCGATGCCGGCCCCCTTGCCCCCGAGGCGGCCCAGCGCAGACCGCATGCCGGCAGCGAGGCTTTCTGATGGCAGAGGCCTTGTTGACCGCCCGGGCTCTGCGCTTTGCCTATCCCGAAGGCCGCTTCCAAGCGCATGTTCCTGAGTTCCGACTCGCGCGTGGTGAACGCGTGGCCTGCGTGGGCAGCAGCGGGGCGGGCAAGACCACTCTCCTGCACTTGCTGACCGGTGTGCTGCGCGCCCACAGCGGAACTATCGAGCTGAACGGCGAGGAACTGACTGAGTTGAGCGAAGAAGCGTGCCGTGCGTTGCGCGTACGTTCGGTGGGCATGGTGTTCCAACAGTTCGCACTGCTCGAGTACCTGTCCGTGCTAGACAATATCCTGTTGCCGTACTTGATCTCAGCCGCCTTGCAGCTCGACGCCAAGGCTCAGGAGCGCGCGAGCTCACTGGCGACCGCCACGGGCATCGATTCCCTACTCGAACGCAAACCTGGCCAGCTCTCGCAAGGAGAACGACAGCGAGTCGCCCTGTGCCGCGCGTTGGTCACGGAACCAGCGCTTGTCCTGGCCGACGAGCCCACGGGCAATCTGGACAGTACGCGGACGGATTCCGCCATGGATTTGCTCTTCGAAGTGTGCGCACGCCACAACAGCGCGCTGCTCGTCGTGACCCACGACACGCGCCTCTTGGAACGCTTTGATCGCGTCTTGCAATTGGACGAGTGCATGGAGGTCACGCGATGAGGGGCCTACTGCACATGGCCTGCGCTCACGCGGGTCACCATGCGTGGCGCAGTCTCCTGCTGACTTTTTGTCTGGGCATGGCGTTCCTCTTGCCCGCCACGACACGCCAGTTGATGACGCGCTATGAAGCGGACCTGACGGCCCGAGCCCAGGCCACGCCAGTGGTGGCCGGCACACGTGGCAACCGCTTCGACCTGGTGCTGGGCGCCCTCTACTTCCGACAGAGTGCGCTCGAACCGGTGAACATGGGGTTGCTGCAGGAGATTCAGGAGCAGGGGCGCGGTGTGGCCATCCCCCTTCACACGGGGCACTTGGCGCGCGGCGCCACCATCGTGGGGACGAGTGTCGAGTACTACGAGCAGCGCAAACTGACGCTGGCCTCCGGAACACTTCCGCTGATGCTTGGAGACGCGCTGCTCGGATCGAATGTGGCGCTGCGACTTGGGCTGTCTGCGGGCGGAGTCCTCTCCAGCGACCCCGACAACGTCTTCAACATCAATCAGCCGGGTGCAACGAACCTGGCCATCTGCGGCGTCCTGGATCCCACCGGGACCCCGGACGATGATGGCGTGTTCGTGGACATCAAGACGGCTTGGATGGTTAGTGGCTTGGTCCACGGTCACGGTGATGTCACTTCGCCTGGAGCCCTGGAAAAAGACATGCTGCTCTCCTCGACCGAGGATTCGGTGGCCGTCAGCCCCGCGCTGATCGAGCACGACCAAGTAGGAAAGGACAACCTTTGGGACTTCCACCTACACGCCCGTCCGGAAAAGCTACCACTGACCGCGATCCTCTACTTCCCTGCCGATTCCAAAGACAGCACGATCCTGCGTGCCCAGTTCAACCGCTCCGATGTCTTCCAGATGGTCGAGCCCTCCGCGGTGGTCGACGAACTGCTGAACTACGCCTTTAAGGTCAAACACCTATTGGATGGAGTCGCATTGGTGCTCTTGATCTCAACTCTGGTCTTTGGAGGACTCGTTCTCTCTTTGGCCGCCCGCCTGCGCAAGGACGAGTTCGACATGCTGCACGCCATCGGATGCAGCCGTTCGGCAACCTGGATGTTGGTTGGCCTCGAACTTGCGGGCATCGTCATTTTGGCTGCATTCGGGGCAGGCGCGTGCCTAATTGCCTTGATGGCGTCTGCCCCTGATCTCATGCGTGTCTTCTGAGCCAAATTACAAGCAACCATGACTCTCACCCACAGATCCCGCATCGCTCTACTCGCCCTCTTACTTGGAGGCTCAGCTTGCAGTCAGTCGCCCGATCCCGAACCCCTGCAACTCGACGAGCATGTCTTGGCCACCTTCTATCCCTTGGAGTCCATGGCTAGAAGCCTGGCTCAAGGTGCGGTCGAGGTGCATTGCCCGCTACCCGAGGGCGCAGATCCTCAATTCTACAAGCCGAGCAGAGCCGATCTGGCCCTGTACCAGCGGGCGCGAGTTGTGCTCACCAATGGCGCGGGCTTCGAGCGTTGGTTGGGCACTGCCAGCTTAGCGCCCAGCCGGCTCGTGGACACGGCGGCCAACTTCAGCGAGCCCCTGATCGAACACAAGGGCAAGACGCACACGCATGGATTTGAAGGTGAGCACTCCCATGCTGGCACCGACGGGCACTACTGGCTCGACCCCCTGCTCGCATTGGTGCAAGCCCAGGCATGCGGCGCGGCCATGACGTCGGCTTTCCCCGAGCATGAGCAGACCTTCGCTAGGGGCCTCTCCCAATTGGAAACCGATCTGCGCGCCCTGCACAAACGCATTGAATCCGCGGTCCCCGAGGGCACGCGCTTCCTAGCGAGCCACCCCGCCTACAACTATCTGGCCCGGCGCTACGGTTGGGAAGTGAAGAGCCTGGATCTGGATCCGGAACAGCCCCTGAGCGAGGAGCAATTCGAGCGCCTGGAAGATCTCGTAGACTCCTTCGACCCGGCCCTGCTGCTCTGGGAATCCGAAGCCCTCCCGGAGACTCGAAGTGCCCTGGAGACCCGGCTGAATTTGCGCTCCGTTGTCTTTTCGCCCGCTGAAAATCCCACAGCGGACGTGCGTGCATCGGGCACTACCTTCGTGGACATTCTCAGCGCAAACGTGGATCTGCTGCAGACTGCCCTGGCAGGCGATTGAATCGCAGGGCCGGGCCGGGATTCCCTTTCTTCCGTTGCTCGACTCCTTAGACTCCTCCCATGGCTTCCATCTTCGACAAGATCCTGAGTGGCGAGATCGCCTGCCAGCGGGTGTATGAAGATGAACACACGCTGGCTTTTCTGGACATCGCCCCCCTCGCACCGGGCCACACGTTGCTCATTCCCAAAGAGCCGCGCGAATTCCTGCACGAACTTTCCGACGAGAGCGCAGCAGCTCTGGGCCGCGTCCTTCCGCGGATCGCCCGCGCAGTGCTGGCCGCCACGGGTGCGGTGCACTACAACGTGCTGCAGAACAACGGTGAGAGCGCCCACCAAGCCGTGCCACACGTGCACTTTCACATCATCCCGCGCAGCGGCGCCGCGGGTCTCGGGATCGAATGGAGCAGCGGCGAACTCGGCGACTCCGACCAATTGTTGCAACGCATGCACAAGGCCCTCGAACAGGGATGACCGACGATGACCCATGACCTAATCATTCGAGGCGGACGGCTTATCCTGCGCACCGGGGACCAGCAAGCCGACCTCCTCATCCGCGACGGCAAGGTGGCGGCCATCGGAAACGGCCTGGATACGCCAAGTGACTGTCCTGAGTTGGATGCCAGCGGGCATTGGGTCCTGCCTGGGCTGATCGACCCGCAAGTGCACTTCCGCGAGCCGGGCCTCGAGCACAAGGAAGACCTGGCCTCCGGCTCCCTGGCCTGTGTGGCCGGCGGCGTGACGGCCTTCTGCGAGATGCCCAACACCACACCTCCCACCACGGACCCCGCGGCCCTGGAGGACAAGCTTCAGCGAGCCGCTGGGCGTGCGGCGGCCGATCACGGTTTTTTTCTCGGCGGCACCGAAGAGAATGCCGAGGCCCTGGGAGAGTGGGAGAGCCTGCCCGGCTGTGCGGGCATCAAGGTCTTCATGGGTTCCAGCACGGGCAACCTGCTGATCGAAGACGACCCCACCCTTGAACGGCTGCTGCGCTCGGGGTCGCGCCGGGTCACGGTGCACTCCGAGGACAACCCGCGCCTCTCGGAGCGCTACGCACAGGTTGCCGAAGGGACGCACGTCACCCAGCACCCCGAGGTGCGTGACGTCGAGTGCGCGCTCAAGGCCACGCGACGCCTGCTGAACCTGGTGGAAGCGACCGGTCGCCCCGTTCACCTGTTGCACGTCAGCACCGCCGATGAACTGCAGCTGGTTCAGGAGCGCGACCTGGGCGACCTGGTCACTGTGGAGGCCACGCCGAACCACCTCTTCCTCGCGGCTCCGGATTGCTATGAGCAACACGGGACCTGGGCCCAAATGAACCCTCCGGTGCGTGATGTGCGCCATCAAGAAGCCCTGCGACGTGCGCTGGTCGAGGGTCCGGTCACTTGCATCGGCAGCGACCACGCCCCCCATACGCCCGAGGAAAAGGCCAAGCCCTACCCCTTCTCCCCCTCCGGAATCGCAGGCACCCAGACGATTCTGCCACTGCTGCTGACCGCCGTGCGCGATGGGTGGCTGACGCTCCATGACATCATTCGCTTATCCGTCGATGGCCCGCGACATGTGTACGGTATCGAGAACAAGGGCGCCCTCGATGTGGGCTGCGATGGGGATGTCACCCTGGTGGATCCAAGCGTGACAGAAGATCTGCCGGCGAAGTGGCTGCGATCCAGGGCTGGGCGCAGTCCGTTCGAGGGCCGTCCGCTGGCGGGTTGGCCGGTGACCACTGTCCTGCGCGGAGCCGTTGTCTACCACAAGCACGAACTCGTGGGAGAGCCCAGCGGCTCACCCCTAGTCTTCCGATCCTGAACCAATCCGCTGACTCTGTAGTTACCTATGGACTGGATCTCCGACCCCAACGCCTGGATCGCACTCAGCACACTGACCCTGCTGGAAATCGTTCTGGGCATCGACAACATCGTCTTCATTTCGATTCTGGCTGGCCGTCTACCCAAAGAGGATCAGGCGCGCGCGCGAACCATCGGACTGGCCCTGGCCATGTTGGGTCGCATCGTCCTACTGCTTTCCCTCAACTGGGTCATGGGCCTCACCGAGGGGCTCTTCTCGGTGATGGGCAGAGACATCTCCGGGCGAGATCTGATTCTGATCGTCGGAGGTGTGTTCTTGATCTACAAGAGCACGACTGAGATCCACCACAAACTCGAGGGCATCGAAGACGAGCACAAGGCCGTCGTGGGAACGGCCAACATGCGCGGCGTCTTGATCCAGATCCTCATGCTAGACGTGGTTTTCTCATTGGATTCGGTGATCACCGCGGTCGGCATGGCACAGCAGATCGGGGTCATGATCGTGGCCGTGGTCCTTGCCGTGATGGTCATGATGATCACGTCCAGCCGCATCTCGTCGTTCATCGAAAAGCACCCCACGCTCAAGATGCTGGCCCTCTCGTTCCTACTCTTGATTGGCGTCAACCTGGTGGCAGAAGGCTTCGGGCAGCACATCCCCAAGGGCTACATCTACTTCGCCATGGCCTTCTCAATCTTCGTTGAAGCCTTGAACTTGAAAGCCCGCACGAAGGAGAAGCCAGTCAACCTACGCGAGACCAGGCTGCACCGGGCCATTGAGAAGTCGAACGATTAGTCGGCCTGGAAACCCAGCGTCTCAGGCCGGCGAGTAACTGCCACTCAAACGGCTTGAGTTGGCGATCACGAATAGGGCTCCAGCGTTGTGCAAAATTGCCCCCGTCAGGGGAGTGATGACACCCAGTGAGGCCAGGGTCACCATGCCGACGCTGAATAGGGTTCCGATCAGCGCGTTTTGAACCACGGTTGAGCGGGTTTTCTCTGCCAAACGCATCATCAGGGGTAGGCGGTCGAGGTCTTCCGACAACAGCGCCACGTCCGCTCCACCCAGAGCGACCTCATTCACTCGTGCTCCAACCGCCACGCCGACATCGGATCCCGAGAGGGCCAGAGCGTCGTTGACCCCGTCGCCCACCATCATGACCTTGTGCCCAGCGGCCTGTTCCTCGCGCACGACTTCCAGCTTCTGCTCGGGCAAGACCTCAGCCACGTAAGCGTCGAAACCCAGCTCCTGGGCCACATCGCGCGCGACTTCTTCACGGTCGCCCGTCAACAGCACGAGGCGCCGCATACCCAGTTGGCGCGTTTGCTCCAAGGCTGCACGAGCCTCCGCTCGCGGCCTGTCCGACAGAGACAGGTAACCCAAGACCTCGCGTCCACGGGCCACCCACGCCCCCGGACCGCTGCTCGGTGCCTGCTCGGGCACGACGATGCCCTCGTCCACAAGCCACTGGCGGCGACCCAGGTAGCAGGGCACATCGGCACTGACTCGCACGCCCATTCCGGGAATTTCCTCGCTGGCCCGTGCGGGATCGTATTCCAGGCCCAGCTCGTCCATGTGTTGCACGACAGCACGCGAGACCGGATGCAAAGACCCGTGGGCGCAGGAAGCGGCGGCACGCAAGACGTCTTCCGAACTGTAGCCGTTGGAGGGGATCGTAGCGTCAACGCTCAGGCTGCCCGAAGTCACCGTGCCGGTCTTGTCCAGGATCAGGGTGTCCACCTCGGCCACCGTCTCCAAGAAGGACGCGCTCTTGATCAAGATGCTTCGACGCGTAGAAGTCGTCATGGCCACGATCATGGCTGCCGGTCCGGCCAGGACCAAAGCGCAGGGGCAGGATACGATCAGCACTGCGATGGCGCGGCCCAGTTCCCCCGTGACAAACAGGGTCACGCCCGCCACGGAGAGCACGACCGGCAGGTACACGCCAGCGTAGCGCTCGATCAAGCGCAGGGCGGGTGTCTTGGACTGCTCGACCTTGCGCAGAGTTTGTACGACGCGGCCCAAGACTGATTGCCCCCCCACTCCTTGCGCACGAATGCGTAACACGCCGCCCAAGTTCACGGTGCCGCTGAATACGCCGGAACCCGGCTGCACGTCTTCGTACAGGGATTCGCCGGTGATCGGTGCTTGATCTACCGAAGAGAAACCCGAGAGGACCTCGCCATCGACGGGAATGACTTGCCCCGGTCGGACGATGACCTCGTCACCCTGACGCAGCTCCTCCGGTTCGATTTCCTCTTCCTCGCCGTCCGCGATACGAGTCGCCCGTTGGGATGAGAGTTTGCGAATGCCGTCGATCGCGGCCAAGGCCCCTCGGGATGAGCGCTCCTCGAACAAGTGCCCAAGTTCCAGGAAGAGCGGCACCAAACCAGCCGTGACGAACTCCCCTACAGCCATGGAAGCCAGGACCGCTAGGCTGACCAGTTGTTCGGTCAGGTCTGCAGGGACGGGACTCAGGAATCCGCGCAACCCACGCCGTAGAATCGGAGTGGCCACCACCAGCGCCGCAACGGCTTGGATGAGCGAGGCCATGTCCGCTTGGTCCGGATAGAAGGCGGCGTACAGGCTGCCCAGGCCCAAGAGCCCCGCGCCCAGTAGCAGGGGGCCCAACTGCATGGCAATGCTGCGCTGCTCCTCGGGAGTCAGCGGCACGTCCAGATCGCGCGGGTCCAGAGGCCTGGGCTTTAGACGCGGGGTGACGGCAGCGATGGCGCTTTGCATGGACTAGAAGGGAATCGTGATGCGCAGGTTCTCGTAACGCTCACCGCTGGGCGGCGGCACAAAGCGCTTGGTGACCGGTGCCAGTGCGCGTTCCATGGCCTCGCGGTACAAACGAATTCGAACGACCTCAGGGTTCTTGCGGTACTCGGCTAGCAAGTCCTCGAACGCAGCGGCCTCGCCGCGCGCTCGCCCTATGCGTTCAGCCGATTGCGCGTGAGCCTCGGAAACGCGCGCGTTGCCGCGGGCATGGGCTGCTGGTAATTCGGTGGCGCGATACTCGCGCGCCTCCTCGATCAAGGTGACGGCGTCGATCATGCTGCTGACCACCTCGCGAAAGGCAGGCAAGACGAGAAATGGCGGCGTCAGTTGCTCAAATTCCACGGCGACCAAGTCGACGCCAGCGTTCGCCTCATCGAGCAGAACCTGTGCCCGATCGCGCACGCCATTCGAAAGCGCGTGGCGGCCCTCGCCCATCATCTCTTCGAGAGCCATGCTGCCGGCGCTCGTCACCATGGCCTCGCAAACGGCGTCACGCAGCAGAGCATCAGGGTCGTCCAACTCGAGTGCGTAGCGAACGGGATCCTTGACCCGGTAGCGCGCCAGGAGCACGGCTTGCAGCACGTTGTCGTCGCCCGTGAGGCAGTAGCCATCCTTTTCCAGGTCGAGGGTGTCCCGCGAAGAGAATCCGCGCGAAGACGTCATGGGAGCCTCCGAGCCCTCCCGATCTCTTCCTAGCCCACTAGACAAATCAGCAACGCGCACGCTGTGAATCTTCTGCACATCCACGCGCACGACTTCATCTATGGGGGCAGGTAGGGCAAACAGGAAGCCCGACTCGTTGACCTGTTGGCCTGGGCTGTCGCCGACCAACCGACCCATGCGCAGGACGAGGGCCACTTGTCCGGGCTGCACCGAGGTCAAGCCCGATGCGGCATACAGCACCAAGAGCACGAGGATCGGCCAGTGGTAGAAACGCAACACAAAAGCCACGCACGCCATGAGGGGCGTGGCCAAGCGTGCCCACTCTGCACCGGCCGCTTCGCGGACCTGTGTGGGGCGCTCGAGGGAGCCGCGTTTCACTAGTCTAGCGCCCCTTCACGTTTGTCCTTGTCAGCGGGCACTGGACCGGTCGGTGCTTCCAGCAATCCGAAAGGAGCGCTGTCCGTTCTGAGAATGACCGTTGTGCCTGCCCCCAACATGGTCTCGAGCGCCTGGAGTTGACGCACGAAGCGATAGAACTCCTCGTCGGCTCCATGGGCTGCAGCGTAGACGCGCGCCGCCTCTGCTTCGGCGGCGCCACGGGTCTTGGCCGCCGTTTCGCTAGCGTCAGCCAAAATACGCGCCACCTCAAGGTCGGCTTCCGCGCGCACCTGTGCGGCCTGACGGTCACCGTCCGCGCGGAACGCCGCTGCGGATCGTTGCCGTTCCGCACGCATCTGGGCGAACACGCTGGTGATATTGGATTGGGGCAGCGACAGGCGCTTGAATCCCACATGGTCAATCTGGATGCCGTAGGTCGACATGGCCTTGGGCTGCACGACCGCCAAGAGCTCTGCCTCGATTTCATCCACGGCTAGCAACTCCGGATCCGTAGACACCAGCGCAGAGAGGTCATGGCGTCCTAGCAGGCCTGTCTTGGCGTCGATGATCAGGCTCTCCAATTTATTCTCGGCGCCTTCCACCGAACCCACCGAACGGTAGAACGTCCAGGGGTCGGCCACGTTCCAGATCGTGTAGGAGAGTAGAATCACATTCTTCTTGTCACGCGTGAGCATCTCTGCGTGGCGTGTATTGAATGCGCGTGTGCGACGATCGATGCTGGTTGTGCGCTCGATGGGCCAAGGCAGCTTCCAGTGCAGTCCTGCCTCGGAGACCTCCTCCAGTGGCTTTCCGAAGCGGGTCACCAGTGTCGAATGCTGTTCGCGAACCGTGAACGTGACGGCGGACAGAAGAATCACCGCCACGGCCAGGGCACCGACAATCCAGCGCAGTTTGTTGCTTCCCATGGTGCTAGAAATCCTCCGCGGGTGTGGGGTTCTCGGCATTGAAGCCGTTGATCCACAAGGCTCCGCCATCTCGTTCGAAGCGTTGGTCGATGACCGCGAAGGAGCGATCCTTTAACTGTGCTTCGCGTGCTTCGAGCAGCCGGCGGAAGGTGAACAATCCTGGTGCGGCGAGGTAGGTCTCCAAGATGGCCTTGAATGCCTCGGACTCCCCGCGCGCCAAGGCTACTCTCACAGTCGCTTCGGCCTGAGCTCTGAGTTCGCTGCGATTGGCCTGGGCTCGGGCGCCAGGCAGGACCTCTTCGGTATAGGCCTGCGCCTTGAGCACGCTCGTGTTGCGGTCGATGCGCGCACCAACCACCGCCTGGTAGTCCTTCGCAACATTGACTGGCGGGTGCAGGCCCATGAGAGTCAGATCCACGATCGCCAGACCCAAGCCGAGCTCATCGGCACCGCGCTGGATGCGTTCTTCGATCTGGTCTGCAAGCTCAGAGAGATTCTCTGACAAGGCCCCATCCAAATCGCGGCCCACGGTCTCAGCCATCAGGACACGGTCGGCGACAGCGGCCAGGGCTTGCTCGGGGTTCGAGCAGGTGTAGACATAGGCCAGGGCATCCCTGACTTGGAACTGCAGGGTGGCATTGAAGCTGATGAGGTCGTGGCCGTCACCCAACAGGAGTTTGTACTCCTCCTGCGCGTGCTGTGCTGTCCAGAGCAGCGAGGCTCCCGGCTTCGCTCCCGTGAATCCGATCGGCAGGCTGTGTACACGATCCAGTGACACGCGCTGGACTTTTTCGATGGGCCACGGCCAACCGATGTGCAAGCCAGAGGACACCGGTGCTCGGTCGGCTCGAGACCCGAATACCTCGATCACCCCCACTTCTGCGGGTCCGACCACAGTGAACGCGCTGCCCACCCACGCCAGTCCGCCCAGGGCCAATGCCGTGGGGGCCAAGGATCGGCGGATGAACGCCAGCGCCCAACTCCCACGCAGGTCGATGCCGAACGCTTCCGTCAGGAACGCAAAAACACTCGAGATGGGCTCGAAGCGCCCAAAGAAAATGCGCAGGGACAGGGGCTGAGCCAGAGCCAATCGACCCGCTCGCCTGGAGAACAAGACGATCAGCAACCCCTCGGCCAAGAGCACGACCACGAGCCCCGCCTCGAATTCACTGAGTCCCGCACGGACTCTGGGCCACTCGGCTCCGAACGTCCTGGCCGCGGTGTTCAGCAGGGTCAGCCACGCCGTGACCCGCAACCAAGAGGCCAAACCAGCGGCTTCGGCCAGGACGGTCGTACGCGTGGTGCCGTAGAAACGAGCCAGCGTGAAGAGAACCACGACAGAAAGCAGGCCGAAGCCTGCGATCCAAGCCTCGGTCAACCAATTGAGGGACCCCATTCCCATGGTCAGAGGCGATCTGAATTCGGCGTAGCTGATGTCCCAGACCGCGACGGCCCCCGCTCCCAGCAGGGTGAGCATGAGCGCAGCGAAGCGCCCGGGAGGCTCCGGTTCCTGTGCAGGGTCAGAGCCCTCTGATCGCTTCGCCAGCCGCCGCCGAACCAACCAGAGGAGCCCAGCGGTGACCAACGCCAATGCGCCGGGAACCAAGAACTCCCGCAAGCCCACGGCCAACGCGAGGGCCACAAGCAAGATCCCCAGGAGTCCTGGTCCGGCGAACACGGCAATCGCCGCGATGCGCAGGTGCTCACGCCGAGCCGTACCGCCCCCGATCACGCCCGACGGCTCGGGGCCGTCGGCGTCTGTGTCGGGCTGGGTGGCGGGGGACATGGGGAGCTGAGGGACGGGGGGAGGGATCCCAACGGGGATACGCCCGGTACCCCTGACCGTTGGAAAGGGGCTACGGGAACGCGGGACTCAACCCAAGGGTCGACACAATAGGCCTGATTGCGTGACACCCATCCGCAGCAGGCACCCCTGTGGGCCAAGAAAGGCCCGGGAATCGACCCTCAGGAGCGCCAGCGCCCCCTGTGCAGCGCCTCGGGCGAAGTCAGGTGTATCGCCGTGGACCACGGACCGGCCCACGGCGCAGGTCGACCTAGGCCCCGATCAGACCCTGAGCGCGCTTGGCGGCATGGGTCCCGGGGAAGCGCTTGACCACGGACTGCAAGCTCTTCTTGGCCTTCTTGACGCCGCGCTTGGAGACGATGTCCAGGGAGCGGGCGAGAGCATCAGCCGCTTCGATCTCATTTTGGATGACCTCGTCGGAAGCGATCTCCTTCTGACGCTGGGCCAACTCATCTCCCAGCGGGTGGCGCTTCAGTTGCTTGGCGAGCACTTCGAGTGCGGGCAAGCTCTGGCTGAAGTCACCGCGCCCAATGGCCGCATCGATTTGCCCGCGCAGATCGACGATGTGCGCCTCGAGATAGCCCTCCAAGGCCTTGGCCCCGGCGCTTCCCTGTGCCTTGTCAATCAGTTTGAAGGCGTCCCCGATTTCCCCATTGGCCGCCGCAGCGATCGCTTTGGCGGGGGCACCGGGCACATCACCACGCCAGCCGAGCGTACTGTTGGGACCAGCGCGCTCCGCCTTGGCCATGGCCGTCTTGAGTTGCTTCTTGGTGAGCGAACTGGGATGTCCGTGCCAAACGAGACGTCCCTCTGTGTCCAGCAGGTAGCTATGGGGAATGCCGCGCGCCCCCACCATCTTGCCCAACTTCCCTCCGACCGAGGAACCATTGGCGACGGGGAAAGGGATGTCGTACTTCGCGACGTAGGGTTCGACTAGGTCAGCGGACTCACTGGAAACGGCTAGCACCACGAGACCCTCGTCGCGGTTCTCGCTCCAGACGTCCTTGAGGTGGGGCCACGCCCCACGACAGGGGCCTCACCAGGTGGCCCAAGACTCGATCAACACCGCTCGGCCCTTGAGGGACTGCAAGGAGGGAGCCTGACCCAAGTGGCGTGACCAGCCCTGGGCGTCAATTTCCGGGGACATGGGGTCCCCGGCCGGCGCGAGGGCGAGCAGAGGCAAGGCGGCGATCAGGGCGACTCGATTCATGGGATCTCTCCGAAAGGTTGGTTCAAGAACGGGTAGTCCACCCTACCCGTGGGCCACGGACGACCTAGACTAGCGAATTGGCGTCCCCGATGAGTCCTGTTCTGGGCCCGAAACGCGCTCTTTGCACTTGGACCCTCAACAGGATCGCCTCGGGTGCCGTTGGGGATCAAGCGCGCGTACGCGCAGGTCCCCGTGGCTGAAACCGGGGCTCCCCTTGAACCTAGCCCCAGGACGCGCGTTTCCTTCCGGCATCCCGCTCTCCTCTTGATTGTCATGATCCATCCCGTAGCTGCTGCGTCCGTTCTCGCTCTTTGTCTACCTGCTCTCTCCTCTGCTCAGGGCCAGGAGCTTGGATTCGAGGAGACCTTTGCCCTCGCCGAAGATCGAGCGACCGTCCTCGCGCAGCTGATCCCGGGCACCGCAGAGTACTACTACTACAACTGCCTACATTTGCAGCACGAGGGGAAATTGGAACAGGTTCCCGAGTTGCTACGGACGTGGATCAAGCGCCACGGAGAGAGCACGCGGGTACGGGAAATCCAGAACCGTCAGGCGCTTCTCCAGTACTCGAGCGACCCGGCGGGATCGCTCGAGTACTTGACGCGCGAGATGCGCCTCGGGTTTGACCACACTCGGCGCAAGGCTGGCGACGAGGTAGTGCTGCCCAACTTTCTCGACCCACAGCGCATCTCAAGCAAGGTCTGGGATGACAACGCCCGCCGACGTCATCCCGATTCCCTGCAGGGATTTGGGGATCGGCGACTGGAGAGCCTGGCCAGTGAACAACTCAGCGATCAAGAGCTACTCGAGCTTCTCAAGCGACTGACGCGACCCGACGTCCCCGGCCTGCCCGATCTGGTGGTGCGGCACTTGAACGGCAATGCGAGTCGCCGTTTTGGGTCGGTCGACATCCACAAGGCCATGCTGCTGTCCCAGCTCGAGGATTGCGTTCAGCGCATGCCCCGATTGCTCAACGATCCGCCCTTCGTAGCCGTGTACCTGACGAAGTTGCTTCCCGGGGCCGACGTAAATTGGCGGGCCGATGCGAGAGAACGGCAGGCCTACCTGGATCGCTTGTGGGCCTTCGCCAAGCGCCTGTCGCCCGCCCACAACGACCTCAAGGCCCACATTCTGAATCACCGCTTGATCCATGACCTGGGTCAAGGTGAACCCAACCGCGAAACTCTGATGGAGTATCTGAAGCTGCCCCGTCACTCACCGGTGGTCAATGACGAGTGGCTGAAGACGGTGCGCGGTTCCGAGATCAGTAAGAGCCAAAACGACCTGCTCACCGTACTGGGTTCGCGTGGCGACGAAGAGCCGCTCGTGCGCGCCTACCTGCAGCACTTCTTTGCGGCGGATTCGAGCTGGGAGTCCTTCAGCCCCTACATCAAACCCGACTACCTGCGGCGCCTGTTCGCGGAGACTCAAATCCTCGCCGGCAAAGGCGACATGGAGCGTTGGTACTCGTTGATCGACGACCCAACCTACTACGAGGCACTCGAGAGCAGAGTCGAGCTGGAGTTCCCCGCCGACCAAACGACGCACTTCGCTGTTGGCGAAGCGGTGGCCTTGGACGTGGACATCAAGAACGTGGGCACGCTATTGGTCAAGGTGTTCGAAATAGACGCCTTGGCCTACGCCCTGGCCGAAGGTCGGGAAGTGGACGCTTCCATCGACCTGGACGGCCTCGTTGCCGGATCGGAGACGACCTACACCTACGAAGACTCGGCCCTGCGCCGCATTCGAAGGCACTTCGAGTTCCCCGAGTTGACCGCAACAGGCGTGTACGTAGTCGACTTCATTGGCGGAGGCATTTCGAGCCGCGCAGTGATTCGCAAGGGTCACCTCGAAGTGCGAGAGCGGCATGGATCAGCGGGCCACGCGTTTGAGGTCGTAGACCGTGCCGGGAAACTCCGCCCGGACGCCACCATCTATTTCGGCGGCCAGCGTTATGAGGCCGGTGACTCGGGTGAGATTCTCCTGCCCTACTCCACGGATTCGGGCAACAAGTCCTTGGTGGTGACGGCAGGCGGCTGGGTAGCGGTGCACCCATTCGAACACCTCGCAGAAAGCCCTTCGTTGATCGCGGGGTTCTACGTGGATCGTGAGTCTCTGCTCCCTGGCCACACGGCCAAACTGCTCGTCAATCCGAGCCTGGAAATCAATGGCGAGCGAACCTCCCTGGATCTGCTGGAGCAGGTCACCCTGCACATGAGCGCAACGACCCTGGACGGAACGACGACGGCGCTGGATGTACGCGACGTCGAGCTACGTGAGGGGCGCGAGTGGGTGCACGAGTTCCGGGTTCCCGAAGGACTCGTGCGCCTGAACGTGCAACTGTCAGCAGAAGTCCCGGTGCTGAGCACGGGCAAGACCGCCTCGCTCCGCTCCGCGTCCGGCAGTTTCAGCGCGAACGCCATCGACGGCTCAGCTCAAGTGGACTGCCCGATCCTGGGCCAGGACGAAGACGGGTACTTTCTGGACCTGCTGGGCAAGAACGGCGAACCCAAGGCCAACCACATCCTGGGCCTGACCCTACGACACCGGGACTACCAGGACAGCCTGTCGTTCTCTCTGAAGACTGGCGCCGACGGACGCCTGCGCCTGGGCCACATGCAGGGCATCGAATCGCTCGAGTCCTCGGGCTTGCCGAGGGACCACCGGCGCTGGACCTTGGGTTCGAATCGTTCGACCGTTCGAAGCCAACTACACGGCCGAGTCGGCCAAACCTTGAGAGTTCCGTACACGGGATCCAAACAGACGCTCGGCTCGGCGGGACTTTCGCTGCTCGAACTACGCGGCACGACGCCGGTCTTCGATCGCAGCCGGCACGCCAAACTGCAAGACGGGTTCGTCAACATCAGCAAGCTCGAGGCAGGTGACTACGACCTGTACCTGAAGGAGACCGACACGTGGATTCGCCTGCGAATCAACGCGGGGACCGAACAAGAGGGCTGGTCCGTAGGGGCCAATCGGGCGCTGGAACTGCAGGGCGCCTCACTCCACGTGTTGTCCGCACAAGTGGAAGGTGACGAACTGGTCGTGCGGGTCAAGGGCTCCGATCCCCATACGCGGCTGCACGTACTCTCCTCACGCTTTTCACCGGCGTATGAGGCCTTCAGCAGTCTTTCTCCGGGATGGCAATCGCCTGCCAGGTCACAGAGTATTCGACCGGCAGCATCCGAGTTTCACTCGGGTCGACAGATCGGCGAGGAATACCGCTACATCCTCGAACGACGGTACGCCAAGACCTACCCGGGCAATATGTTGATGCGGCCTGGACTGCTCTTGAACCCCTGGGCTCTGCACGACACGAATTCGTCGATCGGGCTAGGCGGTGGAGCAGGCGGCAAGTTCGGCGGCCGTGCGGGTGGACGGAAGAACATGTCCGCGGGAGGCGGTGCGGGACGCCCGCAGGATCGGAGCCAGACACCTGGCATCTTCGCCAATCTTGGATTCCTGGCAGGGCCCTCGACGGTGCTCGCCAACTTGCGGCCGGACGCAGAGGGAGTCCTGCGAGTTCCAACCAGCCTGCTGGGCGAGGGTGGGCTTGTACGGGTCGTGGCCTTGAACGATCGGAGCATGGTTCAGCGCACGGTTCTGAGGGAGGGTCAGGCTCTAGACACGCGAGATCTGCGCCTCGTCGATGGCCTGGATCCAGCAGGGCACTTCACGCAACAGCGCCGCATCGAGTTCCTGAAGGAAGGCGGCGAAATCACGCTGACGGATCAAGCCGGAACGGACATGGAGTCCTACGAGACCCTGGCCGACATCTACGGTTTGTTTCGAACCCTGCGGCCTGATTCGGAGCTGGATCAGTTTGCCTTCCTGCTCGATTGGCCGGAAATGGACGACGATGCGAAGAACGAGGCGTACAGCGAGCACGCCTGCCATGAGTTGCACATGTTCTTGCAGAGGAAAGACCCGGCCTTCTTCAACGATGTGGTGCGCCCGTTCTTGGCCAACAAGGCCGACAAGACATTCATCGATCGGTGGCTGCTGGAAGAGGACTTGACCGGGTACTTGGAGCCCTGGTCTTTCTCGAGACTCAACACCCTCGAACAGGTCCTCCTGGCCCAGCGAATTGAGGGTAATGACGCTAGTGTCGCGCGCCTGATCCGCGACCGGGTCGCGCTCTCTCCCCCCTCTCCCGCAGAACTCGACCGACTGTACAGCTCGAGTCTCAAAGGCTCGGCCTTGAAGCAGAACGCCGAGGGCAAGGACCTGGACCTCGCCTTCCGCTACAAGCGCAGGGCTGAATCACCGACTGCTCCCGGAGGCGGTGGCGGCGGAAGAGGCGGCGCGGTCGATGGACCCGCTTCGCCCGGTGCACCCGCTCCGTCCCAGGAGAATTTTGAAGTACTCGGCGAGGAACTCGAAGCGGCGACTGGGTCCGACGACTTCTTCTTGGGCCGTCGCCGGCTGGAACAGGACAAGGACGCGAGGAGCCGAGTCCAGCATCTGTTCACTGGCATCGGCGCCACCGAACAATTTGTGGAGCACAACTACTGGCACCATCACGAAGCCAGCCGCGGCAAGGCGCCCATCGGTGCCAATGGATTCTGGCTGGACTTGGCTGAGACGCCGGCCGGCAGCCCCTTCCACTCGGTCCACTTCGCACAGGCTACGAACAGCATGGCCGAGATGTTGATGGCCCTGGCGCTCTTGGACCTGCCGTTTGAGGCTGGAGACCACACGACCCAACGCGACGGGAACCGGGTCACGATTCACGCCGCCAGCCCCTTGCTGCTGGTGACCAAGGAGCTGGCGAGGGTCGACGCCGACACGAATGCAACCGGCCTCTTGGTGGGTCAGCAGTTCTATCCCCTCTCCGAGGGTCCCGACGCGGCCGGTGAAGTGAGCTTCGTGCGCGGGGTGGCCTACGGCTGCCGCGTTGTGGTCACCAATCCTTCCCCCCAATCCGTCTCACTTGAGATTCTGTTGCAGATCCCCACGGGAGCCCTCCCGGTCGCAGGGGGTCATGCAACGAGAGGGCAGACCCTCGCGCTCTCTGCCTATGCCACGCAGACCGTGGAGTACGCGTTCTACTTCCCGCAATCCGGGGACTTCACCCACTACCCTGCCCATGCCTCAAGCGCGGGTCAGTACCTGGCCCACGCCGCGGCACAGAGCGTGCACGTGCTCGCCGCGCCGGCCGCACTGGACACGCAGTCGTGGGATCACATGTCCCAGCGGGCCGACTTGCCGACACTGCTCGGCCACATGGGTGAGAGCAACCTGCTGGAAGTACGGCTGGGACAGTTGGCTTGGCGCATGAAGGACCGTGAGTCCTTCGACGCCATCCTCGGCCTGCTCCGCGAGCGGCACCTGTTTGATTCGACGCTCTGGTCCTACGGCCTGCACCACCGGGACCTCCGCGCCACGCAGGAGTACCTGCGTCAGGCCAGTCACTTTGTGAACGGGTGCGGTCCCTGGCTGGAGTCGGAGCTGCTGTCCATCGATCCGATCGAGCGCCACTCTTACGAGCGAGTGGAGTACCGGCCCCTGATCAACGCTCGAGCTCATCCTATGGGCACAAAGCGAGAGATCCTGAACAACGACTTCGCCAGGCAGTACATGTCGTTGATGAACATTCTGTGTCACAAGCCGCAGCTAGATGACACCGACTGGATGAGTGTCACGTATCAACTCCTGCTGCAAGACCGCATTGGCGAAGCCCTCGCCAGTTTCGGCAAGGTCGACCCGGCCGAGCTCCCCATGCGCATTCAGTACGACTACATGCACGCCTACTTGGACTTCTTCAGCGACGATCACGCGCTTGCCGGTGGAATTGCGAAAGCCTACGCCGATCACCCCCTGCCCCACTGGCGCAGCCGGTTCAAGCAGATCGAGCAACACCTGGCGGAAGCGAACGGCGAGCGCGTCGTGGGTGCAGGAGGAGAGGGGTCCGACGCGGACGTCCCGGACAACGACACCCTGGCCGGATCCGAACCGACCCTGGAACTGAAGGTGGAAGCCGGACAGGTCACCCTGGAGCACCGCTTCCTCTCTTCGTGCGAGCTGCGCTACTACGTCATGGACGTCGAGTTTCTCTTCTCCACAAGCCCGTTCGTTCAGCAGGGTTCCGGTGCCTTTGGATACGTCAAGGCGAACCGCTTCGACGCGATCGCATTGCCCGAAGAGAATGGAACCATGACGCTCGAATTGCCCAGCGACCTGCGTTCCTCCAACGTGCTGGTGGAAGCCCGGGCTGGAGGCATCGTGCGCCGTCAGGCCTACTACGCCAACACGCTACGCGTGCAGATGATCGAGAGCTATGGGCAACTGAAGGTCACCGATGCGGACACGGGCCGGCCCCTGCCCAAGGCCTACGTCAAGGTGTATGTACGGGACAGCGGCACCGTCCGCTTCCACAAGGACGGCTACACGGACCTGCGCGGCCGCTTCGATTACGTGTCGGTCTCTGCCATGCGCAGCCACGGCATCGAACGCTACGCCATCTTGGTGCTGGACAAGACGCACGGCGCGGTCATCCGCGAAGTGCAGCCTCCAGTGAAGTGAGCCAACGACGGCAGACCCTCTTCCTAGGGATAGGAAAGGGTCTGTCGACCCGCACGCACGCCCTCCAACGTGAGAGTCGTCCCGTCTGCCCAGCACACGATCACGTGATCAGCTTTGGCGTTCTGCCCCAAGCCGAAGACCAACTCCGGTGCATGCCCACTCAAGTAGGAGACGTCCGCGCCCAGCCACAGTTTCTGGACTCTGGGTCCCGATTGGACCTCGACCGAGGCCCCGAACAGCTGTGGAGCGGGCCCATCTAGCCGGATTGACAGGGATCGGTTGTCCGTGAGCGTGTCATTGCGCAGAAGCACGAGCCCGCCGCGGTTTTCCAGGAGTGCGATGTCCACGTCTCCATCTCCGTCGTAATCCGCGGCCGCCAAGCCGCGCCCAGCCCGGGCACGCGCGCAGCTCGGTCCTGCTTGCGCAGCGACTTCCCAGAATCGCGGCCCCTGGGCCTGAAACAGAAACATGGCCTGATCCTGGAGGCGCCGGACATCCTTGGGTTCCTCGAGCGTGCTGCCGTTGGTCACAGCGATGTCCACCTGCCCATCGAGATCCATGTCGATCAGAGCACAGCCCCAGCCCACATGGTCCAGTGCAATTTCCCCAAGCCGGCGCTGACGGGTCTTGTCGCGGTATTCAAACATGCCGCCCGGGTAGCGCTGACTCTGGTAGAGGGCATTCTCCTGAGCAACCCAGTGTGTGATGAACAGGTCGGGCAGGCCATCGTATTGCTCACTCATGTGCCCCAACTCAGCGACGGACAGGCCCATAGAGCCTCGCGGATCCGCCGTTCCTGTTATGGGCGATAAGTCTTCGAAGCGTAGGGAGCGGTGTTCGCCACGCAGGGTTCGCCCTGACAAGTTGCGGAACAGACGGTTGGTGGAGACATCGTTGTTGATGTACAGGTCGAGCCACCCATCACCATCCAAGTCGCAGAGGGTGACACCCAGACTGCGACCATCGGCGTTGAGCACGCCGCACTCCTCGGCCGACTCTACAAACGCACCGCGGCCGTCGTTTAGATAGAGGCGGTTCGGGGCCGGGTCGAAGGCATTCGGATTGAGGGTGTAGGGGACAGACGCCTCGCCGAACTCTGATGACTGAGCCTGTGCCGCTTCGGCCGCGGTCGCTTCGTACGACAGATAATTGCAGACGTACAGATCCAGATCGCCATCCCGGTCGACGTCGCCCCAAGCCATGCCACAGGACCAATCATCGCCGTCGACACCCGCAGCCCGCGCCACGTCAAGGAAGGTCCCATCACCTTGATTCTGAAATAGACGATTGGGACCGTAGTTGGTCACACAGAGGTCTTGATCACCGTCGCCGTCATAGTCGGCAAAACTGGCGCCCATCCCGAAGCCCATCGGGTCGGCCACGCCGGCGGTCTCCCCCACATCCACAAAGCGGCCTCCTTCATTGCGAAATAACCTGTTCGTGCCGACCTCGGTCGGGTCGGATCCGGGGATGTTCACGGCGTACAGGTCCCAGTCCCCATCCCCGTCAAAGTCCCCCCAAGCCAGGCCCGATCCCGTGTCTTCGGGTAGGAGCCGCTGACGTGCTCCGGGGCCGTGCCGCATGCCCAAGCCGCTCTGATCGCTCACGTCGGTGTACCGAATTTCGGATTCACGTCCGGCGATGTGCACGAACTGCGACGTGACTGAGGCCTCCGGATCCGCCAGGTCTGTGTTGCGCGACCGTTCTAACCAGAATCCGCCAGCGATCAGAGCTCCTCCACCGAGCCCCATCAATATGATGGAGCTGCGAATTCGCCGACGGCGACGAGAGAGTCCAACGCCAGCCTTGCCGGTCAACCGCCGCCTCCACCAGGGCTGGAATGGGCGGCAACTCGGATTTTCTGTTCGGCTTCAGTCTGCTTGAGCGTGGGTTGGAAGACTCCTGAGTCGCTCTCCATGTCGGGGACGACACGCTGCAGGAAATCCTGTCGATAGCGGCGCAAGTTCAGATCCGCGTGCACGGTCAGGGGGCCCTGTGCGTCGGTCGGTAGGGTGAACGTGTAGCTCTGGCGGTCTGAGTACTTGGGAAAAATCACCCTCTGTCCCGCTCCGCCTGCCTTGCGCCACAGCTCGTGCTCCAGCAAGGGCTGGCCGTGCTCGTCAAGGGGTTGGGCTTCCAAGACCAGGGTGCCGTCGCTGCGCGAGTTATCCGGTTCGTGGGGTACGCCGGCCGTGTCGCAAATCCTTCGGGTCTCGGGATCGATCATGCCCCACTCCTCGATCACGGCGCCGTTGGCGTCCGTCACCGTCAGATGAATCCAAGAGCGCACGAAGTCCAGCGGACCGGTTGTGAAGTTGTGACCGACCTTGCGGTTGGTCACGCTCACATGCAGCTGAATCTCTTCACCCGCAGACACCTCCTCCGGAGCCTGGATTTCCATGCCTGCGACGGGGCCCGTGGGCCAGAGGTGGGCGATCTCGGGTAGCACGGCCTCGCCCGCCACCCACTCCTCGGTCAAGCGCACCTGTTCTTCCCAGTGCGGCAATTTCAGAACGGCCGACATGAACGAGTTGGTGGCCACCAGGCCGTGATGTCGGTGTGCCCCGTCGTCCACACTCCGCCGCTCGTCCGCATCCTCTCCTCGTCCCGGATCGGCAGAGTCATAGACCAACCGCATGTGGCAGTCGCGGCAACTCAGATCCTGAGCCGGATCATCGGAATGCCAGTGACTCTTGCGCCACTCGTCGTACTGGTTCTGCCCTGGGCTGGTGCCAAAACGGTTGAGGGCTTCGGGGATGAATTGCTTGTGACAAGCTCCGCAGAACTCGGGCGTACGCAACACGTTGCGGTCGTAATCCACCAAGTGCTGGTGCGGGTAGGCGCGGATGAGAAAGTCAGACACGGCCTTGCGCAGGCCGGTTGTGTTCTCCCAGACGTATTTGGTCGGGGGCGTGAGGACATAGTCCGCGTTGCCGCGAGAGTCGACGCTCGAGATGCTGTGGCAGACAACGCACGAAGAGCCCTCATCCAGACCCGGGGCGTCCTCGCCCATCCTGTGCAGGTTCTCTGCGCCCGCAAACAGGGAGATGGGGTCGTGACAACCCGCGCAGTAGCGCGTCTCAGCCGGCTCGCGGTCCTCGGCAAAGTCCATCTGGACCTGCTTGTACGGCGGGTTCATGGCGGAGAAGCGGTGAGCGCTGGGCTGCCACTCGGCCAAGATCTGCTCGTGGCAACCACGGGTCCCGCAGGACTCTGAAGCAGAGAGCACTTCTGGATCGACAAACATGCCGCTCTCTGTTCGGGCGTAGGTCGGTGCAAAGATATTGCCCTGGTACTCCTCAAAATCCTGGGCGAAGGAGGGCAGGCTGTAGTCCGCAGATGGTGCAAATTCGGCTGCAGGTGCGGGTATCAAGACGGACGCGAGGGCGACCGTGGCAACTCCCACGGCCCCGATTCCCACAGCCCGGCGCGCTAGCAACCCGATGGCTGCCGCCAACTCAGCACTCTTGCTGGCTTGTTCACGACGGCGCATGTAGACAAGCCCAAGGTGAATGGAGATCAACGCTGTAGCCGCCACGCCCGAGACCATGTGCGTCGTGTCCCAGCAAGCACCCAGGCGCGTGCTCAAAGTAGTCTGTGCTGTGACAGCGATCCCGCTGATCAGACAAATGGACGTCACGACCAAGCTGGCGTAGCCGAGCACCATGTCGACAGAAGCCTTCTGCGCGTACCAGGCCGAAACATGCTGGACCTGCTGAATGATGAATGGCACCACGAGCCCCACACCCACCAGCGTGTGCACGATCAACTGCACCTGGGCAAGCACAGAGAAGGGCATGGCCAACACCCACAGGCCAGTAATCATCTCCACCAACAACAAGCCGACGACCCAAGCCGTCCACTTGGATGACCAGCCTGCAATGGCGAGTTCCTTGGGTCCTAGTGGCCTTGCTTCAGACGCGGGTTTCTGTTCAGTGTGGGTGTTGGACATGGGCAGGCTCTCAGGCCATTTCGAAAACTGTCGGAGTGTCCCGGACCTCGATGCGACGAGGAACGGCAAGTACGCACCAGGACTTCAAGCGCAAAGCGCTCACTTGTGTTTTCGGCTCCCATTGCACTCAACCCCTGCGTCCTTGCCGCACAGAGTCGAGAGCTAGCACAGGTTCGAGCGAGCCTTCGACCATGTGCTAACCCGACGGAGACGAGTTGGATCTAGTCCGGGGAGCCTCACTCCCGGCGCAAGCGTCGTCCGACTGTTCCCAACAAGAAGGAGCCGGCCCCAGACGCGGGTCCTAAGACCCGCGCGCTCGGACCGGCCCGCAAGACGAGACGTCGTGAATCAGAAGGAGTAGGCCAACCAGAGCCAGATCTTGGTGGCGTCGTCACCGAAACCATCCTCGGAGTAGTCGGCGTACTTGATCCCGGCCGTGGGGCCACAGTCCAACTTGCGGCTAGCGAGCAGGTTCAGTTCGTCCCCGTAGTCCATGCTGCCCTCGTCAGACTGGAACTGGTGCATGACGGCCAGCAGGTTGGTCCCCTTCCAGGTTCCGGAGAGGGAGACGTAGGTGTCCTCGAGGCCCGCATCGGGAGTGCCCAAGAATTTGTCCGCCCAGCCGTTGAACTTGTGCCCGGTGGCCAACGGAGTTTGGAAGCTGTCGCCGGGGTTGCCTGAGCCCTCAAGCAGTTCCTGGCCCACCTTGATGGTCACCGCGTCCAGCTGGACTCCCAGCTCGAGGTTCATGTAGCCCGCGTCGATGTCCGTGGGGTTGTCATGGGCGTCACTCTGTTGGGCGAAGGCCGCACGATAGAGCAGTTCGAAGGACTCCGTCTCGTGGTTGCCAGCCAAGGTTGCGCCAACCGTTGAGGTAGACGCACCGACAGTATCCGTGTAGTCGAGATCGAATAGGAAGGCCTCCAAGCGGCCGAAGCCATCCAAATCATGACTGATCTGAAGCAGGTTGGAGGCCATCGCCTGGTTGCCCGCTGCATGCGACTCGCCATTGATGCGGTTGACGTTGGTGACATGGGCGTAGAACACGTCCAACCCGTCGATCCGGCTGCTGTTGACCGAGTAGGCATCAAAGGTCTGCTCGTTTTGGCGCCATCCCACGTTGCCCACAAAGCGCGCATCTCCCAACACGATCCGTTGCCGCCCCGCTCGCACCTGTGTGTCCTCGAAACCACCGTATTGCAGGAACGCTTGGTTGACCTCGGTTCCGTCAGGATCGGCTACGACGGGGAAACTGCCCTTGCCATTCACGGTGCTATTGAAGTCGTCGTCGCCGATAGGGCTGACGTCCTCCGCTTCAAGCAACATGCTGAATCCGTCCCAATCACCCGACTTGTAGCCCAGCAGTGTGCGCAGCGTGAGGGCGTCAGCTTGGTCGGAGAAGGAATCCTGGTCCACGCTCTCATAGCGCAGGCGCATCTTGACCCAGTG
Organism: uncultured Planctomycetaceae bacterium; assembly: GCA_964467985.1. Taxonomy (GTDB): domain Bacteria; phylum Planctomycetota; class UBA1135; order UBA1135. The sequence goes on from CAYXTP010000006.1 coordinate 234,407, forward strand.
GCTTCCGGCCGCCAGGGCCTCGGCCAGGCCCGAACTGCTGGTCTCCTCCTGAACCACAGGCAAAGTTTGCACGGAGTCCTGCAGCACCTGTCCACTTGAGATAGAGGCCAGGGCCAATCCGGCTACCAGGGTGGTCGTTGTCTTCATGGTGTCGTACCCCTCCTCGGGGGTCGGTTGAATGAGCTGGGGCTCGTTGGCGAACAGGGGTATTCAAAGCCCGACCTGCCGGCCCGAACATGGGAAGCAGTTCGAAGGAGGTGCGAAATTTGATACGCACTGGAACGGAGCCCAGTTCCAATTGGGCAGCTAGCAGGGCAGCCCACATCACTTCATGCCCAAGCGCCTCGCCAGATGATGCAGGTTGGCCCGATCGACTTGCAACTCTCGAGCGGCTGCCGCCCAATTGCCCCTGTGGCGTCCTACGGCCTTGTCAATGACACCACGCTGGAAGCTACGGACGGACTCACGCAGCGACACGGACGGCTGCACCGGAGCCTGCACCGGTTCGTCCATAGAACCGGCCCGCACGTCGAGATCACCGGCCTCAATGACGACGGGCTCCCCGGCCGGAGTTCTGCCACTCGAGCGCAAGGCCCCACGCAGGATGACGTTCTCCAGTTCTCGCACGTTACCAGGCCAATCGGCTTCCATGAGGATGTCCTGCGCGGCCTGCGAGAAACGGATGGGTCCGGTACCCAATCGGTTGCGACCGCGGTCGGCGAAGTGCCCTGCCAAGTGTGGGATGTCCTGCTTGTGGTCTCTCAGGGCGGGAGTCTTGATGCGGCAAACGTCCAAGCGATGCAGCAGGTCAGCCCGGAACCGGCCGGCATCCACTTCTGTCTGCAGGTCTCGGTTCGTTGCGGCGAAGACGCGCACGTCCACGCTGACAGGCTCGTCCGAGCCAACCCGCTGCACCTCCCCTTCTTGCAGCACACGCAGCAACTTGGGTTGTGTATGCAACGGCAGTTCACCGATCTCGTCCAGGAACAGGCTGGCTCCATCCGCCACGCGGAACTTGCCCAAGCGCTCGCTCTCGGCCCCGGTGAAAGCGCCGCGTGCATGCCCGAAGAGCTCGCTTTCCACAATCGACTCAGGGAGTGCCGCACAGTTGACGTACACCAGAGGATGGTCGGCGCGCCGCGATTGGGCGTGCAGCATGCGCACGACGAGTTCCTTGCCCACGCCCGTTTCGCCGGTCACGAGTACGGGCAATTCGGAGTGGGCTACGAGCTCGATTTCTTCCCGCAAGCGGGAGAGCAGATCGCTATTCCCGATCAGATTGCCACCGCGACGGGACATGGCGTCCTGCACGAGGTCGCGCGCCACCAAGCCCTGGTGATCGGCCTTGCGCTGCAGGGTCTCGATCAGCGAGTGGTTGCGGAAAGCGGCGGCGGCCAGGGCCGCCATGTGATTCAGAAAGGGGTCGCTGATGCCGTCAAAGTGGCCAGGCTGTAGCGCGTCCGCCGTGAGCACTCCCACCAACTCCCCTTCCACGCGCAGGGGGCAACCGAGGCAGGCGTGGATATTGCCGCTCAGGTCTCCGGGCGCCGCAGTGACCAGCCCGTCGTAGGGATCGGGCAGGGCGCTGTCTGCGGGAAAGCGCGTGGGTGCCTCGCTGGAACAGATGATGTCCAAGCGCGGATGCAGACTGCGTTCGAAGCGGCGGCCGTAGGCGTCCTGCTCCAGGCCAGAGCAGGCTACAGGCACCAAGGTATTCCCCTCCAGCTGCAGGAGCGCCACCGCATCGCAGCCCAGGGCCCGCCGCACGGAAGCAACCAGGCGCCGCATGCGGTCCTCCCCGGTGAGCAGGGCCGTCATGTCACGAACGAGCGGCAGGAGGTCAACCAGATCAGGTGTTGTCATATCGTCACTATCGTTGTCTATTTCACATCAAACGTGAAGTGTCCTTTGAACAACTTTATGCCCATGGGCCCCCTTGCCGGGCTTGGCACGGGATGTGCATTAGCTCTGCCGACTCGCCATCCCCCAACAACCAACAGCGGCCCTGCCGCCGGAGCCACCGCCATGCAAGCCATCACGCCCCAACACTCCCTGGCCGACCTCGCCGTCTCCCACGCTGGAGCCTCGCGTGTCTTTCACCGCCACGGACTCGATTTTTGCTGTGGCGGGCAAACCAGCTTGCAGGATGCCTGCGTCGCGGCGGGACTGCAGGCGCCGGCAATCGCCTCCGAGATCGAGGTGGAGCAGCAGGCCACCGAACAGGCCTTTGTGCAGGCGGACGAGATGCCGATCGACCAGCTCGTCGATCACATTCTCGAGAACTTCCACGCGGCCCACCGGGCCGAGGTTCCGCGACTGCTCGCCATGGCGCGCAAGGTCGAGTCGGTCCACGCGGAAAAGCCCAGCTGCCCCACTGGGCTCGGCGATCACCTCGAGTACATGCAGGGTGAATTGGAGCAGCACATGTTGAAGGAAGAGGAAATCCTGTTCCCCATGATCCGCGCTGGTCACGGAGCCATGGCTGCCATGCCCATCCAGGTCATGGAGCACGAGCACCACGACCACGGGCGAAACCTCGCGCGGATGCGCGAACTCGCCCACGACTTCAACGCGCCTCCCGAAGCCTGCGGCACTTGGCAGGCTCTGTACCTGGGACTCGATGAGTTGCAACAAGCGTTGATGCAACACATCCACCTGGAGAACAACGTCCTCTTTCCCCGCGTCTTGCGGGGCTGACCCGGCTCCGCGCCCGGATGCGAATCCCATGTCGGACACGACCATCAACTCAGACTCTCCTAGCTGGACAGATGTTGCATGCCAGCACGCCCAAGCGGTGACGAATTCCAAGCTCCCGATCATTGAGCCATTCAGGATCAAGAGCGTGGATCCCATTCAGGCCCGCACGCGGCCCGAACGCATCGAGTTCCTGGAACAATGCCACGGCAACCTATTCCTGCTTCCAGCTGATGCGGTGCTCATCGATCTGTTGACCGACAGCGGGACAGGAGCCATGAGTAGTGAACAGTGGGCCGCGCTGATGCGCGGGGACGAATCCTATGCGGGAGCCAAGAGCTACCAGCGATTCGAGCAGGCGGTGCAGGACATCCTGGGCCTGCCCCATGTGGTCCCCACCCACCAGGGGCGCGCGGCCGAGAGCCTGCTGTTCAAGATTCTGGTGCAGGCCGGAGACGTGGTCCCCAACAACACTCATTTCGACACCACGCGCGCCAATGTGGAGGCCATGGGAGCCATCGCCCTCGACCTGCCTTGCGACGCGTTGGCGGACACCCGTTCCAATGAGCCCTTCAAGGGCAATATGGACCTGAACGCTCTGGAGGTTGTCCTGGCGGATGACCGCCAACATGTGCCCCTGGTGATGATGACCCTCACCAACAACGCCGGGGGTGGGCAGCCAGCGAGCCTCGACAATCTGCGCGGCGTGCGCGCGTTGTGCGATGCGTATGCAGTACCCCTCTACATCGATGCCTGTCGGTTCGCAGAAAACGCCTGGTTGCAGCACCTACGCGACCCGGATGTTGCAGGCCTTTCTGTAGCCGATCTGGTCAAGCATGCGTTCAGCCTCGCAGACGGCTGCACGATGAGCGCCAAGAAGGACGGGTTGGCCAACATCGGTGGCTTCCTCGCCCTGCGCGACGCTGAGCTGGCTGAATCCGCGCGTCGCGTGATGGTGGTCACTGAGGGCTTTCCCACCTACGGGGGGTTGGCCGGCCGCGACTTGGACGCTGTGGCCCAGGGCCTGCATGAGGTCATCGATGAGGACTACCTCGGCTATCGCATCTCAAGCATTCGGTACGTGTGTGAGCGACTGGACGCGCGAGGCATCCCGGTGGTGCGTCCCTACGGAGGCCACGCCGTTTTCCTGGACGCCGCACGGTTCTTGCCCCACGTCCAGGCGGCACAGTACCCAGGTCAGGCCTTGGCCATCGAGTTGTACGTGGAAGGCGGCATCCGCTCGTGTGAAATCGGAAGCGTCATGCTGGCGCAGGTCAATTCCGAAACGGGCGAGGAGATACCCGCCGCCCAGGAACTCGTGCGCCTGGCGATCCCGCGCCGAACCTACACCCAGTCACACATGGACTACGTGATTGAGATCATCGACCGAGTGTGGCAGCGCAGAGAGCAGATCGGCGGAGTTGGGATCCATTCCGAACCGCCGGTTCTGCGCCACTTTGGTGCGCGCTTCCATCCTCTGCCCCAATCCAATCCTGTGAGTGCTTGAGAGATTGGCGCACCTGTGCTCAGCACTCAATTTGTGCTGGCGACCAGGTGCGTCAACTCTTTACGTACGCGCCGCTCAAAGGTCTCGAGCCGTGCACCCCAGGGTTTCTGGGCGGCGTGCAAATTGAGCACGGTCGAGCTCTGAATTCCCACCGAGGGAAAGACAGCCCGCTTCCAGAACTTGCCGCTGATCCCCCCCATGACCCAGCGATCGACTGAGCTGGACGCCTTGAAGGTCTGCAAGACAAGCGCCCGCCGTCCACCCAGCAGACCCCGCGGTGGCTCCGTCCCGTGATCCAGAGCCACTCCTCCGGCGAGCACTCGGTCCACCCAGCCCTTCAGTATGGCCGGAGGTGCGAACCACCAAACGGGGTGGATGATCACCATGTGAGACGCCCACCGAACATCGGCTTGGTAGCCCGCCACAAGCGGATCGGCCTTGGGGTCCAGTGCCTCGGCGCTTGGTTGGTCCACGCGCAGCCGCAGAACCGGGTCGAATCCATCGGCGAGCAGATCATGGAGCCGAGTCTCAACGGCCAGACCGGCTAGGGCATCCATCACCACTCCTAGCAAGTGGTGAGCCAAGCCCTGCGTGCGCCCTTGTCCTAGGACGATGAGGAGACGCCGGGGAGAAGCCATGCCCTACCCCTACCAAACGCGCGGGCGGGGCCCGAACGGCAGCTACCACAATTCCTGCCGGCGAGTGGCCCGGGACCCGCCTCCGCTCTCGCCTTGGCCAGAAGGACTTTGGAGGGCCTCAACGGCCATCCGACTGGGCAATATATATCGCTACTCAGTTAGCAGGGGGCACCATTCTGCTCAGACCGTATAGGCCCATGGCCCCCCATGCCCAATCATGAGTCCCCACAGGCCCCCGCCTCTCTTGCGGACCGACACCCCATGACTGACTCGACCCTTGTCACCGCCTATCGCTGGATCATGACGGCGCCGGAGCGCCCCCTAGAGCAAACAGAGTTCGACCTTGAAGATCCGGGTCCCAGCGAAGTGCTGATCCGGGTTGCCGGCTGTGGAGTCTGCCACACCGACTTGGGGTTCTTGTATGGCGGAGTCCGAACCCGGCACGCCTTGCCCCTGGCACTGGGGCACGAAATCAGCGGGGTCGTGGTAAAGGCCGGGTCCGCCTCCGAATGCACGTGCGGTCAAGCAGTGGTCGTGCCTGCAGTCATGCCCTGCGGACATTGCGATGCCTGCAACTCCGGCTACGGAACCGTGTGCAAGGCGCAGATCATGCCTGGCAACGACTGCCACGGCGGTTTCGCTAGCCACGTAGTCGTGCCGTCCAAGGGACTCTGCCCCGTGCCAGGTTTTGACCCAGCCCAGCCCGACGCCCTGCTGGGAGAATCCGATGTCGACCTCGCGGCCTTGTCGGTGGTCGCGGATGCCGTGACAACGCCCTACCAAGCGCTCGAGCGAGCGCGCGTGAGCGCAGGTGACCTGGTGTGTGTTGTGGGACTTGGAGGAGTGGGTGGATTCGCGGCCCAGATTGCGGCCGCCCGCGGGGCACGAGTGATCGGTTTTGACCCCAACACCGAACGCCTCGAGCAGATGAAAGACTTCGGAGTCGCCAACGGTTTCGATCCCAGCAAGCAGGTGCCGCGCAAGCTGCGCTCTGAGGTGCGCTCGATTGCCAGCGAGCACGGCCATCGAGCGTTCGGCTGGAAGATCTTCGAGTGCTCAGGCACGCGAGCCGGACAGGAGCTGGCTTACGGGCTGTTGGGCCCAGCCGCCTACCTCTCCGTGGTGGGCTACACCCTCGACAAGATCGAACTTCGCCTCTCCAACCTGATGGCCTTTGACGCCAAGGCCGCTGGGAACTGGGGCTGCCTGCCCGAGTTCTATCCAGCCGCACTGGACACGGTCCTGAGCGGAGCTGTGAAGGTCGAGCCATTCATTGAACGCCACCCCCTCGCGGAAGTTCAGCAGGTGCTTGAACGCCTGCAGGCTCACGAATTGAGCAAGCGGGCCGTCCTGATCCCCGAATCCCACTGCGGCTGATCGTCGCCCAACGCTTTCCACCACCCAGACCCTCGCTATGACCACACAAGTCGCCGACTGTCCGCATAAGAACCACGACCTCGTCCCCTGGGACGACTCGTACGAGGGGGTCCTGTACGAACACAAACCCGCTAGGGACCGCTCGGGCAACGTGGCGCAGGACCTCTATGTGGCCTGGATCACGCTGAACAATCCCGAGCAGTTCAACTCCTACACAACCGAGATGGCCAAGCGGGTGATTTTGGCATTCAGGCACGCTTCGAACCAACCGGATGTGGTGGCGGTCGTGTTCACGGGCACCGGCACGAAGGCCTTCTGTACGGGCGGCAACACGGCCGAGTATGCCGAACATTACGCGGGTGCTCCGGACGAATACCTGGCCTACATGCGCCTGTTCAACGACATGGTCACCGCCATCTTGCACTGCGACAAGCCGGTCATTTGCCGGGTCAACGGGATGCGCGTCGCAGGCGGACAGGAAATCGGAATGGCCTGTGACTTCACCGTGTCCAGCGACTTGGCCCTCTACGGGCAGGCTGGACCGCGACATGGGTCGGCCCCCGATGGCGGTTCCACCGACTTCCTGCCCCTGTTTGTGGGCATGGAACGGGGCATGGTCTCCGCCACCCTGTGTGAATCCTGGAGCGCACACCAGGCCCAGCGCTTTGGCCTGATCACCGAATGCGTGCCCGTGTTGAAAGTCAATGGCCAGTTTATCCCCAACCCACTGGTCGTCACGGACACCTGGCTGGATTCAGCTGGCCGCGTTGTTCACGGCGAACCCAAAGTTGGCGAAGCGCGCCAGGAGGGCAAGGAATGCTTGGCCAGCGGTGAAATTGACCTCACTCCGCTCGATGAAGCTGTCGAACGACTGGCGGCCAAGTTGCTCGAGACCTTCCCGAACTGCACGCGCAAGACCATTGAGTCCATGCGCAAGCACAAGCTGCAGCACTGGGATCGCAATCGAGAATCCAACCGCTCCTGGCTGGGTCTCAACATGATGACCGAGGCGGCCGCGGGATTCCGAGCGTTTGATGAGGGCGGCCGGGGCCGGCGCGAAGTGGACTTTGTCCGCATGCGCCAACGTCTGGCCGCAGGGGAACGTTGGACCCCTGAGTTCATCGACTCCCTCGTCGAGGGTGAAGGCGCAGATGGAGGCGGTCAGTGAGCTCCCCCCCGCAAGCGCAATCCGAACCGGCCCAGGGCGTCCAGGTGCAATACCACTGTGCGGGTCGCGTGGCCCAGGTCACCCTGGATCAGGGCAAGGGCAACATCATCGACATGGCCTGTATTGGATCCCTGCGAAGTGCCTTCCAGGATCTCGCGGAACAGGCAACCGTATGCGCCGTCGTTCTGGACGCAAAGGGCAAGGACTTCTCCTTTGGGGCAAGCGTTGCCGAGCACGGTCCTGGCCAGGTTGAGCAGATGCTGCCTGCCCTACATGAGCTTGCGCGCGAGGTGCTCAACACAAATCTCTTCCTGATTGCGGCCATTCAAGGCCGCTGCCTGGGAGGAGGCTTGGAAATCGCCTTGCTAGCCGACCGCTTGATCGCCACGCCCGACGCCTGCCTGGCTCAGCCGGAAATCAGCCTGGGGGTCTTTGCTCCATTGGCGTCCGCTCTGCTGCCCCACAAGGTTGGTCCCGCTCAGGCCGCCGACCTGCTCGTGACAGGGCGCACGTTGAGTGGCGAGGAAGCTCTGGGATGCGGGCTCATTCAGGCCTTGGACAGCAATCCTACCCAGGCCGCCATCACCTGGTGCGAGACGCACCTGACGCCAAAAAGCGCCTCGGGCCTGCGCCATGCGATCTGCGCCGCGCGCCACACGTGGCGCACTGCAGCACTGGCCAGCTTGCGGGAACTCGAAGACATGTACCTCGGCCCACTACAACAGACGGCAGATGCCCAAGAGGGCATCGCCGCCTTCCTCGAACGCCGACGACCGATTTGGAGAGACGCATGAGTCCGCACGACAACAAGCCCAACAACGGAACTTCGGCCACGAGCCCCTGCGGCGGATGCTCGGGCCCGCAGGCCCTGGCCGCACCCGCTCGAGGACAACTGGCCAGCGGCCACGCGCCTCTCGACGACCTACTGGCCCACTGCGAGGCCCTCTATCTCGACTACGACTTCGAGGTCCTTTCCGAGTGGAAGCGCAAGAACCCCAAGGGTGCAGCGGTGGGTTACTTACCCGCATATGTCCCGCGTGAGATCTTCCACGCCGCCGGGGTCCTGCCGGTGGGCATCCTGGGAGCTGGCGAGCAACTGGAAATCGTGCGGGGAGACGCCTGCTTCCAGTCCTACATCTGCCACCTGCCGCGATCGGTGGTGGAATTGGGCGCGTCGGGTCGCCTGAAGTCCCTGGACGGCATGGTGTTTCCCTCCACGTGCGACGTGATCCGCAACCTGTCGGGCATCTGGCAGATCATGTTCCCGGAGAAGTTCACTCGCTACCTGGACGTACCCCAGACCACCGACCCGCGGGTCGGTCAGGCCTTCTTCCGACAGGTCATTTCTGACCTCTTCAGGGATCTGTGCGAGCTCACAGGTCGCAAGCCCGAGGAGTGCGATGTTTCCGCTTCGATTCGCCTCTACGGGCAGAACCGAGCGGCGATCCGGGAGCTCAATGCATTGCGCCGCGTAGAACCCTGGACCGTACCCGGCAGCGAAGCCTACTTGGTGCAGAGGGCTGCCATGCTACTGCCTGTTGAGGAGCACACCCAGTTGGTGCGCGACTACCTGGCCGCGGCCAAGCAAGCCGGACGCAAGAGTCAAGACCACGCGCGCGTGAGCCTGTGTGGGGTGTTCTGCGAGCAGCCGCCGCTTGGAATGCTGCGCACGATCGAGCGCTCGGGGTGTGCAATCGTGGATGACGACGCCATGCAGATCCTGCGCTGGCTCCCCACGGATCTGGAGGGCGGCGACGACCCCATCGACGCCCTGGCCGAGGCCTGGTGCCTGGACATCTCCGAATCTGCCAGCCGATTCGTACCCGACGGCACCTGCAAGGGTGCTGGTTTTGTGAAGACCGTTCAGGAATGCGAGGCTGACGGTGTGGTGTTCGCAGCGCCGAGCTTCTGCGACCCCGCATTGCTCGACCGACCCATGCTGGTCGATGCCTGCGAAGCAGCGGGCATCAATTCGACATCTTTTCAGTACGCCGAAAACACCGGACAGATGCAGCCCATCCGAGAGCAGACGGGCACCTTTGCCGATTCCATCAAATTGTGGGGTGACGAATGAGCGCGGAACAGAAACAAGAGCCGGGAACCTTGCGCGAGCCGTCGATGTTGCGCCAGAAGGCCATGACTGAAGGTCACTACAAGCGCCTGGCGCAGGCCAAGGAAACGGGTAAGAAAGTTGTCTACACCTTCGTCCCTGGGAACCTGACCGAGTTGCTCTTGGCCTTCGATGTATTGCCCGTGCTGCCGGAGATCAATGCTCTGCAATCGGGCATGCGCAAACGCTCGGGCGAGTACATTGCCGAAGCCGAACGCCAGGGACACTCAGAAGACGTGTGCACCTACGTCAAGTGCGACATCGGGATGCTGCTGGAAGGCAACGTCGGCCCGACGGGTGAACTTCTCCCCGAGCCCGATCTGCTGCTGCTTTCCTACACCGGTTGCTTCACCTTCCTCAAGTGGTTTGAGCTTCTGCGTGAACGCTACGACTGTCCGGTCGCCATGTTGCACGTGCCCTACCAATCCCAGGGGGAAATCGAACCTGGAATGGTCGAGTACGTGGTGGAGCAGATCCAGACCGAGGTCATTCCCAAGTTGGAAGAGATCACGGGCCGCAAGTACGACGAGGATCGGGTGCGTGAACTTCTGGGCCACTCTGCCAGGGCAGAGGACGACCTGGTGGCCGTGCTCGAGTCGGCCAAGCACCGGCCCTCCCCCATCGATTCCTACTTCGGTGGCGTCTATTACATCGGCCCCCTGTTCACGGCCTTCCGGGGAACACTGGAGGCCGTGGAGTACTACGCCCAACTGCGTCGCGAGACCGAGGAGCGTGTCCGTCGCGGGCTGGGCCCCATCACACCCGCCGGTGAGATGTCCGAAGAGCGCTTCCGCCTAGTGGTGGAGGGTCCACCCAATTGGACGCACTTCCACCAGTTCTGGAGCATGTTCCACGAGCAGGGCGCAGTAGTCGTGGCCAGCACCTACACGAAGGTCGGTGGCCTCTACGATCGCGGCTTCCGCCACGACCCTTCGCGGCCGTTGGAGACTCTGGCCGAGTATTGCCTGGGTTGCTACACGAACCTCTCGCTGCCCGCCCGGGTGGACATGATCGCCGACTACGTGAACGACTACGAAGCCGACGGTTTCCTGATCAACTCAGTCAAGAGCTGCAACTCCTTCTCCGCCGGGCAGCTCGTCATGCTGCGCGAAGTGGAGGAACGCTGTGGAAAACCGGGCGCCTTCATCGAGACAGATCTCGTGGACCCTCGATATTTCTCGGCCTCCAACGTGAAGAACCGTATCGAGTCCTATTTCCAGATGCTCGATCAACGCAGAGCTGCTGAGACCGGCGAGGCCAGCCCGGACCGGGCTCCACAAAGAGTCACGCCCTCATGAAGACTTGGATTGGAATCGACCTGGGATCTACGACGACCAAGGCCGTCGTGCTCGACGAGCAAGGGGCCGTCCTTGGACGTGGGATCACCAACTCACGGTCCAACTACGACGCCGCCTGCGAAGTGGCCCGCAGAGAAGCCTACCTGGATGCCCGGCGAGGCCTCTTCGCCCAGCGCCTGCGTCAAGATGGCGCCTTCACCGGGTCCACTACCGGCATCTTGGACGAGTTGATTCGAGCCACGCGCTTGGAGCAGCACCTGGACCACCTGGACGCGCTGATGCGCATCGCGCGCGAGGAAGGACCGGGACTGGGGTGCACCCAGGGGGGCGCTCTCGGCACGATCGAAGCCGGCATGCGCGCGCTGGCCCTCGACCGCCACACGCAGGGCATGCAACCGCGCTCTGAGTTCTTTCGAGATGTGGCAGGGTCGGACTGGATCGAATGCGCTCGCTCCCTGCCCAACGTGGACGCAGCCAATGTCGACGTCTACAACGGACTCTTCGACAAGGCCATCCTGCTGGTGGAAGCCCTGCAAAACCTGGGTTCCACCGAACGCGTGCTCTCCGCTGCCCTGGAGCGCGCTCTGGTGGGAGTCGAGACGACGCCGGCTGAGGAACAGCTCCTGCGCAAGGCCATTCAAGAAGTCTGCGCGGTCGAGTTCGAGGAGACCGGTGCCGTGGGCACAGGCTACGGTCGGGCTCGCCTGCCCTTCCCGGAGGAGGCCATCCGCTCGGAGATCCTGTGCCATGGACTGGGTGCCCATGCCAGCTTCCCTGGGACGCGTACGGTGCTCGACATCGGCGGACAGGACACCAAGGCTATCCAAGTGGACGAGCACGGGGTCGTCACCTCGTTTCAGATGAACGACCGCTGCGCTGCAGGATGTGGGCGCTACCTCGGGTACATCGCCGATGAGATGAATCTGGGCCTGCACGAGCTAGGCCCACTGGCCTTGAAATCCGACCGGCCGGTGCAGATCAACTCGACCTGCACGGTCTTCGCGGGCGCGGAGCTGCGCGACCGACTCGCCATGGGTCAGAGCCACGAGGACATTCTGGCCGGGCTGCACCGCGCGATCGTGCTACGCGCCACGGGGCTGCTCGCACGCTCGGGCGGTGTTTTCAAGGAGTTCACCTTCACGGGCGGGGTGGCCAACAACACGGCCGCGGTAGATGTACTGCGCACGCTCGTCAAAGAGAACTATGACATCGATGAGATCAACATCTCGCCGGGATCCATCTACACGGGTGCCCTGGGCGGGGCCCTCTTTGCTTGGCGCGAGGACCACGGTCTCAAGACTCCGCAACTCATGCAAACGACCGAGGAGGTGACGGTATGACCCTCGCAGCCGGAATCGACGTGGGCTCCAGTGCCGCCAAGACCGTGATCCTGAAGGACACGCCGGACGGCCATGAGATCCTGGGCAAGGCCGTCGTGCGCCTGCACGGCAATGACCTGAACGAGGTCATCCAGTCGAGCATGCAGCGGGCCCTTGGGCAGGCGGGCCTGCTGCAAGACGACATGGACTACATCGCCACGACCGGTGATGCAGACGAGGTTGTTTTCCGTACTGGGCACTTTTACACCATGACGACCCATGCTCGCGGCGCGCTCTTCTTGAACCCCGATGCCCGAGCCGCGCTCGACATCGGTGCGTTGCACGGCAGGGTCATTCGCATGGATGAGCGTGGCAAGGTCCTGGGCTATCGCATGACGAGTCAGTGCGCATCGGGCTCGGGACAGTTCCTGACCAACATTGCTCGCTACTTGGGCGTCACGCGCGAAGAGGTGGGCAAGCTGTCCATGGAAGCCACTGACCCCGAAACCTGTTCCAGCATTTGCGCGGTGTTGGCGGAGACCGACGTGATCAACATGGTCAGTCGGGGGATTGCGGTACCCGACATCCTCAAGGGGATTCATCTGTCCATGGCCGACCGTCTGCTCAAACTGCTGCGTGGAGCCAAAGTCGAAGGTGTCGTGCATCTAACCGGGGGGCTGGCAGCCGACATCGGATTGGTGGCGGCCCTCGACGAGCTAGCCCAGGAACGGGGCAGCAAACTCGAGTTGCACACACACCCCGATTCGGTCTACGCGGGGGCCATCGGCGCGGCGATCTGGGGTGCTTGGCGCCACAACAAGCTGGCCTCCAAGGTCCAGGGGGCGGTCTCCTAGAATGGGTCGCGCGTCCTGGGACTTTCAGGGTGAGGTGGCCGTGGTCACGGGTAGCGCCTCAGGCATTGGACTGGCGACGGCACAGGCTTTGACGCGGGCGGGGGCTCACGTGCACGGTCTCGACCGCAGTGACCAGGGACCGGGCCTGGGACCCGATTACACCCACCACGCGTTGGACCTACGGGACGGCAGCGTCCTGCAGGATCTGATCGCCAAGATCGCGGGCGAGGCAGGCCGCCTGGACCACCTCGTGCTGGTCGCGGGTATCACCGGGGACCGCACCCTTTGGAACCTGGAAGAGGACACCTGGGAAGCGGTGCTCAGCGTGAATGTCAGTTCTGCCTTCCGGGCGCTCAAGACTGCAGCTCCTGTGCTCCGCGCAGCGGGTCACGGCCAGGTTGTGGCCGTCGCCTCGATCAACGGGCTGCGCGGCAAGTTCGGGCAGGCGGCCTATGGCGCGTCCAAGGCTGCGCTCATCAACCTGATGCGTGTAGCCGCACGCGAGCTGGGTCCCAAGGGAGTGCGGGTGAACTGCATTGCACCGGGCATGGTGGACACGCCTATGGCACGTGCGGCAGGCGAAGCGCTGGTCGACAGTGCGGCGCAGAGCGCTTGCCTCGGTCGCATCGCACGCCCCGAAGAGATCGCCGAATCCATCCTGTACTTGCTCTCCGATTCCGCTTCCGTCGTGACCGGAGCTACGTTGATCGCCGATGCCGGTCAGATGGCGTAGGGCCTACCAGTAGCTCGGCAAGGTCCCTTCGAACGTGCCGGCCAGCACCTCGAGTATCGCTTCCCGATCGACGGACGAAATCTGTGGGTCGTCGGGGCCGTCGAGGACACCATTGAGGATCAGCCACAGCCGTAGCCAGATCTGATCCAAGAGAGGTTGGGGCAGGGACCGAAAGAGCTCAGAGTGAATCAGGTAGCTCAGCGGATATCGAAACAGCCTCTGCTCGAGATCCAGATCTCTCAAACTGCGGCCATCCGACGTCCGTCGTGCGCGTTCCATGAAGGGAGCGACAAAAGTCGAAGCGTGCCCCACGGAGTTGGGCAAGCGGGGTTCGCCGATGAACAATAGGGCGTCGACGACCTTTTCGGCGGCGCCCTTGAGGCGTAGGTCCGTGGAGCGGACGTGGGTCTCCTCGGGAAGACCCAGATCCTGGTTGAGCGAGCGTTTGAAGTGCAGGGCCCGACGGGCTTCATAACCCGCCCAGCACAAAACCGTGTGCATATGTGCCTGATGCTCGAGGACGAGCAAGGCGACCACATCGCTGGTCGGAACGGGATACGGATCGACGTCACACAGACCGACAAGAGAATCGGCCTGGGTGGGCTCGGGCTCCAGGCGCTCCTTCTCTCCTAGTCGCCTGTTTCCGAGGTGCGGCATGTCTCCAGTCTCGCCCGTTACATACCAACCGCCCCAGCGCTGCTCATAGGGCGTTGCGTGGGTCACGCTATGCGAGCCAGCTCGCAGCAGTGGCAGGCCATCATCTTGAGCGTGCACCGAACGCAGCAAGTTGGCAGGCATGCGCCCGTAGGCTGTGGGCGCGTGGCACTGCAGGCAGCTGTCAACTTCCCGCTGCAGGAACGGACCATCCGGCCCTTGCCTCATGGTGTAGAACACCAAGCCCTCCAGCGGGTCCACGGCCGTCAGTTCCATGACGACACTGTTGGGCACGAAACCCACGTAGACCTCATCAGAGAAATACAACGCCCGGGGGTGGGTGGCGGTGATGAGGTTTGCTTGAAAACTTGTGCGTGAGAAGACGGCTGTCTGAGAGGCCGCGGGAACGTCCAGAGCCTCGAGCAGACTGACGAGATACGATCCCTGCTTCCCGCGGTGGAGACGCACGTCCCCCGCTTGCATGCGCGTGGACAACTGGGCCACGCGGTCTTGTGTCGGGCGCGTCCCGTAGTTCAGCGGTGGGCGCGACCAAGGAGGGTCCTGGGGCGCCGCGAGAGCCAGAATCATGAGGGGAATTACAGACACAGCCGTAGCGTAATGAATCCCGCGCGACCGGTGCGCTCGCCCAAGTGCGTAGCCAACACGGGACAATCGAGCTGTTGTCTCGCCTGCGTGACCACAAGTGCAGGGCCTACGCGCACGTTTTGTCGCGGACTCTTGGAGGCGCGAGGGTGCTCGTGGCCTAGGTAGATTGGTACGCTGGAGTTCGCCCTGTCACCCCCATGGAGACCCCGGCTATTCCCCCTCCCGATCCCTCAGGAATTCACGACGACGACGCTCCAAGCCTGTCGATCCAAGAGCAGCTCTTGGGAGCGACCAGGGACCTACTCGTGGCCGTCGACCTGCAGGGAGCCATCGTGCACGCCAATGCGGCGGCCAAGCGAGTATTCGGTCTGGCCGGATCGCAGATCCGCGGCAAGCATCTGCTCGACATCGTCGTCCCCGATGAACGAGGTCGCTGCCACAAGACTCTCGACGGTTGGATTGAAGGAGGCCTTGAAGAGACGCTGGTATTCGAGAGCCACCTGCAACACAGCGACGGTTCGACTCGCAATGCCCTTTGGCGGCTCATTCAGGTCGAGGCCCAGGAGAGTGGCGTGGACTTCGTGGCCTGCGCGCGGGACATCACCGCCCTGCGAGAAGCCGAGCGTCAAGCCACCAAGCGCGAGGTGCGACTCGTCTCTTTGGTGGCGGGCATCCTCGATGCGGTGCTGACCATCGACTTGCGGGGCACGATTCAGTTCGCAAGCGATTCCGTTCTGACCTTCTTTGGCTACACGCCCGAGGAACTCGTGGGCCAGAACGTCAAGGTCATCATGCCCGAGCCCTACCGTTCCGGGCACGACGGCTACCTGGAGCGCTACCGCGAGACCGGCGAGACATGGATCTTGAATACGACCCGCGAGTTCCAGGCAGTGCGCAGGTCCGGAGCTCGGTTTTGGGTCGAACTGTCCGTCTCGCGCATCGACATCCCGGGGCAGACCGAGCCGCTCATCTGCGGCACCATGCGCGACTCGACGGCCCGCCGGCAGGCAGAGGATGCCCTCAAGGACCGCGAAAACCGCCTGCGGGCCATCTTCGACCAGGAATTCCAGCTGGTGGGCCTGCTCGACCCAGCTGGCCGGGTCTTGGAAGTGAACCGCACGGCCGTGGAAAGGACACGCTCCGATCGAAGTGACTTGTTGGGCCGGCCCTTCTGGGAAACGCCCTGGTGGAGCCATGACTCGAGCCTGCAGTCGCGCCTGCGGGAGTGGATTCGGCGCTCGGCACGGGGCGAGTTTATTCGTGAGGAGACGACGCACATCGACCCCCACGGTCGCAAGCACGTGGTGGACTTCTCTCTCAAGCCCATCCTGAACGATGAAGGAGATGTGATCCTGTTGCTGCCTGAGGGGCGAGATATCACCGAACTCAAGAGAGCTCAGACGCGGGAGAATCAGATTCTGAAAGCGCTGGCAGCCATCGGTGAGTCGAGTTCCCTGCTCGCCCACGAGATCAAGAACCCGATCACTTCCATCAACCTGGCCCTACGTTCCATGGTCAACAAGCTGGGAGCAGATGAGCGTTCCGTGCTCGAAGACCTGGTCACTCGCATGCAGCGCTTGGAGCGCACCATGCGACGTACGCTTTCATTCGCCAAGCCATTGGATATCGACCTGTCCAGCGAGGATGTACTGCCCATAGTTCTCGGGCCTGTAGATTCTCTGCGCGACGAAGCAGAAGGGCGGGGTGTGGAGATCGAAGTGTCAGTGGATTCCGCGTGCCCACCCTTGCGCGTAGACAAGGGCCTGGTGGAAGAGGCTCTGTCCAACTTGATCGGCAACGCACTGCAAGCCGTCGGCGAGGGGGGAACGGTCTCCATCACGGCCGCTCCGGCAGGCACGGCCTGGGTAGAAATCAAGGTGCAGGACGACGGACCTGGAATTCCACAGTCCCTGCTACCCACCCTGTTCCGCCCCTTTGTGACAACCAAGGAAGAGGGCACAGGTTTGGGCCTGGCACTGGTCCAGAAGATCGCGGAAGAGCACGGCGGAAACGTGGAAGCGAGGGTGAGTGAGTCCCTCGGCGGCGCCTGTTTTTGCCTGAAATTGCCCGTTCACGTCTAGGGCACTGAGCACGCCTCGATGGGTGCTCTAGGGACAAGGGACCCTACGCAAGGGCTAACGAGGGCCGTTTTTTGTAGGCCTTTGTGCTGAGTCGTGTACGAACTTCTGCGCAGATCGAGACCAACGAGTTCCACAGCCACCAAGCGCTGTTTTCGATGATCTAGAATTCCGGCATGACCACCGAAAACCAACGCATCAGCGTCTTTCTTCTCGACGATCAAGCCATCTTGCGCGCCGGGATTCGCAGCCTGCTGGAAGGCATGCCCGAAGTCGAAATCATCGGCGATAGCGGAGACCCGCGCGCGGCCCTTGAGGAGATCGGCGAGGCCCGCCCCGACGTGGTTCTACTGGACATCACCATGCCGGGTCTGTCTGGCATCGATGCCATCCCCCAGATCCGCAAACTGTCGCGCCGCACTAAGATCGTGATGCTCAGTCACCATGAGGGTCAGACCTTCGTGGACGAGTCCATCAAGGCCGGTGCGGATGGATACCTGTCCAAGGACTCCGATCCTGAGGAGATGAGCTTGGCGATTCGTTCCGTGTTCCGCGGCAACGCCTACGTCTCGCCCAAAGTCTCAGGGACCCTGCTCAATCAGGTGCGTGGCGGACGACGAGGGACCGATAGCGACGGCACGGGCATCGCAAGTCTGACCCCCAGAGAGCGCGAGGTCTTCCAACTCCTGGCCATCGGCAAGAGCAACAAGCAAGTGGCCTTCGAGCTGAGCATGAGCCTCTCGACGGCCAAGAAGCACCGGGAGAACCTGCAGCGCAAGCTGAACGTGCATTCCGCCGCTGAACTGGCTCGCCTGGCGATTCGCGAAGGCCTGCTCAGTACTTGATCGGTCGGAACCGATCAGTCGGGTCCGGGTCGGCTCTCTGTAGCGACCGCAGAGCCGGCCTGTGAGTCGGACTCAGGCGAAGCGACGCCCTCGCCCGCCTCGCCAGTCTCGGGGCCAGCATCGGGCACGGCCCGGCCGAAGCGCGACCAATACCAGTAGGTCGTTCCGCCGATCAGCAACCAGGGAACGAAAAGCAGCACGAGGGTTGCGTGTTGGATGCCACGGGCCACGCCCGCAGTTTCAGGGCTTTCGCCCAGGCGGGGTCAGCAGCTCTGGGCCAAGGCCGGCGTTCCAAGCAGGAACAGCAGCACCAAGCCACAGAGCAGGTAGGGAGCGCGCCGTCTCACATCGCCCGCCCGTCCGGGACCAGGAGCACGACCAGCACCGCAGTGGTGACCAGAATGCCGATCCCCACCGAGTAGATGAGGCTCTTCTTCTCAAACGCCAGATGCATGAAGAAGAGCGCGATGACGAGCGCCTTGACGGTCATGCCCAAGGCCAGCACCGGCTTGTTGCCGATGGAGACCATGGCCAGGGTAATCATGAGCAGAACGAACCAGGCGATCCAGTAGGACTTGTAGGACGTCGTTGTTGCGTTGGACACAGCTAGGATCCTAGAGGAGGTAGAAGCAACCGAAGATGAAGACCCACACCAGGTCGACGAAGTGCCAGTAGAGCCCAGCGAGCTCTACCTTGCCGGCGTCGAGACGGGCCGGAGTCGTGTGCAAGTACGTAATCAGCAGGATGACGACACCGAGCAGAACGTGCGTTCCGTGGAAGCCTGTCATCATGAAGAAGTAGGCCGAGAAGGCCGGGACGCCCCAGGGGTTGCCGTCCAGGCGGGCTCCGTCCCCGATGAAGTGGCTCCATTCGATCGCCTGCATGCCCAGGAATGCCAGGCCAATCAAGGCCGTCAGGAGCAGGTACTTCCTAGCCGTCTTGTGGTCCTTATCCGTAGCTGCCTTGACGGCACAGGCCATGGTGGCCGAACTGGTAATGAGCGTGAAGGTCATCACGGTGATGAAGTTCATGCTGAAGACCTCGGTCTGATCGGGCCAACCCACGTCACTCGCCAGGCGCGTGAACATGTAGCTCGCCAGATACCCGGAGAAAAGCAACGCATCCGTGATGATGAACATCCACATCATCGTCTTCTGCCAGCTCACGTTGAAGGAAGAGGGCTCGATATCCAGCGGCGCACTGGCTTCCCCTTGAGTCATCGAATTCTCCATGGTCAGTTCGCGAGAAGAAGGAGGGTGTAGAGCCAGATCAGGCCCATGAAATGCCAGTAGCCCGCAACCCAGCGGATCTCTGCGCGACGCACGGCGGTGTAGATCAATGCCAGCAGACCGCAGAGGAGGTGCACACCGTGTACGGCGGTGAGCATGAAGTAGAAGGAGCCGTGGGGCGTGGACGGCAGGTACACGCCTGCCGCGGACAGCTCATTCCAAGACAGAACCTGACTCCCCAGGAACACGAAACCCAACAGGATGCTGGCCCCCAGCAGGCTCCTGTTCTGACGACGGCGAGCGCCCTCGAGCAGGGCACTGCTCACCACCAAGGCTGCCGTGCCCAACCAACTCCACGAGGGGATGGCGATGGGCACCCAGTCCGGCGACGGCCGCCGAATGAAGTAGGCGGCGGTGAAGCCTGCAAAGAGCATGGCCACGACCCCCAACAGAACGATACACATGATGTCCCCCGCCCGCGGCCGCAAGTCGGCCCCGTGAGCAGGAAGTTCAACAGCACTGGAAGTCATGCGACGACTCCTTGAGGGTTGTAGTCCTTGTCTTCTGCGGCAGCTGGGTCGTAGTCATAGGGGTGACGATCGATGACCGGCAGAGCCCCCGGCCAATTGCCATGGCCGGCCGGTGAAGGCGTCGTCCACTCCACGGTGGTCGCGTTCCAGGGGTTCTCCCCCACCTTCTCACCGCTGAACATGCTCCTGAAGAAGTTCCAAAAGAAGATGCCCTGCGCGGCAAAGGCCGTGTAGGTCAAGAGCGTGATGGCCAGCGCCAGTTCTTGCCCCGGCTTCTGGAACTCGTAGATCGAGTGGTCGTAGTAGCGACGCAAGAGCCCGCTCATGCCTTGCAGGTGCATCAAGAAGAACAACGTCACCATGGGCACGTAGGTGAGCCAAAAGTGGAGCTTGCCCAAACGCGCGTTCATCACGCGGCCGAACATCTTGGGAAACCAGTGGTACAACCCAGCAAAGATGGAGAGCACCGTGACCACGCCGATCATCAGGTGGAAGTGACCCACCACGAAGAAACTGTCATGGAAGTAGATGTCAGAGATCGAGGTTGCCAGGAACAAACCTCCAAACCCACCGAGTCCGATCACCGCCACCGTACCGAGAGCCCAATACATGGGCACCTCCATGCGAATTCGGCTGCGCCACAGGCTCGCCACGAGATTCATTCCCAACACCGCAAAGGGCGCTGTGATGAGCACAGTCGCAACAGAGAAATACTCTCCCACGTACGGGTTCATGCCCGTGACGTACATGTGGTGGCCCCAGACAATCATGCTGAGGAAGCCCACAACGACCAGGGCGTAGACCGACGTCTTGTAGCCGAACACCGGCCGGCGCGCGAATGTCGCGATCAGGTCGAAGGTGATGCCGATACCCGGCAGCACTAGGACGTACACCTCCGGATGCCCGAGGAACCAGAACAGATGCTGGAACAGAAGGGGCGTGCCGCCTTCGTGAGCCAGCACCTCGTTGTTGAAGACCAGCCCATCCGGCAGGAAGAAGCTCGTACCCCCGTGACGATCGAGCAACAGCATGATCGCAGCCGCGGTCAGGGGCGGGAACGACAGGACGCCGAGGATCGAGGACATGAAGTAGGTCCAGATCGTCAACGGCATGCGCATCAGGGACATGCCCTTGGCGCGGCAGTTGAGGATCGTGACGATGTAGTTCAGGCCCCCCATGGTGAAGGAGACGATGAACAGAGCCATGGCCAGTAGCCATAGAGTCTGCCCCAGCCCGGAGCCCGGAACCGCTTCTGGCAAGGCCGAGAGGGGCGGGTAGGCCGTCCAACCGGCAGCTGCAGCACCACCTTCCACGACAAACGAGACGAGGACCAGCAAGCACGCCGGAACAATCGTCCAGTAGGACAGCATGTTCAGCAGCGGATAGGCCATGTCCCGCGCCCCGATCATGAGCGGGATGAGAAAGTTGCCGAACCCGCTGACGAGGGCCAGGGACACCACAAAGAAGACCATGATGGTCCCGTGCATGGTGACCAGGCTCAGGTAGGCCTCGGGCGTCACCATGGCCTTCTCGGGCCAGGTGATTTGAGTGCGAATCATGACCGCCAAGCCACCTCCCACAATGGCCATGAACAAGGCGGTGAAGATGTACTGCAGCCCGATCACCTTGTGATCCTGGCTGAAGATGTATTTCTGGACGAAGCTCGTGGGAGCCGAGTGTTCTTCTACAGCCATGGTTCTTGCCCGTTCAGCCAGTTCTGGAGGCTTTCTTCGCTTTCGGCGATAACGCTGCCCTGCATCCTGTAGTGACCAAGGCCACACAGCTCCGCGCAGGCGAGCTCAAAGGTGCCCGCCTCCGTCGCTGTGAACTGCGTGAAGGCCTCGTAGCCAGGCAGGGTGTCCTGCTTGACTCGGAACAGGGGCACGGTGAAGGAGTGAATCACATCGAGTGCGCGCAGATGCACGACCGTCATGCGGTCCACGGGAATGTGAACTTTGCCGCGCACGACAATGTCGTCCAGGGCAGCCGGGTCACTCTTGACGAGCCCCAATGGATTGCGAGTCTCGTGCACCTTTTCGTGGTCCACCTCGCCGAACACGCCGTCAGGGCCGGGATAACGCACGAGCCACTCGAACTGCTTGCCCACGACTTCGACGTGGTAGGCATCCGCCGGCGGCTCACCGTAGACCTCGCCGAAGACGGGCAAGGCCATGACGAGCACGCCAACTTCCGAGATGGCGCACATGATCAGTACGGGCACGACGGCCCATAAGGCCTGGGCCTTGCCGCTCACGATGGCTCTGGTCTGCGCCTCGCCTCGACCGTACTTCATGACGAAGAAGCCCAGGACGATGCAGCCCAATAGGAACAGAGCCCCCGTCGTACCCAGGAGGTACCTGATCACGCCGTCGATTCCGTGGCCGTGGGCACTCTTGACGTCAGGTAGCCATCCGAGGGCAAAGGTGCCGACGACAGCGATCCCAAATACAAAGAACAGGATCCCGAATCTCGGGTTCCTGGGAGGCGAGTTGCTCTCGCTCATGATGGCTTACTCCTCTGAGAACGAGAACGAGAGGGTCTGCGGACCACCATCAGCGGTGATGGTGATGTCCTGCTTCTGCAAGCCAAAGATCTCGTGCCGGGCGGAGATCTGGTACGTGCCGGGTGGCAGTTGCCCCAGGTCGAAGGACCCGTCTTCGGCAGACACGGCGAAGAAGGGGTTCTCGACCACCCCAACGAAGGTGCTCATCCATCCGTGAATGTCGCACTTGAGCGGCAGCAGCACCTCAGAGCGATTGAAGACCTTTGTCAGACCGGCTGACCCGGGGGCTTGGGTCTGATTGAACCCGGGGTTCTTCTTGCCGAAGCTGTGCACGTTGTGGGACACGGGGTCGGCGTTGCCAATCTCAAGCGGTTGCCCAACCTGAACCCCGAGGACGTGGGGCGTGTAGGTACACCCCTGTTGGGCGACGTGCACCGGTTCGGTGGGTGTGGCGAATTTCCAACCTTCGAGGCCCTTGCGAACCCAAACGAAGACGTTGGCCAATTCGCCGGAGGGCCCGACAATGGCAGACTCGTCGAGGCCCCCATCGCCCATCCCCTCGCACTTGGGATCACTGCCCATGTCGAGCTTGCGGCGCTTGGGCGTGTCACCTGTAAAGACGACGCTGCCGGTCACAGCAATGGTCCCAGCGGCCGGATCCCAGTCCTTGACGGTGGCTGTACTGGTGCCGCCGGTTTGTGCGCCATTTTCGGGAGTCGCAGAGGGTGTCGCAGACCCTCCTCCGGGTGCCGGGGCCGGATCATCTCCCCCACCACATGCTGTCAGGGGTAGGGAAACGAGAATCGAGTAGGCAAGCAGACGACGCATGGAGAGTCTCCAAAAGGGGGAATTCGAGGGATGTTCGGCCCTGTGGCGCGTGCGCGCTGGCGGTCTTGTTTTTGACCGTCAGCAGTAGCCACCGCAGAGGGGCACACTCTCCCATCAAGTGCGCACGAACGAATTGGGCCTATGGCTACGTGCCGTGAGGATTAGTGCGTACCGACCGAAGGCCGTTCGCTCGCCACATCCGGGTCGAACGGGGGCGGTGAATCGAGCGCCAGCTCGTACCGAGTCGGACATGGCTCGAGCCCTCCAGTCCATCCTTCGGGCCCGTCAGGGGCCCTACCCAAAACAGGGCAGGACCCCGTGGTCACATGCGATCCTGTCCGTTGCTAGAATCTTCCTCCCAAGAGCCGGTTGTCACTCGAGCACAGCCACTGCAAGCCCACGGAAGCATCGACGTCCTGCGCTCCTGCCCCATGACCGGGCTGGAACGCCGCTACCTCTATACAAGCGCAATGAGCGAAAAACCGCGTTTTCCCGGCATCCGAATCACGACCAACGGCAACCAGCTGGTGGCCTACCACACAGAGGCACGCCTCTCGGATGCAGGCGTCTTCTACCCCATCACGCCCTCCACTGAGATGGGCGAGATGTATCAGCTCTCCGTAGCGGAGGGCAAGCTCAATGTCTTCGGTCGCCATCGCATCGCCATCGAGGCTGAAGGGGAGCACGCGGCCCAGGGGGGCGCTATCGCCTGTTCGGTTACGGGCAAGCGCGTCGTCAACTTCACTTCGGGGCAGGGCATCGTCTACGGGCTCGAGCAGTACTACCACGCCCCTGGCAAGCTCTCGACAATGGTCATTGAGGTCGCCGCGCGCGCCCTGACGAAGCACGCTCTGAACGTGCACTGCGGACACGACGACGTCTACGCCGCTTTGGATTCGGGCTGGACGATCCTGTTTGGCAAGGACTCCCAGCAGGCCGCGGATCAAGCACTGATCCTGCGCAGAGTCAACGAATTGTCCCTGGGGCCCGGCATGAACTGTCAGGACGGGTTCCTCACCTCGCACCTCGAACGCACCTTCTTCAAGCACGAGGCTGAGCTAATCCGCGAGTACCTTGGGTCGCCGGACGACACGATCGATTGTCCGACGTCCGCCCAGGTCGAGCTGTTCGGCCCCACGCGTCGTCGAGTGCCTCAGATGATCGATCTCAAGAACCCCATGATGCTGGGCCCGGTCCAGAACCAAGAGCACTACATGAACGGGGTGGTTGCGCGTCGAGACAAGTTCTCCGAGTACGTTCTGGGTTTCCTCGAGCAGGCTTACGCCGAGTTCGGCGAACTGACGGGGCGCCACTATGGGATGCTGTCGTCGTACGAGTGCGAGGATGCAGAGGTCGTGTTCTTCTCTCTGGGGTCGGCGGCGGAGAACGTTGAGGCGGCTGTCGACCTCCTGCGATCCGAAGGCGAACTGGTGGGCTCCATCCACCTGAATGTCTTGCGGCCCTTCCCCGAGGCGGCCATCGTCGCAGCCCTGTCCGGCATGAAGTCGGTCATCATTCTCGAAAGGACCGACGAGTGCTTGTCGGGAGACAACCCCTTGACCCGCGATGTGCGCTCAGCGCTGTCGCGCGCGACCGAGGGCAGCTTGACGATTGCCGGAGAGGCCCTTCCGGCCTTGCCCGCCGACGCATGCCCGCGGGTATTCAGTGGCTGCTACGGCCTGGGCTCGCGGGACTTCCGCCCCGAGGCCATCTTGGGTGCCTACGAGTTTGCGACTGGCAAGACGGCGCGTCAGGACGGTGCCCTGGCGAGCGACGGTACGAGCTATTTCGTGATGGGCGTCGATCACCCGCGGCAGATTATTTCTGAGCGCACCCCCTCGCTCCTGCCGGAGCGCTCGATCGCCGTGCGACTGCACTCCATCGGTGGCTGGGGCATGATCACGACGGGCAAGAACCTGGGGGAAATCGTGGGCGCCTTCGGCGACGACTTGGCCCAGAGCCACGGCGAGACCGACGAATTTGGTCGACCCACCGAAGTGCTGCACGTCAGCGCCAACCCCAAGTACGGTTCTGAGAAGAAGGGTGCCCCCACCGCTTACTTCTTGGTCGTGGCCCCTGAACGCATTCGAGTCAACTGCGACCTGCGCCACGTCAACGTGGTCCTCTGCTGTGACCCGAAAGCCTTCACCCACTCCAATCCTCTAGACGGCATGGCCGAGGGTGGAACTTTTGTTTGGGAGTCCGACGAGACCCCCGAGCGCGCCTGGGAACGCATCCCGCCGCACATGCGGCAGGAAATTCACGACAAGAACCTGCGCCTGTTTACGCTTCCGGGCTTCGACATCGCCCGAGCGGCCACGGGTCGGCCCGACCTTCAATTGCGGATGCAGGGCAACGCGTTCCTCGGTGCCTTCTTCCGTGTCTCGGGTTTCTTGGAAGACAACAGCGTGCCCGAAGCTCGCTTCAACGAAGTCGTGGAAGCTCAATACGTGAAGAAATTCGGTCGTTTCGGAGAGGCCGTGGTGGCCTCCAACATGACCGTCATGACCGAGGGCTTTGGACGCGTGACGGAGGTGCCCCATGGACCCGTCGACGCTCCCGACCGCTCCAGCATGCGCGTCGACGCGCTGATCGCCTGCGGGACGTGTGACCTACCGACAACTCCCGCTGCCGCGCAGGAAAAACGCATCCCCGTGGCCGCCGTCTCCACGTTCGACGCCGAGTTTCGCGCTGGACTAGGCTACGACCAGCCGGCGTCCACCCTGGCATCGGTCGGGGTCATGGCCGCGGGCACCGGCTCAACGGCGAGCAAGTACGTCGCGCGCCGTGAAACGCCGCTCTGGCTCGCCGAGAACTGCACCCAGTGCATGGAGTGCATCGTGGCCTGTCCCGACACGGCCTTGCCCAACACTGCCCAGGAAATCTCCACCGTATTCCGCGCCGCGGTCCGGGGCTTTGTGGAAGAGTCCGAGGGCAAGGAACTGCTGCGCGCCGAGCTTCCGGCTGTGGAAGAGCGGGTGCGGGAACGCATGAGCTCGGGGATCAAGGAGAAGTCTCCCAAGCCCTTCAGGGATCTGGTGGAAGAAGAAATCGGCGCCCTCTCTCACGTGGAGGAAAAGACGCGCGAGTCATTCCTCGATATCTTCCGGCGCATCCCCTTCGCCTACGAGATGACGCCCGCGGTGTTCAGCTCCAAGGAGCGCAAGAATGCTGGGTCCGGCGGCCTGTTCGCCATTTTCGTCTCGGACCTGTGCAAGGGCTGCGGCGAATGCGTCGAGGAGTGCGGAGAGAAGAACGCACTGGTGATGGCCAGTGAAACCGAGAACTTGAACGCCGATCACGTCTCGGGCACGAACTTCATGGACTACCTGCCCGACACGCCCACTGAGTTCTTGGGTCGCTACGACGAGGAAGATCCGTCACAGACCCACGCACTAGCCCTCAAGAACCACTTGATGGTGCGCAGCAACTACGAGGCGCTCGTCAGCGGTGACGGCGCCTGTGCCGGCTGTGGCGAGAAGAGTGCCCTGCGTGCCCTGGCCTCCGTGACGGAGGCCTACATGCGCCCGCTCTACCACCGCAAGGCAGCGCGGCTGATGGAGAAGGCTGACCAACTGGAATCCGGTGGATTGAAGGCCCTGGCGGGCATGCAGGAGAGTGAGCGTGCCAACCTCATGCGCGTTGTGGCACAAGTTGTCATGGGACGCGGCGGCGAGGATGAGGAAGACACTGCGGCCCTGCTCTCTGGAGCCAACGAGCCCAAGCAAGAAGAGATTCTCGCAGCCCTGTGCGCGGTCATGCGCCAAGAGGCGTTTAACCACCGCGAGCTGCAGGCCGTTGACGGTTACCTACCCAACGGCATGAACGTCATGGCCATGGGTGCTCACACAGGTTGCAACACGGTGTTTGGGTCCACGCCTCCGAACAACCCCCACCCCTACCCCTGGATGAATTCTCTATTCCAGGATGGTGTGACCGTGACCTGGTTGTTCGGTGAGAGCTTCATTGCCGACCACGCGGCGCGCTCTGTCGTACCGGAACGAATCGCCGACATCATCTTGGGTGAGCCGACGACCACGAATGCTGGCTGGGTGTTCGAAATGACCCACATGACGGACCACCTGATGACCCCGCTCGAGATCCGCGAGTTGCCCAAGGCTTGGGCAGTGGGCGGCGACGGGGGCATGGGCGACATCGGCTTCCAGAACGTGTCCAAGGTCGTGCTGCAGAACCGCCCCAACGTGAAGATCATGCTGCTCGACACGCAGGTCTACTCGAATACCGGCGGTCAAAACTCCGACTCCACGCCCATGCCCGGCGGTGGCGACATGAACTCCCTGGGCGACGCATCCCAGGGCAAGTTCACCGAGAAGAAGAACGTGGCCGAAATCTTCACCAGCGGCCATGGGTCGCCCTACGTGGCCCAGGTCTCGTTGGCCAATGCCAGCAACCTGTTCAAGTCCTTGCTCGACGGTCTGGAGTACCGCGGCACCGCCTTCTTCCAGTGCTTCACAGCCTGCCAGCCTGAGCACGGGGTGGCGGACGATGTGTCCTCCGAGCAAGCCCGCATGGTTCGCGACTCGCGTTGCATGCCGGAGTTTGTCTTCAACCCCGGCCTCGGAGAGATGAGCCAAGATGCGTTCTCCCTCAAGGGCAACTCCAACCTCAAAGAGGACTGGGCCAAGGTCAAGTCCAAGGTGTTGGGGACGAAGGTCACGTTCACCATCGCCCACTGGGCGGCCACCGAGGCGCGCTTCCGCCGTCACTTCAAGCCGGCGGCCAAGGCCGAGAACACGATCCCCTTGGAAGACCTACTGCTGCGCATCACCCAGAGCGATGTGGTCGATCGCTTTGTCTTGGATCCCGGCCACTATTCTTACGTCCCCGATTTTGAGGCCGTGATTGAGGTGGACCGCGGTGGCAAGCGGGTGGCGCTCGTGTGCTCGCGCCAGATGGTCCTGTTCTGCATCGAGCGCCGCAAGGGTTGGCGTATGCTCCAGAGTCGGGCCGGCTTGGAAAACACCGACTACCAGCTTCAGCGCTCCGTGCTGTCCAAACTGGCCGCGGGCAAGCTGGATCGGGATACCTTCCTGTCGGACACACGCGCCATCTTTGAAGGGGAGGCCGCGGGCGATGATTCCGACAAGAAACCAGGCTCGAAGAAACCTCCAACCCCCAAGGCCCCCGCGTCGACCAACTGACGTATACGGAGTGGCGCTCCCTGCCGCACCATTCCGGCAGGCGAGTACGGTACACGCAGAGCGTCTCACACGAGGTGCAGCTCCGATCCCTGGCCAGGATTTCGGTGCGCTTCCGAGTTGCGATCGCGGACTCCTCCCTCACCCTCTCGCCTCCCCGCGTTGCAGCCAACAGGGGTCTCGGCAGGCCCGGTCATTGCTGCAAAACAATGAAACGACTCTCACGGCACGACGAATGACGGGTAGTGGCGTACTTACCTGCCGGAATGGTGCGGCAGGGAGCGCCACTCTGTATCCGGACTCCACCACTCGAATCCCAATGACTAGGCTATCACCCATGC
>CAYXTP010000007.1:0-106799 GCA_964467985.1 uncultured Planctomycetaceae bacterium
TGTTTGAGATCGATCCCCACTCGCGCATTCTCATGGTGCGCCCGGAGAGCGGCTACTGAAATAGCAAGTCCACCTGCCGGGCGAGTTCCTCGGCCGCATCCAGTATGCGGTGGGAAGAGGTGCTGAATAGCTCGGCCGGTAAGACGATGATGCGGTCTTTTTGGATCG
The DNA here is from genome assembly GCA_964467985.1 of uncultured Planctomycetaceae bacterium. Taxonomy (GTDB): domain Bacteria; phylum Planctomycetota; class UBA1135; order UBA1135. Next base: position 169 of record CAYXTP010000007.1, read on the forward strand.
CTTCCAGTCCCGCGAGGGTCGGGTCGTTGCGTAGGAATTCGGCTCCAGGGGATACTTTGTCGCGCCCTGAACTGGTGAGGAACACGTCTGGGTTCAGGCTCAGGATCTCCTCAAGACCGATCTCGCCGTGCCCGCGATTCACGACGGCGTTCTCCATTCCTGCCAGGGTCACGGCCAGGTCCAAGGTTGTTCCGGGTCCAGACGTATGGCCACCCGCACCGAAATTGGAGTAGCTCAGGATCCGAAGTTGTCGTCGGTCCTTCCCCGCCAATGTGGACCGTCGTTCCGTCAGTGTCTTGATGAGATCGCGCGCGCGATCCTCAACTCCCAGGGCTTTCCCAGCCAGCGTGATCCCATTCTCGACCTCCTCCCAGCTGTCGGCATCGGGCAGAGGGACCACAGGGATATGGACTGAGAGAGCCACCCACAGAGGCCCTCGATAGGACCAGGTTGCGGCGAGGACCAAATCCGGCTTCAGGTCCAGGATGGCCTCTCCCTCCAGAGACTCCAGCACCTTGTGGGCGCTCCAGGGCTCGGGCTCTCGAGCGGCCACCGACCAGGAGAAGGCAGCCCGTGGAATCGCAACGACGCGATCGTGGAGCCCAAGGTCCGCGAGCAAGTCAACGGCTGCCGAGGTGACCGGCAAGATGCGCCGGGCTTCCAGGGGAACCCTCAGCGTCGATCCATCACTCAGTTTCAGGGGCCGAGTGTTGGCCAGCACTTCGGGGTCAGAAGGCGTGGACTGCTGCTTTCCTCCGCAGCCGAGACCACCCAATGCGACCACAAGTGCGGTCAACCAGGTCACCCGGCGGGCCGCGGGGGCCCCGAACGGTACGCGGCAAGAGATCATGGCCGCAGGGTAGCAGGTCCCCGTCTCGCAACCACCCAGGCTGGGCTAGAGCCCTCTCCTCAACCTGCTACCCTGCCAGCATGAGCCTGCCCAAGAGAGGAACCCGAGCAGCCGTGATCCTCACGATCGCCATGGCTCTGGCCCTGCTCGGGCTGGTTGTTCTCTCCTGCTTGAAAGGCACGACGACCACGTTCGATGTGGCTGAGTTGAGTCAGGGACTCGGCGCGACACTCGGTTTCGACACCCCGCTTGCAGGTTATCGCCAGCTCGTCTTGGAACTCCTTACTTGCAAGACCCTGGTCGCCTGCGGTGTCGGTGCATCGCTAGCCTGTTCAGGAGCTCTGCTACAAGGGGTCTTTCGCAACGGCCTCGCATCTCCCTCTATCTTGGGTATCACGGCTGGCGCAGGTCTTGGTGCGACACTCGGCATCATGTTGGTGGGCGGCTATGGGGCCAGCCTGGGCGCCAACGTGGGAGGCGGCATCGACCTGTTGGACCAGGCGGCCAAACACTCACCGATGCTTGTCACGATTACGGGATTCGTGGGTGCATGTTCCGTGGCCTTTCTGGTGGCCACCATCGGGGGTATTGCGGGCCGCGTGTCGGTCCCCACCCTGTTGCTCGTAGGCATCGCCATCAACGCCTGCATCGCCGGCATCTTGGCCGCGATTCAGGCGTGGTTGGTGGAACACGACTGGCAGACCGCCGAGGCCGTCTACCACTGGAGCTTCGGCAGTCTCAAAGACAAGAGCTGGACACAGGTGGGAATTGTGTGGACGGGAGCGGCCTGTGCCGCCTTGGCGTTGCCTTTCGTCTCCCGCGAGTTGGACCTATTTGCCGCGGGTGAGGAGGATGCGGAGTCTCTGGGCGTAAACACCCTGCGCACGAAACTGTTGGTCTTGATTACCGCCTCCCTGGCCGCATCGGCGGCTGTCGCGGTGGCGGGGCAGATAGCGTTCGTCGGCCTCGTCGTGCCGCACCTTGTGCGCCTCATGGGTTTCCGTTCCTACCGCACACTCCTGCCTCTTTCCCTGATCGGCGGCGCGATTTTCCTCTTGGGTGCTGATGTGGCCCAGCGTTATCTCATGGAGCGCGAGCTGTTCAAGCCGGGCGTGTTGATGTCGATGGTGGGCGGCCCCTTCTTCTTGCTGCTCTTGGTCCGCTCCCGATCGCAGGTGAGCACGTGGTAGTGCAGATCGAGTGCCGTGGACTGGGACACACCTACCCCGGGGGCGTCCGAGCGCTATCGGACTTGGACTTCTCCATCGCGCCGGGCGAGCTGGTCTGCATCCTGGGTCCGAATGGTGCCGGAAAGAGCACCCTGCTCAAGGCCGTCGCAGGCCTGCTTCCCACTACCAGTGGCAGCATTTCCTGGCGGGGTGAGTCCACGCGAAATTGGTCCCCCAAAGATCGCGCTAGACGCCTGGCCTTTGTGCCTCAGTCCCTCAGCGTGCTGCCCGAGGTCACGGTGCGCACGTTCATCGCCCAGGGCCGGTACGCACACCAGACCCTATTCACTCGGGCGACAGCGGCAGATCGTGAGGCAGTGGATCAGGCTCTGGCTCAAGCAGACCTCATGGACTTGGCCGAGCGCGCGCTACCCGATCTATCAGGCGGGCAGCGGCAACGCTGCCTCGTCGCGCGTGCGTTGGCTCAGCAGTCTGAGCTCTTGCTCATCGACGAGCCGACCAACGCCTTGGATCCTGAACACCAGATTGCGATCTTCCAGTTGATCGAGCGCCTGGCCCGCGAAGAGCGGGCTGTTGCCGTTGTCACCCATGATCTGAACCTGGCCAGCCAGTTTGCCTCGCGCATCTTGCTCCTTGACGCCGGACGCAAAGTCGCAGACGGCTCCGTTCCCGAGGTGCTCGAACGCTCAGTCCTTGAGCCGGTCTACGGTCCCGGCTTGCTCTACTCCTCGTGGAGTATCGAAGAGGGGGGCCGGGAATGGCCCATCGTCTTGCCCTGGCGCGGGTAGCATCCCGCTAAGGCGTCTAGCGGTCTCCTGGCCGCGGAGCCACCACCGGGCGCGAGGCCTCTACCACAGACAAGGCGCGCCGGACGTAGAGGATGTTCTCGGCTTGTGCATCCGATGCCGAAGCGGAGATCCAATCGCGTGCTGCGACGCCATCGGGGGGGGTGGCGGCCAGCAAGTCGCGCATGCGCCGCGCCAGGTCACGCACGACGGGTTGCAGTTGCGGATCGTTGAATCGGTTGTCGGTTTCCCCAGGGTCCGCCTGCAGATCGTAGAGCTGATCCCAGCCAGTGTTTTCCTGAGCCCCCAGGTGTAATTTCCATCGCGCAGTCTCCATGGTGGCCATCTGCCCCACGAATTCCGTGTAGGCCTGGTCGCGGACGGGCGTGCCCGAACGCAACAGGGGTTCAAGGCTGACCCCCTGCAAGAAGTCGGGTGCGGGCACGTCGCACAATTCGCACAGCGTGGGGAATACATCGATGGCGTGGGCGAGTTGCTCCCGACGTCCCGCTGGGATTCCCGGCGCGGCGATGGAAAGCGGTACCTGCGCGACCTCGCGATAGGGGTAGTTCTTGCCCAGGTGGCCGCGCTCGCCGAGGAAGTAGCCGTTGTCGCTCCAGAAAACCACGATGGTGTCCTCCCATCGCCCGCTGGATTCGAGGTACTCGTCGAGGGCTACGAGCTGTTCATCCATCCAGAGAACGGATCGCAAGTACGCGGCCAGTGCCCCGCGCAAGACCGAATCGGTCAGGGGTCCCTTCAGCGCCCTGCGGTTCTTGATCATGGCCCCCAACCCAGGGACTTCCTGCGCTTGTCGGGCTTCGTCCGTCTGGGGCAAGACCAAGGCTGCCGGGTCCACCGACTCCAAGAGGCGCGGCGGAAAGTGGAACGGGGCGTGGGGCTCGCCCATGGAGAGGAAGGCCAGGAAGGGTTCGTCCTCGCATCCGTCCATGAACTGCTCGGCGGCGTCCAACAAGAACGGGGCCATCTGCCGTTCTTCAGCTAGGGGCAGGGGCAGACTCTCGGGATTGGACATGGACCAGCCCTTGCGACCAGCCCGGCTCCATCCCTGGTTGTACTTGTCCAGGATCGCGCGTTCTTCTGTGGTCAGCTGATCCTGCCACTCGATTTTCCCCACGATGCGATCGAATCCGAACTCAACCTGACCCACCCGCGTTCGCATCCAGTGCATCTTGCCGATCGCGGCAGTCTTGTATCCGGCTCCCCGGAAGACAGTGCCCATGGTCTGCGTGTCCTTGGGCAGAGTGGACTTCAGCTGCGTGACGCGAATCGAGTGCGGCCAGCGGCCGGTCAAGAACGACTGACGCGAGGGCGTGCAAAACGGAGAGGCGCACAGCGCACGGTCGAATACCACCCCCCGGCGCGCCAGGGCGTCGATGCCCGGGGTCGCGACCAACCCCTTGCCTGCAGCCGACCAGGTTCCCGTCGCAACGGAGGCCAGGTCGTCACTGATCACGATCAGGACATTGGGTCGCGTGCCCTGCTGCGCATCCTTCGAAGTCGATCCACAGCCGGTCGCCACAAGGGCCAGGAGGCAAACCAGGCGCACAATCATGGGGCACATCATAGGGCCTCCCAACTCACCTGCACCCCGGCGGGCACTTTGCGACCTCTGGGGCTACATCAACAGAGTCGATTGCTTCTGGCCCAGCAGGCTCTTGAGACGGGCCATGACGTTTGAGTGGATTTGGCACACCCGGCTCTCGGTCAGGGTCAGCATCTCACCAATCTCGCGCATGGTCAGACCGTGCTGGTAGTACTGCTCGATGATAAAGCGCTCTTTCTGCGTGAGGGAGCGCGTGATGTAGCTCATCACATCCGAGCGGTTGAGGTCGCCGATGGGGTCGACGGACTTCTTGTCTTCAAGGACATCCGTCTTTTCGACGGAATTCTCGGTGTCGTTGTCGCCCCACTTCTCAGACAGCGAGTGCATCGACTTGGCTTTGGCCGCGGAGATCTCCTTGGAGAGTTCCGTGTAGTCCATCTCCAGGTAGTTCGCCAGCTCTGCGTGGGTGGGCTCGCGACCGTATTCACCCGTCAGGGCTTGCAAGGCCTTATCGATCTTCCCGGCCTTCAGGCGAACGAGTCGCGGCACCCAGTCCTGGGAGCGCAACTGGTCCAGGATGGAACCCCGGATGCGAGTCGTGCAGTAGGTCTTGAACTTGATGCCTCGTGACAAGTCAAAGCCTCGAATGGCGTCCATCAATCCAAAGAGGCCGGCGCTCACCAAATCGTCGAGTTCGATCGACTTGGGCAGGGTCTGCAGGAGCCGTTCGGCGATGTACTTGACGAGCGGGTAATGCCGCTCCATCAACACGTTGCGTAGGGCCTGGACCTTTTCGCTGTCGCTGGCCTTGCTGGCCTTTTGATAGAGGACCCACAGGTCTTCAGTGGGCTGTTCCTCCGGGGGCAGGCTGGGGTCGAACTTGGCCTTCTTCTTGCGCCCGCCAATCGGCTTCGCCTTGGACTTCTTCTTCGAAGCCGGGGCGACTTTGGCAGCGGTCTTGGTGGATCGGGCCGGCGTGCGGTCGCCGGCCTGTTTCTTGGGGCTCATGCGGTGATTGCAGGGCTGAGGTTCAGACGCTCATCAGGGTGTGCACAGCGACGTCTCCAAGTCGCTCGCGCCCCTTCAGCATGGCGAGTTCGATAGCGACAATGCAAGCGATCGGATCACCGCCCACGCGTCGCACCAATTCCAACCCGGCCTCCATCGTGCCGCCCGTGGCCAGAAGGTCGTCGACCACCAAGACTCGTCGCCCTTCGCAGGCATCCGCGTGGATTTCGAGGGTGTCCGTTCCGTACTCGAGGTCGTAGGACTGGGAGTGAGTCTTCCAGGGCAACTTGCCGGGCTTGCGGATGGGAATGAACCCCTTGCCGGTCTTGTGCGCCAGGGCCGTGCCGAAGATGAACCCCCGCGACTCGATCCCACAAACCAGGTCATAGGAATCGGGATCCACAGCATCATTCATCCCCCCGATGGCCATCGCCAGTCCCTCCGGGCTCTGTAGCAGAGGCGTGATGTCCTTGAACAGGATCCCCTCCTTGGGGAAGTCCGGCACGTCGCGTATGTACTGCTCGATCAAGTCTCGCTCCAGGGGGATCTGGCGGGGTCGCGTCACGGGCGCCGGAGAAACCGGGCCTAGGGACGGTTGCGGCCTATCGCCACCAGATGCCATCGGCACCACCTGGGAAAGGCTTGAGCGCGGACTCTACATTTCCTGCCCAGGGGCTTGGCTCATGCCCGCTGGGCCTGCCCCAAGCGGGTAGGAAAGGGTTCGGCAGCGGCAGCAACTAGAGCCGCCGCCCGGGTCACTGAAAAGAGATTCCCAGCGCTTCTGAGAAGGCCGAGGGCTGGCCAGGTGGTCTGCGATGCCAGTACTGGAAGTACCAGGTTTCACCGGGCTGGAAGGCCGCACTGCCCGAGTCGGGGATTCCGAAGGAGGGACCGCCCATGACTGTGCCCCTCACGAAAACACTTACCACGTTGCAAATGTAGCGTAGACCCGATGCCGACCGTCTCCAGCCCCGGCACCAGGTTCGTGGCAAACGACCCGAGGGCAATGTGGCGCCCGTTGCCCGAGATGTCCGTCGACAAGCTGTAGTAGTTGGACTGGCCTCCAGCCGAATCCACGCTGACCCGGACCGTGTTAGGGCAGCCTCCTCCCTGGGCGAGCGTGGGGCAGACTGAGAGGCTTCCGGCAAGAACGAGCTGAACAGGGAGGGGCAGAGTCTTCATGGGGCCGGGGACTAAGAATGTCGTGAAGCTGGAGCGTGAGGAAAGGTGGGCGGGGCCAGGGCTAGAGCCATGAAGGGTTAGCCCCGTCTCTCATTCTTTCCCGCAACTCCCATGCCGAGGGCTCACTTCGACCAAGGACTGCTAGTGAGGGGCTCGGCCACGAGTTCTCGCTCTCAACTCTGCTCCTGGGCACACCTGCGTAAGGAACAACCACGTGGCTAGTTCCAAGCGGCTCCGGAGGCCTCTACATCCGCTGCGGTGCACCGACGCCCAGGATACTGAGGGCGTTGGCCAGGACTTGGCGTACTCCGTCCACGAAGGCCAGGCGTGCGGCGGTGACTTCCGGGGCCTGGCCCAGGACACGTTCCTTGGCGATCCAGGTGTTGGTGTCGCGGCACAGGCCCAGGGCGTACGTGGTCAGCTCAGAAGGCTCGGCGTTGCGGGCGGCGCGGGACAGGACGGCGTTGAAGCGGCCGAGTTTGCCGAGGATGGGAGAGGCCTCGTTGAGAGAGCTCCAGTCGGGCGCGGGCACCGAATCCAGTTCAGCTTGCTCGGCGGCACCCTTGCGTAGGATCGAGGCCAGGCGCGCGTGGGTGTATTGGACGTAGGGGCCGGTGTCGCCTTCGAAGGAGAGGATCTCGCTCCAGACGAATTCCACGTCCTTGACGCGCTCGCGTTTGAGGTCGTTGAAGACCACGGCGCCCACGCCGACCATTTCGGCGACCTGCTCGCGGCCTTCCAGGTCGGGGTTCTTTTCGGCGATGACCTTGTCGGCTTCCGCGGCGGCCTCGTCGAGTACGTCTTCCAGGAAGACGACCCGGCCTTCGCGCGTGCTCATCTTGCCCTCAGGCAGGCGCATCATGCCGAAGTCGATGTGTTCCATGCGCGGTCAAGACTGACCGTCACTGGTTCATTGAAACGAAATCGAGACCGCGTCCGTGAAGTTTGAGGTTGGCCCTGGGTTGCGATCGCGGTACCAGACTTGGAAGTGCCAGGTCTCTCCTGGTTGAACGCCCGTCATGGGCGTCAGGGGCATGGCGGAGAGGATGGGGTCAAAGACCAAATCGCCCAGTTCCGAGTTGCCCGTGATGTTCGCAGTGAAACGGGCCATGTGGCCTCCGAGGCAGAGAGTGCCTTGGCTACCGCCGGCAAAGGGGGAGAAACCCTGTGCGTCTCCGACGAGGAGCATGCCGATAGTTTGAGCAGGCACGTTTGTCGCCGTGAACGTCACGAAGTCATCTCTCGCGCTGGGCGTGCCGAATGCTGAAAGGGTGGCGGGTTGACCGGTGGAGTTGGGCGTGGCGGGAGTGCAGTAGGTCGTGCCTTGGGGGCCAAGGTCGAGGATGTCGACGATGTCGGTGGCGGAGCCTGTGATCAGTGAACCGCCCGCGATCATGATCTTGCCTCCGTTCAATAGTACCGCGGGCCGACCTCTGGCCGTGCTGCGCCCCGCATAGACGCGCCAGCGACCGGTGAGAGTGTTGTAGATGTCGGTTGGTGGGTTTGTGGCATTGTTTCCCACGCTAGGCAGAACTAGGTACGACCCAAGGGCGAGCATAGGAGTACCGATGACGTTGTTCGGGAGGGTGCTCTTGCTCCACTTGCCTGATGAGATCACATACACATCCATGATGTTCTGGATGCCGTTATTTCCCCCAACGATGTAGAGCCTGCCATTCACCACGCATGCCGAGGCGCCCCCCCTGGGCCTGGGGAGCCGAGTGGAGGACCATTGGCCCGTCCAGGAATCAAAGATGTTGACGATGTCCTCTCCGATGGGAATGGACGCCCCCCCAACAAAAAACACGTAGCGATCGTCCTTAGCGGTACCGATCCCGTTCCTGGGGTGGCCTGCGATGGGGATGACTGACCAGAGCCGGGAACTTGGCTCGTAGATCTGCACGACTTGAAGAAGTTTGCCTCCAGTAGACAATCCCCCTGCAAACATGATTCTGGACCCAACGGCGATACCTCCCATGCTCCAGGCGGGTATGGGAAGCTTGTCAAAAGACCAAGTGCCTGTAGTCGAGTCGTAGATATCCACGTTCGTTTGCGGTTCCGAAGAAACGCCCTTACGCCCACCAGCAAACACTGCGTAGCGATCCGTGGCCACCGCTGTTATGAAATCCCTATGCGCGGAAAGGGGCTGGACGCGCCAGGTTGAGGTCGATGCATCAAAGATCTCTACGGTATCGTGCCTTGCTCCACCCCATCCAGAACCTCCCGCGAAAAAGGCGACGTCCTTGATAGCAGTAGCGCTTACTCGTTGACGTCGGCTTGCCATCTGCGTCCAAGACCATTGAGCCGACGCATTCGCTGCGCTCGCCAGCATCAGGATGATCAAGAGTCCGCAGCGACCTGACTGCCGGACGAAGGACATCAGATTGTTTGATGACCTGCTCATTGGACTATCTTGAACAAGGTCCCGTTGGATAGCAGCCCAGTACCCGTCACGCGAATCACATATAACTCACCCGCCCAGTCCTCTCCCATCCCGTGCATCGAATTTGTCGGGAAACTCCAATCGGTTCCGATCTTCAGCTGCGCATTCATGCTGAAGATCAGACTGTTCGGGGTGCCGGCATCGGTTCTTGAGACGGTTGGTGTTCCGGTAGTGCCAAACGTGGTGAAGATGTAATCACCCTGAAGTGAGGTGATCGTCCCCCGGTACACGTATCCGCCGATCAGGGCATCCTGGAAGGGGGGCTGCCCAAGATCATCCCAATAAATGCCAAAGGGCTTGGTGTATGGGGGAGCCGGGGAGGGTTCGCCACAATTGGGATCGGTATTACAGTTGGCGGGCTTCCAGTCAATCACGTGTGGGATTGCGGCCCAATCCCCCTCCACCCAAGGCCAGCCAAAATTCAAGACTGACGTTGTCCCCGCTGGCCACTTCAAAATGTCCCCGGTCGTGACCCCTCCCGAGGTCCCGATCCATACATCACCTCTGCCTACCCCGGCCCCATCCCCCCGGTCCACGCTGAACGCGTGCGGGTTTCGCAGTCCTTTCGCCAGCAGACTCGGAACCCACGGAGTCGATCCATCCACATCGAAGACTAGGAGCTTCCCCAGGACTGACAAGTCGTCTTGGCAGGCGGTCGTTTCGCAACCACACGCGCCTTGCCCTCCGGCCTGGCTAGGGGCAAAGTCATCACCAACGGCCCAGTACAAGCGGTTTTCACTACCCGGCGTCGTATCGAAGTGAATCTGGCCCGAAGAGTGAACCGCGGCCGACATCGGCGCCGTGAACATGTCTTCGGCCGAGTTGGGGTCGGCAAGGTCCCAGCCGAGGGGAACCTCATACTGCTCGATGACCGACTCCAGGGTGTTCTTGCGGTTGTAGCGTACGTAGACGAGGCGCTTGTTCGGGTCGGTCAAGAACTGAGGATGGAAAGCGAACCCCGTCACCCCGAAGAAATCCCCAATCGGACTGGTAGGAATCGCGGCCTTGGCAGACAGATCCAAGAACGTGATCACCAACGGGGGCAAACTGGGATTGGGCGGAAGCAGGTACTTGACTACCTTGGCCGTACCCCGTTCGCAGACGAGCAGGACATCGGAGGTCCCCGGCCAAGATGTCATGGCCACGGGAGTGTCTAGAAAGGACAGAACTTTGACCATTTCTTGGCCGCGAGCCGGTGGAATGCTCAGGAGCGAAACGGCGCAAAGAGAAGAGATGTACTTGAGGTAGGTCTGGCATGTCATGCGAGGCTTTTTGGGGAGGATGAGCGAGAAATCCAACCTTCACCCTAGCCCACGGGGGCCGAATGGGCTCCTGCTCTTTGCGAAGTTGGGTTACCAAGCATGGGGAGGCGCACACAGGTGCAATCGAACGGGGCTGTGCCCCGTACGCGGCTGCCTGGATTGTCCCAAAGCAAGGCAATTCCCATGCAGCGCCCGAACACCACTCATCGGCCCCAAGACCCTGTTTCAAGCCACAACCAGCCCACGCGTGGGATTCTGCCCGCCCGCATGTGCACGATCGCACATGGGAACAAGGGCGGAGTCTGTTACATCCGCTGCGGTGCACCGACGCCCAGGATACTGAGGGCGTTGGCCAGGACTTGGCGTACTCCGTCCACGAAGGCCAGGCGTGCGGCGGTGACTTCCGGGGCCTGGCCCAGGACACGTTCCTTGGCGATCCAGGTGTTGGTGTCGCGGCACAGGCCCAGGGCGTACGTGGTCAGCTCAGAAGGCTCGGCGTTGCGGGCGGCGCGGGACAGGACGGCGTTGAAGCGGCCGAGTTTGCCGAGGATGGGAGAGGCCTCGTTGAGAGAGCTCCAGTCGGGCGCGGGCACCGAATCCAGTTCAGCTTGCTCGGCGGCACCCTTGCGTAGGATCGAGGCCAGGCGCGCGTGGGTGTATTGGACGTAGGGGCCGGTGTCGCCTTCGAAGGAGAGGATCTCGCTCCAGACGAATTCCACGTCCTTGACGCGCTCGCGTTTGAGGTCGTTGAAGACCACGGCGCCCACGCCGACCATTTCGGCGACCTGCTCGCGGCCTTCCAGGTCGGGGTTCTTTTCGGCGATGACCTTGTCGGCTTCCGCGGCGGCCTCGTCGAGTACGTCTTCCAGGAAGACGACCCGGCCTTCGCGCGTGCTCATCTTGCCCTCAGGCAGGCGCATCATGCCGAAGTCGATGTGCTCCATGCGTGGCTCCCAATCGAGACCCATGCGCGCCAGCACGTGCTTGAGTTGACGGAAGTGCAGGCGTTGGTCGCCGCCCACCACGTACAGGCTGCGCTCGAACCCGTACAACTCCCAGCGGTGGAAGGCGGCAGCCAGGTCGCGGGTGGCGTAGAGGGTTGTGCCGTCAGTCTTGCGCAGTAGGCAGGGTGGGATGTCCTCGCCAAACTCGTCGAGGCGCACAATCAGGGCGCCTTCCGATTCTTCGGTGATACCGGCAGCCACGATGCGCTCGACCGTAGCCTCGAGGTGGGATTCGTAGAAAGCCTCGCCGCGGACCTCATCGAAGTGCACACCCAGACGGTCGTAGATCTTGTCGAACTCGGACAGGGAGAGCTGCGTCAGGTGGCGCCAGGTGGCGCGCACGTGGCCGTCTTCGCCGCTCTCGAGTTCCTTGAAAGCGTCACGGCCGGCTTGCTTCAGCTCGGGATCGGACTCTTCCTCTTCGTGGTAGCGCACATACAAGGCCAAGAGCGCCTTGATGGGATCCGTCTCCAAGTCCACCGTACCGCCCCAGCGATCCACGGCCGCCACCAACTTGCCGAACTGACTGCCCCAGTCACCGATGTGATTGATACCCACCGTCTTGTAACCCAGGGCAGTGTGCAGGCGCTGGATCGCGGCACCGATCACCGTCGAGCGCAGGTGCCCGACGGACATGGGTTTAGCGATGTTAGGCGAAGACAGATCGATGACGATGGTCTTGCCTTGGCCTTCGTCACTGCCGCCATAAGCTGTTCCCTGTTCGTCGACTTGCGCCAAGATGCTGGAGGCCAGCAGTGTCGGCTCGACCGTGAAGTTCAGGAAGGGGCCCGTGGCCTTGGCCGTGATGCCTTCCAAGCGCGCATTGAGTTTGCCCTCTAATTCCCCCGCGATCTTGGGCGGCGCGGACTTCAGCTGCTTGGCCAGTACGAAGCAAGGAAAGGCGATGTCTCCCATGCTTGCATCGCGCGGAGTCTCCAACCGCACGGCGTCGGGGTCGATCCCAGTCTCGGCGATGAGGGCGTCACGAACGGCGTCTAGGAACTGCTGCATGGGATTGGCTGGGTGTCCGCCAGGGGCAGGATACGGCTCGCGAAGGGGCTAGGACCAGTTTTCCCAGTCTTCATTGGACTGTTCGAGCTCTTGGGAAACTTCCGAGATGCGGATCTGCGTATCGCGCAGCTTGTCGGGGTTTGAGAAGACCTCCTCGGTGGCGCAGGCGCTGTTGAGTTGCTCCAACTCTTCTTCAAGAGCGATGATGCGCTTTTCTAGCCGGGCGAACTGGTACGGGTTGCGCACCTTGCCCGTCCCCGATCGCCCCTGCTTGGACTCCTTGGGCTTGGACTCTGATGCCTCCCGGGCTGTTCGTTTTGCTTGCGCGACGGCATCGGAGCGTGCCTCAGTGGCCGCTGTCCGTTCCGCTTCCTTGACCTTGCGCCAGGCTGTGTAGTTCCCCTCGAACTCGCGAATGCCCCCATCGCCAACCTCGATGATGTGCGTGCACAGCCCGTCCAGAAATTCGCGGTCGTGACTGATGCACACCAGCGCACCTTGAAACTCCGAGAGCATTTCCTCTAGAGCTGTGCGACTCGCCAGGTCCAGGTGGTTCGTGGGCTCGTCCAGCGCCATCCAGCTAGGCTTGCTGAGCACTAGCAAGGCCAGGCACAAGCGGGCGCGTTCACCCCCGGACAGCGCTGCCACAGACTTGCTCACGCCGTTACCTCGGAACAGGAAACGAGCCAGGTGCGAACGAATCTCCAAGTCGGTCATGGTCGGATAGCGCCGTCCGATCTCCGTGTGCGGGGTTCCATCGTCGCGCAGGTGCGATGTGTTCTGGTCGTAGTAGGCCACCTCGGCACCGTGTCCGTAGGTCACGGATCCAGCCAGGGCGGTCATGCGCCCAGCCAGGATCTTCATCAGCGTGGACTTGCCCGAGCCATTGGGCCCGACGACTCCGATGCGTTGTCCGCGGCCGATGCGGAGCTCCACGTCCTTGAAGAGCACATTGCCCTCGTAGCCACCACTCAGGCCTGTGGCCAGCAGGACCCTCTCGCCCCCACGCGCGGCCTGGGGCGCTCGAATCACAGGCCGACGAATATCGTGATGCGGAGCTTCAATGCGCTCCACATGACTGAGCTTCTTGGCCCGTCCCTTGGCTTCGGCCGTGCGTTGACTACCCATGTGCTTTTTGATGAAGCTCTCTTCCTTGCGCACGTGTTCTTGCTGCTGCTTGTAACGCCGCAGGTGGTCGTCGTAGCGCTCCTGCTTCAGCACCAAGTACTTCGAGTAGTTGCCCGGATAGGTACTGAGCTCACCGAACTCCAATTCGACGATGCGTTGAACGGAGTTCTGCAAGAGACGCCGATCGTGGGACACCACGAGCACCGCGCTGCGAATCTCGGACAAGTACTTCTCGAGCCATTCGATGCCCTCCAGGTCCAAGTGGTTTGTGGGCTCGTCCAGCAGCAACAGGTCGTGATCGGCGACCAACTCACGCGCCAAGGCCACGCGGTTCTTCTCTCCACCCGAGAGGGAGCGTGCTTCGCGCTCCAAGAACTCGGCACCCAGTCCGATTCCAGACAGCACGGTCTCCACCCGACGTTCGGTCTCCCACCCGCCAAGTTCGTCCACGCGCCCTGTCAATTCGTCGTGTTCACGCATCAGGCGATCCAGGGCGGTGCCTGTGGCCGTGCTCATCTCTTCGCCGATGGCCTCAATGCGTCTCAGGAGGCCCTTGGTCTCGTCCAAACCGGACTCCACGTAGTCTCGAACACTCAATCCCGGGGCGAAGACCGGACGCTGCGGCACGAAGCCCATACGCGCACCTCGGCGCAAGGCCACGGTGCCCCAGTCAGGGGACTCTTCACCGGTGATGATCCGAAACAGCGTGGTCTTGCCTCCGCCGTTGCGCCCCACGATGCCGATGGTCACACCCGGATCGAGCAACAGCGACGCGCCCTTCAGGATTTCCTGGGCACCGTAATGCTTCTTCAGGTCATTGATGGAGAGCAGGGTCATGATGCACTGTCCGGAGCGTCTTTCCGGGCGAAATAGAATAGCGGCAGCGGATGCATGCGCCAGACGCGACGTGCGTCTCCACGGGACTAGCCCACGCCGTATGGTAGGATCCCCCCCGATGCCCGCCCCGCCCATTGACGCTCGCTCCCAATGCGCCCAGGTGTTGGCCATTGAGCCCTGTGGGGCGGACGGCGTACTTCTGCGCATTCAGCTAGGCGAACCCGTTGCCCCTTTACGGGCTGGTCGATTCTTCATGCTGCGGCGGACGGACGGTACTTCGCCTTGCATCCCGCGACCCTTCTCGGTCTATCGGCAACATGCTGATGGCAGCCTGGAATTCCTGATCAAGGTCATGGGCCAAGGCACGCGAGCCCTAGCCGCGAGTTCGCCTGGCACCGAGCTCCTTTGCGTTGGTCCACTAGGCAACGGATTTCCAGCATTCGAGGAGGACCTGCCGCGGGTCATGCTGGCTGGCGGCATCGGTTCGGCGCCCTTCTACCTGGCCATTCAGCAGGCTCTGGCGGGTAGCCATGGGCCGCCGGTCGCACCCGAGAACCTGACTCTGATCTACGGCGGGCGACACGCTGGTTTCCTCTATGACCTGGAGGCCTTCGTGGAATTGGGCGTTCGAGTGCTGGCCGCCACCGACGACGGCTCCTCCGGCTTTCACGGCAACGTGCTCGACTGCCTGCGCAAGCAGTGGGACGTGGGGGAGATCCCCGCTGCCGTTCACCTGCTCACCTGCGGCCCCGAGCCCATGATGCAAGCCGTCGCCGCTGAGGCGACCAGCAGGCAGCTCGACTGTTGGGTCTCACTTGAAACCTACATGGGTTGCGGCGTGGGGATCTGCAACGGCTGCAACTTGAACACGCGACCCGATGGCCCTCTCGGCGACTGGCCTGTGGCCAAGGCCTGCGTGGACGGCCCGGTGTTCCCCACCGGTGCGATCGAGTTGTAGACGCGCGGTCTACTGACCGATGATCGCTTCCAGCACTTGGCGCACGGCTGCGCGGTAACTGGGGTCGGTGATTCCGCTCGAGGTTTCCAAGCGCTCAAGAGCCATGGCTGCCAGACGCGCGGCTTCGGCGCCCATGCCCGGCTTGTGTGACATGATGATGGCCAGGTCGTGGTAGGCGTGAAACGAATCGGAATCGTAGGCGATGGCCGTGCGGTATGCGTCCGCCGCATCGTCCTCGCGGCCCATGCTCAGCAGGTAACTACCGAGCTCATAGTACATGGTACTCATCCCCTTGGCCGGAGTACTCTCGTCGCTCCCATAGAGGGCGATGGCTCCCTCAAGCCAGTCAATGGCGTGCACAAAGTCGCTGCGTGCGGCGTCGAGCCGGGAGAGGGCGAGTAGGTCTTCACGTTTCGGACCGAGTAGACCTTTCAGCGCCTCGTGCAAGACCTGACGGGAACTGTCCGGGGGGCCCAGGGCATAGGCCCGGCGCAAGTAGGGCAAGGCCGCTTCAGCTGTGGTAGGCGAGGAGAGGAGCAGTTTGGCCATCGAGCCGTTCGCGTCGAAGTTCGTTGGAAGCAACTCGCATGCCCGACCCAGGGCCGCCGCTGCCTCGGCCACCTGGCCCTGCGCGGCCAAGACCTTGCCCCTTTGCAATAGGGCCTGGGCGTGGTCGGGCTGCTTTTGAAGGACGCTGTCGAAGCGCGCCAGGGCCGTGGTCAGGTCGCCGCGCACGGCGGCCAACATACCCAGATAATGCAGAGGTTCGACGCTCTTGGGGTTGGAAGCCAGGGCCGCGTCCAGATGTCTGCGCGCCACGTCGAAGCGACCTCCGTCGATAGCCGCCTTGGCAGCATTCATCAGATCGTCGAGATGGTCGGGGCGGTAGCGCAAGGCCTGTTCGAAGCACTTGCGGGCGTCGTCCCACTTCTGCTGGTCAGCTAGAGCAAGACCCAAGTTGTGCCAGGCCTCGGGGTAGGCGGGCTTGTCGGAGACTAGTTCGCGCAACAGCTGTTCGGCCTCGGGCAATCGCCCCTGACGCAGCAGCACCGTTCCGAGGCCGAGCTTGGCTTGGAAGTTGTCGGGCCAGCGCTTGAGCGTCTGTTCAAAGATGAGCTGAGCGACGCCCAGGTCCCTCTCTTGGCTGGCCAGCGCCTGGAACATGTGACACCAAGCCTGACCGATGTTGGCCTGTAGCCGATCGTCCAAAGACCACATGACCGTGTTGTCGGGTCGCCGTTGGTCTGGCGTCGTGCCGTTGATCAACAAGCTCAAGACATCAGCCTTCTGGGCGGGTGTTTGGTCAGGCGTGAAAACGGGTTCACGATCTCCGTAGTCCGTCCCCAGCTTCAGCGACATCAAGAAGTGGAACGCAGCCTCGTCCAGGTCGTCTTGTGAGCCCAGTAGGTGATAGCGCTCCAGCAGGACGTTGCCCATGCCCCAGCGCACGTAGGTGTTGTCGGGAGACTTGGCGACGGCGGCTCGGAAAAAGATCTCGTTGTCAGAGAACTGGGCGCTGTAGGCATAGGAGCGATACCCACACCCCAGAGCCAGGATGACGAGAATCCCAAATGCGAGGTTCTCCTTCATGAACCGGCGCAGAGTCCAGCCGACCAGCAGGGACCCGAAAACGGCGGGTACGTAGAGGTAGCGATCCGAAATGGGGAAGGCCCCTGCGCTGTCGAAGCGAATGAGGACCAACAAGAACGAAGTGGGCAGGGCGAGTAGCAGAAACAAGGGCAGTTGCTTGCGCGACAAGGCGGCCCAGCTGGTGGCGATGAGCCAAGCCACGGTGAAGCCCAGGGCTTTGAACCACGGGATGTACCCGTCGGGCAACTCAGGGCGGACCTGACGGAAGACCTCCTGATCGATGGGCAAGAACAGGTGCCCCAGGAATCCCCCCAGGATCTCGATGCGGAACTGCTGTGACCTTGCTGCGTCGAGCGCGAAGTCCGCCGAGCGAATGTCCAGTCCGGCCTGGACGCTGCTAAATGTGTACATCCGTCCGGCCATGTAAATCAGCAGGGCAGTCAACAATGGCGCGTAGGCTCGCAGCAGATCAGCGGCTGGGTCATCGGAGAGTTGAGAGCCTTCCGGGCCAGGCTTGGCAAGCCACCCACGAACCAGATCGAACACGAATAATATCGCGATCAACGTCAGCCCCTGCTCTTTAGCAAGCAGGGCGAAAAGTAGCCAGACGCCCGAACCGATTGGCGAACCCTTGGACCCCTCTTCGCGATACTTGACGAAGGCATCCATGGCCAACAGGGCGAACAGCCCATGCAGGGGGTCGTTGACCGCTGAAATCCAAGCAACGCTCTCCACGTGGGTGGGGTGCAGAGCAAAAAGCAGTGCGGCGCCCAGGCCCAGAGTCGAACTTCGCAACAGGCGTGACGCCAGACGCCAAGCAACAAGACTGGCCAAGACGTGCAATCCCAAGGACAGCACGTGATAGCCCTGTGGCTCGACGCCGGTCAGCGTGCGACCCAGCGCTAACACGACCGTGGTCAAGGGCCGCCAGTACGAGTTCGTGAATTCAGCGGTCGGGTCAAAGGACCAGTAAGGTTCAAAGAACGCCCCAAGCGCAGCACCCAGGGAATGCAGGCGCAGGTTCTTGAGAACCAGTAGCCGGTCGTCGTAGACGAAGTCCCCGCTCAAGGCCTGGCTGTAAACCAAGACCACGGCCAAGGTGATCAGAGTCGCACCAGCGACACGCACCTTCCACGTTTTGCTCCTACGCAGCATGTCCCAGACCATACCCGGTCTCCGGCGGATGAGTTACCGGGCGTCCTCGATCCCCTGATTACCCTAAGATGGGTGGGCTGCGAATCGCCGCGATCTTCCCATGACTCGCTACGTTGTAACCGGGGCGTTTGGCTACTCCGGCAAGTACATCACCCAGCGCCTGCTCACGGCTGGGCACCACGTTCGCACGCTTACGGGATCGGCTCGTCGCGCCAACCACTTCGGTGATCAGGTCGAGGCCATGCCGTTCTGTTTCGACAACCCATCGGCGTTGGCCGGCTCGCTGGCAGACACGGACATCCTGATCAACACGTACTGGGTGCGCTTCGATCACGGGGACTTCACCCACGCCCTGGCTGTCAAGAACACGCTCGCCTTGTTCGACGCCGCGCGCGAGGCGGGTGTGGGTCGAGTCGTGCATGTGAGCATCACGAACCCAAGCGAGAATTCCCCCTTGCCGTACTTTGCCGGCAAGGCGCGGCTGGAGCGGGGACTCGTGGAGTCGGGTTTGTGCCATTCGATCCTGCGGCCCGCAGTGCTGTTCGGGCGTGAGGACATTCTGATCAACAACATCGCTTGGGCCCTGCGGCGACTGCCCGTGTTCGGGGTCTTTGGCCGTGGTGACTACCGGCTGCAACCCATGCATGTGGAAGACTTCGCAGACCTTGCTGTGGATGAAAGCGAGCAGACGGGCAATCGAACCGTGGATGCCATTGGGCCGGAGACATTCACCTACCGCGAACTCGTGCGCAGCATCGGTCAGATCATCGGCAAACCGCGACCGATCATCGGCGTCCCTCCACTGCTGGGACGCGGCGTCTCTGCCCTGCTGGGCCGAATCGTCGGAGATGTGATGCTGACGAAGGACGAGATTGGAGGCTTGATGGCCGATCTGCTCGTCACCCCATCGGATCCTTCCGGTTCGACGGTCTTGACCGATTGGGCAAACGAACACCGGGACACCCTGGGGGTTCGTTACTCTAGTGAGCTCGCTCGCCGTCGCGATCGAGAGAGCTCGTACTCAGACCTGTGATCCGATCAAACGCCGGTGGGCGAGCCGCAGGCTCACCGAGGTCAGTCGCAAAATGGCAGGCGCAGGGCGTCGCTGAAGTTGTAGCCGTTAGGACCGCCCGCCAGGTCTCGGTACCACCATTGGAAGTACCAAGTGCTCCCGCCGAGGATCTGTCCACCGGGCTTGGGCGGGGCGGTCAGGTCCAGGGGCATGAAGGCACGGCCTGTGCCGTCGGCTTGCACAGCCGACAAGCGGAAGAAGGGGCCACCTAGGCAGATGAGGCCATCTCCCACGGGCAGGTGACCGCTGGTCGGGGAGTAGAAGAAGATGCCGAAGCTGTTCGGCGGGGAGCCGGCCGAGAACAGGACTGTGTCGTTGGCGGCGACGCTCTGTGAACCGGCCGAGCCCATGGTTGACGGGCTGCCAGTCGAGTTGGGCAAGGCGTCGCAGAAGTTCAGTGGGGCGGGGCAGCCCAGGGGCTGACGGTCGAACGGCCAAGCGTTGGACAAGGCCTCCCCATCTCCAAGAGTCGTGTAAACCAACACATCCCCGCTTCCCGCCGGTGTGGGGACTTGGACGTCCATCAATGTGCCATCCACGCTTGAATTGACGTCGACAGCTCGGATCGGTTCCCCGTCGCCGCCGACCCCACGCTGGGTAAACCAGACCTCGTTTTCTGTGCTCGCAAAGTTGGAGCCTCCAAGCGTCAGGGTCGAGCCGTTCAGAGATACCCCACGAATCACGGGCTTGGTTATGTTCTTGACTCCGTAGATGGCTTGGATGCCAGTCACATCATCGGTGTTGAGTGAGCGCCAGGTCCTCCCGTTCGTCGGCGGGGTGGGAAACATGGTTGCGAGTGGATCGGCTGAGTGTCCCAAGCCGAGTGCGTGGCCGTACTCGTGGGTTGCGATTCCCTGCAAGTCGTAGAAGCCGGTCTTGGGCGTCCAGTTTTGTTCGGGACCATCCACCCAGACCCAACATTGGTAGTAAAAGGTCCGCCAACCCGTGCCATCCACAAAGGACTGAGTGAAGGCGAGGATCCCACCGGCACACCCGGGTAGTTCCGAGTGAGTGTTGTCACCCACTTGACCTGCAGCGAGCGCTGAGCCCTGGAAGGTGGCGTCAAAGTTGGCGCCACCCGATCCCAAGTCCGCCGGCTGCCCGGGGTCACCTTGCCCATCTCCGTGCAGTTCGGAGCCCCACTCCACGGTGGCCTTCCAGATGGCCATCTCCGCACCAAGTCGCCCGGGAAAGTTCGCGTCGGGAACTTGGTTGTCGTTGGCCTCGGGGTCGCTGAAATTGTTGAAGACGCGCACGTCCCGCTGAGTCACATCCAATGTCCAGCCCGTGGCCACCCAGGCCCAGGCGCTGGGCGGCACAACCAAGTGCAGGGCCGCGAGGCTGGCGGCAGCAGGGGGTAGCAGACGGGGGATCTTCAAGCCGATTGAGTGGTGAGAACAGGGAAACTGCCCGGCGTCAGCGCTTGCGCTTGGCGTACAGGTCCTTGGCCTGTTTCTCGAGCCCGGTCAGGAGTTGATTGGCGGCCACTGCGTACCCAGTCCCCCGGCCCTGCACGATCGTTTGGCCCTTGCGCGAAACGAACGTGCGGAACAGCCCACCGTGTGAAGCGTACAGCGCGTTGGAAGCAAACCCGCCTCCCATATCCGCGCTCCACTTGTAGAAGGCGACTACGCGGTTGCCGAGACGCACGTCATCCGCCGAGGGTTCTTCTGAGTTGTACACCCCGTTTTCTTCGTCGATGAATCCACCGGGATAGCTGATCTCGACCGTGGATTGGGCGCCGTTCAGGATGGACGTGCCTTTGATCGTCAGGGTCGTAAAGAAGACCTCCCCCGAACCGTCGGGAAGCGCAACGGCGGTCACCTGCTTGGACAGGATTTCGCCGTAGATGGCGTTGTCGATGCGCTGCACCATTTGAGGCAGGGTCAGCTTCTCGATCGAGGCCCAGCAAAGGGCTGAGCCCAAGACGAGGGTCAGTGCAGAAGCCGCGATGGAAATCAGCCGGGGGCGGCGCGGGACTCGGTTTGTCTTCAACTCAGATCTCATGGCGACAAGGCGAAATTGGACTACACCGCCACCCCGGAATCAGCGGGTAAGCAAAATGTACTTGCACCTCTCAGCCTACCCTTTGCTGCGGCGATTCGCCCGGGATCCCGGCCTTGTGGCGATCCGGGAGGCCTCTGCCACCCGAAAACTCGTCCCCCAGCCCCAACTTGAGCCCCCGCCCTGCGGCACTCAGTCAGAAGGGCTGAAACCCCCTTCCAGTTCCGCATCCTGGCCCGGATTCAATAGGCCCCACAACTCGCGATCTTCTGGGTTCTCTTTCAAGAGGTCGAGCAAGAGCGGCCGTGCCCGATCGAACTCGCCTGCGGCGACCCAGGCCATCGCCAGCTTACGTCGAGTCCGACGATCTTCAGGTTGTCGCTCGAGTAGCGCGTTCCAGACTTGAGCCGCTTGTTCGGGCTGACCCGCTTGCTCGTGGGCTTTGCCCAGGAGTCGCACCGCCTCGAAGTCATCGGGATAGAGCAGGATGAGATTCTGCAGACGAGTGACGGCTGATTCAGGGTCGAGACTCTCCAGGTCGGCCAGTGCAATCGCCCGTTCGAGAGCTGGCCAGGTGGGCCATATCTCCGCCGCCGGTCGTAACCACGTATCGATGGACTCGATTTCGCGCTTGCCCGTGAGCACCGCGGCCACCCCATCCCACACTTCGCGTGTCAGGCTGTCGGGTTCACCGACGGTCAACGCTTCACTGAAGCTGCCCAGGGACTCTTGGGAAATTTCAGTTTTCTTGGCTCGGTCACCCCAAGGAGAGCTGCGCTGCTGGACGAAGAAGTGTTCGGAAAGTCCGCGTGTCAAGAACCGGAAATCGTTGCTCGCGTTCGCTTCAGCCAGGCGCTGGGCGAGCTCGAGCTGGCAACGCCGACGCCGCTCATCCGGCCGCACGAACATCCACTCGAGTTTCCCCGGCCCCGTACGTGGTTCTCCCGCCAGGACGGCGGCGGGCAGTCCGGGCCGCGGCTCAGCTTCCAGAGTGGCTCCCCAGACAAGACCCAGCGAGGGATGGCTGAGCCCATCAAGGACAAGCAAAACAGGTTCCGGCAGGGCCCGTCGCGACAGGGTTCCACCGCCATCCATCCAGGCAATGGCCACAGTGCCAGGCGGCAGATCGGGATCCGGGACCATGGGTGCGGAGCCGGCTAGAGGCAAGGCGATCACCAAGTCGTAGGACCCCGCCTCAATGGCCTCGCGCGCGCTCTCGGGGTCGAGAATGACTCCTGCACTCGGCAGCATGTGCTCGCGGTCACGGAAGAGCCGCTGCTCCAACCAAGGCATCGACCCGTGCCACGCTGCACTGCGATCTAGGTGAACGACCCCCTCGTTCTTGAGGACAAGCGCCCGCCCGGGTGTCAATTGGCCGATGAGCAGCGCTCGCGCGCCCGCGCTGCGTATCTCGGGATCCAGCAACGCGGTGGACGCCCTCAAGCGCCGCGCATCGATCCCTCCCCGTTCGCTGTCGGGGGTGAGGTCAGCGTTGTCCAGTGCGACGCGGTCGATCCCCGGTGCGCTGGGGTGAATGGAAATCTGACCCTGGGGAGTGTCGAAAATCTCTGCGTAGGGTCGCGGGAAACGCTCCCATGCGGGCAGCACCCGCAGCTGTTGAACTGGAATTACGATCGGTGCGAGTGTTGCGGCCAGGGCTCCGAGCGCTAGGGCCCAGCCCAAGGGTCTGCGCGTCACCTGCGGGCTGCGCAGGCACCAGTACAACCCGCCCAACCCGATGGCACACATGCCCCAGAGCACGAGTTGGCCGCTGTGAGGTCCGTCGAGTTCATCGATCCTGGCTCCATGGCCCAGCAGCCGCGGAACTCCCATCAAGCCGGCCGAGGCACCCAGAAACAAACTCGCCAGGGTTGAGCGCCTTCGAATTCCGTGCAGCAGGGCACCCAATGCAAAGCCCGGGAGCACGAAGACCAGCGCCCCCAGTAAGAAGTCAAAGGGCAGCTGGCCAAACAGGGAGGCGTCCAGACCAAAGCGCTCCAGATAGGCGCGCAAGCCTCGCGGGGTGCAGACATTCCCAACCGCCACCAGGCTCCCCAGCAAGGCGAGCGCGCCAAACAGGCCGGCTGCCATATGGGCCTTGCCCTCCTGTGTCTTGCCCTCGCGGGCAGCCAACAAACCGCCAAAACTCAGGCCGCCGGCCATGACGGTCAGGGCTAGAGCTGAAGCGAAGACCGCGTCATCCAGGGGTAGGCCGCCACCGAGCCGGCGCAGGATCCGTGCAGATCCCTCGATTCCCAGTGCGAACCCCATGCCGATCAGAGCGGCCGTGACCGCGGGCAACACGGGCGAGCCGTCTTGAATTGGCTCCGACTGCTCCGACTGCTCCGGCGCGCTCCGCCAAGAAAACGCGATGAGGAGCACCAGTGCAACAGCAACCAAAGGCCAGGCCACACTGGTTGACTCGGCCCCCAGGTCGCCAGCCAAACTCTCCAGGGCGACCCCGACAAAGACCCCCACCAACCATGCGCTGCGGGAATGGCCGTCCAAAATTCGTCCCGAGCACAGCAGCGCACCGGCAACCACGAGCAGCCCACCCGCTCGCAAGCGATAAGCCGCCTCGGCTTCCACTGCGGACCACTGCAACAGGTCCGCTCCCAGCGGCAGACGCAGTCCAGCGAGTAACGCCCCCAGGAGAGCGCCGAGGAGCAAGCGGTTCATGACCACAGCCTAGGACCTGCACTACCCGTTTGCAGCACAATCGCACGGGCGTGGGTGCGGATTCGTGGCAGACTGGAGATCCCCATGGCCACCCACGTTCCCCCTGCACTCCCGCCTCTTCCCTCCCGGGCTCGGAGTGCTCGCCTGCGCGCACGGCTGTTGGAGTGGTATGGGCAGAACGCCCGCGACTTGCCGTGGCGTCGGACCCAGGATCCGTACTCCATCTGGGTCAGCGAAGCGATGCTGCAACAGACGCAAGTGGAGACGGTGATCGATTACTACCGCCGCTTCCTGGAGGCATTCCCGGACGTGGCAAGTTTGGCTCGGGCTCCGGAGGAGCAGGTGCTTGGACTATGGAGCGGACTCGGCTACTACCGCCGTGCGCGATCCCTGCAGGCGGCTGCTCGCATCATCACCGACCAGCATGCCGGGCAGTTTCCCCGTGACGAGGCGGCGGCCTTGGCCTTGCCTGGAGTCGGTCGCTACACGGCCGGGGCGGTCCTGTCCATCGCGTACGACCTGCCTCAGCCCCTGGTGGATGGCAACGTCGAGCGTGTGTTCAGCCGGATGTTCGGTCTAGACCTGGTGGCCGGGTCCAGGGAGCTGGTCCGCCACTGCTGGGATCTCGCCCAGCACCTTGTGCCCAAATGCGGAGCGGGCGATTGGAACCAAGCGCTCATGGAGTTGGGCGCCACGGTTTGCACGCCGCGCAGGGCCGACTGCAGCCCATGTCCTCTGCGGCGTTCGTGTCTTGCACGCCGCGCCGGGCGCGTGGATGAATTGCCCCGGGCCAAACAGCGCGCCCTGGCTTCGGCTTTGGAAGTGGAAATGCTCGTGATCCGGCGCAAGGGCAAGTTGCTCTTGGAGCGCCGCCCAGTTGACCAGGCCCTGGGAGGACTCTGGCAACTTCCCACCCGCGCTGTGGCGGGTGCCGGAAATGCCACCTCCAAGCTCTTCGAGAGTGATTGGGCCTCTGGGCTGCGAGCTCGGGAGGCGGCCGACTTGGGGCGCCTGCGCCACAGCATCACTCGCTTTGCGATTCAAGCGCGCATCTTGCCGGGGCTTGCCCGAGGACGCAGAGCCGTGGGCCTAGCGTGGTTTGACTCGCAGGCGCTGGCTTCCCTGGCCGTGACGGGCATGACCCGCAAGGCCCTGACCCGACTGGGTGATGAGTCAATCGCCAGCAAATGAGTCTGGACGGAAGGGGGAGGCGAGCCGCTACACTTCCATAAGGGGTGGCTTCGGCCCCTCCGGCGACCTTCCCTCCCAAAACGAGATCGACATCGATTCCCTCTCTCAACAAGATGGCCAGCCCAGCGCTCGGGGCGTGACCCTGCTCGTTCCCGCATTCAACGAAGAGCACGGGATAGAAGGTGTGGTGCGCCGACTGGCGGCCCTGGACTTGGGCGTCGAAACCGAAGTCCTCGTCGTGGACGACGGATCCACCGACGGCACGGCCGCTCGTCTCGATGAGTTGCAAGCAGACATCTCCAACCTGCGCGTACTCAAACACGGGGTGAACCGAGGCTACGGCGCATCCTTGAAGACGGGCTTCAAGAGCGCTCGCACCGGAGTCGTGGTGATCACGGACGCCGACGACACTTATCCTGAAGATCGCATCGCCGAGTTGATCGCCAGGGTGGACGATGGAGCAGACATGGCCGTTGGGGCGCGCACAGGGCCCCAGGTGAGAATCCCGTTGATCCGTAGACCGGCCAAGGCAGCCCTGCGTTCCCTGGCCTCCTACCTGGGAGGCGTAAAGATCCCGGACCTGAACTCGGGTATGCGGGCCATTCGGCGAAAGGTTGTCATGCAGTATGAGGCCATTCTGCCCCAGGGATTCAGTTTCACCACGACGATCACCCTGGCCTGCCTGACCAACAATCACCGCGTGGACTACGTCACCATCGACTACGCCGCGCGCACGGGCAGCTCGAAGATCCGGCCCATTCGGGACACTCTGGGTTTCACCGCGTTGATCATTCGCACGGTGCTGTACTTCAATCCCCTGAAGGTCTTCTATCCCCTGGCGACCGTGATCGCGCTGGGTCTGATGGGCTCCCTGTACTACGACATGGTCGTGGAAGATCCCGCCAACCTGGGCGACAAGACCGTGCTCATGTTTGTTGCCCTCGTGCAGGTGTTGTCGATCGGGCTGATCGCGGACCTCATCGACAAGAAATCGCGCCTGCACTAGAGGTCCACGGACGCCTCTCTAGGCGGCGTAGACGCCCCGCACCACTCGGCGCAGGAAGTGCTCGCAAGCGCGGCGGCCACATTCGTCCACGTCCAATCGTGCTGCGATAGCGGCAGAGGATGCGCGGCCCTGGTTATCCAAGGACAGGGGCACGAGCAGTCTGCGTTCACTTTCAGCCGAGCGCAGGCAGACTTCGATGTCCGCTCCGTGAGCTTCAAGGGTCAGGGTCTGACGTTCCCCGTTTGCACTGCGCAGCTGATAGCGGACGCCCTGTTCGACGGGCGCGTCAAGGGTGAGGCAACCGGCAAACGAAATCGTGAGTCCGTTCCGGATGGCCACGCGATGGGCGCCCAAGTTGACGTCACGCAGTTTGCGCAGAAGGCGGCGTGTGTGGCGTTCGCTCAGATCGTGGCCATTGTGATTGGTGGGGTTCGACATGGGGACCTTTGGAAAGGGTGGGCCTCCTCTATCGACTTTCGGGTCCCAGACCCTGAAGGTGGGGCGCGTGGCAGGCCCAATAGCCCCTCTTGTGGGCCCACAGCGGGATACACTGCCCCTGAGCGCGCTAGCGCCTAGCCCCGACCCACATGAACACCGCCCTGCGTTTGGTCCTTTCCCTGACCCTCGCCGCAGGTTTGATTGCCCTGTTGTTGCACTGGTCGGGAACGGCGCCAGGAGAGATTCTGGCCGCCCTGCGAGAACTCGATCTTTCCGTCTACTGGACGGCCTTGGGTGTGCAGTTGCTGATCTACCCCCTGCGTGCCCTGCGCCTGCGAATCCTCCTGCCTCGCGAGCACTCAGTTTCTACTGCGCGCCTCCTGCCCATTTCCGCCGCGCACATTCTGGCTGCCAACGTGCTGCCCGCAAAACTAGGAGAAGCCAGCCTGGTTCTATACCTGCGTCGAGTCGGAAGCGTACCCGCAGCCAATGGCCTAGCCGTCCTGTTGGTCTCACGTGTCCTGGACTTCGCCACCTTGACCGGCACGTTGGGTGTCGCTTGCCTGGTGCTTGGTCTGGGTGGAGTGCTACCCGAGGAACCCTGGTTGACCACCTTGGGCCTTGGTCTGGGATTGATCGCGCTGCTGCTGACGTGGTTGGCATCGCGTGGGGATCGCATTGTGTCCTCCGCCACAGGAACCCTGTCCCTACTGCACCTAGACCGCACCAGTCTCGGCACGCGTCTCATGTCCCTGGCCCAACGCCTACGCGAAGCTCTGGCCGCCGTGGACCGCCGGCAACTCACCCTCGCGGGCACACTGACGCTCCCGATCTGGTTCCTGGTCTTTACCTTCTACGCCACCCTCGCCCGCGGCCTGGGTATCACCGACCTCAGCTTCCTCGAGACCATCTTCGGTTCCGGACTCGCTATTCTCGCAAACTTGGCCCCGGTCAACGGGTTCGCCGGCTTCGGCGTCCAAGACATGGGCTGGGCTGCCGGATTCACAGCCTTGGGCGTGACCGGCGCCGTGGCCACGTCCACGGGGTTGGCCGCGCACCTGGTCTATCTGTTCAACATCAGTGTGTTGGGGGCTGTGGGGCACGTGTTGATGGGCACCCGCACTCCAGCAGAGTGAGGACTAGTCGTGCGCGCTTGTCTGCGGAGGCTGCATGACAAAGGGCGTACGAGGCTGTGAGGATCGGAGCGCTTATGCTCACGGGACCATGTTCCTACCCCTCTCACTGATCTTCGTATTTGGACTGGCTCCTACCGTCGCGCAGGAATCGGAAGCCCTTCAGGACCCTGAACAGCCGGCATCTCAAGGGGAGGAACCCCTTGTCTTCGCTGAAGTTGGTTTCAGCATCGGTAAGCCCGATGCGTCTTGGGCGGTGAGGACTTCTCCTGACAGTGGTCCGATCAACACTCTGGCGATGGGTCCGGCCGATCAGGAAGGACGGGTTCAGGTGTCGGTGCAAATTTCGGCGGCCGGGTTCTCGGGGATGGAGAAACTCCGGCAGGAGCGAGATGGGCTGCTGACTCAGATCGGGGGGACGCCTGGGATCCACGACGGGCGGACGCTCGAGATGCAGATCGGTGGCTTGACGGCTCCTGGATTGCAGGTTGAACAGGACGCGTTGGGTGACACATTTCTGGTGCGCCAGGCGTATCTGGTGGCCCAGGGGCTGCACTACAAGTTCCAATTCCACGCGCCTAAGGGTGTGTACTCGGATTACGAACCGCTGTTCGAGCAGGTACGAGAGAGCTTCGCCATCGTGCCTCTCGCGCGAGAAGCTCTGCGTGACTCCCGATTGCGAGAGCTCTCCGCACGCTGCGGAAGTGAGGTCGAGCAGTTGGGAGACTGGGGGGCAGCTTCCAAGCGAGCGACCGAACGCGGCCAGCTAATTGTGGTCGCTGTGCAGGCCCTCTCAGGGTTTCAGATCGCAGACGCAATCAGTCGCGGACCCTTCATGGACCAGGACATTATCCGATTGCTCGAGCAGCGTTTCGTTGTGCTGCGCTGGCAAAGAGGTATGGGCGCGCCCTTCGAAAGCCACGACGTGTTTGGCATGTCGGCGAGCACATTTGGTGTCGGCCTATTGGTTGTCACTCCCGAGGGTGATGTCGTGCGCCAGATGTTCCTGCTCAGCCCCGAGGCCGTCTACGACGGGTTGATTGACACCCTACTGGACCACCCAGACCTCGCAGCGCCAACCCCTCCGGCTGATGTACCGCGCCAGGGGCGCATCGAGTTTCTGCTGCACAGCGGGCAGCTGGCTGCGGCGGAAGCGGAGCTGGCCAGCTTTGGATCCAGCGAGGGTCTAATTCGGGAAGCTTGGCTCAACGGCGAGCTGCAAAGGCTGTATCACAACGGCGCTGCAGCTCTGGAGGCTTTGGATCGAGCGTTGAACGTGGAGGAGACACGCACTCCCAGGGCTCCGGCCATGCGACACGAACTGCAAGGGGACAGGGCAGTCCTGCTCGCCTTGGTGGGCAGGGCGGCCGAGGCGGAGTCCGCATTCGATGAACTGCTCGCCCTCTCGGATGGGGTCGCAGCAAACACTCGGGCCCGCGCGCTGAAGTGGAAGGGTGCGCTGCGCTACCAGGCGAAGGACAAGGCGGGAGCCAAGGCCCATTGGGATCCCCTGCTGGACCAGTTTCCCGACTCACGCTGGGCGTGGTCTGTCGCGGATGCACTGACGGATCCCAGTTGGGGCCTCGAGGCTTTCCCGAATCTCGCGTGGGTAGAGCCGGACCACCGTCGGTTGGCTGAACTGCCTACGCCGGCCAGTGGGGCGCCCGTCAGCCTGGATCAAATGGTGACTACGGCCGCGGACTACTTGTTGGCGACACAAGCCGATGGGGGCTGCTGGACTCCCCCATCCGCCTACGGCGACACGGAGGCCCGTGCCGATGAGTTCGAGATCGCGGCCACGGTTCTTGCTGGCCGCGGTTTGCTGCGCTTGCACGACAGGCCCGCTGCGCAAGCGGCAGCCGGTCGCGCATTGAAGTGGGTGCTGAATCAGCGCGAACTGCGTCAAGAACAGGGAGAGCTTCCGGTGGCCTTCATGGACTACAGGGTTTGGAGCCGCTCCTACTGCGTTTTCTTTCTTGCCGAGTGCATCGAGGCTGAATTCGGCGACCAAGTGAGCGTGCGCGAAGAGCTCGATCGGTGCGTGCGCGAGTTGCTCGAACGGCAGCAGCCCAACGGAGGCTGGAGTTACTACTTGTCCGGCGCTGTCGGCGGTGAGGCCTTACCCCAATCGATCGGGTTTACCACGGCGACCGTCGTCTTGGCATTGGAACGAGCAGGTCAAGTCGGTGGTGTCGTTGAGGAAGACGAACTCGAACGTGGGTTGCTCTGCCTGGAGGCCCTGCGCAGCCCGGAAGGAACCTTTGCCTACTTCCTGAATGGGCGCGATGTCGCCACCGGTCAGCTGTCGGGCACCAGCCCCGAGGGATCGGCAGCGCGCGGACCGGCTTGTTCCCTGGCTCTGTTGCGCGCTGGGCGGGAAGACGTGACCGCACTGGTTCCGCGCCTGGAGCTCTACGTGAAACACCTGCCGGGCTTCGGAGCCCAGCGCCGCAAGGCCTTGATGCACGCCGGGGCACACACCCAGGGGTCCCACTATCTCCTGTACGACTACAGCACCGCCGCTGAGGCGCTGCTGGAAGCAGGGCCTGCAGGATTGGACGCAGTGTTCGCACAGTCCGTTCGAGCCGAGGTCTTGCGTGAGTTACGCGCTTGCCGAAACGCGGATGGTTCCTACGTGGACAATCCGCTCATTGGAACGGACATCGGCACGGGTTTGGCCTTGAACGGGCTGTTGGATCTTCAGGAGGGGGGCGAAGCGAACGACTGATCAAGGGGGATCAGGACTCGAGTACCTTCTCTCCAACCAACTCGCCCACGTGCTTCGCGCCTTGCGGCGTGAAGTGCAGGAAGTCGTAGTACGTGTCGAAACTGCGGTCGAGGTGCGGCATGAGATCAAGCTGATCGACGCCTAGCTCAGAAGCGATACGTTCCTGCGCCGCATCCAGTCGCTGCATCAAAGAGTCGACCACGTGGTGCGCGTAGTAGGTCGTGACCTGTTCCACGTACGGGCGGCCGGCACCGAAATTCCACAGGCGGGCCTGCTCCTCGGGTGTGAAATCCTTGGCGAACCAAGGTTGGCGCACGACGAGCACGCGCTTGGCATGGGCCTTGGCCACGCTGACCATGTCGCGGAAGCAGGTCTCGAAGTACTCGGTCATGGGGGAGGGGTCGGGTACGGCGTCGAGAATCTCCTTGGCCTTGGCGCGCATGATGCGATTGGCGCCGATCGTCTTCCCAGCGCCCTCGCGGCGATCGACTGGTCGTGCCAGTCGGTGGTACCAGTAGGAGGCGACTCGGCGTAGGGCGAGCGTGTTCAGGGTCCAACCAAATGGGCCTTCGGGGTGGACGTCAAAAGCGCGAGCAATGCCCATCTTGCCCGTCGACAAGCTCGCTGGCGTCTTCTGTTCGAGCCAGTTGACCACATCGCTGGCGCCCACCATCAGAACAACGAGGTCCAGGCGCTCGTAGTTTGGAAGGGCGTGACGCAGCATGGTGGCGATGCACTCGCAGGGAACCAGGGAGCGCGAGATGCTGCCCACGTGGACTTGCTTGACATTCAGATCGGCGGCGTGCCGGCCCAGGTGAGATTGCAGTATCTGCGGCCAGCTGGTTTCTTGGTCGAGCAGGTAGCACTCCGCCGCGCTGCCCCCCGCCACGAGTGCGCGGTAGGTCTCATTCCACTTGCTGGGCAGCGGGCCGCCCCGTTCACCGGCCTCGTTGATAGCGAAACGAATCTCTGTGGGCAGGTCGGGGAAGGTTTCCGTGTCCACCTGCATGAGGGCTGTACTGCAAGGCGTGAACACGAAGTACTTGCCACGTTTGGCGAGCCACAGGCGGGCGCCCAGCTCGGCGAGCACACCGGCTGCGACTAGGCAGACGGCAACGACAAGCGCGGTTTCTAGTCCGGTCAAGACGCCCCCCCCGAGTTCTTGTCTCCGCCGAAGACTGCGCGCACCCGAGCGTGCAGGTCTACGTGGGGGTCAGCTCGGTAGACGAAGAAGACGCTGAAAACGGCGTAGACCAGGGTGAAGACGATGCCGGCGAAGATCAGCCATGGCATGCCCTGGAGGCCCGGCCCAATCTTCCAGGCGTAGAGGCCGGCTGCAGGAATCAGAGCCCCCAAGAGCGGACGTAGCAACACGTGACCCAGATACTTGCCCGCCCCCAATTCCAATTCGCGGCAGGCGGTCAGGGCCACAAACAGGGCGAACAAGACATTCGGAATGGCGGTACCCAGAGCCACTCCCAGAAGGCCGTAGGGGCCCACGAGCGCAATCGAAAGGCCAACGTTGATCAGTCCCATGACCAAGAGTGCCATCGCGGGCCGGCGCGGCTTGTCCAGGCCCATCAGGATCGGCAAGGCGACCCCGCGCACGGGTAGGAAGAGGAGGAACGAGACCATCAATACCTGCAGCAACCGTCCACTCTCCGGCACGTAGCGGTCCTTGAGCCAGGCGTCCAAGAACTCGGGCCCCACGATCAGCAGATACCCGCCGATGAGCAACACGAGGCTCATGCAGATCTTGGACCACTTCATGAACAAGTCCTGCAGGCCATCGCCCTCGGCGCGCGCCTTCATGGCCGTCGCGGCAGGCATGACGACCATGCCGATAGCGAGCACAATGCTGATGAAGGGCTCGAAGATCTTGTTGCCCAAATCGTAGACGGTGACGTCGCTCAGGACGGCGTTGGCTTTGATCACCAAGGCATCGACGCGGAAGGCGAGCATGGCGCCCATGTTGAGGAACATGGAGTAGATACTGAAGGACAGCACGCCCTTGACCATGGAGCGATCGAAACGGTTCAGTCGATAGCGGATCCCCGCGTGGCGCCGCTTGGATACCAGGATGGCGGCGCTGAATTCCGTTACGAGGGTCAGCACTTGCACGACTGCCAAGACCGATAGCGATGCACTCCAGGTGAGCAAGGTCAGCGTGAGCACTAGGCGCAAGGCAAAGCCCCCGGCCATGATCAAGTTCCTGGCGATGAAATCGTGATGCGCGTCAAACACCCCGTACGGGAGGCGGGCCACGAAACCGAAAGCCAGGGAGGCGACCACGATGACGAAGGCCGCCTTGGCGTCGCCCGTCTGTTCCAGCGTCAGGGCCGCGTCGCTCGTCAGGAAATCGGCCAGGCTGAAGAACAACACGGCTCCGACGAGCACGGCCACGGCCCCCATGGCCAGCGTGATGGCCATGCACGTGGACAGGGCCCGGTTGGCGGATTCGCTATCACCCTTCGCGACGTGTTCCGCCACGTAGCGCACGGACGCCATGGGGATCCCCAGTATCAGAAGCTGGAGGACTCCGGTGGTCGAGACCAGCGTGACCCATCCGCCGTACAAGTCCTCCCCCAAGGTGTCCACCACGAACGGCGTGAGCACCATGAACACCAGGATCTGAATCGCGTTCAGAGCCCAGTTGGAGCCGATGTTCTTGAGCACGGGAAGGGGAGTTAGTCGGGTTGCAGGAGCTGCCCCAGTGCGCCGCCGTCTTCTTTCAGCCAACGCACCAGGTGTTCGTAGCCCGCGGGTCCAAGATGCAGCCGGTCAGCGGCCATCCCCGAGTTCAGGCTCCCGCTCTCTTCGGTGATCGGCGCGCGAGCGGTAGAGACAAAGGCGCAGTCCCGTGCCAAACACATTGCTTCGATTGCCTCATTGCTCCGCCGCAAGCGGTCCACGAAGGCCGTGTCGATGTCTTGCTCGGGCAGCAAACCGATGACCGCGATCGCCACGTCGGGTGCGCCGGCCCGCAGTTGATCGATGACGACCCCCGCCAGGGCCGCGATGGCGGCGGGTCTGCGCCCACGTTCACGAAAATCGATGCTGCCCAAATAGAGGACAGCTCCGCCCAGGCCGTCGGGCAGGCTCTCTTCCATGCGATCGATCAGGTCTGGCGCCGATTCACCGGCGATGCCCAGATTGAGACAGTTGAGGCCCGGGAAGGAAGTCTCCAGTGGAAAGCGTTCGATCGTGGATGAGCCCAGGAAAGCGATCGCCCCAGGCTGGGCCTGGGAGCGCAGTTCCTGAAATTCCTCCAGGCGTCGGGCCGAGTGCTCCGCTTGCACGAGCGCTTCCCGTACCCGGTGGGGCGCAAGCCAGCCCCTCAAGGTCCAGCCCCCCGGCAGGACATCGTTCCAGGCGAGGACACCTACCAACGTGCCGCCGACCAGAGTCAGCGGAATCAGACTACCGAGGCGCATGGGCAGCAGCGTACACCCGCGCGACGTGCCCCTGCCACTACACTCTCCTGGGTCTCATTCGACCCAGCGATTCATGTTGCACGTCACCGCCGCAGTCCTCCAGCACCGGGGCCGAGTCTTTGTGGCTCGGCGCACGGCTCCGGAGTGGTTGGCGGGCAAATGGGAGTTTCCCGGGGGCAAGGTCGAGCAGGGCGAGGAAGTGCGGCAGGCGCTGGCGCGCGAGTTGCGCGAGGAACTGAACTTGCATGTGACGATCGGTGAGCATCTGGTCACCACGCAGCACTCCTATCCTCAGTTATCGCTGGAACTCGCGGCCTTCTTGGTCGTACTGCCGGACGGCGAGCCGCGGCCAGCTGTGCAATTGTCCGATCACGATCAAATTCACTGGGCCGACCCCCTGAAGCTGGGAGAACTGGAGTTGGCCGCCGCCGACCTTCCCATTGTGGCCGCGCTCCTGGCTAGAATTGCTCCCCGCACATGACCTCCCCGGGTTCCCAGGCTTCCGACTCCAACGCCAAGGCGCAGATCGAGCTCCACAAGGAACTCGCGCCGCGATACGCCTACCGCTACTCCTTCGAGTTCAGTCGTCTGTTCCAGCAGGACTGGCACGCTCAGATGATCGGCGAGGTGCCCGAGGGAGCCATGCGCATCTTGGACCTGGGTTGTGGCACGGGATTCTTCCTAGCGGAGCTCTGTGAACACCATCCCAGCGCGGTGGGCCTCGACATCAGCCACGCCATGCTGTGCGTGTCCGATCAATACGTTCCGGGCGCACGGCTTGTCACGGGAGACGCAGAGCGCCTGCCTTTTCAGCCCGCATGTTTCGATGCCGTGTTCTGCAAGGGGTCCCTGCACCACACCCGCGACCATGTGGCCTTCTTGACCCACTGTCGCAAGGCACTCGGGGAAGAGGGCCGCTTGATCATGAGCGAGCCGTGCAATGACAATCCTCTGATCCGACTGGCGCGTGCCGTGCTGTATTCCAAGAGCAAGCACTTTGACGTGGGTGATCAGGGTTTCACCAAGAAGGGCATCGTCGGCCTGTGCGAGCAGGCTGGCTTCGAAGTGACAAGCGTGCGCCGCTACGGCGTCTTCGCCTACGTGTTCGCCGGGTTCCCCGACCACCTCGGCATCCTGCGCTTCCTGCCGGGCAGCGCCCTACTCACGCGTTTATTCATCGGCCTCGACCGCGTCCTGTGCGCGATCCCCGGACTGTCCTTGCTGGGCTTTCACGTGATCCTCGTGGCCAAGCCGCGCCAGGCCTGAAGTCAACGCGAAATCATTCGACGCCGATCACCTCAATGCCATTGCGTGCAAGTAGCGCCGACGTGACGCCTGGTCCTGCTGCCTTTTCGCCGTCCACATGCGTCCGTCGTACGCCGCAGGAAGGTGAGCCCTCCTTTAAGTAGGCCTGGTGGATGGACTCCTCTCCACAAGTCTGAAGCGCCTGGTTGGCCCCGGAGCGGAAGGCAGCGGTGACGTCGTCACCGTCCAGGGTTCTCACTTCCGCCTCGCCATCGAGCACACCCTCGGCTCCCCCTGCTTGGATCGACGCGGCGGGACGAGGCGTGCCAAGGCCGCCTGACTCCTCCGGGCAGAACGGAACAAGCTGCAGACCGTCGGCCGCCAATTGCTCAACCAGCGTGCCCCGCAAGCAATCACCACCGTCAAAGCGGCAGGCCCGCCCGACGAGGCAGGCGCTGACTAGAACCGACTTCGTAGTCGACGGTGTCATGGGTGGTACAGCGAAGCGTTTTTTATTCACGCACCAATCCCGCAATGACCCCCTGCAGTCCCTGGGTCATGCGAGCCATTCGGTCGTAGGAGAGGGTCTCTGGGGTGTCGGTCTTCTGATGGTAGTGCGGGTTTCGGAACGGGGCCGTGTCGGTGACCATGAACGCGCGGTAGCCCTCCTTCCAAAAGGAGGCGTGGTCACTCCAGTCGATGCCTACGATTGAGGCTGGCAAAGCGACGGCTTGGGCGGGGAAATCCACGGCCTTGGCGAAAAGGGCACGGCTCTGTTCGACCAGGGATTTTGAGGGCAGGTCGCCTACGAAGGCGACGAAGTTGCCCTTGGTGGGGAAGCCTTGGGAAAGGGGTTCGGGGTACTTCTGGCTACCCTCCTCATCCGAGTAGTAGCCCAAGGACTCCAACGCGATCATCGCTCGGATCTGGATCTTCTGTTCCCTGCACCAACGTGCGTAGTGATGGCTTCCCATGTGTTCGGAACCGAAGAAGGGTGGTTCCTCGTTGGCGAAAAAGACAAGGCGCAGGTCAAGGTCCAGCTTCTTGTCGCGAAAGTGTCGCGCCAGTTCGAGCAGGATCGCCACACCCGACCCATTGTCATCGGCCCCCGGTGTTGGGCCGCACGTGTCGTAGTGGGCACCGACCACAACCGTTTGCTTGGTTTCCCCAGAGCCGGGTAAGGTGACCTCCAGATTTGTGAAGGCCTGTTGCTCGACCTTGAAGACCTGATGCCGCGGTTCGTAGCCCATCTTCTCGAGTTGCGTGTCGAGCCAGTTGATCGCCTTGGTCAGAGTCAGTGGCTGCTTGTGATAGCGCGGCCCAATGTTCACAGCCAAGTGGCTCACATCGTGCTGCAGGCGCGCTCCTAGCTTTGACCTGGTGTCCTGGGTTCGAGCGGTAGGCAGCCCTGCTCCCGCCACAAGCGTGGTGAGAGTGATGGCAGCCATGCTGACCCTCTTCCTTGTTCCGGTGCCGTTCATCATCAAACCCCGCTGTTGGATGGTAGCGGTGCGGCGGTGGCGTGGGGACGCGGGAAGCACGACGACTTAGGACGGAAGCGGGCTCTGAGCCGTTCGGGGCCCTCGTATAGGATTGTGGGGCCGACCATGAACCCCGAGAAGACCTCAATAACCATGACCCATTCCATACCCAAGATCCTCGTGCCCCTTGCCACCGGATTCGAAGAGATCGAAGCCGTAACGGTGATCGATGTACTGCGGCGTGCAGATCTGGAAGTGACGGTTGCCTCCTTGGGGGCTGAGAACGTGCGCGGTGCTCGGGGCATCCACGTGCTGGCGGACGCCCGTCTTGGGGACCTGGACCTGGACCAATTTGGGGCCGTCTGCCTGCCCGGTGGATTGGACGGGACCCTGGCCATGATGGAGGACGAGTGCTTACTCGGGTTGGTGCGCGACTTGCATGAGAGGGGTTCACTGGTGGCGGCGATCTGCGCGGCGCCCATGGTGCTCGCGCGGGCCGGGGTCGAGTCGGGACACCGCTTGACCTCTCACCCCAGCGTGCGCGATCGCCTGGGAGCGGCGGAGGTGTGCGAGGAGCCGAGGGTCGTGAGCAGCGGCCCCGTGATTACGAGTCAGGGCCCGGGTACCTCGATGGAGTTCGCGCTGAGGCTGGTGGAGGAGCTCTGTGGGGCACCCAAGGCCGAGGAATTGGCCCAGGCGATGGTGGTTGCCCTGGACCCCGGCCCGCGTTGACAGATTCGCGAAGCCGCCCGTATCCTCTTTGCGCTCCGGTGATGGCCTAGGGCCACTTGAGTCGCCTGATCGCGCCGTAACTCAGCCCTCGAGGCGGGGTAAACCAAGCGATCCTCTCCCCCCTCTCCAGCAGATTCATGTTCTCCAAGACATTCCTTTCTTCGGGCCTTGCGGCACTCTTCGTCCTGACGGTTCCCGCCTCGGCGGACACCATCTTCATGATCGATGGCACCTCCATCGAAGACGTCACCGTGCAGTCCGAGGCCTTGGACTTCGTGACCTACAGGGCTGGCAACAAAACACAGACGGCTGTGTCGGATGCCGTCCTCTACGTGGACTTCAGCGCCAAGCCGCAAGACGTGGACCAGGCCGATGCTGCCATCGCAGACGAGTTGCTGCTGGATGCACTGGATGGCCTGGAGAACTTCCTGGCCGGCATGACGGAGCCCCCTCGGCGCAAGCCCTGGTCTTTCGCCTACGCCCTGTACCGCTTGGTTCAGGTGCACGAGATCATGGGCGAGTTCGACAAGGTCGTCGCCACTGTGGATCATCTGCTCGATGTGCAACCCGACTCGCGCTACGCACCGCTGGCACAAATGCGCAAGATTCAGGCCATCAGCGACTCGGGCAAGGACGTGACGGCATCCATCGC
Source organism: uncultured Planctomycetaceae bacterium (assembly GCA_964467985.1). Lineage (GTDB taxonomy): Bacteria > Planctomycetota > UBA1135 > UBA1135. The sequence continues at coordinate 37,934 of CAYXTP010000007.1, forward strand.
CGCCTTCAAGAAAATGATCGAGGGCAAGGGTCTAGGCGATCGCTGGATCATCGAGGCGGACCTGGCAGGCGTGATTTACGACGCCGCCCTGTCTTCTGCTGAGAAGACCAAGAAGCTCACGACCCTCTCTGCGCGTGCTGGCGTTTCCCACCCCCTGGCTCGCAACCGGGCAGAGGTGGCGCTTGGCGAGGAGGCACTACGCCAGGGCAAGGTTCCCGTGGCCCTCAAGATTTTCGAGGGTGTAGCCGCTGACCCCCGCGCCGATTCGCGCACCCTTGCCGCCGCCTATCTGGGACTTGGCGATTGCTATTGGGCCATGGGCGAACGCAACGCCGCGGAGGAGTCAGGCAAGGCAGATCTCATGAAGGCGCTCATGGCCTACATGCGTATCGTTGTGGTCTACAAGGCCGAGCAGCGCTACGTGTCCAAGGCCATGTTCTTCGCCGGGCGTTGCCTGCAGCTGCTGGACGGCCCCGCCGCGCAGGAGCAGGCCGACAAGCTCTACAACAAGCTGATTCGTTACTACAGAGGGACCCGTTGGGCCCAAGAGGCCAAGGGCTTCCGCGATAAGTAGTCCCCATCGGTAGCGGGGAGCTCTCAGTTCCCCGCGCACCACCCAGCGACCGCTGTCCTCGGAAGGCTAGCGGTCGTTTGCGTTAGCGACCCTGGCGTCTTGTGCGAGATCGGATTTGAGTCCCTGTAATTGGGGAAGTCCGAAGCGTGCCTGTCGCTGGCAACTCCGGCTCCCCACTGCAACCGGCCTCACGACTCTCCTGAGTTTTCCACAGACTCAACCACCCGCGACTGCGACCTCTGGAGCCGGTCTGCTTGGACCCCCGCTGTGATCTGCGGCGCGGGTTCGGAGGGTCCGATTCCTTGGGAGGGTTGATTGGAACAGGGTGATCATGTGGGCGGGCAGGGGGGGGCAAATTGTCGCGTGGATTGGGAGGGGCTGGAATCCTTTTGCCCCCTGCTGCGCAGTTTTCTGGGCCAGCGTTGCCGAGACGAGAACGAAGCCGAGGACCTGGTGCAAGAGACTTTGATCAAGGCAGCGCGCTCACAGTGGAGCGTCAAGGACCGCACGCGCATCCGAGGATGGATCCTGCGCGTGGCCGCCAACGTGTGGCGCGATCACATTCGCAAACTGCGGCGGGGGGTTGTGACGCGCAACGATGACGGCGCTCTGGCGAGCGCGGAGACCCGCGACACCGTGGGGGGCGCGGCCGATGAGGACACGGCCTATGACCTGGGAGCCCATTGGGTCCCAGGTGATGTGCTCCTCCACAGCCTGGGTGAGGTGTATGGGCGTTTGCGTGATCGAGATCGACTGCTGTTGAATTCCTACTACGGAGGGGACGAAGACACGGCGCTCACTGCTGAAGAGTTCGCCATCCAGCGCTCGGCCGTCAAGGTGCGCCTCTTTCGAGCCAGGCAACGCCTGGGCGACGCCCTGCGCAAGAACCTGAGTGAACGCCGCGCCAGGCGTCTGCTGGTTCGCCCGTGAGTTGGCCGTTGGGCCGTACCCCGCGTCGATTGTTGGTCGCTACCGTGCTGTTGGCACTCGCCTGGTTGTGGGCAGCGGGGGGACTGGACGACGCGCAACCAATAAGTACCGCAAGTGACGCGGACCTGCTTGAGCAGGCTCAGAACCTGCGTCGCAGTTTGCGGGGCGCAGGCGCCCTGCGCGATGAGTTGCGCTATGAGGTCGCTCGGGAACTCGTCGAATTGTCGCGGGCTTGCGCGTCTCCGCAGACTTGCGCCGAACTACTTCTGGATGCCGCTGAGGTCAACGCGGCCAGTGGCGAGCTGGCTCTTGCGTTGGATCAGTGTCAGCGCGCCAGCGGGCTGGCGAGTCTCGCAAGGAGCCGAGAAATGGAACTCCAAACGGCCCACTTGGAACGGCGTCTGGGGCGCCTGGATGAGGCCTGTGCCCGCTACTTGCGATTGACCACAGACAGTCTATTGAAGGGGCCCGACCGGGATGCGGCCGCTTATTGGTGCGCGCGTCTGGCGGAAGAACAAGGGCGCACTCGCCTAGCCCAAGAACGCTGGCTCGCCATGGCTCGCAACGCGTTTTTGACCAGGCGCCGCGTGAGCGCGTACGAGAGGCTGATGCTGTCGTTGATGCAAACGGGGGACAGCGATCAGGCGCGGCGCGTTCTGCGTGAACTGGAAACTGAACTTGGGCCCTACTTCCACGCCGTCACGCAACAAGGAAAAGAGCTGCGACGCGCCTACGACCGCACCCTGCAACGACTTGAACTCAAGTTGCAAGCGCAGGTGCAATGAGCTGACGCAAACGCAGCCTGGTTCAATTTGAACGCGATGAGTGGGCACGAATCATCGGAAGCATTGTTGATTCCCAAAAACTTTTTTAAAGGAGTGGGTACCAATGCTTCCTTTCCCACCGATCAAGCCGTATGACTGCACTCGATAGTGAGAGGCGCACCTTCCTTTCCAATTCTCCGTCGCACGTAGTGACGGAACGGTGTGCCCGACGCTGTCAAATCTAACGCGACATCAAAAAGGCGGCCCGCCCGGGTGTTCCGGGACGGGCCGCCTTGTTGTACGCAGCGCAAGTGACAGGGACGGGCACAGGGAGAGCTACCCTGACCGCGTCAGTACCCGTTAGCGTCCGATCCCGTAGTAGGTGAACCCGAGTTCTTCGAGGGTCTTGCGCGTCCAGACGTTGCGGCCATCAAAGACCACTGGTTCCTTCAGAAGGGACTTGATGGCCTCGAAGTCAGGGCGCCGGAATTCGTTCCACTCAGTCACGAGAACCAAGGCATCCGCGTCACGCACGGCATCCATTGGAAGATCAGCATACTCGACCCGGTCGCCGAGATAGTGGCGCTTGGACTCGTCCATGGCCTCGGGGTCGTGAGCCACAACGCTTGCCCCGGCATCCAGCAGGGACTCGATTAGAGTGATGGCCGGCGTCTCGCGCATGTCGTCAGTGTTGGGCTTGAAGGCCAGGCCCCAGATGGCAATTCGTCGGCCGGAGAGATCCTCCCCGAAGGCATCCACGATCTGACGGAACTGAACCCGCTTCTGGTCGCGGTTGACGGACTCCACAGCTCTCACAATCTGAAATTCGTAACCGTAATCCTCAGCGGTCGAGGCCAGGGCCGCCACGTCCTTGGGGAAGCACGAGCCGCCGTAGCCCACGCCCGCGAACAGGAAGCGCGAACCAATGCGCGCATCCGATCCGATACCCTTGCGCACATCATCGACGTTGGCGCCTACCAGCGAGCACAGGTTGGCGACTTCGTTCATGAAGGAAACGCGAGTGGCCAACATGGCGTTGGCGGCGTACTTGGTGAGCTCTGCGGAAGCTACGTCCATTCGAATGATCGGGTTGCCCGTGCGCACAAAAGGCTCATAGAGCTCATCCATGATGCGCGAGGCGCGTTCGGAGTTGGCGCCAATGACCACGCGATTGGGCTTGAGGAAGTCATCGATGGCGGCCCCTTCTTTCAGGAACTCGGGGTTCGAGACCACATCGAACTCGTGCGCCGTGTTGGCCTCGATGGCCTGGGCCACGCGGGCCGCCGTGCCCACAGGCACGGTGGACTTGTCGACGATCACCGTGTACCCGGTCATATGCTTGGCGATGGTTTCCGCGGCCGCCAAGACGTACTTGACGTCCGCTTGGCCGTTCTCGCCGGGGGGAGTACCCACCGCGATGAAGGCGATTTCGACCCCCTGCATGCCCTCTGCGTAGTCCGTCGTAAACGAGAGCCGCCCGTCCCTCAGATTTCGTCGCAGGAGCTCTTCCAGCCCCGGTTCGTAGATGGGGCACTCGCCCTTGCTCAGGGTGGCGACCTTGTCAGCATCGATGTCGATACAGGTCACCGTGTTTCCGCTCTCGGCAAAGCAGGTGCCTGCGACGAGTCCAACGTATCCGGTTCCAACAACAGCGATTCGCATGGGCGTTTGGGGGGCGGGGGCGTCTTGGCTGGTGGATCCGGGATCCGGTGCAATCGAGAGGGTGGCAGATGGACTGGAGGGTGCGGTGGCGCCCGCCGGGGCCTGAGGATACCGTCTAGTGGGCGCGGGCCCACCGGGGCGATTAACTCAGTTGGTCAGAGTGTCTCGTTTACACCGAGAAAGTCGGGGGTTCGAATCCCTCATCGCCCACCAGCATAGCTCGCCTTGAACCCGTCGGGGGGACCCGGCCGTCAGGCCTGCTTAGGAGCTTCGAGCAGCAGGGCGCCGTGACCTCGTTCCAGGCGCGCCACAGCCAACAGCCCTGGGTGTTTGCCTGCACCCCTGAAGCGTCGGGCCAGGGTCTCCGCATCATCAGGGTGCCCTCTCTTCTTGACGGTCAGCGGCCCCACATCGTGCTGCCGCAACAGGGCTTTGACCCGTTTGGGATCCAGAGCCGAGGTCCCCAGCACCCGCCACGACCGCAGCAGGGGGGAACTTGGCTTGTGATCGCCCCCCAGATACGCCAGCCGTGGTCCCAGAGGACGGAGACCCTGCGCACGGGCAAGAGGGCCCACCAAGCCCGCCCCGATGACGGCCGGGTCGGGTTCAGAGAGCCAGCTCACGCTCTTCCACTGAGTCGCATCGAGGGACCGCAGCTCTTCGGGCTCCCCGCGCAAGGATGCGAGCGGGCCGTCAGGGCCAAGGACGAGTGCCTCCCGCAATCCCCCTAGGTCTCTAGCCAGGTTGCCAGTCCAGAGGGCCAATTCCCGCAACTCGCCCCCCAAGCTGATCCACTGGAGGTTGTGAGGCGACGTCTCCAGACCGGCCAAGAAGTTCGTATCCAAGCCGGGGGGCAGCTTGATGCAGGCTCCACGGTGTTTGAGTGCCAGGGCCAAACAGGACCGCAAAGGAGGCGACCAAGACTCGGTGTGCCCCTCTCGGGTTCCCTCTGGACGCCGGTCCGGGTCGATCAGCAGGGCGTCGGCACGGCAGGGCGGGTGCAGGGCATCTGCCCGGAGGATCCACGTGTTGGCCACAAGCGAGGCCAGGTTGGAAGCCGCGCAGATCAGGGTCTGGAGATCGAGGTCCGACGTGACGACCTCAAGGTTTCTCCGAATGAGGGCCAAACTGTCGGCACCGAGGCCCGCGGTGCAGTCCCAAATCAGGGAATCGGGCATCGACTCGGCGATGTGTTGCGCGCGGTGGGCCGCGACAGGCCCCGCGCTAGCCTGCTGCAGGCCCTTGCGAGTTAGGAAGCGCAGTGCGGGGTCCAAGGCCCGGCTCGCTGCCTTGTGCCGCAGCTCGTGCAGACTGGCGACGGCACGGGCCAGGTCGCCGGGCAGGCTAGCGCGCAGCTTTGAGGCCACGGCGAGCGGGTCGTGCAGGCCCTTGAGCTCCGCGATGGCCCGTTCAACCTGAGGCGAATCTAAACAGTTCCCGAAAGCCATGGTTTCATTCTGGTCTCTGGATATGGGAGGCTCTGCTCGTTCGAGAGCCACAGGACTCGGGCGCGGCCTCGTCATCGACGAGCGTTCGAGTCCCACGGCTTCGAGGTGATCCCGTGCGACGCATCCTACTCATCGCAGCCGATCCTGGAGAGTCGGCACTTGCCGCTGGTCGGCTGGGCCGTGCTGGACATGAAGTAGTGGTCGCACCAGGTGGCGCGCGTGCACTAGGTCTGGCGCGCGCGGAGTCCTTCGGACTCATCCTGGTCAACGCCCAGTTGCACGGCAGCGACTCCGTGTCTGCGGAAGTCGTGCGCATGTGCAACGACCTGGCCAACGTGAATGAAGAGGCGCAAGTTGTTGTCTTTTCTCCCAGCGACGTCCCGGCACAAGCCACGCGCGAACTCTACGAGGTTGGAGTCGTGGCCGTCATCTGCTCGTCACACCGCTGCGCCTTGCCGGCGCTGGTGGGATCCTTGCTCAACGATCAGCGCGATCTCATTCCCGCTGGGCAACCGCATCAGCCCCCGTCGAACGGATCAAGAGCTGCGCGGGTTCCGGGAACTCACCTGCCACAAGATTCCTATTCAGCAGGCGTCGCGGCAGATCCCTTCCAAGCCCGTGATCCTTGGATCATCGATCAGCAGGCGCCAATCAGTTTCGACCATTACGAGAGCAAGGTCATCGAACGCGCCATCGCCAGTTGTGGTGGAGACAAGATTGCCGCGGCTGGACTGCTAGGCGTCGGCAAGTCCACTCTATACCGCAAGCTCAAGAAGCTCGGGATCAGCTAGTCAGTCGAGGACCAGACTGGCCTGCGGACTGGCCGCTCCAAAACGTGACCATTTGAGCATGTGCGGGTTGAAGAGCTGGGCTCGCAGGCTCACGAGGCGCAGCCCTTTCGGCGTGTCAAGCAGCGGAAAGGAAGCAAGACGTATAGGTTTCAGGGGTGTAGGCTGCAGCAGCAGGTCCGGACGGGTGAAGATCCTCGGTTTCGAGCACGGATTGCCCTGAGGGTCCAAGTACCACACCCGGCCTCTCTCGTCCGTGCCCTCCACCGCCAAGCGCACGAGCTGCGGGTTGCCAGGCCAGTCGACGGATGCTCCTGGCCAGTTGGTCTTGAGCCGGACCTGAATCCCGTATTGCGTGCGTCGGATCTCCAGCTCCGGCGTCAGGCCCAAGTCTCTGCGCCGTAGTAGTGGGAAGTGGCTGACCCGCCCGCGGTATTCTGAGCGGACGGGTACGGTCACCAACTCGTACTCATCCAGTTCGTTGCCGATAAGAGTGCGCCGCGCAGCGTCATCGAGCGAGCCGTCCAACTGCAAGAGTTCGTCAAAGCCGAGATCGAATGCCCCGGACAAGTCTCTTGGGAATCTCATCAGTCCCCAGAGGATGTAATCAGCGTCTTGTTCCAGGGCCGCCAGCAAGTTGATCGGGGGGTTCGGATCCCACGGGGCAGCCAAGTCGGTGCCCGTCGGCGCTGTGGCTTGACCGCTGAGGTCCAAGACCTGCATGCCCGAGAGATAGGATACGGCGCCCACATACGGCGAGAGCAGCGTGTGCGTGGCGGGCACGTTCTCGCGCAGGAACAGGCCTACGCTGCGCAGTTTCCGCGTGCGCTGCAACTCGGCGGCGATCGAGGCCTTGCCCAACACGCGCGGGGGTGGTGCGCTGGTCTCTGCTCCACCCAAGAACGGCACCTGGGCCTGGAGCGACCTCCAACTGAATGGAGCGGTAGAGGCCACGACCCCGAGCAGACATGTGAGCAGCAGGGCAATCCAGGCCATCTTTTCCCTGTGCCGCAGCTTTGAGTCGAGGGAGGCCAGAATTCCCTGCTGAATGGCGATGGCCAGCAGCGGCAGGGCCGGCACGAGGGCCACGCTGAAGTGTGGCAGGCCGCCGCCCTGTAGCGTCACCACGGTCATCCACCAAGCGGACCAGACCAGGGCCCGGCGACCGGTGCGCGTCAATCGACCGGTGACCCAGCTCCCGATGGGGTACACCACGAGGATCGGCGTGATTGCCGTGGCGAACAGGTCGGACAGATAGCCAAGGCCCTGGCTCGCTTGTTCCGCCTGGAAGCGCAACAGGTGTCCGAGCCAAGTGCCGTAGAGAGAGTGCCCGGAACTGTTGGGCATGAGTAGCAAGACGGCCGTCACGAGCACCGCGGGCAGGAAGGCGAGGGGCTGCACCTCCTTCTCGGGTTCGCGCTCGCGTCGCAGGCGATCACGCACGGCGTAGGCTGCGAAGAGGACGACCGCCAGCACTCCCGCGGGTCGCGCCAGGACCAACAGGCCGAGCGCTAGCGCAAAGGGGCCCTGTTTGGCCCGTTCGAATGCGACGAATGCAGCCGTCAGGAGCAGGGCAATTAGCGAGAACTCCAAGCCGCTGGGTGCGGCCGCGGCGAAAGCACCGCTCGTGACGAGCAGCAGCGCGGGGATGACGCTCAGGATGCGGTCCCGGTCGAACATCACCGAGTAGCGCACGGTCATCAACGCCGCAGCCATGCCAACGAGCTGGGTTGTGCGGGTGACGGGCAAGTACAGGCGTTCCGCCAGGGCGGAGATCAACACCCAGAGAGGAGAGGGGTAGCTCTCAATCCCGCCCCGGGCCGATCCTTCCAAGCCAACATTCCAAACCAGCGAGCCCTCCTGAATCAGGTTGCGCGCCAAGTGGTACGCGCGGTGAGCGTACTCGTAGGGCTCGCCCAAGTTGCCCTCGGGCGTCAGGTGCAGGGCCAGGCCATGGGCCAGTAGCATCGCCATCGCCAGGAGAATGGCCAGGGTGCGGTTCATGCCCCTCCCTCGTGATCGAGCAACTCCATCTCGGTCCCATCCAATGCCCTTTGCACCAGGCCTTCCACATCCATCTGCTGTTCCGCTTCAAGGCAGTCCTGCAGGCGACCCCGGATCACGGGGCGGCTAGGTTGAAATACCGTGCAGCAGTCTGGTTGGGGCTGGATGGAGATGTCGAAAGTCCGGATCTGGCGGGCGATCTGGATGATCTCTTCCTTATCGCATGTCAGCACGGGGCGTAGCACGGGCATGTCTGTGGCTGCTCCGATACAGGTCAGGTTCTCCAGAGTCTGACTGGCTACCTGGCCCAGACATTCACCTGTGACGAGCGCACCGTAACCCTCAGCTGCACTGATTTTCTCGGCGATACGCTGCATCATGCGCCGGTAGAGAACGGTGCGGTAGCGTTCCGGGGCTTGGTCGCGGATGGCCACTTGGATGTCGGCGAAGGGCACCGTGAACAGCGGCGCCTTGTACTGCCAGCGGCAAAGTTGACGAACGAGGTCGCGGACCTTCTTGCGGAAGCCCTCACCGATGTAGGGCGCGGAATGGAAGCTCACGTAGCCCATGTGCAGGCCGCGCTTCATGGCCAGCCAGGACGCGACGGGTGAGTCAATGCCGCCTGATAGGAGACACAAGCCTCGGCCCAACGTGCCCACGGGAAGCCCGCCGGGCCCCTCAAGTCGCTTGAGGAACACGAAACTCATGTCGTCGCGCACCTCAATCCCGAGGGTCATTTCAGGATGCACCAGCTGCACCTTGACCGTCTCGGGGCCGGGCAGGATCTTCTCCGCCACATGCCGCTCGAGCTCGTTCGAAGTCATCGGGAAGGCCTTGTTGGAGCGTTTGACACGCACCCGGAAGGTGACTGGCTCCGGTGAGCTGCGTTCGGCCAGGGCGGCGTTCAGTAGCTTGCCCGCCTGGGCGGTGATGGCCTCCGTAGCGGTGGCCACCGCCCATGCCGGCGAGACCGTCTTGACCCCAAAGACCTCGGCCACGCGCTTGGCTGCCTTCTCGCAGCGGCGTTCGGGCTCAACGTAGATGCGCCCATGTTTGCGGTTCACTTCGGCGGCCGTGAGTGGCGTCAGCGCTTGACGCAGGTTGCGCACGAGCGCCTTCTCAAATTCCCCGCGATTGCCCTTCTTGAGCGCCAGTTCACCGTAACGCACCAGGATCAAGTTCGGCTCGCCGAGGGAATTGGCGTCCGCTGTCTCGGGGCTGGTCAAGACACGGCCCCCAACTCCTCCAACAACGAACTGAGGGCGGACAAGGCGGCCTCAACTTCAGCTTCCGTCGTGAGGGTCGAGAAGGAAAGGCGCAGTACCCGGCGTGCTCGCTCGGCGTCCAGGCCCATAGCGAGCAGCGCCGGACTGACGGACGAATCGTTGGACTGGCAGGCGCTGCCCACGGAGACGTAGACGCCCTGCGCCTCCAAGTGGTGCTGCCAGACCTCGGCCGGTGCTCCGGGAAGCAGCAGGGAACAGATGGAGGGCAGGCGGCTGGAGCCGGGCTCAAGTAGGTCCACTCCATCCAATGTGCTGAGGCCGGCGGCGAGTTGCTCACGTAGCAGAGCGGCATGCGCGAAGGTCTGTTCGCAGCGCTTGTCCGCGAGACTCGCCGCTGCTCCAAAAGCCACCGCGCCCAAGACGTTCTCCGTCCCGGGTCGCAATCCACCCTGTTGTCCGCCCCCAAAGACCAGGGGCTGCAGGCGGGTTCCGGGGCGTGTCACGATGGCGCCCGTGCCCTTCAATCCATGGACCTTGTGCGCGGACACGGAACAGCTATCCACCCCGAGCTCATCGAGATCCAGAGCCAGCTTGCCTAGGCCCTGCACGGCGTCAGTGTGCAGGTGGGCGCCGGGGGCAAGTTGCCGCACCATTTGCGAGAGTCGAGCAACGGGATAGATCGTGCCCACCTCGTTGTTCACGAGCATCTGGGCCACCACGACGGTGTCGGGTGTCAGGAGCGACTCGGCAACTTGCAGGTCCAGGTTCCCGGCCTCGTCCAGCGGAATCGTCTTAACCTCAAACCCCTCTGCCGCCAGAGCATCGCAAGCCGCGCGCACCGAAGGGTGCTCCGTGGCTCCCAACAGAACTCGCGCCCCCTCTTTGGCCCGCAGCCTGGCGGCTCCCAGGACAGCCAGATTGTTGGCTTCGGTTCCGCCCGATGTGAAGGCGACTTCGGTTGATTGGGCTCCGAGAGCCGTGGCGATTTGAGTGCGGGCGCGGGATAGCGCCTCGGCAGCCCGCACGCCCAGGCTGTGGCGCGATGAGGGATTGCCGAATTCCTCCCCAAGAAAGGGAGCGATGGCTTCGCGTACGGATTCCGCCAAGGGAGTCGTCGCGGCGTTGTCCAGGTAGACCGTCGTCATCGCGCCTACACCATACGCTGCCGCCACTCCCGCTAGGAGCCCACGACCCGCTCAACGGTTCCTCAGAACCCTGGGTCGACCTGTTTGCGCTGGGGAACGAGAATGTTGGACTGCAGCCGGACCTTGCCGCTCACCAGCTCCGCTTGGTAGTCGCCAGGGGGCACGTGCGGAATACGAAAGGCCCCTTGGGCGTCCGTGCGGCCCACGAGTACGAAGCTACTGGATCTGGATCCTGATTCCGCACCGACCAGCGGTCGGATCTGAATGAGTGCTCCCCCCGCAAAATGCCCGCTTGGGGCGTGAAACGTGCCCGCCACGGATCCCGCTACAGGGGTGAAAGTCATCGACTCCTGCGGATGCGTGAACCGCAGCGCTGGCCCGTCAAGACTGGAGAGCAGGTCCGGCCAGGTCGCGCCTGGATTTCCCGGTGGCAACAAACGCACCAAGTACTCGCCGGGGATGAGATCCGGAACCCGAAAGCGGCCATCGGCGTCGGTCAGGGCCCGCCGCGGCCGGCCCGTTCCCGGTTCGCTGGGCGAGGCACTAGGGGCCAGGGCTATCTCGAATCCGGTCAGATCCATGGACTCGTAGGCTTGGACCTGCGCCACCAAGTCCACTCCCGCGGGCAAGGACACGAAGGGACCTGGACCGTGGGCCGGGGGAAGAACCAGGTCGATTGGAGTGGGTCCAGCGACACCCTCCATGCGCGTGGCCGGGTACAGACGGTGGTCCAGGGCCACGGACACGGTACCGGGCGCCAGACCGGGAAGGTCAAAGGCTCCCTCCTCAGCGCTGTAGGTCCACAGCACGCGGCCCTCCTGAATGACAAGCAGTGAGACTTCGTCTACCCCGTGACCTGCGGGGTCCAGAACCCGTCCCTGCAAGTGGGCCGACATGTCAGCTTGAGTCGGAAGGGGCAGTTGATCGGTCGGAGGCTGCTCATCTCCCGGGTAGACGTAGGGATCCTGCTGCCTCGTGGCCAGGGCGATCAGGGTGATGAGTAGGCCCAGGCCGAGCAGGGGGAAGATGACTTTGAGAAGAGACATGGGCGGAGTCAGTATTCCGCGCCCGGGATCGAGGCGTGTCCGGTTCCCAGGATTTCCTGGCGTAGGGCCTCGGCGGGGGGGAATTCCCCGCAGTCGAGTCCCCTGAAGTGGGCCTCGAAAGACTCCAACCCACACCAACCGGCCCGCCGGTAGCCGACCCAACGCACGCCCATCTGCAAAGAGTCACACAGGGAGACAAAGCGCGCCTCGCGAGTTTCCTGGGCGGCGTACTCGGCCCAGGCCTCCCGCGCGGCTCCCGAGAGGGGGCCGAGCAGTTCCTCAGCGAGGGCTGCTTCCATTTGCCCCTTGGCCCCGCTCGGGAGGTGCCCCGCTGCGGGCCGGGGAAGGTCACCGCTTTGGGCCTCAGGAGCATCGTGGACAATTGCCATGGCGAGCACTCGCCCGAGGTCCAAGTGGGGTTCGACCTGGGGGGCGAGGGCCAGAGCCAGGTGCCCGGTGCCCAAGATGTGGCCGGCCACCGATTCCGGTTGGCTCACTCCACTCAGGATCCAGCCTGTGCGGGGCAGGTCGTCCAGGGGCAGGAGGCGAAGTAGGGACTCGAGCAGGGGCATGGGACGGAGAAAGGAGGTCTACAGATTGGGACCAGGGAGGCGCTGGTCGCATTGCCCCCTGTTTTCCACACTTCTATACTTACCCGTTCGTTTTCCACGAGTCAGGGCCAAATCTGGCCCTAGAGCCGAGTCTCTCCTCCCGGTCCTCTTGTCGGCCGCTCCCACCCTTCCCTCACCATGCTCCTGCAACTAGGCCGGTCTCTGGCAGACCCCGACCGGGACGCGATCTTGTCCCTGTGCGTGGAATTGGGCTACGAGGTGCGCTTCCTGGACCAGGATCAGCGGCTGCTCCAACTCTTGGGCACGGGAGCACCTAGCCACAAGGCGCAACTCACGGACTTGACCGGAGTGGTCAGGGTCATCGATTCGGGCGCCCCGCACGAACTCGCCTTGCGCGCAGGCTCCCACGCCGAGGATTCATTGATTCCAGTCGGCCCGGCCCGGTTTGGAGCGGGCAACCTCTCCTTGATTGCCGGTCCCTGCGCTGTCGAGGATGAAGGCCGCTTGGTCGAAATCGCTCAGGGTGTGATGAGTCGCGGAGCCTGCCTTCTCAGGGCCGGCGCGTTCAAACCGCGCACATCGCCTTACTCCTTCCAGGGCATCGGCGTCGAGGGACTGAACATTCTCGACCGCGTCAAGGCACATACGGGCGTCGGTGTGGTGACCGAGGTTCTCGACCCGCGGGATGTCGAACGCGTGAATGAGACCGCCGATATGATTCAGGTTGGCGCGCGCAATATGGCCAACTTTCCGCTGCTGGTAGAGCTGGGTCAGCTGTCCACGCCGATCTTGCTCAAGCGCGGATTCGGTGCAACCGTCGAGGAGTTGCTCGGGGCAGCGGAGTACATCCTGGCTGAGGGAAACCAATCGGTCATCCTGTGTGAGCGTGGCGTGCGCGGGTTTGACTCCGTTACGCGTCACATGCTCGATGTGGGGGCCATTGCCCATCTGAAGCGAACCACGCACCTGCCGGTGATCGTCGATCCCTCCCACGCCGCAGGCCGCGCCGAGCTCGTGCGTCCCTTGGCCCGCGCCGGGGTCGCTGCCGGTGCCGATGGCCTGCTGGTCGAGGTTCACTCGCATCCGGAAGAAGTTCATTCTGACGGAGCCCAGGCAATATCCTTGCAGGCCTTCGAACGCATCGCGACCGACATCGCAGCCCTGGCGGCGTTGGACGGCCGGCGCCTAGTCTGCCCTGGATGGCCTGCATCCCCTTCCATTCCCCAGGACTCCGGGTTGCCCCTGGATCGTCCGAACTGAACCTCGGAGATCCCTGTGCGCAAGCTGTACATCGCGGGCAACTGGAAGATGAACCTGGATCGCGCCTCAGCCGTGGCCTTGGCCGAAGCCGTATGCCAGAGCGTCGGAACTCGTGAAGACGTGGACGTCGGCCTGTTTCCCCCGGCCGTCTATCTGCGCGATGTGGTCGACGTCGCTCAATCCAGCCCGGTGCGGGTCGGCGGGCAGAACTGTTGCGATCAAGAGAGCGGCGCGTACACGGGCGAAACCAGCGTCGCGATGCTGCAAGACGTGGGCTCGGGGCTGGTGCTCCTGGGACACAGCGAACGCCGCCACGTCTATGGCGAGAGCGACGAGATGATCAACAGCAAGGTGCACCTCGCGCTGGCCCAAGGGCTCGATGTCATGCTGTGTCTGGGGGAGACCCTGGAGCAGCGTGAAGCGGGGGAAACCGAGGGCGTCTGTGGCTCCCAACTGCAAGCCGGATTGGCAGGCGTGGGAGTCGAGGACATGGAACGTGTGACCCTGGCCTATGAGCCCGTGTGGGCAATCGGGACCGGCCTGACGGCCTCCCCCGACCAGGCCCAGGATGCCCACGCCTATGTGCGCGGCGTGCTTGCGGGCATAGCGACTGATGACCTCGCGGCCCGCACACGGATCCTGTACGGTGGCAGCGTCAAGGCGGACAACGCCGCGGAGCTTCTCGCCCGACCGGATATCGATGGCGCGCTCGTTGGGGGCGCATCCCTCACCGCAGAGGCCTTTTTGCCCATCATCCCCGCGCCGATCGAAGCTTCCGGAAACTGACCCAGCACCACAACCGTCACAATCGGGCCCGCAAGAAACCGGGCCCACCAGAAAGCGCGCCAAGAGAGATCACCATGGACCTGCTCATTACCTTCCTTTACATCCTGTTCGTCCTCGCAGCTCTGATGCTGATCGTCGTCATCCTTCTTCAAGAGGGCAAGGGCGGCGGGTTCGGAGACGCTCTGGGCGTGGCGGGACAGCAGACCTTCGGCGTGAAGGCCCAGGGCATCCACAAGTTCACCATGGCGGTAGCGCTCGTGTTCATCGGCAGCGCGCTCTCGATTCACGTTCTGAACCGCAAGACGGGCAGCTCGGGTACGCTCGATGCGTTGGAGGGCGCGCCGACCACACTGGACGGCGGGACTGGGGCTCCTGCCGGTGACCCAGGACAGTAGCAATCGACCGCCGACTACCCGATTGCCAGCGCTTGGCCGTTTCCACCAAGTCGTGATCATCCGACCGGCACCACCTAACCGCCAAAGTCAGGCACCCAGCTAGACCTCAGAGACCACCGTGGCCAACACTTTGCGCTCCATGACCGGATTTGGTGCCGCCACGGTTTCCGGGAAGGGTGTGAGCGTCCAGGTGGAGGTGCGTTCGGTCAACCACCGTCACCTACAGGCCAAGTTGCGGTTGCCCCAGGAGTTGGGGCACCTCGAGGCTCAAGTGGACGCTCTGGTGCGCAAGCAACTAAAGCGCGGGGCGGTGCAATTGAGCGCCCGTGTCACTTTGGCCACCGAAGGCCTGCCCGCCCGAGTGCACAAGGACGTGGCGGCGGCCTACCTGCGCTCGCTCAAGCAGTTGGCGAAGGAACTCAAGCTGAAGGGTGACTTGGAGCTCGCCGATCTCGTTCGTCTACCCGGAGTCGTCGCCGCGCCCGAAGGGGAGGTGGACCCGGAACGCTTGAGCAAGTGGGTGCTCAAGGCCGTGACCGAGGCCCTACGCGACTTGGTGGAAATGCGCGAGCAGGAGGGGCGGGCACTGGCCAAGGACCTGGGCACGCACGCCGCAGCAATCGCCAAAATCCACAAGCGTATCCAGCGCACCGCACCTGGGCTCGTTCGGCGCCATCAAACGGATCTCAAGCGTCGCGTAAACGACCTCCTTGAAGGTGGCGACGGCCTCTCTGCGAGAGACCTGGCGCGCGAAGTTGCCCTGCTGGCCGACAAGCTCGATGTGAGCGAAGAGCTCTCCCGTTTGCAGGCCCATTTGGACCAGCTCGATCGGTTGCTTTCCAAGGGCGGGGCCGTGGGCCGCAAGCTCGACTTCCTGGCCCAGGAGTTCAATCGCGAGGCCAACACGATCGGCTCCAAGTGCAACGACGCTCGCACTGCGCACGATGTCGTGGAACTCAAGACCGAAATCGAGCGCCTGCGTGAGCAGGTCCAAAACGTGGAGTAGGCATGGGATCTGCACAGGGCTGCATGCTGTTGATCTCGGGACCCTCGGGCTGCGGAAAGAGCACAATCTGCGAGCAACTGCGCCAGGACCCGCGGGTGGTCTTCTCGGTCTCCGCCACCACCCGCGATCCGCGACCAGGTGAAGAGAACGGGCGCGAATACGAGTTCCTCTCCAAGGACGAGTTCCGCAAGCGCATCGAGGCCGGCGCCTTCATCGAGCACGCTGAGGTGTACGGCAACATGTACGGGACCCTGCGCGAGCCCATGCGAGCCGCCCTCGACCGGGGTCTGGTGTACCTAGTGGAAATCGACGTGCAGGGGGCTTTGCAGCTCAAGGCTCTCGACGAACCGGGTGTCTACGTGTTTGTGGCTCCACCCGATTTTGAGACCCTGCGTCAACGCCTCACCAGTCGGGGTACAGAGGAGCCGGAGGCCCTTGAAAGGCGTCTGCGCAAGGCCGAGGACGAGTATCGCGAGCGCGTCAAGTACGATCATGTGGTGATCAATGACGATCTCCATCAAGCCGTGGCCGAAGTGCGCCAAATCGCAGGTCTGACCGAGGCTCCGGACGCTGCATGCCCGACCTCCAACAGCGAGAACGACGATGTCTAGAATCCTGCTCTGCGCCAGTGCCTCGGCAGCCTTGTACAAGGCCTGCGACTTGGCCAGCCAATTGACCCAAGAGGGGCACGAAGTGCCCGTGCTGCTCACACCCAGCGCTGCGCAGTTGGTTTCGGCCCAACAGTTCGAAGCCGTGACTGGGCAGCCGGCGCGCGTCACAGAATTCGGGGATCAGCGGCTGGGAGCCATGGACCACATTGATTTTGCCACGGGCCTGGGAGCAGTTGTCGTTGCACCCTGCACCGCGGCCCTGGCGGGTCGAATTGCCTTGGGGCTGGCCACGGACTTGGTGACCACAACTCTGCTGGCCGTGCCGGCGGGCGTGCCGCGCCTCGTTTGCCCAGCGATGAACCCCCACATGCTCGCTCAACCAGCCGTGGCGCGAAATCTGGCGCAGCTCGTTGAGGATGGTTGGGAGCGCATGGAGCCCGAGGCGGGCCACTTGGCCTGCGGCGAACAGGGTCCGGGACGGCTCGCGGACCCCGAACGGATCGCAAGGCGCGTCTTGGAGATCCTAAGCGCATGAAGCAGCGCTGCCTGCGGGTGGTGGTCACAGCTGGCCCCACGCGTGAGCACGTGGACCCGGTGCGCTACCTCTCCAATGAATCCAGCGGGCGCATGGGATTCGCCATTGCCGCCGAGGCCCTGGCGGCGGGCCACGAGGTCATTCTGATAGCAGGCCCCGTTTCCCTTGCGACACCCAAGGGAGCGAAGCGCGTGGACGTGGTCAGCGCTCGGGACATGCTCGCTGCCTTGCGACAGCACTTTCCTTCCGCGGACGCACTTTTCATGGCGGCCGCGGTGGCCGATTATCGACCGCGTACACGGCGGCGCGGCAAATGGAAGGTCAAGCAGGACGGGCAGGAGCACATCAGCCTGCCGCTGGTTCGCAACCCGGACCTCCTCGCCAGTGTGGCACGACGCAAGGGCCCGAGGACCGTTGTTGCCTTTGCACTTGAGACCAGTGAAGGACCGCGTCGGGCCCTTGCCAAGCTCAAGGCGAAGAACGCTGACTACATCGTGCTGAACGGGCCACAGGCATTGAACGGCAACCGAACGAGCGCACGGCTGCTGGACGGCACAGGGGAAATCGGTCGGTGGGACGCGTGCTCCAAGTCTGTGCTGGCCCGCAAGCTCGTGAGGCTCCTGCCCTAGCCGCCGACTGGTCCTCCGGGGTGTGCCTCAGGGGCCCAAGAGGGAATGACTTTCCCGGTGGGCGGGGCTGCCGCCCGCAGACGGGAAAACTCTGCCGGATGGTAGTTCTTGAACGCTCATGGCCATCGTGCGAACCTGACGGGACGAGGGCCCCGGGGCCTTCGAACCTCATCTCGGCCGGGAACTCATCCGGCTGGGCAGCCGGGTCAATGAACAATCAGGGGGGACAGGACGTTGAGTCGAAAGAAGGCCAAGAAGGGCAAGCAAACCAAGGGCAAGGGCGGGCGCATGGGCCGCATCGTTCAGAGCTTCCTGTTTGGGGAGCCGCTGGATGGAGCGACGGCCGCGCGCGTGCGCGAGCTCTCGGGATTGCTGATGGTGGGCCTTTCGATTTGGCTCTTCATCTCACTGTTTTCGTTCTACACGCCGCTGGGTGATCCGGCGGCCGCGGGGCAGAACCTGGGAGGCTGGATTGGCCACTATCTGGCCAAGATCGCCCTCGTCTACCTCGGATTGGCGGCCTACATCTTGAGCCTGCTGGTCCTTTGTTGGGGCTGCATCATCGTGGCCCGCAAACAGGTCAATCTGGCGGCTATCCGGACCATGGGCGGGCTGTGTTTTGTCGTCAGCTTGGCGTTCCTGCTGGACCTGGGCTTTGGTCCCGATGCTGCGGAGCGCGTCCAGAACGCGTCCTTTGACAACACTCTGCCTTACGGACCCGGTGGCTACTTCGCCTACGTCTCAATGGACGGGCTCGTGGCTCGCTTCGGCAGCTTGGGGCTGTGGGTCCTGCTACTGACGATCTGTGGCATTTCATTCATGCTTGCCACCGAAATGGCTTTCTATCCGGCCGTCAAGGCTCTGAGTGGGTGGCTTGACGAGCGGGCAACTGAAGGGATCGTGCGTTCGCTGCTCGGTTGGACCAAGAGCTTGATGTTGGGTCTGTGGGATTTCTTGCGCGGCAAAGACATTGACGAGGCCGCAAGCAAGGCGTCCAAGGGGAAAGCCAAAGCCAAGACCAAGAAAAAGTCAGCTGCCGCGGTTCAGGAAGAGCTCGAGTACGAGGACGATGAGGACGAGTGGGAAGAGGAGGAGGAAGAAGACGAAGAAGAGGAGTGGGAGGAAGATGAACTCGAAGACGACGAAGAATGGGAAGACGAAGAAAGCGAGGATGAAGACGAGTGGGAAGAGGACGAGGAGTTAGACGACCTCGTCGTTCCCGCGGCGGGCAAGGGCAAGCCCAAGGTGAAGCTGAACGCACGCGCAGCTCAGATGGCGCCCATGGTGTACGAACCACCGACCCCGCCCCCCGGTCCCTGGGCCCTTCCTCCACCCGAGTTGTTGGATTCCCCCGCTGCGCCTCGCACCGCCGACGGGGAATTCCTGGAGAGCAATGCGCGCAACCTCGAGGCCGTGCTGAGGAGTTTTCGCGTCAATGCTGAGGTGGTGGGTGCCCAGGTTGGCCCGGCGGTCACCCTCTTTGAGCTGACCGTGGCCGAGGGCACGCGCATGAACAAAGTGACGACCCTGGCCCCCGAGATCGCAGGCACGCTCAAGGCCAAGTCGGTGCGCATTATCGCCCCCATTCCGGGCAAATCGACGATCGGAATCGAGGTGCCGAACACGAATCGCCGGGTCGTGCGTATCTCCGAGCTCGTTTCCCAGAAGGCCTACGACAAGGACTTCATGGCGATCCCGCTCTTCTTGGGAATGGACGCAGAAGGGCACGCCATCGTTGAAGACTTGGCGCGCATGCCGCACCTGCTGATCGCCGGCACGACAGGCTCTGGCAAGTCCGTTTGCATCAACACGATCATGGCCAGCTTGTTGTTGACCCGTTCGCCCCATGACGTGAAAGCCATCCTTGTGGACCCCAAGATGGTCGAGTTGCAGATGTTCCAGAAGATCCCTCATCTGGAACTGCCCGTAGTGACGGACATGAAGCAAGCCACGACGGTGCTCAATTGGGCAGTCGAGAAAATGGAAGGGCGCTACGAGCTCTTCAAGACTGCCGGCGTCAAGAACATCAAGGGCTACAACAAGTTGGGTGAGGACGCCCTACGCAAGAAGATGGGGGACGACTTCAATGAAGAACGCACCCCGCGCCACGTGCCCCACATGGTGATCATCATCGACGAGATGGGCGACTTGATGGCCCAATCCAAGAAGGAGGCCGAGAATGCCATCACGCGCCTGGCCCAAAAAGCACGCGCGGTCGGGCTACACGTGATCGTGGCGACTCAGCGCCCCTCCACGGATGTGATTACCGGCGTGATCAAGGGCAACCTGCCCACGCGCATCGCCTTCCAGGTGTCCTCCGGTACAGACAGCCGAGTGATTCTCGACTCCGTAGGGGCTGAAAAACTCCTGGGTGCGGGAGACATGCTTTATTCCCCGCCCCAGTCCAGCCAGTTGCGACGCGTGCAAGGTGCCCTCGTGGAGGACCACGAACTCCAGAGTCTCGTGGACTTCGTATGCAACGAGTCGGTAGCGGCCTTCGACCAGGAACTAGTTCAGGCCGCCACAGGCACGGCGCCCGCGGGCCAGCTGACCCAAGGTGGGGACAAGGTCGACGACATGTTCGACGACGCCGTACGCGTGGTCCTGAAGTCCAGGCGAGGATCGGCCAGCCTGCTACAGCGCTCCCTCGGTATCGGCTACACACGCGCATCGCGCTTGATCGATCAGATGACGGACAACGGAATCCTCGGCGACCACCAGGGATCCAAATCGCGGGAGATCCTCCTGACCCTGGAGGATTGGGAAGAGAACACGAGCAATATTGAGCAAGCAGAAGGAGCCTGATGAGTACATCCAAGAAGCCCATGAATGCTGGCCGCGAACTGATGGGCATGGCCCTCTTTGCGGTTTTCTCGTTTCCCTTCGTGCTAGCCGTTCTGGCCCTGATGCGCCCCACGCCCGCAGATGCCACGGGGACAGCGGCGCTCGCTGCTCAACTCGTAGGGGCCTTTGGTTCCTGGCCCACACTACTACTGTCCGGCGGTTTTGCCGCGGTGGGGGCCACACTGCTGCTGGTAGGCAAGGACGTGGAGATCGATGTGGGACGTCACCTCTGCGGGGTGCTCTTCTCAGCCATCGGACTAGGCGTTTGCCTGGGTGTTGTCAGTCCCGCCTTGGGAGGGCAGTTCGGAGCCAACACAGGAGGTGTCTTGGCGACTTCGATCGCCACCTGGGCCGGGTTCGCCGTAGGCATGGCGGTGCTGTTCAGCGCGGTCTGGCTTAGCTGGCTGCGGGAAGCGAACGGTTTTTCAGGGATTTCGAAACAGGATCCCACCATTTCGGACGCTCTGTCGGAGAAGGACGCGGATGGCGTTTCTCAAGCTGAGGCGAAAGCCTTGGTACCCGACCCCGACACAGTTGCCTATATGGAGCAGGTGTGGCAGTCGGCTCCGAAAGCTGAGGCTCAGCCCCAGCCCATTCCACCGTCACCCTACCCCGAGGACGTTCGCGTCCGCGGCGACGTGCCTGAGGGCGCCCAAGCGCTGATTTCCGAAGATGACTCACCACTCTCCCAAAGCACGCACGAAGCTGACTCCGGCGAGTGGGACGATTCCGTTTCCGAAGACGGGGCCGAACTCGGCTCTGACACGGATCTGGCTGCAGCCGAACCTGGCGGGAGTGGGGAATCGGAAGGCGTCGCCCAAGAGGGCGAGCATGGGGGCATCGACGAGCACGTTGGGGAATCCTCCGACACCCCGCCCCCAGCGACGAACGAGCTAGAGCCTGAGCAGGTCCCGGCCGAAGACGCCGTCCCGGCTCCCGGCCCCAGTGTGTCCTGGGAACAGCCAGACCTGTTCGAGGAGCCTGAGGCGGAGGAAACCGAGGAGGAAGAACCCGTCGCGCTAGAAGACGAATATGAAGAGGACGAAGAGGAGGAGGACGAGGAAGACCTCCCCGAGGACGAAACAGCCGAGCTAGGGGAGGAGGACGAAGAGGAAGAAGGGGAGTACGAGGAGGAAGAAGAGGATGAGACTGAGGGCGAGGAAGCCGCCGAGTACGAAGAAGAAGACGAGGAGTACGAGGAGGACGAGGAAGCCGCTGAATACGAGGAGGATGAAGAGGAAGAGGAGGCTGCCGAGTACGAGGAGGAGGACGAAGAAGCCGCAGAACTTGAGGAAGAAGGTGACGAGCCCGAGGCCGTGCTGACTCCCACTCCTCCACCTGCCGCCAAGAAGGCCAAGCTGGATCCCGCCGAACTGCTACACGAGGCCGGGGCCCTGTTCCTCCAGGAGGGCCGGGTTGCCGTTTCCTTGCTTCAGCGTGGGTTCTCCCTCGACTTCGACGAGGCCTGCGCGGTGCTCGATGATCTCCAGCAAGAGGGACTCATCGGCCCGTACAAGGGGGGCCAGAAGCGGGATATACTGCTCACCTCCGAGGAGTGGGACGCCCAGACAGCCAGTCGCTAGGGCAGGAAGTCCGGTCTCTTCCGCGGACCCCACCTCACCGCCCTTGGGTCTCCCCGCGCCCGCCCCAGTGACTCTTCACACTCAATCCCCGACGGTTTCCCTCGTTCACCTTGGTTGCGCTCGCAATCTGATCGACTCGGAGCTCATTCTCGGGCGCCTCGCCGAAGAGGGGCTTGTCGTCTCCGGTGATCCCGATGGAGCCGACGCCGTCGTTCTCAACACCTGTTCGTTTATTGGTCCCGCACGCGCTGAGTCCCACTCCGTGCTCCAGGACCTGCTGGATCGCAAGCGCTCGGGAGACCTGCAGCGCGTGATCGTGGCCGGTTGCCTGGTGCAACGCTCACGGCGCACCCTGGCCGAGCAATACCCGGACGTGGACCTCTTCGCCGAGATCTCCAATTACCGAGAACTCGCCCGATCGGTGCGCCGCTTGCTCGCTGGCGAGACCCTCTCGACCTCCTACCTGGACAGTCCCGGGCTGCGCCCTCCCGAACGGGAAGGGGCCCGACTGCTCTCGACACCGGGCTCCTATGCCTACCTGCGGATTAGCCACGGCTGCGATCACACCTGCAGTTTCTGCGCCATCCCAGGTATCCGTGGCCCGCATCGTTCGAAGCCCCTCGATGCCGTGTTGGACGAGGGGCGCGAACTGATTGATGGGGGGGTTTCAGAACTCGTCCTTGTGGCCGAGGATTCCACCGCATGGGGTCGCGATCTCGGCATGGAGCTTCCAGATCTGGTGGAGGGCTTGGCGGACCTGAACGGCTCCCACCGTGTGCGCATCATGTACGCCTATCCCAATCGGTTCCCCTGGCGCTTGACCGAACTGCTGCGCGATCACCCGCGCGTGATTCCGTACCTGGACATCCCAATTCAGCACGCCGCAACTCCAATCCTGCGAGCCATGAACCGGGCGGGAAACGGAGATCAAGTGCGCCGAATCCTGTCCCGCCTGTGCGAGGAAGTACCGGACCTGACCCTTCGTACCACGGTATTGCTTGGATTCCCCGGAGAGACCGAGTCCGACGTGGAGGAGTTGGAGCACCTCGTTCGAGAGTTTCGACTGGCCCGCATGGGGGCTTTCTCCTACTCCGTGGAAGAGGGCACCAGCGCTGCGGGCCTCGACCCGCAGACGCACCCTCTGCTATCCCAGGAAACCGTGGAGGAGCGCATCACACGCGTTCTCAGTCTGCGCGATACGCACCTAGCCGAGGACCAGGAGGCCCAGGTAGGCCAGACCCTTGAGGTGCTCGTGGATCAGGGCCCCGACGCTCAGGGCTGGTCTTGGGGGCGATCTGACCAGGATGCCCCTGAAGTAGATCTGACGATCCGATTCATGGAACCCGAGGCTTCTGTTGGGGACCGTGTGCAGGTCAAGATCGAGGGCGTCCTGGAGGGTTTGGATCTAACCGGCGTGGAGAACCTGTCATGAGCCGCGTATTTCAGCACTGGCCGAACCGCATCACAGCAAGCAGATTCGCTGGAGCCCTGGTCCTGTTCACATTGCTCGCTTTCATGGGCGAGGGGGCGATTGGTGACGGCCGCGGCGTGAAGCAGGTGGCTTTTTGGTTGTTTGTTGTGCTCGCAGCCACAGATGCCTTGGACGGTTACCTGGCACGCCGCGACCATCATGTGACCGCCTTCGGTCGCATCGCCGATCCGTTTACAGACAAGGTGCTCATCGTGGGCACGATGATTTTTCTGACCACGATGCCGTGGGCTAGAAACTGGCTTCCGCCCTGGATCGTGGTCGTCGTGCTAGCCCGCGAGTTCCTCGTCACGGGCCTGCGTGGCTACGTCGAAAGCGTCGGCGGTGAATTTCCGGCGGACGCCTTTGGAAAGATCAAAATGATCATTCAATGTTTCGCCGTGGGCGGAATCTTCTTCGTAGAAGCCTATCCCTGGCAGGATGCGTGGATTGCGGTCTTGGACCCGCTCGTGCATGTCCTCGTCTGGGGAACATTGCTTAGCACGGCCGGTTCGGGCATTACCTATGTGGGCCGCACGATCCGCATCTTGAAGGAATTGGATTCGTGATGGATCGCTTGAAGCTCGGTCTCGTGAGTGCGGGGTTCCTGGGTTGTTCGCCCGTAGCCCCGGGGACCGTGGGCACGCTGGCTGGCGTTGCCATCGCCTGGGCCTTGCGTGGGTCGGACAATTTCATGGTCTGGACGCTTCTCATTTGTGCCTTGCTGTACCTCTTGGGTCGCAGCCTAGGGCCCTGGACTGAGTCGCACCTGGGAAAGGATCCCGGCTGCTTCGTTCTCGATGAGGTGATTGGCTACCTGATCACCCTGCTCTGGGTGCGCGGGCCGAGCCCACTGACCCTAGCCGTGGCATTCGCCCTTTTTCGTTTCTTCGATGTCATCAAGCCTGGTCCCGTTCGTCGTATGGAGCAGATCGCGGGCGCGGACGGCATACTCTTGGATGACGTGGTTGCCGGGCTGATGGGTCTGGCCGTCTTGGTTCTGCTGCGATCAACCGTGGGGGATCCGGGTATTTGGGAGTGGGGCGCGATGCAATGAGCCAACGAGGTGGGCAGATCGGAGGGGGCGGGGGCATGTCCATTGCCGGTCGCTTCGGCCTGTTCATGGGGTTGACCCTGTTGGTCGTCATGGGTGCCGGGGGCTACCTCCTGCTGGACAAGAGCCGTGAGGCGCTCAACCAGTCCGGGAGACAGATCCTCAGCGAGGTCGCCGCCCTCAACGCCGCGGAGGCAAAGGCCCAGCAGGCCACGATTGACGCCATCCTGGCGGAGTGCCGGGCGGGCCGCATGACCCTGGAAGAGGCCGTCCAAAAGCTCGCCAATCCGCCATCCCTCACCTACGAGGACGAGGGGCTCTCCACCCAGAACGGGAACACCCGCTTTCATCACATCAAGTACACCGATGGCTTCGGTGAGGGGCAGGAGGGTTTCCTGCTTTTTCAAGGGGACCGGGCAACCGTGCTGGCACCGCGCGCGCTTGACGGCGGGCAATCGGACAGCTTGTTCGGCCTGATATTGGTCGTGACCGCAGCAATCGTCGTGATTGGGGCAGGTGTGGCGTTCGTGATCTCCTCCCAAGTCACCAAGCCCATCGAGCAACTGGTGGGCGATGTGCGCACTATCAGCCATGGCAACCTTCAACACCGCACGCGCGTAACTGGAGGGGGTGAAGTCTACCATTTGGCGCGCCAGGTCGATCGCATGGCGGCCGCCCTCGAGGAGGGCCAAGAAGTGGAGATGGAATTGGACAAGCGCGAGCGAGAGCGCGAAGTGGCCCAACGTGTGCGCGAGTCGCTGTTGCCCCATATCAAACCCGAGATTGGTGGGTACACCATCGGGGACTTCCATGTGGACGCGGCCGAGCCGGGCGGGGACTTTCACGACTACATCGCCTACGACAACAAGCTGGCACTGCTCGTTTGCGAGGTTTCCGGGAAGGGTGTGCCGGGGGCCTTGGTGGGTTCGACGGCCCGGGCCTACCTCAGAAGCGAACTGGCACGCGGGGACGACATCGAGTTGGCCTTGCAGAGGGTCAACCGTCAGTTGGCCTCCGACGTGAGCCGCGGCATGTACGTGACTCTGCTGTGTGTGGTTCTCGATCCGGCCGAGAACGTGGCCACTATGGCCTGCGCGGGTCACAAATTGCCGCTCATTCGCTTCGAAGCCTCCACGGGTCAAGTGCGACTCTTGCAACCCGAGGGTATCGCCCTGGGCTTCGACCGGGGCCCCATTTTCGAAGGCCGTCTAGAGCTTCTGCGCGTACCCATGGAGCCGGGGGATCGCCTAGTGTTGGCCAATACTGGCCCCGTCCGCGTTCCGAACGCGGAGGGCGTGGAGTTGGGAGAGAAGGGCCTCTACCGCGTGGTTTCTCGCAATGCGTCCGGAGCTCCGGAGGAAGCGGCCGAGGGCATCCTGACCGCCCTCGAGACTCGCATCGACGGAGCGGACTTTCCCGCGGATGTCTCACTGATCATCCTTGGCCGGGAGGGGTGATTCATGCGAGGCGAGCCCGCACAGGGGCTGTTCCCCGAGGTGACAGCCCCGGCAGCGGCCCACACAGGCGGCCCCTACTGCAACGTGGCGCTCAATCGGCCGATGCGCTGCGAGTACACCTACGCGGTTCCTGAGTCCTTTGCGGAAACCCTGGCCCCAGGTATGCGCGTGGCCGTCACCTTTGCGGGACGCCGCAGCGTCGGCGTAGTCGTTTCACTGGCCGACAGCTCGGACATCTCGCCCAAGCGCCTCAAGGCCATCAGTGATGTGCTCGACCCAGCACCGATTCTGGCCCAGGAATTGCTCGACTTGACCCAGTGGATGGCCGCGTATTACGCCTGTTCTTGGGGCGAAGCTCTGGCTGCCGTTCTGCCCGCCGCCCTCAAGCGCGAGGGAAGGCGTCGCACCGTCGCCATGTTGGCGGTCGAGAGCCATGTGGGGGCGGCGCAGCTAGCGGAGCTTGAGGAGCGCCACCCCAAACAACACAGGCTCCTGCGCACCCTGCTGGAGATCGACGGGAGCGTCGAGCGCAAGGACGTCTTGCGGCGCTTGGGCCTTTCGGATTCTCCGGCGAAGTCCCTGGCCAAGCGCGGCTGGGTGCGCGTGGATAACGTGGAGGCGGCCTCCGACGACCTGTTGGGTGGGGAGGCCAGCGAACGAACGCGGCCAGACACGCTCACCGATCAGCAAGCCACAGCCGTTGAGTCCCTCCAGGCACAGCTCGACGAGGGTACCTACCGGGCCTTCCTGCTCAAGGGTGTGACTGGCAGCGGAAAGACCGAGGTCTACCTGCGGGCCATTGAGCACGCCCTGTCCCAAGGCAAGGGCGCGATTGTGCTCGTACCAGAGATCGCACTGACACCGCAGACGGTGGGCTGGTTCCGCGCGCGGTTCGGAGACGTGGCCGTACTGCACAGCCGCATGACCGATGTACAGCGACTCTCGATGTGGCGCCGGGTCCACGCGGGAGAGTGTCGCGTCGTCGTGGGTGCGCGATCAGCGGTCTTTGCTCCGGTTGCGAATTTGGGAGTTATCGTGGTCGACGAGGAGCACGAGCCTTCGTTTAAGCAGGGCAACGTCCCGCGCTATCACGGACGTGATGTCGCCGTCATGCGAGCTCGCAAGGCCGGGGCGGTTTGCATCCTTGGAAGTGCAACACCGTCTCTCGAAAGTTGGGTCAATGCCCGGGCGGGGCGCTACGGCCTGCTGGAGCTTTCCTCCCGCGTGCACGGCGGTCCCATGCCACACGTGCAGGTCGTGGACATGCGCGCCGAGATGGCGGAGGTCAAGCAGTCCGCAATTTTCTCTAGGGCGCTAGTCAAGCGCCTGCGGGCGGCGCTCTCGCGCGGCGAACAGGGCATCTTGTTTCTCAATCGCAGGGGCTACTCACCCGTGCTGTGGTGTCGTTCTTGTGGCGAGACCGTGACCTGTGCGGACTGTTCAACCCCAATGAACCTGCACAAGCGGCACGGCCGGCTGGTTTGCCACACCTGCTGTGCGGAGCGGCTGCCTCCGTCAGATTGCCCGTCCTGTACGGCACCAGGTTTGCGCTTTCTCGGGGCCGGATCAGAGCGCGTGGAAGACTTGCTCAAGCAGCAGCTGCCCGAGGCCCGCATTCGGCGCATGGACTCGGACACCATGCTGCGTCGTGAAGACTACGAGCAGACGCTGGAGGCCTTCGGCCAGGGCGAGATCGATCTGCTCGTGGGCACGCAGATGATCGCCAAGGGACTCGACTTTCCACGCGTGACCGTGGTGGGCATCATCTCCGCTGATTCCGCCCTGCACCTTCCAGACTTTCGTGCGGCTGAGCGCACCTTCCAGTTGGTATCGCAGGTGGCCGGCCGCGCCGGACGTGCAGACCTGGAAGGGCACATCGTGATCCAGACCGTGGCACCCGAACACCATGCCATCGTGCAGGCCGCCCGCCACGACTACGGTACCTTCGCCGGATTGGAAATGGGTCAGCGTGAAGAGTTGGCCTACCCGCCCTTCGGGAGACTGATCCGCATGGTCTTCGAGGACGAGGACGAGCAGCGCGCCCAGGTCCGCGCGCAGCACTGTGCTGACGTACTACGGACCCACCTGGCGAGCCTGGACCTGACCATCCTGGGACCGGCACCGGCACCCTTCTCCATGGTCCGCGGGCGCCACAGGATGCACCTGCTGCTGAAGACAAGCGAGCGCCCTGAAGGAGCGGAGCAGGTGCGCACCTTGCTCGTCAAGCTCGCCCACGAGAAGGGGCCCACGCGGGTTCAGATTGACGTGGATCCGGTCGGAATGCTGTGAGGGGCGGTGACACGCCCTGCGCGATTGCGCGTTGCGACCTCAGCGTTGCGAGAACTAGCCCAGCACCTTCTCACGGAAGCGCTGGAATAGGTGCGCGGAGTCCAGGGGGCCGGGAGCCGCTTCGGGGTGGTACTGAACGCTGAAGCAGTTGGCGGTCTTGTGGGCAATGCCCTCCACCGACTGGTCGTTCAGATTGATGTGCGTCAGCTCCAGCTCAGCGGGCATGCCTTCCTCGCTCACCGCGAAAGAGTGGTTTTGCGAAGTGATTTCTACCCGCCCAGTGAGCAGGTCGCGAACAGGGTGATTCGCGCCATGGTGACCAAAAGACATCTTGGAGGTCTTGGCACCGAGCACGATCGAGAGGATCTGGTGTCCCAGGCAGATTCCGAAGAGGGGCAGCTTACCCACCAAGTCACTGACTGCGGCGATGCCTTCAGTGACCGCGGCCGGATCGCCAGGGCCGTTGGAGAGAAAAATGGCCTCGGGGTCCATTCCCAAGACGTCGCTCGCCGGAGTGCCGGCAGGCACCACGGTCAGGTCGAAGCCGCAGTGCACGAGGCTGCGCAGGATGTTGCGCTTGGCTCCAAAGTCGTAGGCCACACAGCGCACACGCTTGCCCTGCGCGCTTGGTATCTCGGCCGGGTAAGAGGCGGGATAGGGTTCGCGCCAGCGGTAGGGTTCAGAACAGGTCACTTCAGTGGCCAGGTTGCGTCCATCCGTTGATTGCGCGCCACGCGCCTTGGCCGTCAAGGACTCCGGATCGGAATCAGACGTGGAAACTACCACGCGCAGGGACCCCTCTTCGCGCACCATCTTGGTCAAGCGCCGAGTGTCGACACCATCGATGGCAACAACTCCCTCGCGCCGCAACCAGTTTGGCAGCGAGATGTCTGAGCGATGGCTGCTGGGAATGGACGAGAGTTCTCGGATCACAAAGGCCTCGGCCCAGGCCTTGCGGCTCTCCGCATCTTCTTCGGCAATTCCGTAGTTGCCGATCAGCGGGTAGGTCATCAGCACCGTCTGTCCGGTGTAGGACGGGTCGGTCAGGATCTCGTGGTAGCCGGACATGGCCGTGTTGAAGACCAAGTCACCCGTCGTCTCCCCTTCTGCACCGATTGCACGGCCCGTCATGACCACCCCATTTTCCAGGGCCAGCCAGGCCTCTTTGTATTCACTCATGGCACAGAGCCTCCTCGCTGGGATGCATTGAACTGTTCCGCTCACGGGCTTCTTCCCCGTGCCTTTGGTTGATCATGGCCGCGGCGTAGCCCGCGCCGAAACCGTTGTCGATGTTCACGACGCTGACACCCGCGGCGCAGCTGTTGAGCATGGCGAGCAGCGCGGCGATCCCACCGAACGAGGCGCCGTAACCGATGGATGTGGGCACGGCGATAACGGGCCTTGAGACGAGCCCGCCAACCACGCTGGGCAGCGCGCCCTCCATACCTGCTACGACCACCAAGCTGCGTCCTGCTTGCAGGGTGTCGAGCTCGGACAGCAAGCGGTGCAGGCCGGCAACTCCCACATCCGCAAGTTGGCTTACCCGCGCGCCCATGAAGCGCGCCGTGAGGGCGGCCTCTTCCGCAACAGGACCATCTGAGGTGCCAGCACTGGCGATCACAACTAGGCCTACGCCCGCATGTGTGGGCGGCAGACCGACGGTGACGCAGCGCGACAATTCGTGGTGCACGGCTTCGGGCACGACGCTCAATAGCGCCGTCGCACCTTCTGCGTCCACGCGTGTCACCAAGAGACGTCCGTGCACCCGTAGCAGCTCGCGAGCGAGTTCTTGCAATTCGCTTGGGCGCTTACCCTCCCCGAAAATCACTTCGGGGCAACCGCACCGACGCTCGCGGTCCAGGTCCAGACGGCTGTGCCCTAGGTCGAGCACTGAAGCGCCATTCCATTGCTGCAAGCCCTCCTGAACGGAGACGTGTCCGTCGCGGACGGACTCGAGCAGGGCTTGCATTTCCTCGGGGTTCAAGGCGGTGGACAGGGTCGGCCAGATTCTAGTCTCTTGCACCTCAGGCCGACCCCCTCTGCGGCGGATTCACTGCAGGCAAGCGAGGCTTCAGGACGGCTGGGCATCCAAGTCCCAACCATCGCGAGCTCCCGCCGCCAGTCGCTGCCAGCCCAACCCGGCGATCATGGCCGCATTGTCCGTGGAGTACGCCGGTGACGGGAAGAACACCTGCAGTCCCGCTTCACGCCCGCGTGCGCCCAGCACCTCGCGTAGACGGTTGTTGCAGGCCACGCCGCCTGCCACCAAGACCTGACTGACTCCCTGGTCCCGGGCGCAGCGCAGGGTCGGCCGCACGAGATTCTCAACCACGGCAGCTTGAAATGAGGCCGCCACATCAGCGCGCCGGGGAATGGCCTCCGGCGGGGGCGTGGGCGCCAGGGCGTCGCCACCGCGCACGTGGTACAGAACTGCCGTCTTGAGCCCGCTGAATGAGAACCCGATGGACCCATCCTTGGCCCGATAGCGGGGGAAGGGGATGGCGGACTCGTCACCCTGTTCTGCCAGATCTGAGATGGACGGCCCCCCCGGGTAGGGCAGACCCAGTAGGTACGCCACCTTGTCGAATGCCTCGCCGGCCGCGTCGTCCAGGGTCGTGGCCAATTGGGTCATGTGCAGGGGCGATTCGGCCCTGTAGAGAGCCGTGTGCCCTCCAGAAACTACCAGGGCCACGCAGGGGTAGGAGACCTCCCCGGGTGCCTCCATGGTGGCCGCGTACACGTGGGCTTCGATGTGGTGCACTCCAACCAGAGGCAGGCCGCGGGTGAAGGCCAGTGCTTTGGCGGCGGACAGGCCGACCAAGAGTGACCCCACGAGTCCAGGCCTGTGAGTCACGGCGATGCCCGCCAACTGGTCCAGGCGTACTCCCGCCTTGGCCAGCGCCTCATCGATCACGGGCAGGATACTGCGTAGGTGGGAACGACCTGCGATTTCGGGCACCACGCCCCCAAAGGGAGCGTGCTCCGCGGCCTGGGTGTGGACTACAGATGAGAGAATCTCCCGTCCGTGGCGCACGACAGCCGCGGCCGTGTCATCGCAAGAAGACTCAATGCCCAGGACGAGGTCTGTCATCTACCCTGTCCGGCAGAGTCCGGGCGCCGGCCTTGGAGCAGGTCCAGCGCGCTCTCCAATTGGGCATCCACGGGCAGGGGAGGGATCAAGTCCAGGCCAGACGATTCAGCCCAGGCCTCCAGTGCGGGTAGGACCTTTGGCCCTGGACTGTAGCCATGGAGAAATCCCCGCATGGGTGCGCGCTCTTCAGGTAGCAGAGGTACTGCGAGGTCCGGCAAGAGGCCGTGTTCCCGGTTGGGATCGGCTGTGCGTTCAAAATTGCGATGTGTGGGGGAGTAGTAGTAGGAGGTGGTCACCTTGGCCCTGGCTCCGGCCTCGTCGAAGGACCGAATCGCCTGAACCATGCCCTTGCCGAAGGTGGGTTCTCCGACGAGGGCGGCTAGGCGGTGGTCTTGAAGGGCCCCAGCCAAGACTTCGCTAGCACTTGCTGTGCTGGCGTTCACCAGGACGGCTAGGGGCAGTCCGGCGAGGTCGGCGTCCTGGGTGTTTGCTTCGTACACGACTGGGTCACCACGGCCCTCGGTGCTGACGATGACTCCAGAGGGCACAAAGCGGCGAGCGATTTCCACGGCGGCTGGCAGGGCCCCACCCAGGTTGTAGCGCAGGTCCAGTACCAGGGCCTTCAGTCCTCGTCCCTGCAGGTACTCGATCGCCCGGCCGAACTCGTCACCGGTCTCACTGCTGAAGCGCGTGACCGCCAGGTAGCCGATGCCCAGCTCCGAGCTGATCATGCGCGTGTGGCGCACGCTTGGATCGATGATCGAACCGGGTACCACCGAGAGGGTTCGCTCGGTGCCGTCCAGCCCTCGCACGAGCAACTCAAACCCGTCCGGATCCGGGTCCGCCAGGGCCGCTCGGAAGCTCGTGCCGTCATACTCGTCGAGGGTCTTGCCGCCGAGCAACAGGACCTGGTCACCGACCCTCAATCCGGCCCGCAGGGCAGGTGAATCGGGCAGCGGATACAAGACGAGGCCCTCTTCCACGGGGGTCCGAAAAACGGCGCCGATGCCCCGGTAGCGTCCCCCGGTCTGGCGGACCAGCTCCTCTGTTTCGGACGGGCCGTAGTAGCGTGAGTAAGGATCCAGACCGGCGAGCATGCCGCGCAATGCATCGTTGAGTAGTTGCTCGTCGGTGACCTCCCGCACAAAAGCCTCCCGAGCAAAGTCCCGTACCTCGGCGAAGTGCTGCAGACCGGGATCCTCAGATGAGGGCCAGAGCTCTCTTCCGATCATGAGCAACAAGGCTCCGACGACTAGGCCGAGCACGAAATTCAGAGAGTTGCTTGCTCCTGCCGGTCCCCTGCGTTCCGGGGCCTCCATCACTCAGCCTGCGCTGCCCAGTTCAACCAGAGCCTGGGCGAGTTGGTCATCGTTCGGTGCGACTCCGTGCCAGGACGACTCGCCTTCCATGTAGCTCACGCCTTTCCCAATGCTCGTGTGGGCGATGATTGCTGTGGGCTTGGGAGCCGTACGCGTTTCGCTCATGACTTGGTCCAGGGCCAGCAAATCGTGTCCGTCCACGTCAATGGCGTTCCAACCGAATGCCTCGTACTTGACGCGCAGGTCACGAACGTTCATCACGTCGCGCATCTTCCCGTCGATCTGGATGTTGTTGAAGTCGACGATGACGGTGAGGTTTGAGAGATCGAAGTGGGCTGCGCTGGTGGCGGCCTCCCAAACCTGCCCCTCCTGACTGTCCCCATCGGATGACGTGCAATACACGTGGCCCTCATGACCATTGAGGCGCGCACCTAAAGCCATACCCGCGGCCGCCGACAGGCCGGTGCCCAGGCTGCCCGTTGAGAAGTCGATCCCCATCTCCGGGCTGCGGTGTGGGTGGCCTTGGAGGCGCGAACCAAGTTTGCGGAAGGAGAGCAGCTCCTTCCTGTCGATGAGCCCCTTGGCGGCGAGCAGTGCGTAGTAGCCCGCGCAGGTGTGTCCATTGCCGAGCACGAAGCGATCTCTGGTGGGATCGTTCAAGTTGTCTGGGCCGAGGTTGAGATGCTCCATAAAGAGCACAGTCATGAAGTCCGCCATGCCCAAGGGGCCGCCCGGGTGGCCGCACTTTGCCGCGTGAACCATGGAGACGACGTCCACACGCACCTGCCGGGCGATCGCCTCGAGTTGCTGGATTCGTTCAGTGGAAATAGTCATCGGCTAGGCCTTTCGTCGCAGCAGTTCTTGGGCGCGGGCGACGATGCCGTTTGCATCGAGGCCATAGTGTGCAAGCAGGTCCATCGGCGGTCCGCTCTGGCCGAATTCGCCGTCCATTCCGGCCATTTCCATCGGTACAGGACAGTTCTTGACGACCGCTTGGGCGACCGCATCCCCAAGCCCCCCCCTGATTTGGTGTTCTTCCACTGTGAGGATCGCTCCACAGTCCCTAGCCGCTTCGGTCACCAGCTCTTGATCCACGGGATCCACCGTCGAGAGGTTGATGACGCGCGCTTCGATGCCCGTAGCGCTGAGCATTTCAGCCGCGTCGAGGGCCTCCGCCACCTCGACACCACAGGCACAGATTGCGAGATCGGTCCCCTCACGTAGAACAGTCCCCCGCCCGAGTTCGAAACGGTAGTCGTCGCCCAGAATGACCCTAGTCGAGGCACGTGAGAGGCGGATGTAGACCGGTCCAGGGATTTCGGCTGCGGCGTGAACGGCGGCGCGTGCCTCAGTCGCATCGGCTGGGACGATTACCTTCATGTTCGGGATCGTACGCATCAGCGAAATATCTTCGAGCATCTGGTGGGACTTGCCGTCTTCGCCAACGGTGAGCCCTGCGTGCGTGGCACATACTTTCACGTTCAAGTTCGGCACACAAACACACTGACGCAACTGTTCCCAAGCCTTGCCCGTCGCGAACATCGCAAATGAACTCGCAAATACGGTGCGACCAACAGATGCCAATCCCGCAGCAGTCCCCATCATGTTGGCTTCGGCCACTCCGAAGTTGAAGAACCTATCGGGGTACGCCTGGCCAAAGGCCTTGGTCTTGGTGGAACCGGAGAGATCGGCATCAAACACGACGATGTCGTCGCGCAAAGCGCCGAGTGCCAAGAGGGCTTCGCCATACGCGGCTCTCGTGGCGACCTTGGTGACCTCGCCGGTGGCGAGGGGGGGGCTCAGGGTCATGGAGGAGTTGAGTAGTGTGGCCCGCAGATCAGGGGGGCGGTCCACGGGTTGTGAGGGAGTCGCCAATCTGGGAATGGCGTAGGGGTTTTGTACTCTCGGGCCAGCCCCGGGGCAATCGGGAGGGGTGCACGTGATCCAAACCAAGGGCCGCGAGAGCCCTGTGGGGGACACATGGGTGGCCAGAGCTATCCGTGTCCCCCTTGGGGGACATCTGGGGCCTCGGCTCTCACCAGAGGGATCTGCCCTAAACCCATTCGCTGAAAGAGGTTAGGGTGTTGTCGGACCCCATGCCCCGTTTGGCACGGCACTCGCATGACCCGGTGGTCCGTTCTGTCCCTACTGCTCGGTGAATCCGATGAACATCCATACCACTCTCAAAGCCAGTCTGTTCGGAGCCAGTGTCCTGATCCTGATGACCGCCGCCCAAGCCCAGCGCCCGACTTCGGGCGGGACCCTGGAGCGCGCGAGGCACCTCTTCTCTCAGATCGACACCAACAAGGACGGTTCCCTCAGCGCGGCTGAAGCGGGCCGCACCAAGATCCCCACACGCGATTTCGTCAGCAGCGATACGAACCGGGATCGAAAGTTGTCCGGGGATGAGTTCCTGATTTTCTACCGCAAGCTGCTGGTCAAGGGCAGCAAGCCGGTCGGCCAATCACTCGATGCCGAAGTGGCTCGGATCCAAGCCGCCTACCGGACCGTCAAGAAAGATGCAGTGAATGGAGGCATTGGCGCTCAGAAAGACGCTCCGAAAGAGGCCGCGAAAGACGCTGCGAAGGACGCTGGTAAGGGTGTCGAGACCAAGCCCTCAGGTGCCGCACCGGCTGGCTCGGGTCTGACGGATGTCCAACGTGCGCAAATGGCTCGTGACGCGGCGACCAAGGCGAGGATCGACAACGCTCGCGACCAGAAAAATGCCGACAACAACGCACGTGCCCAAGCGGTTCGTGACTCGTTGGGCAACGGTGGCGCCCAGAGTGAAGCGGATCGAATTGCCGCTGCTCGCAAGAAGCTGGCGGACCAGGAAGCGCAGCGCATTGCCGACGCCCGGGCTCAGAAGCAAGCCGATGACCTGGCTCGAGCACAAGCTGCGCGTAAGAAACTGGCGGACGAAGAAGCAAGGCGCATTGCTGCGGCTCGGGACCACGAGATCCAAGCTGAGAAGGACCGTGCTATCGAGGCACAGCGTCAGGATGAGCACAAGCAACACCCGGGCAATGGTGCGAAGAAGCTGGGTCCTTTTGAGCGTGTTCAGTCCTATATCAAGCGTCTTACCGATGCTGGCCGGCTGACTCACGAGCAGGTCAAGGACATCCAGTTCGTCTTGAACGCGAAGGCTTCCAGCGCCGAGAGTGCGGCCCAAGCAACCCACCTACGCGAGTCATTGCGGCGAGCCAAGTCCCGTGTCGGAGACGCGGTTCGCGCGGGCCACTTGAGCGCCCAGGAAGGGCGTGAACTCTCGACCATCCTGGACGAGAAGGCACACAGGGCCATTGGTGCGCAGGAGCATGCCGGCGGAAACAAGGAGAAACCTGGGCACGGAGAACGACAGCACCCCGTTGCTGGTCCGAAGCAGGGCGACAAGGGTGACAAGGGCGTCAAGCCCCATCCCGTCAAGGGCCCGGGGGAAGCTCGCGGAACCCTCGGCGCGGGTCGCAAGACCAAGCCCAAGAGTGCCGGCGTCCGCTCAGTAGGCGGCAAGGGCAAGGGCGAGCGTGGGACCCGCGACGGCTCCTGATCCGACAGCCCGTCCCCAGGCAAACCATCGAGTAAGTGAAGTGGCCGCGGCTTGTCCGCGGCCACTTGCGTTCTGGAATTCCCGGCGTTCGCGTTATCCGTTGGGTCCGCGGTACACGACCCAATTGTCCTCGCTTTCCAGCAGGCGCAATAGACTGAGGCTGCCTGGGTGCCACTCGCTCTCCCGCGCGGCCAAGAGATCCCAGAAAGCAACGACAAGAGTCTCGGCGGTGAAGATCTCCAATTGTGCGAGCGCGGGCACGTCCCTATTCAGGAAGCGATGGTCGACCTGGTCAAAGACCTCCTCTTTCATCGCTTGGGCCAGCGTGTTCAGGTTGACCACCATGCCTGTCTTGGGGTCAACAGGCCCGCGCACGGTGGCTTCCAGCACGTAGTTGTGGCCGTGGACCCTCAAACAGGGTCCATAGGTGGCCTCGTTCTCGGAATCGCTGAGGTGCGGCGACTTGAGTTGGTGGGCTGCTGAAAATTCAAGTCTGTGGACGATTTCGACGGTGGGGAGGGGCATTGGGAGTCCTTTTGGAACAGTTGTGCGAGCAGAGCATAGGAACTGTTTCGGATACGTGTCGTGGGCACCCGCTGTACGCCTTTCTGCCCCGGGGATGCACGCTTTCGGGCCGAAAGAGCCTTCGGTTTTTGGCGTATTCCGGCTCTGTGAAGGGCCCCCCCAACCCAAGGAGCCTTCCAATGAAACGCGCCTACGACAGAGACCGAGCCCGCAACCTGATCCCCCTGTTGGGATCGATCACCCGGGAGATCGCTGAGCGAGCTCACGAGGCTCGTATTCTGCAAGGCCGTCTCGGCAAGCTCGAAGACGAGCCCATGTGTGAAGAGCTCGTTGACTTGCGCGCCAAGCTGGCCAGTCACCGTCGCGAGATTCGACTCTCGCTCAAGGAGCTCGAACGTCTGGGCTGCGCCATGGACGAGGACGCGCCGGGCCAGATCCGCATTCCGGGCAGGGACGGGGACTTTGATCACGGCTTCCAGTTTGACCCTGGCAGCTACTCACTGCGCCGTGTCGAATCCGGGATCAACATCGCCTAGACAGGCTGCGTGCAGGATTCCAATCCACGCAATTCAGTGTGGAGGGCCGTCCCGAAAAACCGGGGCGGCCTTTTTCGTTGGACCCGCAGACGATCCCTGCTGGCAACTTCACTCCGGCGGCGGGACAGCTAGGTCCGCCGCGTCGCCATCAGTATTCAAGCCAGCCCACACGATTTCAGCTACATCCTCGGGTCGGTTCATACTCTCTCGGTCCCAGTCCCCCGCAACGCCGTCAAAGATCTCCGTGTCCGTGGCTCCGGGATAGACCGTCGAAACTCGAATCTCGTCAGCGCGCAGGTCTTCCCGAAGCCCATTCGAGAACCCCATCAACCCTGCTTTCATGGCGCAGTAGGTTGAGCTTCCCGCAAATCCCTGTTGAGCGGCGACGGACGCGATGTTGAACACGTGGGCCGGCGACCCTGCCCGCAAGCCATC
Organism: uncultured Planctomycetaceae bacterium; assembly: GCA_964467985.1. Classification (GTDB taxonomy): domain Bacteria; phylum Planctomycetota; class UBA1135; order UBA1135. Next base: position 75,463 of record CAYXTP010000007.1, read on the forward strand.
CAGAGCACAGCGCGTGACGAGCCACGCACTGCGTAGATCAACCTTGTAGAACTTCTCCCACACCTCCAACGTGGTCTCCGCAAACGGAACGACGTCGAAAATCCCAGCATTGTTGACGAGCACATTGAGCGTCCCACCAAAACTCTGAAGAACACCCTGGACCCCGGCCGCAACGGACTCGGGATCGGCCACGTCCATCTCTTGAACCAATCCGACTCCGCCCGCCAGGACGACCTCGCGGGAGACCTCTGCCAGCGCGTCTGAGCTGCGTGAGCAAAGGGCCACGTGAGCCCCTTCCCGGGCGAAACGAAGGGCGATCGCTCTCCCAATCCCGCGACTCGCTCCCGTTACCAGTACTCGTGTGGACTTCATTGGATCCGCGTGGTTTGGATCTCAGGCTCTCAGCGATCGTCCAAGATGAGTGCGTCGCTCTCCTGGTCGGCCTCGAGGCGGCGCTTCAAGAAGGATCGCATCCCATCGTAATCGTATCCGGCACGCCAAAGGTACTGCGCAGAATTCGTGTCGGCACGAGTCTCTTGGGCTTGGCTGAATGTGGTCATGAGTTTCTGCCCAATGCCTGTCCCGGCGACCTCCCCCACCTTGCCACCCAAGGGCATGGAGCTGACCTGCGCCCGCCTCCCGTACCGAGTCCCAATGTTAGTCCAGGACGGTCAGCCAGAAGCTAGCCTCTCGCGTGGGGACTCCAGACGGCGTCATGCCTGGCCAAAGGGTTCAACGCCTCGTCCTGTGGCTGATCTATGCCCGCCGCCTTGCGCATTCTCCACTCGAGCAATGACGCTTCGAAAGGGGCGCGCGCGGGAGTGTGGCGCCCGGGCTTGGCCGGGTAGACTGCGGACCAACATGGCTTGGAATCCCTTGGCTACGCAATTCTGCTTGGAGCTCGCCTTTGGCGTGCTCTTGGGGCTGTGCTTCCTCCCGCGCGCTCCGCTGGGGACCTTCTTCTTCTTGATGATGGGGGCTACCGCGCTTCTGCCTCTGCTCGTGGGTGGCCTCGCGCCGCCCATCTACGCAGGGGCGCCATGGGATGCGCCGGCTACGGTTTGCGTTCTGGCCGGCGCACTCGGTTTCCCGTGGCTCATGGGGCCCGTCAAGAGTCAGCTGCGGCGCCTGGCGACCATCTGGGCCACCCTCGGTTGTGGAGCAGCGCTGGTCTTCGTGGTACGGGATGTCCCGGGTGTGGATTGCACCGGGGCACTCGTCTTGGGCGGTTTGTCTGCGATGGCCACAGGGCTTGTGGCAGGTAGCGTGGGCCTCGCCATGGTCCTCGGACATTGGTACTTGACCGTGCCGCAGCTTCCTGTCGCCTGGCTGAGCCGGATCAACCGCCTGACGATCTGGTCCATGATCTTCTCGAGCGTGATGCTCTGCGCGTCTTGCTGGGTTTCAGCGGGAGACTTCGAGCAGATGGACCGCCCCTTGTTTGGGGCCTGGGGATTGTTTTTCTTGGGGACGCGAGTCGCTACGGGGCTTGCCCTGCCCCTGTTGTTCGCCTGGATGACCGCGGGTTCGCTGCGCTATGGGAACACCCGTTCTGCTACCGGTATCCTGTACGCATCCACGGTACTCGTCCTCATCGGGACGGCCGTGTCGATTTCCTTGCAGGATTCCTACGGCATCCCCCTTTGACTCAGCAGCCCACACCGATTCGCTGGATTGAACTGGGGTTGCCCCATCCCACGGATCCAGATCGCCTGATTTTCCTTCAGGCGGACGGTCCGTTCGCCCTGCGCAAGTGGTATCGCCACCCTGTTGGCGAGGGCGAATACCACCTCGACCTGAGCCGCCGTACGGAAGACGGAGGCCTGACCGGGTGTCTGCATTGTGGCCATCTCGAGCTGTACACGCGCAAGCGCTTCCCCAAGCGGCTAGGAATGGGCATCGTTGTCGCTGCCGCAGTGCTGGCACCCTTTACCCACTACATCAGCTTGGCTGTCGCCGCTGCCCTGGACTTCCTCTTCTACCGCTTCGCTCGCAACGAAGTTCTCTGCTACTCGTGCGGTTCCGTTCACCGCGGTTTTCGAGCGCAGCCACGTCACCCGGTATTCGATCGGACGATATCGGAGAGGCTCATGCACGGCGAGAAGGCCGTGATGGGTAGCCCCATGCGGGATGGCGGAACTGCGGATGCTCCCGACCCGGAACACTAGTCATCCGCGTGGGCGGCACGCTGCCGGGGCACGCAGTCGAGCGCCGTTCCCGTCGGCATTCAGAAGCTGAGCGTGAGCCCGATCCCGAACAGGTCCGCGTCGTCCCCATTAGAGCTTTCCGTACTGAAATTGACCTGCAACTTGGCGTCATGGCCCGAGACGTAGTAATTCGCGCCCAGCGTTAGAAGCTCGCGGTCGAGCACATCATCGAAGATCTCGAACCGCACGCCCGCTTCCCAGTCATCGCCAGGCAGCATGTGGCTGCAGGTCAAGCTGATGGGTGTTGTGTCGCCCCGTCCCGCGTCGAGTTCTGTCGGCAGAATGTGTCCGGCAGCCACATCGAGGGCCGTGTAGTCGGCCTCGTAATCGACGACCTCGAGCTGCGCGTAGAAGCGAGCCATAGAGAAAGCCACGTCCGCAGCGGTGGCCATGCCGTCGTCCCCGGCCTCGTCATTGGAGTAGGCCACTCCGGCCGTCATGCGTGGCTCCACAGGCGCCCCATAGGCGCCTTCCGTGTCTCCCATTCCTTCACCCACCAGGTCCAACTCCAAGCGCGAACTGATGAGCAAGTCGTCGAGGGTCAAGTCGAATCCGTTTTGTGCAGCCACGTTCCAATGCAGCGGCCCATGCTCGATAGACAGCATGGCGCCCTGGCGAGACTCGTCTCGCACTCGGTAGAAGAGCGAGTTTCGCGTGGGCAATATGAACAGGTTGCGGTTCGCTTCGACTTGCGCCGTTGCCAAGAAGGGCGTGCGGAACTGTCCGACATGCAAGAGCGCTCCGTCAGTTACGACAAGACGAGCGAAGGCGTCCAGCAAGGTTGCCGAGCCACTGGCGAAGTCCGCCGATAGGCGCACAGCCGCGGGCCCGTGGTTGCCGTCCAGGTAGATTCTGGCGTTGTCGACCGCGAACGCGCTGTAGTCGATGTCCGTGCCCGCAGGCAAGTCCCCCGATGCCGCGTAGTTCACTCGCGTGAAACCCCAGAAGGACAAGTCGTCGGTGGTAAACCCCTGGGTCCTGGCGAGCGCGGAGACTTCCGTGTCCAGCGCGACCATTTCGCCTTCTACTTCCGCCTTGGATGCGGGGGTTTCAGAGGCCTTACCGGTGGACAGGGGCAGCAAGAAAGTGAGAGGCAGAAACAGGTGCATGAGACCAAGAGTGAAGGGTTAGCGGAGCCACAAACAGCATAGGAACTGGCTCTTGCGCTTTCCCCCATTTGATTCCCTTGGTCCTCAAAATCCGAAACTGACTCCGATCTGCACAATACCCGTGTCACCACGCTTGTCCGAGCGCAGGCGCGAGTACTGGCCGGTCCAACGCACCGGCCCGATCCGCACACCACGGCCAACCGCCATGTCCATCCGAGACTCGCGGGCGTCGTTGTTCGAGTCCTGGAGGCGCACACCAGCCTCCCAGTCGGGAGCGACGAGGAAGGTGCACTGTACGGTCCAGGGCACCGTATTGGGGCTGAGCTTTGCGCGTCGAGAGTATCCCAGCCATTCCGTGGCGAAACCATTGCCGGTGTAGACGCTATCCCCGAGGAAGAAGACCTCGACCCCTAGCGAAAATGCCTCCCCTGTTGCCGCCAGGTCCAGGGCGACTCCCGTGGCATCAGGATCCGAGGAGTCCCTAAAGGCAGCGGCTGAAAGGGAGCCACTCGATACGAGAGCTCGGTCGGCCGCTGTTGCCTGCGCAGCGTGTCGGCCTGGGAAGCGGTAGGTCAGGCGGCCGATTGTGAGTAGGTCTTGGCCGCTGCCATCCGCGCCATCCTGAAGGGCCAGGGCCCAATCGAGTCCGTGGGTGGAACCCGTTGCCTCGAGGCCCGCTTCATGTCCCCCAAAGAGCGCCCCGATGCGACTGCGTTCCAAGAAGAACAAGTCTCCTTCGTGCCGCATGCTGCTGGCCGTGAAGGGAGCACGGAATTGACCCACACGCAGGCTGGCTCCGCCCAGGGGGAACTGTAGGTAGGCGTCCGCGAGTTCATTCCGCGCAAAGTCCTGTTCCAGGCGAAATCCGATCGAGCGATCTGTCAATGCACCTTGCACATGGAGATGGGCTAGACGGACTTCGGCGAAAGCCGTGTTGTCCGAAATGCGTGGTTGAGACATGGCACTGCTCACACTCACGGCTCGAAGATGCCCACCGAACTCCAGGTTCAGGCTGTCCGAAGCGGGAAACAAGTCAAGTGCCGGAGGAGCCAAGGGCGCACCGGACGCGGTCGCGTCCTGGGTGACCGACAGCGGGACAGGCGGGACAGGCGGCGTGCGCGGATCCGTTGCTGTGGATGACGGCGGGACGCCCCGTTTTCGGAGGTCGCCGAGAGGGCACTTGTGGGGCTTGTCCTGGGCCGAAGCTCCGACGCTCGTGCACAGGGCGAGGAGCAGGCCGCTGGCCAGAGTGTGCAGGCTCACGTTCCGGCTCCTGGTGCCAGATCTGGGAAGCGAAGGTCGAATGGGGGGCATCATTGGGGCACCATGGCCGGTGCCCTCCCAGACCCGCCTGCAACCCGATCCTAGCTCTCCGTGGCGATTGCGCGCTCGCGTTGGGCAAAAAGAAGGCCCCGCGTCAAACGCAGGGCCTTCTTGACTCACATTGGGATCTCCCGAGGGCCCTCACGGGCGATTGGAGGATTCCCGGTAGGGGCGCTGTCGCTCAGAAAGAGACCTGCAGGCCGAGGCTGACCTGGGACTCGTCATTCGCGCCCTCATCGTCGGTCTGGACGTTCAACATCCACTTGAGGGAGTGTCCGTCGATGTAGTTGTTGATGGACAGGTCCGTGCGGGTCGTGCTGTCAGCGCCCGCCGCGGCGTTGTCGAAGTCCTGGAAGCGAACGCCCAGTTCCCACTTGTCAGGCTGCAGCATGTACGAGCCTTGGACGGAGATGGGGGTGGAGTCGGCGGCGATTTCCGTTCCCAGGCTCCCGCCCGATCCGTTCTCGCCTGCATCACAGACGGCCACGTCGAAGCTCCACAGGTTTGTTCCACTGTTGACCTCGAGCACCACGGCGTCGCCGAAGTCACCGTCGTCCACGAAGGCGACTGCTGCGGAGAGGGACGGGTCTTCGGTGCCACCGTAGGCGCCTTCGACCTTGCCAGGTCCGCTGCCCATCAGGCTCGCAGTGAGGCGGCCTGCGAAGAGGAGCTCGTCCGTCGTGCCGTCCTCACCGTTCATGATGCTGATCTCCCAGCCCATCTGAGAGAGTTCGCCACCAAGCATCAGGCCCGACGTGCGCTTACTGAATGCACTGCCGATGATGTTTCGGTTGGTGAAGAGCATGCGACCGCTGCTGATGCGAGAGGCACGAGCCACACCGGACTTGAACTGGCCGAAGGTGCCTTTGGCCTGATCGCCTATCCCGAAGGTGCCGTACGCGTCAAGCAGAGCGGGAGTACCCGACTTGAATTCAGCCTGCAGCTTGTAGCCGTAGTTGCCATGCTTGCCCTTGGCGCCGAGGCGCGCGTTCTTCAGGGAAACGCCACCCGAGTCGACGCCAGCGGCAACACCATCTACCTGGCTGGTGTAGTACGTTCGTACACGACCAAAGATCGTAGCGCCCTGGTCGGCCGAGCTGAGGGTTGAGGAAAGGGCGTTGACTTCCTGCTCGATGGTGCTCCACTCGCCGTCCGAAGCGAGGGCCGCGGAGCCAGTGAGGAAGAGGGCTAGGGTGCTACAGGTAAGCTTGTTCATGGATTGGGGCTCGCGAGTGGAGCCGATTGGGTTTCAGGCGAGGTGGGGGCCGTGGGGCCGCTCAGGGGCGAGAGAATGCCCCGCGGACCCAGACAGTCCAAGTGCAGGGCCCTAGTTTTTTTTACTGGGAGCGCGAAGCGGCTCCAAGGGCCATTTCCGGCAGGGGAGGTGTGTGGCCCAGGGCCGACCCCAAGTCCCTCGGACACGGACCCTTTCCCCCGTCCCCCTCTGGCGAAAAAGATGGGTCTGGAGGCGTAGGGGGCACCCTGGGGCCACCGAGAAGGGGGCTGCACAAAAAAAGAAGGCCCCGCGACGCGCGCGGGGCCTTCGTGGGCTCAACCCGGGGGCACGACGCGCGTGCCCCAGAGTAGATTCAGTGGGGTAGGACTAGAACGCGACGTTCAGGCCAACCATCACGGAGTCGAGATCGGCCATGACGTCCGAGCTGAACTGCTGGATGCCGATTTGCCACTTGAGGCCGTGGCCATCGAGGTAGTGGTTGGCGGTGACTTCCGTAACTTCGCTATTGGCGGCGTCGTCCATGTCGGTGAAGCGCAGGGCGACTTCCCAGTCCTCGTTGACGTTGTAGCTACCGGAGAAGGCGATGGGGGTCGTGTCGCCACCGAGGGCACCCGTGGTGTCCGCGCCAGAGGCAAGCGAAGAACCGCTACCCATGTCGTCGACGTCCGCAGTTTCGACGCCAACACTCCAGGTGTCGTTGCCAGCGTTGACTTCGATGACGGTGGCACCAGTGCTGTCCATGGCGCCGTCATCAACGACAGCGATGGAAGCAGAGACGTCGATTCCGTCGTTGCCGCCATCCATGAGGTCCATGCTGACGCGCAGGGCGGTGAGCAGCTCGTCGGCAACGCCGTCGGCACCGTTCATCAGGCTGATGGCCCAGGAAATCTGGGACATTTCACCACTGAGGCCAAGGCCACTCGTGAAACCGGTGAAGGCTCCACCAATGGCACTGTGCATGAAGTGCTTCATGCTGCCTTCGTCGAGGTCGGCGTCGTTGGAGACCGATGCGCGGAACTGGCCCATCTGGCCAGAAACCGACTCGCCAATGGCGAACGTGCCATACGCACCGCGCAGACCTTCGTCGGCGAAGTCGTTCTCGATGTGGTAACCGTAGTCACCGTGGCTTCCGTCGACAGCGAGGCGGGCATCGGAAACACCGAAGCCTCCGATGTCCAAGTCGCTGATGGACGTGTAGGCAGTTGCCACGCGACCAGAAATGGTGGCGCCGCCTTGCAGGCTCAGAGTTGATGCGAGAGCTCCGACCTCCTGGTCGAGAGCAGACCACTTGCCGTCCGACGCGAAGCCGGCAGCGCAGGTCATGGAGAGCGCAAAAGCGCTACAGGTAAGCTTCTTCATGGGGTTCAACACTCCAAAGTGAGAATTCAGACAGAAAGAGAGATCAGGGATGGGGTCCTGTTGATCGCGCAGAGGTTGCGGTTGTCGTTTGGCAACGCCAAGCCTCAGGCGTGATTTTTCGAATCGGATACCGCAGGTTCATTCGGTGGCAGATCCGCTGGCATGTCCCCCATTCCTGTTTCGTTGAGACGAATCGGGACGTAAGTTATTGAAAAATAAAGGGTTAGGTTAGAAACGAGCGAATTTGGGGCTAGTGGCCCCTATATATAATGTCTTACGAATCAAACCCCCCGGGTGGCTGGGACGCGTGGCCCGGGGGTTGGCTTGCGTGGCGTGGGTGTCCGCAGGGGTAGGAGCTAAAGTGTCTTCTGAGAGGCTAAAACCCTACATTCAGGGCAAAACCCCACAATTCTGTCCGCGAGCCGGTCGCTTCGTTCTCCGTTTGGCTGAGTCCCAGGGTCCACTTGAGGTCGTGTCCCGAGATGTAGTGAGTGAGAGCCAGATCCCGTTGGACCAGGTTTCCCTGGTCGAGGTCCTGTACCCGCAGGCCCATTTCCCAGTCGTCGCTCAGCAGGTAGGTGCCGCTGACGGAATGGGGATTCGTATCGGGGGCCAAGAATCCGAAGGCGCCCGACGCCAGGGATGTGAACCCTGCGCTGCCAACGTCGACGGTATCGACGGCTAGGCTCCAGTTGCCGGCTCCAGCGCGGAACTCCATCAGAGTGCAATCAGAGTCCGCCAGGGAGCGGTCGTCTACCAGGGACGCCGACACGCGGGCCCTGAGCTGCCCACCGACTCCATGGGCACCCTCAACCGGACCGTTCCCGGAGGCATTCCCGGGAGAGGATTCATTGCTCGCAGTGAACTCCCAGGAGGCTCGAGCGGAGAGCAGAGCATCATCACCCTGGTCGTCGAGCCCATTCATGGCGCTCAGAGCCCAATCCAGACTCGATAGGGTGCCCTGTAGCATCAGGCCTTCATCTCGGGCAGCAAACGCGGTCCCGATCGAACTTCGTTCGAGGAAGACCATGGAGCCGCTGTCGAGCAACCCGTCGCTTGAGATGACGGGTCGGAAGCGGCCAATGGTTGCCATGACGCCATCGATGACCGAGAAACTGGCCTGGGCGTCCAGCAGGCCCAAGGTACCCTCCCCCCAGTCATCGGCGAAATCCACCTCCAGTCGGTAGCTGTAGCCGCTGTGGGAGCCTGCGACTCCCAATCGAGCGTCGGCCACGCCCACCGCGCTCAGGTCGGGAGTGCCGTCGCTAGAGGCCCTATATGCGCTGCGCACCCTCCCAAACAGACCGGGGCCGCCCCCTTCATGAAGCAGACTTGAGGTTAGCGCTTCAACTTCACGGTCCAGATCTGCCCATTCGCCGTCACCCGCAGGATCAAGAGGCAAGGCAAGGGCTGGCGCCAGGGCGAGGGCGGTGAAGGTGAAGAGGATTGGAGTGCTCGCTTTCATGACGGCTCCTGGTGGACAGGGGCGTCTGGAGTGCGAAACACTCCAGGTCGCAGGCGAGAATCCGAATCCGGTTCTTGGAGGGGGGGCGATTCCCTTGGGTAGGCGTTCCACCCAGCCGGGGCACCTGGCAACCTAACTGAAGTACTCGAATGGACTTACTACCGTTCACCTCGAGCGCAGGCGCGTGCTTCCCGGGCTCGGATTTGCGCACATTGCGAATTCCTACGGCCGGTCGTGGATCCCTCAATCGTCCCCTGCGCGGCGCGAGCGTTTGAGGTCACCGCGCTTGCGCTTGCTGTCCAGACGCCTGCGCTTGGACGCCCGCGTGGGCTTGGTCGGCTTGCGCTGTTTCTTCACTTGCAGGCCCGAGCGCAGAAGCGAGGCCAAGCGTTCGCGGGCCTCCTCCAGATTGCGGGCCCGTTCCCGATGACTCGAGGCGAACACGATGAGCTCGCCGCGAGTTGTCAGACGCTTGCCGAGCTGACCCAGCAGGCGCACGCGGCGCCTATCGCCGAGGCTCGCGCTCGTCGTCACGGAGAATCGCAACTGCACGCGCGTTGCGACCTTGTTGACGTTTTGCCCGCCGGGCCCTCCAGAGCGAGAAAACGAGACGTGCAATTCGTCAGCAGGCAGGACCAGGCGTGCGTTGATCCTGAGCGGTTCCAAGCGCGCGTCCTAGTCGGGCTGCCCTGCGCGGTGCAAGAACTCGAATGTGTAGATGCCCGTTTCGTGCCCGTCCGAGAATCGCAGGCAGATCGCGTAGTTGCCCACCAAGCGCAGGTTTTCCTGGGTCAAGTCATCGGGAATCGACGTCGGGTCGAGAATTCGTTGACCCGTCGTTTCGCTCACGCAGGCTGCGCAAGGACAACGACGTCGCAAATCGGCGGCATCGAATTCGGTCGAGCGGCCATCGGCCCATTCGAGAATCACCTTGGATGGATCGCGGCGGCGGATCCGGGTGGGCGTCGAGCTCATGGGGAGCAGGGTAAGGGTGGTGGCCAGGACCAGACTTGAACTGGTGACCCCTTGATTTTCAGTCAAGTGCTCTACCAACTGAGCTACCTGGCCAGGTGTGCGCGTGAACCGCAGCGGGGCGGGATTATCGGCTCGCGGTCCGGAGCCGTCAAAGGGATTGAGCCGCTTTCCTTCCGGCAATCTCAGGCCAGGATCGACCGGGCCGCGCTGACATCCGCCCCGATCTGGTCCTTGAGGGCGTCCAGCCCGTCGAACTTCCGCTCTGCACGGAGGTGCTGGGTGAATTCCAGCTCCAGGCGCCGACCGTAGATGTCGCCCTCAAAATCCAGAAGGTGGACCTCGACCAAGAGCTCCCCCAGTGCTCGGGGCTTGTCGGCATGCAGCGTGGGTCGCGTTCCCACGTTGCAGACAGCCTTGTGCGTCGCTTCGATCGAATGGTCTGCATGTGTGGCCAGGAGGTGGGCGCGGCCCGCATAGACGCCTGCGGGGGGATGCAGCTCGTGGTGCAGGTCGAGGTTGGCGGTGGGGAAGCCCAGCGTGCGGCCCAAGGCGTTGCCGTGCACGACTTCTCCCAAGACCGAGACTGGCCGGCCCAACATGGCCCGTGCCCCATCCAAGTCACCGAGCCCCACCGCCTCCCGGATGGCAGTGCTTGAGACGGCTCTCTGTCCAACCACGACCTTGTCGATGACTTCCACTGGGATTCCCATTTCTCGCAGGAGCTCAGGCGTCCCCTTTTGGTCGCGCCCGAACTTGCTGTCAAAGCCCAGCACCAGGGCCTGAGCACCCAACTCCTTCACGAGCAATTCGTTGACGAACTCCGTCGCCTGCGTGCTGCGCAGCTCGTCGTCGAACGAGAGCACAAGGGTGTGTCCGATGCCCGCCCGCCGGAAGAGCTCAAGTCTGTGGGCCAGGGTCGTCAACGTGCGCGGGGCGCGTCCCAACAACACCTGTTTCGGGTGGCCCTTGAAGGTCACGACCGTGGGGCAAGCATCTCGCTTCCGGGCGCAGGCCACGTTGGCTGAGAGAATCGCGGCGTGCCCCAGGTGGACTCCGTCAAAGACACCAATGCTGACGACAGAATTCTCGGCTGTCGCGGGCAGGTCGACTCTGTGATTGGTGACGATCAAGTCGTTGCCTGCTGCTCCTTGTACGCCTCGATCATCTCTTCCAGTGCGACCTTGTTACGCAAGCGATCGGCGGGAGACATGCGGTCCACAAGTAGGACCCCTTCCAAGTGATCGTATTCGTGTTGAAGAACGCGGCTCTTGAAGCCCGTCAATTCGAGGCGCAGTGGCTGGCCATCGACGTCGACCGCTTCAACGATGCAGTTCGCGGGGCGAGAGACCTCGGCGTAGATCCCTGGGAAGGACAGGCAGCCTTCCTCCAACAGGGTCTTGTCGCCGGTGCGTTCGACAATCTTCGGATTGATCAAGGTCAAGTTGAGTTCCGGCTTCTCTACGTCACCTTCCTCGTTCATCACCAGGACGCGCTGACGCACGCCCACCTGGGGCGCTGCAAGCCCGACCCCGTGGCTCTCGAACATGCGCGCGTACATACCTTCGACCAATTCGGACAGCCGACCGTCAAAGGACGTAACCGGATCAGCAATCTTGCGCAGAACGGGGCTGGGGTAGAGCGTGAGGGAGAATTCGGGCGGGTCGGGCATGGGGGGGGATTGGAACGAAGAGGCGTGGAGGGTGCGTTGACGGCCCTCAGGGGCCCCTATAGTATTTTCCGCCGCTTCATCCGTCGGCCCCCCGGGGGCAGTTCTCTGATCGGAAGAGGCCCCTTTCCCGTGGTCGACTACTCCAAGCACATCCAAAAGGCCGAAGAGGCCGCGCGCCGCCGTAATTACGACTTCGCGATCCAGCTGTTTCAGCAGCTTCTGGAGATCGATCCGGACGTGGGCGAGGCCCGCGCAGGCCTGCGACGCGTCCTCAAGGCTCGGCACGAGAAGAAAAAAGGCGGCAAGCTGTTCGGAATGCTCAAGGGAGCTGGTCCCCTCGCGGCGGCCAAGACCCTGGCCAAGGCAGGCAAGCACAATGCAGCGTCCAAGCAGCTGGAGAGCTACCTGGCAACCAATCCCATGGACGAAGATGCCAACCTGCTACTAGGCATCTGCTTAGAATCAGGCGGCCACACTCACTCTGCGCTGGCCGTCTACGAATTTTTGACCGAGGTGGCCCCGCGTAATCCCGAAGGGCTCAAGCGGGCGGGCTCAATGATGCGCGTGAACGGAGATGCTGTGCGTGCGCTCGAGTACTACGAACGAGCGCTCGAAGCCGACCCGCGCGATCGCGACGCGATCAAGGCGCGCAAGGATCTGGCGGCCGAAGCTGCGTTGAGCCGTTCGCGCTTCGACGAGGTCAGCCACAGTCGCGATCAGATCAAGGACAAGGACGAGGCCATGCGTCTTGAGCGCTCCCAGCGCCTGCACCAGTCGGAAGATGATTTGCGCGAACAGTTGGAGCGTCTGGAAGCCGGCTATGCATCGGAGCCCTCCAACGTGGACACAATGTTGTCCATGGCGGACCTGCACGAGAAACTACGCGACCCTGAGGCTGCTGCAGACTTGGTTGAGCGCGCACTTTCCTACCGCAAGGGGTCGGTGGACCTGGCCGAGCGTTTGGGACGCCTGCGACTGAAGGGTCTCAAGAAGGCCATCGCCCGAGCCGGAAAGGCCGGCGACGAGCAGGAGGCCGATCGTCTTGAGGGGCAGCTGCGCGAATTGGAGTTTGAGGAGACACGTCGGCGCCTTGAATTGACTCCCGGTGATGCGGCCCTGAGACTGACCCTGGGTACGGCCCTGCTGCGCCAGGGCAACTACGATGAGGCCGCCGCAGAGCTCCAAAAAGCAGTCGTAGACCCCCGTCAGGCCGATGAGGCGCACATCGCCTTGGCCCAGTGCTTCCAAGCCAAGGGCTTTCTCGACCTAGCTCGGAGCGAGTACGAGAAGGCCCTGGCGGCCCATTCCGTCGTCGACGAGACGGCTCGCGAGATCCTGTACAATCTCGGCCAGATCGCAGAGGCCGAGGGCAACCCGGCCGAAGCGCGCTCCTCCTACGCCCGCATTTTCGAAGTCGACATCGGCTACCGAGACGTGTCCGAGAAAATGGAGCGCCTGAAGTGATCAACCAGAATTCAGACCTGTATTCGACCGTAGCCCAATTCACCAACACGGCGACGGACGCCTAAATGCTCCGCCTCCAACGACCGTTTTCCCCTAGAGCTCTCCGAGACGAACCCAAGAAGATTCATGCCCAGTAGCAAGCAAGCGAAGAAACGAATGATCACCGACGACAAGCGTCGCTTGGTTAACAAGGCCAAGAACAGTGCGATGAAGTCGGCCATGAAGAAAGTGATGGACGCAGAGACTCCCGAAGCCGCGGCCGCCGCACTGCCGAACGCCGTGAAGATGGTGGACAAGTGCGCCAAGCACAACATCATCCACGACAGGGCCGCCGCCCGGCACAAGAGTCGTCTCGATCGTCACGTCGCGGGCAACTAGCCCGAACTAAATCTCGGGCCTCTGGCCCGAGTGTCCAAGAGCAGCGAGCCCATGGGAAAATTCCAAACGAGCGAGGAGCATCCCGGTCGTTGGCATCGCCCTGTCTGTGTTCCCATTGGTAAGGGGGACGTATTCGGTTCGGCCCTTGAGATGGTGGAAGACCTTCCCGGTTGGTCGGTGCAGTCGGTGGACAAGGAGGGACTGAGCGCGACTTGCGTGCGCAACAACGGACCCCTGCGGGGCACCTCCACCATCGTCGTGACAGTAGAAGGCCCCGATGGGATCCCGAACTCTCAGACGCACTGCTGCTCGGAGTCGAGCGGCGGTCTGTTTTCCAGAGACAAGGCCAACGTGTCGGAATTCACACGCAAGTTCTGGATGCGAATGACCTGATCACGGTCTTTCTAGCGCCCTCCCATGAGGCGCGAATAGCGGAAGTAGACCTGCAGGCATAGCACCATTGAGGCCGTGGAGTAGACCCGGCCACCCTGTTTTCCCCAGGGGCCGCTGGGATCCCAGGAGCCCCGCGAGGCGCCGTCCTTGCGCTGCGAATCGAGCACGGCCGGCTTCATCGCCTTATTCCAAGCAGACCAATAGCGGCCGCCCATTTGGAACATGGCATAGGTTCCGTAGTACCAGTAGTACATGTCGGAACCCAGCCCGTCGCCATCCAGCCGTGGAAGGGACTTCATCATCAAGTCCGCATGCTTGTTCATGATGGGGTGCCGGTCTGGCGTTTGCCCCAAGAACACTCTTGAGAGTAGGCCGACTGCGGTCATGGCCTCCGCTCGATCCGTCGGATAGTGGTCGTTGGTCCCGATCTCACGCGCGCTTGCTGAACCGATCGCGTTGTAACCCACTCGGCCGTTGGCCGGATCTGTCACTTCATCGATCCAAGTCAAGGCGCCGATCAGCGCGTCCTCGTCGATTGTCAAGTCGGCGTCTCGACCGGACTGCAGGGCGAAAACCATCCAGCCGGTTACCGATGTGTCATTCTCGCCGGTGGGAGGGACGTCGTAGCGCCAGGCTCCGTACGGATTGCGCGCGCGACTGATTTGGTTCAAGGCCTTCTGGGCCGTGTGCTTCAGCAACGGGCTCTTCGTGAAGTAGTAGGCCTCGCACAGGGCCAGGCTGGCGATGGCGTGGTCATACATGAATCCCTTGCCAATCTCGTCTCCAATCAGGCCCGTGTCCGGATCCTGTTGAGCCTGAAGCCATCGAATGCCGCGCTTGACTGTGTCGCGGTAGGGGCCAACTGAGGTCGTGTTGCCGTCTCCTAGGAAGGCCAGCAGGGCCAAGCCGGTGACGCCCACGTCGTGCAGGCTGCCACCGGGACCCGTGCAGGGATCGTCGATGGGATCGTGACGCATGAACCCGTCGCAGTCCCAGCGACCGTCCTGATCCTGGTGCTCGGCCAGCCAGTGCAAGCCGGCTTCCATTGAGGGGTCTGTCGATCGACCACCGGGCCGCCCTTTGCGGCCTGGGCCAAAGCGCCCCGTGTACTTGCCCCCCTTGGACCCTCCACCCAGGCCCAGTACTCCGATCGGACCGGTGTCGTTGAAGAGCGAGTCTTCCTCGGCACCAAAGTCACTCACGGAGTCGAGCGCAGAGAAGTCGCCTGGGTCTTCGACCGGAGTCTCATCGATCGGCATCTCGACGATGACCGGCTCATCGCTCACGGGCTCAGGATCGATCTCCTCCATCGGCTCCGGTTCCGATGGTTCAGGCAGGGAGTCAGCCGGCATATCCAGACTCGCCACGATGTCTGGCTTGTGATTCTCCTCAAACAGCTCCCACGGAAAGGCCTGCAGAATCAGGAAGATCACGACGTGCGCGGCGCCCGAGATGGCGAGCCACGGGGCACGCTGCATCCACTCGTAGAGGGCGTCTTGAAAGGACTCCTGTTCGCGCCAGGGTTCGAGGGCGGTCTGGACAGGGGCGACTTGACGACCGAAATCACTGCTCATGACTAACTCCATTGCAATTGACGTCTCCGGCACCTTGGTGACGGAGCGAGGCAGAGCGCCGGGCCACAGGGCCCGGCACAGGAGTCATCGATGTCTCGTTCACTTAGCTAAACGACTGACGGTCGACGTGGTTCACAACGCAGCGGGTACACGCCCGATGTCGTGCACACAAAGAAAGCCCCGCTCGAGTCTTTGCCAGACTTGAGCGGGGCTTGAATCAGGCACTGATCTGCCTTGGAACTTGGAGCGACTAACGCGAGCCGAGCACCTTGCCGTAGCGGAAGTAAACCTCGAGGCACAAGACCATGGTGGCGGTCGAGTACACGCGGCCTCCTTTCATTCCCCAGGGTCCCACGGGATCCCAGGAACCGTAGTGAGCACCGTCCTGACGCTGAGACTCGAGCACGGCTTCCTTCATGGCCTTGTTCCATGCCTTCCAGTGGCGACCGCCCATCTGGAACATGGCGTAGGAGCCGTAGTACCAGTAGTACATGTCGCAGCCCAGGGCTTCAGGGTCCCAGACTGGAAGCGTCTTGAGCATCAGGTCCGCGTGCTTGCCCATGGCCGGCGTCTTGTCCGGGTCCTGACCCAGGAAGAAGCGGCAAAGAAGGCCAACGGAGGTCATGGCTTCACCGCTGTCGGTGGGCCAGCGGTCGTTCAGACCCTCAATTCTGGAACTGGCCGTACCCACGGCGTTGTAGCCCACCCGTCCGTTGGCGGGGTCGGTGACCTCGTCAATCCAGTTCAGGGCGCCCACGAAAGCGTCGGGGTCGATCTTCAGGCCGGCCTCTTCGGCGGACTTCAGGCAGAAGACCATCCAACCGGTCACGGACGTGTCGTTCTCGCCCATGGGCGGCACGTCGTAGCGCCAGGCACCGTAGGGGTTACGAGCGCGTGTGATGTAGTTGATGGCGTTCTGAGCCACGCTGTCCAGCATCGGCGAGTCGTCGAAGTAGTACGTCTCGGTGAGAGCCAGGGTGGCGATCGAGTGGTCGTACAGGAACGTGTGGCCGATCTCCTCGCCCAGTAGACCCGTGTCATAGTCCTGCTCGCCGGTCAGCCAGCGGATGCCCTTGCGCACCACGTTCTTGTACAAGCCCTTACGCGTCGTGTGACCGTCGCCCAGGAAGGCCAGCAAGCTGAGGCCCGTCACCCCGATGTCGTGCAGGGACGCTCCGGGACCCGTGCAGATATCGTTCGGCGGGTCGTGCTTCATGAACTCGTCGCAGTCCCAAAGCCCTTCAGGGTCCTGGTGGTTCTTGAGCCACTCCAGACCGGCCTTGAGCGCCTGCTCCGTTCCCGAGCCGCCAGCCGCGCGCAAGTTCTTGCGACCACCAAAACGGCCACCGAACTTACCGCCGGCACCGCCGCCGATGCCGATGACGTTGTTGAACGCCTTATCGTCGAAGGGCGAGTCCGCGAACATGTCCGGATCACCTTCGGTGGACTCGAAGTCCTCGTTGGTGTCGGTCTCGTTGTGGTCGGAGATCTCGAAGTCCTGGATGATCGGTTCTTCGATCGGTTCCTCTTCCTCAATTTCCTCGGGCTCCTCCTCGGGGGGGTCCTCGGGGACCTCCTCAGGGGCCTGGTCGATGCTGGCCTGGATCTCCACATCCTCGACCGTGTTGAATAGGCTCCACGGGATGGCTTGAACGATCAGGAATATGACCACGTGCAGGGCCGCCGAAATGGCCAGCCAGGGAGCGCGTGCCATCCATTCGTACAGGACGTCGTTGAAGGTCTCCTCCTGCTCCCAAGACTTGGGCAGGGTGGACTCGATGTGGAAGTTCTCTTTGTCTGAGAGATGACGGTCTGACATGTGAGGAGAGGTCTACAGAGGGGCAGGGTCTGGGCGCTGTGGCCTGGGATTAGGTCCCAGGGCCCTCCCAGGGCCGAAATGGGTCCGGTGTGGAGCCCAGTTTAGGGTCAATGCTGTACCCAACGGCTCCCACTTCGGGGGGTTCAGAGCATATCGCGCCGACCCCTCGACGCCTACCGGGGAAGTCCCCTTGTGCGCACTCGCTAGCGCCCCTGGCCCCCAATAAAGGAGCCTCGAGGCGCCCCACGTCCGGTCTTGGGCCGGCGGGCTTACTGACCTCGGCGATTCCGCTCGGCTAGAAAGGGCCCAAATTGGCTGGGATAGACGAAGGAGTCGGAAAGAACTCGTGAGAAGGCAGTCTGCTCACGGCCGTCGTCCTGGGTCTTGAGTAGGAAATCCCTTAGAGCGTGCTGGACCTCGGGGGCGGACAAGGGCTGGGCTTCATGACCAGGGTCGATCTCCTCTAGGCGGTAGATGTACCAGCAGTCGGGAGCCTCTCGAAACAGGGGGGGGGTCGTCCCGTCGATTTCCCCGGACTCGATCAGTTCATTCAATGCCAGACCGGCGGGGCCATGGAACACCTGGCCCATCTGTGCCACCCGGGCGGCACTCAGCGGCGGGATGCGACCCAATTTTTCCTGACTTGCGGGGTCGGCGTAGGTGCGCACCAGGAAATCGAAATCCACTTCGCCCCCGCGGTACATGCGGCGCAATTCCAGGGCCAGAGCTTCCGCGTCGGCCGGGCTGGATTCGGGGTCGACCGGGACGCGCAGGCCTTGCAAGCGGTAGGACTGCTCCTTCTTTCCAACCAGGGCTTGTTCCTCGACGGAGGGCGAATTCAAGAACGAGTGATACGCGCTCTTGATCCAGCCGGGGCGGACGTGGCGGTCCACAAACACGCGCCCGGTGCGACCCGGTGTGCGGCCGATCTGCACTTGATACCAGGTCATGGCGAGCAGTTGATCGCGCAGGTGAGAATGAAACTGGGCGGGCGTGAGTTGGTCAGCTTGAAGGGCTTTGCTAGTCGCGCGGTGTCCTCCCAGGGACTTCACGCGATCTTCGAACATGATGGCCGTCTGCTTGTTGACAATTGTCGGGTCGAATCCCAGGTCCATACCCGCCTGGACGCGCAACAGAGTTTCGAGGCGCTGACCCAGGGCCTCCTGGTAGAGCGCCTGACGCCCGGGCCCGTCGGCGTTCTGCCAGCGATTCCGCATTTCTGGGTTCCGGAAGATGAGGGCATCCAAGTCCGAGCGCAGCACCACTTCGTCTCCCGCCACACCGATCATCCAGTCCCTGGAAAAATAGGCGCGCCGCGTACGCGGGTCTTCTGCCAAGGCTCGCTCCTCTTGCAGTTTGGCCGCCTGTGCCTCCTGGGAGTCGGGCTGCGGAGGTTGCTGAGTAAGAACGGTGAGCGCGAGGGTGAGTGCAATCATTGTGAATTTCCGACGGGCATTCTGGCGGCCTCGGGGACCTGCTGCAACAGGCCTTCCAGCCAACTCAATCCGGCTTCGGGCCCCTCGATTTCATCCGGCAAGAACAGGTGGACGACGCCCCGACGGGCCCTACGCAGATCCAGGCCGCGTCCTTCAAAGAGCTGCGTGTAGGCCACAGGGTCGCTGTAGGTGATCAAGTACGAGCCGTCTCGCCAGGCGAGAGAGCGCAGTCCGAATGCATCCAGGCGGACCTTCAAGGCGATGCTTCGTAGCAGGGTCTGCGCCGCTTCCGGCAGTCGGCCAAATCGTTCCCGGAGGGACTTGGCGAACTCCACGACCTGGCCGGGTTCATGCAGCAAGGAAATCTCGCGCAGTACATCGAGTCGTCGATTCTGGCCGGGGACCCAATCCTCGGGGAGGTAGGCCTCCAGGCCCAATTCCAATTCGACTCCCGCTTCGGTTTCTTCGACTCGCACCGCTTCCCGCTCCAATCCTTCGCCGGCCTCGAGTCGGTCCACGGTGGATTTCAACAGCCGACAGAACATGTCGTAGCCAACGGCCGCAATATGCCCGGACTGCTGTGCTCCGAGGATGTTCCCCGCACCTCGCAATTCGAGATCTTTGACGCTGATTTCGAAACCGGATCCGAGCTTGTTGAATTCCTCCAGAGCCTTGAGCCGTTCGCGGGCGATGTCCTTCAGGGGCTTGTGGCGTTCAACCAACAAGTAGCAGAAGGCCTTCTGGTCCCCGCGCCCCACGCGGCCGCGCAGCTGGTGGAGTTCCGAGAGGCCGAAGCAGTCGGCGTCGTCAATCAAGATCGTGCCCGCAAGGGGAATGTCGAGCCCGTTCTCGATGATTGTCGTAGCGACCAAGACGTTGACGTCTCCGCCTTCGAAGGCGTCCATCACGGCGCGCAGCTCCTTGGATCCCATCTGCCCATGGCCAATGGCAAAAACCGCGCTGGGCACCAGGCCCTGCAAGCGCTCCGCCACCCCGTCGATTGAGCGCACTCGGTTGTGCAAGAAAAAAACCTGCCCACCGCGGTTGAGTTCGCCCAGGACGGCATCTCGGATCAGCGTCTCGTCGTCACCGTAGCCGACGATGGTCTCGATGGCCTGACGGCCAGGCGGCGGCACGGTTAGGGCAGAGATGTCCCGCAATCCGGCAAGCGACATGTGCAATGTGCGGGGAATGGGCGTGGCGGTCAGAGCGAGCACGTCAACTTCGGAGCGCAGCTGCTTGAAGTGCTCCTTGTGGGTCACCCCAAAGCGCTGCTCCTCGTCGATGATGACCAAGCCCAGGTTCTTCCACTGCACGTCCTTGCTGAGGATGCGGTGAGTTCCCACGAGTACATCGACGCTGCCCGCACGGACTCGCTCGACGACGTTTCTGGCATCCGCTCCCGTGACGTAGCGGCTGAGTACTTCCACCTCCACTGGGAAGTCGGCCATGCGTTCTCGGAAGGTGGCGAAGTGCTGTTCAGAGAGAATGGTCGTCGGTACGAGCACGGCCACTTGACCGCCCCCGTTGACCACTCTGAAGGCCGCGCGTACGGCCAGCTCCGTCTTTCCAAAACCCACGTCGCCGCAGATAAGGCGGTCCATGGGGTTCTCGCTGTACAGGTCTTCTTCCAGGCTCTGGTCTACCTGCGCCTGGTCCGCAGTGTCTTCGTAGGGAAAACTCTCCACTAGGTCCTGCACGAGCTCCGCGTCTCCTTCCCAACTCGGCCGTTTTCTCAAGGAGCGTTGCGCTTGAACTTCCAACAGCTCTGCGGCCATGTCGAACAACCCGCGCTCGACCTTCTCCTTGCGCTTGCGAAACGTGCCCGCCCCGATGCGGTCGAGGGCCAAACCTGCCGCGCCCGGGCCGATATAGCGTTGCACCATGTCGATGCGGCTGGAGGGGACGAACAAACTGACTTCCCCCGCGAACTCCAGGTGCAGATGTTCCTCGTGTCCGCCAACTCGCTCCACTTTTTCGAGTCCCTTGTAGCGCGCCAGGCCATGGACCGCGTGCACGACAAGGTCTCCCGGCCGCAACTCAAAGAAGGACTGGATCGCGCGCACCTTGTGTTCGCTACGCGGTTGAGTTCGGCGCCGCGCACCGAGCATGCCCTTGAGCTCGTGGTGTCCGACAAGCAGCACATCGAATTCTGGAACGCCGAATCCACGCGTGATCGAACCAATACGGATTTCAACAGATTGCAGCCCAGTCTCGTTGGCCCAGGTCTCTCTTAAGCGATGGCGTTCCGCTTCATTCAAGCACAGCACGATGATCCTGCCCGTGTTCTGAGCCGCTTCGCGGAGTGCTTGTGGGGCCTGCCGCATGCCAACCTCGAGCGTCTTGACGGAACGCGTGTCCAAGGACACGTCTTCCCCGGGCAAGCTCTGGAGTTGCAGTCCCGAGTGGCCCTTGCGCTCCAAATTGAACCGACGCAGAGCTTGTTCATGGGCGGCCGACTGGTTGCGCAGGCTCTCCGCCTTCTCCTCCACTCTCAGCGGCTCCACTTCAACTACCCAGGCCTGGGGACCCAGGAACCCGAGCAGCGAGCTGCCCTCGCCGCTCTCGAGGGTGGCGCTTTCCGCTGCCGTGCACACGTCCAGAGTGCTGACGGACTCCACGGAGAGCTGATTCTCGGGGTCAAAGGTCCTCAAGGACTCGATCTCGTCCTCGAAGATCTCGATGCGCAGGGGCAGATCCGCGGAGAAGGGGAAGAGGTCGAGAATGTCTCCACGTAGGGAGACCTCGCCCGGCGCCTCAGCAAGGGGCTGACGCGAGTAACCCGCCGCAACCAAGTCGCGCAAGAGCGGTCCGGGATCGAGGCCGTCACCCACGGCCAGTTGCAGAAACTGCTTCTCCAGTTCCTTCAACGCTGGAACGGGCTGAAGCAGGGCAAGCAACGAGCTCACCACCACTCGCGGCCGGCCCTTGGCTCCCGACCCAAGCGCCTGCACCAGCTGCAGCCGCAAGCGCATGGAACGCGCATCCGAGCTAGGGCCCCCTTTCGCCCGCTGCTCACGTGCGGGGAAGTGCACGGCTGGCTGACCGAAGCTCTTCAGATCTTCGGTCATGGCTTCGGCCTCCGCTTCGGTGGAGGTCACCACCAGAGTGAACGCGTCTTGCATGGGCCCGCGCCCCAAGGCGCAGGCCAACAGGAGACCCTGCGACGAGCCCCACAGATTGCCGATGCTGCATGTCCCCTGATCGCGCGCGTGTTCGAGCGCACGGTGAAAGGCCTCCGGCAGGGGTAGCGCTGACGCGTCGAGCACGAGTCCTTCCGGCTTTCCGCGGGGTGACTCGGTCACGACGGGTTCCGTTCTTCCAGCACGAGCAGCGCCTCGTTCGCAGCCCAGCGTTCCGCTTCTTTCAGAGTACGCCCCCAGGCACTGGGGAAGCTCTCCCCAGCAGCCTGAACCTGCACGAGGAACGCGCGCGCGTGCGAGGGCCCACGGGATTCGAGTTCCACGTACTCCGGCAGGCAACTCCAGCGCCCTTGACAGAGTTCTTGGAGTTCTTGTTTCGGGGAGTGAGTGCCGTTCCTGGACTGGACCGCCTGCATGGGATCGGCCAGGGTCTTGAGCGCAAACTCTCGGGCGCCCTCAAGCCCTGCATCCAAGTACACCGCACCGAGCACGGCTTCATACAGGTTCGCCAGCACCGCGCGGGAAAGCGCCCGGCGCTGCAGACCTCCTCCAACCTTGGCAACCTCCTCCAAGCCCAGCGCGTGGGCCGCCTTGGCCAACGTCCGGCGCGAAACGACACCTGCTCTCATCTCCGTCAGGTCTCCCTCCGGCAAGTTGGCGTTGAGCCGGTAGAGTTCTTCTGCCACGACCAGATCAAGTGCGGCATCTCCAAGGAACTCCAAGCGTTCATTGTCCTCACTGCACTGCAGGGAAGCGTGGGTGAGGGCGAGTTCGAGCAACTCAGGGCGGGCAAACGTGTGGGGAATCGTGGCCATGCACAGTGGAAGTCTTGCTATGCGGCGCGCGCCACAGGCTGCATGCTACAGCAGCCCCTGATGGTGGGGACAGCGGATGAGCGAGTATCGACAACGACCCCACGACCACTTGGTCGAGCCCCTGTTCGAAGGGCTCGATGCGCATGCGGACGAGCGGCCGCAACGCAAGTTCCCCTGGCTATTCGCGGCCCTGGTTGGGGGAATCGCCGCGGTCTGGGCGTGGTCGCAGTTCTCCTAACCCGCGAGGATTGCGGGGCCAGTTATGCGGGTAGGGAGCCGGCCGGACCGGGAGGCTAGCCCGCACCGGTCCGCTAGTGCCCGATGCGTGGAAACTCAGCCAAGCTCGGGTCCGCGATGCGCGCGCATTCTTGTTGGGCGAAGCGGTCGGTCATGCCCGCCAGGTAGTCGCAAATGGCTCGCTCAAGACCCACCTGTTCGGCCCATGCAAGGTAGGAAGGGGCCAACTCTTCGGGGCGCTTGCGGTAGACGGTGAACAGGCTGTCGAGGACCCTTTGGGCGTAGGCCAAGAAAGCTTGCAGGTGGTCGTGGCGATAGAAATGCGCGTGCAAGAAACGACGCAGCTCGGCGGTCGACGATCGCATCTGCTCCCCGTGGCGCACGAGCATGGAACCGTGTGCGCGGACGTCTGCTGGGCTGGCAACCCGGGCTTCGGTGATGCGGACGTTTGTCTCTGCCAGCAGATCGTTGATACAGGCACCAATCAATTCGTTGGCGACGCGTTGCACTCGCAACTTCGGGTCTTGGTCCTTGGCCAAGAAGCCCGGGTGACGCGCTTCGATTCTCTCTCGCGCTGCCCGCCAAAGTCCGACTTCAGCGGTCAATTGATCTTCGCTGAACATGCCCGCCAGCAAGCCGTCCTCGAGATCGTGTTTGGCATAGGCCGTGGAGTCAGCCATGTCGACAAGCTGAGCCTCGAGCAGCGGACTGGCCGGACGCGGCTCAAGTTCTGCAGGCCAATCGCGCTCGGCTTCGTGTTTCAGCAGGGACTCTCGCACTTCGCGTGTCAGGTTGAGCCCCACGTAGTCGGGACTGCGGCGCTCGAGCAAGTCCACCACCCGTAGCACCTGCGCGTTGTGCCGAAAGCCGCCATGCTCGATCATCAAATCGTTCAGGGCTGCCTCGCCCCGGTGGCCAAACGGTGGATGTCCGATATCGTGGGCCAGCGCAAGGGTCTCGCACAAGGGTTCGTTCAGCCGCAATGCGCTGCCCAGACTGCGAGCCACTTGGCACACCTCGAGGGAATGCGAGAGGCGCGTGCGGTATTGGTCTCCCTCCGAGTTGACAAAAACCTGGGTCTTGTAACCCAGGCGCCTGAAGGCCGTGCTGTGAATGACTCGGTCCCGGTCGCGCTCGTAACACGTACGCAGGGGGTCGTCGACCTCCGTGTGAACCCGGCCAGCGGATTGCGCCGCGTGAGCCGCGTGAGCCGCGAGCTCGGCTTCCTCACGCTCTTCCTTGGCCAAGCGTTCAAATAGGGGTGGCTGGGAGGAACTCAAGGGACTGGGCACTCTCTTGGACGCGGCAGCTGCAGGTCGATTTCACCCCAGCCCTGGGTTTCGCAGCGCGTTGCGAGGGGGGGGCTCAGGCAGTCTACTGAGTGAGTCCGCCCGTGGCTCCCTCTGTTCATGCCCCTCCCTCCCGATCCCGCCGAGCCTTGGTATGTGACAGCCTTCCGTGCTGACTACCGCGAGCTCTACGCCCACCGCGATGAGCGGGCAGCAGATGAAGAGGTACAACACCTGATCAAGCGAGGCCTGCAAGGGCCCGTCTTGGACCTGTGTTGTGGCTTTGGTCGTCACGCTCAGGCGTTGCAGGCCCACGGATTCGCAGTCATTGGAGTCGATCTTTCCGAGGAGCTGCTGCGCGGGGCGCATGCCGCCCTTGCCGGTCGACTTGTGCGTTGCGACGCGCGCAGCATTCCATTTCAAGATCAGGCCTTCTTCGGCCTGGTGAACCTCTTTAGTTCATTTGGCTATTTCGGCGTGCAAGGGGATCTGCAGGTATTGGATGAAATCAGCCGAGTGCTACAACCGGGCGGAGTCGCGTTCATGGACCTCATGAATCCTGAATATGTCCGCTCAACCTTGGTTCCCTACTCGGAACGCGAGAAGCAGGGAGTCGTGCTGACTGAGGAGCGCCAGCTTGAAGACCACGGGCGGCAAGTTGTGAAACAGGTCTGCATGACGAGGCCCGACGGAGAGCAACGCCGCTGGCGCGAAGATGTCCGCCTCTACTCCGTTGCGGATCTCTCAGAATCCCTGCACGAGAGGGGAATCGACGTGGAGTCGGTCGTGGGGGGCTTTGATGGCCGACCTCTGAGCAAGGACGCCCCCCGCCAACTGTTCTGCCTACGAAGGAGGTAGGGGTGCGGGCGCCCATCAGCCCTCGTACAATGGATTCCGCTTCCATACCAGCGGCCCACGATCACAAGCATGACCCAGCAACAAATCTGCTTCAGCGAGAAAGCTCTCGAACTCCAAGCAACCGCGCGTGAGATTGCGGACAAGTACGTGCGCCCGGCGGCAGCCAAGCACGACAAGGCGCAGGAGTACAATTACGAAGCGGCGCGCGCTGTGGCGGAAGCGGGCCTCTTTCGAACGTTCATTCCCGAGCAGTACGGCGGGCACGGAGCGGGCATCCTCGCCTTGGCCCTCGTCGCCGAGGAGCTGGCCAAGGCGGATTCTGGATTTGGCGTCGCATTCGCCGTCAATGCTCTGGGGTCGTTCCCCATCATCTTGGGCGGTACCGAGGAGCAGAAGCAGCAGTGGCTGCCTCAGGTCGCATCAGGCGACAAGTTCGTCGCATTCTGCCTCTCTGAGAAGTTTGCGGGATCGGACGCCAGCGGACTCTCTGTGCGTGCCTTCGAGGATGGTGATGATTACGTCATTTGTGGCGAGAAGAAATGGACCACCAATGGGGGCGTCGCTGACATCTACAGCGTCTTCTGTGTGACCGACCCCAACTCCAAATCGCGCCGCATCAGCGCAATTGTCGTGGAAAAGGGGACCCCCGGCTTCGAGATCAAGAAGATCGAAGACAAGATGGGCATTCGCACAGTGCCGGTCGTGGAAACCCACTTTGACCATGTACGCGTTCCCAAGTCCAATCTGATTGGGGGTCGTCCTGGAGCCGGTTTCAAGCATGCCATGATGACTCTCGACTACGCCCGGCCGGGGGTGGCCGCTCAAGCGGTCGGAGCCTGCCAGGGGGCCTTGGACCTGGCGAATGTCTACTCCAATCGACGTCAGCAATTCGGAGTGCCCATCTCCAAGCACCAGATGGTGCAGCACATGATGTCGAACATGGCCATGAAGACCGAAGCCGCACGGCAGCTCGTGTACGCAGCAGCTGCGGGCATCGACGACGTGGGCCCGAGTCCGACCAATTCAAAGATGGCAGCCATGGCCAAGTGTTTTGCCACTGACGTCGCGATGGAGGTGGCCACGGACGCCGTGCAGGTCTTTGGTGGCTACGGTTTCATGGAGGACTACCCCATCGCCAAGTTCTTCCGAGACGCCAAGATCCTTCAGATCTATGAGGGCACGAACCAGGTCCAGCGCATGGTCATTGCCCGCCACCTCGTGAGGGAATGCGCCGAACTCGAGCATTTGGCCGAGTACATCCCGACAGAGGTTCAGCAGCCCTACTACGAAGAGGCTGAGGCGCCCCAAGAGGTCTGAGGTTGGAGGCGCCCTTTGGGGGTGCCGCACCCGAGCTTGGGTTGGCTTGGATGCTCGTCCTTGCGAGGCTTGCTTGGGCCGCTAAGCCTAGTTTTCATAAGGGCTTACGGGGGAGTTACGGGTACTGCTCCCGGCCTGCGAAAGAGAGCGCGGGTTACCCCAACAAGTTCGGAGGAAACCTCGTTCGGTGACCCCCCAGAAACCGCTCCTGGAGTGGTCAGCGGGGCTTCCCCATCTCGCCCATTCCCCAGGATCGCAGCCAATTCCCTGGCGGCTGTCACTCCCTTCCCTCTCGCCCCGGGCGTCCCCCCTCCATGGTCCCGTCACCTCTTCCCCTAGTTCGCAGTCACGCATCGCTCGATCAGGCCCTCGACCCCCTCGCGGCCAATCCGGACACTTTTCAACGCCGCGCCAAGACCTTGGCTCGGCGTTGGGATCGTGATGGCGCAAGTCTCGAGATCCGCGACCCCTTGGAATGGCGTCGAGAGGGGGGTCCCCGCAGGTCTTCCTCCCGGAATCAGCCGTCTGCCGTGTTTTCCATCGAGGAGCAGCTACGGGCCGAGATCGATCAGATCGAGATCATGGATCGCGAGAGTGAGGCGCAGCTCGCACGCCGCATCGAATTCGCACGCATCCGCCTCGATCTTGCTCTTGAGCGCTCCGGGCTTGAAGAGGCTGACGTCTCAAGCCGTGTGCGTTACGACCCTTCGACTCACACGGATGTGGACACAGTGAGTGATGAGTTGCCCGAGGAAGTTCGTCGCCGCTGGATCGAACTGCACGCCATGCGGCGCGAACTCGTCGAGTGCAACCTCTACCTGGCCTTGATCAATGTCGAGCGTTACGCCAAGCGCACATCCGAGCGGTTGGACTTGATCCAGGAAGGATCCGCAGCCCTGTTTAGGGCTGTAGACGGGTTCGAATGGCGGCGTGGGCTGTTGTTTCGGACCTACGCTGTGCACTGGCTGAACCAGGCCTTCCGCAGCTATCTCTACAACAATGGCCGGACGGTTCGAGTCCCTGTGTATCTGCAGAAAGCCATGAAGCACGTGAACTTGGCCAAGATTCGCCTGGGGGGGCGCGTCAGTGACGCGAGCGTCCTGTCCGAAGAATCTGGGATCAAGGAAAGCGTGGTCAGCATGGCGCTGGCTGCAGATCGAGGCACGATTTCGCTTGACCGTGGGCGGAGTAGTGGGACTGCCGGTGGGGGCGACGAGAATAGAGGCGCTGTCGAGTGGTTGCCCGATGACGCCGCCGGTGACATCTACTCCCTGAGCATGGAGGACGTTTCGTTGGAGGATGGATTGTCCGATGCCATGGAGCGCCTCTCCGACCGCGAGCAGCAGGTACTCGGATTGCGATTTGGCCTCGGCGAAGCACGCGAGCACACACTCTCCGAGGTCGCTGGCCAGATGGATGTCTCTCTTGAGCGCATTCGCCAGATCCAGGTGCGTGCTATCGACAAGCTACGGACCCCGGCATTGCGCAAGGCTGTGAGCCCTTTCCTAGAAGCCTAGAAAGCGACGTCGGGGGGCTCTTCTCTGGTCCCCCTCGCGTGAGAGAGTCCCTCCACAAGTAGGGGCAGTAAAGGTGTACAACTTCCCATCTTCTTACTGCTATTGGTAGGAAATCTCCCCGCGAGGGGGAGAACTCCGAGGTCTGATCTGCTACCCTCCCCGGCTACAGTTCAGCCCTCGAAATGTCATCTAGCCCCACTCCCCCCAGCTCCGTCGGGACCGTCGTCCCGCGCCGGGCCGCGCCCAAGCCCGATTGGCTCAAGGTCCCGTTGCCCGGTGGCGAAGCGCACGGGCGCCTCAAGCGGCTGACTCGGGAACTCTCACTCAACACGGTCTGTGAGGAGGCGCGCTGCCCGAATCTGGGTGAGTGCTGGAGTGGTGAGCACGCGACGATGACGATCATGGTCTTGGGGGACCAGTGCACCCGTCGCTGCCGGTTCTGTGCGGTGGAGACGGTCGAACGCGGAGCTGCCCCGGACCCAGCCGAACCCGACAATGTCGGGCAGGCGATCGGCCGGCTCGAACTGGATTACGTCGTGATCACCAGCGTGGACCGTGACGACTTGCCTGATGGGGGAGCTCGGCACTACAACCGCTGCGTGGCCGCAATCCGACTCAACGCACCCCAGACCATCATCGAGACACTGGTGCCCGACTACCAAGGAGCGGACCTTGCGCAGCTCCTGCCAGGGCGAGAAGCCGCGGGCGCAGGTGGCCACCCAGATGTGTTCGCTCACAATGTGGAAGTCGTTCCGCGGCTGCAACGCAAGGTGCGCGACCCACGCTGCTCATTCGAGAGGTCGTTGCAAACTCTGCGTGAAGCCAAGCAGAGGGATGTGACCCTGCTGACCAAGTCCTCACTCATGGTGGGCCTCTCAGAGACCGCAGATGAAATCAGTGAGGCACTGGGTTTGCTGCGCGAAGCTGACGTCGACTTCCTCACCCTGGGACAGTATCTGCGTCCCAGTTCACAGCACGTTCCCGTTCATGAATACGTAGCCCCCGAGCGTTTCGAAGACTTGCGCCAGGAAGGTCTGGGGCTCGGTTTCGAGTACGTAGCGGCCGGCCCTCTCGTGCGTTCGAGCTACAAGGCGGGCGAGTTTTTTGCCTCCCGCCTCGTCCGTCAGAGGCGAGCTGGGGCTGAGTCCGGCGCACGCTGATCCGATCTAGTCCTTATCCTTGTCCCGTAGCGGGGCCGCATAAACAGGCCCTATCCGCACAGACTTCAATGGATTCCAACCAACCTCTCTCAGTGATCGACGCCGGCGGACAGCCTCGTGCAGAGTTCACCTGCGGCCTATCCGATGATGAACTCATGCGCTGCTTCACGGCCATGCTCGCGGTTCGTTCGTTCGACGATATGTGCATGAAGCTGCAACGCGGTGGGCGTATCGGGTTCTCGGTTCCCAACCGGGGAGTTGAGGCGACTCAGGTTGGCTCTGCAGCTGCCTTGGAGCCGGACGACTACATTTTCCCAAGCTACCGTGACTTTGGGATGGCCATGTACATGGGGGTCAAGCCCGTCGACATGTTCCACAACATGTTCGGCAACGCGAAGGACTCCGCGCAGGGGCGTCAGA
This sequence comes from uncultured Planctomycetaceae bacterium, assembly GCA_964467985.1. GTDB lineage: Bacteria > Planctomycetota > UBA1135 > UBA1135. The sequence goes on from CAYXTP010000007.1 coordinate 104,627, forward strand.
TGCCCGTGCACTTTTCGTTCGTAGAACCGATTCACTTCTTCTCCATTTCCTCGCCCATTGGCACGCAGTTGCCTCAGGCCGTCGGTGCAGCCCATGCCTTCCAGCTGCAAGGGAAGCCGCACGCTGTACTGACCAGCTTCGGCGATGGAGGAACGTCGAGTTCCGGTTTTCACAGTGGGCTAAACCTGGCGGGCGTACTGAAGGCGCCCGTCGTGTTCTTGTGCCAAAACAACGGCTGGGCAATTTCCTGCCCCTCCTCCAAACAGACGGCCTCCGAGAATTACGCGATCAAGGCCAGCGCCTACGGGATGCCCGGCGTCAAGGTGGACGGCAACGATGTCTTGGCAGTGCACCAGGCCGTGTCCGAGGCACTCGAGCGTGCCCGCGCAGGGGGCGGCCCCAGTTTGATCGAAGCCGAGACCTATCGCATGGGTGGACATTCGACCTCGGATGATCCTTCCAAGTACGTTCCCAAGGAGACCCTCGAGAAATGGGCCGACCTGGATCCCATCAAGCGCTTGCGGGGTTACCTCAACCTACGTGGCCTGTGGACGCAGGAATGGGAAGACGAACTCGTCGCTCGCCTGGCGTCCGAGCACGCGAGCGCGGCCAAGGAGGCGGAATCCGAAACACCGCCGGCATTGGAGTCGATTTTCAGCGATGTGTTCGAGGCCCTGCCCGCACACCTTCGTCGGCAGGGCGAGGCCGTCTTCGATCTGGCTCGTCGCAAGGGCGACGCCGCAGCCGGCGACGGCGCATTCCCCCTCTAGTCAATCCAACAATCAGTCTCCAACACCACTGAGTTTCAGAATCCATGGCCAATCTGACCTTGATCCAAGCTGTGAATGACGGCCTGAAAGCCGCCATGCGCGATGATCCTACGACCCTTGTCTTTGGTGAAGATGTGGGCCCCAAGGGCGGCGTGTTCCTCGCCACCGAAGGCCTCACGGCCGAGTTCGGCGAGCAGCGCTGCTTCGATACGCCGCTCTCCGAGGACGGCATCGTTGGCGCTGCGATCGGAATGGCCGCGAACGGGCTGCGACCCATCGCCGAGATTCAGTTCCAGGACTTCATCTTCCCGGCCTTCGACCAGATCGTTTCCGAGGCCGCAAAGCTGCGCTATCGCTCGGGTGGTCAATACACCGCGCCGATGGTCATTCGAACTCCCTATGGAGGGGGAATTCGTGGAGGTCTATATCACAGCCAATCGGGTGAGGCCTACTTTGCACACACGGCGGGACTGAAGGTCGTCATTCCGTCCACTGCCCACGATGCAAAAGGTCTCTTGATCGCGGCCATCAAGGACCCCGACCCCGTCCTGTTCATGGAGCCCAAGGCCCTGTACCGGTCGGTCAAGGGGGAGGTGCCTGAGGGCCCCTACGAGGTGGCCTTGTCCACGCTAAGAACCGTGCGCGAAGGTACGGACGTCACCGTGTTTTGCTACGGGGCCATGGTTCCGGTCGTCGAGAAGGCCGCAGCCTCCGCCGCAGATTCGGGCATCGAATGCAACGTCGTGGATCTACGCACCCTCATGCCACTCGATGAAGAGGGGGTTCTGGAGGCTGCCAAGGCCACCGGCCGCGTCGTGACCGTGCACGAGGCGCCGCGTTTCTGCGGTTACGCTGCGGAGATATCAGCCATGATCGCGGAGAATGCGATCGAGTACATGGAGGCTCCCATCCGTCGAGTCACCGGGTTTGACACACCATTCCCGAACACACTCGAACACCACTACTTGCCCGATGAACGCCGAGTCCTCGACGCCATCGAGGCGGTCTACGCGTACTAGTTGTTCCCTAGGTCTCATCAAGCCATCTCAACAGCAATGATCGAGTTCAAGCTACCCGACATCGGCGAAGGAATCGCCGAGGGCGAAATCGTCAAGTGGCTCGTCAATCCCGGATCGGCCGTGGAAGAGCATCAACCCGTGGTCGAGGTCATGACAGACAAGGCCACTGTCGAGGTGCCCGCACCCGCTTCGGGAACCCTGACAGAAACGCTCGCCGAAGAAGGCGAGGTCGTTCCCGTGGGTAGCGTGATTTTCTTGCTGGATGCGGGCGCGGGGGGGTCGGAGCCCACCACTGAGCCCACCACTGAGCCCACCACTGGGCCCACCATTGGGCCTGCCGACTCAGCGCCGTCCCCCGGATCGAGTTCGGGAGCCCCCAACCCG
>CAYXTP010000007.1:106899-244203 GCA_964467985.1 uncultured Planctomycetaceae bacterium
TGGGCCTGCCGACTCAGCGCCGTCCCCCGGATCGAGTTCGGGAGCCCCCAACCCGAGTGGAGTGTCCGCTACTGCAACCGCTCCTGGATCCAAGGTGTTGGCAGTCCCGAGCGCACGTCGAGTGGCCCGCGAACTCGGCGTCGACCTGGACCAGGTTGTTGGCTCTGGTCGCAACGGCGTGGTTCGCCGAATGGACGTCGAGAGCTTCCATGCCAGTGGCGCATCCTCCGCTCCGTCGCCGGTGACTCCCGCTGCAGCCCCCTCGATAGGGTCCCCCGTTGGAGACCAGCGAGTTCCATTCCGCGGCCTGCGGCGCAAGGTGGCTGAGGCCATGGAGCGCTCGGTCTACACGGCGACGCATTTCACGATCGTCGAGGAGATCGACGTCACCAACCTGGTTCGAGTACGGACACGAGCGAAGGAACTGGGTGCCGCGCAGGGTATCAAGGTCACCTACATGCCCTTCATCATGTCCGCTGTCGCCCGTGGCCTAATGCAGTTCCGGATGCTCAATGGACACCTGGACGAGCAGGCCCAGGAAATCGTCAACCCCGGCTACGTCAACCTGGGAATCGCAACCGACACGCCAAACGGTTTGATCGTCCCCGTCATCCCGAACGTTGAATCGAAGAGCATGATGGCGTTGGCCGAGGAACTCGGCGGACTGGCTCAGCGAGCCCGAGACGGGAAGATTGTTTCAAGTGAGCTACAGGGCAGCACCTTCACGATCACTAACGCTGGCAACATCGGTGGAACGTTGGCGACACCCATTATCAACTTCCCAGACATCGCCATTCTGGGTGTGCACCGCATCGTCAAGCGACCCGGCGTTGTGGAGACAGCCGAAGGCGATCGGATTGAAGTGCGTCACTTCATGAATCTCTCTTGCAGCGTGGATCACCGACTCGCCGATGGAGCGGACGCGGCTCGGTTCCTCAGCCACTTGCGGATTCTCCTAGAAGAGCCGGCATTGCTCGCCCTGTAGGGCCATGGGCGATCCTCTGCAGATATTGGCTCCCGAGGGGTCTCTCGTCGGAGACCGACCTGGGCTCGCTGCCCGGGAGTTGCGTGATCTGTTCGTGCACATGCTGCGCGTCAGGTGCTTGGACGAGCGCATGCTCAAGTTGCAGCGAGCGGGTCGGGTTGGCTTCGTTGGCACGGTCCTCGGTTCGGAGGCAGCCGCCATCGGTTCTGCTTCAGCGCTCGCTCCAGATGACTGGCTTTGGTCTGGGTTACGCGAAGGCGGGGCTGCGGTCATGCGCGGCCTGCCCTTGTCCGAGTACGTGGCGCAGATGTACTGCAACGCCAACGACACGGCCAAGGGCCGGCAGATGTGCAATCACTTCCAACACAAAGCCAGCCACTATCCGAGTTGGTCTTCAGTGATCGGAACGCAGATACCCCACGCCGTTGGTGCCGCTTACGCGAGCCACATGCGCGGGGAGTCGAGCGTACACGCCGTCTATTTCGGCGACGGAGCCACGAGTTCTAGCGGCTTTCACAGCGGCATGAACTTGGCCGGTATCTGGAAGGCGCCGGTCGTGTTCGTTTGCGTGGACAATGGTTGGGCAATTTCAGTCCCATCCGGCGCCCAAACGGCTGGTGAGTACGAGGACAAGGGGCGTGCCTACGGAATTCCAGGCGTGAAGGTGGACGGCAACGATGTGCTCGCTTGTCGCCAAGCCATGGATTTTGCTGCTGAGCGCGCTCGGTCGGGCGAGGGGCCCACCTTGTTGGTGCTCAAGACCTACCGCATGCTCGGCCACTCCAGTTCTGATGACCCCAGCAAGTACCGGTCAGAAGAGGAAGTGCAGGAGTGGCAGGGCAAGGACCCGATCGATCGGTTCGAGAACTGGCTCAGGAGCGAGGGAGTGCTGTCAGCAGGGGACCGCCTAGCCTTCCAGGACGAGCTGCTCGAGGAAATCGACCAGGTCATCCACGAGCAGGAGGCTGCGCCAGCCATGGCTCTCAAGACCCTTGTGGAAGATGTGTACGAAACAGTCCCCACCCACCTCAAACGTCAATACAACGCCTTCGCCACAGTGGCGGAACGTCTCGGCTTTGCACAGGCAGGAGACGGGGCCTTCCCCCTCTAACCCTCTCACGACCTTCGTTTCAGATTCCCATGAGTTCCAGCCGCAAAGTTATCGTCATCGGTGCTGGCCCCGCAGGCTACGTGTGCGCAATTCGGCTCGCGCAGTTGGGTCAAGAGGTCACCGTCGTCGAGCGCACCAAGCTTGGTGGCACCTGCCTCAACATCGGTTGCATCCCCTCCAAGGCCCTGATTGCCGCCGGCTCGTTGATGGAGAAGGTGGGGCACGCGAGCGCCATGGGCATCACCTGTTCCGACCTTGCCGTGGACGTGACCCAGCTCGTCGCCTGGAAAGCTGGAATCGTCGATCGCCTGACTGGAGGAATCGGCACCCTGCTCAAGAATCACGGCGTTCAAGTCGTGATGGGGGAGGCGCGATTGACTGGAACGACTAGTGTTTCAGTGACGACGGACTCTGGCGAGCAAACGCTGAATGCTGACGATATCGTCATCGCAACCGGTTCCGTGCCAACGGCCATCCCCGGATTCGACTTCGACGAGGACGCTGTCTGGTCGTCAACCGGTGCCCTGGCTCCTGACCGGATTCCGGAACACCTAGTCGTTATTGGCGGAGGGTACATCGGGTTGGAGCTTGGAATCATGTACCACAAGCTCGGATCCAAAGTGACCGTTCTCGAAGCCACAAAGGGTGCCCTGCCCGGGCAGGAACGCGACTGCGTCAAGGTGATTGAGCGCAGTCTGAAGAAACGCAAGATCAAGCTACTGACAGAAACCTTCGCCAAGGGTTGGGAGCGGACAGCATCGGGCTTGTCGGTTGCGATTGAGGGGTCGTCAGGTGCGGGCACGGTGGAGTGTGATCAAATCTTGTCCACCGTCGGTCGCAGGCCTTTCAGCGAGGGCCTGGGCTTGGAAGCCGCCGGTTTGACGGTCAACGAACATGGCTTCCTCGAGACGGACAGCCAAATGCGCACGGCCGTCGCCAACATCTACGCCATAGGCGACATCGCCGGTCAGCCGATGTTGGCCCACAAGGGAAGCAAGGAAGGTGTCGTCGCGGCGGCTGTGATTGCGGGGCAGCCCGATGAGTACGACGCCAAATGTGTCCCGGCTGTGGTGTTTACGGCCCCAGAAATGGCATCTGTCGGGCTCACAGAAGACCAGTGCAAGGAACAGGGCTTGGACTATTCCACCGGCTCCTTTCCCTTTGCCGCCTCGGGCCGGGCCATGACACTGCAAGGCACTGAAGGGTTGGTCAAAGTTATCGCGGACGCCAAGACCGACGAGTTGCTTGGCGTGCACATGGTGGGGCCCGAAGTCACCGAGCTGATTGCGGAGGCCACCCTGGCCCTTGAGCTGGGCGCCACGTCGGAGGACATCGCACGCACGATCCATGCACATCCGACCCTGCCCGAAGCCTTCATGGAAGCCGCCGAGGCCGTCCACGGCATGGCCGTGCATATCTATCAGCGACCCTAGAGGCGGATACCATGGCCGAATCGCACGTTCAGGGATTGGGCCAGTACATGGACGTGCAGCGACTTGGCCTACGGCCCTACGGCGAAGTACTTGAACTGCAGAAGGAGCTACTTGAGAAGCGCATCGCTGATGAGATCCGCGACACGCTGATTCTCGTCGAGCACGAACCGGTAGTCACGGTCGGGCGCAAGGGCGCAGAGTTGGGCTCGTTGTCGGTGCCAGTCGTTGAGGTAGAGAGAGGTGGCGAGGCCACCTATCACGGCCCGGGACAGGTCGTCGCGTATCCGATCTTCAAACTGCCGGAATCTCGTCGGAATGTTCATCGCTACTTGCGCGACCTGGAACAGGTTGTGATGGGAGTCCTGGCTGAGTTCGAGCTTCAAGGTTCCCGCGTCGACGGCGCTACGGGAGTTTGGCTCGGTGATCAAAAAGTGGCCTCGATCGGCGTCGCACTGCGGCGGTGGGTGACTTGGCATGGACTCGCCCTCAACGTTCACACCGACTTGGGAATCTTCAATGAATTCAGGCCTTGCGGCTTGGATCCTGCCTGCATGACCAAGTTGGCCGACCACGCCGCCCTCCCTGCTGGAAATCTGCTCTGCGAAGTGCTGCTGGTGAAGCACTTCTTGAAGGTGTTCGACTTCGAATTGCCTCCCCCGCCCGATCCTCCTGAGACCGCGCCAGGGGCGTTCCCCGACCTGCCAATCTTGAATTGAGACACACCGTGCGCGCAAACAGGGACAAGGGCGCACGGAAATCACGGAAGGGCGCGGGACGGGGGTGGCAGGACGACGAAACACAGTCCTGATGCCCCTCGGCCCAGCACCCCCTTCATCAATGGTCACCCAATTCAATTTCTCCTCGTCCGAATGGGACGCCCGATTCGGCAAGGAAGTCGATCAGGCAGTGATTAACTCCCTTGCCGAGCTCGGTGGCGACGACGAGCCGGAGCTGCTTTTGGAGTTGATTGACCTCTTCCTTGAAGATTCCCAAGTTCGGGTTGCGGCCCTAGAGCAGGCCTATGGTGATGAGGACTGGGAATCGGTCGTGCTCGAAGCTCACACGCTTAAGGGAGCCAGCTCGACGATGGGGGCGCAGATTTTCTCTGCGGCCTGTCGAGTTGCAGAAAAAGACGCACGCGCAAACGGACTGGAGAGAAACGTACTAGATCAACTCCTGGATCTACATCAGCGCTCAAGAACCAGCTTGCATCTCCTGCGGGACGCGACCAAAGCGATGATCGACGGGGAGCACAAGAAGACCGCCTGAAGCGGGACCTCGTTTCCCATGGAAAAGACCTTCAATGAGTTGAGCCTCGTGGGTGGGCTGCCGTCTTCGTTGCGCGTGTCCATGCAGCTCATGGAGCTGATGCGTGCAGGAGAGCGGGACGTGGAAGCCCTGGCGAGAATCGTGCAGTGCGATCCGGCCCTCTCGCTACGACTGATCAAGTTGGCCAACCAGAATCTTGCGCAGGGTAAGGGTCACACGGATGATGTGCCGACTGCGCTTGCCCGGGTGGGCTGGGACGCAGCGCAAGCACTGCTCATGGGTTTCTCTCTGGTCAAGGAAGAGTGGGGCCGTGACCTCACTGAATTCGACCATGGTGCTTACTGGTTGCGTGCTCAGTTGACCGCCCAATTGTGTGAAGCCCTCTCCAGCGCAGCAGGCTGGGACCACCCGCAACGTGCCTACTCCCTGGGCTTGATCGCGGACATCGGTACGCTGACATTGGCGAAGGTCCACCGTGCTCGCTTCATGTTGATCCTCCAGGCGCAACCTGGGGCAGTTGGGCGTGCACGCTCAAAGCGCGAAACCGAAGTGCTCGGGATCAACCATTGCGAAGTGAGTCACGCCCTCCTGGATGATGCAGGTCTCTCTCCGGAGCTGCGGGAGGCCGTGCTGATCCACAAGGAGTACGACCGGATCTGCGAGCAGAAGGGCGATGTCAAGAGCTGGGCCGCACTACTGCTTGCTAGCCAATCCGCTGCGTCGATGTGTACTGATCGATGCAAGGACTGCAATAAACCGTGTTGCGCGGAGGTGCGGACGTCCGCCAATGACGTCGAAGAATTGTTCGCCAAGTGCTGTCAACTACTCGGTCTCACCGCAGAGCAGGCAGAAGCCGCTCGCGTTGAAGCCACCGCGCATTGGACACGATTGCGGGACGAGCTGGACACGGCCTCAGATCCCGCTTGCGTAGCCGACATCAATCAATGTGGGGCCCCCACAGAAGACCGCGATCGTGCGAGTCATCCGCAGCCCACTCCCAGCCCAAGCGTTGCACAGAACGCACCCGCAAGGACCTCGGTCCCGGCCCTAGACCAAGTGCGCTGGGGTGAGTCAGCCCGCATCTTGCTAGTGGATGACGACCCCCTCATTCGGCGGGTTGTCGGAGCACAGTTGCGCAAGGCGGGCAATGAAGTACTGCTTGCCAGTGACGGCCAGGAGGGGCTGGAAAAAGCCTTGACCCTCAATCCCCAAGTCGTAGTCACCGACTGGAACATGCCCGGCATGACAGGAGTGGAACTGTGCGAGATGCTGCGCGCCACAGATGTTGGACGCCGCTTGTGCATCTTGATGTTGACCTCGCGTGATGGCGAGGCGGACCAGATCATTGAAGTCTTGCAAGCGGGTGCCGATGACTATGTCACGAAGCCGAGTGATCCTGGCGTATTACAGGCTCGCGTTCAGGCAGGGCTACGAACAGTCCACATGCGGGAGCGGCTTGAATCGATGGAATCGGCACGCCTGGATCAGGTTGCGGAGCTCGGGATTTTGGCTAGGCAACTAGAGCTTGCTGCGCTCACGGACCCGCTTACTCAGTTGCCGAATCGACGCTATGCGATGCGGCGGCTGGAACAAGAATGGGAATCCTCAACCCGAACGGGACAGCCCATGTCGGTGATCATCTCCGACCTCGATCACTTCAAGCAAATCAACGACACCTACGGGCATGGCGGAGGGGACGAGGTTCTGAAGGAGGTGAGTCTTCGCATGCGTGCAGCTCTCCGGTTGAGCGATGTTCTCAGTCGTTATGGTGGCGAGGAGTTCCTCACCCTCAACCCGGCCAGCAATGCGGCTGATGCACGCCTGTGTGCGGAACGCGTTCGCCAGGCCGTCGCCAAGACGCCCATCCAGCATGGGCTCATGAACTGCACTGTGACGCTCAGCTTGGGGATCGCAGAGCGGACTCCGGAGATGGAGTCTCCCGAGGACCTGCTGCTGGCGGCGGATCAAGCGCTCTACACGGCCAAGGCCCTGGGTCGAAACCGCTGTGCCTGATCCCCCTCGCAGGGAATCACTCGACGAAGAAGGGTGAGGTCCAGGCGAGGCTCCCATCCGCCTGATGCACGCGTAGGTACACGTACTCCCCAGGATCCAGATCTTTGAGCGGGATGCTTCCAGTGAACCGACGTTCACCTTGGAGTTCCAGGTTGTGGACGACACCTGAGCGAACCAAGTCCAATCGCGATAGCCCGACCGTGCCGAGTATGAGCACGTCAAGGGCTGCTTCTTCTCCAAGCCCCGTTGCCGCGACGCTGGATCCCATCGGGTGCCCGCCCAGCGAGGCTTGCAAGAGCACCCGTGGACCGCTTGTGGCGTAGCAAGCGCGCGCGCGCAGGGATTCAAGTAGGTCTTCACGTGTCAAGTTCTCAGCAATGACCGCGGCCAACCCTCCAGTTCCCATGCGGTCCACATCGGATGCGGTCCGCCCGGGCCTCCACCCATAAACGGGCGACAGGTGGGGCAGGCCGGGGTGTCCATCGTGGCTGTCGCCGCTGCCGATGAACCCAAGCTGCACTCCCCGATCGAGCACATCCCGCACGAAATTCCCTGGTCGCGGATTCCGGACGGTCCTTGGTGAATCGAGGGCCTCGCTACTGCCATGAACACTCATGACCTCCGTTACCGGTTCCAGGACTGGGTCGGGGCGAAAGGTCCAGTTCGTGGGGATCGGATCGCCAGCTGAGTGATGTGCGAATGTGAGTGCCGGTTGACCCTCAAGTGCTTCCCACAGTTGCCGCGGGTCCTGGTAGTTCTCATCTACGGACGAGAACAACTCCGCGGTCTCACCAAAGAAGACCACGTGGCGGTGGCCATGAATCCAGCTCGTCCATTCGTAGCCAGGCAAGGTAACGAAGCGTCCAGGGTCATGGTGGGCGAGGGCCGCCGCTCGGAGCTCATCCCAGAGTTCGGGCGACTGATCGATGAAGCGCACACCGAAGTGGTCGTGATCGGTCAAGCAGGCGAAGTCGAGACCCGCAGTGTACCGTGCGTAGTCGAACCACTCTCCGGGTTCGCCCGTGCCATCTGAAAAATTGGAGTGACCGTGCAGGTCGCCCCAGAACACGCGCCGCGCGTTCGGATCGATCCATGTTGGACCCGCTTCGCTGCGAACGGTTGAATCGCCAAGTTGAGCTTCTACGGCCAGGCGGACCACACCGCTGGACTCGGCGAGGACTTCGATCTGCTTGTGCCCCTCGTCCTCTGCAGAGAAGACAACCTCGGCAGGCATTTCCCAGGAAGGCGGGCGGTTCTCGATCCGCACGACTCCTTCAAAGGCCACACCGTCATTACCGTGCATGTCGAGCAGGGCGATCGTGAGGGTGAACGTCTCTCCTGGCCGCACGATGCTCGGCGTGCTGGCCACAATTCGCGCCGCAGGTCCCGCCAGCACATCCACTGTGGGCGATGCGCGCAATAGTCCTCGAACGCCATCACCGTCGCCGTCCACGTAGAACCAGATGTGTGCCCCTTGCTCTGCGTGCCGGTCGACTAGGGCGCCCGGCCCCTGCGCACCGTATTCGATGCGCACCCGCTCGCCTTCTTTCAGCGCGCGCCCGCCCACCTCGATGACCAAGTATCCAGCGGCGGCGGAGCCGACAGTGTAGACCTCCAGCTCTACCCCTTCTGCTTCTGTTGTCACGCGTGTGAACCCAGCGCGACTTGCGTGCGTAGTCTGCGGTACCGACCAGCCCCAAAAAGGCTCGGGCATGACGTGGATCTGGCCGCCTACGGCAACACCATGTTGGCCGACCTCATAGCGTAGGTCGAAGCGCTGGGGCCGACCCGCCCTAATGATCGGCGCAGACCCCCCTTCCCAGACCAGACTTGCCTTGCCGCCTCCGTCACTGTCCGAGCGTTGGGCGGCCATGTCCGCGCGGAACTCCTCGACCTGTGACCAAAGCGCATAGGGCGGGTTGGGGTCATCTGAAACGGGCACGGACTTTTCCGGTCCGGCGGCTGGTCTGCACCCCATCCCGAACAAGGCGGAGCCCAACAGGGCGCCGACCGTGAGGGTCGGGAAAGACTTCTGGATCGCGAACACAATCCGAATAGTACTCTGCTCGCACTCGCCAGGTCTCGCACTGTCTCGCCTTCGGGTAGGCTCGGGCCATGGACTCCCAAGAGCTGACGCAATTCGTGGACCGTGTTTGGGACGACGAGATCGTTCCAAGTCTCGTCGAGTACATCCGCATCCCTAACAAGTCGCCTGATTTCGACCCCGACTGGAAGGCTCACGGGCACATGGACCGGGCGGCTCGGTGGATTGCCGACTGGTGTCGCGGCCGAGCGATTCAAGGGCTGGAGTTGGAACTCGTGGAGTTGGAGGGTCGTACACCCCTGATCTTCATGGAAATCCCAGGAGACGCGGCCAGCACTTTGTTGATGTACGGCCACCTGGACAAGCAGCCGGAGATGGAAGGCTGGCGGGAGGGGCATGGACCTTTCGAACCCTCACTCGAAGGTGACAAGCTCTACGGTCGCGGTGGGGCAGATGACGGCTACTCGGCCTACGCGTCGTTGACGGCAATCGAGGCGCTGCAAGCCCAGGGCATTGCCCACCCGCGCGTTGTCATCTTGATCGAGGGCTGCGAAGAGAGCGGTAGCTACGACCTGCCGCACTACATTGACCACCTCGAAGCGCGCATCGGGAAACCGGACCTGGTTGTATGCCTCGACAGCGGCGCGGGGGACTACGAGCGTCTTTGGCTGACCACCTCCCTTCGGGGCTATGCCATGGGGAACTTGAGCGTGGAGACTTTGAGCGAGGGAGTGCACTCCGGAGACGCGGGTGGAATCGTCCCCGAGACCTTTCGAATCGTGCGCAACCTACTCGGTCGGCTAGAGGATTCCGCAACGGGACGCGTCAGCGTCGAAGCCCTGCATGTAGAAATTCCACAGGAACGGCGCGAGCAGGCGCAGGTCGTTGCGCAGGTTCTAGGGCAGGATGTCTACGAGTGTTTTCCGTTTGTAGGTGAGACTCAACCTGTGGGAGTCGACCTCTCCGAGTTGGTTTTGAATCGAACCTGGCGCCCCGCTCTGGCCGTGACGGGTGCGGACGGTTTGCCTTCTATCGCCGACGCGGGCAACGTCCTGAGGCCGCGCACAAGTGTAAAGCTCTCCCTGCGCATCCCGCCCACCTGCGATCCCGAGCAGGCTGTTGCAGCGGTGAAGGAAACCCTAGAAGCGAGCCCTCCCCATGGTGCGCGGGTTAGGTTTGGTGACACGGGGGGTGCCGGGGGGTGGAACGCTCCCGACCTGGCCCCCTGGCTGGCAGAGGCCGTTGATGAGGCTTCCAAGACGTTCTTCGACAAGGGTGCCGTCCTGATGGGTGAGGGTGGCACGATCCCCTTCATGGGGTTGCTTGGGGAGAAGTTTCCCCAAGCTCAATTCGTCATTACGGGGGTCCTGGGCCCCGCCAGCAACGCCCATGGCCCCAACGAGTTCCTGCACATTCCTATGGGCAAGAAACTCACCGCTTGCGTGGCCAGAATTACCGCTCGGCTGTGCGAGCACAGTAGGGAGAGTGCCGGGGCTTGACGCCTAGCCTTGTTCGTCATCCCGGATGGCGACCGCAGCCAGAACGTCGTCGACAATCGCGAGATGGTGCAGCGTGTGCAGGCGTGCAAAACACAGCCACATGGCCGCACTAAGCGGGCCAAGGAGCTGGTGGGGGATGTGATTTGGGGCAGTCGTGATGGCCCCTGGGTTCTGACTCAACCGTTGCAGCAGTTGCAGGTTTCCCTCCTGCTCGCGCGCCAAGAACTCGGCGTTGACTTCATCTGACGGCCGCACCATGCGCGGCGCCTCAGCCTGACCCCGTGGAAAGTGCTCCAGCTCAAAGAACGCCCTGGTGCCTTCGGATGGCTCCACACCCTCCGCGATCAGGAGCCCTTTTTGAGCCACGAGGCTCTCAACGTTGCGAAGGGAGAGGTCGCAAGCCAGGGCCATGTGGTAGAGGTGCTGATCGACGGACCAAGCCGAGACCTCTGCCTCCCGCGCAGGCCCGGCCGCCCCGTCTGCCCGGAGTTCCCGACAACGGTTGAGGGCGACTCGAAGGCCCGCCAGATCCTGGTCGATGTCCATAGTGCCTAGGCGCCCGATCCTGCGCGCGCGAGATGATACGCTATGCTCGCTCCGGGCCCTTAGCTCAGTTGGTTAGAGCTGCTGACTCATAATCGGTAGGTCGTTGGTTCGAATCCAACAGGGCCCACCAACGCTTCCCCTCGGGATTGAACCCAGGCGATGGACTCCACCCCCAGATCAATGAGCTTGCCTTTTGTTGGGCTCTTGGCATTGCTCAGTGCGCTACTGCAGAGCCCGGCCATGCCGCAGGCGGGCATGTCCGCTTCGGCCAGGCAACGCAGGAGCCTGGAGCCACTCGTGGAATCGGTTGCCCTGCGCCTCGAACTCCACATTCCATCGGTTCGGGCATCCGTCGTCGAGCGCAGGGTACGCAAGGCGCTGGCCAATCAGGTTCCTGCTGTGGTCAAGGACAACCTCGACGCGCTCATTCGCGAACTCGTCATCGAGGGCCGTGACTTGGGCCGCAAGGATCGCGATCGAGTGGGACGGGACTTGTGTGTGGATCTGGGCATGAGCTTGCCGGCACTGGCCAGCGAGCTGGTTCCATTGCAGCCCAAGGAGAAGATCGAGGAAGACTCGGATTTCTTGCTGATTGGGTTCGCTAGCGAGCACGCAGCTTGTCTCCTTCACAACAAAGAGGCGATCGCCAAGATAGAAGACCGCAACGGCGAGCCCTTGGAGGCTTCGACAAAGAAGGGCCTCGGAGAGCTCGCGGCCTACTACGCCAGAATTTTTCCCCTGAAGTTTGGGATCGAGCGCCCTCCCAAAGACTTCCGTGATCTGCTCACCGAGGCCATGACCACTTCCAGCACAAGGCGCGCCCGTCTGGCCGTTGTGGCCAAGCTACGCCACTTGTTGAGACCCAGCACCTACGAGGAGTTTGAGGCTGAGACCCTGGCAGAGAAGATCGACGCCGAAACCCTTGTCGAAGAGCGTATTCGCGAAGCCCTCGCCGACTCGGCCATTTGGGAACGCCTGCGGCTGGATCACGAGGCCATGCTGAAGGATCCTAAGGCCATGCGGCGTTCTCTCAAGGACCGCTAGATCCGTTCCTTGTACTTGCGGCGGTGCGCGGCCTTCGCTCCCTGCACCCACTTGTCACGCTTGATACGCGAGGCGTCCACGGACACCAGATCGGCCAAGGCCGCAACACCCTCGGTCTTGGCAAAGGTTGCCAACTGGGCGTAGCTGCGGATCCCGGCCTTGTTCAGGTGGGATTCGTATCCGGGCCCGATGCCCGCAATGGCCTTGAGGTCGTCTCGTAGTTTGGGCTTAGCCGGAGCCTTGGGCTCGATCGTGTGTGCCTTCAAACGGTTCTTGGCCCCGCGTGAGCTCGACGCTCGCCCCTGTTTCTGCACCAGGCGCTCGGCTTGAATACGGCGCTTGTCGGCATCCTTCCAGCGCACGACGGCGGCCTTCAAACGCGTCGCGGTTTCCTTGCAACGAGCTTCAAGGGTGTTGATCTGAACCTGTTGCGCGCTGCGGTCTCGATCCGACGTGGAAACCTGACGGCGGAGGTCGCTGAGCTCTTGCTTGTTCTCCTTGAGCTTAGCCGCCAAGACTTCTATGCGTGTATCGCGCGAATCCACTTGTGTGCGCGTTTTGGCCAAGACTCGTCGAGCAACTGAGAGGTCCTTGCGGGTTTCTCCCAATTCGCTTGCCCGGGCCTCCAGGGTTTCCAGTCGGCGCTGCATCTTGGCGCGCTCCCGATCCGTTGCCTGCTGGAGATCCTTGTAGCGTCCCTCGCTGCGTTGCAATTCCGCCTCCTGGGCGGCGAGTTGATCGGGCAGTGGCTCGAGGGTCTCCAAGACACCCTTGAGATCTTGCACTTCCTGACGTTTGCGACGATCCACCTCAGCCAGTCTGCCTCGTGTTTCCTCGGCCAGCTTTTCAGCCTTATCAACCTGATCGGGTAGCGCCGCGAGCTTCGTGACCTGCTCGCGCAAGATCCCGATTTCCTTGGCGCTGACCTTCAAGTGATGCTGGTGCTCGCGCCGACTGTCCTTCAGTTGTGTCTCCCGCTCGGCCAGGCGATCCGGCATGGGGCTCAACGCGGCTAGGCGTTCATTGAGGTCCGCGGACTCCTGTTGAGACTGCTCCTGCAGGTCGGCAAAGCGGCGCTCGATCACCCGCAGCTCGCCTTCTCGTTCGGCGAACTGAAGCTGGATGGGTTCCAAGTCGTTTACCCGGCTGCGCAGCTGCCCGATGGTCTTCTCGCTGTCTTCCAACAGGCGCTCGTGGCGCTCATCCGAGGCGCGCAACTCGGCCTCAGTGCGTGCCAATTGCGCAGGAAGCGGCTCTAGAGCCCGATTGCGCTCCTTGAGGCCCTTGATTTCGTCCTTGGCCCGGGCCGAGTAGTTGCGGTAGCGCTCCTCCGTGACCAGCAGGGTCTCCCGGTGCTTCCCCAACTCAGCCTCGACCGGATCGAGCTCGGCGAGCCTGGCGCGTAGTGCGTTGATCTCCTCTGTACTCGTCTCCTCCAGGTCTTCAGTGCGCGCAATGGACGCTTTCAATTCCTCGTCCCGTTCGGCGAGCAGGGCGGGGTAAGGAGACAGTTCGTCCACCCTTGACCGCAGCGTTTTGAGTTCTTCGTCGGTCGACGTCGTCAGATCCTCAAGGCGAGCTTGGTTCACTCGCAGTTGTTCGTCTCGCACCTTGATCCGCTCAGGCAAGTCCGCAATCTCGTCAAGCTGTCCGCGCAACTCTTGGACGGTCTCCTGACTTGAACGCTCGAGGGTCACAAATTCATCGCGCAAAGTGCTGAGTTCCTCGGATCGTTCCGAGTCGACCTGAGTCAAGTCGGTCGCCAATTCTTCCGCTGTCCGCGCCCGCTCTTGATTCTCGATCAGCATATCTCGAGTGACTTGCAATTCGTCCTGGCATGCTGCGAGTTCCTCAGGCAGCTGCTCGACGATAGCGAGCTGCCGTCGAAGCTCCTCGATCTCCAGTTCGGATTCTCCCTCTAGGGTCTGGAACCGATCTTGCCATTGCTTGGCGCGCGTCTCGCTCTGGTCGAGCTTGGCAGGCAGAGGCTCGAGCCCGGTCAAGCGTGCCTCCAGAGCTTCGATCGCACTGGTCTTCGAGGCCTTGACGCTGGCCAGTTCACGCTTGGTCTTGCTCAGGCTCGCGGCCTCACGATCCTGCTGCTTCTCCAGCCCACCAAGCTTCTCCTGGGCCTGGTCCAACTGGGTTCCCAGGATCTCGTGTTCCTGCATCAACTCTCGATAGACCTCTCCTCGGCGCTCTGCCTTCTTGACGGCGTTCGCGTGCTCCTCTTCCAGGTCCATGAGACGAGAGCTCTGGTCAGCCAGGGTTTGTTCGGCCGCGGCTGCTGCCTGGAGCCGCTCTCCAGCTTGGCTCAGGTCCAGTTCGGCTCGCGCTTGGCCCTCCTGTGCCTCCGTCAAGTTAGCTCGAGACAGGTTGAGGGCCGTGACTGCCGCCTCTCTGTCGCTCTCCGCCAGCTTGAATTTGCGGTCCATGAGCTCTTGGTGAACGCGCCGGTCGCGTAGGCCCTGGCTGGCCTTGTAGGCCATCCCGATGACGAAGCCGACGAGTGCGCCGCCGGTCAAGACGAGTATGAATGTGACGGGTTCCATGGGTGCCCCAGACTGAAGAAGAGCGCGTGAGAAGAGCTGTGGTTGCTGGTCGCGGACGGCTTGCGAGCAGGTGACCGTGCGCTTCGTTCGACCTGCCCAGGTCGACCGCTGCGATCGTAGCGAAACGGGACACCTGAATCCCGTATCACTTGCCTTCGATTCGCTTCGAGTAGGCCTTGCTGGCAGGCCCTCGCAATCTCCCCGGGTAGGGGTCAGGATGCGGGCTCAGCACGACTAGCCAAGTCCAGACTCTATTGCGTTCCAAGCCACTTCTCCTGGCCCTGTTGGCCCTGTTCGTCACCGTCGTCGCGGCCTTGTCCATGGTCTCGCGCCGCAGACCCGTGTCGGGCCTTGTGGACGGCAACCTGCGCTCTTGTCCGACGACCCCCAATTGCGCCTCCAGTGTCTGCCGAGACGGTGCCCACGAGGTGGCACCCGTGACCCTCTACGGCGATCCACAAAGCGAATTCGAACGCCTGGTGGGCTTGGCGCAGGCGCTGCCGCGGACTGAGATGCTGCAGTTGACCGAGGACTACGCCCACTTCGAAACCGTGACCCGCGTGTTGCGCTTCAGAGGGGACGTCGAGTTTCACCTGGACGCGCCTGGCCGGAAGATCCATCTGCGCTCGGCTTCGCGCGTGGGCCACTCGGACTTTGGAGCCAACCGCGCCTTTCTGGAGCACCTGCGAGCCCTTTTTCAGGGACGCATCCCGCCCTCGCCCTAGCCTGGCGGCGTGACCAAGGCTGCAGGCGCGGGAGCACGTCTGTCGCCATGCTTGTCCCTGTCCCGCTTGGCTTTGCGTTCAAGTCTGCGCTGGGCAGCGGCCTCGTTGCTCGCCCGCTCCTCAGAGGTCCTCTCAAGGAGCCGAGCGGTCACCTTCTGACTGTTCCAGGTGATACGGCTGGCGGCGTCAGGAATGCTGGGTGCGAGCCGGTCAAAAGTCAGGATAAGCAGGCCCAGAGTCCCCTGGGGCCTTGGATGCAGCAGGTCCTCCTGCAGCATGCCGGCCAAGTCCCCTGGGCGCCACTCGTTGCCACGCACCGCAAGGGTCCTACCGGATTGAATGGTCTGCAGGAATTGGGACAAGGGGGCGAGGGTCACCCGTGGTCTAGAATTGGCCCAAGTCTGCAGGTGATCGTTGATGGCCAGGCGCGCCTCAGCCGGGGGAATCATGGCGGGCGAGATGAGCGGGAACCCAAAGGGCCCCTTGCCCTTCAAGGCCATGCTCATGTCTGGAATGTCGCCGACCACCACGGGGCACTTGAATCGGTCTAGCAAGTCCAGGCCAATGTCCAGGCGTCGGATCCGAGCCTCGGTCGTCTCACTGCTCAACCCATAGACGAGCCAAAAAAGAAAGTCCACCGCAACAACGAGGGTCGGATCGTGTTTGAGGGCTTCGGTGACCTGAGCTGTACTGCGAGCAATGGGAGAGCGGAACAGCGAATTGCTCCCCAGGTTGAGGCAGGGCTCACGCTCTCCCGACACCATGCAGTCGATGAAATCACCCAAGGTGACGCGTGCCTTGAGGTCCACTTCCAGCCCGTAACCAGCAGACACGCTGGCGCCGATGACCGTTACCCGCTTGAACACCTCTGCGGCCGAGGGAGGCTCCTGGATGTTCACCGCATCCTGGTGCAAGCTGGCAGCCTGCAGCTGGCAAGGCAGGAGAAGCCCTGCGGCTACCACCGCTAGCGTCAGGCCTCTCAATGTGTGCGTGCGGTGCATTCTCTTCCCATATTACTTTGTCTCCTGCTGGGTAGGCACCCATGGGGGGGCTGTGAGCCGCCTGCGGCCGTCCGAGCTCATGGGAATGCCCTCGCCATCACACTTCAGCCGGTCCCAAAGTTGACAGGTGACCTCGCGGTGCCGCTGATCGAGCGCCTCACAGTAGTTCGTGTACTCGCACCGGCGAACTTGATCGCCAACTCCTGAGCGCATTTTTAGCCACCAATCCGGATCCGCCAGGGACTGACGCGCTGCCGCAACCAGATCGCAAGAATCGGATTGCAGGGCCTGTTCCGCGTCTGCAAAGGTCCCGATTCCTCCAGCACCGACCACCGGAGTTTCAAAACCAGCGGCGCGGACTGCAGCACGGATTTGTCGGGATAGATGCAGGTTTCGGCCAAACGGGCCCTCCCCGTCCACAAACACGGTGGGCATGCACTCGTGACCACTGGGGCCCGTGTAGGGGTACACGGCCTCTCCGACCTTGGGCTGCGCGGCGTCTTCGAACTTGCCGCCTTTGGAGACTGAGAGAAAATCCATGCCAGCGCGGGCGAAGTGGGTGGCGTACTCACACGCGTCTTCGACTCTCGATCCGCCCTCAATGACCTCGTCCCCGAGGAATCGGCAGCCGACGGGGAACTCCGCTCCGACCCGGGCTCTCACTGCCGCAAACACTTCGAGCGGCAGCCGAACGCGCTCTTGGCGAGATCCTCCGTACCCATCCTGGCGGTTATTTGTGCGGGATAGGAAGGCAGCCATGGTATAGGCGTGGGCGTAGTGCAGCTCGACCCCATCGAAACCCGCACATTGGGCACGTTCTGCGGCTTCAGCAAACAGGCCCGGTAGGACTTGGGGCAGCTCGCGCACGGAATCGACATGGGTGTCGGTGACTCGCTCTCGAGCGCCGAACTCCATGTCCATCCACTCTCGCTCGGAGAGGACGGTCTGCAGCCCGTCGTCATCAAGCTGTGCCAGCGCCGCTCGCACCTCGGGTTCTTCTTGGAGGTCCAAGGCCTCGCGGTGCTCGTCCCGGATAGGTAGGAAACTGGACAGGTAGTCTTCGCGTTTCGGTCGGCGTCGGATTCTCAGAAAGTCAATCAGCTGGATGAGAACGCGGGTCTTGCCCCGTGAGCGCTCCCTAACGCATTGCGCTAACTCACTCAGTCCTGGGATGAACCGGTCGTGACCGATGCGTAGCAGAGGACCGCTAGGAATGTCGCGGATACCTGTGGCCTCGACCACGAGCACTGCCGGTTGACCGTCGGCAAAGCGGCCGTACCAGTCGAGCAAGGCGGGAGTGACCCGTCCCTGCTCGGTTGCACGCCAAGGAACCATCGCTGGGACCCATGTGCGCGAGTCCAAGGTCATGGACCCTAGGCGGCAGGGCGAGAAGAGCCTGGCCTCGCGAACTTGGTCTGCGCTCGGCCAGTTTGCCTGGGGCAGGGGGTGTTTCTTGCGGGTCGCCAAGGGTTGAGTGGAGCAGCAGCCGTGCTCTGGAGCGCAGGCTATCCCTTGTGCGCGGCATCTGTCGCAAGATTCGTCGAAGATCGGGGTCCTGCCCCGCGTCTCTGCCTTAACCTGCCCAGCCCATGACCACGCAACCTGTAGCACTCGTCACTGGAGGCGGAGGGGGTATCGGTGCCGCAACCTCCCTGGCCCTCGCCCGTGCCGGAGCGACCGTGCTTGTCAGTGGTCGTGACGCGTCGCGTTTGCAAGCCAGCGTCGATGCCGTGCGCGCGCAAGGGGGCATGGCGCACCCGCTCGAATTGGATGTATGTGATCCGGAGTCGATCCGCGACGCGCGTCGTCGGGCGCTCAGCCTCGCCGGTCCCGTGCGCTGGCTCGTGGCCAACGCGGGTATCGCCATCAGCGCCCCATTGACCAGTGACGAGGCCGAATCGGTGGCTCAGATGCAGATGGACGTGAACTACCACGGGGCCCGGCGCGTTTTCGAAGCCTTCTTGCCCGACCTGTTGGACCAGGGGCAGGGCCGAGCCGTGATGGTGGCCTCTTCGGCAGCCCTTATGGGATACGCCTACATCACGGGCTACGCGGCATCGAAGCACGCTCTCTTGGGGTACGCGCGATCTGCTGCTCTCGAGCTCGCCCGAAGCGGGATCGGGGTTGGCGTCATCTGTCCCCACTACGTGGATACGCCGATGACCGATGCGAGCGTGGAGCGCATCGTGGCCAAGACGGGCAGAAATCCCGAGCAGGCGCGTGCGGCGCTCGCGGAACTCAACCCCGGCGGCCAGCTCGTGCGGCCAGAGGAGGTGGCCGAAGTGATCTTGCGCCTACTGCGGTCCAGTTCCACGGGCGCGGTCGTTGAGTTGACTGGGTCCGAGCAATGCGAAATCGAACGTGGCTCGCCTCTCGCGGCTAGTTCCAAGAAGGAAGTCTGAAGACCATGAAGATCGATCCGATTCACCCGCCCGACTGGGCTGCACCCAAGGGCTACTCCAACGGCATGCTGGTCACGGGCGGCGGACCGATGTTGTTCATTGCAGGTCAAGTGGCCTGGGATGCTCAACAACGGATGGTAGGCGAGGGTGATTTTGTGGCCCAGTTTGAGCAGGCCCTCAAGAATGTCGCCGCGGTTCTCGAGCACGCTGGAGGGCGTCCCGAGCACGTCGTGCGCATGACCCTGTACCTCACGGATTGTTCGGCGTATCTCGACAACCAGAAGGAAACCGGGGCGGCCTATCGCGCCATCATGGGCAAGCACTTTCCAGCCATGTCGGCGGTCGGCGTGGCCGCGCTTATCGAACCAGGCGCCATGCTCGAAATCGAAGCCACCGCCGTATTGCCAGCAACAGAGTGATCCTGTGAATCCCAAGCACTTTGATTATTCCGAGGCGGACGGAATTGCAACCCTCAGGCTCAACCGCCCCGAACGCCTCAACGCCCTGACTTTTGATTCCTATGCAGAGCTACGTGACACCTTCTGCGCGCTGCGGGCTCGCGATTCTGTGCGCAGCGTCCTGCTCACTGGGACGGGTCGCGCGTTCTGCTCTGGTGGTGACGTAAAGGACATCATTGGGCGCCTCTTTGATGTCAGTGACGCCGAACTCCTGGCCTTCACGCGCATGACCTGCGATCTCATCGAGAACATGCGCCGGTTGGAGAAGCCCATTGTCGGGGCCTTGAACGGAACCACCTGTGGTGCGGGAGCCGTGATGGCTCTCGCCTGCGATGTGCGCATCGCGGCGCCCGAGGCCAAGATTGCATTCCTGTTCACGAAGGTGGGCCTGTGTGGCGCAGACATGGGCGCGGCCTGGCTCCTCCCCAGAATTGTCGGTCTGGGCCATGCTTCGGAGTTGTTGATGGGGGGCGAGTTCATTTCTGCAGAGCGAGCCGCTGAAATTGGCCTCTACAACCGGGTCGTTCCTGGAGACGAATTGGAACCGACGGCGATAGAGTGGGCCACCCAATTGGCTGCGGGTCCGAGCATGGGCTTGGCCATGACCAAACGCATGCTCAATGCCGAAGCTCACATGTCCTTGGAAGAGGCCATGCAGACCGAGGGTTGGATCCAAGCCGAGTGCATGAAGCACCCCGACTACCGCGAGTCCTTTGAGGCCTTCACCCACAAGCGACCCACAGATTTTGTACAGAACTACCCGGGCCACGGCTCCGATGGAGGCGGCCAATGAGTGAGTTGCGCAAGAGAGTGAGGGCCTTCGCAATGGGGGCAGAGGCCGGGCTTGCCGCAGCTCCCGATGAGGCATCGGCGGCACGCCAGGCCCTGCAGTTGCTGGGGCAAGCCGGGCTCTTGGAGTACGCAGTGGCCAAGCCCGGCGCTGGACCCGTGCTCGTCAAGGACCTCTGTGATGTGCGCTACGAGCTAGCACGCAGCTCGGGCATGCTGGACGTCGTGTTTGCGATGCAAGGGTTGGGCACATGTCCCTTGACCCTTGGCGGGACCCCCGATCAGGCAGCAGAGACATTGCCGAGGGTGCTCGCCGGCAAGGACGTAGCGGCTTTTGCGCTGACCGAGCCGGACACGGGGTCGGACCTATCTCGCGTGAGCACGAGCGCTATGCCCAGCGGCGAGGGCTGGACGCTGAATGGGCACAAGACCTTTATCAGCAACGCGCCCCTGGCTGATGTGTACACGGTCCTTGCGCGGACGGCGGGTGAGCCAGGCGACAAACAGGGTCTTTCCATGTTCCTCGTTGGGGGCCAGGTCGCTGGAATCCGCGTGGAGGGCTTTGAGGTCATGGCGCCCCATCCGATCGGCGACGTTTACTTCAGCGATGTCTCCCTGGACAAGGGTGCGCTGATCGGGTTCGAGGGCGGCGGTCTGGACTTGGCCTTGGCTACCCTTGGGCACTTTCGAACGTCGGTCGCTGCGGCCGCGTGTGGCATGGCGCGGCGAGCCCTGGATGAATCACTGGCCCATCTTCAATCGCGCCAGCAATTTGGCCGGCCCCTCGCTCGATTCCAGGGCTTGCGCATGGACCTGGCTGAGATGGATACCCGCCTCAGAGCTGCCGAGCTGCTCGTGGATGAAGCAGCGAACGCCGTAGATGGCGGGCAGGATGCTGTTCGGGAGGTCGCTCGAGCCAAGCTGTTCGCCACGGAAAATGCCGGTTGGATTTGTGACCGTGCAGTTCAGCACCTGGGCGGTTTGGGCGTCAAGCGCGGCCATGTTGTCGAACGCCTCTATCGCGAGGTGCGTGCTCTGCGCATCTACGAGGGCACGAGCGAGATACAGAAGCTGATCCTGGCGAAGGCGGCCTTGGAAGCTGCAAAGCTCTGAGTCCTGCACTCCAAGCGATTCTCATTGCGGGAATCGGCGTCTCGGTGGACAATAGACCCTCCCCGTCTTGAGCATTCGGAACCTGGGCCGCTGGCCCTCAAGCGTTCCGGGGAGAGCGCTCGAGTGGGGACACCCCTACGCCTTCCTGCGTTTGGGCCGGGCCCGCCCGGCTCGCGCGCGGCGAGGCCTCCAACCGCAGACCTGCCAGCCTTTCCTAGGCGGATTTTCCATGGCCAAATTCCAACGGCACATCTTCACGTGTACCCACGTGCGATCCGAGGATGGTCATCGCGGGTGTTGCGCGGCCAAAGGCAGCGACGATGTGGCTGTGGCCTTGAAACGCAGAATTCACGAGGCCGGACTGAAACGCATCGTGCGCGCAAGCACCTCCGGGTGCCTCGATCAGTGCGCTCGAGGGACCACTCTCGTCGTTTACCCAGAGGGTATTTGGTATGGCGGCGTAGCTGTTGACGATGTGGACGAAATTGTCACCCGACACATCATTGGTGGCGAAGTCGTCGAGCGTCTTCGAATATCGAACGCGGATCTGACTGGCAGACCTTGGCCCGCAGGACAAGAAGAGTCCTGTGAGGCTGCGATCCGACCCCTGGCCCTGGACGGGCTCTTGGCCTCCAACCCGACGGATTCCGAATGAGCACCTCATTGTCCCAAACTCAACCCGCTTCCCTGCTCTGTCAGTTGGTGGAGGGCCAGGCCTTCAGACAATTGCTGCTGGGGAATATGCGCGGGGTGGGCATTCCGATGCTGCCTGACGTGCCCTCGAAGCGCCGTATGGCTGGGGATCTGAAGCGCAGCATGGATCTGCTCGAGAAGATTGAACTCCTGCACAGCGAACTAGGGGGTTTTGACCTGGTGAGCACCGTGAGGCCCCGCATGGATCGCGTGCCGATGCCGACCTCTCGCCTCGAGCTGAGTGCCGGGCTTGCGCTGTTAGGACGTGCCGAGTTTGCGGCGGCGGGGGGGCTCGTCGAAAGTACTCACGCCGGCCTGGCAACGGTCGCCCGTGATTCGCGGGCATCGGTTCGCGAGGAGGCTGAGACCCAGGCCCGAGTCTTCATTGAAGCCTGTACTCATCCCGGCCACCGCGAAGCAGCTCAATCGTTCTGGGATCGGTGGTTTCCAATTGCCCTGCGCTCCCTCGGGCGCTCGCGTGTCCCGCGGAGCGAGCACGCTCAGGCGGTCGGGCTGCGTGGCGGGACTTGCATCGATCTCCTTCGGAGTTTCATTCAGGACGCGGAGCCCATGCGCCGCGCCTGCGGTCTGAATATGCCCCCTCTTGGTCAGCTCGGAGTCGAACTGCCCGAGGACTTGCGCGGACGGTTCCCGGAGGGTGGACTGCACGCATGACATCTGGGAATGAACGAGGGGAGTGGGCGAAGTCTTGGCGCGACCAATTCCCGATTGTCGAGGAGACGACCTACTTGGTGAATCACAGCCTGGGCGCCATGCCGATTGGCGTGCGCGGCAAGCTCAAGGGGTTCATGGATCAATGGGAAACCCGGGGCGTGCGGTCCTGGGGCGAGGGTTGGTGGAGCGCCCCAGTCGACGTCGGCAACCTACTGGGCAAGATCATGAATGCTCCTGAGGGGAGCGTGGTCATGCACCAGAATGTCTCTGTGATCGAGGGCATCGTGGCCTCGTGCCTGGACTTCAGTGGGCCGCGCAACAAGGTCGTCTACAGCGACCAAAATTTCCCCACCAACATGTACGTCTGGGAGGGCTTTCGAAAGCTGGGGGCAGAGATCGATGTTGTGCCCAGTGACGACGGCGGACTAGTGCCTACCGAACGCCTACTGGAAGCGATCGATGAAACGACACTGATTGTGCCGATCAGCCACGTCTGCTTTCGCAATTCCTACCTGCAGGATGCCAAGGCTATCTGCGAGCGAGCGAAATCTGTCGGAGCGCTCGTACTACTGGACACCTACCAATCGCTAGGCACCGTGCCCGTGGACGTGCAGGACCTGGGCGTGGACATGGTCTGTGGGGGTTCGGTGAAATGGCTCTGTGGCGGGCCCGGCGCGGGTTATCTGTACGTCCGGCCTGATCTGAGAGAGGACTTGCAACCACGCATTACCGGCTGGATGGCACACGAGGATCCGTTCGCCTTCGAAACGGGCGCGCAGCACTACACCCCCTCCGCTCGGCGTTTCTTGCATGGTTCCCCAGCGGTGGCGAGCCTGTTTCAGGCATCCGCGGGCTACGAGATCATCCTTGAGGCCGGCGTGCAGGCCATTCGTGATTGGTCGCTGCACCTGACCGAGGGACTGGCCCAGAACATGCTCGCGAGAGGGTTCGAAATCCACGGGCCTCAACTCGTGGAGCAGCGCGGCGGGACTCTGACCATTGCGCTTGCGGATGACGAGTCGGGACCTGCATTTGTGAAGAGCCTCGAGCGAAGGGGCATTCTCGTCGATCACCGACCGGGAGCCGGAATCCGAGTCAGCCCGCATTTCTATACGCTCGAGGACGAGCTCGCAGAATTCGCGGAGACCATGGCTTCATTGAGGTCCTCCCGTGACTGGGAGCAAGACACAGCTGCGGCCGGGGTCTACTAGTTGCCTCCAGGCAGATGACGACCTGTGGATAACACCAGATGGTTGGTAGTAGGTGATTCGCAGGAGGGACCGCGGGGCGAGTGGTTGTTCCCGCCCGAGCCTGGGGATGGAAGGGACCGGCCCGTCCTATTTGTGGGGGATCCTTTGGAGGATTCGGCAAGGGCCCGATCGATTGCCTCGGCGTTGTCACAGATGGGCTGGCGAGTCTTGTGCGTGGACACGGATTCTCTCTCTTGCAGGACCGCTCCGGCCGAGGCCCGTGATGGGGAACCGGAATGGGGGCGAACCGAGGCCTTCTCAGATCGGGTGGCCGTGCGGGAACTCGATCGGCTGGCGCAAGCCATGGGCTCATCCAATCCGAGCGTAGTCGGTACGGGCATGGGTGCCACCTGGGCCCTACTTCTGGGGTGCCAGAGCCGATCCGTGTTCGCAGTCGGTTGCATCGGCGCGCGGCTGATCTACCCGCGGCTTGGAGCGACCAAGCCGGTCCAACCTCTAGAGATGATCCTCAACCTGGACGTGCCGGTGTTGCTTGTCGAGGATGGCAAGGAAAGCGATCAGGAGGAGGGGTCGATCGAGTTGGCCGAGCAGCGTTTCGCGGCCTTTGGCATTCCGGTCGAGGTGGTGCGCTCATCGGCGCCGGCCCTAGACGACGACCACTCGGCGAATCGGCTGGCGGACAGAGTTCATCTCTTTCTGAGTTCCACTCCTACAGAACCGAGCTAGTCGCTATCTTGATGCCATGAGTAGCACCAGTCTCAGCATTTTTGATCTCAGGCCGGGCAAGACGATCCTGGATAGGTTTCTATTGAAGGAGCCGCGGCGGGAGAACGGGATTGCTGCAACGTTTGAGGTCGTCGATGGCGCCTCCGACGCCACCCGTGAGTTGCAAGTCTTCCCCGCCGGGTTGTTCGAAAGCCCGGAACAGGCCCGCGAGTTCGCCGCCGAATTGCAACCATGGACGCTCGTTGAGGTCGAGGCGCTCCAGCGCGTGTACTCAGTAGAGGTGTTGGACGACGGCACAGTCCTTCTGGTGGCAGAGCTGCCTCAGGGGCAGGATCTGCGCGCCGTCTTGGAGGCCAAGAAGTTGATGGAGGCGGCTGATGTGATCGAACTCGCACTGCCGATCTTGGGCGGGTTGGAAGCCATTCACGGACAAGGGCTCGTTCACGGGGACATCAAGCCCGCGACAGTCTTCTGTACGGACGTAGGTGGCGGCGGTCGCCTTGTCGACGCGGGTGTCACGCCTGCCATGTGGGCGGCCAAGCACCTCGGGACCCGCACGGCGTTGATTGGCACCCCGTTCTATGCGCCCATTGAGCAGTTCACCGGGGACTCGCCAGACGAATTGTCGGACCTCTACAACCTGGCGACCGTCATGTATGAGTTGCTGACGGGTGTCTTGCCCTGGTCGGGCAAGGGCTACATCGAGGTGTTTCAGTCCAAGATGCAGGAGCGGCCGCCGCGCATGTCCCTGCGTGCTCCGGAGGTAGAAGTGCCGCGTGCGTTGGAAGAAGCTGTGGCGCGAGGATTGCTCGCGTCCAGGCGCGATCGCTATCCCTCGGCACAGGCATTTTCTGCGGGACTGTCGGAGGCCGTGGCTCGGGGCTGAGGGCGGCAGTTTGGGGGACATGCGACTTTTCTTGCGTTTGCGTGAAACCACCGAGGGTGGAGGGGCCTCTAGGGCAGAGTTCCCCAGGGGTGGCCGGGGGCCCGTGGTGGGCTCAACATGCCGTCGTCGACGTGGCTCACTGGTGGTCACGTCATGTTGCCGCCGTTGGCCAGGGCCGGGACCTTGTCCTATTGTGGATTCTCCCCGAAGGCCTTCTCCATGAGCGAACTAGGAACTCCCGGCGGCCAGGGATGGCCCGAACACTTCAACCTCTGTACCTACTACCTCGACCACAACATCGAGGCGGGGCGCGGCGCGAAGACCGCCTTGATATGCGGTGATAGGAAGCACACCTATGCCAGCCTTCAGGCGCGCGTCATTCGCTTGACTGCCGCCCTGCGCGGAATGGGGCTCGGGGCTGAAGATCGGGTTTTGATTGTCTTGCCGGATGTCTTGGAGTTTGCCGAGACGTGGTTCGCCACCCTGCGCGCTGGCGGGGTATTCGCGATGGTTAACCCATTGATGAAATCGAAGGACTACGCCTATTACCTGGAGTACACCAAGGCCCGGGTTCTGGTGACGGATTCCTCCGTGCTTCCCGAAATTGAAGAGGCCGCAAGATCCTCACCCCACCTACACGGCGTCCTTGTCGTTGGGTCGGAATGCGACGAATTCAAAGACTACGACGAGGCGATTGATGACCAGCCAGAGGGCTCCCCGGACGGATTCGTACAACTCACGAAGCCAGACGACTTAGCGGGCTGGCTATTCACTTCAGGTTCTACGGGAGAACCCAAGGCCTGCGTGCACATGCAGCGCGACTTCGCGTTCTCGACCGAGACCTTTGCCTTGCAGGTGGCTGGGTACCAAGAAGGCGATGTGTGCCTCTCCGTTCCCAAGCTCTTCTTTGGGTACGCGACGGGCACCAACCTGATGTTTCCCTTCAGAGTGGGCGCCACAGTCATCCTCTTCCCCGAACGCTCCACCCCTGACGCTCTGTTTGATCTGATCGAGAAGTATCACCCGTCCTTCCTGACGGCCGTTCCGACACTGATCAACAACATGTTGAGGTCCGAGCGCTGCGATCAGGTCGACCTGTCGTGTCTGCGCGTTTGCCTGTCCGCAGGCGAGGCACTGCCGGCGAGCTTGTACGAGCAGTGGTTGGAGCGCACAGGTGTCGAGATCCTGGACGGAATCGGATCGGCAGAGATGTTCCACATCTACATCTCCAACCGTGTGGGGGATGTGCGAATCGGTAGTCTCGGCACCCCCGTTCCGGGGTACACGGCGGAGATCATCGGTCCGGATGGCAAGCAGGTTCCAACCGGGGAGCCTGGCCGGCTCCGCATTCGGGGAGGGTCGACTGCGCTTTGCTACTGGGGAGACAAGGCCAAGTCGCACGAGACTTTCCAAGCGGATGCCTGCACTACAGCAGACATTTTCCGCGTTGACGGGGAGGGCTACTATCAATACGTGGGCCGCGATGACGACCTGCTGAAGGTGAGTGGAATCTGGGTCTCTCCCTTGGAAATCGAGAATGCCCTGCTCACTCACCCCGCTGTGGACGAGGTCTGCGTCATTGGCCGCGCCGATACGGACGATCTTGTCAAACCGCAGGCTTTCGTCGTCTTGGCGGGTGGGTTCAACGGCGACACGGCCCTGGCCGTCGACCTCAAAGCCCATGTGAAAGAGCGCTTGGCGCCCTACAAGTACCCCCGCTGGTTTGAGTGGTGCGACGATCTCCCGAAGAATGACCGAGGCAAGGTCAACCGCAAGCTGCTGAAGTCGACGGGCCCGGTACGGGCAACCTGACCGCAGCGATCGCCGCCGGCTCCGGAGATGGGTAGAATTCCCGCACCATGCCCGAACTTGCCAAGCAGACCTGGCCCGAAGCCCAAGAACTCCTTGGGCCTGACACCGTCGCCATTGTTCCGATCGGCAGCACCGAGCCACACGGTCCGCATCTACCCCTGGATACGGACGTGACGATCGCTCTGGCCCAAACGCAGCTGGCCTCCACGATGCTTGAGGCTCGTGGCGTCAGGACGGCCGTGCTTCCGGCCGTGCCCTACGGCGTGACTCACTGGACGCACGGCTTTGCAGGCACGGTCACGTTGCGTCCTGGCACCCTTTGGTCTCTGTTGGAGGACATCGTCGAGAGTCTCGAGGAGATGGGTGTCAGGTACATCGTGTTCTCCAACGGGCACCTCGAGCCCGGGCACATTGAAGTCCTGCGCGGCTTGCCCCTGGACTACCAGCAAGAGAAGAAGGGGTCAGCCCAGGTGATATTTCCCGACAATACCCGTCGCCGCTGGGCGCAGACCTTGGGTGACGAGTTCGCCGGTGGGGATTGTCATGCGGGTCGCTACGAATCAAGCATCGTTCTGAAGGCGGATCCCGAGGGTGTGCGGGAAGATGAGCGCGTTCGACTGGAGCCCGTCGAAATCGGGCTCGTGGGTCGGATTCGCGAGGGAGCCAAGAGCTTTCAGGAGTGTGGTGCGGACCAGGCCTATTGTGGTGCGCCGGCGGAGGCCAGTGCGGCTGAGGGTGAAGCCCACATTAAGCAGCTTGCCACCATGATCGTCACGAGCGTTGAAGAGACTTGGCCCCAATTGTTCGGCGGCACATCATGATGCCCTACAACACTGTGCTGCAGGTTCGCTTTGGCCACGTGGACCCCGCGGGGATCGTCTATTTTCCTCGCATCTACGATTACCTTCATGACGTCTTCGAGGAGTTGTGGGAGAAGCACGTAGGGCAGCGCTACTACCACCTGCTGATGGAGAGGAACCTCGGTTTCCCTCTGGTGCATTCGAGCGTCGATTTCAAATCACCATTGCGATTCGGGGATCGGCCTATCGTGAGCGTCAGCTGCTACAAACTGGGTCGGGCATCCCTTGGCCTGCGCTACGTTTTTCGCCTTGGGCAGACCATTTGCCTCGAAGCGCAACAGATCACTGCGTGCATCGACCTTGGCAACATGAAGTCGGTCGAGATTCCCGCGATCTTCCGTGACAAGTTTGCTGAACTCCTTGAGGAAGGCGTCGAGAACGCGGGCACCAAGCAATGAGGATTGTGGACCTTTATGGGCAGGGTCGCCCCATCTTCAGCTTTGAGTTTTTTCCTCCCAAGACCGAGGCGGGCGAAAGCAAGTTAATGGAGACCATGGCCGACTTGAAGTCGGCCGTCGAACCAGACTACGTGTCCGTGACCTACGGTGCGGGTGGAAGCACGCGTGACCAAACCCACGGTGTCGTGACGCGCATTCAGAACGAATTGGGCATCACCGGCATGGCACACCAGACATGTGTGGCGGCCAGCCGGGCCGACATTTCGGCCAACGTGACCCGATTGATTCAATCGGGCGTAGAAAACGTGCTGGCACTGAGGGGGGATCCACCTGAAATGGAGGACAGTTGGCAGCCTCCTGCTGACGGGTTTTCGCATGCCAACGAGCTCCTCGAGTTCCTGAGCGAGGAGTTTGACCTCTCACTCGGAGCTGCTTGCTATCCGGAGGTGCATCCCGAGGCAGCAAGCTCGGCGGATGACTTGCAGTGGACCCGCGCCAAGGTGCAAAGCGGCGCTGGCTTTCTGACCACGCAGCTGTTTTTCGATCCGGAGCGGTATGTGCGATTCGCTGAGCGGGCACGCGCGGCGGGTATCGACGTGCCCATCGTCCCCGGCATCATGCCCATCACCAACCTGGGACAGATCGAGCGCTTCACGAAGATGTGTGGTGCCGAGCTGCCGGAGCCGCTGCGGGCGCGGTTGCAACGCTGCGGTGACGACGAAGCTGCTGTCATGGCAACGGGAATCGAGCACGCCATAACTCAATGCCGTGAGTTGCTGGAGTCTGGGGCGCCAGGCTTGCACTTCTACACCCTCAATAAGAGCCACGCGACGCGCTCGATTCTGGCCGCTCTTCGCCAGCTCTAGAGACTCTTCAAGCAGTCCGAGAGAGTCTTCAGGAAGTGCTCGATTTGCTCCATCGGTGCGACCGTGATGCGGACGTAGTCACGAATTCGCTCGTCGTCGAATCGGCGAACGGCGATTTTTTTCTCCAGCAGGGCGGCTTGGATGGACGCACCCGGGTGATTTGAGTGGGTGGCCAGGACGCCGACCGAGTTGGAGGGCAATACACTGAAGCCAAGCTGCTCCAATCCCTCCACCAAGCGAGTTCGGTTGGCCACCAGCTCGTCACGCAGATCTTCGAACGAAGACTGACGCCGGATGGCCTCCAAGGCCATGACCTGGGCTAACGCATTGACGTTGAAGACGTCCTTTTGCGCAAGCATTCGGGCGATCAGTTTTTCATTGGCGATGCAGTAGCCAAGGCGCAGCCCGGCCATTCCGTAGAACTTCGAGAAGCTCCGGACGAAGGCCATGTTCTGAGGCAGCGGACAGGGAATGGTGTCGTGGCCATACTCGCCGTAGACGTTGTCCCAAATAACGAAGGAGTCTTCGCTGGCTGCGAGTTGCATTAACTCTTCGGTGGGCATGCTTCGGCCGGTGATCGCATTAGGCGAATCCACGACGGCTAGGCCTTTGAATCCTGATGTGTCTAGATGGCCTGTCTCAAAGGCGTTGCCGGGCAGGATTTGTTGCGTAAAGCCGAGGCGTTCAGCGAGCAAGTCATAGACTTTGAAACGCACATCGAGAACGTGCATGCAGTCGTACGAGTCATGCAGGACTCCGAACAGATCGGATAGCACTTCGTCGGCGCCGTTGCCGAGAAAAACGCTCTCGGCGGAGACTCCATACAGCTCGGCGATCGCCGTTCGGAGGGGCAAGCATGTGGCATCCGGGTAGGACGAGATTGCCGCCTGTTCAATCAAGTCGCGAGCTGCATCTACGGCCCAGTCGCGTCCGACAAGGAGGTTCTCGTTGCGATGCAGGCACAGGACATCCTCCATCGAAACCTGGACGCCTGGGTCGTATGTAGATTTGAATTCGCTCACTGCGGACCCTCAGGGTTATTGCGACGGCGCCCCGATCGCTTGCGCAGCCCCTTGAGCTTGGCTTGCGTAGATTGCTTGAGGTTCATGGCAGCTTCTTGTTCGGCCGTGGAGTCGGATTCCTGCAGGCTCAAGACGAGTTCTTGTAGTCGAATCTGCGGATTGTCCAGCACGCTGCTCAGGATTGTCAGGTAGCGGGCCACGAATCGTTCCATCGTGGCGTGCTCGAACAGGTCGCGACTGTACTCAAGTGTCCCTTCGATGCCGTCCGGCATGTCCCACAAAAAGATGGCGATGTCGTATCGAGCGTTGTCAAACTTCACCTGCACGGGTGTCATCACGAGCCCGGGTAGTTCAATCGTCTCGATCTGTCCCATCTCCAATCCGTATCCGTAAACGGCCGGATTGCGGTCGGGGGTCAGAAGGGAGAACTGCACTTGAAAGAGTGGGTTGCGACCCAGATCACGGCCCGGCTGAACCTGGGCGAGGATTTGCGTCAAGGGCAAGTCCTGGTGAGACCACGCCCCGATTGTCGTTTCTCGAACCCGTCGCAGGAGTTCATCAAAACCTGGATCGCCGGATAGGTCCGTTCGCAGGGCGAGCATGTTGACAAGGAACCCGATCAGTCCCTCGAGCTCGCTCCGATTCCTGTGGGCCACTGCCGACCCAATGAGCATGTCCGTTTGCTTGCTCCTCTCGTGCAACAGTGCGAGGAATGCTGCATTCAACGTCATGAACAGCGTCACCCCTTGCTGTTGCGAGAGCTTGCGGAGCCGCGCGCTCAAGTCCTTCGGGACGCGAATTGCTGCATGCCGCCCTTTGAACGACTGAACCGGAGGGCGCGGATGATCTGTAGGAACCTCCGCACTGACCAGTTCACCGGATAGCTGGGAGCGCCAATAGGCCAAGTGTTCCTCGAGCTTGGCACCCTGCAGAGTGTCACGTTGCCATGCCGCAAAATCTCCCATCTGAATGGGGAGCTCGTCGAGTGAGGATGGCTTTCCTGCTTGGTGGGCGCGATAGAGTGCCTTGAACTCGTCCGTGAACACTCCCATTGACCACCCATCGGTGGCGATGTGGTGGAAGTTCAGCACGAGGATGTGTTCGTCCTCAGCCAGGCGCATCAGAAAAGTCCTGAACAGTGGGCCGCGGGACAGATCGAACGGCTTATGCGCGTCTTCGGTCGCCAGGCGGGTGGCTTCTTGCTCTGCCTCTTCGATGGGGCGGTCGGAGAGATCCGAGACTTGAAGTCGAAAGGGGTCGCGAGGGGGGAGCACTTGGTAGGGGCGTCCGTCGCGGGTCTCGATACTCATGCGCAGGGGGTCGTGCCGTGCGATGATCTCGCCCAGAGTCCTCTCCAGCGCGTTCAGGTCGAGTTCGCCGCTCAGGCGAACCGCTCCAGGCTGGTTGCTGCGGGCCTCGTTGGGTTCGAGTTGATCGAGGAACCAGAGGGCCTCCTGGGCAAAGCTCAGCGGGGCGGGACCCGTGTTCGTCCGGCGCGGGATTGACTCCTCCCTCCCAGGGGCGGCCATGCCCTTCTTCTTGAGCATCTTCGCCAGCAGTGCGCGTCGCGCAGGCGACAGTCCTTGCTGGGATGGCTGATCGGGTCCGCTCGGCTGGGGCATGCGCTAGGAACTGGGGCAGGAGCGCAGCAAGCGCTACAGGTCCGGGAAGGTATACAGGTAGGCCGAGCCGGAGTCGGCACCCGCATCATCGTCTCGCCAGGACCCGGTTACCAACAGCTTTCCCTTTAGAGCCACGTGAAAGCCAAAGGTATCTTGAGGCGCACCATCGGAGGGCTCGACCTTGCGGAACAGAGTCCAATTGTTGTTCCGATATCGATAGAGATAGACCGCTCCGGGTCCCAAGAATTCGGTGAGCTTGACTGAGGCGCCCACGGCCAAGTTGTCTCCGTCGAGTGCGATCGAGAACCCGAAAAAATCGTAGGCCTTGCCATCACTGGGCACGATCTTGTTTTCGTCGGTCCAGGTCAATCCGTCGTGGCGCCAGACATAGGCCGCGCCGGATTGTGTGCCCTTGGCGTCGTTGCCATAGGCTCCGGCCGCGACCGTGCGCCCGTCGAGATAGACCGACCAACCCAAAAAACTGTTGGCTGCCGCGTCCGACGCGACCAGCTTCTGCTCTTGAACCCACTGGGATCCATTATGGCGGAAGAGGTAGACGGCCCCCGCATTGGAAGCCCCGTCGTCGTCTTGCCATGCACCCACTGCGATGACGCCATTACTCACGCTGACGTGCCTTCCGAACCCGTCAGAAGGGTCCAGTCCCGCAGGCCGCAGCTTCTGTTCTTGGACCCAGTCCAATCCGTTGAACCGATAGACGTAGGCAGCCCCCGCGTCCTTGCCACCGGCGTCTTCTTTCCAGGCACCCGCGACAACCACGTCGCCATCAACGGAAACGGAATTTCCCAAGCGGTCGTCGGCCTGGCCGTCGCTGGCCAGCAACTTCTGCTCTTGGATCCAAGAGTTTCCGTTGTAACGCCAGACATAGACCGACCCGCTTTGGGCGCCCCGGTCATCGTCCCAGTGGGTTCCCACAACGGCCAGGTTGCCATCCAGTTCGAGTGAGCGCCCGAAGTTGTCTCCCGCTTGTCCGTCACTTGGGATCAGCTTCTGCTCCTCGATCCACTGACGCCCATTGCAGCGGTATACGAAGACCGCGCCTGAGTCC
Source organism: uncultured Planctomycetaceae bacterium (assembly GCA_964467985.1). Lineage (GTDB taxonomy): Bacteria > Planctomycetota > UBA1135 > UBA1135. The sequence continues at coordinate 139,721 of CAYXTP010000007.1, forward strand.
TTGCCCTTGTCGTCATCCCACTCGGAGGCCACGAGGGCCACGTTGCCATCCACAGCCATGGCGGCCCCGTAGATGTCTTTTTGGGCGAGGTCCGCTGGCTTGATCTTCCTCTCCCCAACCGCAACACAGTTCGGATTGCCCTTGACGCGAGCAGGGTTCCCGATCCCAACCTGGAAGCCCAGAGTGGCCGGGGTCCACAGGGAGAGCATGAAACACGCTGCGGGTATCTTGATCAACTTCATCGCGCAATTCCTCGGGCGGCTTCAGTCCGCCCAGTAGGTGAGAATCTGGGCGAGGCGTGCCAGGGGCGCCTCACGTGAATCATAGCCCGCCTGAGCAAAATTCTCATTCGCTCAGATGCGCAGACCCCCTACATGTAGCCGAGCGCCTTGAGGCGCTCAATCATCTCCTCAGGCATGTCGATCTCCCCGGCACTGGCATCAGGAAGCCGTACGACATAGACCCCAGGTGGAATGCTGACGAGGTTGTCGGACCCACGCGGGTCTCGCTCTGCCTCCGTGAAGAGGGTGGACAATTGCTCCATCTTCAGGTCTTCCCGGTTGGCGGTGAACTCCACCGGCGCCGAGGTCTTCGTCCGGTTCGGGCCCAGGAACACGGGCATCCGTGCTGACCGTCCGAATTGATTGCTCCGGATAAAAACTTTCGCATCCGGTGGGTCGACTCGGATCGCGAATGAGTCTGAATCCTGGAGACGTCCCTTGGTGACCACGAAGTCGTTGCCAGGAGTCAGGTCGCACTGAATCGTCAGCTTGTTGCCCCCGGGCTCGTACTCAAATGAATCTGTCGGCTCAAGATCGATAGGGGAGACTTCGATGAACTGCCCATCAGTTTCCAGGCTGAGGCTCCAATCAACTCCCTTTGTGGCCTTGCTCCCGATTCCCTGGACGATCAATCCGGAGAGCTCGGATGACCTCTGGACCTTGAGGAGGATTTCCAACTCAGCAGCCTTGTCGGGTTGTTCGTCAATGAGGTTCTTGGTCTCCCCCGGGTCTTGCCTGAGGTTGAAGAGGTATTTCTCTGCCGTGGGAGCTAGCTCCTCGAAGTACTTGTAGTCTCCTAACACGATGCCCTTTGACACGTGCAGCGTTTGCTGACTTCCAGCTACCAGATTCAAGTCCAAGAAAATGGGTGCGATATCGGATTCCGAGTCGATCAGGTCGAGCAGGTTGCGCCCAGCAAGAGTCTCTGGCGCGTGCTGCTCAAGCATGTTCAGTTGGGTGACGACAACATCCACCAGGGATACGGGAGTATCGATGACCTGACCCGCTTGATCCTGGTCAGCAAGCTTGAGGATCAGGGGGACTTCAACAACTTCATTGAATATCTGCGTGCCATGGCCGCCCCGTCCGTGGTCGAGGTGCTCCTCGCCGTGGTCGCTCACGAACCAGATAACCGTATTGTCGTAGAGCCCGCGATCCTTCAGCCCTTTGATGAACTCGCCGAACTTGTCGTCGGAGTACCGGATTTCGCTGTCGTAGAGGGCGACCGTGTTCTGGAGTCTGAGCGGCTGGGGCCGCATGGGAAGGAGGCTCGCAACCCCGGGTGGCCTCGGGTTGTCCGTGAACAACGTGTCGTAGGGCTCAATCGGGTTATTCGGCCCGTGCGGGTCGATCGTATGAAGGTATAAGAAGAACGGTCTATCCACGGGCCGCCCATCAAGAACCTCGAAAGCGCGTTGATTGACCTGTTCAGCGGGGATCATCTGCCATGCGCCAATGTTCTCGAGCCCTTCGCCCAGGTCTTCAAAGAGGTCATAGCCTCGGTCGAAGCCCCAGTGCCCAGAAGCGAATGGGTTCGTCACGATTCCGGCGCGGTAGTAACCCATGGGCCCCAGGCGTTCACTCAGTAGATCGGCCTGGGGCGAAAGGGGACTTGCACGGGACGTAGCACCGTGCTGGCGAGGATGCAGCCCTGTCATCAGGGAGGCGGTGGAGGCCTTGGTCCACGCGCTTGTTGCGTAGGCCTGCTTAAAAACGATCGAGTCCCTCGCCAAGGCATCGATACTGGGGCTCGTCTCGCGCTCGTAGCCGTACAACCCCAGATGGTCTTGACGCAACGTGTCCACGAGGTAGATGACGATGTTCGGTCGAGGCGGTGAGTGCTCCTCGGCACAACCCGCCAGCAGGGCTAGGATCGGCAACAAGAGAACCCGAATTGAGGACCCGGCGATGTGGTGGTTGGATGACATGGAATGCGGTTGGGATGGTAGCGGGCCGCAAGCCTACCCCGGACAGGACGCCGTCTGCAGGGTCATTACGGGAACCAGACACCGTTTACGTTACGGAATCAGGTCGTGTTGAGATGCTTGTCCCGCCGGGCTGGGATAGGGTCTAGCTGTTCCTCTCTCGTGACCATGACCGCTTCCGATACACCCTCCTCAGCTGTCTCTTTCTGGGCCAGGACCCTAGCCGGCCATCCGCCAGCCTTGGAGCTTCCCACGAGCACAGCGCGCGCACCCGAGCAGACTTATCGGTCTGGGCGGCTGGTCCTCGGCCTGGATCCCGAACTCGTCCAGAGCTTGAAGGCTCTCGCCACCTCCAAGAAAGCCTGTCCCGAAGACGTACTGCTGTGCGGGGTGCTGGCCCTGTTGCGTCGGACCTGTGGTCAGGACGACGTCGTGTTGGGGCTAGGGAGATCATCGGGTGTCGTACCCCTGCGCATGAACCTCGGGGGGAATCCAGACATTGGCGGGATGCTCGGTCGGGTTCGAACGGCTCTCTTGCAAATCGATGAGGCCGCTCCGGCATCCCTAGAGCAGATTCTCACCGAAGTCGGCCTCGACGGACCGGGCGCCCTGTTCCAGGTGCTCGTCGCACTTGAGCCGGGTGGGGCTCTGCCATCCTCCTGTGCGGGGTTGGATCTCATCTTCGATTTAGGGGACGCTGGTGATCCCCACCTGACCTTCAATGCAGACCTGTTCGACCAGCGTTCCATGGAGCGCATGGGCGGTCACTTTGTGACCTTGCTCGAGAGCTTGGTTGCCGACCCTGAGAGGGGCGTTCTTGATGCGCAACTGCTGACGGACGCAGAGCGCGAGCAGATCCTCGTCACGTGGAACGACAAGGGCATCGATTTCCCGCTCGAGGCGACTCTTCATGGCTTGTTCGAGCAGCGCGCCCAGTCAGTTCCCGATGCGGTTGCGGTGACCTTCGGGGAGCAGAGCCTCACCTATCGCGAGCTCGATGCTCGCTCAAATCAGGTCGCTCGACACCTCGCCGGCTTGGGAGTTGGACCCGAGGTCATGGTGGGAATCAGCGTTGAGCGCGGCCTTGAGCTCGTCGTCGGCCTCGTAGGATTGGCCAAGGCCGGAGGTGCCTATGTGCCCATGGATCCCGCCTATCCTGTCGAGCGCCTCGAGTACATGATCCAGGACAGTCGGGTGGGCTTGATCCTGACCCAGTCCCACTTGGCCGAGGGCTTGCCTGAGAGTGATGCAGTCGTGGTTTTGCTCGATGAGAGCGCGAATTTTGACGGGCTCGAGGCTTCAGCCCTAGAGTCCGGTGCAGACAGTCAGAGCCTGGCCTACGTGATCTACACATCCGGCTCCACGGGCGCACCCAAGGGCGTGATGCTCAATCACCAAGGCCGCGTGAACAACTTCCTGGATTTCAATCGCCGCTTCGCGGTGGGGGAGGGAGACGGCCTGATTGCCCTCGCTTCACTGTCCTTTGACATGTGCGCCTACGACGTGTTCGGAACGTTGGCCGCCGGTGCCACGATCGTCATGCCTCAGCCCGATGGCCTGCAGGATCCGGCTCATTGGGCGGAATTGATGAGTGCGCGGGAGGTGACTGTTTGGCACACCGCGCCAGCCATGCTGAAGATGCTAGTCGACTACCTGGAGGTGCACCCGGATCGAGCACCCAAGAGTCTGCGTCTCGTACTGCTTGGGGGAGACTGGATCCCGGTCAACTTGCCCGATCGACTGCGGGCACTCGTCGAAGGCGTGCAGGTCATCAGCATGGGCGGGGCGACTGAGTGCTCCATGGACAGCACGATCTTTGAAGTGCAAACAGTGGATCCGGCTTGGACGAGTATTCCCTACGGGGAGCCGATGGCCAATCAACTGGCCTACGTGTTGGATGAGGGGCTAAAGCCACTTCCCATCGGTGTTCCTGGCGAACTCTACTTGGGTGGGATCGGTGTGGGGCGGGGCTACTTTGAGCGGCCCGAGTTGACCGCTGAGCGCTTCCTGGACAACCCTTTCATTGCCGGTGCCGAACACCGCATGTACCGCACCGGCGACCTGGCGCGCTGGATGGAGGACGGCAATCTGGAGTTGATCGGGCGCGTCGATAACCAGGTCAAGATCCGAGGCTACCGCATCGAGCTGGGGGAGATCGAGGCACGCCTGAACGCCCACCCGGCGGTGCGCGAGGGCGTCGTCGTGACCCGCGAGGACAGCACTGGTGAGAAAGTTCTCGTCGCCTACGTGGTGCAGGACTCTGAGTGGCAGGGGCCGGAGGAGGAGTCCTCAGACTTGGGGTCGGAGCAGGTTGAACAGTGGGAGGCGGTCTACGACCACGCGTACACAGCTCAGGCCAACGCCGACCTGGAAGACCCGACGTTCAACATCGTCAGCTGGGACTCCTCTTATACCAATGCTCCCCTGCCTCCAGAGCAAATGCGCAATTGGGTGGAGCAGACGGTCGAGCGGATTCAACGGGGTCAGCCGCGGCGCGTGCTGGAGATCGGCTGCGGCATGGGGCTGCTCCTGTTCCGCATCGCCCCGGGCTGCGAGCGCTACGTGGGTACGGACTTCTCCAAGGTGGCTCTCGATTACGTCGCACGGCACCGGGAGCCCTTGGGCTTGCCGCAGGTCGAGCTTGCCAGGCGCTGGGCGGACGACTTCGAGGGTGTGGAACCCAACAGTCTCGATTGCGTCGTGCTGAACTCGATCATCCTCGACTTCCCGAGCATGGACTACCTGATGGAGGTCGTTGAGGGCTCCCTGGAGGCCGTCGCTCCGGGTGGCACCATCTTCCTAGGAGATGTACGTGGGCTACCGATGTTGGATGCCTATCAGAGCTCAGTTCAGCTGTTTCAGGCGCCCGATGACCTTTCACTGGAGGCCCTCGGAGCTCGCGTCCGTCGGCTCCTGCGGCACGAAGAAGAACTCGTGATCGATCCGCGTTTCTTCGCTTGGCTGAAGTCACGCTTGCCCAAGATCGGGGCTGTGCAGATCCAGCTCAAGCGCGGCTCATTCACCAACGAGCTCAATGCCTTCCGCTACGACGTGACCTTGTATGTGGGCGAGGAGGAGGTGCGTCATGGGTCCGAGGCTGTCTGGCTCGACTGGCGAGACCAGGGTCTCGACTTGCAGTCTCTGCGTGTCCGGCTCGAAGAGGGGGCGGAGACGGAGCTGCTTTGCCTGCGCGGCGTGCCCAACGCGCGCGTGCTCGATGCGATTCGGTGCGCTGAGGGACTCGCCGGTGGGGTCGAATGCCCGGACGCCGGTTCACTGCGATCGCAAATCGAGCTGGCTGGGCAGGCGGATCCCGGGTTCAACCCGGAGGAATTCTGGGCTCTCGGTGAGGCCTTGGGGCTGGAAGTCGACGTGCGCTTCTCCTCGGACCTGGCCTCTGGTGACTTCGACGTCGCTTACGCTCGACCCGGCCACGGGGCGCGCCTGCTCTTTCCGGACGAGACTGGCCTGGACGTCGACAGGGACTCACAGCCTCGAGATTTCGCCAACAACCCCATGCTCGGGAAGCTCTCACGCAAACTGGGTCCCGCGTTGCGCCAGGCACTGACCGAGCAATTGCCCGAATACATGGTCCCGCCGCTCTACGTGCCCCTTGACGAGCTGCCTCTCTCGCCCAACGGCAAGGTGGACCGCAAGCGCCTACCCGCGCCCGACACCTCTCGACCTGAAGTGGAAGCGGAGTTCACCGCGCCCCAGAACGCGTTGCAGAGGACCGTGGCCGGAGTATGGGTCGAGGTGCTTTCCTTCGATCGAGTTGGGATCCGCGACAGCTTCTTTGAGCTGGGGGGGCACTCCCTGTTAGCGGTGTTGATCCAAACCCGGCTCAACCAGATCTTCCCGTTCCAGCTCGCCTTGGCCGATATCTTCCAATATCCCAGCGTGGAACAGCTGAGCGATCGACTCACGGATTTAGGTGCCAAGGAGGGAGTGGATGCCGAAGAAGTCTGCTTGATCCTCGAGTCGATTGGTGATTTGTCCGACGAAGAAGTAGCCGCCCTCATGGAAGAGGACGCAGCCCAGTAGGTGATCCCCCCATGACTGATTCATCTCCCAAATCCAACCTGGCACGCTTCGTTGAGGCCGCGGTCGAGCGCCTCGAACGAGTCGATCCCGAGCTATATACGATCCTCGACAACGAGTATCGGCGCCAGTCCAACGTCTTGACCATGGTGGCCAGCTCAAGCATTGCCGACCCATCTTCCTTGATCTGTGAGGCGATGACTTCCATGAATGTCACGGCCGAGGGATACCCCGGTCGGCGCTTTCATGCCGGCTGCCGTCACATCGACGAGATCGAACAGCTCGCTATTGACCGCGTGAAGGCAGTCTTCGGCGCGCAATTCGCAAACGTCCAGCCGATGACCGCGAGCTCGGCCAACGAAGTCGTGATGTTCAGCACCCTCAAGCCTGGTGACACGCTGTTGGGCATGGACCTCGATTCGGGCGGGCACCTGACCCACGGCAGCAAGGCCTCGATTTCAGGACAGGTGTTCGATGCGGTGGGCTACGGCCTCGATGAGAACGAACGCCTTGACTACGACCAGGCTCGGGCCCTGGCCCTGGAGCACAAGCCGAAGCTAATTATCTGCGGCACCACCGCCTACGCGCGTGATATTGACTGGGCGCGATTCCGGGCGATTGCCGATGAAGTCGGCGCCTATGTCCTCGCTGACATCACGCACATCGCTGGCCTGGTGGCAGCAGGCATCCACTCCAGTCCGATCGATCACGCACATTTCACCACCACTTGTACCCACAAGCAGCTCTTTGGCGGCCGTGGGGGCTTGATCATGATTGGCAAGGACCACGACATGCCGGCTCATGATGAACCGGACAAGACCCTTGCCCAAGTAATCCAGAACCGTGTGTTTCCCTATTTCCAGGGAGCACCCAACCAGAGTTCCATAGCCGCCAAAGCTCGCGGCATGGGCTTTGTTGGCAGTGAGGAGTTCAGGCGTGTTGCGCGCCGCATTGTGGACCTGTCACAGGCTCTGGCGGCGGCTTTCATTGCTAGGGGCTACCGCGTCATCACCGGTGGTACAGACAACCACATCGTCGTTGTGGATGTGATGCAGAAAGGCATCACCGGCGTGAACGCCGAGAAAGCACTCGAAGACTGCGGCATCGTGGTGAACAAGAACCGCATCCCCTTCGATGAGAAGCCTCCCTTCGTGACCAGCGGAATCCGGTTGGGCACCAATGGCCTGGCAATCAGGGAAATGGAACCCAGCGACATGGCCGACTGCGTGGAGGTCATTCACGACGTACTGACCCACCTGGAACAAAGCGGAGATCGCGAATACCAGGTCGACCCGGACGCTGCTGCCCGTGCCGAGGCGGAAATCGCGCGGCTGTGCTCCCTGCGCCCCATTCGGACCTATCCGACCGTCCAGGCTTGAGGGCGACTTGGGTCTGATAGCCTGCTTGGGCCCCTCTGGGAGGGCCCCTGAGGTGGTATTCTCTTCCCGCTTGCGGCTCAGAGCGGCAAGGAGACCACTGAGAATGGCGATTCCGGGCAGGTGGGGTAGATTCTGGTGGTGGAGGGAGACGCTTTCGCCCGCCCAATCCGCTAATCAATCGCTCCCCTAGGCATAGTAGGGCCCCTTCAAGCAAGTCTCGGCAGCCCGAATTGCCGATAACCCAGCACCATGGTCAACGAAATCACCCGCATCTTCAACGCCTCGATCGGGGCGTCGGCCATCACGGCCAGTTTCGAGCTGGGTCTGCTTGAGGAGATCAAGTCTCAGGGCTCCACGGACATCGCCGCTTTCTGCGAGGATCGCGACCTCAGCGTCTGGTCGGTCACCTCTATTTTGCGCGTGCTGCATCGCTTCGACATTGTCGCAGTCTCAGACGATCTCAAGACTGCAACGCCAGCCAAGGAGTTTGAGGACGCCTATGACAACAAGGGCTACTTCCTCTGGTTGATTCGTGGATACGGCCACCTTTTGCACAATCTCGGGACGATCGTGCAGGAGAACAACTGCACCACCGACGGCATCGGCCGAGACGGCAAGTACATCGCTCTGTCAGGCAGGGACTACGGCGGGAAGTACGTTGACCCCTATTTCACCAAGGTGATGAACGAAGAGCCCTTCAGCGTCGCAGCAGACTTGGGCTGCGGCAGCGCCGAACGCCTGATGGGACTCGCACGAGCCAATCCGGATTTCCGGGGCGTGGGCGTCGAAGTCAACAAAGGCGCAGTCGATCTGGCTCGGCGCTCAATCGAGAAAGCGGGCCTCGGCGATCGAGTTCAGGTTGTGCACTTTGATGTGAAGAACCTGGTCTATCAGCCGGAGTTCGAGGACGTGGAAGTGCTCTTCTGCTTCTTCATGGGCCATGACCTCTGGCCGCGGCCCAACTGCCTGCGGGCGTTCCAGTCCATTCGGGCCTCCTTTCCGAACCTCAAGCGCTTCCTGTTCAGCGACACGTATCGTTCAGATCTACCCGTTCCCGGGGATACGCCCATTTTTACCCTCGGGTTCGAGTTTACTCACGACCTGATGGGGCAGTTCATTCCCAACGTCGCCGAGTGGAAGGAGCTATTCGAGGAATCGGGCTGGATCTGCAAGGCTCAGCACGACATGCCCATTGCCTACAGCGCCATCTTTGACCTGCGCCCGAACCCCGAGGCTTCAGCCTAGGGCGACGCCTCAACCCCGTAGATTACTCACCGCCGCGCGTTCCCATGGGTTCCGAAGGATTCCCCCTGTCCGTTCAACAGCGCCGCCTACTGGGCGGCGCTGCCCGTGGACACCGATCGGTTGCGCCTGCCAGGTGTCGCGTGAGCCTGCGCGGGAAGTTGAACCGGGAGGCCTTGGAAGAGGCCCTTGCGGACGTGGTGGACAAGTTCGAAATCCTGCGCACTGAAATCCTCAGCCAAGGGTCGCAGGACAAATGGCAGCAGCTCATACACGAGCAATGCGGGGGCCCGGCTCTTGCGGGGGCGCCCCAGGATTGGGGCCTGGAATCTGAATTGCGGGCCGTTTCGGAAGACAAGCACGAACTCGTGTTGACCTTGCCCGCTGCGACGACCGACGCGGCCAGTCTCTCGAATTTGGTGAGAGAGATTGGACTGGCGTACGGCGAGCGCTGCCTCGGGCGGGAAGCACAGGGCGATGCCATGCAGTACGTGGACATCGCCGAGTGGCAGGGAGAACTGTACGACGCTCCTGAGTCGGCACCGGGGCGCAGTTATTGGTGCGAACGGGATTACTCCAAGGGCGCAGGTGCACAGCTACCGTTTCAGTCGGAAACTGATCCTGACGGGGCATCGGGACCAAGCTGTTTCAATTGGGTTCTGGCGGGAGAGGAAGCGAGCCTCGTGAGGCAAGCCGCGCAGTCACACAACGTTCACCCCAATATCGTTCTGCTCTCCTCATGGGTCAGTCTCTTGTGGCGCATGACCCTGAGTACGGACGTCCTGGTTGGGGTAACGGTTGCGGCTCGCGATTACGAAGAACTTGAGGAGCCCTTGGGTCCCCTTGCCCGTACGCTGCCGCTCACACTGGACTTGGCTGACGACCCCAGTTTGGCGAGTCTCATCCCGTTGATGTCGAGCTCCCTCTCAAGCGCCCGCGGCTGGCAAGATTGCCTCGATCCGCAGGTCCTAAGCCTCCCGAATTGCTTGCCCTTTGGGTTCGAAGCACGCGGCGCGCAGGAGTTGATCTCCGCTGGTGGCCTAGAGTTCTCCATCCTTGAGAAGCATGCCCAAGCTGAGTCCCAGCGCTGCCAACTTGTCGTTCAGGAGCAGACGGATGGCTTCGAGTTGCAACTGCACTACGACTCCTCTGGGTTCAGCGCAGGATTGGTCGAACGACTGATGGGCCAATTCCGAGCACTGCTGGGCAATGCTTGTGCTGCACAGTCCACACCCATTTCTCAGCTTCCGATCGTCAGTGCCGCGGAGTGGCAGCAGCTCGTCGTTGATTTCAACGACTCAGAAGCAGACTACCCCAGGGGCCAGTGTGCTCATCATTGGTTCGAGCAGCACGCTCGGAGTGCACCTGATGCGACTGCCGTCAGGCAGGGCAGTGAGGTGCTGACATACGGCGAACTCGATGTTCGCGCCAATCAACTGGGTCATCACCTGCAGAGCCTGGGCGTGGGCCCCGACACGATGGTGGCGCTGTGCATCGATCGCTCCTTGGACATGGTCGTTGCGATCCTTGGCATCCTCAAAGCGGGCGGCGCTTACGTGCCCGTGGATCCGGCCTATCCCACTGATCGCATTCGGTTCATCATCGACGACACGGACGCTCCGGTGCTTGTGACCCAATCCCGATTGGCTTCTCAGTTCGAGGCTAGTTCGGCGCAGCTCGTGTGTATGGACAGCGACCGCGAAGTGCTTGACGCTTGCCCCGAGACGGCTCCAGCCAGCGCAGCCGGACCGGATAGCCTGGTCTACGTGATCTACACCTCCGGTTCGACCGGCAAGCCCAAGGGCGTTGTGATCACGCACGAAAAGCTCGTGATTTCAAACAACGCCCGCATGCAAGCCTTTGGGCACTGCCCCGAAGCCTTCCTGCTCCTCTCGTCAGTCGCCTTTGATAGTTCCGTCGTCGGAATCTTCTGGAGCCTGTGCGGGGGGGGGTCACTCTTGCTCATGCCCGAGGGCCTCGAGAAGGAGATCGAGCGCATTCCGGAGTACATCGCTGAGCACGGCGCCTCGCACCTACTCACCCTGCCGTCTTTCTACCGGCACATCCTTGAGCAGGGCAAACCCGAACAACTCATGGGCTTGCGGGCAGCCATCGTTGCGGGTGAAGCCTGCCCTCTCAAGATGGTTGATCGCCACCGTGAGTTGCTGCCCGGCGTAGGCCTCTACAGCGAATACGGAGCCACCGAGACCACGGTGTTCAGTTCGGTCTACGACTGCCTGCAGCAGACCGAGCCCATTGCGCCCCTCGGCGATCCCATCGACAACATGCAAATGTACGTGCTCGATGAGCACTTGAACCCGTGTCCTATGGGCCTGCCCGGCGAAGTGCACTTTGGTGGTCCGGCCTTGGCCGTCGAGTACTTGCGACGGCCGGAACTGACGGCCGAGCGCTTCATCCAGAATCCCTTCCGCCTGGGGGACGAAGAACGCCTGTACAAGTCTGGCGACCTTGCGCGCTTTCGCGAGAACGGCGAGATGGAGTTCCTTGGCCGACTGGACAATCAGGTCAAGATCCGCGGCTTCCGCATCGAGCTCGAAGAGATCGAAGTGGCATTGGTGCGCCACCCCTCCGTGAAGGAGTCGGCCGTGTTGGCCTTGGCGGACCTGGGCGAGGAGAAGCGGCTAATCGGCTACGTTTTCTTCGAGGCGGGCCAGGAAGCCAGCGTGGCAGAGCTGCGCGAGTTCCTGCTCAAGTCCCTGCCGGAGTTCATGCTGCCCGCCGTATTCGTATTCCTCGACGACATGCCGCGGACACCCAACGGCAAGGTCGATCGCAAAGCCCTGCCGGAACCCGGAAGCGAGCGACCCGAGCTGGAGAACGAGTTTGAAGCTCCCGAAAGTGCGGCCGAACGCGGGCTGGCAGACATTTGGGTTGAAGTGCTAGGCATCGACAGTGTGGGGGTGAATGACAATTTCTTCGAACTGGGTGGGGACTCGATCCTCAGCATCCAGGTCGTGTCGAAAGCAAATCAGGCGGGCATCAAGATCACCCCGCGACAGGTCTTCGAGAACCAAACCATCGCACAGCTCGTGACGGTTGCGGATCTCGACGCCGCGCCCGCACCGCAAGAAGATCAAGGGCTGGTCCAGGGAAACGTTCCCTTGACCCCTGTGCAGCACTGGTACTTCGATCTGGATCTGCCGCGTCCTCAGTACTGGAATATGCCGATCCTGCTCGAGTTGCGCAGGGAGTTGGATCCGGAGCACCTACGGCAAGCCCTTGAGGCCCTCGCCTTGCACCATGACGCCTTGCGCAGCCGATTCGTTCAGCGTGAGGGTCAATGGACTCAGCACATTGAGATTGATCAGGGAGCCGACCTGCTTGTGCGAGAGGACTTGAGCGGCCTAGCTCAGGACGAGCAGCCTGCCGCCTTCGAAGAGTTGGCGGCTCGCCACCAAGCGGCTCTGGACTTGAACCATGGGCCTATCGTGCGCGCGGTCTTCGTTCAGCGCGGCCATGGTCAAGCCGATCGATTGCTGTGGATTGTGCATCACCTAGTGATCGACGGGGTCTCGTGGCGCATCATGCTGGAGGATCTGGAACAGGCCCTCGATCAGGTGCAGCGGGGCGAGGCGATCGCATTGCAAACCAAGAGCACTTCCTTCCAGCGCTGGTCACAGTGCTTGACCGACTACGCCAACAGCTCGGATCTAGCTGCGGAGGCCCAGTTCTGGTCGCATCTGGCCAGCGAACCGATCACCGAGCTACCTATCGATTTCTCTGGCGGCGCCAACTTGGAGGCCTCCGCCCAACGCGTGCGCACGAGCCTCGATGCCGACCTGACCCGCTCACTCCTGAGCGAGGTCCCGCGCGCCTACAACACACAGATCAACGATGTTCTCCTGACCGCCCTATCCCAGGCATTTGCTTCGTGGATGGGGGGGCCTTCTGTGCTCTTCACCCTGGAGGGTCACGGGCGTCAAGAGATCCCTGCTCAGGTCGATCTGTCGCGCACGGTCGGTTGGTTCACGAGCGACTACCCAGTGCTCTTGAGACCCAGCCCTGGCGAATTTGATCCGGGCGCGGCGCTGCAGTCCACCAAACGGCAGCTCAAGGACATCCCGAGTCAGGGCTTTAGCTACGGGCTGGCGCGGTACCTTTCCAAGGACGCGAACTTGCGCGACCAGCTCGCTGCTCTCCCCAAGCCGCTGGTGGGATTCAATTATCTGGGTCAGTTCGATCAACTCTTCGGCGAGGACGCGCGCTTCGGCTACTGTGATGAGTCGTTTGGCCCAGCCCTGGGCCCTGACGGCACCCGTATTTTTGTCTTGGAGGTCTACGGTCGTGTTTCCGCCGGCCAGCTCGAGTTTGACTTCGAGTACAGCGAAAACCTGCACAAGCGGGACACGATCCAAGCCCTGGCCACTGAGTTTTCTGCACACTTGAGGACGATCATCCGCCACTGCCTAGCCACTGACGTAGGCGACTTGGACACGTCGGACTTCAGCGAATTCGACTGGAGCGCCAGCGACCTCTCCAGCATCATGGACGCCATCAGCGATTCCCAAGATTCAGGGGGAGCCTGACCCATGAGTGCACCCGACGACAGCCGGCAGTGGACTGGATTCGAGATCGCGATCATCGGCATGGCGGGTCGTTTCCCGGGGGCGAGCGATGTGGACGGCCTGTGGGCCAATTTGCGCGCGGGCGTCGAGAGCATCTCCGTGCTTACCGACGAGGAACTGCTAGCGGCCGGGGAAGACCCCAAGCATTTGGAGAACCCCGCTTATGTGCGCGCAGCCTCCAAGCTAGACGACATCGACCTCTTCGACGCGGGCTTTTTCGGCATGACTCCGCGCGAGGCGGAGTTGACTGATCCGCAACAGCGCCTGTTCCTCGAACAGGCATGGGTCAGTCTGGAGAGCGCGGGCTACGACCCGTCCCGTTGCCCTGGACCCGTTGGCGTGTTCGGGGGGGTGAGTCAAAGCGGCTACTTCATTCGCAACCTCCTGACCAACCCCAGAGTGGACCGTGGGTCTCTGCCGGTGCTGTTTGGCAACGGCAACGACTTCTTGGCCACCCGCGTCTCGTACAAACTGGGCCTGAAGGGTCCGGCCTTCGACGTGCAGACCAGCTGCAGTTCATCCCTGGTCGCCGTGCACTTGGCTTGTCAGTCCTTGCTGGCCGGGGAATGCGACATGGCTCTCGCGGGTGGTGTGGGCATCGTCGTTCCTCAGGGACGCGGGTATGTCCACCAGGAACAGGGCATCTACTCGCCTGACGGCCATTGTCGTGCCTTCTCTGCCCAGGCCGAGGGCACGATCGGAGGCAGCGGTGTGGCGCTCGTCACCCTACGGCGCCTGGAAGATGCGATTGAAGCCGGGGACAACATCCTGGCGGTGATCAAGGGTTCGGCAATCAACAACGACGGCGCGGACAAGGTGGGCTACGCGGCGCCTAGTGTCGACGGTCAGACGGAGGTCGTGCGTAGCGCCCTGGCCATGGCCGACGTGCAGGCCGAGAGTATCGGCTACATCGAGAGCCACGGCACTGGCACATCTCTCGGGGATCCGATCGAAATCGCAGCCCTCACAGCTGCCTACCGCGAGCAGACCGAGCGCACGGATTTCTGTCGCATTGGCTCCATCAAGACCAACATGGGCCATCTGGACTCAGCAGCTGGTGTGACCGGCCTGATCAAGGCGGCCTTGGCCGTGCACCACGCCGAGTTGCCTCCCAGCCTGCACTGTGCCGAACCTGACCCAGGAATCGACTTCCCCAGTACACCGTTCCGGGTACAGACTGAGCTGGAAGCCTGGGATTGCGCAGGGCCCCGTCGGGCCGGGGTGAGTTCCTTCGGAATCGGGGGCACCAACGCTCACGTGATCGTGGAGCAACCGCCCTCCAGCGTCGACAGTCAGACCGCCGATGATCAACAACTCGTAGTCCTCTCCGCGCGCACTCCCAAGGCGCTCGACGACACATGCGAAAGCCTGCGCGGGTTCCTTGATCAGAATCACGACCTCTCTTTGCCGGACTTGGCCTGGACCCTGCAGACCGGGCGCCAGGACTTCACGGTGCGGCGCAGCCTACGAGCTACGAGTGTCTCTGATCTGTGTGGAAAGCTGGGCAGCAGTGCGGATCAGCGCAATTGGACGGAAGAGGCCCACGACCGCCCGGCAGTTTTCCTCTTTCCCGGACAGGGCGCCCAATACGTGAACATGGGCCGTGGGCTGTACGAAGGCCAACCTGCCTTTGCAGCCCAGGTTGATCGTTGCTGTGAGCTACTTCAGACACATCTCGACCTCGACCTGCGGGAGTTGCTCTTCCCCGCGCCGGGTGCAGAGGATCAGGCAACTGAGCAGCTCAAGCAGACGTGGCTGACTCAGCCGGCGTTGTTTGTGGTCGAGTTCGCCTTGGCCCGCCTCTGGATGGAGTGGGGCGTAGAGCCTCAAGCCATGATCGGTCATAGCATCGGGGAGTACGTGGCCGCCGCCTTGGCAGACGTCTTCTCCCTCGAAGATGCCATCGCCCTGGTCGCAGCACGCGGGAAGCTCATGCAGGACTTGCCAGCTGGCGACATGTTGGCCGTCTCCATGCCCGAGGCTGAACTCAAGCCGCACCTTAGTGCTGAGCTTTCCCTGGCCGCAGTCAATGAGCATTCATCCTGCGTGGTCTCCGGACCGCGGGAGGCCGTTCTGGACTTGGTGAAGACTCTGGAAGGCTTGGGAGTCGCAACCCGTGAGTTGCATACATCGCACGCGTTCCACTCGGCGATGATGGACCCCATCCTCGCAGAGTTTGCCGACCGAGTGCGCAGGGCCAACCCTCAAGCCCCCTCGCGGCCCTTCGTCTCGACGCTGACCGGAACCTGGATTCGGTCAGAGGATGCCACAGACCCCGAATACTGGGCACGTCACCTACGGCACACGGTGCGCTTTGCGGATGGCATGACCACCCTGCTCGAGGAGCCCGAGCGTGTGTGTTTGGAAGTGGGGCCCGGTACGACCCTCTCCACCCTGGCCACTCGCATCGCGCGCAAGATCGAGCGGGCTTCGGGCGCAAGCCGAGGTGTGTTCCAAGCCTCAATGCGGCATCCGCGGGAAGAGGTTCCCGATTTGGATTCACTGCATGAGGCCCTCGGTCAACTTTGGCTGGCGCGCGTACCGCTGGATTGGAAGGCGATCCATGCTGGCGCACAGCGGCGTCGACTGGCTATTCCCGGGTACGCGTTCCAACGCAAGCGCTACTGGATCGAGCCGGGTGAAGGCGGAGCCGTCGCAGGGGCGGGAGGCAAGAACAAGGACATCACGGATTGGTTCTATGAGTGCTCCTGGCGTCGCAGGACCGGGTCTCTGCAAACCCAGGTCCCCTCGCTGCCCGGCCGAGTGCTGCTCTTCGCCCACTCTGGCGAAGCAACCACGGCCTTGTCAGACCGACTGGAGGAGATGGGATGTGAAGTCATCTCCGTTGATGCGGGCGAGGCGTTTGCCGTGCAGGCCGGAGGCGGATTCACAGTGCGCGCGGGTGAGCGGGCTGACTACGACGCCCTGGCAGGCGCACTCATGGATCAGGAGCGTCGTCCGGACGCTGTGTTCCACATGTGGAGCGACGACGATAGCGATGAAGGAGTCATGGAGCGCGGGTTCCTCAGCGTGCTGTTCCTCACACAAGCACTCGCCAGCGATTCGCCTTTGGATGTGATTGTTGTGACCCGTGGGACAGCAGACGTGTTCGGCAACGAGGAGCTGTCACCGGAACGCGCCACGCTTGTCGGCCTGGCACGCGCCATCTCGCAGGAATGCAAGGCGACCCATTGCCGTGTAATCGATTGGGACGCGGGGGGCACAACCGAGGCGCTAGCCAGCGAACTGACCCGCGACGAAGATGAGGAGCTAGTTGTCTGCCGCGGAGCCCACCGTTGGGTTCGCTGGTACGAGCCCGTGCCAGTAGGGGGCGATGATGTTCAGCCTCTGCGGGCATCGGCCCACACATTGATCGTGGGTGGCTTGGGTTCCGTGGGTCTTGAGGTGGCGCGCTGCCTCGCGACGGGCGCGCAGGCCAAATTGACCCTGATCGGTCGCACGGCATTCCCCGGTAGGCATGCCTGGGACGAGTGGGTTGGCTCCCATGACGATGGGGACGAGACATCCAATGCCATCCTCGTTCTGCGTGAGCTCGAGAACGGTGGCAGCGAGGTCAACGTCCTGCAGGCAGACGTGACGGATTCCTCCAGCCTGAGCGAAGCCCTGCAGATTGCCGAGGCCCAGTTCGGAGCGCTCACAGGGGTCGTCCATGCGGCGGGTGCGGCCAAGGACATGGCCCTATTGCAGGACACCACGCGCGAAGCCGTACAAAAACAACTGCACCCCAAGGTCGCGGGACTCGAAGCCTTGGAAGCCGTCCTAGCGGGCAGGACATTGGACTTCTGTCTGATCCAGTCCTCTCTAGCTTCCTGCATGGGGGTCTACGGAATGGTCGGCTACGTAGCCGCTCACGACTTTGTGGATGCCTTCGTAGCGCGACACAACCGGGGCGGCGACGCCCCGTGGATGAGCGTCAACTGGGATCACTGGTTGACCTGGAAGGAACCCGAATTCCTACACGAGCAGGATGACGGCGAGTCCCTCTACATGGAGCGCGCGGAAGGCGCAGAGGCCGTGCGCCGCGTGCTGAACCTCCCGGCGGGCACCCAGCTACTCGTGTCTACCGGCGACTTGGAGGCACGCATCGCTGGGGCCATGCAAGGTGGAACGGGCCTCGACGTCGAGTCCGATGATCTGCACGAGAGGCCAGACCTGGCCAGTGATTATCAAGCACCCAGCACTCCGGCTGAACAAGTTCTAGTCGCCGTCTGGGGAGAGGTGCTCGGCATCGCGCAGATCGGCGTCAACGACAACTTCTTCGAGTTGGGCGGGGATTCGGTCATCGGTCTGCAGGTGGTCTCCAAGGTGGCTCAGCAGGGCTACAAGCTCGTGCCGGCCCAGATTTTTGAGCATCCGACCATTGCCGGGCTTGCGGGCGTAGCCGTGAGCCAAAGTGCAAGCGATGTGGAGCAGGGCAAGGTGACGGGCGATCTGGAGTTGCTACCGATTCAGCATTGGTTCTTCGAGCAAGGGATTCCGGATCCTGATCACTTCAACTTGCCCATGCTCTTTGATTTGCACTTAGGGGCCGAGGCGCAACACGTGCAAGCTGCACTCAACGCCGTGGTGGAGCATCACGATGGGCTGCGGGCTCGGTTCTGCTCGGCGGGCGAACGGGTGACGGCTTGCCACTCCGACGATTCCACCGGGTGCGACCTGGAGGTCGTCGATCTAGTCAACATGGGCGCACCGGAGGGGGACAAGGTGGTGGCGTCGCGGGCTGCTGCGTTGCATGGGAGCCTTAGAATGCAGGAGGGCCCGGTAATGAAAGCCGCTCTCTTTACGCACGGTCCGGACAGGTCTCCGGAACTCCTGTGGGTCATGCACCACCTCGTGGTGGACGTGGTTTCTTGGCGAGTTCTCATGGAGGACTTTCAGACGGTTTTGGGTCAACTGAGTGCGGGCGAGAAACTGAGCCTGCCTCCAAAGACCACATCCCTCCAGGACTGGACTGAGGGCTTGAAGGCCTACGCGAACTCCGGGGACTCGGCCAAGGAACGCGAGTTCTGGAGCGGCTTGACCCAGTCCGATGCCAGCACTCTTGGCAGCGACTTCGATCGCGGACCCAATGACAGTGCTTCCTCGCGCACTCTGCGTGCGGAGCTAGACGCAGACACCACCCGTGCTCTGTTGCAGGATGTGCCCGGCGTCTACGGCACTCGCGTCGATGAGGTCCTGCTCACGGCGCTCGTCCGAGGACTGGAGAAAAGCCGAGGGGTGAACCAACTGCTCGTGGACCTGGAAGGTCACGGGCGGGAAGACGTGGTCGAAGGGGTGGACCTCTCGCGCACCGTGGGTTGGTTGACGACCCTCTACCCTGCCCTGGTCTCGAGCGCTGGTTGCCCGGGACCCGGGGAGGCCCTGAAGCAAGTCAAGGAGCAGGTGCGCCGTATTCCCCATCACGGAGTTGGTTTCGGCGTGCTGCGCTATCTCTCGAGCGGAAGCGCTGTGCGCGAAACTCTCGCGGCCTTGCCTGAGCGCGAGATCAACTTCCTGTACCTCGGACAGTTCGGGTCCGAGGGTGGGTCCGAACAGGGCACGCGCATGCGTCTCTTGGAAGAACGCAGCGGCGAGGCCTGCAGCCCGCAAATGCAACGCGCGCACCTGTTGGAGTCGGTCGCCTTTGTTGACGCGGGCAAACTCCAGCTTGAACTGTCATACAGTGAGAACCGCCACGAGCAGGCTAGCGCTCAGAGGATACTCGACGGCATCATGGCCGCGCTGGAAGAGTTGGTTGAGCACTGCAAGGATCCGACCGCGGGCGGCCACACCCCTTCGGACTTCCCCGGAGCACGGGTCAGCCAAGCAAGCCTCGACAAGCTTCTCTCAAAAATCGGTCGCAAGGACTCTGGATCGGAAGGCGGCGGATGAAACTCTTCGCATTCCTCCTGAAGAGCAACGCGTCGCGCCTGCGCTGGGCTGTCCTGGTCAGCATCATCAGCGGCGCCAGCTCGACTGGCCTGATCGCCATGGTGCACCGCATTTGGGGTGGGGAGCTGTTTGACTCCATGCTGTGGGCCGGGGCCTTCGTTGGCATGATTGTCTTGGCTGTCGGCAGCGGTGTGATCGGGCAGGTCATGGTCTTGAACCTTGCCTTTCGAGCCGTAGTCGACCTGCGCATGGAGCTGAGCGGTCGCATTTTGGCCACGCCCCTGCGGCGCATCGAAGAGCTTGGCGCACCGCGCCTGTACGCCACTTTGACCGAGGACGTGAATACCCTTGCACGCGTTCTACCGGCCATCCCGCGAGTAATCATCGACGTCACGACTCTCGCTGCTGGTGTGGCCTACATGGCCTACCTGTCGTGGAAGGCGTTCATCGTCGTCTTGTTGTTCGCGGCTGTAGGGACCGTAATCCACAAGGTGTTCTTGCTGCGTGCGTTGGCCAAAATGCGTGCGGGCCGGGATCTTTACGATCGTGTCTTCCGCAATTTCAGGGCTCTGCACGACGGAGTGAAGCAGCTCAAGCTCAATCGCCGGCGCCGCGCGTCATTCATGGGTGACGAAATGAAGGGCGGGCTCGAGCGGCTGCGGGAAATGGCGCTCTCCGGACGCAAATTGCTGATTGGGGCCGAGAGCACGACGCGCCTCTTGTTCTTTGTGGTTCTAGGCGCGCTGATCTTCGTCGTGCCACGCATCTCTGGTGCAGCGGTCGACGAGTTGTCGGGCTACATCCTGATGTCGATCTTCCTCTATCGGCCCATGGGAACCTTGATGGCCGTTGTGCCTGAGATGGGCAATGCCATCGTGGCGTTGCAGAAAATCGAAACCATCGGGCTGGCTCCACAGTCACGGCCAGAGCCAGCGCAGAGTTCGGCTGAGCCCTTGGTGTGGGAAACTCTGGAGTTGGTGGGGGGCAAGTTCAGCTTCACCAGCTACGAGGACGACCGCGAGTTCACCGTCGGGCCCATCGACCTGACCTTCCACCCCGGCGAGATCTTGTTCGTGATCGGGGGCAACGGCAGTGGCAAGACGACACTGGCCAAGGTTCTCACCAGCCTCTATCCCTTGGAGGATGGAGAATTGCGACTGGATGGGGAGGTCATCCGCGATGACAACCGAGAGCACTTCCGAGAGCTGTTCTCGGTTGTGTTCTTCGACTTCCACCTGTTCCCGGACCTGATGGGAGACGGCACGCAGGACTTGGACCAGCAGGCTTCGAAGTACCTGAAGGACTTGCAGTTGGCTGACAAGGTAAATGTGGAGAACGGGAAGCTGTCTACGGTCGAACTATCACAGGGCCAACGGCGACGCCTCGCACTTCTGGGAGCCTATCTTGAAAATCGCCCGTTCTACGTCTTTGACGAGTGGGCCGCCGATCAGGACCCCGAATTCCGAAGGGTTTTCTACACCCAGATTCTCCCGGACCTGAAGAAGCGTGGAAAAACTGTGTTCGTGATCACGCACGACGATCGATACCTATCCTATGCGGATCGCTGCCTGAAACTGAAGGACGGTCAGGTGGTTCACGAAACTGTCACGGCTGGAGACGGTGATGAGTAAGGCGAGTGACGCCAACCCGTCCGCCGGGCCGCCCAACCTGCGCATGCGGCAGAAGAACACGGCGACAGTGCTTACCGGGTGCGCAGAGACCGCGGAGATGGAGGACGGCTACGCATTGCGTTACCCCGACACACCTGCGTGGCATGAGAAGCTCAACGCGTTCATCGCAAATTGGCGCATCAGCAGCCCCAACATGAGTTTCGAGTTGCGTCCGGAATCCGAGACATCCAGCGTCTGGTTGGAGATCACGGGCCCAGAAGGAACAAAGCAATTTGTGGAAGGGGCACGCTACATGCTGACGTCGCACCTGAACCCGGCGGGATCGTTGATGTTCACCCTGCGTCACGGTCTGCGCTTCCTAACGAGCCCGCTGCGCGTGCTGCCGGATTTCGTCGTCATCGGAGCCAAGAAGTGCGGGACCACCGCCCTCTACGACTACATGACTCAGCACCCGGCCATCGCGCCGGCCCTGAAGAAGGAGATCTACTACTTCAACGCCTACCACGGACGCGGTCAGTATTGGTACCGGTCGTTTTTTCCCACGCTGCTGGGGCGCATGGGCGCCAAGGTCTTGCGCGGGCAGCCGCTCTTGACGGGCGAGGCCACGCCTGACTACCTCTACCGCAGGGAATGTCCCGAGCGCGTGCGTCGGTTGATTCCCAAGGCGCAGCTGATCGCCATCCTGCGTAACCCCGTGGACCGGGCCTACTCCTTCTACAACCACAACCTGCGCGCGGGTTTAGAGACCCTCTCATTTGAAGCGGCCATCGACGCGGAAGAGGAACGCCTTACCGAGGAGCGTGCACGCCTGGAAAATCCCGATCAAACGAACGGTTTCGCGTTCATGAACTACTCCTACAAGGCACGCGGGATCTACGTGGATCAGCTCACCCAGTGGGTCGATGTGATTCCCCGTGAGCAACTGCTCGTCCTGCGGACCGAGGACCTCTACCAGGAGCCCGAGGCCACCCTGCGCCAGGCTTTCGGTGCCCTGGGCCTGCCGTACCACGCTCCGGCCAAGTTCCGCAAGATCAACACAGCTCCCTACGACCCCCTGGAACCCCATGTGAGGCGCAAGCTCGAAGAGTACTTCGCCCCACACAATGCCCGCCTGGCGGAGTTTCTAGGCACGGACCCCCTGTGGTAGAAGAGCGCGGTCAATGACCCATGGAAAACGTCCAGGATATCTACGAACTGTCAGCCATGCAGCACGGCTTGCTGTACGACAGCGTGATTACCGGCAACTCCGGTATGTACATGATCCAGCTCGACTACGTCTTGCGGGGTCGCGTGGATCGAGATGTGTTGCAGCGGGCTTGGCAGGAGACCCTCAACCGTCACGCCATCCTGCGCACGTCGTTTCATTGGGACGAGATCAAGACTCCCCTGCAGATCGTCCACGGCGAAGTGCCGATCACAATCGATTTCCACGACTGGACTGATTGCCCCAGCGAGGAGTTGGAGCACCGCATGGACCTCTTTCGGGACGAGGATCGGGTCAAGGGCTTCGATTTCGAAACTCCGCCCCTGATGCGCCTGGACCTGTTCCACGTGGGTCCTGGAGTCTATCGCCTGCACTGGAGTTTTCACCACGTACTCATGGAGGGCTGGTCGGCGGCCCATGTGCAAGCGGAGGTGCAGCAACGCTATCGCTGCGCCTTCACCGGCGAGACCCTGCAACTCGCCGAGCACCGCCCCTATCGGGACTACATCACTTGGGTCCAGGAGCAAGACCCCAAGATCGCCGAGGCCTACTGGCGCAAGGTGTTGGAGGGCTACCAAGGCGCAACTCACTTGTGCGTGGACCAGGCACCCAGTGACCTGCACGTGCCCGTTGACCAGTTCGACGGGCAGGTGCTGACGATTTCGCGCGAGAAAACGGACGCCCTGAAGGAGTTCGGCAAGCGCAATGAAGTCACTCTGAACACCCTGGTGCAAGGGGCCTGGGCTTTGATGCTCAGCACCTACACGGGGCAGGAGGACGCCGTATTTGGCTCGGTGGTCTCGGGACGTTCTGTGCCCCTCAACGGTGTGGAGTCCATCGTTGGTCTATTCGTCAATCTCCTGCCCACGCGCGTCAAAGTCGTTCCCGATCAGAGCCTGGTCCAGTGGCTGCAGGCTTTTCAGAAATCCCAGGTGGAGCAGCGAGCCTTCGAACATGTGGGGCTTGCGGAAGTAAAAGCCTGGAGCGACATCCCAGCCGCCAAGACCATGTTCGAGACCGTCGTCGTCTTCCAGAACTGGACCGGCGACCTGACCAGCACCCGCTGGAACGACGAGTTGACCGTGGAGGAGGTGCGCGGGCACCACGGTTCGCCCGGATCTCCCGCCGCGGTGGTGGTCATCCCCGCCGACGAATTGGTGCTCGGAATTTCCTACGATCTGAAGCGCTACAGTGCGGCCGCCATTGAGACCATGTTGGGGTGTTTGCGCTCCCTACTCGAGTCCCTTTCCGCAGGCCAGGATTGGAAACTTTGTGATCTGCCTTTGCTCAGTGGGGAGGCCTACGAGCGCGTGGTTCAGCATTGGAATCCACCGGCCAATCCGGCAGCTACGCCTCTAGTCCCATCCGACTTCGAACGCCAGGTCCAAGCTACCCCAACGTCCACCGCCATTCTTGCGGGCGCCAGCACCTGGACCTTCGCGGAGTTGGACCGCCGCGCCAATCAAGTGGCCAACGCTCTGGCCCAGGCCGGCGTGCAACCCGGGCAACGCGTCGCTCTGTGTACGGAACGCGATCCCTGGATGGTGGCGGCCATGATCGGCGCGCTCAAGGCCGGCTGTCCCTACGTGCCCCTGGATCCAGCCCACCCCACGGGTCGTCTGACCGATTTGCTTGAGGACTCCGAGGTTTCACTGCTGCTACTCGGGGATTCGGTTCAGGAACGCCTACCCGCCGCTGCGACCCATGTGCCGCGACTCGTTCTCGGGGGGCCAGAAGTCAATGCCGCTGTGGACACGTCCCCGAACACGGACATCGCAGCCGTGGATGGCGCCTACATGATCTACACCTCGGGCTCCACGGGCCGGCCCAAGGGAGTGCAGGTGAGCCACGGGTCCTTGGCCAATTTCGTGGCCCACTGCTGCGAGGAGTTTGAGCTGACCACCACCGATCGCGTGCTGCAGTTCGCCTCCATCAGCTTCGATACGGCCATCGAGGAGATCCTGCCGACCCTCGTCAGTGGCGCCACCTTGGTCCTGCGCGACGAAACCATGATCGGTTCGGTGGATGCATTCCTGCAGGCTTGTGCCGACTGGGGCATTACCCTGATCGATTTCCCCACGGCCTACTGGAACGTCATCACGCAGGGCCTAGAGGAGGCCGAGCAGTCCCTACCGGCAACCGTTCGCCTAGTCATCCTGGGTGGGGAGCGGGCGCGTCCCGAGCACCTGGCTGAGTGGCTGCGCTGCAACCCCTCGGGTCCGCGCGTTCTGAACACCTACGGCCCGACCGAGGCCACCGTTGTGGCCACCAGCACAGATCTCACCGCAGCGGACTTGGAGCACGACGAACTCTCCATCGGCAAGCCTATCCGCAACGCCCGCGCCTACATCCTCGACAACCGTGGCCAACCCGTACCCGCTGGCGTCGTCGGAGAATTGCACCTGGCCGGAGCGGGATTGGCGGACGGCTACTTTGGGCAGCCGGAAATGACCACGGAGCGCTTCCTACGCGACCCCTTCGCTTCCGATCCGGGCGTGCGCATGTACAAGAGTGGCGACCTTGCCCTCTACCGCCCCGACGGCAACATCGAGTATGCCGGGCGGGTCGACAACCAGGTCAAGTTCCGGGGTTACCGCATCGAATTGGAGGAGATCGAGGCCGTTCTGTGCCGCTTGGAAGCTGTTCGAGATGCAGCTGTTCTGCTGCGTGAAGACGCGCCCGGACGTCAGCGCCTGGTGGCCTACGTGGTCGTCGGTTCCGGCGATGTGACGACTGACACCCTCAAGGTCGCCCTGGCCGATCGGCTGCCGGCCTACATGATCCCATCGATCACGGTCTTCCTGGAGGCCCTGCCTCTGACACCCCACGGTAAGGTGGATCGCAAGGCCCTGCCGGAGCCGCAAGAGCGTGCGGCCGCCGCACTGGACCTCAACGCACGGCCGGGCAGTGACTTGGAACGCAAGCTGGCGGCTATTTGGAGCGAAGTGCTTGAGGTCGAGAGCGTTGGGTTGCACGACAATTTCTTCGACCTCGGCGGTCACTCCTTGCTACTCATGCCTGTGATCAGCGAAGTCAAAAGACAGGTGGGCGTTGAATTGGATCCCGGTGATCTAGTCCTGCCCACCCTGCGTCAGCTGGTGAGCCTGTGCGAAGAGCGCATCGCCAATCCGCCGCCTCCCAAGAAGCGCGGCTGGGTGCGTCGCATACTGGGCGGGCGTCAGGGGGCGGAGGGCTGGACTGCGTGAGCGCGGTCAACCACCCCGCGTCGGCTGAGCTGGAGCCCTTCTACATTGGGCCCGCGGCGACTCAGCTGTTTGCCTGCTACCACCCGCCCCAAGGCGAGGCCCATCCCCTCGGTTTCGTGCTCTGTCCACCCCATGGCCAGGAGTCCATTCAGTTTCATCGCTCCTTGCGCCTGTTGGCCCGCCTGCTTTCCGAAGCGGGATTCCCGGTCTTGCGGTTCGATTTCCGGGGCTGTGGCGATTCCATGGGCGATCACGAAGACTGGTCCCTGGAGAATTGGGCCCAGGATGTGGAGCGCGCACTGCAGGCCCTTGAAGAGAAATCTGGAGTGAGTTCCCTGGGTCTCGTCGGCATCCGCCTGGGAGCTTCGGTGGCCCTGGCGGCGGCCGCGGCCAGGGGCGGAATCGAAGCCTTGGTTGCCTGGGACACCCTGCTGGATGGCGGCGAATTCCTGGCTGAGGCGCGGGCTCAGCACCAGAACATGCTGGCCCACGCCCACGTGCGTGTGGACATGGACCCCGAAGGGGGGCCGCGCAGTGAACTGCTCGGATTCCCACTGCCCATGGCCCTCGCCCAAGACTTGGAGAGCATGGCCCCCGCGGAGCTACAGAGTTGTCCGGCGCGTCACGCCCTCGTGCTGGAGAGTTTCGCGCGCTTTCCACAGGCCGGACTGCGGCAGCGCTTGCAGGAGTTGGGCACCGACACCGCCCTCCAAAGCCATGAGAATCCGCACCTTTGGGCCTGGACCGAGGACTTCGCCAGGGTTCACATCCCGCGCAAGATCCTGGAGGCCATTCGCCACTGGGCGCGGGAGTTGCCGTCATGATCGAACGGGCCGTACAAATTCCGTCGGGCGGAGGCCTCGTCGGAATCACAACCGAGCCAGGGGCCGGGCGGGACCCGGAACTTCCCACTCTTGTGTTCTTGAACGCCGGCCTGACTCACCGCGTGGGCCCCAGCCGCCTGCACGTGCGCATGGCCCGCGACCTTGCTCAGCAGGGGTTCTCCTCCCTGCGCTTCGACTGGTCCGGCCTGGGCGACAGCGGAGTGCGGCACGACGACGTGCCCGTGGGGGAGAGCATCATCAGCGAAACGCGCGAGGCGATGGATTTCATGACGCGCAAGACAGATGCCTCGCGGTATATATTGATCGGTATCTGCTCGGGAGCCACGGTCTCTTTCCTCACCGCCCAGACGGATCAGCGTGTGGTGGGCGTGGCCTTGATCAACGCCCAGTCTCATCTGCACGGGGACAGCGCCGAACTGGGCGAGGCTCTGCGTACCCGCACCATCACGCGCCATTCGTACCGCATCGCTCTGCGCAGCTCCTTCCGCAGCAAGAACTGGCGCAAGGCGCTGCAAGGGAAGATTTCCGTGGGTGGCGTCCTGCAGTCCATGCTCATGGCCCCGGTGCGAGCCCTCCTGGGTCGCGGAAAGGGCGCCGCTTTGCCGGCCATGGATCCCGTCGCCCAGGTGCGAGCTCTGAGGGACCGAGGCGTGCGGGTGTTGCATCTGTACTCAGAAGGGGACGAGGGTCTGGACTACTTCCAGGAAGTCCTGGGTGGGCAGGGCGCGGAACGCATGGCGGCAATCGGTGCCGAAACCGAAGTCATGCTGGGTGCCAACCACGTGTTTACCTTGCTCTGGACCCAGGATCGGCTCACGGCCGCCGTTCGCGAATGGACCCGCTCTTTCGCCAAACCCCCCGCAGCCGAGTAGGCTTCCTGCGTCCCATGCCCGCCCCTTCCACAGACACCGCCAAGTGGCTCAAGCGAATCCAGCCCAATGCCGCCCCACGTGTGCAGTTGTATTGTTTGGCCTACGCCGGCGGCGGCGCTTCGGTTTTCCGGCCTTGGAAGGAGGGCTTGCCCACAGATATTCAGGTCAACGCCGTGCAACTGCCCGGCCACGAGGAACGCCTGATGGAGGCGCCCTTTGAAAGCGCCCGGGACGCGGCCACAGCCTTGGCTGCAGTGATCGAGACGGACTGCATCGGGCCCTATGCCCTTTTCGGCTACAGCATGGGCGCTCTGGTGGCCTTCGAGGCTGCGCGCGAGCTGCGCCGTCGTGGTCGGCCCGCGCCGCGACACTTTTTTGCCGCCGCCATGCGCGCTCCTCAGGTCCCGCCCACGAATCCCGGTCTGCACGCCCTGCCCGAACAGGAGTTCTTGGCGGAAATCGGCCGCCGCTACGAGGCGGTGCCTGAGGAAGTGGTTGCCGAGCCCGATCTTCTGGCCCTCTTGTTGCCTACTCTGCGAGCCGACATGGCGATCTGTGATACGTACACGTTCACGGACGAGGCCCAGCTGCAATGCCCGATCAGCGTCTTGGCCGGGGAAGGCGATGCCAACATCGATTCCGAACAACTGCAGGGCTGGAACGGAGTGAGCCACGAGGACGCCGAGGTTCATTGGTTCCCCGGCGAGCATTTCTTCATGCGCGAACAGTTGTCCCAGGTTCACGCTGTGATTATCGCCGGTCTGCACGGAGTTCAGGCGTGAAGAACGTCTTCATCATCGGCTGTCCGCGCAGCGGATCCACCTGGACCACCTTCATGCTCTCCCAGCACGAGCGCATTGCCACCTTCCAGCACGCGATGCTCTTCGCCTATTTGGCGCCCTTGAGTCGCTGGTACAAGAACAAGGTTGAGAGCAATTTCATTCTCAACCCGCGTGGTGACGGAGAACAGGGCGACCATAACTACCTGAAACTCTCGGATGCCGTTCCCCTGGCGGAGTGGAATCGTCTGCTAGGCCACGTAGCGGGTGGGTTCATGGAGCAGGTGGGGAATTTGCGCCAAGACGCCGCCGTGGTGGTGGACAAGACCCCGGAGCACGGGAGACACGCACAGCTCATCTTGGATCTCTTGCCCGATGCACACTTTCTACACATCGTACGCGACCCTCGCGCCGTGTTTTGTTCCCACCGCAGCGCTTCGCGCTCCTGGGCCCGTTGGGATTTTCCGACCCATCCCATCGATGGGGCCCGCTATTGGCGGGAGGACGTGGAGGCCGCGATGGGTATTCCGGAGTTGACTCCCAACTACCACCAGGTGCGTTACGAGGACTTGCGCCACAATGGACCCCAGGAGTTGGGTCGCATCATGCAGTGGCTGGGAGTCGATGCCGACAAGGCTTGGTGTGTGGACACAGTCGCCAACAGCCGCAAGGAGAAGATGCGGGCGAACCGCGCCCTCCCCGCGGAATTCGTGCGTAAGACCAAGGGTGGCGGTTGGCGGGACGAACTCTCGGCCCGGGATGCGCGCCTGATGGAGTACTTGCTGAGCGATTTGATGGAACGCCTCGGCTACGAAGCCTCTCAGCGGCCCTACCCATCTGCGCCCCTGCGCCTGGGCTTTCACGATCGTGTGCGCAAGGCACTGGCCCTATTGGAACGAGGCGCACGTCGTGGAACACAGCTAGCGCACTGGCGCTGGGTCGGCCGCAAGCTGGAGTGGCTCGAGCCCTAGTCGTTCAGGATCCGGGTCGTCTGCGCCGTGCCTGCATGCGCGCGAGTCGACTGCGACCCGCCTGCAGGTCTTCTGAACTGGGCCCGGCAGCCGGCTTGGCTTCCTGGGTTTCGGCGTTCCCCGACAGGTACCCGGCCAAGGCGCCCACCGTGGGGAACCGGAACATCTCCACCATAGGGATCTTGCGTCCCAGGTGCTTTTGAATTGCACCGTGAACGCGGATGAGTGAGAGCGAGTGGCCGCCCAGGTCGAAGAAATTGTCCCGAGTTCCCACTTTGTCCACCTTGAGTACGCCTTGCCAGATCTTGACGATGGCTTCTTCGAGCTCGCTTCCCGGCGGCGAGTACGACTCGCCCGATTGGGAGCGGTCGAGTTCGGGTGCAGGGAGAGCCTTGCGGTCAACTTTGCCGTTGGCGGTCAGCGGAAACTGCTCCAGGGAGACAAAGGCGGAGGGGACCATGTAATCCGGCAAGCGGTCATTCAGGTAGGCGCGCAAGTCGCTGGCCTCGGGCTGAGATTCAGCGCCTGTGCCAATCAGGTACGCCACCAGCCGCTTGTCCCCAGGCGTATCCTCGCGCGCGGCAACGACGACATCTCGCACGCCGTCGTGTTGGTTCAGAACCGTTTCGATTTCCGCCAACTCGATGCGGTAACCACGCAGCTTGACCTGGGAGTCACCGCGGCCGAAGAATTCTATCGTTCCGTCCGCGAGGTAGCGGGCCCTGTCACCGGTCTGATACAGCCGTCCACTAGCCACATCCGGGAAGGGGCTCTCAATGAAGCGCTCGGCGGTCAGTTCGGGCTGATTCAAGTATCCCCGCGCCAGCCCGTCACCGCCGGCGTAGAGGTCGCCGATGACGCCCACGGGCACGGGCCGCAGCTGGCTGTCCAGGATGAACACCGTCGTGTTGTTGATGGGCCGGCCGATGGGCACGCTCTGGCCCAGGGCATCCGGATCTGTCATGGGGTGGCAGCAGGTGAACGTCGTGTTCTCGGTGGGGCCGTAGCCATTGATCACGGTGCACCCTTCGATCTTGGTCAGCGCTTGCTGGATGTGGGAGACCGACAGCACATCCCCTCCCGCAATCAACTGGCGGACGCCCTTGAGGCCTTCTGGGTGCTGTTCGATCATCTGATGAAAGAGGCCCGCTGTGAGCCACAGGGTCGTGACTCCATGTTCCTGAACAACCTGTCCCAATTCCTCCAGGGACGCGCGTCGCGTGGGGAACAAGACCAGTCGTGCCCCATTTAGCAGGCTTGCCCAGAGCTCCAAGGTGGAGGCATCGAACGAAACGGTTGCGAACTGCAGGAACACTTCATCTGCATCCAGACGAGCGAAATTGGTGTTGCGCACGAGCCGCACCACCGCGCGGTGGGGGACAAGCGTGCCCTTGGGCAGTCCCGTCGATCCGGAGGTGTAGATCACATAGGCCAGTTGATCCGCGGTCCCTCTCGATTCGGGGTTCTGGTCGCTTTCTCGGCGGATAGCCTCCGCGTCGGCGTCCAAACACACCGTCAGTGCGTTGTTCTCAGGCAGCTCCTCCAAAAGATGTTTATAGGTGACCAATACCGGAGCTTGTGTATCCCGCAGCATGTGTTTCAGCCGCTCCTTGGGGTATTCCGGGTCCAGCGAGAGGTACGCGCCGCCCGCCTTGAGGATCCCGAGCAGGGCGACGATGAGATCCGTAGTGCGTTCAAGGCAGAGCCCCACGATGACTTCGGGCCCGACCCCTAAACGTTTGAGGTGCTGCGCAAGGCGGTTGGCCGAGCGATTCAGCTCGCCGTAGGTGAGCTGTTGCTCCCCCAGGGCCACCGCGATCGCGGCTGGATTTTGGGCTGCTTGTTCCTCAAAGAGGCTGTGTATGCAGACGTCGCGTGGGTAGTCGCTGGTCGTTTGATTCCACCCGACGAGTAGCTGCTGACGCTCGGTGTCCGTCACCATCGACAAGTCAGCCAGAGTTCCATCGGGCTGGGCAATCATCCCTTCCAGCAGCGTGCGCCAGTGGCCGAGCATGCGCCGAATCGTCTGGGCACTGTACACATCCGTTTGGTAGATGAGCCGCAACATGAACTCCTCACCTGGAATGGCGAGAGCGGCCAGTGGAAAGTTGTGCCGCTCGAACCACTGCACGTCGCCGATTTCCAAGCTCTTGCAGAGCTCTTCCAAGGGCGCGTCTTTCTTGTAGTTTTCGAAGAGGAAGATGCTCTTGAAGAGGGAATCCTCTCGGGACACTTCGCTCCAGCCCTGGACCTCTACCAGCGGGCTGTATTCGTACTCGCGCAATTCCGCTTGCTCGGCTTGTAGCCGCTGCAGCCAGTCTAGGACGCCCTCATCCCCGGGTGCTTGAACGCGCACAGGCAGTGTGTTGATGAACAAGCCCACCATGGACTCGACTCCTTCAAGGGCGGCGGGCCGGCCGGACACGACGGCCCCAAACAGCACGTCGTCTTCGCCGCTATAACGACTCAGGACCAGGGCCCAGGCACCCTGAAGGAGTGTGTTCAGGGTGATGTGGCGTTTGGCGGCAAATTCCTGCAGCGCGCTGGAGGAGACCTTGTCTAGTTTCAGAATCTCGGCCGTAAACCCGTCCTCGCCATGGTCTTGCGCCAACTCTCCGGGCTCAGCTAGGAGCTCGGTGGGTGCACTGAATCCAGCGAGGTTTCGAGACCAGAACGCCTCGGCCGCAGGCAGACTCTGTTGATTGAGCCAGACAATGTGATCTCGATAGGGGCGTGAGGAATCGGGAGTGTAGGTCTGACCCTGGCACAGGGCGTCGTAGGAGCCGAACACCTGCCCTAGCACCCGGAACATGCTCCAACCATCCATGAGGATGTGATGGAAGCTCCAAAAAAAGCACCAGTTGTCGGCTGAGCGGCGGATCAAGGTGGCGCGCATCAGGGGCGCCTTGGAAAGGTCAAAGCCGTCGCGCAGGTCCTCTCGGCGCAGGGTGTCCAATGCAGCTGCCTGGCCGGCCTCGTGGCGGTCACTCCAGTCGACAATTTCCAAAGGCATCTGCGCCTTCTTGCGCACCACTTGGATAGGGCTCTCGACGCCTTCCCAAACGAAGAACGTGCGCAGGATCGGGTGCTCATCCACCGCCGCTTGCCAGGCAGCACGCAAGGCGTCCGCGTTCAATGCCCCGTGCAGCTCAACCGCCGTCTGGTTGAAGTACATACCCGAATCGGGCTCGGACACGCTGTGGAACAGCAGCCCCTGCTGCAGGGGAGAGAGGGGGTAGAAGCTCTCGACGTCTTGGTTCTGCATGGAGCGGGAATCAGCGCGGGGCCGGGCGGATCAGGAGCCGAAGACTCGCCGGGTCACGCGCTGGGCATTGTAGACGTCGCGTTCGAGGAGGCAACCAGCCCTGAGGACTCCATCAACCGTAGCGCCCCTCGATGTAGTCGGCAGTTTTCCGGTGTGAGGGCGAGACGAACATGCGGTCCGTGCGATCGTGCTCCAGGACTTCTCCCATGAGCATGAATACGCATTCGTCGCTGGCCCGCCTAGCCTGGGCCATGTTGTGCGTCACGATCAAGATCGTGTACTCACCGCGCAGGTCCCAGATCAGCTCTTCGATGGCAGCCGTGGCCTTGGGGTCGAGAGCGGAGCAGGGCTCGTCCATCAACAGCACCCTAGGCTTGAGAGGCAACAACCGGGCTATGCACAGCTTCTGCTGCTCCTCGAGGGAGAGGTTGACCGCTGCATCACCCAGTCGGTCTTTTACCGTATCCCACAGTAGGACCTGCTTGAGTGCGGTCTCCACGATGGCATCCCCACTGTCTTTGGACGCGGCGCCCTTCTCCCCGTGCAGCTTGGTTCCGAACAGCACGTTTTCGCGAATCGAAAGGGGCAGAGGGTTGGGTCGCTGAAAGACCATGCCAACCTGCTTGCGCACCTGGATGACCTCCACGTCCTCGCCCATGACGTCGTGGCCCAGGACACGCACCGTTCCTTCGGTCTTCACATAGCCGAGACGCTCGTTGATGCGGTTGACACTGCGTAGCAGTGTGGACTTGCCGCAGCCCGAGGGACCTATCATGGACGTGACTAGTCCTTGCTTGACCTCCAGGTCCACGTTGAACAGAGCCTGAAACGTGCCGTACCAGAGGTTGAATTGCTCAACGCTGATGGCGCTTTCCTTGGGGCTAGCCAAATCGACCCTCCAAGTATTCCTTCGTACGCGTGTCTTGGGTGGGCTTGGTGAAGAGGTCTTCGGTGACGCCAACCTCTACGAATTCCCCACCGAGAAAGAACGCCGTGCGGTCGGCTAGGCGACGGGCCTGTTGCACCAGATTGGTGACTAGGATGATCGTCATCTCCTCACGCAGCTCTCGGAGCACATCTTCGATGCGCATCGTGGTGACCGGATCTACCGCGATGGAGAACTCATCCAGGAGGAGCACTTGTGGCTCCTGGGATAGGGCCCGGGCGATGGTCAGCCTTTGCTGTTGTCCCCCGGATAACAGGGACCCCAGGCTGTCGAGTCGGTCCTTGACCTCGTCCCACAAAGCGGCGCGAGTCAAGCAGCGTTCCACGGTCTCGTCCAGTTGGGCCTTCGACTTGATGCCGGCCAGGCGCGGGGCTAGAGCGACGTTGTCGTAGATCGATAGGGGCAGGCCAACGGGTAGGGGGAAGACAACTCCAATTCTGCGCCGGAGGGCATACACATTGCGCCAGGAGTTGATGTCCTTGCCCTCGAGCAGGATGTCGCCTCGCACCTGCATGCCGGCCGTGGCCTCGTTCATGCGGTTGAGCGCGCGCAGGAAGGACGTCTTGCCGCTGCCAGCGGGGCCGATGATGCCGAAAATCTCGTGCTTGCGCACTTCAAAGGAAGCTCCCGAGAGCGCGGCCTCGCCTGCGTAGGAGATGCACAGATCACGGACCTCCAAAGCCGGCGCCACTTGTTCCCCGGATTGTTTGGCTGCGCTCCCTACCATTTCTTGTTCCCCCGTAGTTTGGCGCGGAAGGCAATGGAGATGGCGTTCATGGCCAGGACCATTCCAACGAGCACTAGAGCTACTCCATAGGGCAGGTGCTCAGGAACGTTCGGCACCTGCGTAGAAACCACGTACAGGTGCAGGGAAAGGGCCATCGTCTGGTCGTAGACACTCTGCGGCAGGAAGGGCAAGAAGAAGGCCGCCCCCGTGAACATGATCGGCGCTGTTTCCCCTGTGGTCCGTGAAACCTCAAGAATGACGCCGGTCAGGATCCCCGACACTGAGTTGGGCAGCACGATGCGGCGAATGGTCTGCCATCGGGTGGCGCCCATGTTCCAACAGGCCTCGCGAAAGGCGTGGGGCACTGCTTGCAGCGACTCCCGCGTGGAGACGATGACCACCGGCAGGGTCATGACGGCCAGAGTCAGACTCGCGGCGAGAATACTCGTTCCGTAACCGAAGAAGATCACGAAAGCACCAACCCCAAACAAGGCGTGCACGATAGAGGGCACACCCGCCAGGTTGATGATAGCCAGGTTGATCACACGCGTGAACCAGTTGTCGGGCGCGTATTCAGAGAGGTAGATAGCAGCCGCGATTCCAACGGGAACGGATGCGAGCAGAGCTACGGCAACCAACCACATGGTCCCGACCAAGGCGGGCAAAATGCCGCCCTCGGTCATGCCATTGGTCGGATCGCTGAATAGGAACTCCCACGACAGCGCGGGAGCGCCCTTGTAGATCAAGACGCCCATGATCACGGCGACCGGCAGGACCAACATGGCGGTCATCGCCCCGAACAGGCTGCGATACAGCCCCTGTTTGCGGGCGTCGCTGTGGTTTCGCTGTGTGGCTTCGAACATGACTCAGGCCTTCTTCTTGATGCCGGAGACGATCAGGTCTGCAGTCAGGTTGACGACGAAAGTGACCGCGAAGAGCAACATTCCCAGGGTGAACAGAGCCTGGTAGTGGTTGGATCCTTGGGCCGTCTCTCCCAGCTCAGCCGCGATCGTTGCGGTCAAAGCACGCACGGAGTCAAACATGCTGTCGGGCATCTTGACGGAGTGGCCACTCGCCATCAGGACCGCCATTGTCTCTCCGAACCCGCGTCCCACGCCCAGCAGGACGGCTGCCATCAATCCGTGGCGCGCGGCCGGAAGGACTACCTTGAAGACAACCTGCAGGCGTGTGGCTCCAAGAGCTTCCGCGGCTTCGCGATAGCCTTCTGGAACGGCTTTCAAAGCGTCCTCGGCGATCGTTGTCATGATCGGGGCGGCCATAAGTCCGAGGATGATCCCCGCGTTCAAGACCGTCAATCCAATCGGTACGTCGAACAACTCGATGATCAAGGGGTTCATGATCGAGAGACCGATGAAGCCCCAAACCACTGAAGGAATGGCAGCCAGCATCTCAACCAGGACCTTCAGAGTCTCGCGCGTCTTGCCGGTGGCAAACTCGGCGATGTAGATGGCTGTTCCCAAGGAGAAGGGCACCGCCACCAACATGGCTAGACCCGTGACACTGGCCGTACCCGCCATGAGCGCCAGAATGCCGTAGGTCGGGCTCTCTGACGTAGGACGCCAAGCGGGTGACGTGAAGAACTCACCTATGTCCATAGGGCCGAACACGAAGCCGATCCCCTGGGTCGTGACAAACGCAAAGATGCCCAGAATGCACACAATGGCCGAAGTGCCTCCGACGAAGATCATGCATTGCATGAACTTGTCCATGTACCAGGCTGAGTCGCGAGCGTCGATGTCTGTCACCGGCGTCGGGGCGGGCGTGGGCATAGGGTCAGGAAGCGTCTTCGCCGCGCAGGGTTTCCATCAGCTCGCGGATATAGCCTGAGAGCTGTCCGTAGAGCGGCTCGAGCTCGTCCCCCGGAGTCAGTTCCCAGCGCACCAATACGGTGTGGAAGGGGATGCCCTCCAGCTTGGTTCGCAGTCCGCCCTTGAGATCGATGACCACGTGGAAGTCCGCCAGGTCCTTGAGGGAAGAGGCTAGACCCGTCGGCGCGTCGCCTTGCAGGGAGTGTCCGCGCTCGTCCAAGAAGCTCGCGACTTGCGGGTCGAACTCTGCCGCAGGCTCGATCCCCGCGCTGGAGAATTCGCCGCTCTCGGGAAAGCCCTTGCGTGCAATGCACTCGGCCATCTTGGCCAACCGGGCCCCGGTATGATCGACGAATAGGACGCGGTACACCTTGGGGTGTTTCGTTTCACCCGTCGTGGCGAAGACCGTCTCCTCGCAGATGTTCTTGGCTTGATCGCCGACACGCTCTAGGCGGTTCAGTACCACGAGCAAGGCCATGGCTTCACGCGTTGTCAAACTCCCTTGTTCCGCTGCCTGTGCCAGGTCCTCAAACACATTCGTGGACTCGCTGCGCGTCTCCCCGGTCTTCTCAACAGACTCGCGGGCCAAGTCCACGTCACCCTTGACGAAGGAGAGCATGGCCTTGGCAAAGGCCTGCTCGACCTTTGCACCGACCTCTCGGATATCCTTGATGATCTCGGGAGTGGGGCGGTTGTTGATCTGCAGGGTTTCACGGCAGACGGTCACGGCGTAGTCGCCCGTCCTCTCCACGGCCACCAAAATGCGCATGACGGAGGAAATGAATCGCAGATGCCCGGCGCTCGGTAGGTGCCGAGCCACGAAAGCATGACAACGACGATCCAAGTCGCGCGTTGCGCGGTTGATCGGGTGGTCACCGAGGATGATGCTTGCCGCCAGGTCTTGGTCGGCATCGACGACGGCCTCGACTGCAGAGTGCACAGCGCTCTGGACGTCATTGCCGAGGGTCTCCATGAGACCCCGAATCTTGTCCAGGTCAGCCTGGAGACGTAGCTCGTAGTGGGACATGGGTAGGACTCCGCCGGTGTCTTGGACACTCGGCAACCGGAGCCGGTTGAAGGGGCCAGTGAGGGAGCGAAGAGCTTGGCGTTCAGCTAGAGGGACTTCAGACTTTGCGTACGGGGGCGTAGCCCTTCTCGACGATGATCCGCTGGCCCTCGTCACTCAGGATCCAGTCCAGGTACTCCTTCACGGCACCCGTGGGTTCGCCACGTGTGTACATGAACAGGGGACGCGCGATCGGGTAAGTACCATCGACGGCGCTGCTCGTGCTGGGTGCAACTGCCGGAGTTTCCTGGTCGACCGCCACGCTCAAGACTTTGATCCCATCAACCCTGTAGGCCATTCCGCTATAGCCGATGGCGCAGGGTGTGTGCAGCACCGTATCGACCACATCCTTCGAGCCGTGCAGGTCGATGGATCCAAGCTTGTAGTCCGCGCTCTTGCCCAGCACGGTCTCCTTGAAATACACATAGGTACCGGAGTTGTTCTGCCTACTGATGCGAATGATCTCGCCGTCTTTGCATCCTGGGACGCTGGCCCCAACCTTGGCCCAGGTGTCGGCTGTCCCCTCCTCGCCGTAGATCGAAGCGAGTTGAGCCAGAGTAATGGACTCAAGAGGGTTGTCTCGGTGCACATACACAGCCAGTGCGTCAAAGCCCACGATGAACTCAACCGGTTCAATGCCGTTTGCTCGCGCGGCCTCGATTTCCTTGGGCTTCATCTTGCGACTGCAGTTGGCCAGGTCCACCGTGCCGTTGATCAGAGCGGAGATGCCGGTTCCGGAGCCACCTCCACTCACGCTGACCATCAGGTCCGGATTGATGTCCTTGTAGGCTTCCGCCCAACCCTGGGCCACGTTGACCAGTGTGTCCGAGCCCTTGTTCTGAATCATGGCACGCCCGTTACTTCCGCCGTTAGCGGGACGTCCGCAGCCGCTCAGGGTGAGGGTCAATGCGGCCAATGCGAAGCAGGCTCCCGTGGTGGGGGCGGTGCGATTCGGGTTGTGGAGAACGGCTGCGCCTTTTGTCGTGTGAGTCATCTCAGTTCCTCTTCAAAGTGTTGTTGTCTATCAGTTTTACAGTTTCTACTTGTCTATCTCTGGGGCCGGCCAGTGCGGTCGTGCTTAGGGCCTGAACTCAGCCCCAGCCCAGCGGCTGAGGCCTGTGGCCAGCGGTTCCCGGGCCGTTGCCCGAGGCTCCCCCCCTGGTACTCCGAACCCCCCGGTCCCTACGGGGCGGTTTTTTACCGATCTGACGAACAAAAGAAAGCGCAATCAGATTTTTTTTTGGGCCAGTTCGAAGCTGGCTTCAGGAAAGGCCCCCAAATATGCCGGCAGGGGCCCTTCGCCCGTCTAGGCGGTCTCCTCAGTGATCATCGCGCTGACGAGCGGAGCCTCCGTCCTCGTCGCTTTCCTGCTCTGCGAGAGCTTCCAGCGCCTCTTCGAACTCAACCCAGCGCTCATCGGTCTCACCAGGATCATTCTTCACCTCGAACTCCTGCGTCATGACGTTTCCGTCCACGGTGAGTTCCACCGTATACGTCCCGATGGACACTCGGCTACCACCGCGGCGGCGTCGGCCGCCAAACCGGCTACCAGTCGGCCGATTGGTCGTCGGCTGGTTCACCGTGCGGTTCCAGTCGGCTAGGTGCAGCCCCTTGTCTCTCGAAGTTTCAAGTTCTCGCACAACAGTGCCCTTGGCGTCCTTGACGACTAGTGAAACCTCTTTGGGGCGCGTGTTCAACGAATAGTAAATCGCCACTTGCGTGGAGGGGTTTTGGCCAACAAAGCGGCGTGTTCCGCTGCTTCCTCGCGACGGGTCGCGTCGCCAGCGGGTGACGTCAGCCGGGTCGAACAGAGAGGCATCCTCGTCGCGCGCCTTCTCCGTCATTTGACGCAGCGGTGCGACATTCAAAATCCACACTGAGCGCCCGTGGGTTCCCGCGATCAGTTCGCCACTGGTGGGGTGCTGGGCGAAGTCGTGAACGGCAACCGTGGGCAAGCCGTTGCCGAGCTCAGTCCAGCTCTCACCGCGATCGGTAGACACGTAGGCCCGGTGCTCGGTGCCCAGATAAAGAATGTCGGGATCGGTGATGTCTTCAGCGAGATCTCGTGCCGATCCGGCGGAGTCTGGAAGGTTGCCGCGTAGTGACTCCCAGGTCGTGCCGTTGTCCTCGGATACGTAGACGTAGGGTCGTGTGTCGTCTGAGCGGTGTGCATCAAAGGTGACGTAGACCCACTCGCGCTTATGAGCAGACGGGGTAATCGAACTCACGTAGAACCGCCCCGGTAGAAGTTGGTCGATCGTGTTCTTGATGAATTTCTTGGGTTTCTCGTCGGAGTCTTCCTCGGTCTGGGGAGCCTCTTCAGCTGCCGCAGGCTCTTCCAGGATGGGTTCCTCCTGGGTTTCATCGTGGACAGCGACCTCGACATCAACCTCTTCGACGAGTTCCTCAGCAACCTCGTCACCCTGCTCGCGTTCACCCTCGAAGCTGAACGTGAAAGCTCCGCCTGCCCCTGTGATACTGCCATTGAGGGCATCGTCCTCCAGCACGGCCTTGAACGTGAGTTCAACATCCCGGGGTTTGAAGGTGAACGACAGGGCTTGGGTCTCAGCATCCCACTGACCGTCGGCGATCTTGCCCGAGCCAATTTGCGCATCGACCTTGCCGGTCAACTTGCCCTCGGCATCGAGTGCCAGGTCCAACGTGAAACTCATGTCCTCGTCACCGCCAGTGCGATCGCCTGTGATCTCACAGTTCCAATGGCCGCTGATCGAATCGGCGTTTGTGATCAAGCTGCCAAGTGACACGATCTGAGCCTTGGGGGCTTCGGCAACTTCGTTCTTGACGGCGTTCCGGCCACCGTCGTCGCCTTCGTCGGCGGTCTCGTCCTCAACGGCTTCTTCTTCGCTCGGACCATTAAGCGCGAACAGATCAATCCACTCACGCCCGCCATCGCGGGTCGTCCAGAGCGAGCCGTCGTCCGTACCTACATAAAGAATGTCCGGGTCCGACGGGTTCTCCGCCAATGAAGTGGCTGACCCACGATCGGTACGCGTGATGTCGGGCGAGATGGCACGGCCCCGGTTGCCGCGGTCCAGAGACTTGAATACCCGGTTGCCGGCACTGTAAAAGATGCCCGAGTTGGCGTTGGAGAGGATGAAAGGCGTATTCCAGTTGAAGCGGTTGCCAGATCCTCGACCTGAGGACGGACGCGCAGAGCCGCCCTCTCCCGTCCGCAAGTTGCGCCGACCCATACCTCCATTCTGACTCTCGTAGTAGACGAGGTCGGGGTCATTGGGGTCCACACGACACACGAACCCGTCGCCTCCACCAATCCTGATCCAATCGGTGTTCAGGGTTCCGGAGCTCGACCGGTTGGGTCCTCCCCACGAGCCGTTGTCTTGCAGGCCCCCGTACACCATGTAGTCCTCTCTGGGGTCTACCGCGACGTTGTAGAACTGCCCGATGGCCACGTGGTTGTGATGGTCCCAGTTCTCCATCCGATCCCAGGTCACGTACAAGCCGCCGTCGTTACCCAGCATGATGTGCCGGCCATCTTGCGGGTCGACCCACATGGCGTGGTGGTCAACGTGTACGGATCCATCATGGCCATCAGAAGTGAAGGTCTCTCCCCCATCCTTTGAGCGGTAGAGGGAGGTCCCCAACACGTAGATGTGATCGGAGTTGCTGGGGTCTACACGCACTTCCGAGTAGTACATGGGGCGCGGGTTGACGGAGTTGATGCGCGTCCAGGTCAGGCCCGCATCCTCCGAGCGGAAGAGTCCACCGTGATCGTGGCCAGCGGCACCCTGTTGGTCTTGGATGTTCTCTCGTTGGCCTCCCAAGCCTCCAGAAAAGGGGCCAGGTGAGGGATATCCGAGGCTATCAGTGTTGTCTTCTCCGACGGGGGAGCCACCCAAGGCAAACTCAAACGTGAAGGACTCCTTGTCCCGTACGACCTCGACTTCAACGGTGTCTTCCGCTTTGTATTCAAGTAGTGAGTCCACCAGTGAGTCCCAGCCCAGGACCGTGGATCCGTCAAAACGCACGAGCAGGTCGCCATCTTTGAAACCGGCCTCGGCGGCGGGCCCTTCTTCAGTGACTTGAGTCACGCGCGCGCCCACTTCACCCGCACTCTCGCCGCGCAGTCCCATGTAAGGCGCATCGGCCCGGTCCTGAGTGATGCGCTCGGACTCAACCACTGCGTAAACCACGTTCGGGTCAGCCAGGTACCAATCCAGACCGATGCGACCCAGCGTCACGGAGGGCAAACCCTTTGTGATCTTGGTGAATGTGGCTGCGCCATCTGTTGTGCGGTAGAGGCCGCTGCCCGGACCCCATTTCTTGGCGGGGTCGTTGCTGCAATACAGGTCACGCTCGCGCTCGTACATGGCGACCAGCAACACCTCGGGGTTGCCGGGTTGCATGCGGATGTCAATCACGCCTGTCATGTCATCCACGAACAGCATCTTCTCCCAGTTCTCACCACCATCGGTTGTCTTGAAGAGGCCGCGTTCGTCGTTGGGTCCCCAAAGGTGACCCAGCGCACCCACGTAGACCACGTCCGGGTTCTCGGGGTGAATCAGAATCGTGCTGATCTGGAACGAGTCCTTGAGACCCATGTGGTGCCAAGAGTCACCGCCGTCGTACGACTTGTAGACGCCGTCGCCCCATGAGACGGAGTTGCGCGGGTTGTTCTCGCCCGTGCCAACCCAGACTTGGTCGGGGTGGGAGCGCGAGACGGCCACCGCGCCGATCGAACTCGTGCTCTGGTTCGTGAATTGGTGTTCGTAGGTTACGCCGTTGTTTGTGGTCTTGAGCAGTCCACCTCCAGCCGTCCCGACCCAATAGGTGCTGTGGGTTTCTGGGTGCACGTCCATGCACGTGATGCGCCCGCCCATGTTCGCGGGGCCGATTGAACGCCAATTGAGCTGTTCCGACCAGGACAACGGCAGGCTGCCTTGCAGGCGCTTGCGAACCTCGGCCTTGGGGGGTGCGGGCTCCTCAACAGCCTCTGTTTGAGTCGTTTCGGTCGCTACGGCTTCGTCCTGGGCGTTGGCCAGGAGAGGTGCGGCTAGAAACAGGGGCGTGGCGAGGAGGGACGACAGGCGGGGCAGGTGAGTCATGGTTGAAGCTGGGGCCCGGTGGGGGGGACGGAACGAGAGCTAAGCCCAAGTGTACCCATACTTCAAAAACCCGCCCAAAAGCGAGTTGCAAGGATTGCGTCAACCTGGGACGAAATCCGCCGACTAGTTAGTCCAGAATGGGCAGGGAGGCGAACGAGCGGACCGCGATGCGCTGCGCCGCCTTGCCCGCTACCTCTCGGAAGCTTTCGCCCAACGGCGAGGTCGGATCCGCAACCACGATCGGATCGCCACCATCGCCCCCCACGCGCACCGCGGGGTCCAGGGGGACGCTGCCCAGCAACGGGAACCCGTGTTTGTCCGCCAGTGCCTGCGCTCCGCCCGACCCGAACATGTCCACGACTGTTCGGAAGCGGCCTTCGGAGTCCGCCGCGCAGATCTCCTCAGTCGAGCCCAATGTGAGACGCACCTGCGCGCCCTCTTGCAGGCCATCGACCATGCCTTCCACCAGGAGGCCGGACATGTTCTCCACGATGCCCAGGATCTCTGTATTGACCTGCTTGAACATGGTGATTGCCTTGCCCACGTCAAAGGTGGCCACAGCCTGAGGGGTCGTCACGATGATGGCACCGGTTAGAGGCACCAGTTGGGCCAAGGACAACTGTGCGTCACCGGTCCCGGGCGGCATGTCCACCAATAGGTAGTCCAACTCGCCCCACTCCACGTCACTCAGGAACTGCTCGATCAGCTTGTGGACCATGGGCCCACGCCAGACTGCGGGCTTGTCATCGGCCAGCAGGTAGCCCACGGACATGGTCTTCACACCGAAGCGTTCCTTGGGAACCAAAGCCGGTCGGTCCGGGTTGCCGCCGTGATCGGGCTGCCCTTTGAGACCCATCATCATCGGAATATCAGGGCCGTAGATGTCGCAGTCGAGCAGGCCTACTCGTGCTCCCGTGGCGGCTAGGGCACAAGCCAGGTTGACGGATACGGTGCTCTTGCCCACGCCCCCCTTGCCACTTGAGACAGCGACGATGTGCTTGATGTGTTCGGCCAGCTTGTGAGTCGGACCCTCCTGGCTGCGCACCTCAGCGGTCATTTCCACTTCCACTTCTTCGATCCCCGGTACCGCCAACACGAATTGGCGCGCCTGCTCTCGCAGTTGGTCTTTTACCGGGCAAGCGGGGGTTGTGAGCCTGATGGCCACATCCGCCTTCGTCCCATCGACCTCACACCGGGTAACAAATCCGAGGGCGACGATGTCCTGATGTAGGTCCGGATCAATGACTTGACGCAGTGCGTCGAGTACCTGGTCTGATGTGGCTTGGCTCACGGTGGAATCGGGGTAGGAGGGCTCTGGGGTCGAGCGGATCGTGCGTTTTCCGGGCAACAAGAATAAGTCCGCCCAGCGGATCCGCAAGGCCCACCGGGGGCTCTACTCGCCTTCCTCGTCCTCACCTACCAGCAGGCCCGCGTACCCCATTTCCTGCATCTTGCGGCGCATCGCCTCAGCCTTGGATCCGTCGAGCTGTTCCCCTCCCGACTCGTAGCGGTCGAGGTACTCCATTAGGCGCTCCGTCAGGCGCGCGGCCTGGTCGGGGCGCGAGCCAAAGAGATTGGTTCGTTCGAGTGGATCGACACGCAAGTCGAATAGTTGCGGTTGGGTGAGGTCCCGCTCCATTCCATAGGTGGTCGGCAAGACGAGCTTCAAGCCAGTCTCCTCGTCTCGCAGGCTGAGGCCGTGGATGACATACGAATAGGTCTCGAGTCGCCAGGCTCCCTCGTCAACCCGGTCCTGCATGAGCGCAGTCAAGTCGAGTCCATGCAAGTCAGGTGGCCGCTCGAGGCCGCACAAACTGACCAGAGTCGGAAAGAGGTCAACGTTTTCCACTGGCTCGTCGAATTTGCGGCCCGCCGGAACCCCAGGGCCCGACAGGATAATCGGCGTGCGCAGGGCCTGTTCGGCCAAGTGATAGCCGTGACTCTGGAAGAAGAATGCGTTGGGCGGCATCTGCTTGAGACGATCGGCTGGGGCAGCGGTGACGTTCTCCCAAAGCTCCTCGCCGTGATCCGAGGCGATGACCACGAGCAAGTTCTCGCTGACTCCCAGTTCGTCGAGCCGTTCGAGCAGGTGGCCGAGCGCGATGTCTGTGAAGCGCACCTCGTGGTCGTAGGCGTTGCGCTGTCGCTGAATCTGATTGAGCGCCTGGGTCCAGTTGGGGTCCGCATCCGGAGCCACGGGCCCACGCGCAGAAAGCATCTGCTGCTGCCAGCCCTCAGGCAAGATGGGCGGGGCCGAGGCAAGTGGCTGGTCAGCTAGGAACTCTTGCCTCCCCCTGTACGGGGCATGGGGGTCGCTGGGCTGGGCGTAGAGAAACAGCGGCCTGCGCTGGCCTTGCTCGTCAAGCGTCAGAGCTTCGACCAGGGCCTGATCGACCCACTCAATGAGAGCATCGAAGTGCGCGGGGGACTTGCGCTTGCCGTCGGCCCCTTCGCGGGGGATGTAGCGCTCAAAGCCGCGCTCGAAGCCAGCGCCCGGGTCGAGCAGCGAATTGGCCACGACGCCCACTGTGGAGTACCCCGCGGCTTGGAAAGCCTCCGCCAGGGTCGTGCGGTTCTCGTCGGGCCGCTCAAAATGAGCCGTGGGGTATTGGCTCGTCAGCATGGAGCACATGGACGGCACAGTCCACGGCGCCTGGGCAGAGGCGCGCGTGAAGACGCTGCCCTGTTCAGCCAGTCCATCCATGACCGGTGTCAGTCCACGCTCGTTTCCGTAGCTGCCCAAGCGGTCCGCACGCAGGGTGTCCACGACCAAGAAAAG
Source organism: uncultured Planctomycetaceae bacterium (assembly GCA_964467985.1). Classification (GTDB taxonomy): domain Bacteria; phylum Planctomycetota; class UBA1135; order UBA1135. The sequence continues at coordinate 184,271 of CAYXTP010000007.1, forward strand.
AACATCCGGCCTTGCCGAGGGCTCGCCTGTCTTTGAGTCCGAGCAACCCGCCAAGAGGGCTAGGACCAGGGCGCAGAACCGGAGGGACCCGCGCGAGGCCCGCGGCTGGAAATTGGAGAGGGTTCGGCTCATGGGCGGCGGTGAATTCTAGCTGTGCGGGCACGCTGCTGGCCTCCTCGCCGGGGTGTTCCTAATCCTCGCAGCAACGAGCCGGAATCCAATCCGGGAATTTCGCAGGAATGAGGTGACCACCGCCCAAGGCGCCCGCAGGGGATCATGGGAATTCTCACGATCGGGCCGTCTCAAAAGGAAACGAGGAGCCACCCCGGTCAGCACTAGATCGCCCCGAGCCCCTGATTCAGGTCCGATCGTTCGACAATCCGTCGAAAGTGAGGGATGCTCTTAGGGAATCCTTGGAATCGTTGCAGCCCCAGAGTGCGTATGCTGGGAATTCGGAACTATCCCACCCCGCTTCCAAGAGTCACTCGTCCATGACCCCCCCCAAGAATCCCCCCCAGGAGAAGCGCGACCGGCAGCGCTTGATCCAGTCTTTTGCCCACTTGGATCGGCACGCGCTGGGGCTCAGTTGTGGCATCGTTGCCTCGGTGGTCCTGTTCTTCATGACTGTCGCTATGACCGTCAAGGGGCCGGTCAAGTGCATGGCCTGCCTCGATCCAAATGCGGGCCTACACAGGGGCCCGCACCTCGAGCTGCTCTCCTACTTCTTGCCCGGTTACTCGGTCGGCTGGGGTGGAGCGTTCATCGGCCTGGGTTGGGGATTGGTCGTCGGATACTTGGTGGGGCATCTCTTTGCCGCCTTCCTGAACGTTTACCACCGCGTCTACTTGCGCATGATCGAGCGTCGCCTGCGCCACGAGGGGCTGTCCAATGGTTGAGCACTCTCCCAGCGTGACGAACGTCTTGGCCCGCATGAACGCTTTGTGGCTAGGGGCCAGCTGCTCGATTTTCATGGCGCTTGCACTTGGAACGGCGACGCTTGTGCTCGTTCTGCAAGGCAGTGAGTCCTCGTACCACCTGAATCTCCTGGTCCAGTTCTTCCCCGGCTATTCAGTAACTGCCGGTGGAGCGGTCGTGGGTGCACTGTGGGCAGCCGCGGTGACCTTTGTGAGCACCACTCCGGTTGCGTGGCTGTACTACCGCAACCTGCTCTCCAAGCTGCCCGACGATGAGGTCGGGGCCGAGCCCTCTGACACAACAGGCACCTTGCAGGACGCCGTATTGCGGCTGAAAAAGCGCGAGTTCGCCATGGCCATTGGCTTGTTGGCCGGAACGGCCATGTTTGTCGCCACGACGCTGCTCATCATCAACCACGACCCGGGCAAGCCGCTCGGGCCGCACCTCAAGCTCCTGGGGCACTTCCTGCCCGGGTACAAAATCACCTGGACAGGCAGCGTCCTGGGATTTGTGTACCTCAGTGTTCTGGGAGGGGGCGCCGCGCTCTTCGTAGCGGCGTTCTATAACCGGCTCGTCGAAGCCAGTGAGAAGTAAGTGTGAGTGAAACAGAGCAACAAATGACTCCCACCGGCGCTGACGGTCCCCAGCGGGACATGCAGGTAGCCATCCTCGGGGCGGGTCCCGCGGGGCTCGCTGCCGGTCACTACCTGGCCTCGCGCGAGGTGCCCCTGCACGTCCTCGAACTGCAGGACTACGCCGGCGGCCTGTGCCTGACCACCGAGGTGAACGGCTTCAAGTTCGACCTGGGCGGACACCGTTGGTTCACCAAGAACAAGGAACTGCACGAGTGGTTCTTGAAGTTGATGGAGGGTGAACTCGTCACCGTGCAGCGCACGAGCCGCATCTACTTCGACAGCAAGTACTACGAGTATCCGATCTCGATCAAGAACGTACTCACCAACGCGGGCCTGTTCACCAGCGTGTACGCCGTGCTCAGTTATTGCCGTGCGGCCGCTCGCGACCTGTTCAGCGACAAGGAGCCGGTCAACCTGCGCGAGGCTTTCGTCTCCCAGTTTGGGGAGAAGCTCTTCGACATGTTCTTCCGGCGCTATACCGAGAAGGTCTGGGGTTGCCCGTGCGAAGAAATCAGTGCCGATTGGGTCTCGCAGCGCAGTAAAGGCCTCTCGATCTTGACCACCATCAAGGACGCCATCATCAAGAGCCGCGATGTGGTCAGCTTGGTGGATGAATTCGTCTACCCGCGCGATGGCTACCAGCGCATTTGCGAGCGCATGGCCGAAGACATCGATGCCGGTTCAGGCACCGTGCACCTCTCCTCGCCCGTGAAGCGCATCGTCTACAACGGACCGCACGATTTCACCCTGACCTACGCCACGCCGGACGGGGATCGCGAGCAACACGCGACCGACGTGATCTCAACCATCCCCGCCACCCATCTGGTCAAGATGATGGAGCCCAAGTGCCCTCAATCTGTGCTGGATGCCGCCAACTCACTGCGTTTCCGCGACTTGATCACGGCCACGGTCATGCTCAAGAAGGAACAGGTGACCCCGGACACGTGGCTGTATGTGCACGACGAAGACCTGCTCTTTGCGCGCCTGCACGAGCCGAAGAACTGGAGTGCGGCCATGGTGCCGGGTCCCGAGTACACCTCGGTCGTCTGCGAGTGTTTCTGCAGCCGCGGCGACGAACTCTGGGAGCTCGACGACGAGCAGATTCGCGAACGCGTCGTGGCCGACCTGGCGGACCGCCTCAAGTTCATCGATCGCAGCGAGGTGCTCGATGTGTGCATTATTCGCACTGCGTACGCCTACCCCGTCTACGACCTGGAATACCACGGCAAGGTCCAGGAGATCTACGGGTTTGTGAACCAGCACGAGGGCCTGCACCTCGTCGGTCGCGGCGGCACGTTCCGCTACAACAACGCCGACCACTCAGTGGAGATGGGCCAGTTGCTCGCCAAGCGCATCTTGGGAGAGGACATCGACCACATGAGCGTCAACACGGCCAAGGAATACCACGAGGAAATCCGCAACGTGCTGCGCAAGGTGCCGGAGGGAGACGCCTCCAACGAAGGCCCCGACGGTGGGGCGAGCGCCAACGCCGGGTGATTGGGTAGGCTGGGCGAGTCCTCCATGACCACCCAACTTTCCCATGCGAGCTGATCGAGCGTCCTTCTTCTTAGGCAGAGAGTTGTGGCTGCGAGGCGACGAACGAGTTGCCGGGGGACGCGTATGAAGTTCTGCATGGTGACGACCTTCTATCCGCCCTACAACTTCGGCGGTGACGGGTTGTTTGTGCAGCAACTGGCTCGTGACCTGGTCCAGCGTGGCCATGAGGTGCATGTCGTCCACTGCACGGATGCATGGCGAGTTGTCAGTGGGCGCAGCGAACCGACAGCGATCGAAGAGACCCCGGATGGCGTAGTCGTCCACCGCCTGGCTAGTCGTTGGGGCAAACTCTCACCTCTGATCACCCAACAAACTGGGCGCCCCGGCCTCAAGGGACCCGCTCTCGAGCGGATCTTCGCCCAGGGCTTTGATGTGGTCAATTTCCACAACATCTCCTTGGTTGGTGGACCCGGCGTCCTGCTCATGGGGAACGCCAAACGCGTCTTCACCCTACACGAGCACTGGTGGGTGTGCCCCACGCACATCCTGTTCAAGTACACAGGCGAGATGTGCGAAAAACGATCATGCTTGCGGTGCACTCTGGCCCACCGCACCCCGCCGCAATTGTGGAGAGCCTCGAAATCGTGGATGGCGAGCTGCCTCTCGCAGGTGGACTTGGTCATCAGTCCCAGCGAGTTCACGGCCAGTCGTCACCGTGAGTGGATGGAGCAGGCGGGAGTCCACGTGCCTCTGCAGGTCGTGCCCGAGTACTCCACGCCCTTGCAAGCGGAGGGAGACTTGCCGCCCGACCTGCCTGCGCGTTTCTTCCTGTACGTCGGACGCCTTTCGCGCGCCAAGGGCCTAGACCATCTGCTGCACGCTTTCAGTCAGCGCACAGACTATCCCCTGATTGTCGTAGGGGAGCCCGACGGCGGAGGCCCACCGCCGACAGCCACAAGCAACGTTCGTTTCATCGGGCGCGTGCCCAGAGAACAACTTGGCGCGTTCTACACCGCAGCCGAAGCCCTTGTGTTTCCGTCCCTCTGCGCGGAGACCTTCGGGCTCACTGCTGCGGAGGCGCTTTCATGTGGTACAGGAGTCATCGCCCGCGCAAGTGGGGGCATTCAGGACGTCGTCACGCCTGATGTGGGCAGCCTTTACACCGATGAATCAGGCTTGCTTCGAGATCTAGATCGGCTCTGGCAGGACCCTGGTATCGTGCAGGACCTAGGTCGGGCGGCGCGCCAACGCCACCAAGACAACTACACAGCGGCTCTGTACATGAGACGCTACCTCACCGCGCTCGAAGGGATCGGTGCGACCGACCCCTCGTCTCCCCAATGACAAAGTCCGTCCAGAGGCCCGGCCTGCGGGCTCGCTGCTTGGCACTTGCGCTCTTGCTTGTCAGCTTACCCACCGTCCAGCTGCGTGCGGCGGACGGTGAGTTGCCTCCCGTGCGTGCGGCCGAGTGGACGAACTGGATCGGAGAGGAGCCAACCCTTGCTAGCCTCAAGGGCCGCGCCGTTTTGCTGCACTTCTTCGTGTGCGAGAAACCCGAAAAGGCCAATTGGCTGGGAATGATCCGCTTCCACCGCGACTTCGCCGATCGCGGCCTGGTGATTCTGGCCGTCACCCCGGACTCAGCGGGCGCAGTCAAGCAGTTGCTCCACACCTATCCCCTGCCCTTCGCCATCGGGGCGGGCAGCGACATGGCGAGTCAATGGAACATGGGCAAGTACGGCCAGGTGTTGATCGACCATCAGGGCGAGGAGTTCTACCGAGTTGGCGCAAGCAACGGCGTCTGGAACGGAAAGCTGCGCAAATCCGTCAACGGATCGCGACCAGTCGGTGGCGCGGCCCATCGACAATTGACCATCACAAACGACGTCCCGCGCGGGGCGAAACGAGCGGTGGAGGCCTTGAGTGAAGGGCAGCTGGCCAAGGCGCTCGGTTACTTGGAGGCCATCCTCGCCAAGGGAGGCAGCGACGGAGAACTTATCGACGCAGCCCAACAACTCCTGGATCAGACGACCACGCACTTGAAACAGCGTCAAGAACAGATCGAGCGCTCTCTCGCCTCTGGCGAAGCGGTCAGGGCGCAGGCGGCGGTGGACGCGTTGGTCAAGGACCTCAAGCGGCACCCCTTGGGCAAACCGTTTGTCGATCTCGCGAGCAGCCTGAAAGATGACGAAGCCCATCAGCTGGAGTTGGAAGCAGCGGAGGTCTACGACCGCTTGGTCGAATCCTTTTTTCGCATGGGCTACGAGAAGAACGAGAAGCGTTTCAAGACCCTGGTCTCGGACTTCCCCACCACCCGCGCTGCCGAGAAGATGCAGGACTACTGGTTGGGCATGCGCTGGAAGTGAGGAGGGCGGTTCGGTGACTTCCCGTTGACAGGCCCGCGGGACGAAAGGCCTATCATCCGGTATGCCCGCCGTTTCTCCGAGCCACGCCCGACAGCGCGCCCTACTCGCCGTGGGCCTGATTTCCGCTGCTGCACTCTGCTGGGGGGCGCTCGCACCATGGGGGGATGCTCAAGCCCGAGGACAGTTGACCCTCGAGAGCCGAGTGGATGCGTCGCTGGAGCTCGTGCGCATTGCGTGGCGCAAGCTGATGGAACCTCCAGAGCCTCCGGTGGAAGCACTGGGGAGTCCGCTGTGGTGGTCTGCCGGTGATCTAGATCCCCGCGAACCACAGGCCGTGCTCGAGCGCTTCGGAACACAGCGCGAAGTGCAGGCCTTCGATGTGCTCTTGGCACGCGCGGAGGGCCTGGCAAAGGACGATCTTCCATTCGCGCGTACTGAACTCACGGCCGCACTGGGCAAGTACCCCGAAGCGGCCGGTAGGCCCGAGGGATTGTTGCGCGCAATTCAGTTCGCTGTACGTGCCGGGGACGCCGCAGCCGTTAGCGAGATCCTTGCCGACATGCAGGGGCTCGGTCTGCAGCAAGCGCGCAAGGGAACCTCGTACCTCCTGCTAGCGGCACTTGCTGCGGCTCCCTTGTTGGACGAAGCCGAGGGCCGTGTCCTAGGCCGTGGACTTCAAGACGCATGGGCCGACGGTACCCTGGCCTTGCCCCCAACCGAGGACTCCTGGCGCCTCGTACTTCAGCCCGCGCCCCACTGGTTGCTTGAACCCGATCCCTGGCTCTCGGAGCTGGGGCGCCGCCTGGCGACCCTAGGGCATTCCCTGGGCGGTCCATTCGATACGAAGCGCGCAGCGGCTTCCTTGCACACTCTGATGAACGAGGTGGGTCCCCTTCCCGAAGCGGAGGCGGAGGCCCTGTGGGAACTGAGGCCCCTAGGCGAAGCCAGTCTCCTGACTCGCCGAGATGGACTGGCTAGAAGGGCCGTGTTTGTCTCGACGTCCTCGCTTGCCATGGCTCTGGACGACAGCGTTGATCTCGCGGAGGGCTTCTTCTTGCGTGGCGCCAGCGAGCAAGTCCCGGCAGAACAAGGGGTTCCCGTATCCGATCCCCTGGACCTGGCCCAGGGTCAGCTACCGCTACTTCTGTTTCATGCAGATCCGAGTTCCATGGTGCGGGAAGAACAGCGCAGGATCACCGCCCTACGCGTGGCGTTCGGAGCCTTGGCCCTGCTGACCGCGCTCGCGACGGCTCTTAATCTGAAAGCACTGACGCGCGAGCAGCGCCTCGCCGGCCTCAAGAGCCAGTTCATCGCGGGCGCCTCCCATGACCTGCGCACGCCGCTTGCTTCGATCTTGTTGATGGCCGAAAACCTGGAGGAGGGACGCATCAAAGAACCGGACGGGCTGCAGCGCTACTACGGCGCCATTCGGCGCGAGGCCGGCCGGCTGCGGCGTCTGGTAGATGATGTACTCGACTTCTCCCGTATCGAGCGCGGAGAAGGCACACACATCACTCGCGAAGAAGTGGAACTCGCGCCGTTCCTCGATGAACTCGACAGCCAAATGCGTGAACGAGTTGAGCAAGCCGGTGGGCAACTGGAGACGCGCCGCGATTCCCTTCCTGCGAGCGCTGAGTTCGACCCCGAGGCCTTGCGCCGCTGTGCGTGGAATCTCCTGAACAACTCCCTGACCCACTCCGGCAGCGACGAAGTGAGTTTCACAGTCCAATTTGAGGCGCCTCGCACCCTGGTGATTGCGGTGTCGGACCGTGGCCGGGGCGTTCCAGAATCCGATCGCGAGGCCATATTCGACCCGTTCTTCAGGGGCCCGGACACGAGCGACGCTTCAGGGGGTACGGGCCTGGGGCTGGCGATCGTGCGCGAGGTGGCTAGGGCTCACGGAGGCGACGCAACGGTTCGGCCTGGTCCGAATGGGGTCGGGGCCGTGTTCCAAATGCACCTGGACGTGGCTCCCGTCGGGGCCTGACTGCCGTGCCTGGTCCTCTACTTGAACACGACGCTCAGGCCGTTCGTGAAGTTCGACGTGCCCGTGTCCCGGTACCACATCTGGAAGTTCCAAGTCTCGCCAGCCATGACCGACCCGCCTGGAGGGTTCGGCAGGTTGGCCAGGTCGAGCATGATCAGGCCCGAGTCTCCCGTCGCGCCCGAGTTGAAGATGTCAGACTTGAAGCGGGCGATTGTTCCGCCGAGGCACAGGATGCCACCGGCCACGGGCGTCGATGCCTGCGTATCGGACATCAGTGGGTAACCGAACTGGTTCGGCGGAAGTTGGAAGGCGTGCAACATCAGCGCATTGTCGGTGGCCACGTCACTCCCTTGGCCCGCCAACTTCGCAGGGAGACCTGTGGAGTTGGGCGTGTTCGGGTCGCAGTACACGGTCCCACAGCAGCCGGGCAAGATCGAAAGGTTATCGTCGCTGATGTCGTAGTAGTCCGTCCCGACGTTGTCCATGCGCACACGCACGCGCACCTCAGTGGAGGGGTCGTTGGGCACGGTCCAGATGTAACTATGGAGCGAGTTGTTGCTCGTGTCTCCGGGAGGGAGGTCCATGGCGACGGGAATCCAGGGACCGTTCGGCCCGCTGTTCGAGTACCAGATATCCCAATCCTGTTGCCCGTGCGGGACCAGAATCTTCCACTGGATTGTGAACTGTGTACCCGGTTGCAACATCTCACCCCCGTTGGGAGCGAGCAATTGAATGTGGGCAAGCGAAGGCGAGGCGAGTGCAAGCAGTCCCGTGGCTGCGGCGGCGAAGTGCAACAAGCGTGAGCGAGTGAGGTGATGCATGGAACTCGGATTCTCTAGAAGACTGGATGAGGCGGGGAGAGGCCGCCACTGTATCGCATTCGGACTCATTCCATGGTACGTCGGGCGGGGGACCTGCCCAGAGAGCAGCCCAGGTCAATCGGCAGTCCTTCATCGTCGTCCGCCCACAGGCCCTGAGCCTATCTGGCGGCCCCCGTTCCAGTGCGACGGTCCGTGGATCCACTCCAGTTACGGGGGTAGAGTCCAACCGTGACCTCTCCTTCTCGCATCTTGGTGATTGAGGACGAAGAGCCTTTGCGTATGGCGCTATCGGACGCCCTGCACTCAGAAGGCTACGAAGTACTGGAAGCAGCCGACGGCCGCGCGGGTCTGGACCTGGCTCTAACAGAGGACCCTGCTGTCGTGCTGCTGGACTTGATGCTGCCCAAGCTCGATGGCTTCGCTGTTCTGCGCGCCATGCGCGAGGATCGCCTGACCTGCCCGGTGTTGATTCTCTCCGCCAGGGGCGAGGAATGGGATCGCGTGCAGGGCTTTGAGTACGGCGCCGACGACTATGTGGTGAAACCCTTCAGCATGCGCGAACTCTTGATGCGTGTGCGGGCCGCACAGAGGCGGTCTGTCGGGGGAACACCGGGTTTGGAAGACACGCCCGGGGGCGCACGTTTCGGAAAAGTGGAAGTGGACTTCGCCGCCTACAGTGTGGTCAACGACGGTGTGCGCCACGGGCTCTCGCGCAAGGAGCTGGAACTGCTGCGGTTCTTGATGGAGCACGAGGGCCAGACGCTGGACCGTCCGCGCTTGTTGTCTGGCGTTTGGGGCCCTGAAGACACACCGACGACGCGCACTGTGGACACGCACGTGCTCAAGCTGCGCAAGAAGATCGAACCCGACCCGGAGGTTCCGCGCCATTTGTTGACCGTGCACGGGGTCGGGTATCGCTTCAGTCGCGTGGGCGAGGACGCCTAGGAGCCTTGAGCCGCCGTCCGGCCCGTCCCTTGACGAGCCGTTGACAAGTCCATGATCGGGCCGTGACAGGTTGAACTGGTCTGGGTCGTACATAGGAGCCGCGTCGGGAGCTTCTCGACACCTCGCTCCACCCTGACTCAAGCTCGAATCACCATGAAACACACTCTTCTCGCTCGCGCCTGCTGCCTGTTCCTAACCCTTTTCGCCGCCGGGGGACTCGCACACGCAACTCAGGGCGAAACCGCTGGGGACCGCACCCAAGAGGAGATCCAAAACCAGTTCCGCGAAGACATGACCAAAGTCGAGGCCCTGATCGTCGTGGATCGTGACCTAGAGCGGGCCCACGCACGCCTGGTCGAACTGATCGGGGCTCTCGCCGAGCAGGCAGGCGAAGGAGTCAGCGCCGATTTGGTCGAGGCCCTCAGTCAGCTCGTGATCGAAGAGACTCTCGAGGGCAAGGAACTGGGCGCCGCTGGCCAGGACCCCCTCGCAGTGCTCGCAACAATGGCGCAGACGGCCTCCTTCAAACCAACCGGAGATGTCCTTGTTCCGTCCCAGGGGGAAGCAGGGGACGAAGAGAGGCAGGTTTCCCAGGACCGCATGGAGTCCATGGTGCGGGACGCCATCCGGTCCGGTGGCGGTCTCATGGACGAGCTGGGCTCCGTCGCTGGGCCCACCCTTGCCAAAATCGTCGAGGCGGACATTGGGTTCTTTCCGGCCGGTGTCGGTTTCGATCCACTGTACCACCTGATGCGCGTGGATCCGCTTCGGGCTGGTGCGCTGATCACGACACATATCGAGGAAGGCGGCGTGTTCTTTGGGAAGCGCGCGGCACGCGCGGCGAAGTATGCAGCGCTCTTTAGCTCTGAGAACCTGAGTAAGCACCCGGGCCAGACCCCGTTAATTACTGCGTTGGAGGCGATGTTGCGCGACCCACTATTGCGCGATTCCGTTCAAGACGGGTTCAAAGACTACGCGTCCAGCCAGGTCATGATTCCGTCGATGGTCGAATTCCTAGTTCTCGAAATCGAGAGCGAATCTGAGCCAGTCCGAAGCCGGGCGATGTCCAGCTTGTCAAGTAGGACAACGCACCTCGCAAACGTCTCGATGTTCGAGGGCCTGTTGGACTCGAAATTCGAAGATGTCCGCAGTTTTGCGGCGGCGAGATTGGTGATGGCCGACGTTTGGAGCCCCGTACTGGCCGATCTCGCAGCCGATCCTTCAGTCACAGTTCGCCGACACGTGGCACACATGCTGCGTGGTAAGAACTCGAGGACGAAGGCACTGCGGCCCATCAAGGATGTTCAGGGCTTCTTGGCCCTATTTGATGTCCTGGCCTTTGATGCGGACGCCCTTGTCCGCGCAACAGCAACCCAATCTCTCGATCGTCTTGCCCGTTCACGTGCATGGACTCCCGAGTATGTTCATGGAAACTCCAACTTCGATAAGGCTGAGGTCTTTCGCCATGCACCCAGCTTGGCCGCAGTTGCCCATCTTGGTCGGGACTCGAACTCAGATGTTAGCGAGCTCCTGCTCAAGCACCTCGGTGGCATGCCGGTGGAAATCTGTGAAGACTTGATCCCGGTCCTCATGCATGACCACCAAAGCAGCCACGGCCTGTGGAGGGCGATATCGAGATTGTGTCCGAGATCCCGTCCCAAGGAGACGGCCTCGGTCTTCTACGCCGTCGCCGGGAGCATCGATCCGAGATCATGGGATCGGACGATGTGGGACAACCTGCAGGCTGCACTTCGTGATCAGCCCGGCGGAAATGAGATTCTGCTGCAGACGATTGTGAGAGGTACTGATCCCGTCGTTGGCGCCCAACTGCTTCGGGAAACCCAGGTGGAGGTATTTGGAAAGGTCTCTGCCGAGACCTTCAAGGCCTCAATCCGACTACTCGATGGTGCTGGGGAGTCTCGCCCGATCCTGTGGGACATCCTCAAGTCCATTCCCGAGAGTCCCATACTCATCGACACGGCCAGGCACCTCGCGAGCGATGACTCGGTGGGAGACGAAACCCGCTTCTGGGCCTCCCTCGCTTTGCACCGAGTTGATGTCGACAAATTCGTGTCTGGCGTGCAGGCGGGCCTGGCTAGCACTTGGTGGCGAGAGGGTGGTCAGACCGACGCGGATCTCAACAAACTCCTCTACGACCTGATGCCGATCATGAGAGATGACCAGGTCGCCCTCGAAGCGGTATCCCTGGCCCTGATCAGAGATCCTTCGACAAACCTGCATGTGGTCGGGGCCTTCGCGAGAGAGTCCATGAACCAGGGCAGCGCGGCCACGAGCAAGGCCATCCTACAGGAACTCGCGACTGAGGAGGCCGGTGAGCAGCTTGTCAGAGATGCACTGCAACAAATGGTTCATTTCCCAGACCAACGCGATGACGATCAACTCAAGCACGCAGTCCGAAGTGGTCGAGAGGGCCTCGCAGCGGCCGCCGCCGACGTGATCGGTCGCTTGCACGACCCCGCTCTCTTGCCGCTCTTGGTCGAGTGCGTCGAGGGCTACCCGGGGAAAGAACCATGGACGGTCGCCGTGCGCGCATCCGTAGGGTTTCTAAGTGATGATGCTGCCCAGCTATTGCTGCGAGCTGCCGAACTCGCCACGTCAGATAGCCAACGCCTGCAATGTTTCCGACAGCTTGACGTGCTGCGTGACTTCAGCGTTGCCCGTGACTACTGGCGCCGCAATCAAATTGCCAAGCACGAACGCACTTCCGTCGTCTCAGAACTGCTCTCCATGCTGAGCACCGACCAGTCCGACGAGGTGCGCATCGAAGCCGCCCGCGGATTGGCTACCTACCGCGCAGAAGAAGCCATCCCGGACCTGATCCGGCTGTTGCAGGGAACCTCAGACCCCGTGCGCAAGGCTGCCAAGCAAGCCCTGGATCGCATCAACGAGCCAGGTCTGCAGATATCCAAGGACAAGTCAGGGGATGAGTAGGTTTGCTTGCGGTCAGGGGAGGCAGGGACGCAAGGTGCCTGTCCCCCGTTGCCTCTTTGTGTTGCTCCACGATGTACCGCTCCTCACGCGGACGGGGATTGGCCGTACGTGCTACCCGTGAAGCACCATGCAGCCATCAACAAACGCAGTCGCGCAATCTTCTGGTCTTTGCTCGCCCTTGGAATCCTGGTCGGCGGACCGCTCTCGTATGCCCGGATCTTCAGCACAGCTCGAGCTACCTATCAAGTGAACGGCTTTCGCTTCATTGGGCCTGTTGGGCTCACCCAAGAGGCGGTGTTGTGGCGCAGCGACGAAGGAGCTGTTGGTTGCGATCGACCTACTTTTGTCGTGGGCTCGCTGATCGACCTTGGCGTCGCATGGCAGCCACCCAGCGGCTACGAGACATCCACCGTTGGCGACTACACGGCCCTGATTGCGAGGAGCCGGGTCATAGCTCCGGGTGCAGGGCCCACGACCCGCGGAGTCGGAATGGACACCCACATCTCTGTCTATGTCCCCTCTCTAGGCGAAGGTCTAAGCATCTACTACCGCACCCACAACGACGACTCAAGGCAGCCCTACGACCACATTGAGGCCAGGCGTTGCAGACTGTGGGCGGACGATGTGATCTCCTCCATGGAATGGAATCCTCAGGAGTGACAAGGACCCGGGAATCGAGCGAGTTTCACCCCAGAATCACCCCCGCTTGAAGCGCGCTTCCACCTGGCAATACACGAAGCACAGGACGCTGTAGTGGTAGTAGAGCTGGTGTAGGAACATGCCAGCGATCATGTGAACTAGGCCGTTGCGTCGGCCGATGAGGCGGAAGAACCCGCGGTTTACCCAGAACGCGAGTAGGAGTGCGACGGCACTCACAATCCAGATACGCGCGTCAAGGAACCCTGCAATGACCGAGATCGTCAGCAGTCCGGACAGGCCCGCCTTCTGTTTCTCCGCCTGACTCACGTTCAAGTTTTCCTCTGCGCCGCCCTGCTCAATGATCATGCGCGTCCAGGGCAGTGCGCGACCGAAGATGTCGGTCATGACCATGTTGCCCAGAGACCAACGCTTGAGGTGCGTGCAGAGCATGTCCTTGTCTAACAGGATGCGGCCGCCCTTTTCTCGGAGGCGGTACCCCAGGTCGATGTCTTCCACCATGGGGCGTGGGAAGCGGGCTACGTTGAAGCCGCCGACTTCGAGGTAGGCGGCGCGATTGACGGCGCCACAACCGCTCCAAAAGGTCGTCGCTTCTCGTTCGCCGTGTTGATGAACCCAGTGGTGACGCAGGTTCATGTACTGAGAGGCGAGGCCGCGATAGGGGGGAGAGTCGTCGTAGGAGCCAAACATGGCCACCCGATTGCCCTCGCCTTGACTCAGTTGTTCGCGCACCCTGCGGGGAACATCCGGGTGCACGATCACGTCCGAATCCACGAAGAGCACGATCTCCCCACGTGCCTCTTCGACCCCGGCGTTGCGCGCCTTGGCCGGGCCCAGGCACTTTCCACCCGAAGTCATGACCCGAGCACCCAGTTCGCGGCAGAGGTCCGGTCCACCGTCGGTGGAGCCGTCGTCTACGACGATCAGCTCCAGGGCCATTCCTTCTCTGACCGCCGCCAGCAGGGGCTCTAAAACGCGCGGGAGATCATCCCCGGCGTTGAAGAGGGGCATGACTATGCTGAGGGTTCTCATCGGCGCAGGTGATTGGCGACCTTGCGTAGCGCGGCGCGGCCTTTCAAGTAGGCGCGTGTGCGGGCTCCGAAGATAGGAGCCCAGCGGTTTGGATCGCGCAAGTAGTAGGCATCGATGCGAGGTAGTTGCAAGGGATCATCCTCTTCCACTCGCCAACGCATGTCGGTGGTTGTTGCCGTGTCGTAGTGCTGTCTCGCTACATCGACGTCAGCTTGCGAATAGGAACCGTAGGGGTAGGAGAAGTGGCGCACGGGCAATTGCAGCTCCGCTTCCATTTGAGCCTGGCTGAGCCTCAGCTCTTCTTCTACTGCCTGACCACCCAGCTCGGGCAGGTGGGGGTGGTGTACGGTATGGCTGCCCAGCTCAATGCCACCGGCTTGAAGTTCACGCAATTGCTCCCAGGACATCAGCTGAAACTCAGGCGCCTCAGAACCCTGGGTCGGCCAGCGGTTCGTACGACCGACCCAACCGCTCACCACGTACATCAGAGCTGGCACCTGCAGATCAGCGAGCAGGGGCAGGGCGTGTTCGTGAACTGAGGAAAACCCGTCATCAAAGGTCAGCAAGGCGCGCGGCCGATCGTCCTCCGGTTCGCCCCGGACCAATTCGTCCATGCCCACCAGGGACACACCTTCCTCGAGCAACCCTTCGACCAGCGATCGGAATTCGTCTGGCCTGAAGGAAATGACCGAACCACTCGTGTCGAGGGAATGGAAAGTAAGGATCAGGTCCATGGGCTGGCGGGGGGGGGCGCGGGCGGCTCCGGAGTGAGGGTAGCGCGCAGTCTTGAATCGGACGTCGGGGCGGGGATCTTGCGGGACAACTGGGGTGCCGGGGATACGGTCTGGACCCATCTGGGGGCCTCCAGGAAGCCAGAGGGAGCTCGGACGGGACTCCCGGTGCCCGGCCTCCAACTCGCGGGCGGGCCCTCAATCCGATCTGAATGCCCCGTCCTGATGCCATGATGGGGGTTCCCGATGCTCCAGGCGAGTAGGGCGATGAACTACCCAGGGGGGTAGTCCCTTTTCCGGGACGGCGCTAAGATCCGCGCTCATTGAAGGGTTGACCCCTCGGGCCTCTCGCCTTGTGCGTGCCCTGGAGTCAGCTCACCGAGGGAAGGACATCCAAGGCCCATGTGGGCCGCAGAGCGCCTTCCCGTCTGAATAGCAACCTGCTCGATTCGTCTACTTCTCGTTCCGAACACCTTCGTGCCAGTGCCAGTAGAGACGTCTCGCCAACCTAAGATTGATACCCATGGGCAAACGCCTTTACGTCGGTAACCTGAGTTACGACACCACAGAAGATTCTCTCCGCACCGCATTTGAAGCTGATGGCCGTTCCGTTACGGACATCCTCATCATGACTGACCGCGAAACCGGCCGCCCCCGCGGCTTCGGCTTCGTCGAGATGTCCTCCGATTCCGAAGCGCAAGCTGCGATCGAGGCCATGAACGGCGCCAACTTGGACGGCCGTGACTTGACCGTCAACGAAGCTCGCGAGCGTCAGCCCCGCGGCGGCGGCGGCGGCGGCGGTGGTGGTGGCGGTGGTCGCTGGTAGACCCCTGCTACACTGAATTCTTAAGTGAAGACCGCTCGGGCCTCTGGCTTGGGCGGTCTTCCTTTTTGTCACTCCCATGACCTCTTCAGCCCCTCTCTCCGGCAAAGCCGTCTGCCTTCTCTCCGGCGGCATGGACTCAGCCGTGACCCTAGCTGAGGCCAGGGCCCAAGGACTGGACGTGTACGCCCTCTCCTTCCGCTACGGGCAGCGCCATGGAGTCGAGCTCGACGCTGCACAAGAGGTCGCACGCGCCGGTGGAGCCGCCGATTGGAGAGTGGTCACCCTCGACTTGGGGGCCCTGGGGGGCTCGGCCCTGACCGACGACTTGCCAGTGCCCAAGGACAGGGCCGAAGCGGATATCGGCCGGGGTGTTCCCTCGACCTACGTCCCGGCACGCAACACCGTGTTCCTGTCGGTGGCCCTTGGTTGGGCCGAGATCCTGGGCGCGCGCGATATCTACCTGGGCGTGAACGCGGTGGACTATTCGGGCTATCCGGACTGTCGCCCCGAGTTCCTGACCGCTTTCGAGGACCTCGCGCAACTCGCCACCGCAGCCGGGACTGAAGGCGGCGAGCGAATCCGCATCCACGCGCCCCTGTTGAGCCTGGACAAGGCAGCGATCGTGCGGCGTGCCGCCGAATTGAATGTGGATCTGGGGCTGACTCACACCTGTTATGACCCGCTTCCGTCGGGCGCGTCCTTCCTGGCCTGTGGGCGCTGCGACGCTTGCCAACTGCGGCTCAAGGGCTTTGCGGAAGCGGGTTGCGAGGACCCCATTGCCTACGCGCCATTGCCTTAGACTCTGTCAATGGAAAGTGACTCCCCGCCGACCGAGCTGCGTCCCCCAGAGCCGGTTGAGGTCGATGACCCGCGGGTGACGTCTTTTCGACTCCTGCTGGGCATCGTGGACCGACTGCGCGAGCCGGACGGCTGCCCTTGGGACCGGGAGCAGACCTTGGAGTCCATGGTTCCACACCTGATCGAAGAGGCCCACGAATTGGTCGAGGCCATTGAAGGCGGGCAAGACGTGGCAATCCTGGGCGAGGCTGGCGACTTGCTGCTCAACGTCCTGTTGATCGCGCGCATCGCGGAACAGGACGGGCGTTTTGATCTGACCCGCATTTGCGAAGCGATCAATGCCAAGCTCATTCGGCGGCATCCGCATGTGTTCGGTGACGCGCAAGCCAAGGACACTACACAGGTTCTCGATCGCTGGGAGCAGATCAAGAAGGCCGAACGGGCTGAGGCCGACGAAGACTCGAGTGCCCTGGCGGGCATCCCGCGCGGGATGCCCGCCTTGTTGCGCGCCAAGCGGGTCTCGGGAAAGGCCGTCACCGCTGGCTTTCGTTGGCGGGACGTGGAGGGCTCGCTGGACAAGCTGCGCGAGGAGGTAGCGGAGTTGGAAGCGGCCTTGCCCGCTGCAGCTCTCACCAGCCTGGGTTCCCCCGACCTCGACGAGGAGGCTTGGAACGCAATCGACCACGAGCTAGGGGACGTGCTGATGGCGGCGGCGTTCCTCTCCGCCTACCTTGGACGTGACCCTGAGGCTCTGGTCAAACGCGCCCTGCTTCGGTTTGAGTCCCGCTTCCGGACCATGGAAGAGGACCTCGACGGCGACTTGCACCGAGACCTGGACGAGCTCGTCATGGCCTGGACGAGGGTCAAACAACGCACGCAGTAGACAACATTCCTTACCACCCAAAGAAACATGTATTTTCCGATCGCTCTCGCACTCATGTCATTCCTTCAGGACAGCGGCCCCGACGACAAGCCCTATCCGGAAATGGTCTTGCCGCATGTGATCCACGGCAGACCCGACAAGTTCGATGCCCAGAGGCCCGTGGTCAACGTGCGCATTGACGGAATGGTGCTGATGGGGGATGCGGTCTATCTAGACGGGACGTTCAAGGGCGAGGATGCCAGGCGCGGCTGGGCCAACCTGCGCAAGGAACTCGCTCGGGTTTGTGAGCCCATGGGCTTCTCGACTCCGGCATCGGGGGGCGGCAAGGTGCGCAAGGGCAGCGTTCTCGTGCGGGCCGATTTGAACTCGCCTTTCGTCATGACTCTGGGAGTGATGGAAGCGCTGACGTCCGCCGAGGTCCTGGTCCGCCGCATAGACTTTGCTGTGGGCGATGCACGGGCTCCGAAGTTCGACCCCGCCATCGGCCTCGTCCCCCAGTCCGTACCCCAACACGTCTTGCATTACGTCATCCCGACGGCCCCGCAGGAGGTCATGGAAGAAGAGGAGTCCGAAGAGGGTACCCCGCCGAAAACCCGTCGTCCGCCTGCACCCGTGTTCAGCATCCGTGTCAAGAAAGCCGGCACCCGCCTAAACGTTCAGCGCGCCGAATCGCAACCCTGGGAGGGAGACGGACGCTTTCGATTCGACATGTCCACGCGCCATGTGGAGTACTCGGTGGGGACGTCCAAGGTGCTCGGTTATGGTGCCTTCCAAAAGGTGCTGCAGGGCATGCGTTCGACCATCAAGGGCGAGCAGGTGGTACTCAACCTAGGCCCACAGGTGACGGCGGCGGAGGCCCTGAGTCTCTACGACTCACTACTCGGACTTGGAGTGAAGAACGTGTTCTTCAGCAAGGGCCGGCTTTAATGGGTCAGCCTCTCGTTCGCACGACCGGTCTCTTCAAATTCCACGGGGAGGGTGGCGATTCGAACGCCATTTTGCGCGACGTTTCCTTCTCGGTCGATGCCGGAGAATTCGTGTGCATCATGGGGCCCAGCGGGTCGGGCAAAACGACCCTCCTGCACTTGCTGTCGGGCCTCGATGCCCCCTCTGCGGGTTCCGTGGAATTGGGGGGCGTGGCTCTTGCCGGTCTGGGTACCCGCGAGCGCACCCTGCAGCGCCGCAGCCAGGTGGGTTATGTGTTTCAGTTCTTCAACCTGATGCCCAACCTATCCGTGCGCGAGAACATCCTCCTGCCACTGGCCATCGCCGGGCAGAACAGCGATGCCGGTCACGCCTCCCTGCAAGAGCTGTCCCAACGCCTCTCAATCGAAGCACGCCTGGACGCCTTTCCGCATCAGCTCTCCGGAGGCGAGATGCAGCGCTGTTCAATAGCGCGCGCGTTGATCGGCGGCCAACCCCTTTTGCTGTGCGACGAGCCCACCGGCAACCTCTCTCAGAAGGCGGGTGCCGAAGTCATGAACCTGTTGCGCGGCTGCGTCGAGCACGCGAGTGAAGGAAAGCGGGGGCGTTCCGTCCTGCTCGTGACCCACAATCCGCGCGATGCGGCCTGTGCGGATCGCGTGCTGTTTCTCGTAGACGGCAGCTTGGCACCCGAAGCGTCTTTGCAGGGTCCCGACCTGACCGTGGAGGCCGTGCACGACGCCCTCAAGGGACTCTCGATCTAAGGCGGCCATGGGTCTCGCTACCACTGTTGCCCGGCGCAGCCTGCTGCAACGACCGGGCAGGACGCTCTTTTCTTTGCTGGGCATTGCCCTCGGAATCGCCACCGTGGTCGCGGTCGTGGTCCTGGACCACAACACAATTGTGGGTCTCACCGGAGCCCTGCGTGAAGGCGGGTCACCGGACATCGAGCTGCGTGCCGTCCAGGGAGTGACGGAACTGGACGAAATCGAAGGCGTCAGTTTGGCGGCTCGTTACTTCCAGGCCGACGCCAGCGTCTCAACCAAGCCGGCTGGGACAGAGGGTCGCGACGACCGGCGGCGCGCGAGTCTGGTAGCCATCGACGCCGAATTGGCTCCCCAATTGGGCGTCTATCGTCTGGCCGACGGCAGCGACCTGCCTGTGTCCGAGGCGACAGGACAGCGCGCTGTACTGATCGGTACCAAGTTGGCGGAGAAGCTCGACGCCACGATCGGTGACCCACTTTGGATCTCCCGTCCCCGTCGGCCGGGCAAGAGTGTCTGCGAAGACGGCCAACTGGTGGAGACTCTAGCGCCCGAAGTCGCTCCACTGGAACTGGAGTTTGTCGTGTGTGGCGTGCTCACCCGCGAACAACTCGGTCGCCAAGGATCAGGAATGGTCGTCATGGTCGACTTTGACCTTGGAGAGCGACTCTACGCGGGTGTTCACATCGACCGTCGGTGGTGGGCGCGACGAGATCCCGGCGTGGACGTCGAGCGGCTCAAGTCGACCTTGGCGCGCACACACTCCTATGAGTTGAACAAGGCCGCCGTTCTCGGTCAGGCCGCCGACGAACGTGCTTTTCGCACCGGCGTGAACATGGCGGGCTTGATGGCCCTGTTGCTCGGCCTCTACGTCATTTTTCACACCCTCTCCATGTCGCTCACCGAACGCATGCGCGAGGTGGGAACACTGCACGCACTGGGGACGACCCGCTCACAGGTGAGCCGCATCTTCTTGCTGGAGGCTGTGGCACTGGCCGGTAGTGGAGCCGCGCTCGGGCTGGTCGGCGGGTTAGCCCTGGCCAAGGTTCTGCTCCGCTTGGGAATTACCACCTTGGGTGTGGGCAAGCACGTCCAGGTGTTTCTCGTTCCCTGGGAAGTGGTCTTGCCCCTCGCGGGTCTGGGATTCTTGATCGCGTTGGTGGGGTCGGTCTATCCACTCGTCGCACTGGGGGGCACGAGCAGTGTGGGCGCACTGCGCGGCGACGTAGCTCTGCGGGACACCCGATTGGGCCTGCGCTTTCACCTGTTCTACGCCCTGATCCTGGGCTTGATCCTGCCAGGCGCTTACTTCGTCGTCGTTCCAATCGTCGGTGAGGCGACCACGGAACTGGTGATGGTCCTGCTCTCGGTCATCGGTGTGTTGGGCTTGCTGGGCATGATGGCCATGGTGCTGCCGGGACTGCTTTCTGCGGCGAGCGCCCTCTTGATTCGGCCCTTCGTAGCCTTCTTTCCCTTTGCCGCACACCTAGCCGTGCGCACGATCCGATCTTCGTCCTCGCGCATCGGAGTCAGCGCTGCTTCCCTGGCACTCGTCACTGCGGGCCTCGTGGGTCTGAAAGGCATGACCCGTAGCCTCGAGGGTGAGGTCGAGGTCTGGGCTGCGGAGGCCGTGCAGGACAAGGTCTGGGTGCGCGACATGCCGCCGACCGAGTTTGAGGCACTCAGTAAGCACCTGCACACTTACCCGGGAGTGCTCGGTGTGGAGAAGGGCAATGCCCGAGTGCATGCTCCCTTCCTGATCATGGGGGTGGAGGTGAGTGAGCTCGCGGAGTACGGGCCCTGCAAGGACGAACCCAGCTTGCTGCGCGCACTCAGTAGGCGTCAAGGCATGATCCTCTCCCGACGATTGGCCAAAGATCTGGCCTACGAGGTGGGTGATCCGATTCACCTCGCGCGCGCCAACGGCGTCGTCGAGACCTTCCACGTGGTTGCCATCAGCGACGCCTACGGGCACTACCCGTTCCCCGACGAGCGCATGTACGGCCTCATTGCGGATGACCACATGGAGGCCTTCTACTGTGTGGACACGAAGACTGTGACCGAGGTGGCCGTGCGCATGACCGCCGACGCGGACCTGGGAGTGGTGGAGGCCGCGGTCTTTGACTTCCACAAGGGCCCTCACAGGATTCACTTCCGTACCGGAAAAGAAGTCCTCGATGATCACATCTACGACATCAGACGGGACTTCACCCTGTTCGACATTCTGATCCTCTTGACGGCTTCACTGGCAGGGTTGGGAGTGTTGAACGGTCAATTGCTGTCGGCTCTGGAGAGGACCAAGGAGATTGGAGTTCTCTCGGCATTGGGTGTCACGCGCCGACAGGTGACGGGCATGGTGCTGCTGGAGTCGGCGGCCGTGGGTTTGGTGGGGGGTGGCCTGGGGGTGTTGCTAGGCGTGGCAGGAGTGCCGCTTGTAGTGGGCAGTTTGGAGCGCATCGCGGGGCTGACCTTGCCTCTGGATGGGGCCGGCCCCTGGGCATGGGTAGGGTTCTTGGGCGCCGTGATCGTGGCCCTCTTGGCCAGCCTCTACCCCATTTGGCGCATGAATCGGACGGACGCCGTGCGCTCGGTGCGGACGGGCTAGGACCCGCCTCGGACCCCGGTCGCGATCCACTGCGGCCGGGGTAGACTTGTCCCTGTTGGCGGCTATACTCCGCCCGACAACGCGGGGATGTAGCTCAATTGGTTAGAGTGCCGGCCTGTCACGCCGGAGGTTGCGGGTTCAAGTCCCGTCATCCTCGCCATCTTTCGCTTGCCAGCTGGGTCGTCCGCCAGCTGGACCTCTCTAGTTCTTTCTGGCGCCGGGCTCGCTCTCTCGCCGACTCGCTTCCCGGTCCCCATGACACTTCCCGACCTGCCTCCGCCGATCCTCATCGAGGACGAAGAGGGGTTGGGGCGCCTGGTCACTGAACTGGAAGACGCGACCGAGATCGCGGTGGATACGGAGGCGGATTCCTTCTTTGTGCACCGCGAAAAAGTGTGCCTCGTGCAGGTCACCCTGGGCGACACCGACTACCTAGTCGACCCCTTGGCCTCCGGCGTTGACCTCCGGCGCCTCGGGCCTGTCTTCGCCGATCCGGACCGCATCAAGATCTTCCACGACTCCGAGTACGACGTCCTGATCCTCTTGCGGGAATACGGACTCTCGTTCAAGGGCTTGTTCGACACCCGAGTGGCAGCGGCAACCCTGGGCAGCAGTTCGCCGGGCTTGGCCAGCGTCTTGGAAGCGGAGTTCGACGTGGAGCTGGACAAGACCCAACAGAGGTCCAATTGGGGACACCGGCCACTCTCTCCTGAGCAGGTGGCCTACGCGCGATTTGACACGCGCTTCCTGATTCCGTTGATGCATCGCCAGCGGGAGGCCCTGCAGTCCATGGGGCGCTTGATGATCCTTGAGAGCGAGTGCCACCGTCTCGAGTCGATGAGCGCCGCCCCGATCGTGTTCAATCCGGACGAGTGGGTGCGCATCAAGGGTGCCCGGGGCCTGAAACCCCATGAACGGTCTGTCCTCCGCGAGCTCTACATTCTGCGCGAGAAACTGGCGGCCCAAGCCAACTCACCTCTCTTCCGGGTCATGAACAACGCGGCTCTGATGGCTCTGGCCCAGCGCATTCCGACCACTTCCAAGCAACTCACCAGCATTCAGGGGTTCTCTCCCCGCATGGAACGCCGCATGGGGAAGCAGGTGCTCGAGGCTATCGAACGCGGGCGTTCAGCAGAGCCCATTCGACACGCACCCAGCATGCCCAAGAAGGACGGGACCGAAAACCTCTCGGAAGAGGAGCTCGAGCTCTACGATCGCTTGCGTCGACTTCGAAAGAAAGAATCCGACCGCCTAGGTGTTGAGTCGAGCTACCTCCTGCACCGGCATCTGCTTTGCCGGCTGGCCGAGCAGCGACCCGCGAATCCGGATGCCCTGACTGCCATCGAAGGGCTTTGGGACTGGCAAGCAGAGATGTTCGGCTCGCGCATTCTCGATGTGATCGCAGAATTCGAGCGGGACCTTCTGTCCGGCAACCTACCGACGCGCAAAACCTGGCGGCGCTGAACTGCAGCAGGGCTCTGGGGCGTCGCGCCGCCTGGAGAACCCAATGTTTGCGGGCCTGGCAGCGATGGTGGAGAGGATGGGGCTTGAACCCACGACCTTCGCATTGCGAACGCGATGCTCTACCAATTGAGCTACCTCCCCGACCGGGCGCGGATTGTAGGGCTGGGTCGGATGCAGGGGAAGGGCTGGAGTGTGGCCCCACGCGAGCCCGGCGGACCCTTGAGCATGTTATGATGCCGCCCAATTCGGGGCTCAGGACACGCCTTTTGCGGCGTTCGGAGCCCCTTGGATCGCGCCCAAACACACTTCAGCTCTCCAGTTTCATGCCCACACCCCTCCCGGACTCCTTCAATGCTCGCGGCACCCTGTCCGTGGGTGACCGGACTCACTCGATCGTTCGCCTGTCCGCTCTGGCCGAGCGCGGCCTCGATGTGGCGCGCTTGCCTTTCGCCCTGCGGATTCTCTTGGAAAACCTCCTGCGTAACGAGGACGGCTCAAGCGTCACCGCCACCGACATCGAGGCGCTGGCCGGCTGGGACGCGCAGGCTAAGCCCTCGCGCGAGATCGCTTTCCGGCCCGGTCGCGTGTTGATGCAGGATTTTACAGGTGTGCCCGCTGTCGTCGACCTAGCCGCCATGCGCGATGCCATGGCAACCCTGGGCGGGGATCCCGCTGCGATCAATCCCCTGCAGCCCGCAGAAATGGTCATCGACCACTCTGTGCAAGTGGATGCTGCCGGCAGCGCTGATGCCCAAGAAGTGAACTCGGCCAAGGAATTCGAGCGCAACGGAGAGCGCTACGGGTTCTTGAAGTGGGGCCAGAGCGCGTTCGAGAACTTCAAGGTCGTGCCGCCCGAAACGGGCATCGTGCACCAGGTCAACTTGGAGTACCTCGCGCGCGGGGTCATGGTGGGCCAGGACGGCTATGCCTATCCCGACACAGTCGTAGGCACCGACTCGCACACTACCATGATCAACGGATTGGGCGTGCTCGGTTGGGGAGTGGGGGGCATCGAAGCCGAAGCCGCGATGTTGGGACAACCGGTTTCTATGCTCATTCCCCAGGTCGTGGGTGTGAAGCTCAGCGGGAGACTGCCCGAGGGCACGACGGCCACGGACCTGGTGTTGACGATCGTCGAGCGCCTGCGAGCGCACGGAGTCGTGGGCAAGTTTGTCGAGTTCTGCGGACCGGGTCTGGCCGCTCTGCCACTCGCGGACCGCGCGACAATCGCAAACATGGCGCCCGAGTACGGGGCGACCTGCGGCATCTTCCCCGTCGACGAGGTGACCGTGAAGTACATGCGCCTCACGGGCCGCGATGAATCGGCCGACTTGATGGAGGCCTACACCAAGGAGCAGGGCTTGTTCCATACCGCTGAGTCGCCCGAGTGCGAGTACTCGGCCCTGATCGAAGTGGACCTGTCAGCCATCGTGCCCAGCCTTGCCGGTCCCAAGCGACCCCAGGACCGGGTGGCCCTGAGCAACATGGCCCCCGCCTTCCAACAGGCGCGCCAGGAAATCCTGAGCGCGGTGGGCCTGGACGATCACGACAACACGGTCAGCGTTGAAGTTGGAGGAGAGACCTTCGAGTTGGGTCATGGTTCGGTCGTCATCGCCGCCATCACCTCTTGCACCAACACGTCCAATCCTTCCGTGATGGTGGCCGCCGGCCTGTTGGCCCAGAAGGCTGCGGCCAGGGGTCTGAGCGTCAAGCCTTGGGTCAAAACGAGCCTGGCCCCTGGTTCACGTGTGGTTTCTGAGTACCTCGACAAGTCGGGGCTGACGCCCTGCCTCGATGCATTGGGATTCCAAGTGGTCGGGTACGGCTGCACGACTTGCATCGGCAACTCGGGTCCCCTGGCCGGTGCCATCGATGCCGCCATCGATGAGGGAGGCTTGGTCGTCTCCTCCGTCCTCTCTGGAAACCGCAACTTCGAAGGGCGAGTGCACGCAAAAGTTCGATCCAATTACTTGGCCTCCCCGCCCTTGGTCGTGGCCTACGCACTGGCGGGTAACGTTCAGGTCGATCTGATCAACGAACCCTTGGGCCAGGACGAGGCCGGTGCGGACGTCTACCTGCGCGATGTTTGGCCGAGCGCAGAGGAGGTCGCTGCGGTCATCGCGGGTTCTATCGACCGGGACATGTTCAAGTCGAGCTATGACGGCGTGTACGCAGGTCCCGCAGAGTGGCAGGGCATCGATGCACCCGTCGGCGCAACCTTCGATTGGAATGACGAGTCCACCTATATCAAGAGTCCGCCATTCTTCGAGGGTATGGGATCTGGACCCAGTCCCGTGGCGGATATTGTCGGAGCCCGTGCCCTGTGTCTATTTGGCGACTCGATTACGACCGATCACATTTCTCCCGCGGGTAGCATTCCGGCCGACGGACCAGCTGGCCGCTACCTCCAGGAGCAGGGCGTGGCTCCCACCGACTTCAACTCATTCGGATCACGCCGCGGAAACCACGAGGTCATGATGCGCGGCACTTTTGCCAACGTGCGCATCAAGAACCGCTTGCGACCGGGCACCGAGGGTGGAGTCACTGCTCACCAGCCTTCCGGGGACGAGATGTCCATCTTTGATGCTGCCGAGCGTTACAGGGCCGAGGGTTGTCCGACGATTATTTTGGCCGGCAAAGAGTATGGCACGGGATCCTCGCGGGACTGGGCTGCCAAGGGGCCCTCGCTCTTAGGCGTGCGCGCCGTGATCGTGGAGAGTTTTGAGCGCATTCACCGTTCGAACCTCGTGGGTATGGGCGTCCTGCCCCTGCAGTTCTGTTCGGGTGACAGTGCTGATTCGCTCGGCCTGACGGGTACAGAGACTTTCGACATTGTGGGATTGGCTGACCGTTGCCAGGCCGGTGAGGCCACCGGCGGCCAGCTCACCGTGCGCGCCACGAAACCCGACGGCCAGACCTCTGAGTTCCCCGTGGATCTGCGCATCGATACTCCCGAGGAGGCGCACTACTACCGTCACGGTGGGATCCTGCGCTACGTCCTGCGGCGCCTGGCAGGGCAGTAGGACTGGCCCCCCGGCCCCTTGAGAGGGGGTTGGGTCAAGGGTCAAGTTTTGCGCCCGATCTTGTCGATTCAGAGAGCACGGATTCGCCCCGGCGATCCCTGTTCCCATGCTCTCCCAGCTCCCCGCCAGTCGTCCCCTTCGAATCCTCCTCTGTCAGGGGGAGTCCCCACGCGCACGCGAGCTGGTGGAATACCTAGAGCAGGACGGGTACGAGGTCGAGTGCGTGCGCGGGGGCAACGGCACCTGCCTGGCAGCCGCACTTCGGTTCCAACCGCACGTCTTGGTGGTTGAAGAGAATTCGATACGCCTCTCCATCGTCAAGCTCTGCCGCACTCTGCAGCGCTCCGAAGAGACCCAGCACTTGCCCGTCGTGGCTTGCGTCGGGGACGTCAGCCCCGACCGCGTCGAGCGATTCGAACAGGCGGGTGTAACCGAAATCTTGGCCGCTCCAACCACTCCATCCCTGATCGTGCATTGCATGAAACGGCTAGAGCAGGGTGGGGCCCTCCGAGAGCCCGGTTCCAAGGCCGGTGGCATCAGCTTGTGGGCTTCAGAGCGGGCCGCTTTCGAGGCTTGTCTGCGCCAGGCAGAGGAGCGGGAGGAACTGTCGGTCTGCTACCAGCCTCGAGTCGACGCGGCCACTGGCGATCTCCTGGGCATGGAGTGTCTCGTACGGTGGAACCATCCACAGTTTGGGTGCGTGCCTCCTGATCAATTCATCCCGCTTGCTGAAGAGACGGGCTTGATCAACTCCATTGGCGAGTGGGTCTTGCGGGAAGCGTGTACCCAGGCCGAGGCTTGGCGACAACGAGGGCACACAGACCTGCGAGTCTCCGTGAATCTGTCCGCAATTCAGTTCCGAGATTCGGACCTCTACGAAACGGTGCAGCGAGCCCTACGGGACACTGGCCTGCCCGCGGAGTGGCTGGAGCTTGAGGTCACCGAGAGCATCTTGATGGGGGACCCGAGTGAGACGGCATTGACCCTCGAGAGGCTCAAGTCCCTAGGTCTCCACGTCTCCATCGACGACTTCGGGACGGGCTACTCCTCTCTCAGCTATCTCAAGCGCTTTCCTATCGACACCCTCAAGATCGACCGCTCGTTCGTGGACGGCATTACATCGGACCCGGACGACGCGGCGATCGCCACGGCCATCGTACTTATGGGCCACAGCCTGCGCTTGAGGGTCGTGGGGGAAGGCGTGGAGACCACCGACCAACAGACCCTGTTGCACCTGTTGGGCTGCGACGAGATCCAGGGCTATCTGATCAGCCCCCCGATTCCCGCCCCGGCGTTCGAACAGCACTTCCTGAACCGCGGCCAGAAGGTGGCGTAGTGAGCTCCTGGGGGCCCCGCTGCCCGGGTATTCTCAACTTGGAACACACTCCAACGGATACCTTCTCCAGGTTATCGGCGGACCTGCCGAAGCCTAGGATCCAGGACCATGCGCCCCAAACCTGCCGTATACGGTAGAGTTATCCTGAGAACTCTCCCGCGGCCCCTGCTCTTCCCTCCCTGCGCCCCGCCCCGGCGCACTCCTCCTCGCCCTGCCCCCCAAGAACGATGAAAAGCAAAGGTCGCGTCGTCCTCTACCACCCGCAAGTGACCGACTCTCGGCGGTCGACACAAGCGGGTAGCCACGTTCTGCCCCTATCCCTTCTGACGGTTGCTGCCTGGCCCCATCACGATGGGTACGAAGTCATCATCATCGACGGCGCCCTCTTCGAAGATGCATCGGAGGCCCACGAGAAGGTCCTGTCCGCATGCGAGGGAGCCTTGGTGTTGGGAACGACCGGCATGGTCGGCTACCAGGTCACGGACAGCTACAACTGCACGGCAAGGGTCAAAGAACGATTCCCCAACTTGACGACCATCATCGGTGGCTGGTGGGCATCTGTCATGCCGCTGATGGAGTTGGAATCCGGCGTATTCGATGCGGTTTGCATGGGACAAGGCGAGATCACTTTCCGTGAGTTCATCCAGGCCGTGGACAGTGGCAGCGATCTCGAAGAAGTGCCCGGCCTGGCGTTGCTGCGCGACGGAGAACTGGTCAAGACCGAGCGTCGACCCATTGCTCGTTGGGAAGAACTGCTGAACTGCGCGTGGGACCTCCTGGACTTTGAGCCCTATCGCAACGCACAACTGGGTTCGGCCGGCAAACGCATCACCGAGCGCAATCCGCGACCACGCTCCTTCACGGAGGACCGGCCTGTGGTGACCATGGTTTATCACGCCAGCTTCGGTTGCCCCGAGCCCTGCGCATTCTGCTGCTCACCTGCCGTAACCAACCGCGGCTGGAGGGCCATGCCCGCCGACCGCATGCTCGATGACATCGAGGAGCTGCAGGACCGCTTTGATTTTGATGTTCTGCGCTTCTATGACGCCAACTGGGGTGTCCGCGAAAAACGCACGAAGGAGTACTGCGAGGGGGCCATCAAGCGCAACCTCAACCTGCCCTTCCTGGCCCTGATGGAGCCCTTCTCCGTCTTGCACTACGATCCTTCCACGGTGGATCTGATGGGTGAAGCGGGTTGCTACATCGTGAACATCGGGGCCGAGGCGGGTTCTGATCCGATGATGCAGCGCATCGGCAAGCACACGGCAGGCGATGACAATCTGCAAGCCGCGGTCGAACTGGCCAAGCGCGACATCGACAGCTACCTGACCTACATCATCGGCTTCCCCGGGGAAGACCGCGAGTCCATGTACGCCACTGTGGACCAGGCGCGGGACATCCGTGCGGCCACGCCCTTGGCCCACCCGTGGATCTGGATCTACCAGCCCATTCCTGGCACGCCCTTCTACGACCAGTCCTTGGCAGAGGGCTTCCAGGCTCCCAAGACCCTGCAAGAGTGGGGAGAGTTCGGTGAGTACCACATCTCCGAGACCTGGGAGGGCCGCATCCCCGACGACGTGATGCAGCGCCGCCAGCTGTTCCAGCACTTTTCAAGCCTCTCCCAGGGACTGACCCGGGGCAAGGTGGGTTGGTGGGAGCGACGAGCCACATCGCGTCTGCGTTCCGGTCACTGGCGCATGGCTCGAGTCGAAGCCAAGCTCTTTGACGTCTACCTGCGCGGCCTGCGCACGGTGGGTCTGCAGCGCGGCGGCATGACTGTCACGCCGAGTGCTCAGTACTAGGGTCCACCACCAGTCATCGAAGCTCGGACGCTTTTGCCGCCCTCTATCTGAAGCGGCGGACGAGCCCGTCGAGCGTATCGGGGGTGAAGCGCCATACGGCGAGCGGTTCACCCGCGCCGTCGCTGGCGATGCGCTGCGCGCGCTTGTACGCCTCACCATCAGTTGTTGACGGTTGCTCGATCTCCGAGAGCGCTAGACGCACTAGGCGGCGACCCTGATCATCAGCGATGCCTTGCAAGCGTCGAAGCTGCGGTAGAGCCAGGTCTCCGAGCTCGTGCAGGGCGCGGCCGGCGATGATCGCGTCGCCTTTCCAGTCATTGTGCTTGAGATGACTGACCAGGACCGTGACCGTCAGGTCGAGTTTCTCTGGACAATGCGTGCGGGCCAGGACAACGGCTGAGAGGAAGCGCTCCTGGGGATCGCTGGCATGCAAACGTCGCGTGAGGTGGGGCCAGGACCGTGAGCCCTCGCGGATGAGCATGCGCGCGCTCTGAGAGGCATTGCGCAGTGTGACGGGCAGGTCGCCGGAAGGGATATCATCGTCACCCAGCTCGATGGCGGCCGCCCCCAAGAGTTCATCAGCCGCCCCCGGGCCCGCCTTGCGCAGCAAGTCCGCCACCAGACTTCTCTGCTGAAGGTCCGTCGACTTGAGCGTGTCCAACAGCATCCTGTAGAGGGCAGGATGCGAGGGTGGATCGAGGCTTGCCAAGGCACTGAGTGCGTAGCCCGCATTCCAGGGAACGTCGTCATCCCTCAGCTCCCTCACCAGGCGCTTTCCAAGCAGCAGTACCTGCTCCTCGTTGAGTTGGTCCTTGATCAAGTCGAGCTCATCCGCCCAGCCATAGACCCGAGACAGGTCCTGCGGGGCCATCTCAAGGAAGGAGTCAAGCCAAGTTGCGGCGTTCGGTGGTGATTCGGGCGGGCGCCGGCGATCCGAGTGGACGGGGGTGCGCACGGCTGGGCTCAATCCCGAATCGACCCGTGCGTTCAGTAGCGTTGGCTCTTGTGATCCTTGGCTGCTCGCGCCGACCGGGTCCGTCGCCGCCAATGAAATCAGACCGGGCTTACCATGCGTCAACCGCAAGCAGCCCAAGACCGTGAATACCGCCAAGGCGATGAGGCCGGCCCATACGGAAGTCGGCGGATTGTGGGATGACTTGCGGCCGGTTTGCAGCATGGTGTCCTGAGACCGAGACGCCCGACTCTATTCCTCGGACAGGATCCGATCGAGCAGGCGGCTGACATAGTTGCTCTGTCTTGGTGGCATGCCGGGGGGCTCGCGTGGGAGCTCGGTCAGGGCTTGCCGATGTTCAGTGCTCAGATCGCCCAGCGCGTCGATTGTGCAGAGGGCCAGAACGGCCGCATGCAATTCGTTCTTGCTAGCATCCGCTAGCTTCAACAGGGCGTTGAGAGACTGATGCCGCTCGTCTGGGCTGCCCTTGCGCGCGAGCATCTCGGCTGCCGCAATCCGCACGGCAGGGCTTGGGTCCACGAGCAGTCGGGTCCATTCCGACCGCTGCGGGTGATAGGGATCCAAGCCCAAGATCCCCAATCCCATTGCCGCCCAGTACCGAATGGCACTGTCTTCGTCCGACAGAGAGTCCTGCAACCACCGGCGGTGGGGATCGACTCTGGACTCCTGGGGGGTCTTGCCCCAAGACGTGGCTCGTTCGGCCATGGCTAAGATGCGACCCAGGTCGTAGTGCTCATCGTCCTCGGCCCAAGTCTTGGGTGCCTGCTCACCTACCCTCGCGATCATCTCGCACTCGGGCAAGAACCCCAGGTCGCGAATCCGCATGGCCTGCTCACGTTGAGCAGATTGAAGGCGGCCGAGTACGGCCCGGTACTCGGGGTCCCGCGCGAGATTGCGCACTTCATCCGGGTCGGTCTGCAGGTCGTACAGCTCGAGCGGGGGTTTTGTTTCCCAGAAGAACGTCTGTGGGGGCTGCAGCTTGCCCTGGTCGTACAGTTCTCTCCACACCCTGGTTGTCGGGGTCCGAAACATGTAGTCCAGATACTGCCCGTAGATTCGTTGGGGCATGTAATTGCGGACGAACACGTAGCGGCCATCTGAAACAGAGCGCACGAGGTCGTAGCGTTCGTCCATTCGTGCACTGTAGCCGTGAGTGAATTCAGGTGCCGCGGCTCGATGCGTTCCAGCAAACGCTGAACCCTGCATGGACTCGGGGGGCGCGAGCCCGGCGATGCTGAGCATGGTGGGCGCCATGTCCACAAAGC
This sequence comes from uncultured Planctomycetaceae bacterium, assembly GCA_964467985.1. GTDB lineage: Bacteria > Planctomycetota > UBA1135 > UBA1135. Next base: position 215,472 of record CAYXTP010000007.1, read on the forward strand.
TCACGAGTCGCTCACTGACCTTGCCGGAGCCGTATCCATCGGGTGCGAGGTGCTCAAAGCGAGGGGGGAAGTAGGCGAGCATGGGAACGTGCAAGCCCGAGTCATAGGGCCACCGCTTGGAACGAGGCATGCCCGCGCCGTGGTCGCTGAAGTAGAAGACGATCGTCGTTTCATCCAGGCCGTCCTCGCTCAACTGGGCGAGGATCGCACCCACCCGCGCATCCATCTCGCTGACCTTGTCGTGGTACTGGGCCCAGTCCTGGCGGACCTCGGGCGCGTCAGGGTGGTAGGCCGGGAGTCGGACCTTCGCCGGGTCATGAATCGCCTTGTGAGGCCGCTTGCGTAGGCGGCTCTCGTGACTCACGGTGATGTTGAACACCGAAAAGAACGGTTGGTCAGCATGCCGTTTGCGCCAGTGGGCTTGCCCTCCTGAGATATCCCAAGTGCCCTCAGGCTTGGGGAAGTTGTAGTCCTCCTTCGAGCGGTTCGTGCAGAAGTACCCGGCCTTGCGCAGCCACTGGGGCAAGAGCATGAGACCTTCTGGAAGCAGCACGGTAGAGCGCATGTTGGTGGCACCCAAGCTGGGTGCATGGACGCCCGTGATGAGCGTCGTGCGTGCCGGAGCGCAGACAGGTGCGTTGGACCAGGCGTGGGCAAATCGCAGACCGCGTTCGCTCAGGCGGTCGAGATGGGGGGTGGACGCGTACTCGTCGCCATAGCAACCCAGGTGCGGACCGTTGTCTTCGCTCGTGATCCACAGCAAGTTGGGGAGCTCGACGCTCTCCTTGGTCAGCCCGGGAGCCGTGAGCAGGCCTAACCAGAGAGCTAGAACCGGTCCATTCACCCCTGCGTGACGTTGATGTCCTGGGTCGGGTAGGGGATCGAGATTCCCTGCTCATCAAAAGCGAGCTTTACTCGTTCCGTTATGTCGGAGAGAGCGTCCCAATAGTCCCCGGTCTTGACCCAGGGCCGGACCTTGAAGTTCACACTACTATCCGCCAGTTCATTCACGGCGACCAGTGGCGCCGGGTCTGAGAGCACTCGTTCATCGGCTTCAAGAATCCCCTGCAGTGTCTGCTTGGCCAATTGCAGGTCATCTCCGTATCCGATCCCAAAGACCATATCGATACGGCGCGTCGCGCGTGTGGAGTAGTTCGTAATGGTGCCGCCAAAGATGGAACCATTCGGTACGACAATCTCGCGGTTGTCTCCTGTGCGCATGACAGTAGAGAAAATAGAGATCTTCTCGACAGTTCCGGCCACGCCACCGGCCTCCACGTAGTGTCCCGTGGTAAAAGGGCGAAAGAGGATCAACAAGACGCCGGAGGCAAAATTGCTTAGTGAGTCCTGCAGGGCAAACCCCAAGGCCAACCCCGCGGCGCCGATGAGGGCCACCATCGAAGTCGTGTCGATGCCCAGTTGGCGCACGGCAGCAACTACGACGAAGAGCATCAACAGTCCGTGGGCAATCGACCCCAGGAAGTTGACCAGGATCGCGTCCATGTCGGCGCGTCCCATGAGCTTGCGCAGGGCGCGTGACACCGCGGCCACCACCCTCTTGCCGACCATGAAGATCAGCAGGGCAATCAGAATATTCGTGCCCCAACCGACCGCGTTGGCTTTCAGCAACTCGATGTAGTATTCGAGGTTCTTGATTGGCTCCTCTTCAAGGGCCAACACTGCCACAGGCAGGAATGAAGGTGTCCACATGACCGCAGCGTAGCGCGCGGCCCGGACCAGTTCACCCTTTCTCCAGCACCGCCTCGACGGGGTCTTGAAGTGCGGCCTCCAGGCTGAACCGGAATGCGGTTCCACCCCCCTCGAGCGGTTCGTGAGTCACGCTGGCATTCATCAAGCGAGCGATGCTGCGCACGAGGGCCAGCCCCAACCCCACGCCACCTGCGTGGCTGACAAAGGGCTCAAAGGGGCAACCACTGAGCCCTTCTGCCAAGCCGGGTCCTGTGTCCTCGACGCTTAGCACTAGCCGTGTGCGATTCCAATCTCCCGTGGGCAACACAGAAGCGCGGAGAGTGACCGAGCCCTCCAGTGTGTGTCGCACGGCATTTTCCACGAGGTGCGTCAGGACTTGCCCCAGCCTGTCGACGTCACAGCGAATGCGTGCGGACTCGCGACCCTCGGCGTCGACATCCAATTGGATGCCCTTTTCTTCAGCCAGAGATCGGAGAGGTGCGATCGTCCGACTCAGTAGTTCTCCGATGCCGATAGATCGCTCTCGGAGTTCCCATTGGCCCGCGTCCAGTTGATGCAGATCCATCACACGCGTGAGGGTCTCCATGATTTTGGAGCTTCCGGCGACCACGGCTTCCTGGCTAGCACCGCCTTCTTTCAGGAGGGCCTGATCCAGCAATTCGCCCAAGACAGCGCCCACTTTGTCCACCATCTGGACCAGGAAGCGGGCACGCGCCTTGGACGCCTCTTCGGCGACCGTTTGCCCCTTGCGTAGGGCGGCATTCATGGTCTCAAGTGAGGATGCGTAGGCACTCTGTTCTTCTTCGGCGCGCTTCACCTGCGCTGTCAGACTCCGCTCCCGGCTGGCGGTATCCCACTTCTTGGTGAGCACTGAAGCGATTTGACCTATCTCAACGGGGTCGAAAGGCTTGGTGAGGATCAGCAGCCGTCCCTTGCCGTCAAGATCGGCCATTGTCTGGGCCAGCTTCTCGTCGGAGCGGACCGTAAGAAGGACAACCTGCAGTTGATCGTCAGTCTCCCAGAGCTTCCGCACTGTTTTTCCACAGTCCCACCCATCACCGAGTCGGCTGTCGACGAATGCGAGAGCATAGGGGAAGTCCCGCGCGCAGGCCTCCGCCATCAGAGCCGAGGCCTCTTCTCCATTCAGGGCTGATTGAACTTCAAAGGCGTTGCGCTCGTCGCTGGGAGCATCTTCGTTGCCAAAAAACCCAGCGCGCGCAAGAGATAGATCGAGGGAAGGACCAAGCTCACTTTGCCCTGGAGCCAAGAGCTTGATGACGTCAGAGTGAGCCACCTGCGTGTCCGAAACGACGAGGATCCGGCGATTCAGACTTGAAGCCGTGCCGGCGCCGTTGGAGGCGCTCACGCCGCATCCTCCCAACCCGCGATTTGGGCCACACTGGGGCTCGTGGGAAGCTCAAGGGTAAAGGTCGCTCCACACCCCTCGCCGGCACTACTAGCCCACAAGACGCCTCCCATCTCGCGGGCGGCGACCGCGGCCGTGTGCAGTCCATAACCGTGGCCGTCATCATTGGTCGTGAAACCGAGATCGAAGACCTTGCTCATGCTCTCCGGCGTGATGCCCTGTCCCGTGTCTTCTACCTCGATGAGCACGCGCTCAGGGCTGGTATGACGTACACGCAGGACGAGGCGCTTCACATGGGAGGAACTCAGAGCCATGGACTGGCGCGCGTTCTGGACCAGGTTGACCAGGATTTCGAGCAGGCTGTGCTTGTCCGTTTCGATCGAATCGTCCTCGTCGAACTCCCGCACGACCTCCAAGTCGTAGCTGGAATTCAATCCGTGGTTCGTGATCCGAAGTGCCTCTTCCAGGTTACCACCCAAACGGACTGTCTCTGCCCGGTCCGAAAGGCTCGCGCGTCCCTGTTGGCAGCGCATGATCTCGCAGATGTGCTCGATCCCGTCATTCAAGGTCTGCACTTCCTGCGCTAGACCCCGTTGTTCATTGCCGAGTTGATCGGCAAGGGCCGTCAACAGGGGTCGCAGGTGCTGCCCGTGTGTGTCTCGATCGACGAATTCGGCGAGGTGATCCTTGTGTTTCTCCAGGGCCTGCGCGATTCCGTCCAAGTCGCTCAGACTCAGGTCGTCGATCTTCTTGGAAACGACGGATGCCGAAATGTTCAGACTGTTCAGCACATTGCCCATGTTGTGCAAGATGCCCCCCAGCTCACGCGAATCCTCGTCTTGCTCTAGATCTCCTTCGTCAGGCGGATTCCCACCGGATAGCTTCAGGAACAGCGCCCCTAGCAACCAAGCAATGACGCCTAGGCCGGCGGAGTAGTAGAGCGAGCTCCTCAGAGCCGTTGCAGTCAGCGCCGTCAAGCCCTGTGTGTTGCGCACGGAGAGCAACAGTTGCGGTCGCCCGACCATGTCTCCGAACGCCCGGTAGGCGACGAGGGCTCCGGACGCGTCGGGCTGTACGGTGTGGGACTCGTGCGAGAGTGTAGTGAGAGTCCGATCGGGATCAGGCGGGAGCGGCCGATCTCCCCCAAGGTCCCAGAATTCGCAGTCCAAGCCGCTCTGCTCCCCGAACTTGCTGGCCCAATCCTGCGTGAGTCGCAGAGCCACAACCAGGCTCTTCGGGCTCTCGCTGTCAGTGTCTGACTCGATGGGCTGCACGCTCACGAGTAGGGGCTCACCGGCATCGGATCGCCACAGTCCCTTGAGCTCTTCACCTGGCTGCACTGGAAGACTCCAAGCCATTGCAATGTCGCCTTCTTGGTGATTCACGGCGGGCAGGCCCTCTCTCCCAAAGCTGATGACCCACAGGGTGTCGACGTGAGCCGGCAGCACGGGGGCTGTTCCATGCACTGGCCGACTATGCTGTGCCATGGCGGTCAGGCGCTCGGTTTCCGCATCCAAGGCCACTGCCATGAGCTCCAAGTCTCTGCTGAGCTGGTCTCCTTCGACGGCTTCCACGTGGGCACGGATGTCCTCACTCTGCTCGTGGTGGGTCCAAACGACGGCAATAGCCAGCCCTCCGGCGAGGAGGGTCAAAGTGAGGGGACGGTTGAGCATGAGAGGGGTTTTCCTGGGCTTGGATCGGTCCTCCCAGGCCTCCTTCTTGACCCAATCCCGGCCCTCCCCTCACTTGTTTCAAAGCGAGACACGGCGCCTCTCGATCAACCCGGCGCCTGTCTCAAATCAATACAGAATCCGCCGCGTGCGATTGCCCCTGCGAGTCCTGCTTCAGGCGCAGCAACGGGCAAGGTATTCGGCCGCATCGAAGGCGTCCACTTGCACGAGATCCCACTGTGCACTCAATGCGTCCTCCACATGTGCCCGTTCTTCTTCGGTGAGAATTCCCTTCTCGACCGCGAGGTCCAGCAGGTTCTCCGTATCGCGCGGCAATTCGCCTGCCCGCTGAGCGGCCTTCAATTTGCCGCGTAGGGTCTCCGTCGTTCGTAACAAATCGTAGCCGCGGTCCAACGCGCCCAATCCAGGCTCGGATCGCGGGGGCAAGTAGATTCCGCGCGTCATGCGGTTGCGCAGGTCAGAGTCGGCCATGACTGTGCGCGCCACCGCACTGGAACTCCTGTCGCTGGGGCCACGGAAAGTGCGGCCAAGAGGCATCACAATAAACCGTCCAAGGCGGCCGGCCAGTCGGCTGGGCAAGTTGTCGAGCACGCCACTCAAGGCGTCCTGGATCTTCTGTTCAGCGGTTTCCATGGCCCAGTCCATGAGCGCTGCATCGCCCGGACGCGCGCCCTCATCTTGGAATCGCTTGAGAGTCGCGGAGCCCAGGTACAGCCAAGCTAGCGCATCGGCCAAACGCCCTGTGATCATCTCCTTGCGTTTCAGCTTGCCGCCCAGGTTGGCCATGGCCAGCTCCGACGTAAATTCAAAGCTCGCCGCAAGGCGCGTCATGCGCGAGAAGTGCTTGGCCGCGGGTCCGGGGCGCGGAGAGGGAGCCAGCACGCTGCCGGTCAGGCCCAGCAGCAGGGAGCGAGTCATATTCGTCGCCACGAGCCCCATGTGCTTGAACAATGCGCGGTCAAAAGTCTTCAGGTCATCGGCCCGAGCTGCCTCCATTTCGGCAAAGGCGTAAGGGTGACAGCGGATTGCACCTTGGCCAAAGATGATCATGGTGCGCGTCAGAATATTGGCACCTTCAACCGTGATGCCGATTGGCGCGCCCTGGTACGCGGCAGCCAGCACATTGCGCGGGCCGCGTGAGATCCCCGCACCCCCCTGGATGTCCATGCCATCGTTCACCACATCGCGCATGCCCTCCGTCATGTAGGCCTTGACGATGGCCGATAGCACGGAGGGCTTCTGCCCCGCAGCCACGGATGCGGCCGTCAGACGCCGGGCCCCATCCATCCAGTAGGTCGTTCCAAAAATCCGAGCCAGGGGTTCTTCAATGCCCTCGAAGCGCCCAATCGGCATCCCAAATTGTTCGCGCAGCAAGCAGTAGGCGCTGACTGCCCGGGTCGTGACCATGGCTCCACCCGCGGCCAGTCCCGGCAAGGAAATCGAACGCCCGGCGGAAAGGCAGTCCATCAACATGCGCCAACCCTGTCCCGCCATGGCCTTGTCACCAATAATGGCGTCGAGCGGAACGAATACGTCTTCGCCGTGAGTGGGGCCATTCAGAAACTTGACTCCCAGCGGGTCGTGTCGTTCGCCCACCGAGACTCCAGGTAGAGCAGTGTCCACCAAGGCGCAGGTGATGCCGAGGTGCGTCTCGTCACCCAATAGATGGTCCGGATCCTCCAACTTGAAGGCCAGGCCTAGCAATGTCGCAACGGGTGCCAGGGTGATGTAGCGCTTGTTCCAGTTGAGGCGCAGCCCCAAGATCTCTTCGCCCTCCCAGGTTCCACGGCAGACCACGCCTGAGCTCGTCATCGCGCCGGCATCGGAGCCCGCGCCCGGTTCGGTCAGGGCAAAGGCCGGGACCTCGAGTCCCTTGGCAAGGCGCGGCAGGTAGAGCTTTTTTTGCTCCTGCGTGCCGTAGTGCATCAACAACTCCGCGGGGCCCAACGAGTTGGGCACCATGACCGTCACCGCGAGTGTGACGTTGTGGCTGGAGACCTTGGTCACGATCGCGGAGTTGGCTTCGGCGGAGAATCCCAGGCCACCGTATTCCTCGGGGATGTTGACGCCCATGAATCCATTGGCCTTGAGGTACTCCCAAGCCTCGGCGCTCAAGTCGCCCTCTCGATCCACCTGTCCAACTTCGACCAGCTCGCAAAGGTGTTCCACCTCGTTGTCCAAGAAGGCCTGTTCTCTCGCACTCAATCCCGGGCCTTCGAAGGCGAGGAGCTTCTTCCAATTCGGTCGCCCGGTAAACAAATCCGCATCCCACCAAACGGTGCCCGCTTCGAGAGCCGTGCGCTCGGTCTCGCTCATGGCCGGGAACATGGGCTTCATCAATTTGAGCAGTCGGCCGGTGAGCAGCAACCGCCGCAGGGGCGGGAAGCCGGCGATCAGCACCACCACGCCTGCGCTTCCTGCCACCGTCCAGAATAGGGGACCCGGGGTCTCCAAACCCGCGTGCCAGCGCCACAGCACCCAGGCCAGGGGCGCGGTCCAGGCCCAAAACGCTCGACCCAAGTAGAGGAGAACCAGAGCGAGCAGCAGGGGAGGAGCGACGAACAGAATCATGGCGGTGGTTGAGGGCCTGCGAAGGGGGCGGGCTCAGGCAGGATGTACGTTGTGAGGACTCTGAACAATAGCCTGGACTAAGTGGCCAGGCGGTCAGCTTCCAGTGGCCGTTCGCCGCTACTCCAGGCCAAATTGGCGCCGTACCCACTGCGGGCGGCTGTAGTCCCAATTCCGCTCGCTCATGCCCGCCATAAAACCCGGCAGAGTGCGCTCTAGGCAGACCCGAACTTCGTCCTCGAGTCCCAACCGGGAAGCGTACAGGTCTAGGGCGGCACGTTCGTGAGGCGCCCACCTTCCTTCGCGGATCCGCTGGCAAGTGGCTGCTGCATTGGGGCTGTGTCCCTTGGATAGGTGCACGACCAAGTGCAGCAGGTCCAAGTAAGGCAGGAAACAGCGCTCACTCGCACCCCAGTCAAAGTACCCCAGAACTGTCCCGTCCCGCCGTACTTGAATGTGCTTGGGCCGCAAGTCGGCGTGGTAGAGCACAAGCGGCAACCGTCGGCCCACCAGGCAGGTGCGGGCTTGCGCGTGCATGGACTCCAGCGCCGCCGCCGTCCCGGGGTGTCCGCATACTCGAATGGCGAGCTCAAACCGCGGGCTGACGAGTTCTGCAAACCGATGCGCATCCAGCAGCGCGTCGGGCTCCACCACAAGCTCTGCGAAATCGCGCGCCACATCCATGAGTAGACGCTTTTCACAGGCACGTTGGCCCGTGAGTTGGGGCGCGGTCAGTCCACCAAGCCGTCGTTCGCAATGTAGGAAGAGCCCCTCGATCCGATCGGCGACCAGGGGCTCGGGAATCGGCAGTTGCGGGTGGGTGTCGCGGATGTGCCTCAGGAAATCGGCATCATTGCGCAGCATCCTCTCAGTCGAGGGGTTTGTGGGGATGTGCAGAATCCATGAGCCCTGGTCGCCGGCGCCCATTTGGGACTCGATCAAGTGACTGCGACCATGGGGCCTTGTCTGCACAAGGCAGTTGTTGCTGCGCGTGGAGACCACGTGCTCGACTTGCGGCGTGGGTTCGCCGATGCGCTCGGCCAGCGTGTCCAAGATGCGATCCAAGCGCTTGCTGCCGGCGGTTCTGCGGGATCCGTGCATGGCAAAGGAGGGCGTGAGCCACGGAAAGAACCCCAGCTTGGCGGCCAGCGTCTTGAGGCGGTTCTTGCGTTCCATGGGGCCGACCGTCAGTCGCGGCAGCCGCGCATCGAGAGCAACCACATGGCTAAAATCTTTAGCATGGGGGTAGAGGGCGTAGGCCCTCAGTGCAGTGCCCCGCGTGTGGAGCGCTGCGCGTGTTCCAGCAAGCGAGCGTTCCCCGTTCTTGGGCAAGATTGCCGAACGCAACCAGCCCCACGCACCCGTCTTGGCGTGCTGACCGCGCTGGCCTGTTGAGCGCTTGTACGCCATACGGTTCTCAGCGCAAACCCAGAGTTCAGCGCGGCACACGCGCCACAGTTCGGCGCTGTCGTGCTCCCATCCGCGAGCCTCGTGGGGCAGGCCATCCTCTTGCACGACAAGGTCAAAGCTCTCGTCTTCGAATGGTAGCCGGGGGTTTCCGCCCACAAGCAGGCTGCGCCCAACACGACCCAAGGAGCGGTCTCGCAAATCGGCGAAGGCCAGGCGTAGAGGGCAGGTGTCCACCCGCAACACCTCGAACCCCAGGTGGGCCAAGGCCACTGCCGTCCCCGAACAGGCGTCGCCGATGAAGAGGGCGCTACCGGAGTTGGACTGCAGCAAGGGTACCCACGCACCGCGTCCCGCATCCAAAAGCAAGGCGAAGGCATCTGCCTCCTCGGGCGGCAGCTCAAGCAGCAATTGTTCCAGATTCGACTTGAACGCCTGGCTTGAACGGTCGCGATCCAATGCTGCGGCAAGGGCGGTGGCCAGGGAAGGCGGCGTGGGGCGGGATGAAATCATGGGGTTCTTCTCGCTAGCCTAGCGCGACGGCCGAGACTCGCGTACGGCTTCCATCCAGCCCATTCCGAAGCGCTGATCGGGTTCCAAGTAATGGCCTTCACTCCACTCATTCAAGGAAGCCACAAAGACGATCGGTGGGTCACACTCCTGCCCGAAAGCAAGTGCTCGTTCGAGCGCACGCTTGAAGCGCGCAGGATTCTCACCAGTCACCACAGGCGACCAGGGGTACTTGCCGGGTCGCTCACGGCCGAAGTCTGCTGCGCGCGGTGATGCGTCCCAGCCAGGGGCGACGGAGGGCATGTAGGGCAATCCGGATCGTTCGGCAAAGTCCGGCCACTGGGCTTCTCGTTTCAGTGCGCACTCGGCGTAGTCCTGCAATGACGGGCCCTTCCATTCAGGCAAGAGGACGTAATGCGTGACGCTGTCGAAACCGACCTCTCCGAGTTGATGGATCACGTCGTCCGCGGGGTCGATGGCGGCAAGGTGCAGATCGGGGTAGCCACTCTTCGCAAGCCAGTGGCGGGCCTCAGCGATAGCCTCTCGTGCGCCGTCAAGCCAGAGCTCCCGCAAGAAGAACGTCGAGTCAAAGATGGAGAAGTACGCACGCCCTGCGACGAGCATGTAGTTGGGTCGCGTGAAGTAGGTCTGCGCCAGGTGCGCCACCAGGGTCACGAAGTCCTGCACGTCACTTTGGACCCGTCTCGACTCGTCAATTACTGGCAGGTCGCTGCGGCGTACGGGCAGCACGCGGCGTGGCATGCGGTTGGCCCACATCAGCGCAAATGGAGCCTGGGTGCCGGTGGGACTGCCTAGGAACCCGAGGTCGAGCGCATCCTCAAAGACGCGCTTGCCCCGACACCAAAAGAATCCGTACACGAACGCATCGATGCCGTGGTCCAAGGCCAGGCGGATGCGTCGTTCGACCTGCACCGGATCGCGGTCGTCGTAAGGACCCCATTGGGGCAGGCGTGGTTGCCGGTGCTCTTCAAAGCGTGGCTGACAGTCCCGCACCAACTCCCACTCGGTGAAGCCCGGGTGGAAGGACTTGTCCCGTTCAGGAATGGGGTGCCAGCCCGGATAGACATAGGCACAGATCCGCGCGGCCGAACTACGTCCCGGTTGGTGATCGTCGCTAGTGGGTGACGGCACGCGTCACGGTTTCGGTCCTCACCCTTCCTCTTCCGCGAGGGTGACAGGCTTGTAGCCTCCTCTCATGCGGAAGTAGAGGGCGATCACACCAAAGGCAATCAGGAGCAGGAGTGGGAAGCGAACTGCGTAGACAAGGACGTCACGCCCCGCGTCTTCGTTTGCTCCATCCCACACGGTCTTGGCCGCGCCTTGTTCGCCTTCGGGCAAGGCCGCGATAACGGCAGTCACCTTCTCGGGGTCGATTTTCTCATGGGTCATCCAGAAGAACTCGCCCTCCGCACTCGCCCCACTGGCCAGGGCAGGTGCCTCGGCAACGACTTTCTTGTGGATGGACTTGTCGAAAGCCACGCCCAAGATTGGAGTGCCAATGATGCCTGCAGAGAGCAATCCGATGGCGGAAACCGTGTTGAGGGTCAGCGCCCCACCGCGTGGGTAGCGTTCGGAAGTGAAGCCCAAGATGCAGGGCCAATAGAAGGTCTGTCCCAGGGCGTACAGCGTGAACGCCACGAAGATGGCCATGTCAGCCGCACTGGAGAGCCAGTACAGGCCCACGGCAGAGAACAGCCCGCTGATACACAGCAAGCTAGGCGGCGAGAACACGCGCAAGATGCCCCCCGCAAACACGCGGAAGACGAGCATGATGGCAGCCGAGAAAACCAACGCAGATGCTGGGTTCCACTCCTTTGCCAACAGCACAGGTTCCATGAGCTTCTTGATCCAGCCGTCGGTTCCGAGCTCGGCGGTTGCGACGGGAATCATCAGCAGGCAGAGCAGGAAGAACAGCGGGCGACCTAGCCCCTTCACCATGAAGCCAAAGACTCCGCCGACCCCCAATCCGCTCAGGAAACTGACCATGAACCAGTTTTCGGGCTTGGTCCAATCCGTCAACTGGTCCACCTGGTTGCCGATCTCGTAGATCATCAGGCAAGAGGCCAGGCTAGCTCCTAGGAAGCCGACTTGACGCAGCATGACGATGTAGGGCACACCCGCTTGAACGCGTTCGTCCACCGGGAACTTGCAGGGCCGGTACATCAGGGCGTAGGCAGCGGCGGGCAAGATGATCCAGAGGGCGTGGACCTTCCAGCCCAGATCTTCCACCAATCCGTCAGCACCGATGATGAGAAGGGTCCCGACTACCAGGCCCGCCGGCCAGGCGGCGTGCAGGATCGTCAACCATTTCGTCTTCTCCTTCGGGTAGACTGCGGCGCAAATGGGGTTGATCACGGCTTCAACGATCCCGTGCCCGAGCCCCGCGCAGATGGCAAATAGGTAGAGGGATCCGTAGCTGTCGGAGAGGAAGGTGCCCACGCCCGAAACAGCCTGCAGCGCAAACGCCAGGTACATGGGCTTGCGGTAGCCCGTGCGGTCCACGAAGAGGCTAAAGCCGATCATCGTGATCGCGATGGGCCACAGGGAGGCGCCGAAGACCTCGCCCACCTGCTGCTGGGTGAGATTCAGTTCTGCCCCGTAAGCGCTGCCCATGGCCACGCGGAAAGCGAAGCCAAATCCGGCGGCGGTCAGGGCCAGGAAACTGGCCCAGAAGAGCAGCTTCTTTTCGTGGGCGGACAGATCGCTACCGGTTACGACACCGTTCATGGGGTTCCTTGGGGGGGCTTGGCCTGGGGGCGCCTAGGGGGAGAGCGTTGCTCCCCGGCGGGGCTATCTAACCGAATCCCCAAGCCCGACGCACTCTTCACATCCTGGAAGGGCTCCAAAAAGCGCCGCAGCAGGGCGGGCGTGGTGCTCAGAGCGAATCGGCCAGCCAGGGAACCACCAGGTTTCCGACCTCGTCCAGCCGGCCGGTGAAGCAGTGATCTGCACTCTCAATGGGAGCCAGCTGGGCTTTGCCGCGGCAGGCTTGAGCGCAGCGCACAGAATCTTCGAGAGGAACCAATTCGTCCTGTGTTCCGTGCACCAGTAGCCAGGGAATCGAAATCCGACGCGCCTGCGGAAGAGTCGTCTGAATTTTCTGCGCGTCGTTTAGGAGAGTCTCGCTGAGTCGGGCGTGTTCGCGTCCGAGCATCAAGTCTCGTCCGGGGGTGAGATGCCCGAAGTGACGTTGCATGAATCCGTCCACTTCCGTCATGCCGGCCAATGACACAAGTGCTCGCAGCCGGTCGTCCTCGGCCGCACGCATGACGCCCACCGCTCCGCCCATGCTGTGCCCAATGTAGCCGATCCTCCCCTCACCCACGGCGTCGATGACCGCGCCCAGATCTGCGACCTCCTTGGAAATACAGCAATCTGCGAAGCGCCCCCCAGACTGACCGTTGCCTGCAAAGGAGAACCGAATGGAGGCGATGCCCACGACGGCCAGCGCATCGCAGAGATGAACCAAGTAGGGTCGATCGTGGTGAGAGGTGACTCCGTGACCGACGATCACGAATTTGCGTTCAGAGTCCTCTCCAGGGTCCAGGGCGGGCGTGAACACGTGGTCGAGTCGTTCACCCGAGGGATTGAGGATCTCACGGTCTCTCATTCGTCGTCGGCGATCACACTGTCGATTTCGGCCAGAGCCTGTGGCTCAGCCTGTGCCGCAACTTCAGATTCAACCACTGGAAAGGCTCCTGCGGCACTCCCTTCGCTAGAGGTTAGCCCCATTTCCTTTGCAATGTTGAATCCCAAGATGGCGTTGCCTTCCTGAGTGAAGTGACAGCTATCCACATAGACGGTCTGTTCTACGTCCTCGAACGTGTTGCAGGCGTCGATGGCCTCGACCCCAAGTTCTCTCAGCTCGGCGAGCGCTCGGCGCAACAGTGGATACCCCCGCACGACGGCCGGGTGAAGTCGAGCGTCACCGATTCCGACGCGGCGTTCATCTTCCGTCAGCACTTTCGAGCCCTTGTCGTGCATCGTCGGTTGCAACACATGCACGTACCGAATGCCGCGCGCCTCGCATAGCTGGTGCATGGCCAGCGACGATCGCTTCCAGCAGGCTACCGATTCTCGCACTCCGTCGCGGCCCTTCTTCGGCACGCCATACCCCAGAGCGCCCTTGCGACTCAGGTTATCGGTCCGCCTTGCGGTCAGAGCCTCTTGGGCTGCAGCCCATTCAGCGCGGGCCCCGGCGATGCGAGAGAGGGCGAGGATTCCCATGAACGCGCTGGCGCAGTCACCCCGGTCCAAGATTTCCTGGCCTAAATCCAACACGTTCGTCTGGGCTTGATGGACTCGCAGAAGATCCTCGAACTCCTCCTGCTCCGTCCCTTGCTTCGAAAGCAGCGAACCCCAATGGCCACGGGATGGGAAGCTAGGCTCGAATCCAGCCCCCAGGTTGCCGCTCCCGATGCGCAGCTCGTTGAGCCCATCCAGGTTGATCACCAGGTCCGGGTGACATCCCTGGGAAAGCAGGTAGGCCAGCTGGGTGAACTGCTGCGGCTGCTTGTAGCCCGGAACGGAGAGGCCGAACACCTCCACCGGACGCCCTGCCGTCTCTCCCGACTCCTCCAGGTATTGCGTGAGTGCGTCAAGTCCCCTGCCCTGGAAGCCTGCAGCCACGGATCCACCTTGCACCAGGATTTCATAGGCGTCGCCCTTTCCTGAACGGAAGTGCTTCACCATTTCCGTTGTGAGTGAGGCCGTCCGGTAAGGGACGTAGCCTGTGTAGGGCTGCAGCTGGTACTTCGGTCCCTTGCGTTGACCTCGCTCATCTAGCTCTGCGTCGACTCCGGCCGTCAAGCCACCTACAGCATTCAGCACTTCACCGATGGCCTGTTCGGTCGCGGCCCGCGTGTACCCCCGACCTTGGAACTTGAGCCACATACGGGTGACTCCCTCAACCAAGGCCAGGGAGACAACCAGGGAGGCGAGGACCAGGAGCAAGCGACGCAACATGCCCCCAGGATACGGGCCCTGGCGACTTGTGGCGGGCCGAACTCGTTATCCTCTGCAGCTGCACCATGCCGCGCACCAAACGTCAAAAATGGGACTCCAATCGAGGCTTGGAGCGAGTCTACGAGCCGTGTGTTCGGTCCTCTGTGGCGGGGCCCAGTAACTTGCGCGGTGGATGGCACGCGGACGTGTTTGGAAACGCCAACCCGATCACTTTGGAACTGGGTTGTGGCAAAGGTGAGTACACGCTGGAGCTCGCGCGCCTCCATCCCGAACGCAATTTCATCGGCGTGGACATCAAAGGCCATCGGTTTTGGCACGGCGCACAGGCTGCCTCCGAGACCGGTCTGCGCAATTCGGCTTTCCTGCGCGCCAAGATTGAGTTCATTGAGAGCCACGTGGCTCCCGGAGAGGCGCGCGAGATCTGGCTGCCCTTCTCCGATCCGCAGCCGAACGATGAGCGCGGCACCAAGCGCTTGACGGGGGCCCCCTTCTTGGAGCGCTACCGTCGACTGCTCGGTCCAGGAGGCATCGTACACGTGAAGACGGACAGTCCGTTCCTACACGAGCAAACCCTGTTGAGCGCAGCCGCATGTCAGGTGCAGGTCACCCTAGAGATTTCGAATCTGTACGCCAATTCGGCGGCCGGCCTCGACCCCCTTCTACAGGAGTGGCTTGCGATTCAGACACGCTATGAGCAGCGTTGGTTGCGGCGCGGCTGCACGATTTCCTACCTGCAGTTGCGCCTCTGAGCCTCGCGAGTGGCTTACCAACGGGTGGGGGCGTAGTCCTTCAGGAACTGCCCCCAGCAGTGCACGCCCGTGTTGAAACCGGAGAAGATCGGGTCGATCACGCGCGCGGCTCCATCCACTGAGTCGAGTGGCGGAGCGAAGCGTTGGCTTTGCTCTTTTTCTACTGTCTTCTCAAAGGGGTCTTCGTCGGTGACCCAGCCCGTATCCACGCTGTTCATGTGGATGCCACTCTTGAAGTAGTCGGCTGCCGACGTGCGCGTCATCATGTTGAGTGCCGCTTTTGCCATGTTCGTGTGGGGGTGACGCGTGGTCTTGAAAGTCCGATAGAACTGCCCCTCCATAGCGGAAACATTGACTACGTGCTTGTCTGCACTCTCGATCTTGGCCATCAAGCCCTTGAGGCGTGCGGTCAAGACGAACGGTGCCACCGAATTCACGAGCTGGACCTCGATCAATTCCACAGTGGGCACTTCGTTCAGTTCCATGCGCCATGAATTCTTGCTACGCAAGTCGAGTTGTTGGCCTTCCCCATCCAGCATGTCCTCCGGGAACAGAGCCGCTTGGTCCGCTTCACCGAGCAGATCGAGTTGGCTCATGCCGGCGGCTTGGGTCAGTCCCTGCAATGGAGAGGCCGCGGCAGCCGCAGGCAATCGATCCTCGCCCTCGGCGGGCGGGCTGCCGGTGCTCAGTTGTGCCTGCGCGCCCTCTTCAGAGGTCAACCCGCTGACCAGCGCCTCATGGCGGCGGACGAGCTCCCGCGTTGCAGCCGGAAGATCCTTGAAAATCTCATCCTGCATCAAGTGCGCGCTATAGGCCGGAGGGCGGCGCACGGTCTGACACGCGTTGTGGATCAGGAAATCCAGTCGCTCGTATTCTTCGTTCACGTGCGCGGCGAAGGCCTCGACACTGGGTGTGTGGCGCAGATCGAGCCCGTAGATGTGCAGGCGCCCCCGCCAGTGCGCAAAATCCGCTTCAGCTGCAAATCGCTTGGCCGAATCACAGGGAAATCGGGTCGTGGCGATCAAACTCGCTCCCGCACGCAGCAACATCAAAGAGGCTTCGTATCCGATCTTCACTCGTGACCCGGTTACGAGGGCAACACGGCCTGAGAGGTCCGCCGTTTGCAATCGCTTGTGCCAATTGAGTCTGGCACAGGGGGGACACAGGGCGTCGTAGTGGCTGTGCAGGTCCCGGTATTCCTCCTTGCAGATGTAGCAGCGCGCGGGCTCTTCCAGGCGTTGGGCGGCGACCTCACCCTGCATCGGCTGCCAGGCCTGCTTCTCGAGCAGCTGCTTGTCACGGTCGCTGATGTCGAGGCTCGGGGGGGCAACAGGGAAACGCAACGACCTCTTGAGTGCACGATTGCTGGTTGCATTGAGCGCGAGGTCGTCCTGCGTGCGCACCTGCTCGCGCGCCAGACGCCTGCGCGCGTTGCTGAGCACGCGTCTCGCCTTGCGGTCCGGGAGCGCGATTTGTCCGGCAGCTCGACGCAGTCGATTGAGTACCTCCTCATCCATCTGCGCCAACTGGCTCGGATCCCGTGCCCACTGCTCGAGCTGCCGCAGCAGACGTTCGTTCTCTTCAGGGGAGAGCGGGTCGTCAGGGGTTGAGTCTTCGTCCATGTCCAAGCCGGGCTTGTGCCCGGTGGTGGGATTCTAGCGCCTGCACACCTGGCGTCTTCCCCCTAGCCCACGGGTGGGGGCGACATGGGGCCCCAGCGTCCATGCCTTTTTGTTGGCAGTCGGGTATTGTCCTGCGCCGTGAGTTCACCTGCCCGCTATCAGCCCAATCGGCCTTTTCCCGGCTACGCCTACCTCCCTGGCGAGTCACCGCACCCGACTCGCGACCCTGCGGGACACTCCTATCAAGCCGGGGAGGAGGATACGGTCAGGCCTTGCCCGCCTGGGGACTGGGCCACGTGCTCTCCCTATCTGTTCGGAGTGGATCTGTACAACGCCGGATTCCTGTGGGAGGCGCACGAGGCTTGGGAGTCCCTGTGGCATGTCTCCAAGGGTGATCGCTCCCAGGCCCAGTTCATTCAAGGTCTCATTCAGTGCACCGCTGCCGCTCTCAAGGTGCGCATGGGCCAGCCCAAGGGCGTTGAGCGCCTGGGCGAGCAAGGAACGCAGCGACTGGAGTCCACGGCCTTGCAAGTTTCCAACTCGTACATGGGTCTTGACGTGTTGGAGTTTGTGCACGACTTCCGCGAGTTCGTGGCGAGTTCCCCGACAGATCCTGAGGACCGACCTCGCATCCATTTGCCTGCCTGAGAGACAGGCCGCCTCTCCTACGCAAACAAGTCGGCGTAGACGTCCGGGTTGAAGCCCACAACGATTGTCGTCCCAACCCTCAACGTTGGCGCACGCAGGTTTCCAGAAGGTCCCAGTACCGCACGTTGCAAGTCCTCGGAGTCCGCCGGATTCGGGCTCAGCTCAATCTCCAGCACCTTCTTGCCCCGGGCTGCCAAGACCCGCGTGGCTCCCTTGAATACTCCGGACAGGTCGCTCGGTCCGTAGCGTTGTTTACGAGCATCCACCATCCCACGGATGGTGACGCCTGCGCCCTCCAGGGCGGCATCGGCGCGCGAACAACTGGTTCAGTTTCGGCGGTGGTAGTAGAAGTCGATGCGCTTGGCCATGGGGTCAGTCTAGCGTCTTCGAGATGGCACTCTTGGCGCCCCCCAGGGCCCTAGAAATGCCGTACCAGACTCAGGACTGCGGCATTCTCCAAGTCCCTGTCTCCCCCCAATGCCACTTGGTATCCAGCCCGCAAGTCCCAAGCCCCCGCGAGGTTGTGGCTGATTCCGAAGAGCAGTTCTGCTCTGGAACGGCCATCGTTTGGACCATTCAGCCCGGTCCGAGCACTCAACTCCAGGATCGCGCTCGTAAGCCCTCTCGGGTGTTCTCGCCGACCATCCCCGTGGAGGTGATCGTGTTCGCCCAGTTGCCCAGGAGCCTGAAACAAATACACCAAGGCCCCGTTGTAGAAGGCCTCACGATCTCCGGAGTCCCGCCCTCGCTCGATACCAGCCTGCGCACTGAGCTGCACCCACTGCCCTAGATCGAACCAAGCTGACAGTGAAGGTGACACGGAGACTTCGCCGCTGCCGAGACCCTCGCCCTCGTTCCCGGTTGGAAACGTTATCCCCAGGTTTGCCGATAGCAGGTAATCGTCTGCGGCGATCAGGAGCGCACGCGGTGCGATGGTCCAGTCGCCAACCCCAGCGCTGCTATCGCCACCATCAGGATCCAATCGAACGTAGGGGAGTTCGAACACAACGCCCAGCCTGTTTGTGAGCGCCCACTCGAGTTCCACTTCTACTTCGGTTTCGTCCTCGTCCAATCCGTTGATCGTGCGGTAGTCCATGAACAGGTCACGATCCAGGAACGCCGGTTCGAGTCCGAACAGATGAACAAAGGGCGTCCCGGACTTGCTCGTGTGAGAGTGGGACCAGGGAGCGAACCATGAATCCGATGCGGCGTTCGGCGGGATCAGGGTCGGGACTTCATCCTCTTCCAGGTGCGCGGTCGGGGCTTGATGCCAACGAGCGTGGGACTCGGTTCCCGAGTCGGCATGAGTCCGCGGGAGCTGCCCGAGCGCAGGGGCCATGGACCACGCACAGGCGGTCACCGGAATTGTGAGAAGCAGGAGCCCGCGCGCGGCAGGGGCAGGGGATTTCAGGTGAGTCAGCATGGCCTCTGAATTTTAACGCAAATGCATTTGCATTTGCAATAGCCTGCGCCCCGGTTTAGGATTGGCAGGGCCATGAGAATGACCGGACAGCGCCGAGCGATCCTGGACGCCCTTCAGGATGGGCACCGGCCCCTGAGCCCCAGCGAGGTCCTCGAAGCGGCCTCCGAGGCGATCGCGGGTATCAACCTCTCTACCATCTACCGCAATCTCAAGAGCCTTGTCGAACGCGGAGACGTCATCGTCGTGCCCACTCCGGGCGATTCATCTCGCTACGAACTGGCCGGGCTCGCGCACCACCACCACTTTCTTTGTGAGCAGTGTGGACGGCTTTTCGACATGCACGGCTGCCCGGGGTCATTCGCGGGCATTGCTCCCAAGGGATTCAAAGTCCGCTCACACGAACTGACGTTGATGGGCACGTGCAGTTCATGCACGCCTTGAGTACCTGGGCGCTAGAAGAAACCCACGGCACCTAGCCCCACTCCAATTGGGAGGCAAGAGAGTCTCACGTCTACTGGCAGAAGTTGACTTGCACCGCGTCACTGAAGTTGTAGCCAGCCGGGCCGCCCGGCACGTCCCGGTACCAGAACTGAAAGTTCCAGGCTTCCCCCGGGGCGATCTGGCCGACGGGGGGCAAGTTGTTCAGGTCCAGGGGAAAGGACACTTGGCCCGAGGCATCCGCTTGCACCACTGACAGGCGCGCGAAACTCGACCCGATACACAGGACCCCGTCGCCCAGCGGTTGCTGGGCCTGGCCCTGCCCGTAGAAGAACAGCCCGAATTGGTTGCTGGGGCAGCTTGTGGCCACGAGCGTCAGGTCGTTGTTGGCGAAGGAACTGGAGCCTGTGGTCGAGATTGCGGCGGGGAAGCCCGTGGAGTTGGCATTGGCAGTGCAGTAATTCTGAATCGAATCGTCACAGGTCGACAGCTTGGCCACCAGCGTATTCCACGAGGAGCCCGCGGGCCGGTGCTCGTGATGGCCCCAGAAGACGCCCGGGTCCGCAGGGTCGTCGTTGGTGGCGCTGTAGTCACCCCAACGCCCCGACGTATTGGTGCCCATCCCAGGCGTGATCATCTCTGGAACTCGTAGAGTTCCAGGCGGATCCGAGGCGAGGCGGTGAACCATGTTCATGCTGATGAACTCGTTGGGCGAAGAGCGGGCAAAGGTCATGGCCATGTTCTGGTCGGCATCCACCCAAATACTGGGGAAGAAGGTCCAGATATCAGGACCCAGGTCGACCTCGCCAGACTGAACCAGCGTCGGCGTACCGCTTGTGGGCCAACCGCCCAGGTCGAATTGATACCAACGGGCCCGCGCTCGGGAGGAACCTTGATGGTGTGTGGCCCAAAGTTGGCCATCGCGCACAACCGTGCTCCAGAAGCGGGCCTCGAACAGCTCCGGGCGCGATGACGTGCCCTTCTGCGGCGGATCCGCGGGGTGGCTGTACGAGGGCACCGTGATGGTTGTGAATTGCGTAGACGGGGCACCCAGGGGATCTGTGATCGCGTACAAGCGCAGGGAGGATGAGGTCGTGAACTCTGCAGCCCAGAGCAGGTACTGGATGGGCGTGCCCTGGTCGTAGTTGACCGGCATTCCAAATGACTGTCGCCCATTGATCACAGTGCTGGTGAAGGAAATGGCACCGCCGTTCAGAACCGAGGACTTGTCGACCATGACGATCAGGTACTTGTCCGGCCCGAAGTAATCCGCGCTCATGTAGATCACGGATGCATCCACGGAAATGTTGGGCGAGTCGATGTCGTTGTCGTTCACCAAGGGGCCGCCGTTGATGGCGTACTTGTGCCAGGTGCCTGCAGGATTGCCATCGTCGGAGACGGCGAACAGGAACCGCCCTTGGCTTCCGTTGCGCTCGTTGGCGAAGGCGATGAAGCGTCCGCTGTGTGGATCCCAGATGACTTCCGGATCGAATACAAAACCACCCGCACCTACCGATCCAAAGAACCCGCTGGAGCCGTTGATGTCCTGTTGGAACACGAGCGTGCCGTCCTTCTCGAAAGCAGCGATCCCGCCGTTGACCATGCATACGATGTGCTCCATGCCCACCGCCATCTCCGGATCAGGGGGCGTCCAGCCCGTATTGGGGAATGCCAAGAAGAAGTCGTCCACCCCGTAGGTCGGGGGGCCGTCCGGTCGATCCTCGACGTTGCGAGCATCAAACGTAGGCGGGTCGTGGGGGCGAGCTCCCGCCTCGAGTTCGGCTAGGCCTTCCAGCGCAACGTCTGCCGTGGCGTGCTCGAAGGGAGCAAAGGAGTGCCCCTCCGGTGCCAGCAGGGTCAGATGAGCCGCGCTGCTGTCATCCTGCCCAGCGTCCCCGTGCCATCCGAATCCCATCAAGCCAGAGTCTTCCAGGAACACTCGGCTCGCACCGTGGGCCACGGCAATGGTCTGGGTTCCGAGGGTGCGGGAAGTGACACGGAATGGCTCACCTGCGGCCGCACCCGATTCGGATAGGCGACTGGCGAAGAGCCCTGATTCGCGTTTCGGTCCGTCGCCGTGTCGGTTCCAAGTCGCAAGTCCCAGGCCTTCCTCGGAGAGGGCTACGGACAGTCCACTTAGGTACCCCGCCCCTGAATGCTTCAAGGTCTGCACAGGCAAGCCTTCTAGACCCATCACCCCAGGTCCGAACCGTCGAACCCGGATGCCGTATTCGGATCCCTCGACCTCAAGCCATCCGACCAGGATCTGCCCGGTTGAATTGGCCGCAATAGAGGGCTCGATGGGCTGCGAGTCTGTGTCGATGTCAACGCGCAGTTCCTCGCCGTCCACAGCACCCTTCACAATTCTGCGCAGGAAGACCCCAATGGGGTGACCCTCCGCTGTGGTCCGCGAGTAGGCGACAATCACCTCCCCTTCTTTGCCCAGCGCCACGCTCGGCGGACCGTGTCCCTGCGATCCTCCAGTGTCCACCCTGAAGGCATCACCGCGGGGCAAGCCTTGGATATCGAGCAGGCGAGCGTGGATTTCGGATGGGCTCTCCTCACCGGGCGAGACCCAGGCGACGAGCGCGCCGCCATCGGTTAGGGCGACCACAACGGGCTCGCTTTGATGCCCTTGTCTTCTTTGATTGACCAATACCTCAGTCGAGGCCTTGTCGAGTTGGGGTGAAAAGCGTCTAGCCATGATGGAACCCCGGTCTCCGTCATGCCCGAACGAGCGCCAGGCAAACCAGGCGTGGCCCGTGGGGCTCAGGGAAACCGCAGGCTGCATTTGCATGCCGCGCGTGTTGGCATTGACTTGGACCTCGCCAGCCAACGGCTGGCCCTGCGCGTCGAAACGCCTCGCATAGATTCCGTAACCTCCATTCTGTTGGCGACGGCTGTGCCATGTCAGCACGGTCCCAGCGACAGCATCATGGG
Source organism: uncultured Planctomycetaceae bacterium (assembly GCA_964467985.1). Lineage (GTDB taxonomy): Bacteria > Planctomycetota > UBA1135 > UBA1135. The sequence continues at coordinate 237,530 of CAYXTP010000007.1, forward strand.
CAACGGCTACGCCATCTTGGCTGCTCCTGACGAATTCGTTCGCTCGTTGTTCGACTCTCACGTGAGTCTGCCCGTTGATCCGTAGGCCCTGGTCTGAGGCTTGGGATTCCTGAGCCAAGCAGGGCAAGGAGAGCAAAGCGCTGAGCAGGAGAGAGTCGGTGGCGTGAACGGGACTGAACATGGAGGCCCTCTTATCGTTTCCGTGGGTCGCAGGGACGCATGGGGCGGCGGCCCCACTTGACATGCTACTACCGGACTCAAAACCCACGGGTACCGGATGGTTCGGCGCGCTTGGAGGGCAAGTCACGCGTGCTGCCAGGAACTCCTGCGCGGCCGTGCGCCCTACTCGCCTGCCCGATCTGCAGACAGGCAGTACAGGTAGCGGTCGCCGCGCAAGAGCAGGTCGCGGCCAACCAATGCCGCGGAAGCACTGAAGGAATCGGCCAACCGATTTACGGCTAGTACTTCGGGTTGCCCGTCGGTGTGACTCAATACCAGGGTCGCCCCGTCTCGATCCGTGATGTACACACGTTTAGCCGCTGCGACGGGGCTGCTGTAGATCTCGTACATCCCATCCAAGCGGAAGGGGCCGGCGGGCTCGGATCCGTTCTGCACATGCACGCGCGAGAGGACTCCTTGGTAGTGGCTCAAGTAGTAGACCCACTCGCCGTGCAACAGGGGCGAAGGCACATAGGGCGTTCCACGCTTGCGCGTCCAGATTACGTGTTCGCCACCGGTCAGGTCCCCGCGCGCTCCTGCCAATCGAATCGCGAGCAGAGATTTCTTCTCGTAGCTGCTGCCCAGCACGGCCACACCGTGCCCGACCACCGGAGAGGCCACCACGTTGTTGGAGAGGCCACCACACTCCCAGAGCACTGCTCCAGTACTCAGGTCGTAGCCTCGCGCCTTTCCAGTGCCGCTCACGATGACCTGTGTGACATCGCCCACCTCGGCCACAACTGGCGAGGCCCAGGACGTCACCTCTTCGCGGCTCGTGCGCCAAAGCTCCTCGCCCGTCCTACTGTTGAGCGCTAGCAGGAATGAGGCTCCTTCGTGATCCCAATTCAGCACCAGTGTCCCTTGGTGAAGTACCGGGGAAGAACCTTCCCCGTGCCCGTGTTTGACTTGCATTCGTCCCACGTCTCGGGACCAGAGCTGCCGCCCCTCATGGTCGAAGCCACTGATGCCGTTGGAGCCGAAGTAGGCCACGAATACGTCTGCATCCACCACGGATGAATTCGAAGCGAGCGTGCCGGAGAGGTGCGCGCCGGCGTGCGGCAGGACTTCACGCACCGTTTTCTGCCACAGGAGTTTTCCGGATTCCCGATCCAAACACAGAGCGACGAAGCGTTGCTTGCGTGTGACCGGAGCATTGTCGTGCGCACCCGGGGCGTCATCGGGAACCGGCGGCAGTTCTTCGCCCACCGGGATGGCAGCGGTCAAGAAGATGCGCTTGCCCCAGACCACCGGAGACCCTTGACCGGCCCCGGGGAGAGCAGTCTTCCAGCGCACGTTCTTGTCTTCGCTCCACTCGAGCGGTGGCTCTGCGTAGGGGGCCGATCCGTTCTGGAGTGGCCCGCGCCACCCAGGCCAATTGATCATTGCCTCGTTGGGAGCATCGGTTTGAGGGCAAGCGGTGAGCGGCGCGACGGCGAGTAGAAACGTGGCCAACATGACTAGCCTCTGAATCTAGAGGATTCTGCGCGGAGGCACGACGAGGTTCGCGGCCAGAACGCCACACACCAGGCTTATGGCCACGAAACCCGTCCGGAAAGCTCCGTCCATTCCCTGCACTACGCCCAGTTCCAAGAATGACGTCAGGCTTGTGTATCCGATGGAGCCGGGAACCAAGACCAGCAGGCCGGGCGTGATGGCCATCAGTGCTGGGCGGTCGACCCAACGGGCGTAAACGTTGCCCACCACGCCGACGGATAGGGCTCCCAAGAAAGGCCCGATGTCGGATCCAAGTTCAGCGCTGCCCGTGCGCGCGGCGAGGTAGCCGAGGGTGGAGGCCACAAAGATCACCGGCCACTCCCGTGCCCGCGCGTCGAACAGTACGCCGAACGCTAGGGGCAGGGGCAGCAGCGCCAAGAACTCAGTCCAGGCTGGCAGAGGCTTGATCTGAAACACGGTCGCTGGTTCAGGCCACAGGGCACCCGCCAAACGCCAGGCCAGCGCAACCCCAAAGAGCAAGGTCAAGAAGATCACGCCCGCGCGCGCCAAGCGTGCCGTTCCCGCGACCAGGTGCTTCGTGGAGAGCTCGGTCATGGCGGTTGTCAGAGTCAAGCCCGGCAGGACCACGATCAACGCCGCCAGGGTGACGAGGTGATCGTCGAGGGGCAGCACGAATTTCGCCAGGACCGTGGACACGAGCGCCGCGAAGAACGCGGTCAGAGGTTCCACGGTTCCGTCGCTCCCCGGTCGGCGGGTCAGGACCAGGCCCAAGAGAAAGACCACACCTCCCAACACTGCCGACCCCGCCACCTCGTTCGCTCCTCCTCCGAAAAGCCGCGCGGCGCTTGCGGAAACGCAGGCGTAACCCGCGCACAGGCTCAAGGGTCCGTAGTGTGGCCCTCTGGAGGCGATAGCCTCCAGCCGCTCCAGCGCACCGGCCACTGCAATGCGCCGATGCTCAACATCTTCGAGCACCTCGTCGAACTCGATCAACTTGCCCAGATTGACCTCACCGGGCTCGACCCTGGCCATGTGCACAACCTCCTGAGCACCCGTGCCGAAGGAGGCCATGACGGAGGTGGGCGTGGAGTAGAAGCTCGCTTCAGTACCCAGCACCCCGGCCAGATGCACGAGTACCCGTTCCAGGCGATGGCTGGGCGTGCCGTATGCGTTCAGCAGCGTGGCGGCACGAACGAGGAACTGATGCTCAACCGGATGTTGCGGTGTCTGTGCGGTGGGCGAATCCATGACGCCGGGTTACTCCAGGGAGCCGCCGATCAAGGGACCGTCGGGCAGGCCGCCTTCAAACGTGTAACCGAAAGCCTCGATATCCCGCGCGTAGTGTTCCCGAACGAGTTCGCGTAGTTGTGCGTCGTAGTATTTGGCATAGGGCTTGCGCTGTTTCGATGCCCGCCGGCGGGGCAGGTCACGCACGGGCAAGCCGATGCGTTCGCTGATGCCTTGCCAGTCTTCAGCGAGACACTCAAAGCGACCCACGAAGTCCACCAGGACATCCCCGTTCAAGTCCGTGATCGAATCCAGCATGGGCTGGTTGAGGGGGTTGACGAAGTAGTTGTAGGGGCGCCTGGGGTCCAGCGACCACCGGAGGTAGGCCTCGAAAGTCTCCAGCCCCTGGGCTCTAACGAGCCCGGATTGCTCATTCTGAATGTGGTGGAACGCGCTGACTTGCAGATCCCATGGGTTGCGCACGAAGCAGAACTTGAACAGGGACTCGAACAGCGCCCGAGGCAACATCTCCTTGGCGGCAACCGCGCGCGCATGGCGCGGGAATTTGACACCCAGCCTGTGGCCAAAGACGGCTGAAAGATTGGCACACAGGAGTTGAGGCCAGGCCAAGGGGTCGCGCCAGCGGTGCCGCTTCAAGTGGTCCTTGATGCTCGTTCCACCGGTCTTTGCGATGTGCACGAACAGGTACTGGAAACGATTGGAGAAGATCATGGCGCCACCAAGTGGGAGCGTAGCGTACTCTCCCCTCCATGCCCCGTCCCCTGCCCCGCCCCAGCGCTTCGTTGGATCTGGACGCGACCCAGATGAAGGAGATGACCGAGGTGGCCTCCCAGTTCGCCGTGGAACATCTCGCGAGCCTGGGGCAACAGCCTTCCTGGGATACGGAGGGTGCCGAGCGGGTGGCGCTCGACCTCCAGCGCCCGCTACCTGAGCACGGTCGCCCTTTCGTCCAGGCCATCGATGACATGGGTCGTGCGATTTCCAAGTCCTACAACACGGCGGCGGGTAGCTACATGGCCTACATCCCAGGCGGCGGCTTGTATCCCGCTGCCCTGGCCGACTACGTCGCCCTGTGCACCAACCGCTACGTGGGCATGCACGATGCCGCGCCAGCTCTGGTCGCGATCGAGCGCATGGCAATCGACTGGTTGCGGGAATTCGTCGGCTATCCCGAAGGAGCCGAGGGTCTGCTCACGACCGGTGGGACCCTCTCGACCTGGATCGCGATCGTGACCGCACGCTCCAACAAGTTGGGCGAGGACATGAGCGGGGCCACCTACTACACCTCCGAGCAGGCCCACAGCTGCATTGCGAAGACAGCGCGCCTTGCCGGCTTGCCGCGCGCTGGCCTGCGGTCGATTCCCACCGACGGTCGCCTGCGCATGGATCCCATCGCATTGGCAACTCAGGTTGCGCAGGATCGCAACGCAGGGTTGCGCCCGTTCTTCGTGGCCGCCACAGCAGGGACCACGAACACGGGAGCCCTCGATCCAGTTCCCGCGATCGCGGACCTCTGCGAGGCTGAAGGTCTCTGGTTGCACGTCGATGGTGCCTACGGGGGATTCTTCCGCGGTGTGCCCGGCGGCCAGGATCTGCTACCTGGCCTGGAGCGCGCCGACAGCCTGGTCCTCGATCCCCACAAGAGTCTCTTCCTGCCCTACGGCACCGGCTGTCTTCTGGTGCGTGAACGCGGCTTGCTCCAAGAGGCTCACTCCTCTTCGGCGGACTACCTGCAGGATCTCGACGCCAGTGCGTACAACTTCGCGGAGATGTCCCCCGAGCTCACCCGCGAGGCGCGCGGCTTGCGGGTCTGGGCTGCCATCGATTTCTACGGCGCCGCCGCCCTACGCGATGCTCTGCGGGAGAAACTCGAGTTGGCGCGCTGGCTGCACGACGAGTTGGCCACTCTCGACGGGATCGAAATGGTCGACAATCCCCAGCTTAGCGTCGTTTGTTTCCGCTTCCGGCCTGCGAGCGGGGACATGGACACGTTCAATGAAGCCCTGCACAACCGGATCAACGCTCGCCAACGGGTCTTCCTTTCTTCGACCCGACTTGACGACCGATTCACTCTGCGAGTCTGTCTGCTGCACTTCCGCACGGGTGGCGAGCAAGCTGCACTGGCACTGACAGAAATCAGCGAGGCCCTGAGTGACGAATCACTCAGGGCCTCGCGCTAGCCGCTAGTCGATTGATTACTTGAACGTAATCGAGACGGCTTCCGAGAAGCCCGAGGGCATGCCGGAGGGGTTGCGGTGCCAGTACTGGAAGTTCCAGGTCTCGCCCGCGAGGATTGAGGCACCGCCGGAGTTCGGGATACCGAAGCCAGGCCCTCCCGTCGCACTGTTGGAGATGTCCGTCATGAACATACCCATGCCAGAGACCATCCCAGCGTCAGCGGTGTAGCGTCCGATCGATCCACCCGTGACGCACAGATCGCCTTGGGCGCCAAAGAGAGCTCCATCGACGACGCCGGACTTCGAGCCGATCAACAGGAAGGTGTATTGATTGGCCGGCGCGTTCATCATCATGAGAGTCAGAGAACCGGACATGTCGCAACCCGACGGAGTCAGCGTGGCCGTGTTCATCATGCTGCCATCACCCACGGTGCAGTACTTGCTCCAGCAGGGGGGGGCCAGGTCAAACATGTAAGCCGAGCCGGAGTTCAGGGTGACGTCGTCGTCGAAGACCGAACCGACGACCAAATCGTCACCGTTCACGACGATGCTCGAGCCGAACAAGTCGCTCATGGCCGCATCGGATGCCGTGGTCTTGTACTCCTGGGTCTGAGTGGCGAGGTCGAAGACGTACGTAGCACCGGCGTTGACCGTTGCCGAGTCGTCATACGGGGCGCCGACAGCAACGCGGACTCCATCGAAGTCGACCGAATAGCCGAACTCATCGTTGGCCATGCCGGAGGCCGACTCGAACTTGCCCATCTGCATATTCATGACCAAGTTGAACAGGTACACGGCGCCCGTGTCGAGTTTGCCGGGGCTGTCGTGCTTGTGAGAGCCGATGATAGCCTGGTTGCCCACGAGGGCTACTTTCCAACCAAAGCGGTCGCCGGCCATGGCATCCATGGGCACGAACTTGTTCAGTTGGGCGCCCGTGGTCGCATCGAAGACGTAGGCGGAACCCGAATCCGTGCCCTTGTCGTCGTCGAGGTCTGCCCCGACGAGCACGTTGTTGCCGTCGATGGCCACAGTCCAACCCAGCATGTCCCCAGCTGCGCCGTCGGGGGCCACCAAGTTGGTCACCATCGTGGAGGTGGCGATGTCAAAGACGAAGGCCTCGCCGGAGTCCGTTCCCTTCGGGTTGCGCGTGAAGGCTCCAACAGCAGCCTTGCCGTTGTCCATGGCCACGCCAATTCCAAAGTGTCCCATCATGACCATGGTCGGGGGGACCAGACGGCCGATCTCCAAACCTGTCGACAGGTCATACACGTAGGCCGAGCCAACCATCGTCATGCCCATCACGTCGTGGTGGGGAGATCCGATGACGGCGATACCGTTCTCGAGAGCGACGCTGAATCCAAACTTGTCGCCGGACATCCCGTCGGCAGGTTCGATTACGTACAACTCCGCACCTGTCGCTACGTCATAGACGTAGACGGCGCCCGTATCCACACCATTGGCCACAGCATTGCGTGCTCCAACGATAGCATAGGTGCCGTCCGTGGCGACGGAGTGGCCGAAAGCCTCACCAAAGCCTGCGTCGGAGGCGACAAATTTGTGAGTTTCGTTCTGTGC
>CAYXTP010000008.1:0-218667 GCA_964467985.1 uncultured Planctomycetaceae bacterium
GGGGGTAGAGCGAAGCTCCCGCGCTGGCCCATCCCCTTCGGAGTCGCTTGCTTGGCGATTCGTCGAGAGCCTTGTGAGTGTCCAGAATCCACGCCTGAATTCTCGGCAGTGCGGGGTCGTGGTCCCATCGGCCGATAGCACCCCTCACGCACCCCGGTGGGGGGGAATGGGTGGCACAATGTCCTAGGTGACATCCCCGCGAAGTGCCCCAAGCGGTGAGTGCGAAGTGCGTAGCACCCTTGCCACTTGTATCCCCGACCCTCTTGCGTTCAGACTAGCCCCGCCCAAGCGTTCGCTGACCCCAACCCAGTCCCCTCGAACCGAACCGTGATCGACCCCGAACTGCTCAAGATTCTGGCTTGCCCGGCTACCCATCAGCCCCTGTCCGAAGCCGACGACGCCGCCCTGTCCGCCCTGAACGAGCGCGTGCAAGCCGGCGGCTGCAAGAACGTCGGGGGTCAGGAAGTGACCGAGCCCTTGGATGGCGCCCTGCTGCGTGAGGACGGCACCATCGCCTATCCCGTGCGCGACACCATCCCGGTTTTGCTCGTGGATGAGGGCATCCCCCTCACCTAGGTCTCCCGACCGAGGCTCCTGCACCCGTGGCCTGGATCCATCCCGACCATCCCGGCCGCCGCGTGCGTCTGGGCTATTGCACCAACGTCCTACCGGTCGAGACCCTGCCCGACCTGCGCCGGGCTCTGACCGACGTCGCCGTCCCGTTGCGGGAGCGCTTGCAGCCGGACGGAGTCCTGGGCATTGGCTTGCACCTGCCCGCCACCCTGGCCGCCTTCCTCGCCAGCCCCGAAGGATCCAGCGACCTGCACGAGCTGGGCCAGTGGCTCGCACAATCCGGGTTCGACCCCTTCACCTACAACGCCTTCCCGTTCGGGGGCTTCCATCAGGATGGCCTGAAGGAAAATGTCTACCGCCCCACTTGGTCGGAGGTCGCGCGTGAGCAGTACACCCTCGACGTGGCCGCCGTCGCTTGTTCGCTGGTGGATGCTTGCCGAGACACTCGGCCCGACGAACCCCGGGGACATCTCTCCATCAGCACCCATCCCGGAAGCTACGGCCCATGGATCACCGACCGCAGTGAGCTCACGGCCTGTGCCGACGCGATGGCGCGCGTGGTGGCCCAGCTCGCGCAACTCTCGACTCCCGCGCCCCTGGTGCTTGCGCTCGAGGCCGAGCCCTTCGCCAGCTCCTCCAACACCCAGGCCCTGGTCGAGTACCTGGTCGTCGCGAGCAGCGCGACCGAGCGCGAACTCATGCGCCTCGGCTCAAGTCCCGACCGGGCAACGGAACTCACCGCCCGACACCTGGGCGTCTGCCTCGACGCCTGCCACTCCGCCGTGGAATTCGAAGACCCCGCTCGAGCCTGGGCCCTGAGTAGCGCGACGGCCTTGACCCCTGCTAGCAAAAACTCGCCGGCCCTGAATTACTGCCTGGGCAAGGTGCAATTCTCCAGTGCCCTCACCTTGCACGAGCCCGGCGCAGACCCCGAAGGCCGGGAGTTGCTGCTCGGCATGAGCGAGCCACGCTACCTGCACCAAATCCGCGCCCAGTCACCCGCAGACGATCTGGCCCAACCCGATCTGCCCGCCCTCTCCGCTGTCCTCAAGCGTGGCGACGAACTCGCCGACTCTTGGCTCGCAGCCCCGGAGTGGCGCTGTCACTTCCACGTCCCGGTCGACCTGGAACGCTACGGCTCCCTGGGCACCACCCGCGCCCACGCCGACGCCCTGCTGTCCCAAGCTCTGGCCCAGCCCGCAACCTGGCCCTCCGGCGAATTGCACGTGGAAGTTGAGACCTACACCTGGTCCGTGCTGCCTTCGGAGGGTCGCCCCGCAGGCAGCCTGGTGGACGGCCTCGAACGCGAACTGCGCCATGTGGAGCGCCTCTTGACTGCCGCCGGCTGGTCTCCGTCTTGACCGCCCGTGGACGCCCATTTTGAAGCCCCCGGTCCGACCGGCGCCCACCCCCGCCCCCCCAAAAAACCCCCTCGGACCTCGTTGACACGTTCAAACCCGCTCCGTATCTTCCCGCCACCGAGCCCTTGAGCCTCACCGGCCCGAGCCTCGGCCCTCCGGTGGCCCCGTCGTCTAGTCTGGCCTAGGACACCAGGTTTTCATCCTGGCGACAGGGGTTCAAATCCCCTCGGGGTCACCATCTCTTCCCGTAGCTCCGGCGAAGGCGGACCCCGCCCGCTTCACTTGTTTCCTTCTTTCGCTGCGAGGCGGGCGGCGAAGTACCAGTGGTGCCCCTCCGGATCGCGTGCGCCGTATCGACGGTCGCCATACGGTTGGTTCGTGGGTTCCTCGATGATCTCGGCACCTGCTTCCCGCGCGCGGGAGCAGTGAGCGTCCACGTCGTCGACGTACACGTAGAGGCTCTGCGTTACCTGGCCGAGTCGTCTCGGGTTCCGGAATTCGCCACCGGGTGACCCCATCATCACGACCCCGTCTTCCAGTGCCATCTCGGCATGCGTCACCTTGCCATCCGGGCGGCGTTGGCTGTGGCGTTCGACGAGGCCGAATGCGCGTGCGAGCCAGCCCATCATAGTTCCGGTGTCTTCGTAGTTGAGGTAGGGAGAAATGCGCGGATAGCCGGGGGGCGGGTTGCTAGACATACTCGGACTCCAGGTTTGATGCGATCCAGTCTGTGGCTCGACGTCCCAGTAGAGTACGCGATCGGGCTGCCCGGATTAGCTCCCGCATCTCGGGCTCCGGGTCCTCGACGCCCTCGGCAAGAGTTCTGACCGTGCCCCCTCGCCTTCACCACTTCCTCCCACTCGTAGCAGCGTCTCGCGGGGGGGTGCAGACAGTTGCCTGGCTCTGCGCACATCCCGCTGGAGAGGACAGCTTGCGGCGGGGAACAAGTGCTGGCGCAGGTCCGCTGGATTGCAGGACACCGGGACGGGAGGCGGGACTGGAGCGTGGATGGTTGCTCAAGGGTGGCAACCCGCCTAGTTGAGAGCCCAGCACTAACATAGGATTCGGGACCGGAGGCGGGGCAGGTCAGGGAAGCCCGATCCGAGTCCACTTCGTTTCCCCGCCTCGGCGTTGGCTCCGAGAGACTTGCACCCATGGCTGACGAGAACTCCGGGCTACCCGAGTCCCACGAAACTCAGAGAGAGGCAGGGGTCTTGCGCTGGATTCTCTTTCCCGCTGGGCTGCTCTGCACCGTGCTCGGAACGGTCGGCGCCTTCTTGCCCTTGCTGCCGACCACACCGTTCCTGTTGGTCGCGGCGGCTTGTTTCGCGAGAACGTCGCCAGCGTTTCACCGTCGCCTCATGGCCAACCCCCTTTTCGGCTCCTACCTGGTCCAGTGGCAGCGCGACCATACCGTGCCGCGGGAAGCCAAACACCGGGCCTACGGGCTTGTGGTCGTCACGTTCTCGCTATCCGTCGTGCTTGTCGAGGGCCTCTGGTGGCGAGCAGGCCTCGTTGGGCTGGGGCTGGCCCTGGTCGGATTCCTGGCTTGGCTGCCCACGACGGGGAGCCCGGGCCAAGCGGATTCGTGACGCGCAGGCTAGTTGATCATCCCTGAGGCACCTTTCGAGAAGCGTGGGGGGGCATGCCGTCGCGGTGCCAGTACTGGACGCACCAGGTGTTGCCGGTGCAGCGGGTAGGTGAATTGTCCGACGAAGCCCGTGCTCAGGTCGAGTGGGATCGAGCCATTCGAGCAATCGCAGCTGCCGAGGGAGACGTCGCCCAGGTTGTTGCCGTCGTCATCGCAGAACACGACGCTGCAAATGTCGACGTCGATCAGGGCCAGGGAGTGGTAGGCCCCCGACGCCAACAGGGCGAAACCCGTTCCAGCAGGAGTGTCAGTTACTTGGTTCTCCCGGTCCCTTTCCCAGGCAACCATGGAACCGTCCTCGCGTAGGGACAGTGAATGCCAGAACCCCGCGACCACTTGAACGAAGTCGGTGCCTGCAGGCGTGTTGGAGACCTGGCCTACGCTGGCCGAGCCCTAGCTGTTGACTTGTCTCTTGGCCCTGGATCGCAGGCCGGGGGGGCATCCCGTTCATTGCGTGAGGTCGAGAAGCTTCTGCACCGTTCGCCAGTTGCGGCCTGTTCCAGAAACCCCGAGGACCCGCTCCACGTTGGCTGCCAGCTTGGAGCGACCGATTCCATCGGGGGCGTGCAGGTAGAGGACATCCTCTTCAAGGGCGAATCGTTCGTTGGCCTTGGCGATGCCCTGCAACCGGTCCAGGTCGGGTTGCTTGGGCCGGGCGGCGAGGAAGTAGAGATGCAGTTTGGCCGGATCTTGCTCGCCTTCTGGGAAGGGATTGCGGCTTGCGGCGCGCGTGAGCTGCTTGGGAGTCATGAGGAGCAGCGCGGGTTCGAAGCCCAGGGCGGCACCCAGGGCGGCCCGAATCTGGCGCGTGAGCACGGGAGCTGCTGCGGCGTGTTCAAAGACCGCGTTCCCACTCTGGATGTAGGTCCGCACGCTGCGGCACCCCTGGCTCTCCAAGTGCTCAACGAGTTCCTTCATCGGCAGTCGACCCGACCCGCCGACATTGATGCCGCGCAAGAGTGCGATGTAGGTGTTCAAGTGCGGCGGGTCTCGACGGCTTGCTTAGGGCGCTTCCGCTCCGAACAGGGCAAGGACAAGCAGAGGGAGGCAACGGGTGTTCATGGAGGAGGGTGTGCAGGCTCGGCGCGAACGGACCTGGGTTCTCAGCGGCCAAACGCAAGCAGACTCGTTTGCGTTCGTACGTAGATCGTCCCGTCGACGACAGCGGGAGTGGCTTGGATGGGTTCGCCTGTGTCGACTGTGGTCAGGATCTCGAAGTCGCTGGCAGACTTGAGCACGTAGATCGTCCCCGCGTCGGAGGCCACGACGACGTGCCCAGGCACGCCGAGGGGCGTGGCGTAGTACTCGCCGCGGTCATCGAGCCGCTTCCGATCGAAGTGAGGCTTGCCGTTGGCGGGGTCGATGCAGGTGACAAAGCCACCGGTCTTCACAAGCCACAGGCGACCTTCGTGCAAGAGGGGTGATGCGACGTAGGGAAGACCACGGCGTTGGCTCCAAGCAACGTGGCTGGTGCTGACGTCGCCCTCCCCGCCTGCATTCACGGCAATCATCAAGTTCTTGCCGGGCCCCTTGGGCAGGTTGTGCAAGGGGACGTATTCATCCAGTTCCCAGTGACCGTCGTGGTTGGCATCGCAGAATCCGAAGGCGTCCTTGGCCCGGCAAGGCGGCAGCTCCTCGATGGTCACTTGGCCGTCGCCGTTCCCGTCCAGGTGGGCAAAAGCGGCCGCGGCATCCGCTAGCTGGGCAGCGTTGAACGTCTCATCTCCGAACAACGACTCGACGAGCTCCTGGCCCGTGGCGCCGCCCGTGGCCCAGGCCGCAAAATAGAGACGTTCGGAATCGCCAACGGGTGTGGTGCACACGAATCCGCAGAGGTCGTTGACGCGCCAGAGTTCCTTGCCGCTGTTCGGGTCGAGGGCGGTCAGACGTTGGGTTCCGGCGACGATCAGCTCACTGCCGCCGGCGTGATTCCACACGTAGGGCGTACCGAAGGAATAGGTGAAGTCCAAGCGTGGTACCTGCCAGAGCACCTCGCCATCCACGGCGTCGAACGCCAGGATGGCCGAGTCGGGGCAGCCATCACGGGACAGGATTACCTTGTCGTCGATCAGGATGGGGGAGGTCCCGATCCCGAAGAACGCGTCGTCGGGCACGGCCAGGGGCTTCTCCCACAGAAGCTTGCCGTCCAAGTCGCGGGCGATCAGCCCCCAATCTCCGAAGTAGAAGAGGACCCGCTTACCATCGGTGCAAGCTGTCGGCACGGCCGGGTCGGCGTCGTTGTGGCCGTAGACGGCTGGGGGCGTGAATTCGACCGAGTGGCGCCAGAGTTCGGCGCCGGTCTGGCGACTCAAGGCCAGCATGATCAGTCGACCGTCCTCGTGACCGGTCAGGAAAATGCGATCGTCCCAGATACATGGGGACGAAGCCCCCTGGGGCAGCTGTGTGCGCCACAAGAGGTCGTCTTCGAGGTCGAAGGTCAAGGTCGCCGGCTGGGCCTCCGTGCGCGGGCTGCCCGTCGGCCCGAGAAACTGAGGCCAACGCGCCTGGGCCTCGTCTTGCACCGGGATGGGCGTCAGGCTGGCGGCGAGAAGAGTGGTGCTGAGGATGCTCATGCTCCCAGTGTAGCGGAGCGGACCGTCGCTTCCCGCCCAGAGCGGCGGCTATTTGGGGCGCGCGCCGCGCCAGCCGGCATCTAATTGCTCGCGCAGGGCATCGACCAAGGCGACCTGGTCGGCGTGGCCTGCGAGGTTGGTCGTCTCCCCCGGATCCTGGAGGTGATCGTAGAGTTCGACGCCCAGTTCGACGCTGGCGTCACCGTCCTTCCGCCAGCTCGTGAAGCGGTAACGATCCGTGCGCATGCTGTAGCCCATGGCGCGGCCAGGGATGGGGTGCTGGCCGAATGCAGCTCGTTTCCAAGGCCTCTGTGGATCACGCAACAGGGGCGCGAAGCTGTCCGCTTGCACCCCGTCACATGCCGGCAGCCCCGCCAAGTCGGAAAGGGTCGGGAAGAGGTCGACCAACTCGACCAGCGCATCACACTCCGCGCCATCCGTCGCCTGACCCGGGGCGCGCACAATCAGTGGAGCCCGCATGGCCTGCTCGAAGGTGCCCATCTTGGTCCACAGCCCATGGTCACCCAGGTACCAACCGTGATCACTCCACAGCACGACGATCGTGTTCTCGTCGAGCCGCAGTCGCTCCAGCTCGTCCAAGACCTTGCCAACCTGGGCGTCCACAAAGGCCGTGCTGGCGAGGTAGCCATGAATGAGCTGGCGTGCCAAATCGTCCGGCATCGGACCCTTCTGGGGCATGCCCAGGTACTTGCGCAGCTCGTACCAGGCGACCCCAGCCAGGGCGGGTGCATTGCGAGGTGGCGCCGGGGTGGGCGTGAGGGCGATGTCCTGTTCGGGGAACAGGTCCCAGTAGCGGGAGGGGGCGACGAAAGGCAGGTGCGGTTTGTAGAACCCAACCGCCAGGAAGAAGGGCCCGTCCTTCACGCGCCTCAGGGCTTCGATGGCGTAGTTGGCCAACGCGCCGTCCTGGTAGCGATCGTCAGGCAGGTCGGCCGATTCGGTGGGTGGTCCCCGGCGACGTGGGCGATCTCGCTCCTGATTCTGCTGCGTGGCGTAAAAGCGCGTGCGATCCGGGAGGTAGGCGGGCTCGGACCACGAGCGTTCGTCGAGCAGCTCGCCGTGGTAGACCTTGCCCAGGGAGAGAGTCGTGTAGCCGTTATTCTTGAAGTGCTGCGGAAGGGTGACGACGTCTGGCAATGCATCGCGGAAATGGGTGCGTACATCGTAAACCCGTGTGGTGTCGGGTCGGCGGCCGGTCAGCACACTGCTCCTGGAGGGCGTGCACAGCGCCTGCTGACAGTACGCTCGGGTGAATCGCACACCTCCAGCCGCCAGCTCGTCGATGCGTGGCGTGAGTGGCCGCGTTGTGGTGAACGGCTCGAGCTGGGAGCGCAGGTCGTCGACGATCAGGAACAGAACGTTAGGTGGTCGCTCGTCGCTCGGGCTGGCAGGGTCGGATCCCGCACAGGAACTCGCTACCAAGCCGGCAAGCAGCAAGAGTTGCATGCGCCCGCTCGCCCATCCTGCGGGTCGGGTTTGGATAGACGAGTCCTTCAAGGGTTCAAGGGGCGCCAGCCGCGACGCACTTCCAGCCCGATACTACTCCAAGCCCCGGGCCGAGAAGCAAACTTGCCACGGCGGAGTGTCCCGCCGCGGCAAGTCTCTTGCATCAGGTGCTCTAGCGGCTTTCACGGACGCCTGTCGACGTGCGCACCACCATGGGGATTTCTGAAGTCCCCGTGGGGTTCAATACCACGCCCACCCGCGCGATCACGTCCAAGAGGTGACGGCGGGTGCTCTCGTCCTCGACATCGCGCAGCCGCTCGTTGGCCAGGTTCAAGACCCACTCCAGCTCGCCCCGGGCGAGGCCGGCCAAGTCGCTTTTGGGCGCCTCTTCCTTGGCGGCGTTGCTGAGTGCTTCCACGTGAGCACGGTGGAGGTTGCGCGCGTACAGGTCGAGTTCGGCCGACTCGGCGAGCAGGTCCTGCCAGACAGCTTCCGACAGGTCGCGCACCATTTCCACCGGGCTGTAGGCCCCGCTGGGGTCGTGGGCGGCGTGTTCCGCCATGCGCTTGACCCGGTCCTCGGACAGTAGCGTCCGAAGCAGGGAACTCTGCCCGCCGACCACCTTGTCTGCGGCACCGTTGGTCTCCAAGCGCGCCAAGAGCTCGGGGTTCACGAGTGCCGCCGGAGTTCGGAAGGCGTTGGCTGAGAGGAAGGCCATGGCTCCGCGCTGGCGATCAGCATCGATGGGTTCCCACATGCGGTCGGAATCTCCATAGAACAGGTTGGTCTGGAAGAAACCACCGACCATGTTGGCCACGTGACGCAGCTCGCGGCCCCGTTGACCGTGAACCTGGTCGTACATGTTGCGCAGCAGGTCGTAGTTCTCACCGTCCTTGCAGGTGGCGGAGATCAAGTAACTCGCTACGCGATCCAGATTCGCGAGTCCCATGGCCGTGGCCGCCACCGGATCCGAACCCAGGTCCTCGGTCTGTTGCGAGGGATCCTCGGAAGGGTTCGGGTTTCCGAAGCGCAGGGTCACATCGTCCACTTGCTTAGCCAGCAGAGCATCGAGGCCGGCCTTTTCGCTTGCGGCATCCGCGTACTGACGATAACCCCAATCGATCGCGAAGAAATCGTAGGGACCCACCTTGGGAATCAGGCGCGCGCCGTCCCCGGGTTGGGCGACGTAGTTGAAGCGGCCATAGTCCATGATCGAAGCCTCGACTCCGTTCTTGGCGGTGAACTCGGGATCACGCAGCTGCTCAACGGTGAACGACGAGCTGCCTTTCATGTTGTGGGGGAAACCCAACGTGTGTCCCACCTCGTGAGCAATCACGTAGGCCAACAGTTCACCCAACAGGTCGTCGGGCAGGGGCAGCTGCTGGGCACGCTCGTCATTAGGCGACGCCTGCACGAAGTACCAGTCGCGGCAGAGTTTCAGCACGTTGTGATAGACCAGGATGTCGGACTCCAGAATCTCGCCCGTGCGCGGGTCGCTAACGTGCGGGCCCATGGCATTTTCCACCGTCGACGGCAGCCAACGAATGCTCGAATAGCGCGCATCCTCAGCATCCCAGTCGGGATCTTCACGCTCGCTGGGGGCATCCTTGGCGATGATGGCGTTCTTGAAGCCGGCCGCCTCGAATGCGGGTTGCCAGTACTCGATGCCTGCGTGGACATAGGGTCGCCACTTGTCCGGCACACCGCGACCCACGTGGAAGACGATGGGCTTGATGGGTTCCGATACGTCCGCTTGGGGGTCCTTCTTCTCCAGGCGCCAGCGCGCGATGTAGTTCACGCGTTCAACGGCGTGCTCTTCAGAGGCGTAGTCCTCAAACGAAATGCCAAAAAAACCTACCCGCTCGTCGGACAGGCGCGGGGTCATCGGGATGTCGGGCAAGGCGGTCATCGAGTGGTGCTGCAGTACAGTCAGGCTGCCTCCGCCAGCACCGCGTCGGCCGCTGGGTCGGCCACCACCAAATGTGGCGGGCGGCGTGTCAGAGAGCTTGAAGGTCTTGAGGACCTTGACCTCGATGTTGGTGGGGAAGGCCTTGACCTCCTCGAGGAAGGAGCGCTTGGAGTCGAAACTCGACGCACCCAGTCGGCGCTTGGGGCTAAAGGCGTCGGGGTCGCCCGCGACGAAGTCCGTCACGTCGATGACCGGGGCCTTGTCCTTGCCCCAGGCCTTGATGGGGAAGGTGGCCAGAATGGGGGCCACCGAAGTGGCTTGCACGGCGTTCGTCACGGCGTCCTCACCTTCGGCGCGGATGGTGTACTTGACGTCGCGCAAGAGCACGTTTTTGCCGCGCATCTCCCAACGCACGACGCGCTTGCTGGAGGGCGTCCCGCCGTAGCCATGTCCGGCCTGGGTGGCAGCGATCTGGCTTACCCAGAGCATGTCCTTGCCCAAACCGTCGCTCGGAATCTCGTACAACAATTGGTCATCCACGCGGTGCACAGTGAATAGACCGCGCGAGGTCTCGGCCTCTTCGGGCACGACTTCGTCGTAGGGCTTGATGTCGTCTTTCTTGGCGCTGGAGCTGTCGCCCCCGCGGTCGGGGCCGCGGCGCAGTTCCTGGGCCGGTGCAGCAGCAGCCAGGGCGGAAAGGGAAAGGGCCAGCAGGGCGATGGGGGGGCGCATGATCAGATCTCCTAGAGGGGATGGGGTGGCAGTCCGAGTCACCCTACCGGGAAAGAAAAAACTGCGTGGACGGATACAGAATACGAACCCGGGGCCTAAGTCTCCGACTCCTGGTCATCCCTTGCCCGGCATCGGTGGTGGGGCCGAGCGATGACCCGCTGCCTCCTGAAGAATCCTCCCAGAAGCTGTCCCATGCCCGTCCCCCTCGTATCTCGACCCGGGTGGAAGCCTAGAGGGGGGTGTGCGGTTTCGGAAAGAAAGCCGTGAACAGCTCCCCCGGCGCTGCGTCCAAGCCCGCGATGGGAAGCCATGCGGAGAGACCAAGCAAGAATTCAGCGCAGGACCAAACGTGCAACAAGGGGCCATGGGGGCGTTGACCGGTCACCGGTCGGCTCGGGCGTTGCACGCCAAGCGGGAGGCGCGTTGGATCGCGAGCGCCCGGGCTGGGGATGGAGAGGCTTTTGATGCTCTCGTGCGACTGCACTTTGCGCCGGTGTACTCCCTCTTGTTCCGGCTCGTCGGCAACCACGAGGACGCAGAAGATTTGGCCCAGGATTGCTTCGTCAAGGCTCAGCGAGCCCTCAAGTGGTACCGCGCTGAAGCGTCCTTTGGCACGTGGATCTTTCGCATTGCGGTCTCCCTCAGTCGCGATCACTTTCGCGGAACTCAGCGCCACACCGCTCGACTGGATGCCCCCGCACAGGTGCCGGCGCCGGGTTCAAGGGGTGCCGAACCCCACGATGAAGCGGTTCGCAAGGAGCTGGTCCGAGCCTTGCAAGCGGGCATGGAGCGCCTACCGCACCGACTCAAGGCGGCCCTGGTGATGCGCACTCACGAGGGACTGGAGTACAGGCAGATCGCAAGCGTGCTCGGCATCACGCCCCACACCGCCCGGGTGTACGTCATGAAAGCCCGCCGCAAGCTCGAGGGATGGTTGAAGCCTTGGACGGATGAGGGGACTCGGCCGTGAATTGCCGCCACGCACGCCGCGACCTGCGTCGCCGAATCGATGAGTCCCTGGACATCCAGCGCGAGCTGGAGTTGGAAGCGCACCTGTCCGAATGCTCCCGCTGCCGAGGTTTCGATCGCCGGGCGCAGACGCTGGAGGAGACTCTGGCGCGTCTGCCCGAACCGCCGCTCGCTGGCCTGGATGTGGAGCACGCCGTGGCCGTGGTCCGGTCGCGTCGTCAGGCCGATCGAGGTGAGCAGGCCCGGAAGTCGAAGCGCACTCAGTGGATCCGTTGGGCCGTGCCCCTCGCGGCGGGCCTGGTTCTGTGGGCCGGATTGGACATTCTCTCGGGTGGCCCGGACTCGACGACTGAACCGGGCGCTGACGCCGTGGCCAGCGCAGCGTTGATGGCGCCGCCGGGCGGGGAGCTCGTGTCCGCCCAAGAGGAGCTCACGTCCACAAGCGACGGACCTGCCCTCGACCCAGGCCAGCCCATCGATCACGACCGGTTGGCCCAGGTGCGGGCCGAGGTCCGCGCCCACCTGGCGCAGTTGGGTGGCTCCCTACCCCCCGACCCGACTTCGCAAGACCTCGCGGCGCTGGCCGAGGGCTTCGACTTGGCTACCGTTGGTTTGGCTCGAGGAGACTGGCCCGTGCTTCGAATTGTAGAGGGTGTGTTGGCTGAACCCGAGCCTCTGCTGGCCCGCACCGCTGCTCGCTACCTGGGTCTGCGCGGCTCCCTCTCAAGTGTGCGGCACTTGCGGCAGGCGTTGAAGCGCGATGACCTGGCGCGTGACGCCGCGTTGGCGCTCGGTGACATGGGCGCCGCCGGCTTGGATGGCCTCGCCCAAGCGGTGGACGTTCCACTTGCACGCGCGGTGGCCATCGAGGGGTTGGTGCGTGTGGGCAGCGTGCCCGCCGCTGGGTACCTGTCCTTGGCCTACGAACGAGACGCAGATCCGGTGCTGCTCACAGCCCTGGGTGCCATGGGTGCGGAGGCACTACCCGAAGTGCTGGCCCTACACGTCCGAGGTCTGCTCGACGAGGACTTGTACTTGAAGACCCTGGGAGGAATCGAAGGCGCCGGCGCGTGGTGTGTCGAGCAGCTTGAGGCGCGGGGTTTCGATGGGGAGCCCGCAGTGGTTCTCGGAGCGAGTGCCTTGGAGCCCGAGCACACGGCGCGTTGGATCGAAGCCCATCTGCACAACCGCGACTACCGCGAGCTGACGCGCAGGTTCCTGCCAACCCTCCCTGGGGTTGCGGGCGTGCGCAGTTTGATTCGCCTGCACAGTGATTCGCGGCTCTCCTCCCAAGATCTCGCGCAGGCAACCTCGGCGGCCCAGCGCCTGGATGGGGAGCGCTTTGCGGTTGTGGCACTGGAGAGGGGACCGGGGACTCTGAAGAGTCGTGAAGTTTTGCTTGAGCTCCTTTTGGCCGCACCAGAAGACGCCGGCCTGCTGGCCCTGAGCGTGTGTGCAGGGGACACGGAGCTCCCGCAAACCGAGCGCACGACTGCCGCCTTGCGGCTCGGAGAGTCTGATTTGCCGGACGCCCTCCCGGTGCTTGCTCGTGTCTTTTCCCAGTGCAGTTCAGCAGAACGCAATCTTGCGGCGGCGTGCCTGCTCGGGATCGATCGGCTCGGCGGCCTGCAGGCCGTTGAGCCGCTGCTGCAGGGCGGTCCCCGGCGCACCTACCAGAACATCCTCGCCTTGCTGCAGAGTTCCTCGGGGGACGAGCACAGTGCTCCCTCGATCTACAAGTTGGCGCGTGAACTCAGATCGTTCCTGAGCGCTCGTGACCGCATGACCCCAAGTATTTCCTCATGAATTTCACCCTGATTCTCCCGCTGCTCGCCTCTTCACTTCAACTGCCCAGCCGGGGACACGAGAGTCAGCCGACTCCTGCTCTCCATGCGGCTCAGCCGGGGACCGGCACCCATGGCGCGCCGGCAAGCAATCCGGCGCTAGACGAGCCCGTCACAAGGCTGGGCGAGAGCACCATCGAACTGTACGACATCCGCGCCCTGGGCTTGGGCCGTCGCGGCAGCGAGGGCCAGGTGATCCTGTTGCCTGCAACCCTGCAGCTAAGTGATGTGGAAGGATCGGTTGAGTACGAGCCCTTCGACATGGACGTAATCCAGACTCTGCTCGATAGTCTGTGCGGTGACGAATTCGAATACGAGGGTCGCGGGATGTGGGAATTCAGCGAGGGGGTACTGGCCGTGCGTGCCCCGGCTGATGTGCAGGCCCGGGTAGCTAACATGCTCGCCTTCCTATCCGACTCCATGGGTGCCCGCGTGGAGCTCCGGGTGGACGTCTTGAATTTCCCCACCCGCGTCCAACTGGATCCCTCTTTGCTTGGAATCGTGACGGCCCATGCCGCCGACGAGCTGCGTCGAGGAACCGGTGCGTCGGGTGCGAGCGTTCAAAGCTACACGCTCAACATGCTTCCCGGCGATACATCGACTCTCGAACTCCTACGTGTACACCAGATGGTTCGGTCGTTCTTCGTCGAGGTGGCGCAGTCGGCTTTCGCGTTTGACCCCGACGTTGTCGATCGTATCTCGGGTACACGCCTCGCTCTAACTTGCTCACCGATCCGCGGCGGTCTTGGGATGTCCGTCGTGCTCAGTCACGGCGACCCCACTGGTGAACGCGACAAGGTGGACCTGTCCCAGGAGGGCTTTCACAGCAGCGAGAATTCGCAGAGCTACGTGCAGGGTCCGCGTTTTGCCCAGACCCTCGCGATTGCGACTCGCAGTTACGCGTTCGACACGGCGATCCCTACTGGCATGGCGTTGAGCTTCCAGTCGACCCTGACGGTCGCCGGGTCCCAGGGTACTCAAGTGGTGATTCTCCAGCCGCAGGGCGATGGAATTCGCAGCGTGTATTCGACGGCCACTGCGGGAGGAGACCCCGACCTGTTCGCGGTCAACATGGACGCCTTCGCACCGTCGCGTGTTGCTTTCTATCACAACTCAACACTCAAGGACATCGGGGACGCCCAGCCAGATCGGATGGGAACGGATGAGCCGCTATTGGTCGCGCGCCACGGGGGAACCGACCACGATGCGGGCCTCGAGTTCATCAGGTCTCAACGCCCGGATCTCGATCTTGGGTACACCTCCAACTGGGTCGTGGGCACGTTGGATGCGGACGTCGCAGAGGATATGCGCGCGTCCGGCATGGCGACCCGCAGGCTTGGCCAAGTGGTAGAGGAAATCGTTCAAGCCGCGGAAACCGTTCAAGTTGGACTGAGTTTCACTCGCCACGGTGAGGGTCTCTCCCGGGGAGTGACCTGCGATGTGCCCCTGCGCCTCGGAAGCCAGTCCAGCGTTTCCTTGGGAGTGGAGGGCACGTGGGTGCGGGACTTCGATGTGGAGATTGCCCAGGGAGCGGCTGCCAGCGAACCCCTCTCCTACCTCTACTTGGATGGCCTCGTGCTGACGCTGGAGCCCCGTCGACGTCCCGATGGTGACTTGAGCCTGCGGCTCTACGGGCTGGGCCAGTTGATGCGCGAGCGGAGCTTCTTCGAGTTGGACGCGCCCATGTTCCGCGGGATGGACCAGATCCTATTTGACCGGCTTGTGATCGACCAAACCGTGACTCTCAAGCGCGGCCAGGGCAGCGTCAGCTTGGGGAATACTTCGGGTAGTTCGCCCTTGGGCGGACTGCGTCTGGACATCGACGTGCACTAGACCCGTCGGGGCCCTCTTGCTCGCTGCTCGCAGATTGCGAGAGGGTCCCCGGGCGATTTGGTCACCGCATTCCGCTGAGCGGGCTCTAGAGCGAGGAGAATTTGTCGAGCGAAGCCAAGCCCGTTCCCAGGAGGACGAGGTCGATGGCGGGAATCAGCAGATAGACCATCGGAATGTCCCTCGCTTCGACTTCCAGCTTGGAAATGTGAAGCAGCGGAAACTCCTGGGACTCGCCCAGAATGGCGCGCCCTGGTGCCTCTGATACTTCGACTTCCGCTTTCTCACCAGCGTGGGTAGGAGAATCCCGAAGCGGGCCACATGCGGCTGATGGCCCGCAGATTTCGAACCCTGCCAACCCCTGGCACACCTGGGTTCAGAAAAGGCGATCCTGGTTCTGCTCGATGTAATCCGCGATCGCCTCTGCGATGAGCCGATGCCCAAGGGCGTTGGGGTGGGGGTCCTTGCGGGCCAGGCATAGGTCACCGGGATCAAACTCGGAGAAGGGCTCGAGCATGTCGATCACATGGAAACCCTGGGCCTCGGCAGCACCGCGCACCTGCGCATGCAGGGCATGGTATCGGTAGTGAGTCCAGTCCTGCTGAATCAACCAACCCGGTAGGACCAACAGGACTTCGATGCCCGCTTCGTCGGCTGCGCTGCGGATACGCTCAAATCCCTCTGTCACGGTGTCCCACTTGGGTGGATAGGCGTGCAAGTAGCGCGGAATGTCTCCCCCGCCATAATTCACCACGTCTCTGCGACGCTTCTTCTGGGCAATGCGACGTAGGAAGTGGGAGTGTTGCCACCACTGAGTCTCAGCGTAGTAGCTGTGCAGGGGCTGCTTGGGTTCGACTTCCGGATCATTGAATACATAGCAGAGGATCAGTAGGTCGGGCTCAAACTCCATCACGCGCTGCTGCACCTGTAGGGACTCATCACGCGTGGTGTAACCCGAAACCCCGAAATTCAGCACGTCAAAGATCGAGGACTCGTCCACGCTGCGCGCATTCAGGAGTTGCTCGAGAACATCGGAGTAGCAGTCCTCTTGCTCCACGCCCAGCCCAAACGCAAAGGAGTCTCCGATCGAAGCGATGCGGATCAATCCGGGTGTGGATTTCTTGAGCGGTTCCGCGTCTCGCATTCCCAAGCTGTTGGTCTTGACGTGAACTCCGTCCAGGATTTTGTCGAATCCGGCCCGCAGCTCGTAGTTCAAGCCAGGAATGGAACAAGGTTGATGCAGCAGTTCTTTCCAAGCGCTATCAGGCATGCGCGCTACAGGTTGCCGGAACTTGACAGGCGAAAAGATGCGGAAGCCAATTTCTGTTGCCCCGAATGCGAGGGCGAAGGCACCGCTCGCAAGCAGCAGGCGCAGGGCAAGACTTGGTCGTGGGTGCGAATTGAGCGGCCCCTTGTCGTTAGCCAGAGTCTGCACTTGATCCACGATTGTCGTTCAGGCGGGGAGAGCGGTTTCTGCGGACACGATTACGGCGCTGATTTTTCCCTCGATCGGGCCCTGTCCGTGGCGCGCCTGCAAGGCCGCTTCCACAGCGTCGGTCGCCGACTGAAGACCGCCGGGGTCCCGGGCCTCGATTTCAGCACGCAAGGGTGTGCCCTGACAGAAGGCCATAGCAGCCAGTCGCGCGTCTCCAGCCGGGCTGACGTCGTCGCGTTGGGTGAGGGTGCAGCTTGCGTACCCCGATGCGGAGACATCCGCCTCGATCTCCTCGGGTGAGCTATGCCCGTGGGGGGTGCGGACCATGAATTGGGGAGGGTCATCGGGGAACCGGGCAGCCAGGGCTTGGGTGACCACCTGGGCGAATTCATTGTCCGCGATGCCATTCCAGATGTTGAACAGGAAGGTGCCGCCGGGCTTCAGAACGCGGCGAACTTCGCTGTAGGCGTCTGCACGCTCGGGGAAGAACATCGTCCCGAATTGGCAGACCACCACATCGAAGGAGTTGTCAGGGTAGGGCAGGTCCATGACGTCGGCTTGCCCCCAAGTGATGGGGCGCGAGGTACCGATTGCCTCGGCGTGTCCCAGCATGGCTTGGTTCAGATCCGTGGCGGTGATCGAGCAGGACTCGGGCAGGCGCGCAACCAGGGCGCGCGTCACCACTCCTGTTCCGCAGGCGATCTCCAGCACCGATCCGGGCGTGAGAGCTTCGACCCGCTCGGCAAGGTCGTCCGCGTAGGGCTCGAAAATCAGGGGCACGAGCATCGACTCGTAGAAGGCGGCCACATCGTTCGTGAATGAGCCGTCGGATGCAGAATGGGTCATGGAGTGGATGGCGGAGGGGAAGGATCGTCGGCGCAGGGATTTGGCGCGCGGGCGGGGGGCCGCGCAACGACGAAGGCTAGCGACCGGAGACCTGCTCCGTTTCAGCGTACTGGCGCCAGAGCTTGTCCAGGTAGTCAAAGACGTCCTTGCCCGATTCATAACCGGTCGCAACCCCATCCTCGTCGGGTTGGCCGTAGAGCTCTTCGCTGAACGCACGCAGCTCGGCGAGGAACGTGTCCCGACTGCGCGAGAGCCTGCAGCAGGCCCGTAGCCAACGTTGGCCCGTCCGGTCGAGGCGTAGGGCCAGGTAGTCGAAGAAGCTCCACGACTTGGCCAGGTCTTCGTTCTCCATCTCGTAGAGACGCTTCAGCAGAATTCGGTCGAGGCGCGGGGCGTAGTCGCGTGCCGTGGCGTTGAGCGTTTCGCGGTAGCTCAGGCCGATGGTCTTCTTGCCCTCTTCCTTAGCGCGGCGCACGTAACTGCCGGGGTCGAAAGCGCTGCAGGTCACGCTGTTGCGTCCCAGTAGCTCAAAAGACAGGTAGTAGGCCAGCCCCTCTTCCATCCACGGTTGTTCCATGCCCACTGCGCTGCCGTTGAAGTGGAAATCAGCCAGCGAGTGACCCAGACCGTGGGTCAGCAAGCCTTCCATGTCTTCCTGTTCGGGCACACGCCAGATGTCGAGGCACAGGCTGGGATCGGCGGCAAAGCGCGACCCGTTAGAAGCGCGGTGGCGTTTCTTGTTCTCCTCGTTGCCCCAAATGTTGCCGTAGTAGGCCTCGACAAAGGGCTCGTGGAACGCGCCGTCGGAGGGGCCAAAGTAGAACTCATGGAACAGTCCCTCGGGAATGCGATCCTCGAAGTCCGGCCCCACATAGGGATCGACAAACTGGTTGCGGAAGACCTCGATGACGTTCTCGCCATGACGCAGTAGAGCCGTCATACGTTCGTCACTGAAGCGCCCGAAATACACCGCGCGTAGATGCTGGGATTCCTGAATGCGGAAAACGTGGCTGTCGTCGCCGACGATTTCCACGGCGTCATACAGTTCCTCTGTCGTGCCGATGACGCGCACAGAGTCCTGGGCGGCCTGCGCCCGCAGGGTGATGGCCTCTTTCGCCACTTGCCGGCTCTCTTTCAGCAGAGTTTTGGCCAAGGGCTCGGCCGCTCGGTTGAACGAACAGTGCTCTAGCCAACTGATCAGGCGCTCATAGGCTCCCAGCAGCTGCCGGTGAGCGCTGAACCAGTCCTTGGAACCCCGCTTGAATTCATCCCGTGCATTCTCGCAAGTCTCCACCCGCCCCAAACGCAGGGTGTACTCACGGGCGAGGCTCTCAATCGTCTCACTGGGCTGAAAGAGGCTCACCGCTTTGACGTCTCGGCCGCGAACCATCAGCACTGCGCTCTTCTTGACAGCGACCTTTTCGCCGTCCTTGTACTTGTAGGGAATCTTCGACGGATCGCGGCTGTCGAGCAGGTAGAGCTGGTTGTTGTTGGCTCCGTCGTAGTGAATGGTGACGCCCTTGTCCGTCTCCTCGAACCAGATTCCACCCCCTTCGACGGCTTCACCCAGCAGCACCTGCTGCCCGTCGACCTCGGCCAGAGCCTTCTTGTAGCGCTTGGCGGCTTTCTCGTTGGTCAGGTCAATTCGGACGATTTGGGCGACCGCCTCGGAGGCACATCCCAGAGCTCCGACGAGGGCACAGAGCAGGACAATGAATCGTGAGTTCATACACGCACGATACACCAGGATCGAAGGAATCGTTGCCCTGGTGTGGAGTGAATCCTGACCGGCGGCAAGCTCGACAGTACGCGGGCCTGGATCAGTCGAGCTGGCTAGGACTCCAACAGCATGTCGCGTTGGGGCTGGCGAATCGCCAGTACGGGTATCTCTGCAGACTTGAACACCGAGTAGGCCACGTTGCCCAACAGGGCGGCGCTCAATCCAGTCCGCCCGTGCGTGCCCATGACAATGAGATCGTGGTCGGACTGCAGTTCCAGGATTCCGTCCACAGGTCGCGCTTCCACAAAGCGAGCATCGTGTTCGACGCCCTGCCAATCGAAGGCGTTGAGCGTGCGCTCGAACTCCTCGCGACTGTCGTCACGCACGTCGTCAATGACGTAGGTGGGCCCTGCAATGGGGTAGCCGGGGCTGGCCGCGTAGGCCACGTCCGGGGTGAGGAAGCAGTGCAGCACCGTGACGCTTGCAGCGCAGTGAAGGGCCAGCGTGCGCGCAGTCTGCAGTGCAAGCGAACTCTCTTCAGAGAGGTCCACCGGTACCAAAATCTGCCTCATGTCGGTGGACGCGCAGGGTTGGATCCACAGGTCGCAGGGTGCCTTCGCCAGGAGCGCACGCGTCGTGCTGCCAAAATCAAACAGACCGCGTTTCTCGTGCGGGCCGAGGATCAACAGGTCAGAATGGTCCAGTTCTGCACGGCGAGTCAGGACCTGGGCCGCCGAACCCCTCGTCACCAGCAGGTGCTCGCGCGTGTCGTAGTCTGAACCCGCCTGGCGCGTGAGCTCTTGCAAATGTTCGGACAAGCGTTCAAAAGCGGCGCCCTCGATGGCAGCTTCCATCTTGCTCATGCGATCGGGTCGGCCGTAGACCATCTCCAACTTGGGCAGGTCCACCGCATGGATGAACTCGAGGCGCGTTCCAAAGCGCGCGTGCAGATCGAGGGCCGCAGGGACCACAAGCGAGCGGCTGGCCGCGCTGTCGATGCCGACGACGGCGTGTCGGGGGGGGATCTCTCGGGTCATACTGAACTCCCTGATGAGCGTGGACCGCAGGGGCCTAATTCGGGGACCGGAAACACCATACCACTCGCATCGTAGACCCTAGTTGGGAGCAGTTCATGGGCCGTACTTCCCAGCGCCGAGCAAATGAGGGCGAATGGCGTTGGCATGCGTGCTGGCCCATCTTGTATCCTCCGGCGCCCGCTCCAATTCCCCCCAGGAAGCGCCCCACCATGCAACTCAAGCACATCGTTCTGACTTCTGACCTCTCGCCTGAGTCCGTTCGCCCCTTCGAGCCCATCCGTGAATTGGCCCAGCAATTGGGCGCCAAGGTCACTCTGCTGCACGTTGTGTTGGACCTGCAACTCACTCCCCACGGGGCCCCCTTCGCTCCGGCCCTCTCTTCGTTGCATCTCGAGAAGGATGTCAAGCACGCGACCCTCGTGCTCGAGGACCAACGCTCCAATTTGGGGGACGAGATCGAGACGGAGATCGAGGTCATCACGGCCTCGGATCCCGCCGCGGCGATCTGCAGTTACGCCAAGGGCAAGGGGGCCGACTTAATCGCTATCTCCACCCACGGACGCACGGGTCTACGACACTTCGCGCTAGGCAGCATCGCTGAAAAGGTCTTGCGCCAATCGGAGATCCCTGTGCTGAGTTTTCAGCGTCCCGGGTGAGTCGGGGATCGACTTCCCATTCCCTTCTCGCTTCGCAGCGAGTGCCTGGGGTTGCCGGGCCGCTGAGCGCCGGGCAATGGCTTAGGGAGCTAGATCGGAGCCTGGCCGTCGCGCTTGCCGTCTTCGGCGTCCACGTCGTCGAGCAATGCAGCGAACTCCTCGGCGCTGCACAGGCCCTTTTGGACCATCATGCGTTGCAAGGTCTTGAGGCTCAGGGCTAGCTCGCCCAGAGCGCGGTCCACATGGGGAGCCGCTGCCGGCCCACGCTGTGAGCTGGAGCGCATTTGGTCCAACTCGCGGCGTACGGCCTGTGACTCCTTCTCGGCGCGATCGATGCGCCCGTGCTGGTAGATATCGAAGATCCAATTGATGAGAGACATGAGGGCTCCTACGCGCCGAGCTCGGAAGGATTCACGGGGCGACCCTCGGCGGCGGAGAGGTCGGCAGCGAACAGGACACGGTGGGTTTCTTGCGCGGTACCCAGGTCCGTGCGCGGCATGGGCTCGCCACGGCCGGTTGCGTCCACGAATGCCTGGAACTGGGGCAGATACGGGTGGTCAGTGACATCGCCCGAGTCGATCAAGGATGTCTGCAACTCGCTCCAACGGTCCTTGTTCATGCCTTCGAGCTTATGGCTGTAGAGCTTATTGTCGAGGATCGAACCGTGGCTGCCCACCAGATGCACGTGGAAGTAGTAGGGCTGCAGGCAATCCACCACCGAGGCGCACTTGGCTACGCGCCCGTCCTCAAAGCGCAACAGGCTGGCACTCGTTGTGGGGTACTCGTAGGGCTGGAATATTTCCGACCCCGAGCGTGTGGCGTAGCTGGTGACTTCTTCGACGCGGGCCGGATTTCCCGTGCCCATAAAAAACAAGAGAGCGTCGAGGGCATGACAACCAGCCGTGGCCAGTGACGAGGTGCCCATGTCTTTCTTGACGTTCCAGTCGAATTGCCCGTACCAGGGGCCAATGCCGTGGTAGTAATCGACTTCGGCGTAGTGCAGGTCTCCTATCAGACCCTCGCTTAGCACCGAGTGCAGCAGGGCGAAGTGTGCGGAGAAACGGCACTCGAAGCAGACCATGGCTTGCACCCCGGCCTCGCGCACAGCGCGCTCGATGCGCAGGCAATCGGCGAAATTGGTTGCCAGCGGCTTTTCGATGATCAGGTGCTTGCCCGCCGCGGCGGCGGCCACGGCCTGCTCAGCGTGCAGGTTGTGGGGGGTGCAGATGTCGATCACGTGGATGTCCGGATCGGCAAGTAGATCTTCGAAGCGCGTCGTGGTTTCCAGGTCCTGGCCGTAGGTGCTGCGCAGGTCGGCGGGGTCATGCTCACGCCGCGAACAGACGCGCGTTACCTGGGCACCCTGTACGTCCTGGAAAGTCCGAATGTGTGCGCCAGCCACCGCGCCCAGGCCCACAATGCCAATGTTGAGGTCGCTCATGGGGGCGAGTGTACACTGACGCCATGCAACTCACCCGTAGACACTTCATGACGACGAGCAGTTCCCTGGCGCTCGCTTCGCTCTCTCCTGGACTGAGCTTCTCGAAAGCGCCGCGCGACAAGCTGCGTCTGGCTCTGGTGGGTGTCGCCAACCGAGGCCGCGCGAATCTGGAAGGGGTGTTGGGGGAGCAGATCGTGGCCCTCTGCGATGTGGACAAACGACACTTGGCCCAGGCGGCTGAACGGGTGGCTCAACGCGCAGACGGCAGCGGCCCGGCGCAGCTCTTCAAAGACTTCCGGCGCATGTTCGACAAGACCGAGCACCTGCACGGTGTCGTGGTTTCCACCGCGGATCACACCCATGCCAGCGTGGCCGCTGCGGCCTTGCGGCGGGGCCTCAACGTCTATTGCGAGAAGCCCCTAGCCCACTCGCCAGGTGAAATCCGTCTGTTGCAGAGGCTCGCACGGGAGATGGGTGCTGTGACCCAGATGGGCACTCAGATCCACGCCGGGGACAACTACCGGCGCGTCGTCGAACTCATCCGCAGCGGTGCCATCGGCGAGGTGCAGTACGCTCAGGTGTGGGTGGGCAAGGGTTGGGCCGATGGCCGTTTTGGTGCCTCCAAGCCGGCGCCGGCCTACCTGGATTGGGATCTCTGGCAGGGCCCGGTGGCCGAGCGCCCCTACTGTGATGGTCTGCACCCGGCCAACTGGCGCCGCTTCTGGGAGTACGGCACCGGCACACTGGGCGACATGGCTTGCCACCTGATGGACGTCGTGCACTGGGCCCTCGATCTGGGCCAGCCCATTCGGGTCATGAGCGAGGGGCCCGAACTGCACGTGGACGGCACCCCCAACTGGATGCGTGCCCATTTTGTGCACCGCATTCAGAGCCCCAGCGGCAGCGAGCGGGAATTGGTCGTGCATTGGGCGGACTCGGTCGCTTCAGGGGACTACGCCCAACCGGGGTTCCCCAGCGGAATCCGATTCGTAGGCAGCGCGGGCAACTTGGTGTGCCACTACGGTAATTACGTGTTGGAGCCCAAGGACCCGAACACGGAAATCGAGCTACCCGAGCCCTCCATTCCCAAGTCGGTGGGGCACTACCGCGAATGGTTGAATGGCATCACTGAAGGCACTCCGACCACGTGTAATTTCGACTACTCCGGTGACTTGGCCTGCACCGTGGTTCTCGGCAATGTGGCCTATCGCGCGGGAGAACGATACGAGGGGCCGGACGCCTATCCCTACCTCAAGCGTGCGAGCAAGAAGACCGAGTGGCGAGGCGAGATTCAGTGGGACGCGGGCAGGGGCCGTACGGGTTCAGAGCGGGCCGATGCCCTGTTGCAGCGCGAGTACCGCGCAGGCTGGGAGCTGTGATCTACTCGGCGCGTGGGTGAGCCTTCTCGTAGACCTCCCTTAGGCGTTCCACCGAGACATGCGTGTAGATCTGAGTCGTGACCAGATGGGCGTGACCCAGTAGCTCCTGGACCGAACGCAAGTCGGCGCCGTTATCCAGCAGGTGCGTGGCGAACGAGTGTCGCAGCGTGTGCGGGGTGGCGTGGCGGCGAATGCCTGCGGCCAGAACGTGCCGGGACACGATGCGCTCGAGCGAGCGGGTCGTGAGGCGTGTTCCCTGCTTGCCAAGGAACAGCGCGTCGGGGTGCGCACGCCTGGGGCGCGGTCGGCGGGAGTCGGCGAGGTAGACCTCGAGCGCCTTCACGGCGTGGCTGCCTAGGGCAGCGAGCCGTTGCTTGCGACCCTTGCCTAGCACGCGTGCCACCCCGCGCGAGAGGTCCAGGTCAGCGCGGTCCAAGCCTACTGTTTCCGCAGCTCGCGTGCCCGCGCTGTACATCAGTTCGAGCAACGCTCGGTCCCGCAGGCCCAGGGCTGTGCTCGGATCCGGTGCCTGCAACAGACTGGCGATCTCTTCTTCCGAGAGGACAGAGGGCAGGTGCTGTGCCCGGCGACGTTGGCGCAGGCCGAGAGCCGGATTGACTTCGAGTTGACCCTCGTCGACCAGGTAGCGCAGAAAACCGCGCACGCTGGATAGCTTGCG
This sequence comes from uncultured Planctomycetaceae bacterium, assembly GCA_964467985.1. Classification (GTDB taxonomy): domain Bacteria; phylum Planctomycetota; class UBA1135; order UBA1135. The sequence continues at coordinate 24,103 of CAYXTP010000008.1, forward strand.
CTGAATACTCGATGGGGCGAGCCCCCGGTCATCCAGGGTGCCCAGCCAGGCGCGCAAGCTGCGCGGTTTCAGGGTGTGGATCCGCTCGACGCCGCGTTCCTCCAGGAAGGACAAGAACGCGCGCAGATCTCGGGAGTACGCACGCAGCGTGTGCGGCGAAACTCCGCGTGCACTCTCCAGACGCAGCAGGTAGGCGCAGAGCAACTCGTCCATGGGCAGACGAGGCTACTCCTCTGCCGCCCTACTTCTCCAGTGTCTGCTTCTTGGATGTCTTGGAACCCGGCACGTCCATGAGAGCGGCCGTGTTTTGCTTCTTCCAGGCGTCGATCAACGTCTCTCGCGAGCGGTAATTGATGCCGGCCGTGTAGCCTTGGTCCACAGCCTCGTCGAGGGCGTCCTCAAGGGCCTGGGCACTCTTGGCCTGGGCCTGCAGGTAGGCCTCGATGCGCTCGATGCGCGGGGTCAATGTATCGGTAGGTGTCGGGTCTTGGGGCTTTTGAAGCCAACCACCCAGTGTCAGGGCAGCAGCACCGACAGCAATCAGCGGAGACCAGCGACGCGCGTAATTGGAACTGCACTTCATGGGTTCCCTTTCGGCAGTGGGAGCGCGTGGGATGGGGGTTCTTTTCGCTCCCCTCGCGGCCCGTCTCGCTGTGAGACACGCCCTGCCCAGCGCGGCGCCCAGGCTCGTTGTTCAGACCCGCAAGAACGCCTGACGCTCGTAGAGGAACGCCAGCAGGACACCCTCAACGGCCAATCCCCCGGCGGCTACCACCCAGGCGGGCATGTCCGAGGGCAGGGCCCAGCTCACCGAGTTCTGAAACAATCCCTGAAAGTCCACGAAGCGGTGCAGGAGGTAGATCAGGATGGAGTTGGCCCCGAACACCACCATAGGCATGTACCAGCGCCTTGCTGGCGGTAGGTCAATCAGGGCGTGGAAGAGCGCCAGCAGCAACAGACTCCAGCCCGTGCACCAGAGCACGAACGACGAGGTCCAGAGGTTCTTGTTGATGGGGAGGTAGGGGTCCAGGAGTTTGCCAGCAGCCAAGGCAAGTAGGCCCGCCGCCACCAATCCCGTCAGGCGCAGGGCTGGGCCGGGAGCGCGGTTTGTGAGCCAGCGGCCCGCGAAGACACCGGACAATGCGGTGGCCACAGCTGGCACGGTCGACAGCAGCCCCTCCGGGTCACTCGTGCTCCGGTGCAGGCGACCGGGTAGCAGCGTGCGGTCCACCCAGCCGACGAGGGTCTCGCCCTGGGCCAAGGAAACCTCATCCATGCCTGGTGCAGGAATGCCAACCAGGAGCAGGCCGTAGCCGATGAGCAGCCCCCAAAACCAACGCCACTGGGCGCGCGGCGACGTGTGGATGACGATCAGGGCGGCTCCGAGCCAGCCCAATCCGATGCGTCCGAGCACACTGGCATAGCGCGCCTGGCCCTCATCGGCCCACAGCGCGCCGTTGTACACGACTCCCAGGAAGACCAGGAGGGTCCCCCGTCGCAGCGCGTGGGCTCGGAGGTCGGCGCGGTTCTGCCCGCGCTTCAACCGGCCGCTGAAGGACAGGGGCATGGAGACCCCCGCCAGGAAGAGGAACAAGGGGAAGATGAGGTCGTAGAAGCGGAATCCGTGCCATGCAACGTGGTGGCACTGGGCCTCGATCCAAGCCAAACTCTGCCAGCCCGTGGCCGCCGCTAGAGCAGCGACGAGGCTGTGCCCGCCCACGATCCAGAACAGGTCTGCCCCGCGCAGGGCGTCCAACGAATGCAGTCGTTCTGGGCGGGGGGAGGGGCTCACGGGTGCCTTGGTTGCTTGGGCGTTGCGGCAGCGGCGTTGGTGCCCGCGCTGGGTCCGTAGCTGCGGGTCGTGAACTGGGGTTGGGCGAGATCTTTCAGCCAAGTGCGAGCTGCGGCGGCCGAGCCAGGCGGGCTGACCGCGAACAGAAACAGGTGCGTGCGCAAGCCGCGGGACATGGCCAGCTGCATTGTGCCTTGGGACTTGTGCTCTGCGATGACCCAATTAACCAGGACGCGGTAGTCCAGTCGGCCGCGGTGTCCAAAGGGCTGGGTGCGATCAAAGACCAGCGTCGGAGCCTGGTCCATCAAGGATGTTTCGGGGTAGCCGGGCAGCATTGGGGGCGGCCCGGGCACGGCCTCCTCCGTTTCCACAAGAGCGCACAGAATCGCGGGGCGCTGTTCGGCGGGTAGCTGGGCTGCCGCGCGCAGGGCGAGGATGGTGGCCGCCTGGTGGTGGCCATGGGTCGCGGAGGTGGGCGCAAGGGTCAACACAAAATCGTATTGACCTTGGCGCATACGCTCAACGAGGGCGCCTTCGACGTGTTCGAGGTCCCAGACTCCAGCGTCGGGGGCCAAGACCTCCGCGGGATCCGTGCTGTAGCGATGGTCTTGTTGTTCTAAGAAATAGGCCGACCGGATCTGCATCAGGCCGCAGCCGCGCAAGAATTCGTCGCGCCGGATGGCGGGCAAGAGCGTTCGGCCGACGGATTCCTTTGTCAGCTCTGCACCGTACAGGTCCTCGGCCAGGGTGGAGTACTTGAAGCCCCCTTCGCCATTGGTAATCAACAGCAAGTCACAGGCACCTCCCAAGTGGGTGGTCGTCTTGTAGAAGATGGCGGCGGCGCTGGTTTCGTCATCGGGGTGCGCGTAGATGCCCAGGACGCGCGGGCCGGAGACGGGTTCGACGCGCTCGTGAACAACCCAAGCCTGGCCGGGCTGGGGAGTGGCCGCGCATCCCCAAAGGCCAAGCACCAGGCAGGTCGTGATTGTACGTGCGGTCATTTTTTCTTCGGACGAAAAGCCACCAAGCGCGACTCATCCGTGGTCAAGAAGGGGCCTCCGATGAGGTCCACGCAGTAGGGAATGGCGGGAAAGACCGCGTCCAGGCACTCGGCGATGGCCTTGGGCTGACCCGGCAAGTTCAAGATCAACGAGCTGCCACGGATACCCGCAGTCTGGCGCGACAGGATGGCGGTGGGCACGGCCAGCAGGGACACCTGCCGCATCAGTTCACCAAATCCAGGCATCATCTTCTGGCAGACATCGAGCGTGGCCTCTGGGGTCACGTCCCGTACTGCAGGCCCTGTCCCCCCGGTGGTCACGATGAGGCAGCAGCCTTCTTCGTCCGCCAACTGTTCCAGCGTCCGTGCGATGCCTTCACGCTCGTCGGGGATTACCCGAGCGACGGTCTCGAAGGCACAGCTCAAGACCTCATCCAAGTAAGAGCAGATCGCGGGGCCACCACGGTCGGTGTACTCGCCGCTGCTGGCGCGGTCCGACACGGTGACGACACCGATGCGAGGGGAGGGGCTCATGGGGGGATTTTGGCTCGGACAGGGGGGCCGTCGCAATGCTCAGAGGCTTGCCCGGGGGAAGATCCGGCCACCACGGGGACACCAGGTCAAAAGAAATTCTGGAGACGGGGGCCCGATTCGGCCCCGTAGGGGCCGCAGGTCCAGCCCCTACGGCCAATGGGCTTGGCGGGTGGCAGGCGGGCAGAGCCCGTGCTAGAACCCTGCCCCTTGAGCCCATCGTCGAGCCCAAAGTACCGAGCCATGTCCAAGACCCTCGTCATTGTCGAATCACCCACCAAGGCCAAGACCCTGCGCAAGTACCTGGGATCGGACTTCCTGGTGGAGTCCAGCGTGGGTCATATCCGCGATCTGCCGGGCCGTGCGGCTGAAGTTCCGGCCAAGTACAAAAAAGAGGAATGGTCGAGCCTGGCTGTGAATATCGAGCAGGACTTCGAGCCCCTGTATGTGATCAAGCCCGATGCCAAGGCGCGCATCAAGGAGCTCAAAGCCAAGCTCAAGACGGTGGACACCCTCCTGCTGGCGACAGATGAAGACCGCGAGGGAGAGGCGATCGCCTGGCACTTGATGGAGGTGCTCAAGCCCGAGTGCCCGGTGCGGCGCATGGTGTTCCACGAGATCACCAAGGGCGCAATCCTGGAAGCCCTGGAGGACACGCGCGACATCAATACCCACATGGTGCAGGCCCAGGAGACGCGCCGCATCATCGACCGGCTCTACGGCTATGGCGTCTCGCCCGTCCTTTGGCGCAAAATCAAGCCGAAGCTCTCGGCTGGTCGCGTGCAGTCTGTTGCCGTTGGGCTGCTGGTAGAACGCGAGAAGGCGCGCATGCGCTTTCACGAGGCTCAGTACTGGGATCTGGTGGCTACCTTCAAGACGCCCGCGGATGAGGTTTTTGACGCCAACCTGGTGAGCCTCGGCGGTCAGCGCATCGCGGCGGGCAAGGATTTCGACGCGGACACGGGCAAGCTCAAACGAGACGACGTCACTCTTCTCGATGGGGCCGCAGCCGCAGGTCTCGTGAAGTCCCTGGAGGGAGCCAGCTTTCAGATTCTCTCTGCGGAAGAGAAGCCCTTCACGAAGAAGCCCTCGCCTCCCTTCCACACGTCGACCCTGCAGCAGGAGGGTAACCGCAAGCTGCGCTTTGACGCCAAGCGCACCATGCGCGCGGCCCAGCGCCTCTACGAAAACGGATACATCACCTACATGCGGACCGATTCGGTCGTCCTGAGTCAGGTGGCCATGGATATGACGCGCGAGGAAATCTCGGCCCACTACGGGGACGAGTATGTTCCCGAGAAGCCGCGTACCTACAAGAGCAAGGTCAGCAACGCCCAAGAGGCTCACGAGGCGATCCGTCCCGCAGGGGACCGCATCGCTCCGATCGAGGAGATCCGCAAGCAGCTGGGGCAAGACGAAGCCAAGGTCTACGAGTTGATCTGGAAGCGTACGATGGCGTCGCAGATGATGGACGCCCGCGGCCGGCGCATGTCGCTACGAGTGGGCAATGTGGGCGACAGCGAGGCGCATCAGGCCGTCTTCCAGGCGGGTGGCAATGTGATCGACTTTCCCGGCTTCTTGCGCGCCTACGTGGAGGGTGCCGACGATCCGGGTCAGGCCCTCGCCGAGCAGGAGAAGATCCTGCCCGCCGTGTCCCAAGGAGACAGCGTGGACCCCACGGACCTGGCGGCGGAGGAACACAAGACCTCGCCCCCCGCGCGCTTGACGGAAGCCACCTTGGTCAAGGCCCTCGAAGAGTCTGGCATCGGTCGGCCGAGCACCTACGCCTCGATCATCGATACGATTCAGCGGCGGGACTACACCTTCAAGAAGGGCTCGGCACTGGTGCCCACGTTCACGGCCTTCGCGGTTTTCAAGTTGCTCGACGAGCATCTGACGCACCTCGTCGATTTGAGCTTTACGGTTGGCATGGAGAGTCGGTTGGACGCCATCGCCAAGGGCGAAGAGGACCGCACGGCTTACCTCAAGGAGTTCTACTTCGGGACCCCGGAGACGGGGCTCAAGCCCCTGCTCGATGCGGGCACGGCTGAGATCGATCCACGCCAAGTGTGCAGCTTGCCCATCGGCACCGACGATGAGAAGCGCGAGATCGTTCTGCGCGTGGGGCGCTATGGCCCCTTCTTGCAACGCGAGGAGACCACCGCCACGGTGCCCGACCAGACCTGTCCCGATGAGATCGACGTTGAGGCCGCCACGCGCTTGTTGGCCGCCAGCGAGAAGGGCAAGGAGCCGCTCGGTCAACACCCCGAGAGCGGCGAACCGATCTTCTTGAAATCCGGACGCTACGGGCCCTATGTGCAACTGGGTCTGCCCGACGACGAAGCGGGAACCAAGGCCAAGATGGCGTCGCTCCTGAAGGGCATGGAGCCCGAGAACGTGGACCTGGACACGGCGCTGCTGTTGTTGGCCTTGCCACGCAAGGTGGGGGAAGACACGCACAAGGTTGAGATCCTGGCCTTCAACGGTCGCTACGGGCCCTACATCAAACGCGGCGAAGACACCCGCAGCCTGACCCCCGACGACGATCTCTTGAGCCTGTCCCTTGAGCGCGCATTGGAGTTGCTCGCCCAAGAGCCGACGCGCCGCAACTACCGCACAAAACCCAAGGAGATCAAGTCCTTCAAGGATGTCCCCGCGCTAGATGGTGGCACGATCTTGCTGCTGGAAGGCCGCTGGGGACCCTACGTCACTGACGGGGAAGTCAACGCATCCTTGCCCAAGGGTTCGAAACCCGAGGACCTGGAGGAAGGCGATGCGCTGAACCTCCTGGAGCGCCAGCGCGAGCGCAAGGGCGGTCGACGCAAGGCCAAGAAGAAGGCGGCCAAGAAGACCGCCAGCAAGAAGAAGGCCGCCAAGAAGCCGGCAGCCAAGAAGAAGGCGAGCAAGAAAAAGGCCACGAAGAAGCCCGCCTCCAAGAAGAAGGCGGGCCGTAAACCGAGTCAGAAAAAGAGCGACTGAGCCGCGCCGTTCAGCTTCTCAGCCGTTCATTTCTTCGAGCAGGGAATCGACGGCCTTGTCCATGGCCTCGCCACGCACGTTCTTGAAGCGGATCTTGCCTTCGTGGTCGAGCACGTAGATCGTCGGCCAGCCGTGCACGTTCCAGCGCGTGGAGATGGGACCGCTCGTTCCTTCGGGACCATTCCAGAAGGAGCGCCAGGTGATTTGCTCTTCCACGAGCACGGGACGCAAGGCTTCCAAGTCTCTGTCGCTGTTCACGCCGATCAGGGCGAAGGGCTGGTCAGACAATCGTTTCACGAGCGACCGCTCGTGGGGGAACATGGCCCGGCAGGGGCCTCACCAATTGCCCCAGAAATCGATCACCACGACCTTGCCGCGGTAGTCAGTGAGCTTGAACTCAACTCCGTCCAGGTCGGCGGCCGCAATGTCCGGTGCGACCATTCCGATCTGCAGGTTTTCAGCCACAAAGACCTCGCCTTCGGCAGCACTGCGCAAGGTACTGCGGCCGTAGCTCACATCACCGTGCTTCTCGCAGACCATTTTCATGACGCGCAGGAAGCGCTTGTTCAGTCCGTCCTTCTCCTTCTTGTCCGTGGCGGCCTCGGACAGACCCTTGTATTGCATGCCGAGGGCGAACGATGCCTTGCCCTGCACGCTGGCGTGGGGGCTGGATTCGGCCAAGTTGCCCAGGGCCTTGGCGATGTCGCGGTTGAAGGGCCCGCGGGTGGTACGCAGGACCACGTCCCCCAACTCTTCCTTGTCCGTGAACTGCTCGATCATCATCAGCATGGCGGCGGGGCCACTCGCGGAGTTCCCTGCTCGGCCTACGATCCAATTGAAGCCTTCCCAAGCCACGTCAGAGCCGGGGTGCTCCTTGACGAGAGCCAGGATCTTCTCCGCATAGATTCCAGGATCGGGCATGAGCTCTGCACGTGCCGCGTTGCGACCCGCGTCATCACTCGCTGCGCGGTAGGCGCTGACAAACTCGTTGTAGGCCTCCTGGTAGCTATCGACGATGTCCTCAAGAATGTCCGCAGGCTCGTCGGAGACCGCGGTTGTAACAATGGCGATGCGCGGGGCCGGCGCGGAATCAGGGGGGGCTGCCAGGGGGCAAGCCAACAGGAGTGCAGTGCAAGAGAGCATGGCAAATAGGGGCAGAGGTAGGGGACGGCCAGAGACCCGGTCAGTCTCCGCTCCTCGTACAAGGCTGTCCAGCCTGAAATAGCCACTCCGGGCTAGGGAAACGGGACTTGAACACCGCAGCCCCTGGGCGCGGATGGGCTGAGGTATGGGTTGAGTAGGTTGCCGGGCGAACGGCGCTCCAGACCCTTGGCGTTCCCTGCCCTGGTTGCAGACTCCGATCGGCCCCACAGCTGCCGGCCAACCACCGCCCCCGCCCACCCGGGATGACGACGCGCTTCCCAAAGGGTTGCAGGGCAAGAGCAGACACCCTGCCAGGCACTCTCAAGCCGGGCCGGTTCGCCGGTCAGCCCCGGCCTGCTTCAGCGCGCTCCCGCAGCTTTCGGATAGATGCGGTCGACCGTTCCCTCAGGGTCGGTCTCGCCATACTGCTCCTGCAGCTTGAGCAGTTCCTTTTCAAGGCTCGCGCGCACTTGCGCGTAGGAAGGATCTGCGGCGCGGTTGGTCAGCTCGTGGGGGTCGCGTTCCAGATCAAACAGCTCCCACTCTCCGAGTTGATAGAAGTGCATCAACTTGTAGCGCTCGGTGCGCACGCCATAGTGACGGTTGACCATGTGCACCGCAGGGTACTCGTAGTAGTGGTAGTAGATCGACTTGCGCCAATCGGCCGGTTGATCCCCTTTAAGGAGAGGCTTGAGGCTCACGCCGTGCATGGCGCTTGGCGTCTCGACCCCCGCGAGATCCAAGAAGGTCGGCCCGAAGTCGATGTTCTGGGTGAGTGCCGCGCACTCTGAGCCGGGCGGTGTGTGTCCGGGCCAGCGAACGATGAAAGGCATGCGCAGGCTCTCTTCGTACATCCAGCGCTTGTCGTACCAGCCGTGGTCTCCCAGGTAGAAACCCTGGTCAGAGGAGTAGATCACGACTGTGTTTTCGGCCAGTCCCGACTCGTCCAGATAGTCCAACACGCGGCCCAACTGGTGGTCCACGCCTTCGACGCAGGCGAGGTAGTCCTGCATGTAGCGCTGGTACTTCCAGTGCAAGAGGTCGTCGCCCTCTGGAGCGAGCTCTTCAAACTCGGCGCGTTTGGGGTCGTAGATTTCCTTCCAGGCCGCCAGTTGTTCCTCTGTCAAGCCCCCGGGGTCTTCGAGCTTGAGGTCGTACTCCAGACTCATATGGTCGCGCAGGGTCATCTCCTGCATGCCCGCGGCCCGGCGGCCCTCGTAGTCGTCGAAGAGCGTGCTGGGTTCTGGGAACTGGACGTCATCGTACATTCCCAGTTCACGCGGCCCGGGTTGCCAGCGCCGGTGCGGTGCCTTGTGTTGCAACATCAGCATGAAGGGCTTGTCTGGGTCGCGTTCGTTGCGCAGCCAGTCCAATCCCAGGTCCGTCAGGATCTCGGTCGTGTAGCCTTCGATCTGTTCGGTGCCTTCTGCCCGGCGGATGGGCGGGTTGTAGTACGGCCCTTGACCCTTGAGCACTTCCCAGTGATCAAAGCCCGTCGGTGCGCTCTTGAGGTGCCATTTGCCCACGAGCGCCGTTTGGTAGCCCGCGCTGCGCAACAGTTTTGGAAAGGTCACCTGCGAGCCATCGAAAACCGAGGCGTTGTCGATGTGTCCGTTTGCGTGGCTGTGCTTGCCCGTGAGGATGGTCGCCCGGCTGGGAGCGCAAAGCGAGTTGCCGCAGAAGGTGCGCGTAAAGAGCATGCCCTCTTTGGCCAGCCTGTCGATGTTAGGCGTCTGGTTCAGAACCGAACCGTAGGCTGATATGGCGTGCGGAGCGTGGTCGTCGGTGAACACAAACACAATGTTCGGACGATCGAGGGCGGGCGCGTCCGGGGCTGGCTCCAATTGTGGCTCGCCCGGCGCCGGCAGGGGCTCTTCGACAGGCAGTTGGCTGCAAGCCAACAAGGCTCCCAGGATCAAGGCCGACGATCGGATCCTTGCGGCCGGGCCAGGCTTCAATAGGCCCTGCACTAGTAGCTGTCCACTTCGCGGTAGGCTTCGATCAGCGCACGCTCGCCTTCCTTGCCAGGCTTGGAATTCCCGTGTTCCATGCCACAGATTCCGTCCCATCCGCGTTCGTGCAGGTGCTTGAAGATGTTCTTGTAGTTGACGCCTCCAGTCGTGGGTTCCTTGCGACCCGGGTTGTCCCCGATCTGGAAGTAACCGATCTCGTCCCAGCACAGATCGATGTTGGGAATCAGGTTGCCCTCGGAGATGGACTGGTGATAGATGTCAAAGAGGATCTTGACTGCGGGAGAGTCCACGGCCTTGGCCAGCATGTAGGCGTGGTCACTGCGCTCCAAATACATGCCTGCGTGGTCGCGGAAGTTCAAGGGCTCCATGACCATCACGAGATCGTGGGGCTCGAATATTTCTGCACCACGGCGCAGCATCTCGATGGCGCGAGCGTCTTGGAATCCCTGGCGCAGGCCGGGATGACGGTCACCGAGTACGACCGTCATCCACTTCGCGTTGACGCGTTTGGCGGTCTCGACGGCTTTCTCCAGATCCTGTTTGAAATTATCCTCGAATTCCTTCTTGGCCGAGACGAAAGAACGCTTGCCAAAGGCCGTGCCAAAATTGCAGACAAAGACACCCATGCGCAGGCCCAAGCGGTCCATGGCTTTGGCGATGCGTTCTTGATCTTCGACGGACTTGCGCATCATCCCGTTGTCTTCGAATGCCGTGAACCCCTCCGCCGCCATGAACTCTAGCTGGTCCACGAAGTCCCCCCCGGCGTGCTGGCCGAACATCCCCAAGTGGGGTGCATACGCCAGACGGAAGGGGGCTGTCGGAGTCTGGGTCTTTTGGGTTCGCGGGCTCGCGGTGCCGAGAGGGGAGAGGGAAGCGCCCGCGCCCAAGAGGGCTGCGCCGTGCAGGAGTTCGCGTCGTTGCATGGGGAATTAGGGGGTGGGGGGAACTGGGTGAGGCAGCATAACGCCCGCCTTCCGCGCTCAGTGCTCTTTCTCTCAGGACCCCTGCACGGTGGCTCGCGTGCGCCTGGCGCACCTCGAGTGTGCGATTCTGCACATGACCTCGGGTCGACCCGCCCTGGGTGGCTCCAGGAGGTTATTCGGACCCGCCGCAGACGGCACAGAGTTTGAACATGCAAGCTTCCCGCGCGTTCCCCCTGGCCAGTCCGTTGAGGCTCGCTCCCGGGGCGGGTACCCTCCTGCGCCCCATGATCGAAGTTTCCCACCTGACCCGTCGATTCGGTTCCCTGGTAGCCGTGGACGACGTGAGTTTCACCCTCGATGCGGGGGAAGTGGTGGGGTTCTTGGGTCCCAACGGGGCTGGCAAGACCACCACCATGCGCATGCTGGCGGGGTACTTGGCAGCGACTTCGGCCGAGACGTTGAAGGTTGCAGGGCTGGATGTCCTACGCGACTCCCTGAATGTGCGTCGCCACATCGGCTATTTGCCGGAATCCGTGCCCCTCTACCGCGAAATGCGTGTGCGCGAAATGATGTCCTTTCAAGGTCGACTGCACGGCATGACGCGTGCCGACCGAGCGCGTCGCATCCCCGAGGTACTCGAGCGCGTGGGAGTCTTGGATCGCAAGCAACAGTTGGTCGGGCACCTCTCTCGGGGGCTGCGCCAACGGGTGGGTTTGGCCGTGGCCCTGCTGCCCAATCCGGAGGTCTTGATCCTGGACGAGCCCACCAGCGGGCTCGACCCGCTGCAACGCGCCGAGGTACGCGCGCTGATTCGGGAATTGGCCGGGGAACACACCGTGCTCCTGTCCTCCCACATCCTGGCGGAGGTGGAGAGCATGAGCGAACGCGTGATCATTCTGCGTCAGGGGGCCGTCGTCGCGGACGGCTCACGCGAGGAACTGATCACCACCCTCGGCGGCCGGGGGCACGTACGCATCGAAGCCGTGGTAGGGGACGCGGACGAAGCTCAACAGTTGCTGGAAGCGCTGCCGGGCGTGGAACAAGTGGAAAGCACCGGTCGCTTGGGGATTCATGACGGATTCACCCTGAGTGGCGAGGGGGACCTACGCGAGGACGTGGGCGCCCTGGCTGCCCAGCGCGGTTGGGCACTGCGGGAACTCACTGAACAACGACCCAATCTCGAGGCCCTGTTTGCGCGCCTCGTGATGGGGGAGCCCGTGGTTGACGAGCCTCGGCCCGGTACTTCAGAGTCGGGATCCCCGCCCCCGTCCGTACCGCTGACCTCCGCACCGTCGGGCTCCGGGCTCGATCTCATGCCCGCGGCTGCGCCATTGGGTACACCGGGCGAGAAGAAAGACTTCTACAGTCTCAATCCCTTTGACGGTGGTGGCAGCCGCGATCTGTCCAAGCCCGTGAGTTCTGCTGCGAGCGACGATTCGAAGTCCAAGGACGATCGCTGTGACGAGGAGGACGACTCGTGAAGGGTACCCTGGTGATCTTCCGCCGCGAGCTGGCTGGGCTCTTCGCCGCACCCCTGGCGTGGATACTACTGTTCGTCGCGTTGCTCCTGAACGGCTACCTCTTCTCTCTGGTCCTCTCACAAACCCAAGGAGACGTCACCGCTTCGTTGGAGTTCGTCTTCGGCGGCAACTTCATTTTCTGGGCCTTGATGCTCGTGCTCTCGCCGCTCTTGGCCATGCGCCTGCTCACCGAGGAGGCCGCCAGCGGCACGTTGGAGTACCTGCGTACGGCTCCCGTTAGTGACGCGGCCGTCGTGCTGGGCAAGTTCTTGGCGGGGACCGGGTTCATGGCGACTCTGTGGTCGTCACTTTTCATCTACGCCGGAGCCCTATCGATTTGGGGCGTGTCTCCGGACTGGGGACAGGTCAGTGCGATCTTCATCGGGGCCGTGCTTAGTTCGGCCCTATTCGTGTCCATCGGTCTCGTGGCCTGTTCACTGACCAACATCCCCTTGCTGGCGGCGTTCTTGGCCTTCATGGCCTGCGTTTGGTGGGTGTTGCTGCCCTCCCTTGGCGGCCTGCTTCTCATTCAGATGCGAGTCCTGCTAGCCGACATCTTCGGCAGCTTTGAGACGGCTGAAGCTTGGATCGGTGGGGCTCTCGAGCGCATGGACGTGCGGCGACACTTCGGGAATTCCTACTACCAAGGTGTGCTCGACAGTGCAGAAATCATCTTTTTCCTGAGTTGGATTGGTCTGTTCTTGTTCTTCACCACTCGGAGCTTGGAAGCGAGGAGATGGCGCGGATGAGCAAACAACAGGAGAGCGGCACGGGGCGTCAGGGATTCATGGATCGCCTGTGGATCGCTGGCCGTGTCAGTTTGACGGGTGCCCTAGCCCTCATCGCCGTGTTGTTGATCAATTGGCTAGCCGCTCGACCCGACCTCCGCGTGCGCTTGGACTGGACCGAGACGGGCCAAAATACAGTGGGTGCGGCCAGCGCCAGCGTGCTGGAGCGCTTGCCCGGTAGCGTGACCTTGGACGTGTTCTTTCGCCCCGAAGAGCCGCCTCTGACCCAAGTGAGCTACATCGCTCAGGAGCGCACGCGGCGCCTGCTGTTGACCCTGAGAGAGTCGAGCCTGGGGCGGCTGGAATTGCGACACAACGACCTATCCGACGTCGAAGCTGTCGAGAAGCGCTTGGCCGAACTGCGCTTGCGGGGCTTCGAGAACTGCATCGTTGTTTCCTACGGTGATCAGCGGGAGGTCGTCTCCTTGAACGGCGGCCTAGCCGTTTTTGATCCCGGCTCACCTGCACCCGATCCGCGTCCTGCGCGCATCGTTGAGTTTTCAGCTGAGAAGGCGCTGATCTCGGCCATGTTGAAGGTGACCCGCGGGGCGGCGCGTGAGGTCTACTTCATGGTGGGCCAGGGTCAGCGCGAAGTGGATGATACGAGCAGCAGCGGCTTGAGCGAATTGGACCGGCAACTGGCTCAGGACGGTCTGGGTGTGAGTCGCTGGAATCCGCTAACGGACGGCCCCATTCCCGAGGACTGTGCGTGCCTCTCGATTATCGCACCCACCGATGCACTCTCCGACGACCTGCTCGATTCCATTGAGTCCTGGGTGCGCGGTGGCGGGCGTCTCGTGCTTGTTCCGCACCCGGAGGACGATCGACTCGACGCCAGCCGGATAGGCGAACTCTCAAGCCGTTTCGGCATGGACATTCAGCATGGCATTGTCTGCCAACCGGTTGTGGACCCCCAAACTGGGCGACTGTCCGTCGGCGATTCAAAGGTCTCCTCTTTCTTTGTCAGTCCCAACAACATGGCCGGGCACGAATTGGTCTTGCCCATCAAACGTGGCGAACGCAGTTTCGTCATGCCGGGCACCCATCCGATTCGCCGTACGGCACAGCCTGCCGGGGGCGTCACCGCGCCCCTATTCTTCTCTTCGGCCGAATCTTGGGTCGACGGGTTTCAACCCAGCCGCACGGGACCCACTCTTGACTTTCGCCCGGATCCCGAAATGGAGGCCACGGGTCGTCGCTTCGAATTGGCCATGGCCTCGGCCTTTCCGCCCATCGACTCTTCGCCTCAGCCCGCGCTCGAGGAGACACCTCAGGCGCGCATCGTCGTGGTGGGCTCCTCCATGGCCTTCTCCAACGGCGCCTTCCGGTACAACCAGGATCTCCTGGGCAACGTCTACAACTGGGTTCTGGACCGTGAGTACCGCCTGTCCATCTCCGCGCGCAATCCTGACGTGCGGCTGATTCCGATCGAGAAGCGTGAGCGGGCCCTGCCGCGCTTGAACCGCATGGCTTGGGGCTACCTACCCGGATTGTGTTTGCTGCTGGGCGGGCTCGTGGCCGCCATGCGCTCTCGTACAGGGCAAACGCGACCCGCGGGAGAGGATCAGTGAGTCGCCTGACGACGGCCCTGATGGCGCTACTCGTCTTGCTGCTGGGTGTCGCGGCCTGGAAGCAAGGGCAAAGCGAGGATCCTGATTTTGGCCAGCGTGAGTTCGCACTCTTTGAGGGCTTGGATCCGCGGCGCGTGCAGAGCATTCGCGTGGATAACATCGAGCGCTCTCTGCATCTGGGGCTGGCGAAGGACAGCCAGGGGATGTGGACCATCGTGGATCCCATCGCCTATCCGGCCCGGCGCGAGTTGGTGGACTCGCTGCTGCGCGCCGCTTCCAACAAGGCCTGGCCGGTTCCTGCAGGAGAACAGGATCCGACCATCACGAGTCTGGGGTCGCCGCGGGCTGTGCTCGAACTGCGCGAGTTGCTCGAGGACGGAACCGAACGCGTGCACCGGGCCAACATGGGCGCCGTAGACTTGGACCAAATGCGTGTGTTTGTTCAGGTGGGCGAGCGCACTCTACGCACCATGCGGAGCCTGGAAGTGGCCTTGGAGAACGACCTCACTGATTGGCGCGACCGCCAGATTTTTGAGGTGGATGGCAGCACGGTCGTGGCCATTTCTAGGCGCGGGTTCGACTACAACGGCGGGCAACAAGTGCCCCTGGGACTGGAGGTCCAGCGCCAGGAGACCAACTGGTTTGTGGATCGACCCGTGCGCGTTCATGGAGATCCAGTGGCGCTTGGCGCCTGGGCCATGAGACTGTCGCGGATCCAGGCTGCGGATTTTGCGTCGGATGCGGATCCAGCACCCCTCGAACGGTTCGGGCTGAACGAACCCTGGTTCAGCCTGACCTTGACCGATCGTCGCGGGGAGGGGCAGACCGTGCACTTCGCCTCTCGCCAAGGAACCTATTTCTGCAAGCGCGAGAGTCAGCCCTACATCTGGACTGTTGAGGGCCGGGACCTGGCCGCGCTGTTTATGGACATCAAGGACCTTCACGACCAGTCGATTACCCGTGTCTTCCGGAGGGAAGTCGAGCATGTGCTGATGTTCATCCCAGACCGGTCTCTGCGGCTGAGCCGCGCACCCGTTGGAAAATCGTGGAAGATTGAAGAGCTCGACGCCGCGGGGCAATGGTCCGGGGCTCGGCCAGCGGAACCTCTTGCCGTCGAGGCAATCCTCTCGGTTCTCGAGCAAGAGCAAGTTCACGACTATCTGTGGGATCAACCCGTTGCGGATTACTTTGACGCGGACAATACGAAGCGCAGGGGAGTGTTCGTGGAGTCGCAAGGCCGGCGCCAGGGAGGCTGGATCGGGGAGGCCGTGGAGTCCGAAAATGGCGCGCGCCTATTCGCGTTTCTCAGGGAGCGCGAGTCCGTGGTCGGACTCGTCGGCTCGGCGGTTCACGAGTTGCTTGAGATCGATCCACTTCAGCTGCTATCGAGTTTTGTCTACACCCTGGACGAGGTGCGGCTGAAGGCGCTGACGGTGAGTTCCGATGTTGAGCAACGGCAGTATGCGCGCAGTGTGCAGGGCACCTGGATCTACCCCAACGCCGACCCCACGATTCGTGTCGAGGCACGCGAGCTGCGACTCTTGATGGATCACCTGACCCATCTGAAGGCGGAATCGCACGTGGCTGGTCGAGAGGTGTTGACCCAGGTTGTGCAGGCGAAGTTCTTGGGGGTGGATGGCCGCTGGACCGAAGTGCAGATCGGGTTGGCTGGTGACGGGCAAGTTCGAGCCGATTTTGCGGGGGCCCAATCAGTCTTGGCGTACCCCCAGCTGCACGCCGAGCTGCTCGAGCTGCTGCGCTAGGGGCGCGGCGAGGTCCCGGTCGCGGGAAGACCGCGCAGGCTCTCCAGCAGGTGCTTGATCCAGCCTTCGTCCGGCGTTACCCTCACAAAACCCGAACACCCGGGCCGCGCAGCATGACCCGTTCTCCAGCCCAGCGTCAGTCTCGCCTCAAGCGCGAGCTTCCGGATCTCATCGAGCACCTGAGGTCGGACCCCCATTGGCGGGCGCGGCTGGTTCATTGGCATGGGGTCCCTGCCCGGCTGGGTTCGAGCGCCCCCTTCCCGGGTGGATTGGACGCGCGGCTGATTGATGTGCTCAGGGGGCAGGGCTTGAGCCGCCTCTACTCTCACCAAGCCCAGGCGATCGAGGCGGCACTCGCGGGCCGCGACGTGCTCATCTCAACGCCCACGGCATCGGGCAAGACCCTGTGTTACACCGCTCCGGTCTTGAACTCGCTACTGGAGAGTGACGGGGCAGCGCGGGCCTTGTTCCTCTTTCCCACCAAGGCCCTTTCCCAGGACCAGACCCTGGGTCTGACGGTCCTCGTCGAGGCGCTCGACCAGCCCTGGCACGCGTTCACCTACGACGGAGACACGCCGCCCTCAGTGCGGCGCAGCCTGCGCGATCGGGGGCATATGATCTTGACCAACCCCTACATGTTGCACCAGGGGATCCTGCCCAACCACGCCAAGTGGGCGGAGTTGTTTCGCGATCTCAAGTACATCGTGGTGGACGAGGTTCACACGCTTACCGGGGTGTTTGGATCCAGCGTGGCCAACGTGCTGCGTCGCTTGTTACGCATTGCTGCCCACTATGGGGCTCAGCCGACTTTCATCGCCTCGTCCGCTACCCTCAAGAATCCCGCAGACCACGCACGTCGCTTGTTCGGACGTGAATTCCAAATCGTCAGCGATGATGCGAGCCCCGCGGGTGCACGAACTTTTGGGGTCTTGAATCCGCCGATTGTGAACCCGGTCGCGGGGCTGCGAGCCAATGCTCTCGAAGAAGCGCGCGACTTGGCGCGCGAGGTGTGCTCTCCCAACCGCCAGGTGATTTTTTTCTGCGGCCGCCGCACAGCGGTCGAGGTGTTGACGCGCTACTTGAAGGAGGGAGCAAGCCGCATGGGTCTGGACCCCGATGAGGTCCGCGGCTACCGAGGCGGGTACCTGCCGGACATGCGCCGGGAGATCGAGAGCGGGCTGAAGGAGGGCTCGATCAAGGTCGTCGTCTCGACCAATGCACTCGAATTGGGCATCGACATTGGAGCCCTGGATGTGGCCGTGCTCGTGGGGTATCCGGGTAGCCAGGCGTCCTTCTGGCAGCGAGCGGGACGCGTTGGCCGCCGCGGCAAGCCCAGCATGGTGATCCAAATCGCACGCTCGGAACCGGTGGATCAGTTCCTGGTTCATCACCCCGATTGGCTATTTGCTGCCCCCAAGGAAGAACTCGTGAGCGATCCCGACAACTTGGTCATCCTCTCCGAGCACTTGAAATGCGCTGCGTTCGAACTTCCCTTTCACGCCGATTGCGGGACGGGGCGGCTCAAGGGTGAGCCCCATTACGATGGCGCGCCGGCTGCAGCCATCCTCGACTACTTGGCGGAGGAGTCTAATTTCTTGCACCGCCGAGCCGACACCTGGTTCTGGATGGCCGATGCCTATCCGGCCCAAGATGTCTCACTGAATGGAGGTGAGGCGGACAACGTGCTCGTGCTGGACTTGGACAGTGGCGACGCGATTGGGGAAGTCGACCGGGAGAGCTCAATCACCCAGGTTCACGAAGGGGCGATCTACCAGGTCCAGGGAGTGACCTGGCGCATTGAGCGTTTTGACCACACCAATCGCCGTGCGTACGCACGCAATGTGGACTCGGACTACTTCACGGATGCGGAAACCAATACAGAGGTGCGCGTCCTGCGTCTCGAAGCTCACTCGCAGCGTGAACGGGCCGAATTTCCCGTGCCCGCGGAGGTGCTGGCGGCGGCGGCCGCCGGGGTTTCGGGAAGCATGCCCGCTACGGAAATCGACAAGGAGCCTAGCGCTGAGGACTACTCGGTCTGGCGTGGTGAAGTGCACGTCACGACCGTGGCCACGCAGTACAAGAAGGTGCGCTTCTACACCCGCGAAAACGTCGGTGCAGGAGAC
The DNA here is from genome assembly GCA_964467985.1 of uncultured Planctomycetaceae bacterium. Classification (GTDB taxonomy): domain Bacteria; phylum Planctomycetota; class UBA1135; order UBA1135. The sequence continues at coordinate 42,209 of CAYXTP010000008.1, forward strand.
ATTCACTTGCCCGCAGAGGAACTGAGCACCGAGGCCTTTGTGCTGACCCTGTCCGAACGGACCGGGGCAGACTTGGGTCTGGCTGGAGGGGATCGTGGTTCCGCCTGGCGCGGGATGGGCAACCTGATGCGCAGGGTGGCGCCCCTCTATGTGCGCTGTGCGCCCAGTGACCTGGGAATCTCCACCCAGGTTCGGTCGCCCCATTTTCAAAGACCGACCCTCTTCCTGTATGACCGCGTGCAGGGTGGGGTGGGGCTGGGGGAATTGGTTTTCCGAGAGCATCGCTCGTTACTGGCCGCGGCCCTCCAAGTGTTGCAGCGCTGCGGGTGCGCACGGGGCTGCCCCGGTTGCGTAGGTCCCCTGGCCGAAGTGGGGCCGCTCGGCAAGGAAACGGCCGGGCGCTTGCTGAAACATCTGTCGTCAGGTCCAGGGCCGCAGCCCTGTGATCCTCCGCAGTCCGGTGCAGAGTTGGGTTGCGAGTGAACCACGCGCGGGCCTCAGACAGCGGGCGATCTTCTCGCGACCGCATCGCGCGCTTGCTAGGTCGTGGGAGACTGCACTCTGGCCAGGTTGAGAGAGATCGGCCCCGGCCCGCGGCCGAGGATTCAGGCGATCCGGTTTGGAGCAGCCAAGGTGATCCTGGGCAATTGGAGTTGACCGAGGGGTTGCAAGGCGAGTTTCTCGCCCGCCAACAGAACTTCCCGGGCGACAGCCTCCATGGGGCCTGGCGGCTGGATGAAGTGTCCGACCTGGACCCGCGCGCATTTGGGCTGCTGTGCGAGGATCGGGACTTGGGTCACCTGGATCCGCACCGAGCCGTTTACCTGGACACTGAAACGACCGGGCTTTCAGGGGGCGCAGGGACCTACGTCTACATGGTGGGGCTCGGTTGGTTTGAGAACGGCCGTTTCCGAGTTTGGCAGGGCTTCCTAGGCGGCCCAGAGCAAGAGCCAGCCCTGCTCGCCGAGAGCGCCCGGCGCATTGCCTCGGCCGACGCCGTGGTTTCCTTCTTTGGCAAATCCTTCGATCGCCACCGCCTGGAAGACAAGATGAACATCCATGGCGTGCCCTCGCCGTTCTTGCAGCGCCCACACCTGGACCTCTACCATCCAATGCGACGGGTGAACGGTGGACAATTTGAGAACAACCGGCTGCAAACCCTCGAAGTGGAGTTGCTCGGATTGGTGCGCGAACGAGATCTACCCGGTTCACTCGCTCCGGCTGCCTGGTTCGATTACCTGGCGGGTCGCGAACACCAATTGGAGGGAGTCTTCCATCACAATCTGTTGGACGTTCTCTCGCTGGTCACGCTGACGGCTCATCTGGGTCATACGCTCGCAGAGCGACGCCCGAGCGGGGAGGTCCTCAAGGGCTGTTCTGCCCGCCGTGCCTGGGCAGTGGGACGGGCACTCTGGCGGGCTGGGCAGCGAGTCGAATCCATCGAGTGGATGGGGCGCGCAATCTCGCGCTTTGATCAGGTTGGGGACGGAACACGCGAACAGTATTGGTTGTACGCGGATTGCCTGCGTCGGGTGGGTAGGCAGGAGGCAGCACTGAGTGCCCTGGCGGAGCTCGCAGAGGGCGGGCCTGACGCGGCGTCAGTCCTGGCCTGCGAAGCCCTCGCGAAAATGCACGAGCACGGACTGGGTAACCTGGTCGAGGCGGCCCGCTGGGTGCGCAGGGCTGTGGAGTTGCTCGACGCGTTGGAGTCAGCAGGGGTAACTCCCCGGGCCGTTCCGACAACTGAGAGTCTGTCCAAACGATTGGAGCGTGTGCAGAGGAAGGCACGCTGAATTCAGAGGGAACGGGAAACGGGCCGGATCTTGAATCGTCGTCCCGGGTGGGTGGGGGCGGTGGTTGGTGTGCTGGGTCAACGGGCTAGCAGTTTGGCCTGCTCCTTGGCCAGCGTGTTGGCCCGCACGGGACCTGGTTGCCCGGCGACCTAGCGTGAGGGTCGAATCGGGAGCCGCTGCGAGCGGCAGACGTGCGGGCCGATGAGCCACGCTCATGGTTTGGCCCGGACCAAGGAGCGCGCTCCATGCGCGGCTGATCACCCCGGAACGGACCCGCAAGGAAAAGGGCGCTGCCACGCGAACAGAACACGGAAGACCCTGGCCACCTGCGTGCGCAAGTCCTCAGTCCGACCCAGCCCTTCAACCCCAGCTGGGTAAGAGGCCAAAGTGGGCCACCAAGCCCGATAGCCTGGCCACGGGACGTCGCCGCGTGCGCTCCAGGAGCTGGGCCAAGACGACGGTTGTCTCCGATTGCGTCGTGAGCCATTCGTCCAGGCGCTCCAACTCGCGTTTGAACGCTAGGCCGTGCTCAGTGCGATCGGAATCAGAAGCCAAGATCAACGAGTTGCAAAACCCGGCCATCTGAATCCCGCTGGCCTTGAACGCCTCGAGGGCCTGATGGTCGCCGGCGTTGCGGCCCAGGTTCGAACAGGCGTGTTCGGCCTGGACTTGGTGAGCCGCAAGGCGATCCAAGTCGTTGGCTGCAATGCAGAGGGATTCTTTGCTCGTGTGGGCGCAGTAGTCCAAGAGTTCAGTTACCACGGCGGCACGGCGCTGGAGAAGAGCCTCTTGATTGTGAAGTTGCTCAACGAAGCCGCGCTTCACCCCAGCCACGCGGCCTTGCTCGCGAGCGAGATACAGCAGACCGGTCAGCACTCCGGCGAGGGCCAGCAGGTAGTCATTCATGCACCACCTCTCTCTGTAGCCGTATCCGCCGACCGAGAGTCCATGTGAAGGCGCAGGGCTTCCGGGAAGGCCACTAATTCCTCGTCAAACACGCGCGCCGCCAGGTCGTCTGGCGTGTCGCTGGCGCGGACGGGAACGGTGCGTTGCACCAGGATGCGACCGTGGTCGTATTCCTGATCCACGTAGTGCACCGTGCAGCCAGAGAGCGTGCAGCCGCGCTCCAGCACAGCCTTGTGCACGCGCGATCCGTAGTAGCCCTTGCCTCCAAAGGCGGGAAGCAAGGACGGATGAATGTTCAGGACCCGGTTCGTCCAACTCGTAGGGATGTGCAGTAGCCGCAGGAAGCCGGCAAGCAGAACCGTCTGGGCGCCGGCTTCTTGCGCGGCTTCAAAAGCGGCGCGACTGAAGGCGGCTGTGTCTTCATACTCGGAGGGGAGGAGTGTCAGTGGCCGCAAGCCGAATTTGCGCGCTCGTTCGATCGCTCCAGCGCCATGCCTGTCACACAGGACGAGCACGACCTGCGTGTCGAGCGCACCCTGCTGTGCGAGGCGCACGAAGTTCTCCAAGTGGCGACCGGTGCCCGAGACGAAGACGGCGATGGGGTGGCTCATGAGAATTCAGCTTCACGCTCGTTGGCCAATTCGCCAATTTCCGGGAGCAGACTTTGGAGCAAGTCTTCCAGCGCCGGTGCGACCTGCTCAGCACGGGCCACCAGTTGTGCCATATCGAGCGCCGCGCTGTCTCCTGCAACGGGGACCTGCCGTGCGTCGTCCGTCACAGCCACCAGGGTCAAGGCAGTCAGGCCCGCGTGGGCACAGGCCAGCAAGGGTCCCGCGATTCCTTGGGCAAAGACCTCTGCACCGGTCGAGGCAAACCAGGCTCGCTCCGCGGGTGTGCACAGAGCCGGACCCTGGGTGCAGGCGAGGATGCGGGGGCTCAAGCGGATTCCACGCTCCAGCGCGCGCTCATGGGCGCAGGCCCGCAAGCCCGAGTTGTGGAGTTCTGACTGGTCGGGGAAGAGCGGGCCAAGACGGGTCGAACCCAGACCCAGCAGAGGGGTCGTGCCCGAGAGGTTGATGTGATCGCTGACCACGGCCAGCTGACCCGCATTCAGGTCCCCAGCAAGGGATCCACCTGCCGCCGTGATCACGCACAGGCGAGTTCCCATTTCCGCCGCAAGCCAAACAGGAAACGCCCGCTCCCAGGCCTGGTGCCCGGCCCCGCCACCCTCGCCGAACTCAAGATCTCCGGGCGCGTCTTCGAGCAGCCAGACTTGGATTCCCCCCAGGCTGCCGCTATGCAGAACCTGCTCGCCCCAAATGCGGGGCGTGCCCAGCAGCTGGCCAAGTTGGGTTTGCCGTGCCCGTAGCAGTCCCCCGGCTAGAGTTCCGATTCCCGTGCCCATCAGGAATAGGACTTGAGGTGCAAGCAGTCCTTCTTCCTCCAATTGGCTCGCGGCGGAACTCACACAGTCGTCCAAGCGCATCGGATCCATGGCAACAGTCCAGCAGAAAGAGCCGCCCAGATCGAGCCCTAGGCCCAATCGCTTCCCGGTCTCTCCCGACAATAGGCTTCTCAATGGGAAGGCCATCCCCGGATCACCGACTCGGACCTAGTCAGATTCCCTGTCGGGTTCTGCGCTGCTGTCCGGCTGACTCGGAGCTGGAACTCGGATGGCTGCGTCGGGTTCGGTTCCATCGGACAGCAAGAGCACGAGCAGTGAATCGCCATGTTCGGAGATTGCGTATTCCAGGGAGGCGACCGCTTCGGCCCAACGGCCAGCCGTTCCCGCCTCCAGACTCGACATGACGGCCCTTGCGGCCTCGGCTTCGCGGGCGATTTGTCCCTTGAGCAGGTCATCGGCGCCGGCTTGAATGGCCCTTTGTGCCCATTCCAAGGCGGTCGCAAAGCTCGCTTCCACGGATTCAAGGTCAGACTTGGATACGGCCCGCGCGAACGGATCTTGGTTGCCGAGCACGCCTTCCAGGTGACCCAAGGTCTGGCTGATTGAGACCAACAGCATGGCCGATGAGATGTCCTCGAGCTCGGCTCCCGTCCATTGACGATTCAGACGGCCCGTAAAGAGGTTCTCAAAGGAGCGCGGGTTGTCGCTCCAGGCGGACCAGAGAGTTAGCGTTGAGGTGCCCTCAACAAGCAAGCGCAACCCTGACGGGTCGGCTCCGGCGGCCTGAAGTGTGCCACGCCCCCCACTCGGGTCGAGGATTGAGTGGCGCTTCCAAAGGCCCTGTTCCCACGAGCTAGCTAGGAGTCGAAGCGCGCGCAGCGCTCCGTCGACCCGCACCTTGATGGGGGCCAACCGCCCGCGGCTCGGGGCCGTTGCCAGGCGTTCGTGAACATCGGTGATGCGCACGGCCAGGGTCGCCAGATCCAAATTGCGCACGAGTCCATGGGTGCCGCTCCCCATTCCCAATCCCTGTGCCAGGGCCCGGCGGTCCGCTTGGGCACGCTGTTCCTGGAATTGGGACTCGAGCGAGCCGATCTCGTTTCTCTTGTCCCTTGCCATGGCAGCGAGAGCTGACAGCTCACGCGCCTTGTCCCGAACTCTCTGAGCCGTCGTCTCCGTGAGTGTGGGCAGGTCCGTCAGCGGAACGATCGAAGACAAGGAGCGATTCAGCTGCTCGAAATCACCGGCCTGTTCGTGATTCAGAGCCGTCTGCCAACGCTCTTCTGCCCAAGACGTCGCACGCTCCAAGACGTCGTATTGCAAGGCGGCCCGAGCCGCGAGAAACGTGGCGTCCTCGGCCCATTCGTCCTGGCCCGGAACCGTCGCGAGGGCGCGCAGTTCACGGCCGGGGCTGGGACTGGCGCCATCCTTGGTGGGGGAGGTGGACCCGGACTGAACGGCCACCTGCATTGCATCCAGCAGGGTCTGCCGGCGCCGGTCGACTTCCTGTGAGGCCTCCAATTCGGCCGCGAGGCGTGCCTCGAGTTGGTCGGCATCCGCACTGGCCCGGCGCGCGGCGTCTGTGCCGAGGTAGGTCTTGGCGATGGACCGCAGTTCCTCGATGCGTGCGGAATCCGGCAGGCTGCGCTCGCGTAGTTTTAGGAGCGCATTCTCGGCAGCCAATTCCACCAGTTGTTCATTCTGATCGCCGTTCTCAGGCGAGTCGGATTCCAGGGTCGGTGGGCTGTCGCCTGTCTCAGGAATGCCCGGTCCTGGTTCACCGGGCTCCGGCCCCTCGGGCCCGGCAGCGACCTCGGGAGGGTCGCTCTCGTCAGGGTCCGCATCGCCTCCGATGAGAGACTTGATGCCCAGGGCGATGACGCCTACAGCGACGGCAGCCAGCCAAACCGGAATCTTGCGCGGAGCCGATGATTCGTCCGCTGACCGTGCGGTCTGACCTTGATCGCCGAGCAGTCGCTCGATCTCTCTAAGCAGGATCGAAGCGGAGGGCGGTCGGTCGTTGGGGTCCTTGGCCAGGAGTCGAGTGATGAGCTGACTGACCCCGGCAGGAATGTGCTCATCGAGCTCTCGCAGGTCATCTGGCTCATCGTTCAAGACCTGACGCAGAATCTCCTTGCTGGACTCTCCTTCGAATGGAGTGTGGCCCGAAAGGATGCGGAAGGCCGTGGCCCCCAGTGAGTACAGGTCACTGCGAGCGTCGGCTCGATTGCCCCGAACGACCTCAGGCGCGATGAAGTGCGGTGTGCCGAAAATCTTGCGGCCTTCCGGAGACTCTTCCTGCTCGACGCTACCAGCCAGTCCCAGGTCGGCGATCTTGATGATCCCGGCTTCGGTGCGCATCAAGTTGGCAGGCTTGATGTCGCGGTGGACGATGCCTCTGGACTCAGCGTACTCGAGCCCTCGCGCAGCATCGCGCATGATCGTCAGAGCCTCATGCCAAGGCACGGGCCCGAGCTCGGCCAGGCGGGTCTCGAGGCAACCTCCGCCCATGTACTCCATGGTCAGAAAGTGATGCCCATCTGCTTCACTCACGTCGTGCACTGTCACGACATTCGGATGGCCCAACGCGGCCGCAGCGCGGGCCTCAGCTTGAAAACGCTCTACGAACCCACCGTCGGCTTCGAGTCCGGCCGAGAGCAACTTGATGGCGACGCGGCGGTCGAGGCTGACCTGGGTGGCGAGCCACACCTGGCCCATGCCCCCGCGGCCGATCATGCGCTCAAGCCGGTAGCCCGGGAGATTCGGCAGGCCGACAGCCGCGGCCTTGCCCGTCTGGGTCTGCTTGTTCGGTGTGGGGGCCGGAGCAGCGGCAGCGGGTTCGCTCACCGGTAGGGGCGTCGGCGCAGTCGTTTGCGCCGGACCTTCGGGTTCTTGGGGGAGGCTCGGGTCGCTGACGCGCAGGTGCTGGGAGCCGAGCACAATCACATCGCCATGCATCAGTCGCACGGTTGTCACGGGCCGACCGTTGACGATCGATCCGTAGTCGGACCCCAAGTCTTTGAGAGCCCAGCCCCCACCTCGAATGCGTCCGATTGTGCAGTGCACGGCGGCGATGCCTTGGTCGTCCAGAGCCAAGTCGGCCCGTTGCGAGTCCGAGCCGATCACCAATTGGCCATTTTCAGGCAGCGTGATCTCGCGCCCTTCGCCCGTGACCTCGATCACCAAACGCTGGGCACTCAAAGCGCAGCCTCCTGGGCCGAGCGGAACAAGTCGGTGCCGATACGCAGACAAGTACTGCCCGCGCTGACGGCGGCTTCCAGATCAGCGCTCATGCCCATAGATAGCCCGCAGCGGCCCTCAACAAAACGGCTTGGGTCCGCGGATTGGAGCTGCAGGCCCCTATTCGCCAAGGAAGCGAAGACCGTGGCGGCGCTGTGGTCCGGCGTTGGGTGCAAGGGGCCCATACCCATCAGGCCCAGAAGCTCGAGGTGGGGGCTGTGCGCGACGGTTTCCAAGGCCGCCTGGCACTCGCTCGCGTGCATGCCATGCTTGGCTTCTTCACCGGTCAGATTGACTTGCAGATAGACCTGCCGCTGCCAGCCCTCTTCCGCACAGATTCGCGCCACCGTCTGGGCCAGCACCAGAGAATCAAGGGAGTGCAGCACTTCCGCCAGTGCCAGTATGCGGCGCGCCTTGTTGCGTTGCACATGGCCGATGAAGTGCCAACGGACATCCGTGTCTTTGAGCGCCTCAGCCTTGTTCTCCAGCCCGGCAGCCCGATTCTCTGCCAGGTCGCGTTCGCCAAGCTCGTACAGTGCGCGAGTCGTGAGGGCATCAACCGCCTTGGTCACAGGGAGCAATTGAATGTCCCCGGGATCTCGCTGGGCGGCATGGGCCGCACGCGCAATACGCGTACGCACGGCCTGCCGGTTGGCTTGCAGAGAGCGACTCAAGGGCAGTGGGGGGGTCGAATAGGTGAACACTGGGAATCGAGCGCGAGGCAGGACTAGGGCCGCGCCAATGACCGCTGGCACCCTCTTCCGGGAGAGAGTATAGGCCCCATGGGGGGAAGTCACCCGTATCGCGGCTTCCAGCCCCAATCCGGAGCGCTGCACACGAGGCGCGCCGGCCTGGTGCAAGCGTGCCGCCCCGCGTCGGAAGCTGCGCGGAGTGACCTGCGCAGCGGGCTCGTTGCTGCGCCGTAAGGCTAAGCGAGGGCTGCCGGGGGAGTCAGGACCAGGGACTCCTTTCCGAGGTCCAAGTGCCATCCTCCGGGCAGGGTGTGGCGCGTCTGCGCCTTGCGGGTCAGGTCTTCTTGAAGGATCGCGAGCAGGACGTGCGAAGGGGGACGGCCCGTACCCTCCGAGATCAGCCGCCACAGGGCCCGCCTTTGGAGAGGCGGAAGCAGGTTGTCCAGGCTACCGCGCGGGATCTGGTGTGCGGCTGAACCGTCGGGGGTCCAGCTCAAGTTGGCCGTGCGAGACGCCAATTCGTCTTCCAACCCTTCCACCGCGCTTGCGAAGGCGCGCAGGTTGTCGACGCCCTCTGGCCCACAAGTGGATTCGATACGGGGTAGGAGTTCGTTGCGCACGCGGTTGCGCGTGTGGGCGGGACTCGCGTTGCTGGAGTCCTCGCGCCAGTCAATTCCCGCTTCCCGCAGTAGGTGGCGCACTTCTTCCCGACGCAGATCGAGCAGCGGACGCACAACCCTGATGGGCTTCGAGGAGGCCGAAGAAGAGCGCAAGAGAGTTTCTCGTTTCAGGCCTGCCAAGCCCGGCAGTGACGAGCCTCGCATCCAACGCAGGAGCAGCGTTTCGAGTGCATCGTCTTCATGGTGTCCGGTGAGAATGGTACCGATGCCGGCACCGACGGCCTCTTCGGCGAGTAGCCCATAGCGAGCCTTGCGTGCCTTCGCTTCAAGGTTGGGGCCCTTGGGATCGAGTTCAGCCCGGCGGCGGGCAAAGGGCACGGAGAGGCGGGAGCACACGCGCGCGCAAAAGGCGGCGTCCTCGCAGGATTCTTCACCGCGCAGCATGTGGTCCACATGGACGGCCAAGACCTTGGGCTGGGGACCCGCCCCGCGACCCTGGCTGTGAAGGCGAGCGGCGGCAAGGAGGTGCAGGAGATAGACCGAGTCCGCGCCACCGGAGAGGGCAAGAACGAGCGGCTCGTTCGGGCCCAGGTCAGCGGCCTTGGCCAAGGCCTTCCAGCGTTCGGCCCATGCGCCGCGCCAGGGGCTCGCATCGCTGAGATCCGGGCCGCTTGAGGAATGTGATTGGGATGAGGGCAAGGCTGGCTGGGAGCTTGGCGAGGATTCGTGGAAGGACTCGAGTAGGGTTCGAGCCGGGCGCGACGCGACCCCGCTTGGGACTCGTGCAAGGTCCCAGCAGGGGCTCAGCTAGGCGTGCTTCTGAGGCCTTCGTCCACCGGGGGGAGGGAACGGTTGCAGGTACCCTCTATTCGAGAACCCTGGGTCTTAGAAACGTGTATCCGAGCCGAGAGGCATGCCGGGTGACAAGCCGATTTACGCAGACGGGGGGGTCTTGCGAGGCCGAAGGCCAATTGATCCCATCGGCCCAGGGGAGTATCCTCGCGCCCCGTTTTCGACGGAAACCTACGCTTTGGGCCCGTTCTCGAGCCAGGCCCAGGAGCCAAATTCCAACTTCCTACTCCTTGCTATCTGAGCGGGGGCTGACTCCCGGCCATAAGCCGGATTCAAGCCTCCAACAGCCCCCCTACTCTCCCATGCGCATTGCGATCAACGGCTTCGGCCGCATCGGCCGGAACGTCTTCCGAATCCTGCAGAACACCCCCAAGTGCGAGGTCGTGCACATCAACGACCTCACGGACCCGGCGACGCTGGCGCACCTGCTCAAGTACGATTCGGTCCTGGGGCGCTATCCGGGCAAGGTGAAGGCCATGCAGGGCGCCATTTCCGTGGACGGCAAGCGCATTCCGATCACGGCCGAACGTGATCCCTCCAACCTGCCGCACAAGGCCAACAAGGTCGATTTCGTGGTCGAGGCCACGGGCGTCCTGGCTACCCGCGAAGCCTGCACCAAGCACCTCGACGCAGGCGCCAAAAAAGTGCTGCTCACGGTTCCCCCCAAGGACGCCATCGACGCCATGATTGTGATGGGTGTCAACGACAGCGAGCTCAAAGCCACCGACCGCATCATTTCCAACGCTTCCTGCACCACCAACTGCCTGGCGCCCCTCGCCAAGGTCTTGGACGACGCCTTTGGAATCAAGCACGGACTGATGACCACGGTACACGCGTACACCAATGACCAGCGCGTGCTCGATCTGCCGCACTCTGACTTGCGACGGTCACGCGCCGCGGCCGTGAACATCATTCCCACGAGCACGGGCGCCGCTCGCGCGGTGGGCAAAATCATGCCGCACTTGGCGGGCAAGCTGGACGGCTGCTCCCTGCGCGTGCCCGTACCCGCCGGATCGGTTGTGGACCTGGTGGCCACACTCAAGAAGAAGGCGACTCGCGAGGAAGTCAACCAGGTTCTCTCCGCTGCGGCCAAGCGCGGCCCGCTAAAAGGCATCCTGGCCTACACGGACGACCCTATCGTGTCCTCGGACATTGTGGGCGACCCGCACAGCTCGATCATCGATGGGGGCGCCACCATGTCGATTGGTGGGAACTCGGTCAAAGTGATCTCCTGGTACGACAACGAGTGCGGTTACTCCAACCGGGTCGTGCAGTTGATGCGCAAAGCCCACGGCCTCAAGCCCAAGGCACGCAAGAAACCCGCCAAGAAGAAGCGCTGAGTCTCTGAGGGCCAGGATTCGCCCATGAGTGTTCTCAACGCCCCCCTACTGGAGAGTCTGGCGCTGCGCGGGCAGCGGGTACTCGTGCGAGTGGACTTCAATGTGCCCCTGGACGAGCGTGGCGCAATCCGGGATGACACCCGTATCCGCGCGGCCCTTCCCACCCTGCGTCACATTTTGGAGCAGGGTGGGAAGCCCATCTGCTTGTGTCACTTTGGTCGACCCAAGGGCGAAGTCGTCGAGTCGTTGCGTGTCGACCCGATCGCGACAAGGCTGCAGGAATTGCTCGGTTCGCCGGTCTTGAAACTCAATGAGTCCACGGGCGATTGCGTGGCCGAGTCCATCGGGCAAGCGACGGAGGGGACGACCGTGCTGCTCGAAAACGTGCGTTTCCATCCTGGGGAGACCCAGGGTGACGTTGAATTGGCCCGGGCCTTTGCGGCTCTGGGGGACTGCTTCGTAGGTGAGGCATTTGGCGCCTGCCACCGGGATCACGCTTCGGTTTCCGGCATTCCACGGCTCCTGCCGTCCGCGGCAGGTCGACTGTTGGAGAAGGAGGTGGACGCCTTCGCCCAGGTCTTGGAGAGTCCGCAGCGTCCATTGGTCGCGATCCTCGGGGGGGCCAAGGTGTCGGACAAGTTGACGGTGATCGATCACCTGCTGGAGAAGGTCGACAGCATCTTGGTGGGCGGGGGCATGGCCTATACATTCCTCTTGTCCCAGGGCATCGAAGTGGGGGATTCCCTAGTCGAACCGGCTCAACTGGACCTCTGTCGGGCGGCGCAGGCCAAGGCCCGCGAGCGTGACGTGGATCTGCTCTTGCCCCTCGACCACGTGGCCGCGGAGCAGTTCTCCGCAGAGGCGTCGACGCGAGTTTGTGGACCCGCCATTCCGGCGGGCTGGATGGGCCTGGATGTTGGCCCGCGCACGCGCGAGCGATACGTGGAGGTCGTTGCGGGTGCTCGTACCGTGGTTTGGAATGGCCCCATGGGCGTGTTTGAGATGCAGCCCTTCCGCGCGGGTACGCAGGCCGTGGGGCGAGCGCTGGCCGATTGCCCTGGGTACACCGTCGTGGGCGGCGGCGATTCCGTGGCAGCGGTGACGGGACTGGGCCTCGCCGATTGCATGTCTCACATCTCCACCGGCGGAGGGGCCTCCCTCGCGTTGCTTGAGGGCAAGGTCCTGCCCGGTATCGAGGCCTTGGGGTAGGGCCTCCCGCCCCCTAGACTAGAAAGCCCCGTCTAGCGCTCACCTCCCCGGCGAAGGACCCATGCAAACCCCCCCGATTCGAATTGCTCCCTCGCTCTTGTCCTGTGATTTTGGGCAAATAGCCGCTGAGGTTCGACGCACCGAAGCCGCCGGCGCGGATTGGTTGCACGTGGACGTCATGGATGGCCACTTCGTGCCTAACCTGACGATCGGCCCGCCCCTCGTGAAAGCCATCAACCGAGCGGCCAGCATTCCGCTGGATGTGCATCTGATGATCACGAACCCCATGGACTACGCCGAAGCCTATGCGGCGGCCGGTGCGGACGTCTTGACGTTCCACTGGGAGGTTGCCCCCAGCAAGGAGGCTTGCCTTGAGGTCGTGAGCGCTTTCCGTGAGCATGGCGTTGCACAGGTGGGTGTTGCAGTCAGTCCGGATACTCCGGTTGAAGTCCTGGAGCCTGTCCTGGGAAGCGTGGACCTGGCCCTCGTGATGAGTGTTCATCCGGGGTTTGGAGGTCAGAGTTTTATTGAGGGCGCGCTGGAGAAGACTCGCTGGCTGCGCAGGGTGGGCTACGAAGGACACGTTGAGATGGATGGAGGCCTGGACCCCAACACCTTGCCCCAGTGTGCGGCGGCGGGCGCCAATGCCTTTGTTGCAGGTTCGGCGATCTTTGGACCGCCGGATATGGCGGCCACGATTGCTGCCTTGCGTGCTGCGGCTGAGGCCGTCCTGCCTGCGGGGAGCGAGGCCTAGGCGTGTCGGGACCGAAGAAAAAACCCAGCGGGCGCCTCTCGGGCCTACGCTTCAAAAAGAAAGACATGCCCGGGGGCTTGTGGCTCAAGTGTCCCTCCTGTGACACGACGATCTACCGCAAGGAACTCGAGGCCAAAGCGCACACCTGTCCCTCATGTAGCTTTCATTTCACGGTCCCCGCCCGCGAACGAGTGGCGATGACCCTGGACCAGGGGACATGGAACGAGATGTTCGCCGACCTGGAGGCCGTTGATCGTCTGGAGTTCACCGATGCCGTGCCGTACTCCGAGAAGATCTCGAAGACCATGCAGAAGTGCGGCGAGAAGGAGGGGTTGATTTGTGGGACGGGTGAAATCCTCGGTCGTCCTGTGGTGATCGCCGTGCTCGACTTCAAGTTCCTTGGGGGGTCCATGGGGGAGGTCGTTGGGGAGAAGGTTTCCTTGGCAACAGATGTCGCTCGGTCACGCAACCTGCCACTCATTCTATTTACCAGTTCGGGTGGGGCGCGCATGCACGAGGGCATGCTGTCCCTCATGCAGATGGCCAAAACCTGTTCGGCCTTGGCGCAACTCAACAGCGCAGGGGGGTTCTCGATTTGCGTTCAGACCAACCCTACAACGGGTGGGGTGACGGCTTCGTTTGCATCGGTGTGCGACCTGACCCTGGCCGAACCGGGAGCGCTGATCGGCTTCGCGGGGCCGCGGGTGATCAAGACCACCATTCGACAGGAGCTGCCCCCAGGTTTTCAACGTTCGGAATTCTTGCTCGAGAAGGGTCAGGTCGACTGCATCGTCGCGCGCGAAGACATGCTGGGCATGCTGGCCAAATTGATCGATTACGGAACGAGTTCCAAGGCCGCCTGCGGAGTCCCAGGCGAAGCAGTCGATGCAAGCGAGCTGCCATCCGAACCAGAACTCCCCGATGAACCTGTCACGACTCAAGACGCCCAACCCCCTGACTCCGAGCCGGCTGCCCCTCCCCGTTCTGAGCCGGAGCCCGAAGCCGTGCCCGATCAGGACCAGCTTGAAGGTGCGCTCGACGAATCCGCGAGGGGCTTGTCTGAGGGCATCGAGGCCCGCGCCGGATCGCCATCGACCGCCGAGGAAGACCCGGATTCGATTCCGCGCCCCGAGCAGCCCTGACCCGAGCTAGCCCTCACCTGCGCCGTAGGTGAACGGCCCAGGAGTCGAACCAGCTGGCCGGCACGAGCCCGGTGCGTCGATCGAGACCCGCGGCCAACTGGTTGGCCCAGAGGAGCGGGTAGGTGAGGGCCCCGCCCAGCCGCGTCTCGTTCAAGTGCATGGCCTGCGGAACCGGCCAGGTGAGCTGGTAACCCGTCGAGCGAACGACTTCGAATCCGCGCTGCAGCATTCCCTCTTGAAGCTCGGCGCAGGTCAGCGCAGAGAGCTCACGACTTGGCAGCACTGGTCGAGAGCGACGTCGCGCCCGGAAACCGATGGAGTCTCGGTGGATGTCCCCAACCACCAGATCTCCCCCTGGGGCGAGCGTGCTTGCGATGCCATCCATCCAGGCCTGCGGGTCGGGGGAAAAGCTGACCACGCCCGAACTGATGACGAGGTCGAAGGGATCTTCTCCCGGACTCGGGAAGGGTGGTTGCTCGCCGAAGCCCGTGCGTCCCTCGAATTCCACGATTCCGGCCTGTTGTGCATTACTCGCCGCCTGTTCGACCATCTTGGGGCTGGGGTCAAAGGCGCACAGGCGGGCTTGCGAGGCGCCCTTTGCCGCTTCGATGCCACACCAGCCTGCACCGCAACCAAAGTCGAGGATGTTGCGCGGGTTCTTGCGGCGCGCGAAGCGACCCACGAGTCGACGCATCCACCGAAAGTGTGGGTAGCCCGGGCCACCGGGTTGGCCGTCCCAGCCCGCAGCGTTGGTATCGAACTTGGTAATGGTCGCCCCAGGTGACATCAATTCCGTTCGACGGCGGGCCACGAGTAGGGCGCCCGAGAGGGCAGACTGGCCCACCTGCGTCCTGCGTTCGTATTCAACGCGTTCCACGGTCTGCGCGTCGAAACGGTACCAGGCAGGCATGTGCAAGAGTGGCCAGAGGGCATTGCGCCATGCGGCCAGGGTCTTGAGCGGAGGTGGCCCCGGGATGAACAGCAACAGCGTCGCCCCCTGGCCAAGCTCAAAGGCCAGGCGGCCCAGCTCGACTGGGTTCGAATCGGGGTCCCCGGGCGTGCACCACAGTTTGTTGCCTTCGATGCCGTTGCCCAGGGGCGACAGACCGGCTCCATCCAACCCCAGGTCGGAGAGGGCCGGGGCGATTTCGCTGGGTGCGGGAGTGGGGGGCGCTGCAGGCATCTGGCGCGAGCGTACTAAACTGCTCGGGACGATTCTAAGGGCCCCGCGCGGCGCAGTCGGCCCAGGGCTCCACTGTGCATGGACTCACTTGCCCCTACGTCGATTGCGCCGCGCGCCGGACGGGGGACCTTCCCGGCGCTGGGCCGAAGCCGGGGGAGCGGCTTCTCGCACGGCCATCGAAACTCCGTAGGCGGGCTCTTCCGAGGCGCAAAACACCGAGTGCATGCAGGTGCACTCGAGCCCTTGGTTGGGAAGAATGATCCCATCGCCCGCTTCCAAGATGTACGCATGACCCGCATCCGCCAAGAGGGAGGTGAATTCGGGGCCACGTCCCACCAGGGCACCCAGGCGCCCGCACCCAGGCTTGCCAAGTTCCTTGCGCACCCGGCCGAAGCGCAAGATCATGCGCTCAAGCCACTGGAAGGTCTCCGGCTCAGGAAATAGCTCTTCGCGGACCCAGGCTAATTCTCCCTCCTGCATGTACTCGACGAACTCGATCACACGCCGGCTGAGGTCCTCGATGGAAAGGGCCAGCCACGCGGTCCGACCTGCGAGCTGCACGTAGACCACTCCCCGCTGCCCACCCTCAAGGGGCTCGCGAAAGGAGTCGTGGTGCATCAAGGCGCCGCCGTGTGGGGCATTCCAGTAGGCGATGTGTTGCGTGAAGAACACGGGGCCGTCGACCCAAGACTCGAGGGGTTCGATCAGGGAAGTCGTGGACTCGATGCTGCGAGTCTCGGGCAAGAGTTGCTGGGCCAGTGCTTGGACTTGACGCTGCGTCTCCAGGTTTCGATTGGCGTCATCGGCACCCTCGCGTCCGGAGGAGATGCGCAAGCGCAGGGAACGGTCCGCCTCGAAACTGGACAGGTGGCCAGTCTTGACCCACAACCCGCGCCCGCTATCGCTCGCCAGGCCCAGGCAGGCCAGATCCCGAGCCGGGTCGTGTAGTGGCATCGCTCCCGTGGGACGCCAATGGGGTCCCTGTGCCCGCGGGCGGGTGGCGATGAATTCGGCCAAGCCTTCCGGAGCCTGTAGGGCCTCAAACAGCTGGAGTCGTTCTTGCGCTTGGTTGTTCCAGTCGCCGCCACGCTCGAGCAAGCCTGGTCTCAGGATTGGCCGAGCGCGAAACCAGCGCTCCTCGAGCAGGGCGGCTGTGGGGCGGGTGGCCACCGGTGCCTGGCGGGCCTCGAGTTCGACCCATTGACCATGCCACGCGCCGCGCCGCTGAAGCCCTACTCGCGCACGGGCGCAAGCATCGAGGGCGGCCAAATACTCGGGGTCGTCTTCCTCGCGGTAGGCGAGCACGGGTCGCGCGCCGGGACAGGTGTCCCTATCGGGAGCATCGAGCAGCTCGCGCTGCAGGCCTTGGAACTCCTGAGTCATGGCCAGAGGGTAGAGCAGCAGCGGTTCCCGTGGCAGTGCCCAGCGATCTAGAATACCTGCCGACATGGGCGACTCTCCTCATTCTCCCGAGCACAGAAGCGCTCCCGCCACGACAGAATTCGACACTTGGCGGCTTTCCAACCTGGTGCAAGCGTTGGACGAGCCCGAGTCCGTGTTGCGTGCACGTGCGGCCCGCCGGCTGGGGTTCGAACCCGCTGAGTTGCGCGGCTTTCGAATCGTCAAACGCTCTGTGGACGCCCGGCGGAGGAGGGCAGACCTACGTTTTGTTTGCCAGGTGGATGTGGTCGTGGACCGCGGCGCGCAGCGCGCTCGCCTGACCAGCCTGTTGAAGCAAGGCCGTGTACGCGCGGCTCCAGGCCCAGGCAGCTTGGACCTGGCGGCCGTGGACAGCACTCGCCAGGGCACGCGGGCTGTGGTCGTGGGTGCGGGACCCGCAGGCTTGTTTGCGGCCCTGGTGCTCGCACGCCACGGGATTCAGGTCGATCTGATTGATCGGGGTCAGGCGGTGCAGGAGCGTTCCAAGACGCTGGCGTCATTTCACCGCCACGGGAAACTCGACCCGGACAGCAATCTGCTCTTTGGCGAGGGCGGAGCCGGGACCTATTCCGACGGCAAGTTGTACACGCGCGTCAACAGTCACTTGGAAGTTCCCATTCTCGAGGAGCTCGTGGCCTGTGGCGCACAGCCCGACATCCTCTACGATTCGCGCGCTCACATCGGGACGGACCGACTGCACGTCGTTCTGCCGCAACTGCGCAAGCGTATGGAGTCTGAGGGAGTGCAATTTCACTACGGGGTTCGCCTGGAATCCCTGCTCATCGAAGAGGGGCCTCCGCGACAGGTGCTGGGCGTGGCGACCTCCGCCGGCGAGCTGCCTTGCGACGTGTTGTTCCTCGCCTTGGGGCACAGCGCGCGGGATACTTGGCACGCGCTTCACGAACAGGGCCTGGCTTTTGAACCCAAGCCCTTTCAGTTTGGAGTGCGCGTTGAACACCCACAGGAGTTGATTACATTAGGGCGCTACGGCGACGGGGATCCCAGCAGCAGTCTGGGGCCGGCGAGTTATACATTGCAGTGCAGGGCTGGCGAGGGACTGCCCGGCGTGCATTCGTTCTGCATGTGCCCGGGCGGGAAGATCGTGGCCAGCGTGAACGAGGCCGGATTCCTGTGCACCAATGGTATGAGTAACTCGTCCCACTCATCGCCCTTTGCCAACGCGGCGCTCGTCACGACGGTGTCTCCTGACGCTTTTGCAGCCTACGGGTCTGGCCCCTTTGCAGGGGTCGAGTACCAGAAGCATTTTGAAGCCAGTTTCTTTGCTGCCGGCGGTGGGGACTACACGGCGCCCGCCCAACGTGTGCCGGACTTCCTCGCGGGTCGCGCCTCCGCCGGTGAGCTAAAGACGAGCTACACCTTTGGGACCGTTGCGGGTCGCTTGGACCACTTGCTGCCTGCGGATAGTTGCACTGCCTTGCGGCGTGGACTGCAGCGGTTTGAGCAGATGCTGCCAGGTTTTGGAGGCGGCTCGGGGATCCTGGTAGGAGTGGAGTCTCGCAGTTCAGGCCCCGTGCGCTGCCCCCGTGAGGCTGAAAGCCGGGCTGCGGTGGGTTGGCAGGGGCTCTATCCACTAGGCGAGGGTGCCGGCTATGCCGGAGGCATCATGAGTGCGGCATTGGACGGAGCCTTGAGTGCCCAGACCTGGCTGCAGGGCGCTTTGAACTCTGTTTCGCAGTAGACTGCCCGAGAGCACCGACACGACCATGAGCCAATCCCCTGACGAACCCCTGGACGGCATCGAGCCGCAAGACCTGACTCGCAACAAGGTCACGACGCGCAGACTCGGGCTGATGAAAGAGCGTGGCCAGCGCATCGCCTGCCTGACCGCCTACGACCAGGTGATGGCTCGCCTCCTGGATCAGGCGGGCATCGACCTGATTTTGGTAGGGGACTCGGTATCCACCGTGGTGCAGGGTCTCGACACAACGGTGACGGTAACCATGGAGCACATGGTCTACCACGCATCGCTCGTTCGCCGAGGAGTGCAGCGTGCCTTGGTCGTGGGAGATCTGCCGTTCATGTCCTACCAAGTGAATTCTGACGAAGCCTTGCGAAACGCCGGTCGCATGGTGAAGGAGGCTGGCGTCGAAGCCGTCAAACTGGAGGGCGGTGAGAGCGTGTGTGAAACCGTGCAGCGCATCGTCGCAGCCGGGATTCCCGTCATGGGTCACCTGGGGCTGATGCCCCAGTCCATTCACAAGTACGGCACCTATCAAGTGCGCGCGCGCGACGAGGACGAGGCCCAGGAGTTGCGCCGAGATGCCGTGCGCCTCGAGAACGCGGGCGCGTTCTCCATCGTCCTAGAGAAGGTGCCGGGCGACCTGGCTCGCGAAGTTTCCGAGTCCGTCTCGGTGCCCGTGATCGGGATCGGAGCTGGCGAGGGGTGCGATGGACAAATCCTCGTCACCCACGACATGCTGGGCATCTGTACTCGTTTCAGCCCGCGCTTCGTGCGTCGTTACGCCTCTATGGCCGACGACATGGTGTCGGCCTTCGAGCACTACCTCGGCGATGTGCGCTCGGGTGAATTCCCGGGCCCAAACGAGAGCTACTGACCCCAACGGTCAGTCGGACTCTTCGTCCGGTCGGTTCTGCAGTGCCTTGGCGAACAGGGATCCGAGATTCGTGCCGAGGTTCCCGCCTTCCGGTTTGGCCAGGGCCTCCTCGATGACGTCCGCGTCCACGGCGTCCTCCGACCCGATCACGGCTCCCCGCGCGTCCAGGCGTGAGAGGGCGATGCGGCGCGCGCCGGCGTCCACGCTGACGATGCGCACGGTGAGTTCCTCGCCTTCTTGCAAGGCATCGCTGGGCCGGCGCACACGCTCCGTACCCAGTTGGGAGACGTGCAGCAGGCCCTCGAGTCCAGGCTCCAACTCCACGAACGCACCGAAGTCCATCATGCGTGTCACCTTGCCGGACACCTGTCTGTCGGCGGGGTAGCGACTGGGGACCTCGTCCCAGGGATCGGGCTCCAGTTGCTTCATGCCCAGGCCGATGCGCTTGCCACCGTCCTTGATGTCCAGCACTTTGACCTGCACCTCCTGGCCTTGGGCTAGGACATCCGCAGGGTTTTCTACGCGCTGACGCGAGATGTTGGAGACGTGCAGAAGTCCTTCCAGGCCGTTTCCCAGGTCCACGAACGCACCGAACGACTCAATGCGCGTGACCTTGCCCATGAGCACCATGTGGGTGTGCAGTTTGCCGATGCTCTCCTGCAGGGCCTGGCTGCGCTCGCTTTCCTCCACCCGCCGGCGGGAGAGTACGCAGCGTTTGCGACCACGGTCGACCTCGACTACTTCGCAGATCAGGGTCTGACCGAGTAGGGAGGCGGGGTCCAGATCTCTGTCGATGGAGACCTGACTCGCGGGCATGAAGGCCTCGTTCTTGCCGATGCGCAATTCGAGCCCGCCTTGATTCTGTCCGCTCACACGTGCCTTGACATGCGATCCAGCCTCCAGACTCTCCCAGGCTGCGACTTCTTTCGCGGCTTGAATCGAAAGGACCCACAAGTCGTCCTCGCGGCCGCGCATGGCAAAACGCAACTGGGTCCCTACCTCGGGCGGGCGCTCGAACTCGCGCAGAGAACAAACGCCCTGCATGCGCGGGCCCAGTTCGACGATCACGTCATCGCCGCTGACGCCAATCACCACGCCAGGCCAAAGCTTGTCGCTGCCACGACCGCTAGCGGGGGCCTGGTCGGATTCCTGGCCCAGACTCTGCAAGTCGACGCCGTCTAGCGCGGCTTCAATTTCCCTATCCAGGGGGTTCTCTTGGGGGACACTCATGGGCCGAGAATTATCCGCGCTCGGAGCTTGGTTGGCTAGGAGGGCCGCCCGCATCTGGCCGCTAAGAGCGGGCCACGTCCCGGGTGCTGCTCTGGCACGTCGGCCACAGGACGATCTCTCCCACATTGACGTGAGCCGGG
Organism: uncultured Planctomycetaceae bacterium; assembly: GCA_964467985.1. Lineage (GTDB taxonomy): Bacteria > Planctomycetota > UBA1135 > UBA1135. The sequence continues at coordinate 62,731 of CAYXTP010000008.1, forward strand.
CGTGTGACGGCGTAGACCAACGCATCGGCCACGTCCTCCGGGGTGAGTGGTTGCATGCCCTCGTAGACCGCGTGGGCTTGGGTCGCGTCGCCCCGGTAGCGCACTTTGGCAAATTCGGTCTCGACCATGCCTGGATCCAAGGTCGTGAAGCGCACCCCACGTCCCCCCGCGTCGAGTCGCAGGGCCTGGTACAACGCATGCACGGCGAACTTGCTGGCGTTGTAGACGTTGCCGCCCGGATACACCTGGCGGCCGGCCACCGAACCGAGCAGCACCATGTCCCCCCGGCCGCGCTCGAGCATGCCCGGAAGTACGGCGCGTGCGCAATGCAGGACGCCCTTCACATTGGTATCCAGCATCTCATCCCAATCAGACGGATCACCCTCCTGGAGGGTTGCTGTTCCTCGGGCCAGGCCAGCGTTGAGCAGGGCAATGTCGATGGGGCGCTCTCGGAGGCCCGAGCGCACCGCATCCGCATCGCGTACGTCCAGGGCCAAGACTTCAGCCCCCGGCAGTTCTGCGGCCAGAGCCTGCAAACGCTCGACTCTGCGGGCCACCAGCAAGACCCGGGCCCCGGCAGCGGTCAGGGCCCGCGCGCTGGCGGCCCCGATGCCAGCCGATGCGCCGGTCACCAACGCAAGGGGATTGTCGTTCAGCTTCATGGACACACGGTACCCACGGTGCGCGGGGCCGCGCTACCCTCTGGCTTCACCCCAAACCCTTATCCCATCCCGTCATGGTTCAAATCGACGTTGTCTACAAGGGCGGCCTGCGAACGGCAGCCACCCATGGGCCATCTGGCCAGGTCCTGATCACCGATGCGCCCCTGGACAACCAGGGCAAGGGGCAGTCCTTTTCGCCCACAGATCTGGTGGCCACAGGCTTGGGTAGTTGCATCCTCACCCTGATGGGCATCGTGGCCGAGCGCCGTGCGATCGATCTGCAAGGAGCATCCGCTTCCGTGACCAAGGTCATGGCAACCGAAGGACCGCGCCGGATCGAGCGACTGGATGTGCGCATTCAGGTGCCCGTGCAACCGGAAGAGAAGATTCAAGCCGCACTCGAGAAGGCGGCCTTGGGCTGCCCCGTGCACGCCACTTTGGGGGGCAACGTACAAATGGACATCACGTTTCAGTGGGGCGCCGCCGCAAGCGACTGAGCTAGCGTGGGCCCAACCTGCGACCCACAGCCTGGGTCAGCGGGTCCTGCGGATTCAGTTCGAGGGCGGTCCTCAGAGCTTCGCTGACTAGATCCACTTGGCCATCGGCGTCCGCCGCGCGCGCCAAGCCACGCCAGAATGCGGCCACGGAGGGACTCAGCGAGCAGGCTCTGCGGTAGGCCCGAACGGCCTCGCCAGATTTAGACAGCCGCAGTTTGACCTGGCCCAGGTTGGCCCAGGCCGCGGGGTTGCGGGGGCCCGTTTGAGTGGCCCGCTCGAACTGCTCCAAGGCGCGATCCAACTGGTCTTCACGCAGGGCCAGGCCGCCCAGATTGTTCCAGGGCCGCGAGTACTGGGGGTCGAGTTCGGTGGCACGCACCCAAGCCGCGCGTGCCTCGTCGCTGCGGTTGGCTTCCAGGGCGGCGTTGCCCAGTGCGTTCCAAGCCTGGGGTGAGGTGGGATCTGCTTCGAGCACGGCATTCCAGTAGCTGCTGCGACTGCTGTAGGTGCTGGATTGGTTCCACACCCAGGGGAAGCTCGCCAAGGCCAGCAATCCCAGCAGCCACCCGGTCCCGGCGTGCAGGGTGCGGAGGCGTTGCAGCACCAGATGTAGGGGGACGGTCCCGAACAGCAGGGGCAGGTACAGGAAGCGCGGGCCGAACAACTCACCGCTGGGAATGAACTGTGAATGCACCAGCAGCCCCAGGGAACTGAGCAGCAGTGAGGCGCCGAGCAGCGGACGTCGTGCGCGCGCCAGAATCCACAGCCCACCGACGCAAGCCGTTGCCAGGGCGAATTGAGTTGCCCACGCCAGCCAGGGCGCAGTGCGGCTCAGTAGTTCCGGCCGCAGTTGGGGTGAGCCTGAGCGGAAGGGCGTGAGTGCGGTCTCCAGGACTCTCCACAGAGCGCTGCCTCCCATGCGTAGACGCTGCATGAGTCCGGCTTCTGCCAGGGGGGAGTGGGTCGCCGCGGGCACCCACTGTCCCAGGGCTGCGTGTCGCAGGTAGGCGTAGGTCCCGAACGCGATCAGCGCACCCAATCCAGCGCCCATGCCTGCCCGCCGGCCCGCAGCACGGGCCGCGATCATGGGCAGCAGCAGGGCGAAGAGTGCTCCGTCCTCCTTACCCAGCAGAGAGCCGGCTACGGCCAAGGCGCTGATGAGCACGATGCGCCATGCAGGATTGGGTCGCAGCAATAACAGGCCGCCGATGAGTGCGGGCAAAGCGGAGAGCATGGACGTGCGACCTGAAATCCAGACAATCGAGTCGCAGAGTCCAGGGTGCAACGCAAACACGGCCAATCCCAGCCACGCGGCCGGGGTCCGTTCGCTGCTTAGGCGTTGGAGCAGGCAGCCCGCGAGAGCGACGACCGCGAGATGCAGGAGCAGATTCGTGATGTGGTAGCCCCGGGGCGTGAGGCCCCAAAGATGATGATCCAGTCGCAGGCTTAGACTTGCCAAGGGGCGGTAGTGCCCCGCGCTGCCCGCAGGATGGTGCGCCCAGTAGTCCTGGCGAAAGGCCTCAACCCAGGGAACCTGGCCTTCAACGACAGGGTTTCGTTGCAGGACCTCCAGGTCGTCCAGAGCAAAGCCAGCGCGCAGGCTTCCCATGCCCCACACGAGGGCGGTCAGAAACAACAGGCGCACGAGGGGGGCGGGCAGCACAGGGCGAGCATAGCGCGCTCCCCGCTCGTCCGTGCGTTACACTGCCCGCCATGGCACCCAAGAAGTCGAAGGAGAAAGAGCCCGAGTCCCAGAATTTTGACCAGCGCCTCGAGCGCCTCGAAGAAATCGTGGCGGCCCTGGAGGAGGGCGGCCTAGGGCTTGAATCGTCCATCGAGCGCTACCGTGAGGGAGTGGCCTTGTTGGGGGGCTGCCGCGAGATGCTCGAGGGCTACCGGCGTCAAGTCGAGGAACTCGGGCAACAAGCAGAAGGCGAGCTGACGCCCTTCGAGGGTGACCCAGACGCGACGCCTGATTCGTCCGAGGGACGATGAGTTCGGCCCCCCAAGCTGCTCCCCTCGTGGATTGGCTGGCTCAGACCCGCGTCTGGGCGGATGAGCAGTTGCAGGCAGCCCTGGAAACTCTGGACTTGGGCCCAGAGGCGCACGCCGAGGCCCTACGCTACGCGCTGTTGGGCCCAGGCAAGCGGCTGCGACCGGCGCTGGTGCGTTTGGTTTGCAGTCAGCTCGGCGGCGACGACCGGCAGGCTGGCGTTCCGGCGGTGGCCATCGAGATGATGCACACCTACAGCCTCGTGCACGACGACTTGCCCTGCATGGACGACGACGACCTGCGCCGCAATCGTCCCACCGTGCACAAGGTCTTTGGTGAAGCCGAGGCTGTGTTGGTGGGCGACGCGCTGCAGTGCTTGGCGTTCGAATGGCTGACAAGGGCTTCCCAGCCCGAGATTCACGTCGGCATCTTGGCACGCGCCGCGGGGCCGGGGGGGATGGTGGGCGGGCAGTCCTTGGACCTGGCCGCGACGGGTCTGGCCGAGGTGGTGGATGCGCAGGGAGTGCGTGCAATTCACACATCCAAGACCGCCGCCCTGATCGCAGCCGCCGTGGAGATGGGCGCACTGGCAGGCGGAGCTGAGCCGGAACAACGTTCACAATGGCGGCGCTACGGCCAAGGCCTAGGCATGTGCTTCCAGGCCGTGGATGATCTGCTGGATGTGACGGGTGACGCGCAAAGCCTGGGCAAGACCCCTGGAAAGGACGCGGCCGATCAGAAGGCGACACTCGTGGCCACCCTGGGTGTGGACGGTGCACGAGACGAGGCTCAACGCCTAGCCCGTGAGGCCCGGGAGGCCGGCCTGGCGGCGGGTTGCCCGGAGCAGGGCATGGCCTTGGCCCTCGTGGATCACTTGCTGGAACGGACTCGCTAGGGCGCATCCTCCCGGGCCCTTTGGGTTCACTTGGGTTATTGCGGGCGTTGCAGCGGGTATAGTGGAGTGGCGATGTCCATGAGTTCACCCCAAGAGTCTCACGCCAGCTCGACGGCGCTTCTGGATCAGGTCCTCTCTCCCGCGGACCTGCGTGAATTGAAAGCCGACCAGCTGCCGGAGCTCTGCGATCAGTTGCGTGCCTTTTTGCTCGAGAGCGTGCAGGGGACTGGAGGTCACCTGGGCTCGAACTTGGGCATCGTGGAGTTGACCGTCGCTCTGCACCGCGTGTTTGACTTTCGCCGCGATCGACTGGTGTGGGACGTGAGCCACCAGTGCTATCCGCACAAGGTATTGACGGGGCGTCGCGAGGGATTCGCTCAATTGCGCCAAACGGACGGTCTGTGCGGGTTCACCAATCCGTCCGAGTCCGAATACGACCTCTTTCACACGGGCCACGCGGGAACGTCCATCTCTCTGGGGCTCGGCATGGCCGCCGCAGCGGCGCTAGAAGAGGATCCCCCGCACGTGGTCTCGGTGATCGGGGACGCAAGCCTTGGGGCGGGCGTGGCCTTCGAGGCCCTGAACTACGGCGGCGCCTCGGGCAGCCGCATGTTGGTCGTTCTCAATGACAACGAGTGGTCAATCTCCAAGTCCGTGGGCGCCTTGGCTGGCTACCTCTCTGGCATTCGTTCCAATCGCCTGGTGCAACGGGCGGGCCAAGAGACCAAGAACCTGATCCATGCCATCCCACTTGTGGGCCCGCGTCTCGACAAGGCGATTGATGACCTCGGCGAGGTTATGCGCCACACCGTAGTGCCCGGGCACGTATTTGAGGAGTTGGGTGTCACCTACGTCGGGCCGATCGACGGGCACGATGTCGAAGGTCTTGTGCGCTCGCTCGAACGCGTCCGCCAATTGGAAGGCGTTGTCGTGTTGCACTGTCTGACCGAGAAGGGCAAGGGGCACCCCAAGGCTCCCAATCATCCTGAACGGGTCCATGCGGTCAAGCCCTCTGCGCCTGGCAAGGTGGCCGCCGAAGCGGCTCGCAGCGAGATCGAGCCCACCGGACCTGCTCCGGTTTCTTTTACGCAGGCGTTCGCCGCAGCCCTCTGCGGCCTGGCCGAAGGGGACGTGCGTATCCGCGCTCTGACCGCCGGCATGTGCTCGGGCACCGGCCTGGACGGGTTCGCCGAACGCTTCCCCGGTCGTTTCCACGATACGGGCATTACCGAGCAGCACCTGTTGGCCATGGCGGCAGGCATGGCACGCTCAGGGTTGCGGCCTGTGGCGGCGATCTACTCCACCTTCCTTCAGCGGGGATACGATCAGGTGTTCCAGGAAATCGCTCTGCAGGGCCTGCCTGTGACGCTCGTCTTGGACCGTGCCGGTCCGGTGGGACAGGATGGCCCGACGCACAACGGCGTGTTCGACTTGGCGTACCTACGGGTGCTGCCCAATATGGTCCTCGGTGCACCGCGTGATGAGACGGACATGCGCCGCATGCTGGCCCTCGCACTGGCTCACGGAGGGCCGGTCGCCCTGCGATTCCCGCGCGGCAATTGTCCCACACAAGAGGCCGTACACGAACAAGAGCGGCGCGAGATGCTGCCCGGCAAGGCCGAGGTGTTGCGCGGGGGGGGGCAAGTGGCCATTTGGGCCTTGGGTTCCATGGTCGAGGAGGCCCTGCAAGCGGCCAACCTACTCGAGGCCCAGGGTCTGTCCGTGACGGTGGTGGATGCGCGTTGGGCGAAACCCCTTGATGAAGAGTTGTTGGCCGAGCACGCGCGTTCAATGAAATACATTGTGACGTTGGAAGATCACCAACGTGCGGGTGGTTTTGGTTCGGCGATCCTGGAGAGCTGCAATCGCCTTGGGTCGCGTCGTTCGGATTCCGCGACCGCGAAGATACGGGTGCTGGGCATTTCCGATCGATTTGTTGACCACATGACGACCCGGGGAGAGCAGCTAGCGGTCTTGGGTCTGAATGCGGAAGGGGTGTGCCGAGCCGTGCAGGGATTGTTTTCCAACCAGGCGGTCAAGTAAGAACCAGCCGGACTGGGGACGCCATGGCACAGAGTCATTCAGAAGAACTGGCGAGCCGTCTGCGGCAGGTGCTCGTCCTGGCGGACACGCACAAGCGCGAGGTGCAAGCTGAATTGGATGAAGTGCGCGCATGGCTTGAGGGGCAAGGGCTAGGTGTGCAGCTCGAAGAGAACGTGCGTGCGTTCAGCCAGCGCTACGCGGGCCACGCGAGCGAGTTCGAGGGTAAACGTCCGGATCTGGTCGTCGTTCTGGGCGGAGATGGCAGCGTGCTCTTGGCGGCGCGGGTTTTTGCTGAGGATCCTGTACCCGTCGTAGGGATCAAGTTCGGCCAACTGGGCTTCTTGGCCCACGTGGAGGCGCGCTCGTGGCGACAAGGGCTGCAGGATGTCTTGTCGGGCAAGGCCGAATGGGAAGCGCGCATGATGCTGGAGGCCGAGTTGGCCGGAGACCAGAAGGCCGTGGCCCTCAACGATCTGGTCCTCAGTCGAGGTGACACCCACGGCCTGCTGACTCTACGGCTAGAGGTGGGCGAGGAAGTCGTGACGGACTATCGCGCCGACGGATTGATTTTTGCCACCCCCTCCGGTTCGACCGCCTACTCCCTGGCGGCGGGTGGGCCGGTCTTGGCTCCTTCCATGAATGGCATTGTTGTGACGCCCATCGCAGCCCACTCGCTTTCGAACCGACCCCTCGTGTTGGATCCCAGGCTGGAGGCGAGCGTAGCGGTTGCGGATGCCGCGGGCCCGGTCAATCTGGTCGTGGACGGTCACCCGCTGGTCTCCTTGCAAGTCGGCGGGCACGTGACGATTCGGCGCCATCGCAATACCTATCCACTGCTCGCTCGAGCCGGTGTGACGCCCTGGCGCAGACTGCGCGAGCGCCTCGGATGGCGTGGCAGTTTCTTTGTCGCCGACCCCGAGGGTCGCTAGGTCGGCATGGTCAGCGTGGAGTCGGCCTGCACAAGGCCGTCTTCCATGTGCACGACGCGCTCGCAGCGCTTGGCCAAACGCCGGTCGTGGGTGACCAGCAGCAAGGCGGTGCTGCGTGACTCTTGTTCCTCGAACAGCAGTTCGAGTACCCGTTCTCCGGTGGCGCTATCCAGATTGCCAGTGGGTTCGTCTGCGATGATGAGCGGGGGGTCGAGGAGCAGAGCGCGCGCGATGGCGACCCGCTGCTGCTCTCCTCCGGAGAGTTGACCGGGTCGATGCTTGAGGCGGTTGGTCAGGCCAAAGCGCTCAAGCATGGCCGCGGCCTTGTCTTCAAATTCACCCTTGCGACTGCGGTAGGCGGCGGGCGGCAGGGCGATCATGGCCGGCAGAAGCGTGTTCTCGAGGGCGTTGAGCTCAGCCAGCAGGTGGTAGAACTGGAAAACAAACCCGATGCTCGCATTGCGCAGCAAGGCCCGCTCACGGGTCGTCAAGGACCACGCTTCTTGGCCGTCCAGCCACACTTCGCCTTCCGTCGGTCGGTCCAAAAGGCCCAGGATGTTGAGCAGGGTTGTCTTGCCTGCACCCGAGGCGCCCATCAAGGAGATGCGTTGCCCAGGGCCCAATTCCAAGTCGACGCCGTGCAGGACTTCCAGGCGCCGTTCGCCCACGGGGAAGGAACGCCGAATGTCCCGACCCACAAGCAGCATGCTTGCGTCCGGTGCGGGGGCGGGCGTTGTGCGCTGCGCTGCGTTGGAGGAGTCCTGGGTGCCTTGCATCTCACTCAAAACGCAAGGCGTCGATGGGGTTCAGGCGTGCAGCACGCCAGGCGGGGATGGTTGCAAAAATGAGCGTGCAGGCGATGGCCCCGAGCAGAATCAGGGCCACGCCGGTCGTTTCGATGACACTGGGGATGTGGTCGAAGAGGTAGATCGTGCGATCGAAGATCTGGATACCGAACGTGCTCGAAAGCCAGCGCTCGATGGCGTCGATGTTCAGTGCTCCGACGACTCCCAGCAGCGCTCCGACACTGGCACCCAAAAAGGCCTGCCAGCATCCGACCATCAAGAACAGGCTCATCACCCCGCGCGGGTGGGCACCTAGGGCGGTCAAGATCCCAATGTCGCGGCGCTTCTCTGTGACCATCATCGACAGGATGGCGAAGACGGTGAAGCCGGCTACGACCATGACCAAGGAGAGCATGATGCCCATCAGGGATTTCTCGTTCTCGATGGCCCCGAGCATGTTGCCCCGCAGGTCCTCCCAGGTGCGCACTTCACCCTTGAAGTAGTCACTGACGTCGTTGCCGGACAAGGCGTGCACGAAGCCGCTGTCCGCCAGGCTACGCCGCAATGTGTCGACAGCGGCGACCTTGTCCCGTTCGTAGTCGTGCAGCTTGATCAGGACCTGGCTCCAGGCCGTCGATCGTCCGAGCATGTCTGCCAGGTCCCGGCGGTCAACGTAGACACGCTCCATGTCCATGTCGTTCTCGCCGCTGCGAAACGTGCCGGTGACAACGAACGTCCGGTTGCAGCCTTGCCCTTGAACGCTTCGCGTGGCCGGGTCGATGCCTAGGCTGAACAGCTCCACTTCATCTCCCGGCCGCAGATTCCACGAGGCCGCCAGTTGCGCGCCGAGCACGATACCCGCCTTGGGAGCGCCGTCGGGAGTGTAGAACGATGGGGGAGCGAAAGGCTCCTGCATGTCGGCCACGGGGGTGACTTGGAACGCGCTATCCGCGTCCGAGGGCTGCATGTTCTCGTAGAGGTCGCTGGCCTCGTATTCATCAGGAATGTCGATGCCGACCAGGTGAATCAGCGACAGGTCCCCAAAAATCGGATGCCGGAGCAGCGCGTTCTTCTCGTCCGGCACCAGCATGCCGTACCAGGCCAGTTGCAAGGCCGCTCCGCTCACGTGAGGGTTCGCCCGAACGAGTTCCATCAGTTCGGTTTCGTTGGTCCTGGGCAGGGTGCGGTCGAGCAGTGGGTAGTCCTGGTTGGGCATGACGATTAGATCGCCAAGGTTTCCGCGCAGGTGATCGCGGCCCTCTTGCAAGAACCCGGACATGATCGAGAGAATCAAGATCAGTGCGGCTACCGCGACCGTGATGCCCACGGCGCCGATCCAGTTCGTCCGTCGGGCGCGCAGGTAGCGCAGGCTGAGGAACCAGCGGTACATGCTACGCGTCGGACTCCTGCGCATCCGCCGACTGGCCCTCGTCGAGCTTGCGCATGGCCGGGAAGAGCAGCACGTCGCGAATGGAATCGCAGCCCGTGAGCAGCATCACCACCCGGTCGATTCCGATGCCCAACCCACCCGTGGGCGGCATGCCATATTCGAGGGCTTGTACGTAGTCGACATCCACCTGCCCGGGGGTCTCGGGATCCTTGGAGGCTACCTGCTCCGCGAACCGGCGCTCCTGTTCCACCGGGTCGTTGAGCTCGGTGAAGGCATTGCCCAGTTCCATGCTGCCGATGAAGACCTCGAAGCGCTCCGCCAGGCGTGAATCGTCCGCGGAGGCTTTTGCCAGGGGGCAGATCGCGACGGGGTAGTCGGTGCAGAACACCGGGCCCACCAGATGCGGCTCGCACAACTCCTCGAACACATCGTTCATGAGCCTCCAGTAATCGCCCTGTTCTTCGATTCCCAGCCCCTTGGCGACGACGCGCACTGCGTCCTTGTCGTCGAACTCGGCGCCCACGTGCTGGGCAAAGAGGTCGGTGTAGCGCACTCGCTGGAAGGGGGCACGCAGGTCGTAGGCTTGGCCACGGAACTCGATCTCGGTCGTGCCGTTTACCGCCACGGCGGCGCGCTCAATCAACTGCTCTGTGACCTCCATCATGCGCTCGTAGTCGGCCTGAGCTTCGTACAACTCGAGCATGGTGAATTCAGGGTTGTGCCGAAAGCTGACGCCTTCATTGCGGAAGTTGCGCGAGAACTCAAATACCCGTTCGAGGCCGCCCACGATCAAGCGCTTGAGGTACAGCTCCGGCGCGATGCGCAAGTAGAGGTCGGCGTCCAGTTCGTTGTGATGCGTGACGAAGGGGCGCGCGGCGGCACCCCCTGAGATGGGGTGCAGGGTCGGGGTTTCAACCTCCAGGTAGCCTTCCTCTTCCAGATAGCTGCGCATGGCCGACAGGGTGCGACTGCGCTTGACGAAGACCTCCTGTACACCTTCCGATGCCCAAAGGTCCACGTAGCGCCGACGGTAGCGCGCTTCCTTGTCCGTCAGCCCGTGCCACTTCTCGGGCGGGGGCGCCACGGCCTTGGCCAGGATCTGAACCTCCTCGGCCCAGACGGTCGGTTCCCCCTTCTGGGTGAAGCCCAACTCCCCCCGAATGCCGACGAGGTCCCCGCCGTCGAGGTTCTTGCGCAGAGGCCACCATTGCGCCAGGCGTTGCTTCTGTAGTCCCACCTGCATGCGGCCCGTGCGGTCCAGCACCGGGGCAAAGATGAGCTTTCCAAAATCACGCAATCCCATGAGGCGTCCAGCGACGGTGACCGATTGGCCGACGAGCTCACCGGGCTCCTCCTGGGTGCCAGCCTGTTCGCGCAAATCCGCGATCGGCGTGGCCTGAACGCCCCGGCTGGGATAGGGGTCAATACCCTGCTCGCGCAGGGCGGCCAGCTTGGCCACGCGGTCGGGATGGGAGAGGTCAGTCATGGCGGGAAAAAGCCGGCTCGTGAGGCTAACGATTGCGGGGCCCGGTCTCCAGACGGAGACGGAGGAGAGAGCGTGGCGTGAACAAAAAGAAACCGGCCGACGCGGAAACCCGCGCCGGCCGGTGGGTGGTGGAGGATAGGGGAGTTGAACCCCTGACCTCTTGAATGCCATTCAAGCGCTCTACCAACTGAGCTAATCCCCCGTGTCTTGCACGGTCAGGTTGTCTACTGCCCACCTGACGGGCCGATCGGGGCGCCAAGATGGCGCGCGCCGGCCTCTGCGTCAACGACCCGCCAGCCAATTCCTTGTAGACTCTGCGCCCCTGAAGGGGGTCAGGAGGCCTCCTTTTCGTTTGTGGGAGCCAAGTCCAGCTGCTCTCACCCACCGCACTTCTCGGAGCCCAGTCTTGTCTCAGTCTTACGATCCGGCAGCCATCGAGTCCAAGTGGCAAGCCCTCTGGGAGGAGAGCCGCCCCTTCCGCGCACTGTCCCCGGGAGATGAGGGATTCCTTCCCGAGCAGCGCAAGTACTACGTGCTGGACATGTTCCCCTACCCCTCCGGGGCCGGCCTGCACGTGGGCCACCCCATGGGCTACATCGGCAGCGATATTGTTGCGCGAAAGAAGCGCATGCAGGGCTTCAATGTTCTGCACCCGATGGGCTTTGACGCTTTCGGGCTGCCCGCGGAACAGTACGCCATTCAAACGGGCAAGCACCCGGCGGAGACCACGGGCGAGAACATCGCCAACTACCGCAGGCAGTTGAAGATGATCGGGCTGTCGTACGACTGGTCGCGCTGTTTTTCTACCAGCACTCCCGACTACTATCGCTGGACACAGTGGATCTTCACGCGGCTGTACGACCGGGGCCTTGCGTACCAGGCCGAAGTCCCTGTCTGGTGGTGTGACGCGCTCAAGACCGTGCTCTCCAACGAAGAGGTGATTGATGGGCGCAGTGAGCGTGGTGATCACCCATGCGAACGGCGCCCCTTGCGGCAGTGGATGCTGAAGATTACCGAGTACGCCGACCGCTTGATCGATGACTTGGATGAGGTGGATTGGCCTTCCTCCGTCAAGACCATGCAGCGCGAGTGGATTGGCCGATCAGAGGGGGCGGAAATCCGTTTCCCGGTTCTGGGCAAAGACGTACAGCTGGAAGTGTTTACGACACGCCCCGACACTCTGTTCGGTGCGACCTTCATGGTCGTGTCCCCCGAACACCCCATGCTGGATCGCCTGACGGGTGAGGATGAGCGCGCCAGCGTAGAAGCCTATCGGCGTGAAGCCAGCTCCAAGTCCGAGCTGCAACGCATGGAGCTGAGCAAGGACAAGACGGGGGTGTTCACGGGCTCCTGGGCTCTCAACCCTGTCATGGATCCCGCGGATCCCGAGGCCCGTATTCCGATCTGGGTCGCCGACTACGTGCTCATGGGTTACGGCTCGGGGGCCATTATGTGTGTCCCCGGGCACGACAAGCGGGACCACGAATTTGCCACGGCCTTCGGCTTGACCATCCGACAGGTCGTGCGGTCCGAACAGGAGAGCGATGCGGCGCCAGCCATTGAAGATGAGTGCTACGTCGGCTTGGGCATCAGTGTCCATTCACCCCTGTGGGACGATCTACCCACCGAGCAAGCCAAGGAAAAGGCCCTGGCGCTCGTCACGGAGCGTGGGGTGGGGCAGGCCAAGGTCAACTACCGCCTGCGCGACTGGCTCTTCTCCCGCCAGCGTTACTGGGGCGAGCCCTTCCCGGTCTTGCACGGTTCGGACGGCACCCATCAGCGCGTGCGTGACGAGGACCTGCCTGTGGAGTTGCCGCCGATGGACGATTTCGCGCCTCCTGCTGACGGCTCACCGCCGCTCTCGAAGGCTACCGAGTGGGTGCAGGTGACGGATCCCAAGAGCGGTGAGATCTACTTGCGCGATACAGACACCATGCCTGGCTGGGCGGGCTCCTGCTGGTATTACCTGCGCTTCATGGACGCCCATAACAGCGACGTCTTTGCCTCCCAAGAAGCCGTGCAGTACTGGAACAACGTCGACCTGTACATCGGTGGCACGGAGCACGCCGTGTTGCACTTGCTGTATGCCCGGTTCTGGCACAAGGTACTCTACGATGAAGGGCTCGTGCCCACCAAGGAGCCGTTCCAGCAGCTGTTCAACCAGGGCATGGTCCAGGCTTTTGCGTACAAGGATTCCACCGGCCGCCTGGTCAGCGCGGACGAAGTCACGGTCGAGGGGCAGACGGGACGTCACACTCTGAGCGGTGAAGCGCTCGAACAGGTCGTCGCCAAGATGTCCAAGTCCCTGAAGAATGTGGTCAATCCTGACGATGTCTGCCGGGAGCATGGAGTGGACACATTCCGTTTGTACGAAATGTTCATGGGGCCGCTGGCGGATTCCAAGCCTTGGAATCCGCGTGATGTGCCCGGCTCACGGCGTTTCCTCGATCGTCTTTGGCGGCTGTATGTGGACCCCGATGGAGAGCAACCGATACGCCCGCAGCTCCTGCAGAACACCGCCGACGGGGCAGAACTCACGGGGGGCGCGCTGGAACTCGAACGCGGCTTTCACCGTTGTCTGGCGCGCGTCGAGGACTCATTCAAGCAATTCAACTTCAACACCGCCGTGGCCGCGTTCATGGAGTTCATGAATCTGGCGACCAAACACATGGGTGCGTTGACCCGTAGCCAGGCCGAGCGCCTGGTCTGTGCGTTGGCGCCCTTTGCGCCGCACGTCGCTGAGGAATTGTGGGATCGTCTGGGGCACGCGGGTGGCGTCACCCGGGCCCCTTGGCCCAGGGTCGATGAACGCTTCCTGGAGGTCGACGGTTTTGAGTTGGTCGTGCAAGTAAATGGCAAAGTACGCGGTCGGGCTCAGGCTTCGAAGGAATCCGGAAAACAGGAACTCGAGGATCTGGCAGCCGCAACGGTGGCCGAACACCTGGACGGGAAGGAGCGCCTGAAGACAATCGTCGTTCCCGGACGCCTGGTGAATTTTGTGGTGCGTTGAATGGTCGCGAGCAGTTGCTAGTTTTGATGGCCCCTCGTCACGGCGAGTTGGCTGCGCAGCCCAGCCGCGTTCGCGATCCGTGGCTGCTTTCCCCTCTCTGTGAGTCTCCGTCTACCTGAATCCTATGGCTCTTCTGCAATCCGACCACGCGCTCGACCTACTGCGCGCCATTGTCGATCGAAGCCCGGCCGATCAGACTGAGGTCAGCCTCGAGTCCGTTGAGGACCGCTTCTTGCGCTTCGCCAGTCAGGGGCCTACTCAGAATGCCGATCGGGAGCGGCACCAGCTTTCCATCCGAGTGCGGCTCGGTGCCGACGACGAGCGCGGCGCGTTCGGTGGCTGGCGTGAGGCCCGTGCGACTTGCGGCACCCTTGATGATGAAGCCGTCCAGGGCACCTTGGAGCGGGCCCTCGAGTTGGCTGAAATGTCGGACAGCAACCAGGCCTTGGTACCCATGGAAGGCTATTCCCAGGCACAAGAGAGCGCTGCTCAGCGCCCGACCATGGACCACACATTGCGGGACAAGTCGGCTTGGGTGGGACTCGCGCTTGAGGGCTGTGAGGCGCAAGGACTGGAGGCCGCTGGTTTGGCACAGACCACAGCACAGAGTCGCACGCTTGTGAATTCGGCGGGTCGATCCGTGCATGGCGCTCGCAGCCGCGCCGCCTTCTCCCTGACGGCCTCTGCGCCCGGCGGTGAGGGCGGGTCGGGCTTCGCGGAGACGATCGTGTCCAACGCGGAGATGCTCGACGCGCAACGCACGGTGGACCGCGCCGTGGCCAAGGCTTGCATGAATCGCAATCCAGAGGGCATCGAACCCGGCACCTACACCGTGGTGCTGGAGCCGGCGGCAGTCAGCGCATTGATCTTGTTCGCGGAGAATCACGGCTTCGGGGCCAGAGAATTCAAGGAGCAGTCCTCCTTCCTGTGCGGAAGAGTGGGGGAGCGCCTCTTTCCGGACAGCCTGCACGTGTTCGATGACCCCCTGAACGATGTGTACCCGGGGCTGCCCTTTGACGGGGAGGGCACGCCCAAGACTCGCAAGGATCTACTCGTGGGCGGTGCCCTGTGTGACCCGGTGACCGATGCGCGCTTGGCGCGCGAAATGAACTTGCCGAATACGGCCCACGCCCGGCCGCAACCCTGCGCGGCCGGCCCCTCAACGACCAACCTGGTCGTCGCCCCAGGGCACTCATCGCTATCGGAGTTGATCGCCGGTGTTCCAGACGGTTTGCTTGTCAGTCAGTTCCACTACACCAACATGATCGAGCCGCGTGATCTGACCCTGACCGGGATGACGCGCAATGGCACCTTCCGAATCGAAGGTGGACAGGTCGGCGCCGCAGCCAAGAACCTGCGCTTCACAATGAGCTTGGTGGATGCACTGCAGAACGTTTCGGGCGTAGGCAGTTCACTAGAGGTTGCGGGAGCCCTCTTTGACGGCGAGGTCATCTGTCCCGCCCTACGCATCGACAACTTCCGTTTTACTTCCGCCACGGATTTCTAGACATGCTCGACCAAGCTCATCAAGCCGTATCCGAAGCCTTGAAGGCCGGCGCGGACTACGCAGACGCACGCGTCAACCGCCTATGCCAAGAGCGCTATATCGTGCGCAATGGTGCCCTGGAAGAAGCCGATGCGCCTGAAGATTTTGGCCTGGGCGTGCGTGTCATGAAGGACGGCGCGTGGGGATTCGCTGCTGCGCCGTGCGGGCCAAAGGAAGTGGGTGCGGTGGCGCCCGGGCTCGTGCGCCGGGCGGTCAAGGCGGCACGCGACGTGGCACCCCTGCGCCGTGAGCCCCTGCGTCTGGCTGCTGAGGATGGGCACGTGGGGGAGTACGTGACCCCCGTCGATCAGGATCCCTTCGCGGTGGGCTTGAAGACCAAACTCGACCTCCTGCGTAGCGCATCGGATTCCATGGCCGGTCATGACGACACTGTCGCCCGCACGGCGACCCTATCCCTGCGCAGAGAAGAGCAGTGGCAAGCATCGAGTGAAGGAGCTGCGCTGCACCAGGTGCTCGTGCGTTCTGGAGCGGGCATGAGTTGTGTCTCGGCCGCCAACGGAACCGTTGAGAGGCGCAGCTATCCTGCGTCCTTTGGCGGCAACTACCGCAGCGCGGGTTGGGAGTTTGTGGACGCCATGGATTTGTGCAGCCACGGGGAACGGCTGCGGGATGAGAGCGTTGCCCTATGCCATGCGCCCCTGTGCCCCGAGGGAGATCGCACCCTCATTCTGGGCGGCAGCCAACTCATGTTGCAGATTCATGAGTCCGTGGGGCACCCCAATGAACTCGACCGAGTCCATGGACACGAGGTGGATCTGGCCGGGCGATCGTTTGCCACCACCGATAAATTGGGGAGTTACTCCTATGGATCGGAGCACGTCAACTTGGTTGCTGATTCGACCGTTCCCGGCGGGTTGGACACTCGCGGCTACGACGACGAGTGCGTCGCCTCGGGGCGCTGGCATGTCGTTCAGGATGGAACCTTTGTCGGCTATCACACGAGCCGCGAATGGGCCCACACCATCGATGAGGCACGCTCGCGTGGGACCTCGCGCGCGGAGGGCTGGTACAACCCGCCCATCATTCGAATGACCAATCTGTCCTTGGAGCCGGGGACCTGGTCCTTCGACGACCTGGTCGCCGACACCGAAGATGGGGCCATCTTCGCCGACACGGTGCGCACCTGGTCGATTGATCAGCGTCGCCTGAATTTTCAATTCACAACGGAAATCGGGTGGGAAATTCAGGACGGTCGCCTGGGTAAGTTGGTGCGCCGGCCTACATACCAAGGTCGCAGCCCGGATTTCTGGCGCAGCTGCGATGCCGTTTGCGATGAGCGTCACTGGGTCCTTTGGGGCGTGCCGAACTGTGGAAAGGGCAACCCGATGCAGGTGGCTGAGATGAGCCACGGGGCCGCTCCGGCTCGCTTCCGGGGCGTGCACTTCCTGAATTAATTTCCGAGTGCACACCCCGGTCTAGTCGCCCGGAGGTGCCAGAAGGCGCCTCTGCCTGTCGCCAGGGCGGTCCCGATTTGGGCTTGCGTTTGTCATTGCCGATTCAGGGACACGCCCGTAGCATTATCTGCCTCTCCATTCACGATTGGCGCATGGCATGTTCTCCGACCCTCGCAAAGTCCGCCCCGTGTTATTGGATCTATCTCGCCTGTCTTTCCTGCTCGTCGCCGCGGTCGCTCTCGTCGCCAGTCCAGAGAGTCGTGGTTGTCCCATAACTCAGCTGCCAACGGTTGAGTTCACCAAGGCCAAGAGCGTGGCGGACGAGGGGGCGTCGGGCGTGCGGATCCGCATGAAGCTGTCGGCTGTCCAAGGCAGTGATGTCTTGGTGCCCTTCGTGGCAACGGGAACGGCCGTCGATCCCGCGGACTACAGTCCGGGTCCGAACCCAGTCGTGATCCACGCGGGAAAGCGACACGCCGACCTGGTTGTGCTGCCCGTGGACGATGGATTGGTTGAATTCCCCGAGACGATCATTCTGACTCTATTGGCCCCGAGCGGCGCCACGCTCGGAGCGAACAGCGTGCACACGCTCACTCTCACCGACAACGATGGAGTTCGAGGAAACGGGCGGGTGCGCACGCTGGAGCTCAGCCCCTGGGGGTTTGACTTTGCCCCGCAACGCGTAGGAGATGTCCCCCAGACCCAGTCTTTTCAGGTAACCAACACACAGGCCATTCCCATTGTCTTTGATGGGTTGCTATTCGAGGGGGCTGGCAGCGACGACCTTCAGGTGAGTTATGGGGACGTCTTGCCCCACAGCCTTGCTCCTGGGGCGAGCACCTCCCTACAGGTGAGCTTCGACCCCGTGGACAAGGACCTCACGGAAGTCTCCGCTCGCATCCGGCAGATCCCGGGGGACCGTCGGCTACCCAAGCCCGTGTTCAGGGGCGTGGCCCTCGGCCAGCCCACAGCGGATGTCCTGATCAACGCACACAGCCAGGCGTACGTGGCTCTCGACGCACAGCGCTGGTGCGCGGACTACGGCCTGGTTGGCAACTCCAACCCCATCACGACCAACTCCAACATCAAGGGTACTCAGGACGACGACTTGTACCGCACGGCCCGCAGCGGTGCGGCATTCGGCTACACACTGCCCCTGCCGGATGGAACCTACGACATCGTCCTGCACGCTGCCGAGTTGGTCTACACGGGTGCTGGCCAGCGCGTGTTTGATGTCGCCATGGAAGGCACTCCCCAGCTGCAGGGGATCGATCTCTTCGCGCTCAAGGGTTTTGAGCGAGCGTGGTCGAGTGATCCCAGGCGCGTTGTCGTCAGTGGGGGGAGTCTCGAGTTGGATTTCACCGCGACGACTGCTGAGGCCCTGGTAGCGGCGGTGGAAGTGCGTTCGATGGCCCTTGTCTCCGACGATGCAAGCCTGCTCGATTTTGGCGCGGTCGATGTGGGCTCGGCGGTTCAACTGACCCTGTTGTTGACCAATTCGGGGTTGGCCCCAGCCAAGGTGCAACAGCTCGATTTCGTGATTGACGGGAGTGGTTACGGGTCGGGTCGCGATTTCCTGGCTCGCGTCAACAGTGTGAATTATTGGGGCGGAGATAGCACAACGAGCTACAGCGTAGATTGGGACATTCCCGCGGGTCAGAGCTTGGCCGTGCCCGTGTTCTTCCAGCCCACGTACCACGATGATCACTACCTGCGCATGGAGCTCGCGGGTCCCTATGGGATGGTGCAGACGGACCTCAAGGCCACGGGTGGGGATTCAGATTGGGGTTTCATGCACCCGGTCATCCGAACGGACCGCTCCATCTACGTGGACTTCGACGGTGACGGAGTGGATACGGTCGGGCTGATTGGATCGGATTCTCACACCCACGAACCTGGTCAGACTCTGGCCGCCTACGAGTGGATGATTGACGGAGTCGTCGTTTCGAACGACGTGGACACGGTGCAGTCCGTGCCCGTTGGCAAGCACCAGGTCACCTTGACCATCTGGGATGATAAGAACCCGCCCGACCAAGCCAGCGACAGCGTCCCATTGGACGTGCATCCGCTCAGCGCGGTGCCGGGCATCTTGGCTGCCTATCACGACGGCACGACAGGTGGGGCGGGCGCCCTGCTGGATGCGGTGCTGGGGGCGCCCGCATTCGTCGAACGTCGCGCGGACCACAACGTGGACCAGAGTGGCGGGTCGCTGGCCGGTAGCGGCCTCACCACGGAGGTCTTGGTGCGCGCCCAGTCAGATTTTGTGCTCGGCAGTGCCGCGCAACTGCAGTTTTTGCCGCTCGGTGGATACGGCAACCGCGTGCTCGTGGACGGCAGCCTGGTCACCGGACTGCTCAACGTGGCAGCCGGCAGCCACAGCCTCGAGGTACGCTGGGCCGTCGCCGATCTCAGCCAAGTCCCCCTGGGCCTGGACGTTACGGTCGACGGCGTGCTGGATCCCAATTTCGACGGTGCCTTGACGCACGATGAGAGCGGAGTGGTCCCCACACTGCATGCCATCACTCCCACCGGTGCCGAGAGTGGTGGGAACCTGATTAGCCTACTGGGGTTCGGTTTCTTTCCTCCCAGTCAAACCGTTGTTCACTGGGGTGCGATCCAAGACTTCGCCCTGGCCGATCTCGTGAGTTGGGCAGACGGCAAGCTGGAACTGACCTCGCCTCCTGGCCAAGGCCAGATCTCAGTCACGGTTGAGACGCCTGCCGGAGTGAGCAATGCGCTGCAGTTCGACTACCTCCCGGACGGGCCCGTCCCCATCGTCTTCAATCCTCTGACCGACCGCGACGTGACTTTGACTGGGCCGACCTGCGCCGTCTTCCATCCCAATGGGAAGCTCTACGTCGGGCTGCTTGATGGCCGAGTGGCTGAACTCTCCTTTGACGAAGACTGGTACCTGCAGGGGGCGGGCGTCGTTCTGCATCCCGGTGTCAGCGGTCTCACGAATTTCGACCTGTGTGGGATCGCAGTCAACCCGTACGACGATCCAGCGGGCCCGGTCAAGTTGTATGTGGGACACGGGGAGCACTGGTTGAATGGCGGCGGTTCTTTCTCGGGGCCCTCTCCATTCACGGGAGAAATTTCGGTCCTCACCGGACCTAACTTCGACAGTCCGCTGCCCCTGGTGAGCGGGTTGCCGGTGTCCAACCATGATCACGGCATCAATGGACTGGTGTTCGATAACAACGGGGATCTGTTGGTTTGCGTGGGAGGGAATACGAACGCGGGCGTGAAGCACCCCAACATTGGGGATCTGGATGAGTCGCCGCTGTCGGGTTCGATCATCAAAGCGCTCACGTCCAAGCCCGGCTTCAACGGTGTCGTGACCTATGTCGACCGGGCAACCGGCAATCCCGTGACGGACCAGGTCTTTGGCGAGAGCAGTGATGTGGCCCCCGGAGTGGACGTCTTCAGCTACGCCCACGGGCTACGCAACGGATTCGACCTGGCGCTAATGACATCGGGGTCCGTCTACGCCACCGACAACGGTCCCAACTTCGGCTATGGATTCGAGTCAACGGGGCCCACCACGGACTCGGGTCAGCACGGATTCGCGGACGACGAACTGCTTTGGATCGAAGAGAACGCCTACTACGGACATGCCAACAGGAGCCGCGGTTTTGCAGATCCGCGCCAGTACATCTATCAGGGCGAGAACCTGCCATCGGATCAGGATTTCTCCCAGTACCTGATCAAGCTATCGTCGTCGGTCAATGGGCTCCGGGAGTACCGCTCGACGACCTTCAACAGTCAGTTGCGGGGTTGGTTGGTCGCGCAAAAGTGGAATACGGGGCAGATGTTGATCGAGTTGGACAGCGACGGTCAGTCTGTTCAGTCGACCCAGTGGCTTACTCCCGCAACCGGTGGCCTAACCCTGGCGCTAGGGCCCGGAGGGACGATTGTCTCGGTCGACTACAGCTTGAACCGGCTGCGTTTCCTCTTGCCCAGCGACGCCGCGGCCAGTGGATTGACGGCCTACGAAATCAGTCCCTGGCGAGCGCCCTCTACTGGGGGCACACCCTTCGTGATCGGTGGGTCCGGGTTCGTGCCTGGCTCCACAACCGTCACCATCGATGGAATCCCCGCTGCGATTACATCGGTCACGCCACAACGCATTCGCGGCATCCTGCCCCCTTTGGCGCAAAACAACGTGGATGCCCTCTACGACGTCGTCGTACGCGAGGGCTTGAATGCCAGCATCATGAGCGATGCGTTCCTCTCGCTTCCTGCCCAGGCGGGGACCATGCCCGGGTACTGGAACGCGGGTCCGTCGGCACCTTCATCCTTGGGTGAGGTGAGTTGCGCCGTGGTCGGGACAGAGTTGTTTGTGCTCGGCGAGGGAGGGCCGCAGACCGAGGTCTACGACCTGCTTTCACGGCAATGGTTGACCTCGCGGGCAGCGCGTCCGTTCCCCGGGGACCACCACGCGACGGAGGTTTGGCAAGACAAGATCCTGCTGTTCGGAGGGTTGGGCTCAGGCTCACCGGGCAAGGTACAGATCTACGACACGAGCACGGATTCCTGGGCAGTTGGCACGGACATGCCCTGGGCGGGTGGGTCATGCAGTTCAGCCTCCGTGAACGGATTGATCTACGTGTGTGGTGGGATCGTGGGTAGCTCGACTGTGGGCAACCTTTCGGTTTACGACCCGGTCACGGACACATGGGATGCCGGCGGACAGTCCTTGCCGGACATGGCTCGGCCCTGCAATCACGCCGCCTCAGCCAGTGATGGATCCGCACTATGGGTCTTCGGTGGGCGCGGAGGCGGGAATTGGCCCCAACCCGGCTACGACACTGTGCAAAGGTACGATCCGGTCACCCAAACCTGGACCGCTTCCAACGACCCGGGCACCCCCCTGGCACCCATGCCACTGGCGCGCGGCGGCGTGGGGCGGGCCGTGTTCATGGGGGGAGAGTTCTTGATCATGGGCGGAGAGGAATCCGGCGTCGTCCATGACGACGTTCAGGCCTACGACCCCCTGCAGGACTCCTGGCGCCTCGAGTCCTCCATGCCCACCGCGCGCCACGGCATTTTCCCGGTGCGCTTCCGGAGCCGCATGTTTGTTGTGGGCGGGGGAACAGCAAGTGGGTTCTCCCTGTCGGACATCGTGGAGATTTTCCGGTTCAACTAGCCACCGACCCAACGCCTGCAGCGAGCGTTTGCCGCCCACGGGCTAGAGGTGTCAGTCGAGGGCCGCCTGCACGCGGGTTCTCGATCTTTTTCCAATCGGCCGTGGAGGCTGCCGACTGGGGCTGGGAGGATGGGGGCATGGCCGACCCGGACCGCAAGAAATTCAATAGCTTCAAGGATCTACGCCGCTCGCGCGGGGACCAAGACGAGGAAGTGCCAGGTCCTGCGCAGCGGGGGTGGACGATCGAGGGGCAGCGGAGCGCCGATGAACTGTGTGCCCGTGGCGATTCGGCCGACGGTTCGCGCGAACGAATCGATGCGCGTCCCGATGCCTCGGGCTCCATGAACACCGGGCCGCCCTGCTATCGAGATCCCGATTCGGACGAGATTGAGTTGCTGCACTCATTTCGAGCTCGATTGCGTTTTCCAGAGGACGTCGGCACAGAGATTGCCAGCCTTCCGGGAGACCCCGACCCAACGGAGTTCAAGGGCCGATTGGACCTGCGCAACGAGCGGATCTTCACCATTGATGGTGCCAGTGCACGGGATTTTGACGACGCGATCTCAATCGAGCAGCGCGGCCAAGGGCAGGTGGAGGTGGGCGTGCACATCGCGGACGTCGCGCACTATGTACGTCCGGGTACAGCCTTGGACGGAGAAGCTCTCGCCCGTGGCACGAGTGTCTACTTACCTGATCAGGTTATCCCGATGCTGCCCGAGGGGCTCTCCAATCAACTCTGTTCGTTGGTCCCTGGCAGGCCTCGCCTGGCTTACTCCGTGTTCATGCTCTTCGATGCGGGCGGGCAGCGCTTGGAATCGCGTGTGGCGAAGAGCGTGATTCAAAGCGTTCACCGCAACACCTACAAGGGCGTGCAAGAGTTACTAGACGGGACGGATTCAGCCGAAGCGCGCGAGTGTGCGTTCCTCGAACCCGACCTGCGGCTCTTCGAGACCTGGACACGTCGTCAGCAGGCACTGCGCGACGCGCGCGGCTCCTTGCGCATTCAGTCCACTGAGAAGCTCTTCCTCTTCGATGATGAGCATGAAGTGCGAGCCATCGTCGATGCAGCGCGTTACTTCTCGCAGACCTTGATCGAAGAAACGGCACTGGCAGCCAATCAGGCTGTTGGGGATCTATTCCGCTCCAAGGGACTTCCGACGATCTATCGCGTCCACCCCGAGAAGGACCCCGAGGAGTTCGAGGGAGTCATCAAGGTGCTGGCGGAGCACGGCATTCGTGTGCCCGAGAAGGAGCGCCTCACGGGTCGGGACATCGGACGTTTGATTCGAGCCGCTCGTCGCAAACCCAACGCGCAGGCACTGCTCGGCCGCATCATGGGGCTGGTGGAGCGGGCCGTCTATGAAGTCAAGGATCACGAGGATGTGGCCAAGCACTTCGGATTGGCGCGCGAGGCTTACTTGCACTTCACCTCACCGATTCGCCGCTACCCCGACCTGCTCGTTCACCGTTGGTTGGCGCGCGTCGAGGGGGATGGGACGGCAGCCGCGGAGGAGTTGCGTACCCAAGCCCTCGTAGAGGACCTCAACGATGTCGCCGCCCACTGCTCGGTCCAGGCTGACCTGGCAGGCATGGCCGAGGTCGCGGTCAAGGACCTCAAAGTCTGCCAGTACATGGAGCCGCACATCGGCAAGCGCTTGGATGCCAAGGTCTTGCGTGTCTCCCGCGCAGGGATGGAGGTGGAATTGACGGAGTTCAATGTCACGGGTTTCTTGCCCACGCGTACCCTAGGCGAACGTCCCAAACTTAATGGACCCACACTCACCGTGCGTGCGGGCCGGCGCTCACTGTCCTTTACGGAAGGCTACGCAATCACTGTTCAGATCCGCGATGTGGACTTCCTGCGTCTGCAGGTCCTCTTGGAACTACCCTGACCATGCCCATTCGTCGAGCGATCTTGGTGGGGCTGGCCAGCGCCTTCGTGATCACCCTGGGCTTGAGTTTCTGGGATTCCACCTGGGTCTACGCGGCCTGCCCTGTCGGTTTGCTGTGCCTGGTCGCGCTGCACGACGTGCTGCAGAGTCGCCGGGCGATTCTGCGCAACTTCCCGGTGATCGGTCACGGGCGGTACCTGATGGAGTTCGTGCGACCGGAAATCAATCAGTACTTCGTCGAGTCCAATACCGGCGGGATGCCCTTCAGTCGGGAGCTGCGTTCGGTGGTCTATCAACGCGCCAAGGGACAACGCGACACGGTTCCCTTCGGCACCCAACGCGACGTGTACGCGGTCGGATATGAGTGGTTGACTCATTCCCTGAACGCACGTCACGCGCGACGTGAGCCCAGCCGTATTTGGGTCGGCGAGGGCAACTGTGACAAGCCCTACTCGTTGTCCTTGCTCAATGCGTCGGCCATGAGTTTCGGTTCACTCTCATCGCGTGCGGTTCTGGCCCTGAGTCGCGGTGCGCGGCAGGCGGACTTTGCGTTGAATACAGGAGAGGGCGGCCTCAGCCCGTACCATCTCGAAGGGGGAGGAGACCTCATCTGGCAAATCGGCACGGGGTACTTCGGCTGCAGAAGTTCCCAGGGGGGATTCGACGAGCAGGCGTTCGAGCGCACCGCAGGTCTCACGGCCGTCAAGATGATCGAGCTCAAGTTGTCCCAGGGGGCCAAACCTGGGCACGGAGGAATCTTGCCGGCAGCCAAGGTGACGCCCGAGATCGCGCGCATTCGAGCTGTGCCGCAAGGGCAAGATGTGCTCTCTCCCCCCGGCCACTCCGCTTTTCGAGATCCCGTGACTTTGCTGGAGTTCTTGCAGCGCCTGCGCGAACTCTCGGGTGGCAAACCGGTAGGCATCAAGCTCTGCGTCGGTCGGCCAGAGGAGTTCATCGCGATTTGCAAGGCCATGATCGCAATCGATCGGTGGCCGGATTTTGTCACGGTGGACGGTGGGGAAGGTGGTACCGGAGCTGCCCCCCTCGAGTTCTCAAACGCAGTCGGAGCCCCTCTGGTTGAAGGGCTGATCTTGGTTCATAACGCGTTGGTCGGGTTCGGGCTGCGCGAGCGCGTGCGCGTGTTCGCTTCGGGCAAGATCGCCACGGGTTTTCACATGGCTCAGAAACTAGCCTTGGGAGCTGACGCCTGTTTCTCTGCGCGAGCCATGATGCTCGCGCTGGGCTGCATACAGGCTCGCAAGTGCAACGCCAACACCTGCCCCGTGGGTGTGGCCACCCAGGACAAGACCCTCGAGTCGGGATTGAATGTGGATGACAAGGCGCGCCGCGTTGAACAGTTTCAACGGGGCACCGTAAGGAGCTTGATGGAACTGGCCGGAGCCGCGGGTCTCGCGGGTCCGGAGCAGTTGCTTCCGGAGCACATCCAGAAACGCGTGGCTCCCGAGGAGGTCTGCTCGTACCGCGATCTCTATGCCTATCTGGAGCGCGGTGCGCTGTTGGCCGAACCCGTCCCTCCGGCCTACGAAGAGGCTTGGAAGGCGGCCGACCCGAGTACCTTTTGAATGCAGCGTCTGACCCGGATTCAGGCGCACGAATTGGATCGGCTGGCCAGCGAGGTGCACGGCCTGCCCGTGCGAGTCCTCATGGAAAACGCGGGCTTGCTCGCCGCGTTGGAGATCGAGGCGATCTACCGGACCGATGCGGCTGAGCGGGGAGGGCCCGTGCGGATTTTCTGCGGCGCTGGAAACAACGGCGGCGATGGATTTGTGATCGCGCGCCAATTGCAGGCCAGGTCCGTTCCCGTCGTGGTGGAATGTACGCACCCCGGCGGCGGGTCTGCTGGCGCCTCACAACACAATCGCCGCAGTGCCGAGAGCCTGGGCGTGAGGATCCTGCCTCTCGCCACCTTCGAATCGGAGCCCACTCCACCTGCGGTCTGGAGCGATGCGAGCGTATTCGTGGACGCCCTATTGGGTACCGGGTTTCAGGGTCCCGTTCGCGCCCCGCTGGACGGCCAAATCTCCGTCATCAATCTGGCGCGCAGGCGCTTTGGAATTCCCACGGTAGCGATCGACTTGCCCTCGGGCTTGGACAGCGATTCGGGACGCCCGGGGGAACCGACCATTGAGGCGGACTGGACGTTGACCTTCGCTGCGGAGAAAGTCGGGTTCGGTATGCCCGAAGCCAGGGCCTACCTGGGTCAAGTTCGGGTCTTGCCCATCGGTGTATGCGCAGCGAGAGTGCTCGGAGGAAAGGACTCATGAATCCCGCCCCCCAAGATCCAACTGCGAACCTCTCTCGCAGGTGGCTATGGGCCCTGTTCTCGATCGCATTGATCCTGCGCTGGGGCAGCGCGTGGTTCGCGTCGGCGGGCAGCCCTTTTTGGCTGGCCGTCAATACCGACGATCGCGTCTACGACGAATGGGCCGCGCGCATCGCAGGCGGTGAATGGAGTACGGGGGAGGTGTTCTTCCTTTCGCCTCTCTATCCCTATTTCCTAGCAGGGCTCTACAGCTTGACCGGCGATTCACGCTGGGTGGCCGTCGTCTTGCAAGGCATCCTCTCCGCCGCGACGGTACCCATCCTGGCCAGTCTGGGCACGCGCTTGTTTTGCGCTCGTGCCGGTCTTGCAACGGGCCTGTTGTGCGCATTCTACGGCCCCTTGATCTTCTTTTCCGAGTGCCTGCTATCCGAGACGCTGCACCTGTTCCTCGTCTGCGCGGGCCTGTTGCAATTGCAGCGGGCCGCAGACGGTGGAGGCTTCAGGAGGGGTGTGAGTGCTGGCGGAATACTGGGCCTGGCAGCTGTGGCTCGCGCCTATTTTCTTGCCACCGGGGCGGGTTTGTTCGCGTGGTTGGTCGTTGTTGTGCGCCGGCGACAGGGATCCCGATCCGTGTTGCTCGGCTTCGCAGTGGGCTTCGCCCTAGCTCTCACCCCAAGTACAGGGCACAACCTCTTGGCGAGCGGGGAGCCGGTGCTCGTGAATGCTTCAGGCGGCATCAATTTCTATTTGGGCAATCACGCTGGAGCAAACGGGCGCATCCATCCGCCTCCCGGAATTCCTGCGGAAGCGCTCATGACTCCGGACCAGATGCTCCGCGGTTTCTCCCAAGAAGCCAGCGGCGAGGTGGGGCGTCGCCTGGAGCCGGGCGAGTTGTCCTCCCACTACTACCGCAAGGCGCGCCATTGGATCGCGAGTCACCCTGGCGACTGGTTTGCGCTGCTCGGTCTCAAGTTGCGGCAGGTCGTCGAGAGCTTTGAATACCCAGGAGACCGGAATGCCTATCAAGCCCAGCGCTGGTCTCCGATCCTGAGATGGACTCCCGTGGGCTGGACTCTCACTGTTTCCCTGGCCGTGGGGGCCAGCGCTCTTTCGGCAGCACGCCGCCGGGGGGCAGGTCTGCTGCACGTGGCGAATGGCATGGCGCTGGCCGTGTTGCTCGGTTTTCTCGTGACGGACCGATTCCGGTTGATACTCGTTCCTGGCTGCTTGCTCCTGGCTGGGTTGGGGGTCGACGCCCTGATGAGAGGCAAGAGCGACGAGCGACGGATGGGGGGCGTCGGCCGCGCTTTGACTATCGGTACCTGCTTGTTGTCCCTGGTCCTTGCCTGGGATCGGCCCAAGGAGAGCTACATGTCCCATCTCAATTTGGCCCTCCAGCACGCGCGACGGGGAGAACTCCAGCAGGCGGAGATCGGCCTGCGCGAGTCCATTCGAATGCGTTCCGATTTCTTGCGCGGGCATTGGAACCTGGCGCAGGTACTCGGGCGTCTGGGCAGAGCCCAGGAGGCTCAGGATGAGATGCGGATCGCGCGCCGAATCGCACGTGAACAGGGGATCCCCATGGGTCCCGGAGCGTCTCAAGATGGGAACCGCTGGAGGCGTTGACCACCCGGGCAACTGATTGCGTCCGTGCGGGCCCCAAGACTCGTCCGAAACGCCCCTGAGTGGCCCAATAGTCACCCACGGCCATGCATGGCTCTCAGCCGCTCTTCGGACTGCTCGTCTGGCATGGAGGCAATCCGGTGAACTCCCCAGATCACGGCCCAAGCAAGGAATTCCTAGTTTTTGGATTTGAGCCCCCCAAATCCCCTCAACCCGCTACCTTTTGTTCAGGACTGGACGGAACAGCGGTGTTTGCCGCTGCGTCTCAAGGTCCTGCCCTGCTGGCCAGTCTCTTGGGCCCGGCACCTCGGTGCTTGGCGTGGGTGGCTTCCGACGGGGATCGTATACCTAGGTATGTTCTCTCCTTTCTCAATCCTCACAGGAGATTGGTAAATGCTTCGTTCTTCTCTTATCTCGGCCAGTGCCGTGATTCTCTGCTGTGCGACCGCCAACGGTCAGTCTCAGCTTCGCGCCCACAAGATGCTCGGCCCCGTCAAGGATGCCGGTATCTTCCACGTGGGCACCGGCACCTGGACGCGTGGTTCAGGCTCCAAGGCCAACCTCGGCCCCGACATCATCTTCCGTTCCGACGTCAGCTCCGGTTACTTCGGTGTTGGCTGGGAAGGTCAGGAAGGTATCGACGAAGGGATTCTTCCCGGAACCGGTAACACGAACCAGACCGGAAACGCGGGTCCCCAGGACTCGTACCTGATCGACGGTTTCGACTACGGTTATTGCTCCGTTTCTTCAGCGCCTGTCGCGTTCGACTTTACGTTCTACGACAGCTACGTTCCCTGCGACATCCCGTCGGCTCCGGCTAACTGTGTCAACCAAGCCGGCTCTCTGCCGACCATGATGCTCCCCGCTGGCGGTTTCTGCTGGCTGGGCACGTTTGACTTGAGCCTGGGTGGCTACGAGGTCTGCATGGAAGCCGATGGCGGCACCTGCGCCCCGGGCTACGACGGCGGCGGTCTTGGTCTTGACGCCTTCGGTTGGGGTCACACCTGGAACACCACTGACTTGGGAACCACGGGTCCCTTCTTGGACGGCCACGACATCACCTGGACCCCCGAGGGTGAAGGTACTGTCTACGAGCCCCTGTTCTCGAACCCCTGTGCCGCTACTGTTTCGAGTGCTCTCGGAACCGAGGACTTCTTCGGTATTGACGCCGGTGGCCCGCTTTCGCCGGGTTGCTACTGGTTCGGTGGCTACACCAACAACAGTGGGTGTGGTGCTGCCAGCAACAACCCCGGTGCTCAGTTCCACATGGTGTTCTACACGGACTCCTCCTCGAACTGTGGCAGTGATTGCAACACGGTCTTCTGTGATACCAACGCCGCCAACCAAGGCGACGTGACTCTCAGCACCTGTGATTGCTCTGGTGGCTCGATCATGCTCAACCTGAGCACGACCTTCGCCAACCAGTTCACGTACCCCTTGGTCGGTCTCGGCACCAGTACGGCGAGCCCCACGGGTGTCTCCGACCTGTGCCTCATCGGCTCCACGATTGGGCGTTACAACGCTGACGCTGGCGCGATTTCTGCCGGTGGAAGCTTCAGCGTCGATCTGCTGAACGCCAACTCTGCCCCCGGCGGCGGCGTGCCCACCATCGGTGGCATGCTCTGCAACGGCAACACCTGGCGCTTCCAGTACTGGCACCGTGACGGCATGAACCCCTCTCGTTTCTCGAAGGGTACTTCCGGCACGATCAACTAGTTTGATCAGCCTGACGGCTCTCACCGGGTCCACCCGGGCCTGGTGAGAACCAAGCACGCGAGCGGCGCCACCCATTTTGGGTAGCGCCGCTCTCTTTTTTGCCCCCGGGAGGGTGCTGCGGGCGCAATGTTGGGGACACAGAAGCACTCCTGGAATTCTGGTCCTCTGAAGGTTAGAAGCGGGAGTCGTCTGTCGAGGATCCCCGTACCGGTTCACCGAAGCATGTCTAGTCACGACTCACTCTCGTGGCGCAGTGCGCCACAGTTTCCACTCGCGGTCCACTCTGTGACTCGAGCGCCAGTTTGCCTCCGGCTGCTGCTGCTCCTTACCGCTTGGGCAGGGCTGAGCCTCCCTCTGTTGGGCCTTCCTGGGTTGGGCCTTTCCATGGCACCAGCCGCCAACCCAACCCAAGACACCTCTCCAATGGGGTCGCGGCAGGTAGCTCAGCGTCTGGTGTTCGAGGAATGCTTGGAGGCCTATCAGCGGGCGCAGAAGGTGGGTGCTCGTTCTGAGGCTCGACCGCGCGAGACAGTCCATGGATTCAGCTCGGGCCCTGAGCTACGGCTCATCGGCCAGGCCATGGATGCGCTGGCCGCAGGAGGCTGTAGTGCAGCCGCGGAATTTAGCTTGGTCCATTTTCGTGAACTGCACGCAGTGCAAGCAGACCAGATCCTCTCGTTCGATCTCCAAGACCTGCGGCGGCAGTTGTTCCACGTTCTCGTTCAATCGCAAGTGGCCATAGACAATGAGCGCGCCCTGGTGCTCTTGTCAGACGAGAGCGACTTGGCGGCTCGAGAGGTCGAACTCTTCGTGCGGGACCTGGCCAACGCTGCTAGCGCCAGGCCAATTGCGAGAGCCAAGGCTCAACTCGTGCTCGCGCGATTGCTCGCCCCATGGTCCGGGAGCGGCGGTCAGAGGAGCGCTGCAAGCCCATCGACAATGCGACGCCGGGCCGAGGCTTTGGCCCTCTACGACTCAATCATTCAGCGCTTTGAAGGGACGCCCGTCGCGGCTCGCGCCACGGCGGACGTATGGAGGTTGACCCACTTGAAGGTGGGCGCCCTAGCGCCCGATTTCTTGACCCATGATTTGGCTGGCAACGAGATACGACTTTCCGACTTTCGTGGACAGGTTGTGGTCGTGCACTTCACCGCCGCCGACCGGGCAGACGCCGGTGCGGCACTGGCGCTTTCTCAAGTTCAGGAACGACGCTATTGGGACTCCCGCTTTGCTTGGGTCGGAGTTCACCGAGGAGGTACTCGAGGTCAACTGCAGGCCGCCCTTGAGGATGAACTTCCTGGCGGGCATCAGGCTTGGGAATCCGGACAGGCCGAGCAGGGCGCGGCCTGGGCTTGGCACATGCCCGCGCAAGAAACACTGGTCGTTCTCGATCCAGCCGGATACGTGCAGGCCATCAACCCTAGCGGTTCTGCATTGGATGGTCAGATCACTCGACTCCTGAATGACCTCCAGCAGCAGGGGCGCACGAGGAAGGAGGGCTTGGCGCCTTAGGGGTCTGAGCCTGCCATGTACTCATTCTCACCCAAGAGACCGTCCGCATTGGATGGCCACCGGCGGCAGGCCGAGTTCAGGGGATTGCACCTCTGGACCTTGGTGGCCTGCGTGGGAGGGGTGCTGCTCTGGAACTTCAGCTTCTATCGCCAAGACGACCTGTTGAGCGCAGGTGAGCCGAGAGGCGTGCCGCCGGCAGGAGTGGAGGGGGGCGCTGATCCTCAACTGGCAGCGGGATCCACGGCCGGGGGCATGGACTTGGAACTCATGCGTCCGCCCTTGCTTGACGCTCCACTCAGCCTGGATGGTGTGGGTGACTCGCCCGAAGAACGGCAAGGGGCCCAGCCGGACCCGGATGACGCACAAAGAACGCGGGGCGCCCAGTCGGCGCGGATTGCGACAGGGTCTGCGGGAGAGCCGGGACAACTCGTGGAGCACCTGGACCCCCTGCGGTTCGTGCGGGGCTGGGTCATCGACGATCTGCGTACCGGGCTCTGGGAGACTTCCTATGAAGGGGGTGAGCCGCGCAGCAGTGGGCACTACAGCAACGACTTGCGAGACGGGAACTGGAGCTTCTGGGCACCGTCTGGCGGACTGGTACTCAACGGTGATTATCGAGATGGCAAGCGCGAAGGAGTGTGGAATGGCTGGCACCCAAACGGTGCGCGACGCAGTCAGCAGAGCTTTTCCGATGGGCAGCTTGGGGGAAACTGGGTGCTCTGGTTCTCCACTGGCCAGATCAAGGAACGCGGTCAGTACGTGCGTGGATTGCGTGAAGGATCCTGGGAATTCTTCGACATCCAGGGCAACACCGACTTGCGCACGGGTCTGTACCGCAATGGCCGGCGGATTTCCGACTGACGGGTGAGTTCAGCCGCCCTTGGTGTGCATGCCAAGGTGGGGCTGATCGCGCAGGGCTTGCTTGTCCGCAAGGGGGCCACGGTCAGGCTGTTGCAGACGGTCCTCCGCGCCGTGGTCATCACGATCCGCCCAGCGCCGGTCAATGAGTGTGGCGATTTCCTCTCTGTTCGCGCCTGCCCGGAGGGGAGTCAATAAGTCGAGCCCCTCAGCGGCGTACAGGCACGTGAACAGCCGGCCGTCTGCGGTCAATCGAGCACGATCGCAGGCAGTGCAGAACGGGTTCGTCACCGACGCGATGATCCCAAAGCGCGTTCCGTCATCGAGCGCGTAGAGATTGGCGGGTGCGTTGTCTTCGCTGCTCAGGGACTGAATGGGCCCCAATTCGGATTCCAAGCGATCGAGGATCTCGGTGCGCGGTACGACGAGATTGGAATCCCACTGCAGGGCACCGCCAACGTCCATGTACTCGATAAACCGAATTTGGTGTCCGTGCTGTCTTGCATAGTTCAGCAAGGACCCCAGCTCGTCTTCGTTGCTACCCCGCACCACAACTGTATTGATCTTGATGGGCGAGAAGCCTGCACGCTGAGCTGCTTCCAGTCCCTTCAGAAGGTCCGCGTGGGAGTCACGCAGTGTAGCCTTCGCATAGCGCTTGGCCTGCAGGCTGTCCATGCTGACCGTGATTCGATCGAGTCCGGCCGCTTTCAGGGGCTCAGCCTGGTCCGCGAGATGGACCGCGTTGGTCGTCATGGCCAAGTCGCGGATAGCAGGCATGCTGGCGAGGGCTTCGACCAGGGTGGGCAGGCCACGGCGCAACAGGGGCTCACCGCCGGTGATGCGCAGCTTGCTTGCTCCCACCAGTGTGGCTGCGGAGATCAAGGAGGTGAGCTCCTCTAGGCTGGCGATTTGGGACTTGGGCAACCATGTTTGGTTGTCCTCAGGCATGCAGTAGCTGCAACGTAGGTTGCAGCGGTCCGTGACCGAGACCCGCAAACTGCCCAGAGGCCGTGCGCTGCGGTCTAGGCTAGCCATGTTGGGCGCCACGTACGGATTGCTGCGCGGGCATGCGCGGAATCGGAAGGGGAGGGATGGAGGCCATGGGAGGTGTGGCCGCTCTGCGAGAGAACGATAAGCTAGGGCTATTCTAGCCCAGTGGACCGCCGTGGCCCGCTGGCTCGCTCGCGAACTGTATTCTTGGCTTCACGTGCTCGTTCTACAATCGACAGTCGTCCTTTCCCTGGCTGCCCTGGCCCTGCCAGGAGCCCAGGACGATGTCCGCGACGAGGTGCCCCTTCAGCCCGGCAAGGACCTGCCGCTGTCGGTGCAGACCAGTGCGGGGCACTTGGAGCCGAGGCCCGGCGGGTGGACGCGGGAGGACCTGGCCGCGGATGTGAATGGTGCCCTGAAAGAGATCGCGCATTTCCTGGAGGGTGAGGGCAACGAGGCCTCCCTGCGAGCCATTGCATCGGACAGCCTGCTGAGTGTCTGTTGGTTGCCCGCCCGGCGTGCCGACGCAGAGCGCGATTTGCCTGTGGACTACGAAGTCAGTGCGCAGTCCGAGCTGGCAGCGGCCCTGGGACAAGATGCACTGGTCGCAGGATTGGTGACGCTGCGCGAGGGTTTCGGCGCTGGGTCCCTCGACGTGCACTTCAAAATATTGGGGACCCATGGGACTCAGGAGTCCTTGACTACGCCCCTGCGTATGGAGGTGCGTGCGGCTGGGGGCGCTGGGCGAACGGGTTGGGTAGCTCACATCAAGTGTTCCTGGACTTCTACGGAGTCAGGCCTGCAACTCACCCTGTTTGAGCTTCAGGACTACGAACGGACCGCGGCCAGTGCTATCGGGTTTGTAGACCGAACAGCGGCTGTGCTCCCGCTGGACATGCTCCGAGATCAATTGCGTCCGGGCATCGACTCGTGGCGAGAGCAAATCGACGCCTACTTGGGCGTGGGGGTGTTGGGCCACCACGGCTTGTGCGTGGCCGATGTCAACCAGGATGGCCTGGAAGACATCTACCTGTGTCAGCCGGGCGGCTTGCCCAATCGGTTGCTACTGCGACAACCCGATGGCACCTACCGCGACGTGTCGCATCAGGCGGGTGTCGATCTTCTGGATCCCTCCAGCAGCGCGTTGTTGGTGGACCTCGATCGGGACGGCGATCCCGACTTGGTCGTCGTCGTCGGCGATGAACTGATCTTCATGGAGAACCGTGGAGCGGGCTTGTACCGAGCCCGATCGCGCCACGAGGCCGTCTCGGTCACCTCCATCTCTGCAGCTGACGTGGATCTGGACGGAGACTTGGACCTCTACGCCTGCGCTTACCTTTCCCCCTATGACGGCCAGGCGTTCCCCGTTCCCTACCACGAGGCACAAAACGGCCAGCGCAATCTGCTCTTGCTCAATGATGGGGAGTTTTCCTTCAAAGATCAGACTTCTGCCATGGGGCTCGATGCCGGCAACCACGCGTTTAGTTTCGCGGCTGCCTGGGAGGATTTTGATATCGATGGCGACCCCGACCTGTATGTGGCCAACGACTTCGGGAGCAACAACCTCTACCGCAACGATGGGGGGGTGTTCGTGGATGTGGCCCAGGCCATGGGTGTCGCGGATGTCGGGGCCGGGATGGGGGTGGACTGGGCAGATGTGGACGGCGATGGCTGGATGGACCTGCACGTCTCCAACATGTTCTCCTCGGCGGGCCAGCGCGTCGCGTCCCAAGCGGATTTTCAGCCTCAAGCCAGTGCCGCCCAACGTTCAGACCTGCAGCGGCACGCACGCGGCAACAGCCTATTCCTGAATCAGGCGGGCCAGGGCTTTCGGGACGCTACCGAACAGGCGGGCGTGGGGATGGGACGCTGGGCTTGGGGCGGTGTATTCATGGAATACGACAACGACGGACGTCCCGATATCTTCGTGCCCAATGGCTTTGTGACGGGCAGCGGACCTGGAGACTTGTGAAGCTTCTTTTGGCGGCAGGTCGTGTCGCTTTCTCCTCTGGTCGCTAGCGAGCCCGGACAGGACGACGAGGCCTACCGCGCCGGTTGGTCGAACCTATCGCGTTGGATCCGCTCGGGTCACTCCTGGAGTGGTCATGAACGACACTGTGCCTATCAGAATCTCGGGGGCTGGAGAGAAGGCGCAGGGCGCTTTGCCGACGTTTCATTCATCCAGGGCCTGGACCTCGACCAAGACGGTCGGGCGGCGGTCCCCGTGGATTGGGACCTGGATGGTGACCAGGACTTGTGGATCGTTTCGCGCAACGAACCCAGGCTGAGGCTGATGGTCAACCAGACGGCCAACTCCAAGGACTTCATCGCCCTGCGACTCCACGGAGTTCAGGCCAATCGTGGCGCCATCGGCGCGCGTGTGGAGGTGCGCCTTGAGGGAGGGGCACGCCAGGTGCTGGTTCGTAGCCAACGTGCGGGCTCCGGCTACTTGGCCCAGACGGGGCCCTGGTTGCATTTTGGTCTGGGTGCGGGCGTGATCCGTGACGTGCGCGTTCTCTGGCCCGGCGGGGACTGGGAGTCGTTCGGGAGTCCGGCCAGGGGGCAGTTCTGGCAACTGCGACAGGGCACGGGTCAGGCTCGGGGCTGGACCCCGCCTTCCTTGCCCGAGTTGGAGTTGAATCCAGAGCCCGTGGGCAGGGTCCAAAATTCCGATTCGGCGACTCGCTTGGCGCTGGCGATTCCTACACCCATGCCCAAGATGGAAGTCATTGGGCTCGACGGAACTTCAGGGGAGTTCTTGGGCATCACTCCCGGCGGTGCAAACGGAACAGGCCGTCCGGTCTTGATTACTCTCTGGTCTCACACCTGTGCTCCTTGCATTGGCGAATTGAGCGATCTTGCTGCCGCTAGCGCCGTGTTCGATGAAGTGGGATTGAAGTCAGTCCTGCTGTGTGTGGACCCAACCGGCGAACGCGAGGCCGTCCAGGCTGCTCTGCGGCGCACGTCGGCAGCGGGGCAGGCTGGCTGGGTCCTGCCAGGATCCCTGGCTGCGCTCGACGCGCTGGCCTCCGTCGCGGGTAGTCGACCCGAGCGGTTGCCCGTGCCGTCCAGTTTTCTTGTCGATCCGGGGGGGCGATTGCAAGTGATCTACCGCGGTCGCGTGTCACCGCGCACTGTGCTCCAGGACTTAGCCCTCATTCCCCTCGATGCTCAGATCCGTCGACTGGCTGCGCTGCCATTCGTGGGGAGGTTTCTTCACCCTGCCCCGGAGGAGAATCTCGCTTGGTGGGAGGGCGCCGTTCGCAACCTGGGGCAAACGACACTGGCCGCGAACTTTGCCCTCGGACAACTGGATGCCGCTGTCGTTGGCGAAGCTGAATTGCACCTGGGTTTTGCTCAGGCGCGTATGCAAGAGGGCGAGTTGAGTGAAGCCCTGCGCCATCTGGAACGCGCGCGCGCCCTGAATGAACTGAACCCGGCAATCTGGTTGGAATTGGGAGTCGTATACTCACGCCAAGGCAACCCACAGGCGGCGGAGGAGGCTCTGTTGCGAGCCCTGCGGATGGAGCCCCGCAGCGGCCGCGCGAACTTCGAGTGGGGCCGTATCCTGATCGGGCGCCAAGATGCTGAGGGAGTTCAAGCCCAGATTCAGCGTCTGCGATCGATTCCCGGGTCCTGGGCGGATCGCCTCAGTCGCTTGTGGGATGCGGCCCGCGACGACTTGCCCTAGGCCAGCCGGGGCCGGGACGATTCGGGCCCCCAGGGCAGGCCGCGCTGTTGAGGCCGGATGTGCCTAGGCCGCGTTTCTAGGCAACGTTGGGATTCTTTTCGTCCTTCGGGCGAGAAACCGGAAGGCGATTGATCTGATCGGCGGGGTCGGCGCCCCTTAGCCCTTTCAGTTCCGCTTCATTGATGGTGCCGTCGCCTGCCTTGCAGACGTGTCCAGCCTCATCGGCCAGGCCCGCGGCGTCGAGGGTTGCTCGCACCTCTGCCGGGTAGGACCAGGGAGTATCGGGCTCATCGGGCTGATAGATCCGGAATCCGTGTCCGCCCCACAGGTCCTTGCGCAGAATCAGCGGGTGGCTGACCAACTTGTCGAAGTAGGGTTGGATCTCATCTTGCTGCAGGCCGCGATCGACCTCATAGGCGTTCTCGCTGTAGGCCATGCTGGCGTGGCCCGAGATCGTCGTCACATTGGAAATACCAAACTTGCGCGGCTTGGTGTGCATGGGGGAGTTGGCCGTCAACAAGAACGTGGCAATCTGCACCGTCTCATACAGGTGCTCGTTGTTGAGCAAGAAGTCGATGTTCTCCTTCATGTCCTCCTCGGTTTCGCCAGGCGTACCCAGGATTATGAAGAGGTGCACCTTGATGCCGACCTTCTTGCAGTCTTCGAGGACGCGCCACACCAATTCGGTGTTCACGCCCTTCTGGATGATGTCTTGGATGTTCTGCGCGATGGACTCGAGACCGAACATGATCGAGTAACAACCCGCGGCCTTGACCTTTTCCAGGTAGGGCACGTCCATGCAGTCTTCGAAGCGCATCATGCCCGACCAATTGACCTTGTGCCCGCCCTCGAGGATGAGGTCGCTGAGCGTCACGATGTCATCCGGGTGCATGGACTCGTCCGTCAAGAAGAAGCTGCGTGCGCCGTAGCGGTTTTGCAGGTTGAGCATGTCCTCCAGCACCAATTCGGGATCGCGCGCTCGCATGCGGCCGGTTCCCAAGGTGAAGTGGTGCGAGCAGAAAGAGCAGCGACCCCAGTAGCAGCCGCGGTTGGACATGATGGGCAGGCGCAGCGGGCGGTCGAGATACTTCTCGAGCGCCAGGTCGTCGTAGTCGGGTGCCTCCAGGGCATCCATGTTCTTCAGGAAGGTACGGTTGTTTGTGATGCGCTCGCCATCCTCCAGGTACAGCAGGTTGGGGACTTCATCGGTGCTCGTATCGTCGCGCAGGGCTTCCATAAGCAGAGGCAGAGCTTCCTCCCCTTCGTAGCGAATGACGTAGTCGACCTTCTCGAGTACAGAGTCCTCAAGCCAGCCTGCATCAAAGGTGTCTGAAACGTAGCTGCCGCCCAAGACGAGCTTGGCTCCAATGCCGTGCTTGCGGAGGAAATCAGCCAAGACCAGCGCAGGCTCGAGTTGGCGCGAGACGGAGACGGAAATCCCGATGACGTCATAGTCTTCGCGCTGGACCTGGGGCAGGACCGTCTGCTCGTAGAAATCTTCCAGCGCCCGTCGACCCAGTTCCATCGTCTGGCGTAGGGCGTAACCCAGGCGCAGGTGAACAGCGTAGAAGTTGCGCTCTTCGAACTTGGTAAAGAACTTGGGGTAGGAGAGGTAGGGGTAGTAGAAGATCCCCATCAGCTTGAGCACGCGCTGAAGAGTCTTGCGGTAGCGCACGACCCCCTTTTCAGGGAATTGCTGCTCAATGGATGTCGCTTCCCGGAAGCGCGTGAAGAATTTCTGGTCTCGAAGAGTCCAGCGTGTCAGGAGGCGGGTGACGGGAGCCGCGAACCAGCGCACGAAGAAGCGCAGTTTGAAGCTCGCCTGGTCCACGGGCTGCTTGCCCCCCTCGGAGATGATCTTGCAGATGCGCGCGTGCGTACGCGGATCCAAGGAGTGGTGGTAGAGGTCGAGGTCCAGGTCCCTCTGGTGGGTGTGCTCAAAGCCCAGTTTCTTCAGGTGTGCAACCAGGGCCGGGACTCCCATCCAAGGGGAGTCGCAGGGGGAGTCGCCGGGGGCGTGCAGCAGGAGTGTCTTCATAGGGAGCCGCGGGGAATGGGGAATCCCGTGGGAGGGGCTCGAATCCGGCCAAATCAAGCCGGAAAGGGGCTAGGCAAAGGTACTAGGCATGCAAATCTACCGCAAGCGGAAGAGTTGCTCGTCTCTCTATTATCGGCTATTGAAGCGGCGCTACTGGGGTCAAAACCACGCTCCCGGGGGTCCCGGATTGGGATTGCCCCCCCGTGCGGCTCGGCTGGGGCGGATCCGGGCCGCAGGAGTGAGAAACTGGGCCTCGGCTAGGAACGCTTATTAGGATGGATGTTTTCATCTCCAACCTCAGGTCGGCATGCGTCCCGTCATTCTCTTGCTTTCGATTCCCGTTGTAGCCGTCGCCAGCGTGCTGCGCCCCGAGGGTCCGGCCCAACCCGTCACACAGCCCGGGTCGGCTGCCGTCACCCAACCCCCTGTGACAGCGCCGGCGGACATCGTGACCCTTGAGCGTCGCGATGTCGTCGCTAGCTTTGAACTGCAGGGCGTTGTCGTCCCCATTGGGGGCGAGCAGCTCACTGTCCCCGCGACCCAGAACCCTTCAGAGTTTGTCTTGGCTCAGGTCCTGCCCCACGGGAGCCCCGTGAATAAGGGCGACCGCATCGCCAGCTTGAAGTCCGAGTCGGCCGTCGAGCGGCGTGAGGCCTCACAGCTCGCCACGCAGCGTGCCGAGCGCGCATTGAGCGCGGCGCAAGCGAGGGGCGCATTCGAACAGCAGGCACGGGCGGCAAACTTGGCCTTGGCGGAGGAAGACTTGCAGTACAAGCGCACGAGTCTCAAGGCGCACCTAGAGGTGGCCACCGAACTGCGCAAGCGTGCTGAGTTACTGACTGAGCAGCGTCTACAAGCGGCGGTGGACGACCAGCGCGACGAGCTTGCACAGCTGGAGGCCATGTATTCGCAGGATGAACTCGTGGACGCCGTTGAACAGATCGTTCTGAGCCGGGCTCGGCGGGGCCTCGCCGCTGCGGTTAGCCAGCTGGAGCTGAACAAAGACGAACGAGCCCATGCGGATGTTCTACAGCACCCGCGTGAAACGCGTCTGATGGAACTCGGCATCGCCGCGGCCCAACGCCAGCTTGACAAGCTGAATCTGGACCACAAGTTGGCTGGGGTCGAGCAGGCGGCACAGCTTGCGGATGCCGAACGGTTGCTCGCGCGGGCCCGTGCCGATTTTGAACTGGCTCAGCGGGTGGAGTCAGGCCTGGTTCTCTTCAGCCCCGCAGCTGGAGTCGTGCTGCATGGAGGCATTCGGGTTTGGGAGCGAGGAGTCGATCGCCCCAACTACCGCAGTGGGGATCGCTTGCCCGCCGGGACGCCTGCATTCCTGGTAGTTCCCGCTGACCGCGTAGGCGTGGCCCTCTCGTTGCCAGCCGAGCAGCTGAACGCAGCACGCAGCGCGCAGACCGCTACGGCGCGACCCGCCATGGCCACCACGGCGCGCGAAGGGACGTTGACGGTGGACGCCTACCCGAGTCCGGCTGGTGACTTCCGAGCGCGCCTGACCTTCCCTGACCCTTGGGTGGGCGTGATCGTTGGGACACGAGCGCAAGTTGTCCTAGGGCGGGTCGTTCTCGAAGGCGCCCTGCTCCTACCTGCCCGGGCAGTACACGTCGACGGAGGCGGTCCGTGGTGCTTCCTCGTGAGGTCGCGAGCTGATGGGGGAGATGAGTTCGTCCGACGTGACGTGGAGCTTGGGGATGCACACGCCGAGGGGGTACTGGTGATCAACGGGTTGGAAGCTGGCGACCGAGTGCTGCTCAGGGAGACGCCCTAGGCCTCTGGCAGGTTGCTGGACTCAGCATGGGATATCCCCTTCTCAATCGGCACGCGGTTTGGCTCGTCCGAACCCTGGCGCTGTGTGCGATCTGGCCGTGTTGGGCTCAGCAGCGAACTGAGGTGCCCAACCGCACCAGTGCTGAGCGGGCGCGGGTGGCTCTGGAGCATGGCACACGCTGGTTGCTGGAGAATCAGCTGAAGAGCGGCGCATGGGGCTCTCACCACTCACCCCGGCCGAATGAGGTCCTTGCCAGTGCGCCGGGTTCGCAGGATGCCTTCCGGGTCGCAACGACGGGCTTGGTCCTGTGTGCCCTGCTCGATTCTCCCTTCGGCGGTGAGCCCAAGCAGGTTGCCCTCGAGCGCGGACTGTCGCATCTCCTTGAGCACTACGCAGTCCGCCGACAGAGCGGCATCGAGCACTACAACGTCTGGGCTTTCGGTTATGCCCTACAGGGTTTGGGTGCCTGCCTTCGAGAGGCGGTTGCTCCGGCCCGGCAGGCAGAAGTGCGTGAGGCTTGCGACCAGCTCATTGCTCGCTTGCAGGGCTATCAATCGGTTGACGGTGGCTGGGGGTATCTCTCCTTGCAGGGCTACCGGACCCATCCGCCAGCGGCCAGTTCCATGAGTTTCACGACGGCGACAATTCTCGTGGGGTTGTCTCGCGTTCAGGCCCAAGGCGTGACGGTGCCCGACGACATGCTCCAAAAAGCGCTCGCCAGTTTGCAGCGTTGCCGCACGCCTGACGGTCCCTACAGCTATGGTGAACGTTGGAGCCGCGCACCCCAAGCGCTTATCAATGGCGCGGCCGGTGCAGCGTGCAGGACTCCCGCGTGTCAGTACGCACGGCTACTTCATGGTCAGGAGGTCTCGGATTCTGACCGCAACCGTGCCCTGGCCGACTTGCTCGTACGCCATGGGGGGCTGCAGCGAGCCGGGTTGCGACGGCCCATTCCCCACGAATCCTGGTGTCAGATCTCGGGCTACTTCTATCTGTACGGGCATGCCTACGCCGCTTACATGTTGGAACTGTGCCCGCCTGGGCTGCGTCAGCGGCACGCAGCGGGCCTCGCCCAAGCTGTACTCGCCTGTGCGCAGCCCGACGGGTCGTTCTGGGACTACCCGCTCTACAGCTATCACAAGCCCTACGGTACGGCCTTCGCCATGATTGCCTTGGCACGCACATTGGACGAGGGCCATCGATCTCCGTAGCGAACAGGCTCGTGAAGCCGCGGGCAGGGCGGCCAGCAAGTGCTCACGAACGAGTTGGCGGATGACGAAAAGTTAGGGGGAGACCCCTCGGCCATCCGATACTCTTCTTGCACCCCCTTGTGCCCCCGCCCATCAATGCTCTCCCGCACTGTCACCCGCCTCCTGAAGTCTCTCGGTCGGCTGCGGGACCCCAAACCGCTCACCCTAGACGAATGGGCTGAGCACCACCGGCCGCGGGTCGTTGCGGATGTGCAGCGCGTGCTGCCTTTCATTCCCGATGGATCCCGTTTCGTGGATGTTGGAGCGAATGTGGGCCTGTTCACCGAGAGCATCTTGCAGGAGCGCCCAAACTGCGAAGCCATCTTGTTTGAGCCCGTGCAGCGCTACCACGAACGTTGCTTGCAGCGCTTCGAGGGCAATCCGCGTGTGCAGGTGATTCACTCCGGCCTGGGGGCGCAGGCCGGCGACGCAACGATCTTCAAGCCGCGCCACAATTTCGGAGGCAATACGATCGTCCGCGAGCTGTTCTTTGATCGCAGTGAGTTAGCCCAGCTCAAGAGCGAGACACCCTACGATGAGGAGCAGGTCTCGATCGAGGTGTTCAGTGAGGTTGCGCAGCGCCTGGGGATTGAGGACGTGTCCTTCATCAAGACTGACGCGGAGGGGCACGACCATGCGGTGCTCGCCGGGATGGTGGCTTGGCTCGCGACTCAGAAGAGCAAGCCGGTCATTCTCGCCGAGCTCTTGGCAGAGTTCTATCACCCCCATTGGGACCTGCAGCAAACGACGCTCCAAGAACTGCAACGTGTCGGGTACCGGGAGGTCGACCTCTCGCAGATGGAGAAAATCGACGACATCCTGTTGTTTCCGAGCGAGTATCCGATTCCGGAGCCGTGAGCATGAAGCGCCTCGCTGAACGACTCGTCGGCAGTCGATTTGTCCGGGACTCCGCGACCCTGCAGGTGGCCTCGATGGTCAACAGCGTTGGCGGTCTGGCTTGCGCCTTGGCCTTGGCTCACGTCTTGGGCTCCCTGCAACAGGGGGAGTTCTACCTGGCCATCGCGACCTACTCATTCCTTTGGTTCTCCGTGAATCTCGGCTTGTATCCGGTGGCGACGAGTCAGTTGGCCGCCGCGGCCGCGCGAAACAACGACTACAAGGTGGCTTTTTGGACCGCCTACCTGGTCAAGGCCTTGCTTTGGATGGGGACGGCCTTTGCTCTCTTGGCGGCCTTGACCCTGCCCTGGATCGCTGAGCAGGTGTATGGCAGCTCGCGGGTCGGCTGGGTGGCTGCCCTGATCGCCCTCACTCCACTGCTTGAACTGCCCCGCTCCGCATGTTGTGCCGCCTTCCAAGGAACGCGCCGCATGTTGGTTTTGGCCAAGGTGGAGAATGGTCAAGAGTGCGTGCGCGTCTTCCTAGTCATTGCCGGCGCCGCTATCACGCGCGATGCGCTGGGGCCAGCCATCGGGATGCTGCTCGCATCCTGTGTCGGGTCCATCCTGGCCGTGGACGCTTATGTCCGAGAGACCCGAGGAAGTGACAAGCCCCTGCCGAGCCTGCGAACCGTGCTCGGCCGCCTCAAGGAGGCTCCCCTTTTCTACGGACTGCGCTTGGGTCTGCGGCTGGGTGCCACCCAGAACATGCACGCTCTGGGGGTCAACATCTTGCCGACGATGGTCCTCGGTGCAGTGGGTAACACTCGCTGGGTGGCGTACATGCGCTTGGCTCAGCGCATCGTGGACGCCGTGCGCACACTCATGCAGGGCATCAATCGAACCGCCCTACCTCATTTCAGTGCTCTGGTAGGTCTGAAGGATCTGAAGGGTTTGCGCAGGGCCTACTGGAAAGCCACCTTGGGGAGCGGGGCTCTCGTCACGACAGGTGTGCTCTTGATCGCGCCCCTGGTGCCCTACCTCGTGCAGATCTTCCCCTCGGACTTCCGTGAGCCCGTTTGGACGCTGTTTCTCATCTTGGCGCCCGGAGTCATGGTGGTCTCGTTCTCAGTGGCCAACGACACCTTCTATCTCGTGACGGACAACTTGAGGGTGGCCATTGTTCTGGGGGCGCTGCAGTTCGCCCTGCACCTGACCGCACTGGCGGTCTTGGGACACTTCTACCCGAAGCTGGGACCCGGCATCGCCCTGACCCTGTTCTTCTTCTCCAGCGTCATACACCCGCTCTACGCGTGGTTGTGGTTTCGGCGCCAGGACCCGGCCCAGGTGTCCCCTAGGGGTGCCGTCGCGTGACGGAGCCTCACCCGACTTGGACCCCTCGAGCGCTCCTGTTCGATCTCGACGGGACGTTGTATCCACTGAGAAGCGTGCGGCGGCGCATGGCCCTCGAGCTCTTGAGGGGACTGATTTTGAGCACCCTGCGGGGCGCTCCGCAGCGCGGTCTGCGGACGATACGCCACTTGCGCGTGTTTCGATCCATGCGCGAGGAGCTGAGAGCCGTGGGGCAATCCGCTGAGTCGTTGGAAGACCTGCAATACAGCGAGCCGGCACGGGCCTTGGGAGTGGCTGCCTCCGATCTGCGCGCTACCGTGCA
The DNA here is from genome assembly GCA_964467985.1 of uncultured Planctomycetaceae bacterium. Taxonomy (GTDB): domain Bacteria; phylum Planctomycetota; class UBA1135; order UBA1135. The sequence goes on from CAYXTP010000008.1 coordinate 106,682, forward strand.
CGAGTGGATGCACGAGCGGCCACTCAAGCATTTGGAAGCCCTGCACTGCCCTGAGCTGAGGCCCTTTCTATGCGCCGCAGGGGCAGAGGGAATGCGACTGGGCGTCTTCTCGGACTATTCCCCGGGCGCCAAGCTAGAGGCCCTAGGCATACGCGACCTCGTGGGCTTGGAGTTGGCGGCTACGGATCCGGGCATCAACGCGTTCAAGCCCCACGCTGCTGGGTTCATCCGAGCCTGCACGGAGTGGGGCGTTGCGCCCGGGGAGGTGCTCTTTGTGGGGGACAGAGAAGAATTGGACGGCGTGGGGGCCCGGGCTGCAGGCATGGGGGTCTGTATCTTGAACCCGGGGGGTACGAGCGTCCTCCAAGCGCTGTCCGACGGTCGGCCCGATTGGGTCTTGCCCGATCTGCGCAGCCTCGGCCGACACCTCGGCTGGTGAGCCGGCCAGCAAGTAGTTCGCCGGAAGCCGGGCACCCGAGGTTGGCGATTGCGCTATGCTCGCGGCCACTGCAACCCAGTCGATGACATCACTTTCTAATCCTCCTGCTATTCGACCCACAGCTTCCCTAGGCGCGCTGCGCCAAGTGCCCTACATGGGCGTGATCTACGTCGTGGCGGAGGCCGTCAAGCTCGGCTTTCGCAATGGGCATCCCGAGTGGTGCAATCTCGGCCAGGGACAACCGGAAGTGGGCGAGATGGAAGCCGCCCCGCCTCGCATCCTGAACTGCGAGATGGACCCCAGCGACTGCGCCTATGGCCCGCTGGAAGGAACGGATGAGTTGCGCGAGGCGGTTGCGGCCTACGCCAACCGTCTCTACAGACCCGGGCAGTCATCCCAGTACAGACCGGAAAACGTCGCCGTGGCCAGCGGCGGGCGCCTCGCTCTAACACGGCTCATGGCCGCCTTGGATGCCGGCAAGGTGGGTTACCAGTTGCCGGATTACACGGCCTATGAGGACATGCTTGCGACCCATGTGGGTCGTCTGGAGCCGGTGCCCATCTGGGGGCAGGAAAAGGACGGATTCCTAGTCAACGCCGCCCAGGTTGAGCAGGCCGTGGACGTGCAGCAGATCAAGTCCTACCTCTTTTCGAACCCCACCAATCCCACAGGTCAAGTGCTCGCGGGGGACGCTCTGGCAGATCTTGTCAAGCTGGCCAGGGCACGGTCGCTAACGCTGATATCGGATGAGTTCTACAGTCATTTCATCTATGAAAGCCCTGGCCTTGGCTTGCCCTGCACCCCCGGTGCAGGACCGGTCAGTTGTGCGGCTCATGTGGAAGACGTGAACCGAGATCCCGTCTTGATCTTTGATGGGCTTACCAAGAACCACCGCTACCCAGGGTGGCGGGTGGGGTGGACGCTAGGTCCGGCAGACATGATCGAAGCGATGGCGCGCACGGGTAGCGCTATCGACGGAGGCCCATCGCGCGTGGCTCAGAGGGCGGCGCTCACAGCACTGGATCCCTCCCGAGCCGACCAAGAGACACGTGCGCTGCGTGAGGTGTTCTGCGCCAAACGCAATGTCATGGTGTCTCGGCTGAAGGAAATGGGAGTGCGGTTCGCCAAGGAACCGACGAGCACCTTCTATGCCTGGGGCGACCTTTCGGGCTTGCCCGCGCCCTTCAACGATGGGACGGGCTTCTTCGAACGCGCTCTGCAGCGCAAGGTCATGACCGTTCCCGGCGAATTCTTCGACGTGGACCCACTCAAGGAGCGCCAAGGGGAATCGCCGTTCAAGCACTGGATGCGATTCTCGTTCGGACCACCCATGGACAACATGGTGATGGGGCTTGATCGCCTGCAATCCATGTTGGACGGACGTTAAAGCGCAGGGCGTGACACCGGCTGGGCTGTAGTTTCCCTAGGCTGGGGGCATGCAGAGCCCTCTTCGACAAATAGTAAATAGGCCAGCGAACCGGTGTCTGATCATTGGGGCCTTGGGCGCCCTGACCCTGTGCCCTGCTGCCCGGGCGCTTGCAGTCCAGGATGGGCCGGATGAGGCGCAGGAGGCTTTTGACGAGGCGGTCAAGCTGTATGACAAGGGCAAGTACCCCCTGGCTCGGCGCGCGTTTGCGAAGGTCGCCGAGCGCTATCCGGATAGTGCTGTCGCCGGGGCCGCGGAGCGTCGCACTCGCCCGAGCGGATTCCTCGGTGCCACGGATATCCTGCGTACAGGAGATTCGAGCAACCGCGTTGACGTGGTCATCATGGGCGAGGGTTACACGCTGGACAAGCAACGGAGTTTCGACAAGCTCGCCCAGGACGTGCCCAAGTTCATGCTGCGCCAGAATACGCTGGCCGAATACGCGAACTACTTCAACTTTGTGCGCGCCAACATTGTGAGTGCCGAGGATGGTGTAGACGGATTCGGGCGGGAATACGACACGGCGCTGGGGGGCAAGACTCTCTCCACCTACGCCGGTCATGTGGGCATCGAGGCAGGGCTCGTGCGCGAGATGCTTTCTGAGATCCCTGGACACGACGGGCAGGCCATCGTGTTTGTTCGATTGGGAGTATTGGGGACCGGAGGTGGGGGGATCGCGACGATCGGTGGTCAGAGCGTCAAGACCGTCGTGCACGAATTCGGGCACTCGTTCTTTGGCCTGGGTGACGAATACGTCACAGAGACCCACAAGCGGGGCAGTGTGCGCAACGCCGTCAATGTCTCCAATACCGATGATGAGCAAGCCGTGGCTTGGGCGCATTGGATCGAGGCGGGAGTGCCGGGAATCGGGGTCTACGAGGGCGCAGCGGGCCAGGCTCGTGACGCCTGGAAACCAACACCGGGCGGCTGTGTGATGGACACGGGAGAATTCTTTTGTCTCCCGTGCAGGGAGGAAGCCGTGCTCGATATCTATCGCTTGGTGGATCCTATCGAGACCTGTGAGCCTGAAGCCCATGCCCGCTCTGCAAGTCAGTCGCTCGTCCTAGGCGAGGAGAATCTGACCTTCCGCGTGCAGGTCATGGAGCCGGCGAGCCACCGCTTGGAGGTCAAGTGGTACCTGTTGCCCGAGGCTCAGACTCCGCAGGGGCCAGTGGGACGCAGCAAGGACGGGCGCTACGGAGGACGGCGGGGCACGCGGGCGGATCGTGGGCGCCTGGCGGAGCTAGAGGAGAAGCCGCTCAGTGAAGGTGCCAAGCCCAAGCGCGGCGGTTGGCATACCCTGATCCTGAAGTCACGCGACTTGGGCCCTGGCCGTTATCGGCTCATTTGCCGAGCCAAGGACACGACCAAGGTGCGCGGCGATCGCTGGCCTTGGGTTCTCAAGGACGAGCAGGGCGTCTTGGAATCAGAGCGGGCCTGGTGGGTGGAAGTTCCCGCGCTGCCCGGAGCGTTGCCCGGGAACTAGCGATCGGACAACAAGACCTGGTGAATGACTTCACCGCGCCGATCTCCAGGCGTGAACCAAACCACTCCCATCAAGTCCCGCCCCTCAGAGTTGAGGAACTCCCGCACCCTTTCCCTGGCTTTCGGGTCACTGGGCTCTCCAAGTTCTACGGCCAGGCGTGCCTGCGCCAGCCACTCGATGGAGTCCTCATCGGTGTCTCCTGGTTGACCCGTGATCCGGATCCCGGCTTCTCGGAGTTCGCGGGCCACCTGGCCGACCTGCGGAGCGGTCGAGTCGACCCCCGCGCCGACCAGAAACAGCATGGGCTTGTCGGGGGGCAGACTCAACGCGCGCTTGATGTCCTCACGTAGGGATGCGAGGCGAGACTTGGTGGAGCGCTCTTTCCGCGTGGCGACGGGCTTTGGAGACGAGGGCGCAAGGATGCGTACCGTCCGACCCGATCCGCGCTGGGAGCCACTGTCCGAGACCGTGATCACTCCAGCGTGCGCGGAGTGGGAAGACTGTGATCGGAGGGCCATGGTTGCCCCGAGCATGGACAGGAGTCCCAGCATGACTGCCGCAACGAGCCCCGCCCGAATGACCCTGAATCCCTTTCGGCTGCCGTTCTTGCGTGATGCGAAGCGCGCTTTCCTGTGCGTGCTGAAAGGAGAAGGGGGCGGCGCGACCGAAGAGTGCGGTTGGGGCGCGGCACCGAGCCATTGGGCTCCGCCACCGGCGCCCGCGGCGCTGGACTCCCCGTTCATGGAGGGCAGGTCCGCCGGCTTGACGGTGAAGGGGTCAGCTGCAGCGAGCAGCACGTCCAGGTCCGTTGCCATTTCCAGGGCACTCTCGTAGCGGCGATCCACATCGGCCATTGAGCGGCGCACGATCCATGCCAGCGCCTCCGGGCAAGTCTTCCGGATGGAGGATAGGCTTCCTTGGGCAGGGAAGCCGTCTTCGACCATCGAGTAGATCACGGCGCCGGCGCTGTAGAGGTCGAACTTGGCCCCGTTGACCTCATGCACCCGAACGCCCTTCATGGCGAGGCGCACAAGCTCGGGATCTCTGTAGTACTCCGTCCCGTGGGTCGTCAACGTCATGGCCGACGCGAGCGGCGTGACCAATCCCAGGTCGACCAAGTGCACGCGGTCCGAGGACACGATCAAGTTGGAGGGCTTGATGTCTTTGTGCCACAAGCCGCCGTCGTGGAATTCGTGAAGGGTGGCGAGCATGTCCCGGGCGTAACCCATGACGCGCGCCATGGCCTGGCGGTCGAGGCCCTCGTCGCCACAGCGGGCGTGCATGCGGCGCACAACAACGTCTAGGTTTTCACCGGGAACGAACGGCATGGCGTACCAAAACGAGCTGGAAGCCAGGTGGTGGTCCAGCACACGGCCCAAGCGGCGCGCCGCTTCAAGTGCCTTGGATTCGCGCACGATTTGGGGCACGGTCGAACCCTGTTCGAGGGTGAAAGACTTGATCACCACTTGCCCCGGATTCGTCAAGCCGGCGGAGGCCCAACGGCGGGTGGTCTCTTCAAGCGGGACGGCCAGGTACAGACGCGCACCACTGCCGCCGGCGGGAATGGTCCCGACGATGCGGTAACCCGGAAACGATTCGCTGCCAGTCGTTGAGCGGCTGGCTGCAAGCGGGTTGCGAATCAGCTCCGGGACTCGGCGTTCAAGGTCCTGGGCGAAGTTATCCAATCCCACGAGGCGTGCCGGATGACCAAAGCACAACCGATAGAGGCTCCCCGCGCCGGAGGCCAACTCCCCTTGTAGGGCTCGGCCGTAGTGGCGCATGGTCGGGATGCGCCAGATGAGGCCGTTGCACAGGGCCAGGACCCCCGTAACGCTGGCCGTGACGAACGCGGCAACTGTATGCATCAATTCCCTGAGCTCCAGCCCAATGAAGCCGCCACCGCGCCGGAGGACACGGAATACCAGGCCAATGATCGAGACGACAACGCGCACAGCCACGATGATCAGGAGCAGCGGAAGGGCCAGGGTGACGAGGACCTTGAGTAGGACTCCTAGGGCTCCGATGCTGAAGGCGATCATGGTGTTGGGCTATCGTGATTCAGGGAGTAGCAACTAGTGCGGATTCGAAGGCAGCTCGCTTTCAAAGCCCAAAGACACGCGGCGCTGAGCTATGCGGTGGTAGATTTCCGCCAGTGAGTCTTCGAACGAGCGATCCTCCTTTTGATTGGGATTGTCTCCGAGCCCATTTCGTTCCAACTCCTCGATTTCCTCTTCGGTGAAGCTGAAGCGCGCCACCGTTTGCCTCAGTCGCTCCTTCAAGACCTCTCTCACGCTGGCCAGTTTTCTGCTGACTGTGGGCTGGGAGGTGCCCAGGCTCTCAGCCACTTCCTTGCCGCTGCGACATTCCAGGATGCGCAGTCGAAACACCTCGAACTCCAGGAAGGGCACCTCGCGCTCCACCTCCCTCAGTGCGGCTTCGACCTTGGCGTCGAACACCTCTTGCTCGTAGATGGCACTGGGGGTTAGCCCGGCGCTGGCATGGCTGTGGGCGGCATCCAGAGACTGGGTGCGGCGCCCTTCGCCCCGCTTTTGGGCCGACCGCCGGTCCAGTTCGTCCCCGAGTGTGTAGCGCGCGATGGCCAGCAGCCAGGTGGAGAAGCGGGCGCCACGATTGGGGTCGTGGCGGTCGATCGCACCGGCCAGGGCCGCCATCGTCTCCTGTGACAGGTCCTGAACCGTCTCGCGCCCGATGCGACCCCGGCCCCAGCGGGATAGCTGGGCACCCAGAATGGGCCCAAAGGCCTCCCAGAGTTCAAACCAGGCGTCATTGTCCCGCGCCCGGAGGCGTGAGATGAACTGAGTCGTGATGTCGTTCAAGGGGATCTGGGGTGGCAGGGCCAGGGGCAGGTGGGTTACCTACGCCAGAGGCCGTCTCTCATTCTCGCTGATTGTGGACTCCTCGCAACTCTGAGCTTGGCTGAAATGCCCAAGTTGGGAATCCCATCAAGTTCACGTACCCAGGCTTCGTCCCGGTCAGGGCCCACAGGGTGGGCTCGGGGGCGTGCGCTCATCGGGTGCGACGATTCTCATTGAAGGAGTACAGATGTTTGCCCTCTGCAAGAAGTTTTTCAAGACAACCCTGATCGCTGGCCTGGGGCTGGGAGTGGTTGCTGCTGGACTCGCCGTCGTGGGTGGTCCCGAACGCAGCAAGGCCTTGATTCAAGGGGTTCACTCACGGGTGACCAATATCATCGATAGTCACATCGACGATCCGATCGCCCTGCGCAATCAGTTGCGCGAGCTGGAGCGCACCTACCCCAAGCGCATCAGCGATGTTCGTTCCGATATGGCCGAGCTTCAAAGCCAGGCCCGTCAGCTGCAACGCGAGCAGGCGATTTCCTCGCGTGTGGTCGCCTTGGCCGACGAGGATCTGGCCGTGCTGATCCCCTCCCTTGAGGAGGCGCATGCCGTGGCGCGCGCCCAGTCGGCTAAGTCCCACGGTGGATTCCGGCTCGTGAGTCTGCGCTTCCCGGACGGTGACTACACGCTCGAGCGTGCAGATGCCAAAGTGCGTCAAATCAAGAACACCCGCAGCGCTCACGCTGCGCGTGCTCAAGATGCAGTGCGCAGCCTGGACTATCTCGAGCAGCAGATGGGTCGTTTCACTGAGGTCCTGAACCAGCTCGAGACCGAGCAGGTCCAGTTCCAGGCCCAGTTGTTTGCCCTCAACCGCCAAGTGGACTCAATCCAGCGCAATGAACGCCTGATCGAGATGCTGGCCGAGCGCAAGCGCACGCTTGACGAGTGCACCAACTACGACGTCGTCAGCCTGGACCAGGTGACTGGCAAGTTGGACCAGATCCTGACGCGCCAGGAGGCCGAGCTGGATGTTCTTGCCAGCCAATCCGAGCAGGTCGACTATGTGGACCGTGCCCGCGACGAACTGCGCCAAGAGGAGTCGGTCGAAGAAATCGGCTACAACCAGATTCCTACCCTGCCCCTGCCCGCCATCGAGGCAGCCAGCAGTGGCACAACGCAAGTGGTCAGCCCCGTCGTCCTGCGCTGAGTCAGCCAGAGCCTCGTGAGCTAACCCAGTAGTGGGAATCGAATCGCCCGCCCGGTGTCCAGCAATGGGCGCCGGGCGGCTTCTTTTTCCAACTGACTGGGTTCCGTGGGCCTAGCCACAATCAGCATTCCTTCCTTTGGCCTCGTCTGTGGACGTTGGAGACCACCCGTCGGCTCCCGATGCGTGAGGAGGGGGGCCTGCAGGCCGACAGCCCCTTTTCATTGAAGCTGGGGGCAATTCCCGGAACGGATGCACACCCAACCCAGTCAGTTCACGTCTCTCTGGGGGAGCGGCCTCGGCCCGGCTGGCTCACGTGACCTCGGCAGGACCGCGTGCCGGCCCCTCTGGATCCCATGCGCAGGCGGGCAGGTGCACTCGGCCTGCCCGATCGAATTCGACTCCCTCGGCTTCGAGCTTTGCACGCTGGGTCAGCGCGCCGGCTCCAGGGAGCGAGCTCAGGATCCCCCCGGCCCGAAGGACTCGATGCCACGGAAGCCCGGAACCCTTGGCCAGTTCCCCCAAGATGCGGCCCACGAGGCGCGCCCTGCCGGGCAGTCCTGCTTCTCGCGCCACTTGCCCGTAGGTGGCGACGCGGCCCTTCGGGATGGAGTCAACGGTTGCCAGAACGCGTTGGGTTGTGGGGTCGTTTGAGCGAGGACACATGCAAAAGGGCGCTGCGTGCATGGGCTTCAGGTGGGCCGGGTGCTAGGCTGATTCTATGTTCGGCGGGGAAGGCAACAAAGGCGTCAGGGCGAGTGAAGGGGCGGAGCTCAACTCCCCGGCGGGGCCAGGGAAACCGGCAAACTTGACGGTGGACCTGGAATCAGAGCCGCTGACTCGGCCGGAATACATCTCCGCCATCGTGCACCTGTATCGTGGTGAATTGTATCGGGCCAACGCCTGGCGTATCCGGCTGGACAACACCACCAACTGGGCATTTCTAACCACGGCGGGTCTACTTTCCTTTTCGTTTGGTGAGGGACAGCACAGTCACTGGACCCTGCTTGCGGGCATGGCCCTCGTATCTGCCTTTCTCACTTTCGAAGCCCGCCGCTTCCGGCTCGCGGATGTGTGGCGCTCGCGAGTGCGAATGATCGAGGAGAACTTCTACGGGCCCGTGCTGCGGCGCAACCTGGACAGTCCTGAGGCGCTGTGGGGCAACCTTGTGGCGGAGGACCTGTTCCGCCCGCAGTACAAGATCACGCTTCCCCAGGCCATTCGGCTGCGACTCCTGCGCAACTACTGGCCCATCTACGCCGTGTTGCTCCTAGCGTGGTGCGTGCACGTGACCTTGCTTCCGGTCCCCGCAGAGAACTGGGCCGCCGTGCGCGACCAATTGTCCGCCGGCTGGATCCCCTGGTGGAGCTCGCTGGCCTTCATCGGCACCTTTGTGCTGGCCGGGCTCGGCATCGTCTTGCTGCCGCCGAGAGTTCCTCGCACAGAAATGGAGCACTGGAGTAACCCCTCACCCGCGGCGGACGAGAAGTCCATCTTGGACGTTTGATGAGGGGCCTGTCGCACTGGGCTGGGCTATGCCTGCTCTGGTTTGCAGCGACAGGTTGCAACGCCCCACGCAGCAGCTTCAGGCAGGCCCCCTGGGTGGTCGCGGTGGCCACGCTGCAGCTTCAGGAGCCAGACTCAGCGGGCTGCGATGCCGTGCGACTCACGGCCCGTGCGGGGCGCAGGGCTCTCGTTTGGCAGCCCATGGCTGCTGCCCAGGTGCTTGAAGCCGTTTCATTGAGTGAGGTGGATGCGGGACTGATCTTGGACTCCAACTGGAATTCCCAGACGCCTGGGGCCGAATGGGTTGCGATCAGCCCCTGTCGGCGCGGCTACCGTCTGCTGCTCAGCAAGGATGCAACTGCGGCGCAATGGATGGACCATTGGGCTTCGTTGCCAACCCTCTAGCCCGAATCTAGCACCGAACGCAAGGCGACCCGCTCCTCAGGGATCAACCTGGGGAATGGGCCGCCATGAGAGGTGCGCAGGCCTGCAGTCGGCAGCGGTGGATTGGCGTGGGGGGGCCAGCTATGGCCGAACCCCTCACCAAGTCCTTCGAGACGGGATCACTGAGACCAAGTCAGTGCAAATGCTGACAGCTCAGGGCTCAGGCCCGTCTGGGTGTTGGAGGTGAAGGTCAGCCTCACCTGGTAGTAGCTGGATCCGTCGATGAACGAGGGGTCGTCATACCAGGAACGATCCTGGTTGTTGAAGAACCCGATTTGAGTGTTCAACTGCAACGGGTCGTCGTTGTGTTGGATGGCCGGGTATTCCAACGAATCGGGGAAACAGTCCGAGACCGTCTCCAGATAGTGGTCCCCGTAGATGTCCAACGTCAGGGCGTCCTCGATCGGATCGGAGCCAGCGATCACGGTCAACGCACCGCGGAAGGAGGCTTGGATATTGGTTCCGATGGGCTGGTCCTTGATCGGGGGCTCCAGCACGTATTGGCCGAAATTGGCAAGGAACGGGGCACCGCCGGGGTTGTCCGGGTCGGTGGCCGGGAACCAGATGGACACGGCTCGACTGACACGAACCACGAAGTCCACGGCACCGATGTACACTTCGTTATCCAAGCCGAAGTACGGGGCACCGGGAGGCGCGCTACCCGGGTTGAATCCACCATTGGCGCGGATCTCGTTGTTGGGGTCCACCACGATGATCTGACCAGTCTGGTCCACTCCGCCCGTTGAGAAGGCCCGGAAGTAGGGCTTGGTCGAGGCTGTCATGGCTTGGGACGTGTCGAATCGGTTGCCACCATTGGCTCCCGGGGATTGCCAACAGCGGAATTCCATCAGCAGGGGCAGGCCAATGGACTGCACGTTGTCCGGGAGGTAGTAGGGGTAGGGCAGCTGCGCCGGGGGGGGCGGAGTGCCTGCGCACAAGGTGTAGGGCACCGCGAGGCCCTTCAGGTTGTGCCACTGCCACGGGTACATGCCCCAGCCGTTGGGGCCTCCGCGGGAGGTGACGGATGTGTCACGGTAGGTGAAGTACTTGAATTGGCTCGGATCCCCGCCGCGGTTGAGGGGGAAGGGCATCAGGGGCAGGGTCGCTGTCGCCTGGTACATGTCACCCGGGTTCAGGGTGTAGCCCAAGTTCTTCGGGTGCACGATGCGCTGCGGATCGTCGGTAGCATCGAGCAGGTTGTTGTCAAAGATGTCCGTGATGCCCGTCGTCGGCCATGCGGGCAGATTGACGGGCGGGGGGATCAAGTACTCGTCCGGAGTGAACAACCCGTGGCTGAGTCGGATTTCGAAGCCTGGGAAGTTGTCGACCAACACTTGGGAACCAACGGGAGACCAGTTGAGTCCCTCGACGTCCAAGTTGTAGTTGGCGAAGTACTGATTGGCCATGGGCGCTCCCTGTGTGAGGAAGACGTCGTACAACTCGAAGCCCAGGTCCATGAAGCGCCACGCGAATTGGGTCTTGGAGCCCAAGTTCGACAGGGGTGACTGGACGAAGTTGGGGGCAAAGGCCGTCGAGCTCATGGGCTGGATCATCATGTTTTGACGATCTGCCATGCCCTGGAAGCGTGAGACGGCCCGCGGCTCAATCGTCTCGCGCCCGGCGCCTGACACGGAGTTGAAATTGAATGAGATCTGGCCCGCCCACTCAGGAATGGGCGCATTGGCGGAGTTGCCCTTGGGCGCCTCCTCATCCCAGGACGAGAAGCGCGACACGCGGCCACCATTGTTCTGCGGCCCGGCAGTCGGATCCAAGGTGAGCGTTATCTGGGGCAGGGCCACGCTCAGGTCATTGCCGGCCAAATCCGTCGGACCGGGCACGGTGCCCTGGTCGTCGAGAACCGTGATGAAGTAGTCCTCCGATAGCCCCGATGTGTGTGCCAGGGGCATGTCTGGAAGGAACGTGAACTGCTGTACATCCTGTGATGCGTTCACGGTGCCGACGACGTATTCGTAGCTCGCACTCGGGGCGGCTTCCCGGGTCAGAGTGAACGCGTCAAAGGCGGTCACCGTGACCGGGTCCATGGGCTCGCTGAAGCGCAGTGTGTACATGGCACTGGGCGCCACGTTCGCGGTCGGGTTGTTCAGGTCCGGTGCCGCGGGGAATACGTTTACGAAGCACATCTCCGTGCCCGAGTCCGTCGCGGGGTCGAAGGGGGACAGGAACTGAGCGGGACCGATGGCCGAGTTGATCCACTCTAGTGGGCCGTCCAGTCCAGGCGAATCCCACAAGGCGGGCCAAGCGAGCAAGCGCACCTTGACGTTGTTGGCCGTTCCACCTGACTGCGTGGCCGCTTGTTCTGTCACCTCAGCGAAGATCCCTCCAGACTGGGTGATGATGTCGCCCACAGTAGGAGTCTGTGCGCAGAAGGAGGACTGGAACACGAACGCCGGTAGCAGGAACAGTGTTCCGTCGCCGGCTGGAGGGGGGTTCAAGCTCACCGGCAAGCCGGCGATGTTGGCAAACTGCTCACCGACCACCTGGGGGGCCATGGAGTCCACAAGGAAGCCGTTAGCCGGATCGCCGGGCTCGGAGCCGCCGGCGCGCATGGATCGCACGACGTCCCACGTGGAGGACCCATAGTCGACTGATCCGTTGCTATTCGTAGCCAACGGATGCCCGGAGGGGTTGGTCAGCAGGTGGTCCTGCCCGCCGATGATGTCGGTCCTGGTGGGGATTCTGAATTCGGCGTTGGCGAGGCTGGCGTTGACACTGGCTGGCAAGCCAATGGCGTTGACGGGCAGCGGAGGGGTCGTTTCGAAGGACTCTAACTGTGAAACCGTCATGTCGATCAGGATGCGCGTGGAGTAGAACTCCATACCCGACTTGCCGTCGTAGTCCGCCAGGTCGCCGTGGTTCGGATCCACGATGACCCGTGCTTCGTAGGGCACCACCGAAGGCGAGCCGGTCAACATGCGCAGCGTGGTCGAATCCAGGGTGCTGCTGTCGATCAGGTCGTCAAACTGCACCATGATGGTGGCGTTCCTGGGCACCATGGTGAACAGCCCACTGCCCGAGATGCCCGTGTCGTCAACGGGCTTCAACCCGGATTCCGCCAGCTTCAGGTAGTTGTAGAATAGGTCGCGGCCACCCCCCTGACTGGTGTCATCCACGTTGTACAGGATCACGAGGATCTGCTGCGAAGTGACCGGGCTCGTCTCCAGCACGTAGTGGATATTGTCGGTCACGAGGCTGGGGTCGATCAGGAAGTCCTCGTTCATCAGAACTCGAGCACCCGTATTGTCCATGCCGAAGACGTCGAGCAGGCGGCCCCAGGCGTGGCGTGCGACGCGCACCTCGCTGCCAGCGCCCCCCGTGGATGCGTCCACGATCAGATAGCGCCCGGTATCCGGGTCCTGAATGACGGCCCCGGGATTGTTCGTGCCGCGATCAGGCGAAGCTGCGCTGTTGCAGCCTGCGAGCACGGCGCCGATCGCACAGCAGCCCAACAATGAGCCTGACAATGAGCCTGACAACGAACGCCGAATCGAGCGCTTGGGTGAATCCTGCTGGGGCTGGCTGCTGGGGGTCCGGTGACCAAGGGCGGGGGTATTCATCGATCGACGGCGTGAGGGACTGATCATGGGGAGTAGGGACAGGGTCCGGCGTGGAGCTGGCAGGGAACCCAGGGGCAGATCGGGGCGATGGGTGGCCAACGGGATGAACTAGATGCTCGGACGGGTACTAGGTAGACATTCTCCGACGCCCCCCATAGGCAAACGCTATACCGGGGTAGACAGAGAACCCACCATTGGGCCTAGATTAATGGGAGATGCTCCCTGGGGCAACGCCGAGGGCGATTCCTGGCCCCCTCGAGTGGGTCCAGCGCTCTCTGCAGGGGCGCGCTGGCCCACCGCTCGCTGTGCATGTGCGCCCCGTATGTGCAACATCGCACATGGGGCGAACGGGCTGAGGCCTACCTGCGGGGCTGGGAATTGAGGCTGCCGACCCGCTAGCATGGATCCATGCGGCGCTCTTCTCCCGTGGGGCTACTCTTGGTTGCGCTCGGAGTCGTCTTCGTCGGCCTTCTGGCCCTCGCTAGCGCCCGGCCCGGCAGCACCGACGACGCCTTCGTCTTGCTCGTCCAAGCCCGCTCCCTGCTAGAAGGGTCGGGGTGGGAAGTCCAAGCGGGCCAGGGGCCCGTGGAGAGCGTGACCAGCCTGCTGGACCTTGGACTGAAGACCCTGGCCTTGCGTTGGGTCCCAGGGGATGGAATCTCGATCCTTTGGCGCACGACCGGGCTTGTCTACATCGTGCTCCTGATGGCTTGTGCCCTGGCTCCCAGGGGGGGCAGGGGCTGGTTCTTGACGCCCGTCGCCCTGGCCCTTTGCCCGGGGCTCGCGGAGGGTTCGAGCTACCTGCTTGAGACCCCCGTGTACCTGGTTCTGATTCTCTGGGGGGCCCACGTGATTCCGAGATCGGGTGGGGGCGCTCTGGAAGAGCTGCAGGCTTTTGTGGCTGCATCGAGCTTGATTCTCGTGCGGCCGGAGGGAGTCGTGGTGGCCGGTGCTTTTTTGCTCGGACGGGGCTACTTGAACTCGGGGCCCGCACGCTGGAGACCTGCTGCAGCAGCGGCGGGCGTTGGTGCCCTACTCTGGTCATGGCGGCTTTGGACTTTTGGCACCTGGGCACCTAACTCCTACTTCGCCAAGCGCTCGGACACTCCGCTCAACGAGATTGCGGACGGGATGCACTACGTGGGCAACGCGCTCGTGGATGCTGGACGTCCTGGGCCCTGGCCCGACCTGAGCGCCTGGTTGCTGGCCTGCCCCTTGCTTGGAGTGGCCCTGGCTGGGCCGTGGTTGGCCAGGCACCGTGCCGCGGGGCCGCAGGGGAGGCGCACGGCGATTTTTGGGCTCGCGGCCACGGCTAGTTTGATAGCAGTGGTCGTCTCTGGCGGAGATGGGTACAGGGGACTGAGACTCTTGGCGCCGGTTTTCTTTCTGGCCACCCTGTGCCTCGTGGGCTGGGCCAATTCACCCGGGCGAGTTGGCTCGTCGCGGGCGTTGGCCCTGCTGGCTCTCGTGGTGGGGGCACGTTTGGTTGAGATTCTTCCCGAGGCGTCAGACAAATTCAGGAGTGTGGCCAGGGCCACGATGGCTCAGCGGCCTCTGGACTTTGAGCCCCAGCGGTTCCTCGCGCAGCGTCTGGAAAGGGCACTTGCGGGCGAGGTCGTGGCGCATCGCCATAACCAGGCCCTGAAGTACTTCGCACCGCAGCTGAGCGTGATGGACCTCACCGGGATTACCCAACCAAGTATCGCACGACTGCCCGCGCCGGGGCCCGTCAGTTTCGGGAGGCAGGCTCTGCAGCCGGCCCTCGAAGCCCACGTGGGGGCCATCCATTTGGACCCCGCGATCTGGCGCCATGAACCGGCAAGCGTTCACGATCTGAGCGACTTGAGCGGCAATCCCAGCGCGTGGAATCGGCTGCTCGGTGGTGAACCGCTCCCAATCGCCTGCCTGAGCCGCCTGAAGCAACGCTACCGCTGCGCGAGTCTGGGCGGAGTGGCCGGACCGGAAACCTGGGCAAACCTGCTCGTGCGGGAAGACTTGGCCGGCAGCTTTCGGCGCGCCGGGTTCCAAGTGTTTGGTCCCTAGGGACGATCCGAGGGGCCCTTGGAGGCCGCGGCATCTCGGCTGGCAACCAAGCGAGTCCTCAGCTCTTGGAGATCCTCGCGTTCTGGGGCGTGCAGGATCATCAGCTCCACAAGCTCGACGAATAGGGTGTAGGTGTCTTCTGTTGCGTCTCTCTGCTGAGCCATGCCGTTCACCCAATTGCCTACGGCCAGTAGTGAACTGCTGGGAGTGAAATCCTTGCTCAACTCAGCTGCGCGGATCTCGAACGCGTGTCTTCCGAGCTGTGCCGCTCGCTCCTCCTGGCCATTGGCTCGGCAGAAATCGGCCACCCGCAGTTCGACCCGTGCGTATTCGACGGACTCAGAGCCATGGAGGCGCTGCGTAGATTCCAGAGCGTTCTCCAGGAGCGTCAAGACCTCTGGGTCGCTGGCCGAGCGCGCCTCCAGCAAGCCGGCGAGGGCGAGCAGCCCGGTCGCGTAGCTGCGCCCTTTGAGCCGCGGGTTCTGATCGTAGAATGACAAACCGGCGCGTAGGTTCGACTCAGCCTGGGTCAACTGCGGGCGAGCCCTGAACCAGGAACCAGATAGCCAAACCCCGAACGAAATCTGCCGATCCGCGGTGGCGAGGGTCTCACCGGGGAAGGCCTTTTGGAAGGCTTGGATCGCCTCGGAGCCCGCGATCAGGGCCTCCTCGTGCTTGCCTGCCGTCGTCAGTACCGCACTCAACTGATCGAGCACCAGGCCCAGAGCGTGTTGCTGATGGGGAAACTCTGCACGGCGAATCGCGATGACCGTTTCCAATTGGGTGGCCGCCTCGAGCAGTCGCCCCCGCCGGCGGTGGATGGCCGCCAAATGGACATGTACCTCGAGCATGGATGCCGGTACCGCATCCGAAGCGCGGGCCGCTAGGGCCAGGGCCTGTTCCAGATGCTCCTGAGCCTCATCGATAGCGCCATTGTCCTGCAGGATGGCGCCGAGTCGGCCGTGCGCATCGGCTACCGCGAGGTGCTCATTGCCATGCAACGCAATCCAGGTCCGCAGAGCCTGATCCTGCAGGCCGATCGCCGCCTCGAGGTCCCCGCGGGCGCGCGCTTGTTCGGCGCCAAGTTGCAGCGCCGCGGCGTAGGCACTGTGGTCGGCCCCAAAGGTGCTGCGGGCCCGCAGTTGTAGATCCTGCGCTGGTATGGAACCTGCCATCAGAGCTTCCACGAAGCGGCTACGAGCATCGGATTGATTGCGCTGATGGACGGCTTCGCGCCAACCCCACAGAGACAGGCCTCCCCCCGTCAGGAGAGCCAAGATCACGGCGCTCGTGGCGAGCACCTTGAGTTGATTGCGCTGCACGAACTTTTGCAAGCGATAGGTCGTGCTCGGGGGGCTGGCAAGCACGGGTTCGTGTTCGAGGTGGCGCTGAATGTCGGCCGCCAAGGCTTCCGCAGATGAATACCTGCGACTGCGGTCTTTCTCCATGGCCTTCATGACGATGCAGTCCAGGTCACCGCGCAGGGCTGCGGCTAGCGCCCGGTCAGTCGAGCGGCGGGACGATGAGTGTCTCGGCCCCTCGTTTTGGTGCGCCTCCTGCGCGCGGTCCGACGGCCGCGGTGGGTCTTCGTCCCTAAGAATCGCCTGCAGATCGAGCAAGGGTGCCTCCCGCAGTCGTAGGGCGTCGAAGGGCGGTGAGCCCGTCAGCATCTCATACAGCATGGCCCCCAGGGAGTAGATGTCTGAGCGCGTGTCCACATCACTCTGTGTGGAGCCGGCCTGCTCAGGGCTCATGTATGCGGGTGTGCCGATGATTTGCCCGATCTCGGTGTGAGCCGTGCCAACTGCCGCGCGGGTGTGGATGGCCTTGGCCACGCCAAAGTCAATGAGTCGTGGGCTGGGGACGCTGTCCTTCTCTACCACGAGCACGTTGGAGGGTTTGAGGTCTCGGTGGATGAGTCCCTTTTGGTGAGCGTGCTGCACGCCGCGACAGACATCGACGAACAACCTCAAGCGTTCCGGAATCGTCAGGCCCTTGTTCACGCCGTAGGTGCACAAGTCTACGCCATCAATGAACTCCATCACGAAGTAGGGCCTGCCCTCCGGTGTTGCGCCAGCATCGAGCACCGTCGAGATGAAGGGGTGGTCGGTCTTGCCCAGGGCTTGTCGTTCGATTTCGAAGCGTGCGATCACGCGCCGCGTATCCATCCCGAGTTTGATGACTTTCAGGGCGACATCGCGAGGCAAGGGCCCGCTTTGTCTAGCTCGGTAGACGACGCCGAAGCCCCCTTCACCCAAGACCGCCTGCAGTTCATACGGGCCGATAGACGTGCCGATCGCTTCTTCTGGATCCACCTGCTGTGGCCGTGCCAGCAGCGGCTCCTCCAGGAACTTGCCTGACTGGGAATGGGCGCGCAGCAGGCGTTCCAGTCGCTGTCGGAGCTGCGCTTGCTCCCCGCAGGCGTCGTCGAGAAAGCCAGGCCTATCGAGGGCTGGGAGGGCCAGCGCCTGGTGGAAGAGCTCCTCTGAATCAAGCACGCGAATCCCCATCGTGCACGTGAAGTTCGGCAAATAGGAAGGCGCGTGCGTAGGTCCACCAGCGTTCGGCGCTTGCCTTCGAGACCCCAAGTGTCTCTGCGGCCTCCTCATAGGTGAGGCCCGCAAAGTAGCGCAGTTCCACCAAGCGTGCCTTCTCCGGCGCTTCTGCCGCGAGCTTAGTCAGGGCTTCATCGAGGGCCAGAACGTCCAGGCCCCCAACCTCAAAGCTCGGTTCCACGTTGTCCACATCGAGTGCCAGGCGCCCTTCGCCTCGCTTGAGGCGCCTGCGTGCTCGCGCGTTATCCACCAGGACGCGCCGCATCGCTTCGGCGGCAGCTCCGAAGAAATGGCGTCGGTTGGCGAAACGGCTTGTGCCCTGCAGGCGCAACCAGGCCTCGTTCACCAAAGCCGTTGGATTGAGCGTTGGGGTGCCGACCTGGTGGCCCAAGCGACCCCGCGCCAGGCGGTGGAGTTCGCCGTAGACCAATTCCATCAGACTGTCCTCCGCTGGCCGACCCCTCTCCTGGACGGCCTCCAAGAGGCGTGTCACTTCTCCGGGACCAGGATCGGGCGAAGACGACGAGGGTTGCATGTCAATCTTCGGGACCGTCAGGCACCAAGGAGAGGGATGCCGAATTGATGCAGTAGCGCAGGCCGGTGGGCTCGGGCCCGTCGGGGAATACATGCCCCAGGTGCGCATCGCATACTCGGCACCGAACTTCGATACGACGCATTCCTAATGAGGCGTCTTCTAGTTCCACTAGCCGCGATCCTTCCAAGGGCTCGAAGAAGCTGGGCCATCCGCAACCCGAGTCGAATTTGGAGTCGGAGCGGAACAGTGGGGCCTCGCAGCAGATGCACTGGTAGGTGCCCACGGTCTTGGTGTCCCAGTAGATGCCGCTGAAGGCGCGTTCGGTTCCGGCCTTGCGGGCGACCTCGTACTGCAGCGGCGTGAGCACCTGTTGCCATTCCAGATCTGTTCGAGTCACTCGGGGTTGGACTTGCTCGGCCGGATCGCTGCCATCGTCAGGTACGAGTTCGGGCTCCGGGCCGTGGCACGCGCTGAGGCAGCAGATCACCAGAAGGGGGAGCAGGGTCAGCGACCCCAGCAACGTGCCGAGCAGGGAGGGTTCGTGGGTTGTGTTCATGAACATGACTCCTGCCATACTAAAGTCTGCTGGCGACCCTGGCAGCTAGCGCCGCGCACAGGTGAGTCCCAGCGTGCTTCACGGGGGGGGATACGGGGGGCGTACTGGATTATGGGGGCGTGACTCAATCTGGGGCCAGGGGCTGGACGAAAGAGGGGCATGTCCCGGCGTCCCCACTTGATCCTCTGCGGTCTATCGATTCTGGCGTTGGCAGGCTTGCCGCGCTGGAGAGAGCCCCAATCCAGGCTCCCCGATGGGCCCTGGCTGGCGAGCGTCGAGGCATCCGCTGTGGAGTTGGAAATGCGCTCCCTTGCCGAAGAAATCGAGTCGCGGCGAGAGGGTCTCAAGGATGGGCGCCTGGTACATGACGGGCTCTCCCTACCCCACCTGTGCGATCAGGCTGCCTCCGCTCTCGCTGAGATCGGCGAGCGAGCGCAGCTTTTGCGCGCCGACCCCCTGTGGGACAGCGCCAATCTCGATCAGTACGAGGAGACCATTCAGGAGCCGCTCGTGATGGCGCGCGTCGAGCTGCAGTTGCTCGAGGTCTATGGGCTGCAAGTGATGGACCTGGTGCAAGCCCAGCAACGGATGCGTGCGGAGCTGTCGCGCGGCAAGCGTGGCGCCGCTCTGGCCATATTTCGCGCCCAGCCGCGCGGGGAATTCGACTTGGATGCACCGGAGCTGGTCGGTCATTTGCTCGCCCAGCTGGATGAACTCGCCTTTCTTGCGCGCAACCAGCACGGGCCGGGGCTTCGCGACCAGCGAACCTATTGACGGCGAACGGGTCCTAGACGTTTTCGACGCGCGTGACTCCAAGTAGCCTCTCGATGGACTTCATGCGGCGGCCCAGGAAGGGCACGTGATCGATGCGCGCCACGGCTTGGCCCTCGCGCCGCACCACGAGCGTTCCGCCCCCGAAGCTCAACAGGAATTCAAGTATGTCGGGCACCTCCCGGGTGACGGTGCTGCCCTGCCGCGGAATACTCTGATCGCGCCCGAAGGGCTGGATGTAGTGCACGAACTCATTGGGTTCGAGACGCCAGTAGTCCACCCGAGGTTGAATCAGGCCCATGAAGGAAAACACGATCAGCAGGAACGCAACCAATAGGTAGGCATGGGTTGAGAGGGTGATGTTCAATCCACCAAGCCACCCCAGTGCGCTGGAAAAGAACGTGACCCCCTTGAGTGAACTGATCCAGATACCCAAGCCCACCAGGCCCAGGCTGAGCAGGGCAATCAGGAATTTCTTCTGGTCCAGATTGGTGACCAAGACGACCAGGTTGAAACCCAGTGCTGAGAGGGCCCACCACCCGAGGAACGAAGGAGAAGCCCACTCCAGCCCCTGCAGGCTGGCACACATGATGAAGGTGAGCAGGGTCGGCCAAAAATACAGGATCATTGGAAACGAAGCCAAGCGCACCGAGCTGGCTACGGAGCCGTCCTGCTTGGGCCAATAGACCTCCCAGGCCGAGTCCTGCTTGCCTTTGGAAGGCTTCTTTGCGGTTGCCGCAGCCGATTCCTCGCTGGGGTCTTCCGCTGGCGTTTGGGTTTCGTCACTCATGGGTATCCTCCTGTGTCTCCCCTGGTTGAGGCGCAGTTCGGGACAGTCTTATTGGGATTCGGGGCGAGGGATTTTTGCGCGCGCTAGTCGAAGCTGCCCTCGTGGCAGTAGAAGGCCCGGTGGATTTCCACACCGTCGCGCTCGATCCACAGGTCAAGGAAGTAGATCGGCAGGCGACGGTCCCCGTGTTCTTTGGGCGTGGCCCGCATCTGGACGCGAATTTCGTCGTTCGAGAGGACGGCTTGTGGGCGGATGGGGAAGTAGGACTGACGCCAGTGAGTTTGGGGCTCAAAAGGCGACGTACCCAGGTCGATGCCAGGGCTAAGGCCCACCTCAAACCAGCCGCCGAATCCGTGCAAGGTTCCTGGGCGTTCGATTGTGAATCCCACTTCGGATTCAAAAAAGAAATCCGACGTTGAACTCGTGTGACAATCCAATTCGAGCAGCAGTTCCCCCTCGCATAGCAAAGCGCTGGCGGGCAAGTCCACCGCGCTTGTGATCAAGTTGTGCAGTTCGTGTTCCAAGAGGGGGGAAAAGTCCAAGCCGTAGACGGGGCGCTGCCACAGTCCCACGCCCCTCTCAACGTGCAACTGATTGTCTTCAACCGGGGCCAAGTAGAGGCGCACGTCGGACGGCAGCATGCGTCCGTCGGGCATTAGGTGCTTGTCGCGGGCCTCGTACACCGAGCGGAACATGCACTCAGCCAGAGCAAAGAACCCCATCCACTCAGAGATCAGCAGGTCCACCGGACGGGGGAGTTGGATGCTCTCCGCCCGATCACGCAGAAAGTGAACTCGGTCGGCGAGGCCGTTGGCTTGCGCGAGTTCACGAGCCACACCCAGGATGGAGGACTCGTCAACCGCCCACACCTCGGCTCCGGCTCGGGCTGCGAAGAGGGCCAGGATCCCCGTGCCCGTGCCCACGTCGAGTACCCGCATGCCCGGCTCAACAACCGCCTCGATCGCCCGCCGGTAGGCATCCGTGCGCGCGTGATCGGCGATCATGAGGCGATGGACTCCCGGGTCGCCGTAGCTGGCGAAGTACTCGCTGTCGGAGTCCAGGGGATCTTCAGGCTCCGAGGTCAGTCGTGCCTGCGAAGGTGCTTGGTGGGCCCAGTCGGTCATGCGGTCATCCTACCCAAGTCTGGGACCCTGCTCCTGCGGTTGGCCGAGTTTGGTCGCTGGGCCCAAGCCGATTGAAGGCGTAGGATCGTGGCATGGGGGAAACGCATGCTGCGGGAGACGGTCCGGCGCGCACGGGAACTGTCCAGGAGCAAGTGACTCGGACGCGTGCGGCCCTGGCGGAATACGCGCCTACAGACTGCCTGACGGTGGGGGAAGCCGGACGTCTATTGGGTCTCTCGGAAGCGCTGCTCCGACGCCGCATTCAATCCGGAAAGCTGCTACACGAGACGGGCAAGCGGGCGGGGCGCGAAGTGCGACTGATCCGGGTATTGGACCTCTTGGCGGAGTTCGGAGCATCGGGTGCAGAGCCCGGCGCAGAGCCGGGCGCTGGGTCGGGCACTGGAATCGAAGCCGCAGCCCGTCAGGTGGCTGACTTCCAACCCCAGGATCAAGCGGCTCTGCGTGCAGTTCAACAAGAGCGGGATCAGTTGCTCGAACGCTGCGCTGACCTGGACACACGCCTCTCACTGCTGGCCAACGATCGGCCGACAGCGACCCTACCTGGGCCCCCGTGGATGGAATTGGAGACTCTCGTCGCGCGTCGATTCGTTTGGTGGCGCCGTCCCGCGACGTGGGGCTGGGCGGCGTCCGTAGCCATGTTGGCGTGGCTCTGGAACGGTGCAGAGGGGGACCGCGAGTTGGCCCAAGAGCGCCTGAATTTCACCTTGGGCCAGCAGCAGCTCGCTCGCGACCGATTGACCGCACAGGTGGGCGAATGGCGGGAGCAGGCGCGCGTCACCAAGCTGGAATTGGACCGCGATCGGCAAGCGGCTGCGATGGAGCGCACGCGTTTCGAAGAACGCGTGTTGGCTGCGCACACCGCGGCTCAGGATGCCCACGGTCAGGTGCGAGAGGAGCGCGTGCGATTTGAGGGAGACCGGCAGCGTTGGGAGGACTTGCTGGCCGAATCCCAACGCGACCTTCGCTCGCAAGGGGCCTTGTGGCGAACGGAGATCGAGAATTCAGCTGAGCAACAGCAACATTTCCAAGCAGAACTCGCCAAGCGCGATCAAGCCCGGCGCGAGGATCAGGCGCGCGCCGCACAAGCTGACAATGCACGCGCCATGCGCGAGGCGGAGAGCCGTGACCAGCAGGTCATCCTGGTGACGGAGCTCAAGGGGCAGGTTCAGGCCTCTCGTTTGCAAACCGAGCAACTACAAGAAGAACTGCAGCGTATGACGAGCCTGCAGGACGAGCAAGAGGCGCGCATCGCCGCCGGCCTGGCGCAGTGGGAGCAATTGCGTGCGGATGAATCCGCCCGCGAACGAGCCCTGGCGCTGCGAGTAGGGGCCAAGTCATTGGGGCAGTGGCTGGTCCTCTGGTTTCCTCGCATTCACGGCGCTGCGGTCCAACGCGCGCGGGCCACCCAAGGGGTGGGTGGCGACGAGGACTCAGAGGGGAAGACATGATCTACGGCGTGTTGGCGGACGCGTTGACCTGCTTGCATTTGGGGCTCGTGCTCTTCGTGCTATTCGGCCAGGTGGCCATCTTGCTCGGAATCCTGCGCGGCTGGCGCTGGATCGAGAACCCGCGATTCAGGTGGTCCCACGTGGGTCTGATGGTGTTCATTGCCGTGCAGGGCGCCATCGGCCGCATCTGTCCCCTGACCATCTGGGAGCAAGAACTACGCCTGGCGGCCGGGCAAGAGGGACATTCAGTCACCTTTGTCCAGCGCCTGATCCACAGCGTGTTGTTTGTGGACCCCGAGACGGTCTCCCAGGCTGATTTGAATCGCTACTACGTCGCCTTCGCCTGTCTCGTCGTCATGTGTCTCTGGTCGGTTCCCCCGCGGCGTTCCGAAGTTGGGGCTACAAGAACTCCACGTACGCACCGCCCGTAGCCTCGGCCAAGCGTTTCATGAAGGGCGAGGATTTTCCGATGGAGATGCAGTTGATGCGAATGTTGCGGGTCTCATTCAGACGGATGATGCGATCATGAATCATGGCCGTGTCGATGAATTCGCCCACGCTCGGGTCGCCGTCGGAGAGCAGATACAAGGTGTCGACTTCCGGATCGTCGAACACCGCCATCAGGCCGCCATAGACGTTTGTGCCCCCACCTGCCCCGTGTCGATTCGTGAACTGCAGGGCTTCTGCTAGCACCTCTTCATCCATTGGGATCAGCTCGTCTTGCCAGGCGCTGACCCCTGATGAGAAAAAGATGAGGTTGAAGAGGGTTCCGGGTGAGAGGCCTTTGAGAGCTCGCGAGAGTTCCTTCTTCGCAATGGCCAAGCGCGTCATGGACGTGTTGCCTTCTGTGGTGGAGCGATCGTCTTTCCACTTCGCCATGGCTGACATCGAGCCGGAAATATCGACCACGAAAGCCAGGCGATCGCTAATGATGCCCAAACCGTAGAAGGTCACCTGCGTGACGGACTCCTTCTTGCGCTCTTGCCGGGTCTTTTCCGCTGCGAGAGCTGTCTCATACGTTGGCAGTACGAAGGTGTCGCCCTGGTCCGCCCACCAATGGCCCCAGCGGGTCGAAGTTGAGCCATGATCCAGGCCGGTCATGAGCCGCAAGACCAGGGCAAGGTCTTCCCTTAGCCTGCGGGTCTCGCGATCGAGCCTCTCGATCAGGATCGGGACGGATGTGTTGCGCCGCAGTGTGCCGACTTGCTGCATCGCTTCGAAACGCACGTGCCAGTCCGTATCCCTCAACAGCTCATGCAGGCGGCTGACGGCTTCTGGCGTGCGCACTTCAAGCAGGCCTACGGCCGCACTCATCCTCTCTTCCCAACGGCTGGACTTGGCCATGTCCATGAGTTCGCGCACCCAGCGCGGGTCATTGCGATTGAGCCGGCACAGCGCTAGGACCGCGGCGCGTAGCTCCGCAGAGTCCTGCGCATCCAGGTGTTTCTCCAATTTGGCCGTATAGGCTGCGTCGCCCCTCAAGCCCAGCAGGGTGATTGCGCGGGCACGCACGCTGGCCGCAGGATCGTCCAAGGCGAAGACGAAAGCGCGCTCGACGCTCGAGCCGGCGCGCCCGGCGAGGATGTCGAGTAGCAGGTTCTTCCAAACGAGGGGGGTGTCGTCCTGGTTGAGCCGGTTGCACAGGATCTTGGTAGACGACTCGCTGGTGCAGTTCTCAAGAGCCGCTCGGATGGCGTTGACTTGAGCGGTGGAGCGCAGGTCTCCGTGGGTGACGATCAACTCCGCTTCTTTCGGGCCGCCGCGCTCACCAAATACGGGGATCAGGGGTTGAAATGCGATGCGGGCGACGTCTTCTTCGCGCTTGAGTTGAGTGCGGAATAGGCTCTCAAGTTCCCGCAGGGAGGCGTCTCCAAAACGCACCAGCGCCCGGGCAGCGGCTCGCTTGTTGGCCGGGCGACGGTGTTTCTGAGAGTGCAGGTGGAGAAATTTGATGCTCTTCTTCTCCAGCGCATCCTTGCCCTTGTAGAGCAGGAATGCGCCGTAGGCGCTGCCCAATACGGTTTCACTGCGGAGTGAATTGACCAAGCCAGACAATCCGCGCAGCGACTCCTCTGTGCCAAGGGACGCGATGCGGCCAAAAATCCGGCGATCGACCTTGTCCTCCTTTTCCCTAACCTCCCGCAGCAGGGCAGAGAGGTCTTGCTCGGCCCTGGGCACGGGCGTGCCGGTTCCCCCTTGAGATGTAGCTGGGCTCGCGCAGGCGAGGCCTATCAGGAGGCAGAACAGAAGCTGGCGCAGCATGAGAAGTGTTTGGCCGATGAGGGAGGGCTTGCAGGGTACCGATGCAGTCTCCCCCCTGCTACACGGAGCCCCCGGAGGGCCCCACGTGATCGCGGCGCGGTGCAGATTCTCAGGACCATGAGCCGCGTCAGGTGTGTCGTGCTCACGCAGAATCTGGCTGCTACGGGCAGAACGTCACGCTCAGGCCCTCAGTGGTGGTGGATGTGCCCGTGTCGCGTGTCCAGTACTGGAAGTACTGGGTGTCTCCGGCCTGCCAGACTGCGCCCTGGGGCAAGATATTCATGTCCGGAGTGAAGGCCACCGAAGCGGCTGACCCGGAGAACAGCACGTTCTTGTTGAAGCGAACGATTTGTCCACCCAGGCAGAGATTGCCGCTGCTACCCCCAAAATTGGGGATGAAACCCTGTGTTGGGGCAAAGAGGAAATACCCGAACTGGTTCGCGGGCAGGTTGGCTGCTTCCAAGGTCAAGGCATTGGCGAAGATGCTTGTGCTGCCCGAAGAGAAAATGTGAGCCGGAAGGCCGGACGAATTCGGGTTGGCAGAGCAGTAGTTACTGGATGTCTGGCAAGCGCTGTCGCCCTGCAATGTCCCAACCAGGTTGATGCTGCCGGTGATTCCCGTACCGGGGTCAGCGAAATTGAACGTCGAGGATTGAGGGGCCGTCATCTGCACGCCTCCGCCGTTGCTCGTCGTCGTTCCACCCATGGGCTGGGGGGTGCTGACCATGCCGCTCAAGTCTGTGTTGGTGACGCTGCCCACGAGGGGCGTGATCGTCATCATGCCGGAGAGGATGGTGACCGTCACATCAGTCGTGAAGACACCATTGGCAGCCACCCCGAATGCTGGCGAGGCAAACTGCAAGCTCAGATTCGTGATGTCGATGACGGCCAGGTCCGGCAAGCCCGGGAAACCATTGGGGATGCGTGCGGAGATGTCTGGAGACACGAGCGCAACCCCACCCGCTGTGAAACGGCCGGAGGAGATGGCCGTCCCACCTCCCGACAGACGGAGTCGGAAATTGCCGCTCAAGCCAAACTGGTTGCTAGGGTTGCCCAGAAGCGGTCCAACCGAGGTCGTTCCAGACCACGTGTATTGAGAGGCCGCGTTGTCGATCGTGAAATCGAGAGGAGTCTGCGCCGTGGGGGCGGCGCAGAGTAGCACGGCCGCGGTGATGCCGGGCAAGAGTCTGAGTGGGTTCATGAGCGCACGGAAACCTTCGATAGAATCTGCTGGGGAGGGCCCCGCGGAGTCCGTCGGACTGCCGATGAGCCCCGGAATGACGGGCGATTGAGGTTAGCAGAGGGCTGCAATGGCCGCCAACCTTGCTACCCTCACGACCAATGCGAGGCCCTTTCTCCCCGAAGATCCTCTTGGCCATCGCCTTGTCGGGCCAGGGTTGTGCGATCGTGCAGCCGCTGCAGGAACCGGCCTGGTCGATTCACACAGCCGGGTCCGTGGGCTTGATCGGCCATGTTGGCGTCCTGGACGACTTCGACGCCACGGGAGGCATGGAGGCTGCAACCAACTTCGGAAAGGTGGAGTTCGATGTGGCGACGGACCTGGAGAGCACCTTGGGGCTCGTCACGGGCGCTGAAGTGTTCTTCGCTGACGACGTGTCCTTGAGGCTGGGGGCCGACTACCGTCGCTTTCGTCCCTCGCGCTCCGATCCTTTTGTGTTTGAGGAGCTCGACACCCTGGAGTACTTCGTGGCCACTCGGTGGACGCTGCCGCACTCCGTTTTTGGACAGGAACGCCTGCGCCCGTTCATCGAGGCCAAGCTGGGCCTGCGTCCGGAGACTTCACTGGGGTCAAAGGTGGACTTGATTCCCGGTGCCGAGCCTGCCGATTTCCGCTTTGAGGGCAGCCCATCCTGGAATGTCGGCTTGGCGGGTGGAGTCAGCTACCAACTGCAGGACCGTCTGGTGTGCCACCTCTACGTGCTCCATGAGTGGCCGTTGACTGAGAGCGACGACCTGGTTGCCCTGGACGTCTTGCCCGGGTTCGATCCCTTGCTCTTGGATTCCGAATTGGATGCGGGCGGGATGCTGGCGCTTTTCGGAGTGACGTACTTTTTCTAGTCGGCCGGCGCGATCGGCGAACTGGATGCCCGACAATAACGCCGTGCGCCCCAGTACCAGGCTCCCAGTCCGAGCGCCGCGCCCGTCAATCCGTCAAAAACCAGGTGTTGCTTGGTGAGTAGCGTACTGGCTGCCAGCAGCCACCACGCGCACCACAGGCACCAGCGCACGACCTTTCGGTTTTCGTAGTATTGAATGAAAAGCAAGGCGACCAACGTGTGCGAGATATGCAAGCTGGGCCAGGCGTTGAAGGGTGGATCCAGCGCATGCAGGCACGCGAAGGCCCGTGCTAGCAGCGGGTGGCTTGCGAGCAGTGGGTCCTGCAATGGGTCTCTCAGGTCGACCTTGGCCGGGCAGAAGAGGAACACCGCGAACGAGATCAGGGCCACTTGAACCAGGGTCTGTAATAACCCGATCAATGCGCGGGTGCCCGGTTCCCCTGGTGGGCAGCGCACGACGCAGGCCGGGTAGTAGAGGACGTGGGTCAGGTAGGGCATGAGGGCAATGGGTACCGCGGGCAGCCATCGATCGAGGTCTGTTGTTGGATCCCAGCCCACGCGCCCCGAGGCGGCGGCCACATGCACGATGACGTAGTAGCTGGCGCACATCAGGAGCGCAAAAGGGCCGAACAGGCTCCAACGCAGGCGGCTTTCGGATCTCGTCCGGGCCCAGCGCAGGATGGGGGCCCAACACGGCCAGGGCGGCGGGGCAGGCCGGGGGCTGGCGGCCCTCGGTTGAGGGCCCGGAACCACACCAGAGGGTGCTACGGGGTCAGGGTCCTGTGTGGGCATCGAGCTCATGAAGCAACAGGATCGGTCAAGGTGTCCAGGCCCCCTGCGCACGGAGTTTTCAAATCGCGGCGTGAACCTGGAAGCAGCCGTTCCAGGACGCTACATCTTGGTCATGTCGGAATCGCACACGACGTCTCCCTCTGTCGGGCAAGCGGAGGTGCTCTCCCTGGCCGAGGCCGCGGACTGGGTTGGCGTCAGTCACATGGCCCTGCGCTCCGCGCTGGAGTCGAACCAGGTGCAGCTGCTAGCCGGCCGGAAGGCCGAACGCGTTGTGCGCTTGGTCCGAGTCGCGGATCTGCGCGAGGTGTTCCCGGATACGTACACGCGGCAGCCCCCCAAGTCGGGGGCAGTCGTTGAAACAAGAGTGGACGCAACGTGGCTTGAGAGCATTTCTCTAGGGCGGCCGCGTCCTCGCCTGCGCAAGCCGCAAACGTCTCCCGTTGCTCCGCTCGGTACGGGCCCGGATGGGGAAGGCACCGATGAGGTAGGCACCCATTGGGTTCGGCCCCACACGCCCGGGGTTCAACAGAGCCCGCAACCGGCTCGCTATCTGCGAGAGCAACTCGACCGATCGCGCGCTCAAGTCGCGGCTGCGAAGGGGGAGAACGAGCTCTTGCAGCAGGAGCTTCTGACCTCCTCGGATGCGATCAAGAAATGGCTGGAGTGCGCGTCGCCTGACCCGTCACGTGTTCCAGCGCCTCTGCCTGCGCAGAGCCCCGGGAGAGCCTCAACAGCGGCCATGGGGAACCCTTTCCGTGTGCCGACTGTGCCCATTGCGGTTCGCGCAGCACAGGGTGCCTCGAGAGCCCGAGTCAAGCGACAGCTGCGCCACCGAATGAGCTTGGTGGCGGGCATCGCGCTGGTCGGGGCAGGCTTGCTCGGTGGAAGGGGCATCGTGGATGGGCTGGGCTGGGGCCAGGGCGGCTCGGAACCACGCGACCCTGCTCTCGCCGACGCGAAAACCGGATCCGTGCCGGGACGCCAGGGGTCGGAGGCTGGCGGGCAATTGTCTCCGCAAGGACCATCGCAACAGGCCGGTGTCCTGGGGGTACTCAAGGCCGGACGGGCTCCTGCGGATCCATTCTCGACGCCCGTTGCGGAAGCCCCCGAGGTCCATCAGCCCGGTGCTTCACACTCGCCACCTGAGGCCGCGCCCGTCCGCATGTCTCAGCCGCCTGGATTGGCCGACCTATCCGGAGCATCTTCCGCCGCCGTTTTGGGTGCGGGCGGCGAAGTGTGCATGTACTTCCCCCTGACTCGCGCGGGCATGGAGGGCCGCGAGTTGCTAGGACCCTGCCAGGGGGCATGGAGTGCAAGTTTGGGTGGCATCGTCGCCACTCACCGTCGCTCCTTCGCGGGAGGGGAGCACGCCACCTGTCGGCATCACAGCTTCTTCGACCAAGCCTTGGGAGGCTCGTTGGAACGCGCACGGGACCAGGCGCGCGTGGCGAGCATTGAGGGGTGGCTGCCACCCCTATTGCTCCTGCGCGTGGAGCGCTGCGCGGCCGAACTGCTGCGTGAGGAGGTCCCCGTTTGGATGGAATCCGGATTCGAGTCAGGACTTCTGGGGGAGGGGCACACGATTGAACCCTTGGATGGGCCCGATCAGTTCCTCGTGCAATCCTGGGTCCGCTATCTCGACTTTGCTGGGGTTGAAATCAATCGGCGCTTCCAGTTGGCTCTGGCTTTGGGAGATGGCCCGCGCGGGGACAGCCTGTTGCGCCTCGAATGGGCAGACGATTGACGTCCTGCGAACGACCACACTGATGCGCCTCACCAGTCCTGACTTTCAAGATGGCCGTCCGATGCCGGAGTGCCTCGCGTTCTGTCGTGTGGACCCCAACTGCCACGCAGTTCTGGGCGAAAACCGCAGCCCAGAATTGGAGTGGGGCGACCTGCCCGCGGGGACGGCTTCTCTGCTGCTTACGTGTGTGGACGGAGACGTGCCTACATGTGGAGATGACGTGAACCAGGAGGGGCGCAGCGTGCCCCGTGATCTTGAGCGCACGGACTTTGTTCACTGGGTGATGGTCGATCTGCCCGTACAGCTTGATGGATTGGCGGGCGGGTCCTGCGGGGCTGGCGTGGTTCCAAGAGGGAAGGACGACCCTCCGGGCCCGAACGGCACACGGCAGGGACTCAACGACTACGGCGCTTGGTTCGGTGATGACAGTTCGATGGGGGGCGACTATCGCGGGTATGACGGTCCGGCTCCGCCCTGGAACGACGAGCGATTGCACCACTACCGTTTCACGTTGACCGCTGTCGACGTCGAGCGCCTTGTCTTGCCTGAGCCCTTCTCCCTGGCGGACGTCAGGCAAGCCAGCGCAGGGCATGTATTGGGGGAAGCGACGCTTACCGGAACGTTCACCTTGAATCCCGATGTGGCTGCGCGACGGCCCGAGTCGGCAAGCGGGTGAGTGCGCCGTGGACGACCAAGAACGCCTTGCTGACTTGGAGACAAAACTGACCTTTCAGGAGGCCACGTCAGATTCTCTCAGCGAAGTCTTGCTCGGTCTCCAGGCGCGCGTCGAGTTGCTGGAGAAAAGGCTGCTGCAGCTTGAGTCCCGGGCCTCTGGAGGCCAAGAGGGGGCGGAGCGTGATCCCCTTGATGAGCGCCCACCCCATTACTGATGGGGCTCCGTGACCCCGAACTGACGCGATCCATGCAGAGACACGGCCTTGTGTGCGTTGCCTTCTCGCTCCTGTGCCTGGGCTCCTGCGCTCCAGAATCGACCGATGCGGACCCCCCGGAATCTGAGCAGACCCAGCAGCGTCGCGGTCGGTTCGCGCAGGGCATGGGCATCGATGACGCGGACCTGAAGGACTACTGGGTCGAAGCTGACTTGGCCCTCGACGGCAAGCCTCTGGGGACCCTGGCCTTCACCCTCTATGGGGACGACGTCCCGGTGGGTACCCGCGCGTTTCTCGAGCTTGTGGATGGCGGGTGGTATGACGGCACTGTGATTCACCGTGTCGACCGGGAATTCGTCCTGCAGGCGGGAGCCGACCAAGAGCATCCCGATCCCCTGGGCTTGGGCGGCAAGCCGTTTACCCCGCGCAAGGCTCGCGAGCACCACTACGGAACCCTCGGCTGGGCATCGCCACCGGCACGCGAGTTCATCGTCTGCTTGGCAGAGTCCCCCCGTGTTTGGTCCCTCGACCAACAGGGTCAGGTTGCGCTGGGAGAGTTGGTCGCAGGTGTCGCGTGCCTGGAGGAGTTGGCCAACGTGGAAACCAAGCACAAGTCCGACGATCAAAAATCCGTGCCGGTGCCCCGGCTGGAGCTGACCGCGGCCCGGGTTCGTGAGGGCGCTCAGCCCTCCGGTGAGTCCATTGCTCGGCCGCGACCGGACTTGCGAGGCGAGCCGGAACGGGTGGGTGTACGCCATATCCGCGTTACGTTCAGGGACCGCGGACGGGGGCAAGAACGGGGCGTGACGCGCTCACGTGCTGAAGCCCAGACCTTGGCCCAGGAGGTCCTCGGGCAACTGCAATCCGGGGCCGTGTCGTTTGCGGATGCTGCCTCGCGGTGGTCTGACGACGAGCCGCTGGCAACGACCGGTGAACCGGCTGTGCGTCGTATCAGCAATTTTGGAGTGGTCGACATCCCGGCCCAGCGAGCGCGCCTGGACGCACCGCGGTTGCTCAATCAATACGTCAGTGAGTTGGCCCTGCGGCTGCGCAGTGGCGAGCTCAGCCGCGAAGAACTCATGCAGCTGCAGGACAAGAAGATCATGGAGCTGGCGCTCTGGGTTCAAGACTTCGGGATGGAACGGCGTGAGGAGGTCAACTCACCCGCCTACACCGAAGCCGCCTTCTCCCTGTCCGTTGGAGAGGTAAAACTCGTGCCCTTCGATCGCTTTCGATGCCCGGGCGGGTGGTACGTCTTGGAGCGTGTGGAGTAGGGCGCGTTCAGGGTCAGGATTGTGTTTGAAGCACTGGCCAGGCGCCCATTTTTAGGGTGCAATCCTATGCCTGCCCCCATGCTGTTGGTTCTCTACCCAAGACCTTCAACTACGGGGTCGGCACCTGGCTTGCTCGCGTTGGGCAGGCAGACGGCGAACCCTCAATGGATTGGGCTAAGAGTTATGGCGAAGAAGAAAGCAAGCAAGAAAACTGGTGGCAAGGAGGGCTTGAGACGTAAGCACAGGACGTCTGAGGAGCTCATCGAAGACCTGCAGGCCAGGATTCGCGAAGTCCGGGAACGAGCAACGATGCGCGAGCTCAAGAAGTCGGCTTCAGTGCGTCGCACGATCAGTATTGTGCGCGCCATCGACAAGGGCATGGCCGAAGCACTTGAGGAGGACAACTCAGCCCTGCGCCACGCTCTGGCTGATTCTCGCCGGGCAATTCAGGTCTACGCCGATCATGCCGGCGTGCCGCTGCCCAAGGGCAAAATGCCCCGCGGCCGGCGCCCCAGCATGGAGTAGTTCACCGGCGGTACTGAGAGCGTAGCGGGTGGGACCTTGCGCCTGTGGTTCGGCTTGCGGACCCGTACTGTATTGAGAGAGTTGTCCCTCGTCTGCTTACGCATTTTTCGAAAGTGCGGGCCAGGACGGGAGCGTGCTAGACTTCTAGCGTGATGCAAGACAGTCGAACGTTCGCATTCAATCGACGCCCCACTCGAGATCGTTCTCGCGTGCAGCCATGGAGTGCTGCAGGCTTGGCCATTTGTTGCGCGGGGCTTGGCCTGGCAGCCCTGGCTCCCGCGGGAGGCGCCGATCGGCAAGATCCTGTGCCGGACACGCTCCCGGAAGTCTTGCCCGTCGATCCGCCTGTGGGGTTGCGAGCCGCCGCGCAGAACTTCCCGCTTCTCCCCGATCCGAATGGAGCGTGGCAGGCCTTGGGTCGCAAGCTCTTCTTCGATCCGATTCTTTCCTCCGATCGGAGCGTTTCCTGCGCCTCATGCCATCAGCCGGATTTCGGATTTGCCGACCCGCGGCCCCTGTCCGTCGGTGTCGAGGGTCGCCTCACCCTGCGCCATGCGCCAACTCTGTTGAATCGTGCCTTGGGGCAGGCCTTCATGTGGGACGGCAGCGCCGCGACACTCGAAGAACAAGTCCTGCGACCGATTGTGAATCCCCTGGAGATGGACTTGGCTGTGCCCGACGCCTTGGCGCGCCTTGCAGCGCACCCCGTCTACTCAGCGGCGTTTGAGGAGGTCACCGGCAGCACGATTCGCGAGGCCGACCTCAGTCGAGCCTTGGCTACGTTCGTGCAGAAGCTTTGGCACGCGGACAGTGCGGTGGATCATTTTCGAGCGGGCCAGATCCGAGCCCTCTCATCGGCCGAAAAGGCAGGCATGTGGGTTTACGAGAGCCGAGGTGGTTGCTGGCGCTGTCATAGCGGCGCCAACTTCACCGATGAGTCGTTCCACAACACCGGGGTTGGGGTGGTGAACGGAGAAGCTCTCGAGGGGCGCATGGGCTTCACGGGCAGAGACGGTGACCGTGGAGCGTTCAAGACGCCCACCCTGCGTGGCTTGCGCTTGACCGCGCCCTACATGCATGACGGGAGTCTGGCCAGCCTGGAGGAGGTCGTGGAGTTCTACAGGCGTGGGGGTGAGCCCAACCCGGATTTGGATGACAGGCTGAAGCCCCTGGAGCTTACCGATGAGGACGCCGTCAACCTGGTGGCCTTCCTCAATGCGCTATCGCGGGTAGGCGGAGAGTAAGCGCGGCGTTCAAGCGGCTGGCGGGTCGTTGCGGGCTTAGGGGGGGGAATCCATACTCGTGGAGCTTCGATCCACCCCTACCCCGTGACTGCCATGCTGACCCCCCTGCTTCGCTCGTCTCTACTCCTGATCGGTCTCTCCTCTCTTGCCGGTGCACAGGGAACTCCAGCCGTCCTGGAGCGCATCGTCGATGAAGGCAAGAACAATAGCCACGTCTGGCAAAATCTAATCTACCTGTCCGAGGAAATCGGCACGCGTCTGACGGGCTCGAGCGCTCTGGCCGAGGCGAACGAATGGACGCGCTCCGAGTTTGAACGCCTGGGTCTCAGCAACGCCCACCTGGCTCCCTGGGGCGAGATTCCCGTGCGCTTCGATCGCGGACCTTCGCGGGCGGGCATGGTCGAACCCAGCGTGCGACCCTTCGAATTCACCACCAGTTCCTGGGGCGCCGGAACAGACGGCCCCGTGCGTGGCCAGGTCTACTTGATGCCGACAACCCAGGAGGGTTTGGACGAGATTGCAGAGAAGCTGGATGGCGCCTGGATCTTGGACAAGAGCCGCCGACGCAGTCGCCGGTCGCGCAACCCAGAAGAGGAAGATGAGGAGGCCAAGAAGGCCCGTTTGCTGACGGAGCACCTGCGCGCAGCCGTCGACGAGGCCGATTTGGCTGGCAAGATTGTTTCCAGTCGCAACGACCTGGTGATCACGGGAGGACTGAGGGGTTGGCGCGATCTAAGCATGGATGCGCTGCCCACGGATGTTCAAATCACCGTGCGCCGTAGCGACTACGAGGCGATGGAGGAACTGCTCCTGGCCGGTGAGGACGTTCAGGTGGAAGCCGACCTGGACCACCATTTCACGGCAGGCCCGATCACACTGAGCAACACCGTGGCGGAAATCCGGGGCATCGAGTGGCCCGATGAGGTCGTCATTCTTTCCGCTCACCTCGATTCGTGGGATGGGCCGGGCTCCATGGGCACCCAGGATAACGGTACGGGATCCTCGGTCATGCTTGAGGCCGCGCGCATCCTGATGGCCGCGAAGGTCAAGCCCAAGCGCACGATTCGCTTTTGCCTGTGGACCGGGGAAGAGCAGGGCCTCTTGGGTTCGCGTGGCTATGTCGAAGCCATGTCGGAAGAGGAGTTGGCCCACATCTCCGCTGCGTTCGTGGATGACGGTGGCACGAACTATCAGGGCGGATTGGTCTGTGTTGAGAGTATGTCACCCATGCTGGAAGCTGCGATTGCGCCCGCCGTGCGAGCGTTCCCGGACTACGAAGTGATGAACCTCGTGCAGGATGCCATGCCGCGCGGTGGCGCCAGCGACCACGCCTCGTTCAACCGCAAAGGCGTGCCAGGTTTTTTCTGGATTGAGAAGGGCATGGGCGGCCGGGAGGACAAGAACTACGGCTTCATCCACCACACTCAGCACGACACCCCGCGCTACGCAGTGGAAGAGTACCTTGTGCAGTCTGCGACGACTTCGGCGATCACCGCCTACAACCTGGCCATGGCCGACAGCTTGTTGCCGCGTGAGGTGCAGAAGTCGGACAAGGAACCCGAGCCCCAAGCCCCCAAGTCCGTGGTCGGTCCGATGTCCGGCATGTGGGATATCGAAGTCGATCTCGGTGCGGATGGCGAGCCCATGAAGGCACGTCTGACATTGGAGCACTATCCCGATGGCGGGTTTGGCGGTTCGAGCCAATCGGCCATGGGTACGGCCGAGATCACCAAGGGCCACTTTGACCCCGTCAGCGGCGAAGGCTCATTCGCCTACGCCTCCGACACGGGAATGGGCGAGAGCGTGTTCAAGCTGGAAGGCGGCCACGTTGTCGGTCAGCTTTTCTCCGCCGGAGAGCAAACGGCCACGTTCAAGGGTCAGCGTGTCGAGCCGATTGATAGCCCCCTAAATGGTGTATGGAACGGACTGATTGAGGAGATGGACTCCACATTCACATTGACCCTGAGCCTGCTTCCGGGTGGCACGGTCACCGGTCGCTACAAGTCGTCCCAGTCCGACGCTCCATTGGTGGGTGGCAAGTGGAACGAAAAAACCGGACTCTTGAGTTTCGAATACGAGTACCCGCATGCGGGCATGTTGCCTGTCGAGGCGCGGCTCAAAGACGGGAAACTCGTGGGGGCCATCAACGGTTCCCTGGCATTCACGGCCAGCAAGTAACGAGGGACGGTTAGGGTCCTGTCTTGGTTGCCGGGGGGAGGCTATCTTGGCCCCCGCATGAGCTGGAGCGAAGACAACTTGCATCGCTGGATGGCGAGCCGAAAGCGTCCTGCCTGTCTGGCCGGGAGCCGTGGGCACGATGCGGCGGTGCTTCGCAGTCCTCCGGGACGACCTGTCGTCTGCGTGGATCAGGTGATTGCAGGTGTGCACGCCACGCTCGAGACACCGGCCCGCACCCTCGGGCGCAAGGCTGCGGCCCGGGCCCTGTCAGACCTGGCGGCCACAGCCGCCCAGCCGCACTGCCTGCTGTTGGCCATCCGAGCCCCTAGCAGTGCCTCGGAGAGCGATCTCCGTCGGCTGATCGAAGGTGTGGACTGGGAGGGGCAGCGCGTGGGTGCGCCTTTGGTGGGTGGGGACCTGGCCTGCGCTCCCGGTGCCATGTCTGCGGCCGTTACCGCACAGGGGTATCTGGGCGGCCGCGGCAAGCCGCCTGGCAGGGATCGTGTTCGCCCAGGACACGTCCTGCTCTGCACCGGTCCCTGCGGCGGGACGCTCTTGGGTCGTCATTTGCGCATCACACCTCGCCTCGATGAAGGGCGCTGGCTGTACAAGCACGGGGCTACTGCTCTCATGGATGTGTCGGATGGATTGGCTTGGGATCTATTCCGCTTGGCACGCGCCTCCAAGGTGGCCATCGACCTGGATTCCATTCCGATCCACCCCGACGCGCGGCGCGCCAGCCGCTTGTCGGGACGGACTGCGCTGGATCACGCCTTGCACGACGGAGAGGATCACGAGCTGCTGGCTGCCGTACCCAAGTCCAAACTCGCGCGCCTCGAGGCGGCGGCACACAGAAAGGGGCTGCCGCTGCACCCCATCGGCGTGGCGCGCGCGGGCACGGGGCTGACGTGGGTTCAAGACGGCCTGCGCCGGCAGTGGCAACCGGAACACGGAGGGTGGAAGCATGGATCTTGAGGTGCTGGCCCTATGCCGCAGCAATTGCCCGCAAGACACCGAAGCCCTCGGCCGCGCCTTGGGTGAGCGAGCCCAACCAGGAACCGTGATCGCCTTGCACGGAGACTTGGGCAGCGGCAAGACCTGTCTGGTGCGGGGCATCGCCCGCGGACTGGGCTTGGACCGGCCGATTGGAAGCCCTAGCTACACCCTCATGCAGACCCACGAGGGCGGACGCCTGCAATTGCATCACTTCGATGCCTGGATGGAGGGCCGCCAAAAGGCCTTTCTCGGCGACGGCGCTCTGGAGGCCTGGCACGGGGCGGGGCTGAGTGTGGTGGAATGGGCCGACCGCCTGGGCGACTGGTTGCCCGATCCGCATGTCGAAATCGAGCTCAGCCATTGCTCGGGCCCGGAAAACACTGACAGGCGGGAGATTCGTCTCGGAATCCGTGGTCAGGGACGCATGCTGTGGTTGGAAGGGGCCCTGGAGGCCCTGCGTGGGGGGGGCGCGCTCGAATGGAAGTCCTTCAAAAACGGTCCTAGTGGTGAACCCGAGTCAAACCCCGAGCGTTTGGAGCCACGTTGAACGGAGACTGGAAGGCTGAGGCGGATCCCCTAGAGGCCCTGGGAAGAGGGGATCCAAAGCCCTTCGAGGCCTTCGTGAGCCGTGAGACATCCACTTTCCTCGCCTTCTTTCGGCGGCTCGGGGCTCAACCCAGCGAAGCCGAAGACCTGACCCAAGACCTGGCCCTCAAGTTGTATCGCCAAGCACAGACCTACCGAGCCGAAGGGCGCTTCGCGGCCTATGCCTTCCGCGTGGCGCGCAACCTCTGGATCGACCGGGTTCGCAAGGTAAATCGGCAGCCCGTCTCAACGGGCATGGACCGCGAGGATGTACCCAGCCTGCTCTCCACACTGCGCGACGAGCGCGAAACGGATCCCAGCTCCGCACTGGAGCTGCAAGAGGAAGCAGGGCGCTTGCTGTTCGCGCTGGGGAAACTGCCCGAAGGACAACGCCTGGTCTTCGAATTGGGAGTCATGCAGGAATTGCCTTATCAGGAAATCGGTTCCATCTTGGATGTTCCTGTCGGTACCGTGAAGTCGCGCATGTTTCACGCTGTTCGTAGTCTTCGCGCCGTGCTGGAAGGCCCAGAATCCG
Source organism: uncultured Planctomycetaceae bacterium (assembly GCA_964467985.1). Lineage (GTDB taxonomy): Bacteria > Planctomycetota > UBA1135 > UBA1135. Next base: position 144,527 of record CAYXTP010000008.1, read on the forward strand.
GAGACTCCCAAGGCTTGGACGGGGGGAATCCGCGATGACGTCAATCGACCCGGACAAGCTCCCTGGCGGCCAGCCGGATTCCCGTCCCGACGAGGACCTGTTGCGACAGGTCCTAGAGGGGAGGGCCGTCGACCCGGCGGATGCCGCTCCCTGGGCCGAGGCTGTGCATCGTATGCGCGTCGCCCTGCGCAGCGAGCAGGGTCTTAAGGAACGGGCGCCTGCGCCGAGTACTAGGGCACGGGAGTTGGGTCAGCGCATCCTGGCTCAGACGACTCGCGAGGATCTCTCTTGGCGCGGCGATCTGCGTTTGGTTGGCAGATTCATGGGGTCGGGAATGAGGCGCAGCCCGTTGCTACGAGTGGCCGCCGCGAGCCTCCTGTTCCACCTTGCTGCCCTTCCGCTGCTGGCCTACTGGGCTTGGAGAGGGCCGAGCGAAGACGTGCGGATTGGCTTCGAAACGCACGATCGGGCCTACCCCAACCCGCCCTTCCCTGATCCGCTGGATGAGGCTGCGGGGCAATTGCCGGTGCCCGGCATCGATCAGGAGCCAGTGATTCTCGATGAGACTCCCGAACAGGGTGGCCCCGATTCCGAGGCGGATTCCCCTCAGGATGCGACTCCGGATTCGAATCAGGATTCGAATCAGGGGGCGGGGCCCGACAAATCGGGCGCGGACGGCCAGCGGCGCTGACCCCTGGGTCTCGAGTATGGATTGAGTGGGCCGGGAGCCGAGTTCAGAGTGCCGGAGCGCGGCCTGTGCGGTTCTGCAACATGGGGGGGGCGATTCTGCACCCGGCGTGCGTAGAGGACGGAGTCGGGGATGACGAAGCCCCGTTGCTGTTGGCACGGAATGTGCCCTATCCTCTGCGGCCCATGAAACACGCTCTCCCCCCTGTGTCTTTTCTCGCCACTCTGCTGATCGCTCTTGGTTCTCCCAGTCTTGCCCGCCAGGACGCGCAACCGAACGATGTTCAGGACCCGAACGCCGACTCGGCCTCGCTACACTTGAACGTCAACGGGGCCATCACCATGGCCTTGGGTAGCAACCTCGAGTTAGCCCTGGCAGCGGTGCAGACCGAGGTGATGCGCTTTGAGGAGTTAGGTAGCTGGGGAGCTTTTGACTGGGTGTTCGACGCCAGCCTGGGAAAGCAAGATGCCGATAACAAGGTAGGCGGCTTCCTCGGCGGCGGTTCCAGTGGGACCGTCATCGAGAGCCAGACGGACACTCTGAGCCTCTCCTTTACCCGGCCCCTGACCAGCGGCGGGTCCTTCTCGTTGGACTTCAGCAACCGCGTCAGCGACTCCAACAGCTTTCTGCAGGATGACCCCAAGCAGTACACCGACAATTTGACGCTCAGCTACACTCAACCTCTATTGCGTGGCGCATGGAGTGAGTACGCAACCTCCCTTCAGCGTCAGGGAGAATTGGCCTACCGCAGGCAAGTGGAAACCGAGCGGGAGACCCGATTAGGTGTTGTGTATCAGGTGCGGGTCGCCTACTGGGATCTCGTGAATGCTATCGAGCAGCGCGGCGTTGCCGAATCCGGGACGGCCCTTGGCGAGAGCCGCTTGCAGCAGAGCGAACGGCGACTGTCAGCGGGAGTGGGGACTGAAGTGGATGTTATCCAGGCGCGCGTTGAGCTAGCCACTCGTCACGAAGCCCTGATTCAAGCCCAGAATGCCGTGGACCAAACGATGGATGTCTTGCGTCGCTTGATTTTCGCGGGCAAGCGCGAGGGCATGTGGGAGGTCGAGCTGATTCCGACGGCGGGGCTTCCAGACGAAGTCAGTGCAGAGGGCCTGCCCGGAATGAGCGAGAGTTTGGCCACCGCTCTCTTGGAGCGGCCCGGATTGCGACAGCGCCAATTGGATATCGACAGCGCACGCCTACGGCACGCACAACGAGTCTCCGAGCGCCTCGCCGGGCTCGATCTTTCTCTCAGCGCGGCGGCCGGCAGTGTAGGCGCGCGTAGCGGAGCCACGTTTGATGAGACGCTGGACTTCTCATTCCCGACCTATGGTCTCAGCTTGAACTACAACATGGCCCTCGGGAATCGGACGGCCTCTTTCTCTGAGCGGTCCGGGAGAGCGTCCGTGAGGGCGGCGATCATCGAGTACGACCGTGAAGAATTGAACGTGACGGCGGAAGTGCGCGAGGCGCAGAGGGGTGTGCAGTTCGCCGTGGAGCAGGTGGACGCCACGAGCACGAGCCTGGAGCTGGCACGCCGACAGTTGGACGCCGAAGAGGCGCGCTTCGCTCAGGAGCTGTCGACCACATTCCAGGTTCTTGAATTCCAACACGCATGGATCGAAGCCATGAGCAACGAGCGCGCCGCCCGAGCCGGTTTCGTGAAAGCCCTCGCCGAGTTGGACAACGCGCAGGGCCGATTCCCTGCAGGAGATGGCGAGTGAGCGCTGAACGAGAAAGTCAGGGGCGGACACTGCTGCCGTTCATCGGCGCCGCGCTGGGACTGGGCGTCATCGCTTGGATCGCGGTCCACTGGGGCGGTGCGGAAACCAAACCACTGACCTTGGCAGAACGCTATCAGGAGGATGACCGGGTGGGGCCGCTCGTCTACGACTGCCCGTTCGGCCGTGCCTTTACTGAACCCACCGTCGACATGACCGAGGTTCTCGTGTCTAAGTTGGAAATGGGTACTCGGGGCCCCTTGGCGGAAGCCAAGAAAGAGCTGGCGGCCACAGGTGAAGCTGCCATCCCCGCCCTGCGCGCTCTGTTCGATCGGGCCTACCAAGACCCGTGGAAACAGGGAGTGGTCGAAAACGTGCTCGCAGTGTGCACACTGATGGAAGAGCCCTTCGGCGTGGACATGCTGCGCTTTGCACTGGGTCATCCACACGAGACGGTGCGCCAGGCGGCTCTGCGCGGGCTGGGTCTGCACGGCGACCCAGAAGACTACGACCTCGTTCGCAACTGGCTGCCCATGGTTCAGAGCCCTCAATTGCGGGCGGCGTATGCGGGCTGCATGGCGGCTTTGGATGCCGAACGCCTGGGCTCTGAGCTCGCGGATTGGCTCCAGGGGGGAGTGCAGGAAGACCTGTATCCGCATGTGATGTCCGCCGTCCTCCTGGTGCAGGACCCCGAGACCGCCCAACGATTGAAAGTACTAGCGGCTGACCGCGATGACATTTGGACAGCCATGCTCTATGGGCCTGCGGCCAGGCTCGGTGATCAGGATGCCTTGGATGCCGTGCACAAGGGGCTCGCTTCGGAGGAGCCCGTCTTGCGTCAGTACGCAGTCCAGACCTTGGGCGCCATCGGTCGCGGCTTGGATGCTGCAATCTTGTTCAATGATCCTCATACAGGGATTCGTGCCCTTGTGGCGCAAGTGTTGGTCGACTCGGAACCCAGCGAAGAGCTCAACGTTTGGATCGAGGACGGGATGGATGATCGGGACGACAAAGTGCGCGAGATCTGCTTGGGTGCCTTGGCGAGCCGCGGGAACGACTTAGCCATTGCCCACAGCCTGGCCTTGCTGGAGGGCAATCCCGTCGAGCGCGCCATGGGCATCCGGTGTTTGAAGTCGGTCTTCAAGCAGGATGCCGGAGTCGCGGCAGACGCCTACTCGCGCCTGGTTCCAATGGTGGAGCGAGCGATGGGTGAAGGGCAGGTGCCCGTGGAGTTGCTGCAGATCCTGGCCCAGGTGCCTGGCCGCCCCTCCGCCCTGTACCTGATGGAATTAGGGAAGGAGATGACCGGCCGTATCAAGGGTCTTGATGCACACCGCTGGTTCGTGGGGCAGGTGTGGAACACAGGTCCCGAGGGGCATGAAATCCTACGCGAGGAATTCATGGTGGAAGAGGATCCCTTTCGCCGGCTCTCCCTGATCGAGTTCATTTGGCAGGACCACAGTGACGCTTCCCGCGACCTGCTGCTGGAGGCTTTGGATCAGGACTATCGGCACCCGTTTGAGCGACTCTACCTAGCGGATCGGCTGACGCGTCTGGGGCCGGCGAGCGTCGTCGCTTCTACGATCAAGCGTGTCTACCTGGGACAGACGGATCTGCATGTGCGGCCGGCATTGCAGTGCCTGCTCTGGACCTGGTACGGCCAGCACTACGAACTGGGTAACTGATAAGGACGTAGGCCGCGCTGGGTCGGCTGCGCGGGATTGGGAGAATGCTCTTCACCCTGGCCCTGGCCGGGCCGTAGGGTGAGCGCGCCCCGGCGCCCTGCCCATGATTGCCACTGCATCGCCCCATCGACCCTCTCGGTTGGGCTTGTGCCTCTGTCTGCTCGGTGCCTGTGGCGGAGATTCTTCGAAGTCAGAAGGGGGCCCCGATCCGGAACCTGGCGGGACGTCTGACGGAGCCTCTGCGTTGCAGGTATCGCCTGCCCCGGAGCGACTGTTCTCGAGCCGACTGACTCCCCTCGGTTCTTGGTGGCCCGGGTTGCGCGCCCAGGTCGATCCGGGTTGGGGCAGCGATCCCTGGCCCGAAGAGACCCTGGCTCAACTGACCCAGGAGGTGCTCGAGTCGGGCTTGCGAGGCTGGATCACGGGGCGCGAGGAAGTCTTGGGGGCCGTCATCGGTCCTCGTTCCAGCTTTCCGGGGCCCCTGCGCCCACTTGAGCTCGAGGTCGCGACGATTGGGCCCGAATTCCTCGTCCGCGAGGGCAGGCCTCGGCCCTCTGGCGAAGCTCGGGTTGGCATCGCGGGTGCCCGGCAGAGACTGGGGGCCCTGCTCGCCGCGCACCGCAACGGGGACTCGGCTGACGTTGAAGTCCGAGTTGACTCCGTTGACTTGGAGGACGGAGCACTCGCCAGTTCGGGGGTTTTTGTGCGCATCTACAGTCAGACAGACGAGCGCGTGTTGCAGACGAACTTGAGGCTGACGGTACGCTGGCGTTTGGGCAATGCGCGTGTCGTGTTGGCGAGCCTGGTGGCCGAGTACTTCCAGGAGGTGCAGGGGCCGGCCCCCCTCTTTGCCGATAGGACGACTCAATTCCTGGGTACTGACGTTTCCGCAGACAGTTGGTTGTGGCAAGGCGCGCAGCAGTCGTCCGAACGCACCGACAACCTCATCGTGTTTACAGATGTGCACCTAGGCATGCACGGTTCTGCGATTGGCGACTTGGATGGAGATGGATTGGAAGATGTCTACGTGGCCCGACACGGTGGCACGCCGAACCTCCTGCTGCGGCATCAAGCGGACGGATCTGTGCGCGACACGGCGCCGGCAAGTGGCGTGGACTTTTTGGATGACACCAGTGGCGTCCTGATCGTGGACCTCGACGGAGACGGTGCCCGTGATCTTGCCTTGGGAATTGGGACGCAGGTCGTCCTTTGCTGGAACGATGGCCAGGGGAGATTCCCCGAGCGCACGCTGCTCACGCGATCCTCGCAGGACAAGGTCTATAGCCTGGCAGCGGCCGATGCGGATGGAGATGGAGACCTAGATCTCTATGACACGCGCTACTTCGCGAGCAATTACGGAGGCGGCGTTCCGACTCCCTACCATGACGCGCACAACGGTGCGCCCAATTCCCTGTGGCGCAACCAGGGGCGTCGCAGCTTTGAGGAGGCTACCGCCGAGGTGGGCTTGGATGCCGGCAATGACCGCTTCAGTCTCGTGTCTCTCTGGGAGGATGTTGACGGCGATGGGGACTTGGATCTGTACGTCGTGAACGACTTTGGGAGCAATAACCTCTACCGCAATGATCAAGGACAGTTCGTCGATTCCGCCGCCTCCCTAGGACTGGGGGACATGGCGGCGGGCATGGGGATTAGCCCCAGTGACATCAACGGCGACGGGCGACTGGATTTTTATGTTTCCAACATGCACACGGCGGCCGGACAGCGAGTGACAGCCAACGAGCGCTTCATGCCTCAGGCTTCGAGCAACCTGCGCGCGCACTACCGCGGCCATACACGCGGCAACTCCGTTTTGATCCAAGGGGAAGTAGGTCGCTTTCACGACGGCAGTGCCGCCAGCCTCGCCGCTCCAGGCGGCTGGGCCTGGGGCGCGGTGCACGTAGATATGAACAACGATGGCTGGGATGAATTCGTTGTGCCAAACGGGTTCATTACCGGTAGGGACTCTCGTGATTTGGCGAGCTTCTTCTGGCGCTGTGTGGTCAACGCCTCTCCCTCGAACGGTGTGCCCACACCCGACTATCAGAACGCTTGGGCGGGCATCACGCGTCTATCTCAAGTGCGCGGCTACTGCTGGAACGGAAACGAGCGACACTACACCTACCTGGGTGGGCCGAGCGCCCAGTTCTCGGACATCTCGCGCATGTCGGGCCTGGCCTGGAAAGAAGATGGTCGGGTCGCCCTGCGCGCGGATTGGGATGGGGATGGTCTCGAAGACCTGATTCTGAAGAACCGCAGCGCACCCGTCTTGCGCTTCATGCACAACCAGGCTCAGTCTTCTGGCGCTTTCGTGGCCATTGAACTCGTCGATGGGGGCCCAAACACCGAAGCCGTGGGGGCGCTCGTACGGGTCAAGACCGCTGAGCGCATTCTGCTGCGCCGGGTCTACGCCGGAGAGGGGTTTCTCGCCGGGCAAAGCAAGCGCCTACATTTTGGTTTGGGCTCGATGGAGGCAGGGGAGACTCTCGAATGGGTGCGCGTTACCTGGCCTGACGGCGAAGAACAAGAAGTTCGCGACCTGGCCGTGGGGGAATTGTATCGGTGGGATCGGCGGGAGTCGGGTCCGCGCACACTGACTCTCGGGGGCGGGCTCCCACCGGGTTCGGCTGCTCAGCCGTTGCCGAGCGCGCCGCTGGCTCCTCGTCCGGATCTGGTGGCCCTTGAACGGGTGCCCTGCTCGGCACTGAACCTGCCCCGCCTCGAAGGCGAAGCGCTGACCGTGGCTGACTACTCGGGCAACTGCTTGTTGGTGTATCTGTGGGCTACCTGGGACGGGCAATCCGTTGCAGGCCTGGCGACCTTGGCGGCTGCAAGGGAGCGCCTTGAGCGCGCCGGCCTGAAGATGCACCCGCTCGCGTTTGACGGACCGCGGGCTCTCTCGCTTGTCGCCAAAAAGGTGGGTTCTGTGCTGCCCGAGTCTCCCGGCGGCCGAGTGGACCGGCGCACACGTCCGTTGCTCGAGTTGCTGCTGCAGTCCACCTTGGGAGCCTACGATGATCTGGCCTTGCCGGCTGGCCTGCTGATGGATCCCGATGGCCGCTTGGTTGCTGTGCACATGGGTCCTCCCGATGTCGACCGTCTGGTTGATCAAGCGCAGCGACTGCACACCGGTGACGCGCGTGACGCGGGACGCTTCACCTTCGCGTTGACCGGTGGTCGCTGGCTAGGCGACGGCCCGGCGCGCAACTTCACGCGCGCCATCGAATTCCTTGGCAAGGAACGGGGCGAAGAGGCTTTCGCCGACGAGCTGCAGGCCTTCGTCGAGCGCCGATAGACGAGGCGGCGGCCTGTGCGCACGGCAACGCTCGAGTCTTGCCGAAGGGCCGGCGCGGGTTGCTCGAGTCAGGGGCCGCAGTGGGCGAGCCTGGCAGCATTGGTTGAACCAACCGCCGCCCCCGCCCACCCGGGATGACGAATCCACCACCCCTGGGTTACGAACAGAACTGACTGGGTTCCGTGGACCTGACCACCAACAGCATTCCTTCCCTTGGCCTCACCTGCCGACGTTGGAGCCCACTCGTCGGTACCCGCTGCGTGAGGAGGGGGGGCCTGCTGGTCGTCGGCCCCTTTTCATTGAAGCTGGGGGCAATTCGCGGAATGAATGCCCACCCAACCCAGTCAGTTCTGTCGCGAACCGATTCTCAGCGCTGGGGCCAGGCTGTCCAGCCAGAATCTTGAGGCGCAACGCCCAGTACCGGAGGGGCCGACCCGGGCCCGCTCCACAGTCCTCCCGTGTTGGGGTGGTGCAGAACCCTCCCAGGCACGTCAAGCAAGAACGCGGCCCGGCCCGTGCTCGGACTGGAGCGTGGCCACGCGACGAATCGTAGCTCGCCCTCTTCTCCGCGATGCAAGTCAAACAGATAGCCGTGGTGCATCAGGAAGCCGGCACCCTCCATCACGCGTGCGTCCCTGAAGCGATGCCTCAGGCTGCTGTTGCCCGCGATCCATGTGGCCAGGTCGGTTGACAAACCCGGGTCTCCAGCGTTCCCCAGCACGCGCAGTGCGCTTGCGGCATCCTCTTCATTGTTGCTCTGTACGTAGTTCTCCAGCCGTGGCAAGGACACCATGCAGACCAGTAGGGCGATGGCGGCGATGAGCCCCGTGCTCCAACGTAGGTAGCCAGATGACGCTGAAGGGTAGGTGGGCGGCTGCATGGAGGAGGGGCCAGGGCTGGCACCACTGGGATTCTGCCGCAGTCCTGTGCTACGGTTCAAGCGTGTTGCACGAGCCCAAAATGGAGAAGCTGCCCGCGCAGCTGGCCGAGGCGGCGCGCCACGTTGCGCGGACCCTTGCAGAGAGCGGGTACAGGGGGTGGATCGTGGGTGGTGCCGTGCGCGATCTGGCCTTGGGGCGTACCCCGAAGGACGTGGATATGGTGTCCGCTGCCCACCCTGACCGGGTGCTGGAGCTATTTGATCAGACCCATGCGGTCGGCAAGGCCTTCGGGATTGTTGTCGTTCGCGCGGCGGGTTCGGATCTGGAGCTGGCGACCTTCCGCACGGAGTCGGGTTACTCGGACGCGCGCCACCCGGATCGCATTCAGTTTGCCGAGAGTCCCGCGGTGGACGCTTGCCGTAGGGACTTTACCTGCAATGCCATCTATCTTGACCCGCTGACCGGTGAGCTCTGCGATCCTTGCGACGGCCTGGCTGATCTGCGGGAGGGCAAGCTGGCCACCGTCGGCGAACCCCAGTCGCGTTTCGCGGAAGACGGTCTGCGGCTCCTGCGCATGGCGCGTTTTGCCGCTCAGTTGGGTCTCGAACCCGCAGCGGGGCTGGTGGATGCTGCGGCGGAATGTGTCGACACACTCGACGCGGTGAGTTCGGAACGGGTGCGTGCCGAACTTGAGGGTTGTCTTGGCAGCGGCGCAGCCGATCGAGCGTTGGAGTTGCTGGAGCGATCCAATCTGATCCCCGCTTGCCTACCGTGGTTTGCTGGCAAGGCCTCGGCTGTGGCCCAAGCCAGGCAGGTCCTGGCCGCTCTGGGGCCGTCTGCTGCGGGGCCGGCCGGTTGGGCGACTCTGCTCGGTGAAGTCGATGCGGAATCCAGCACCCTCGTGCGGCGGGCAGACGCCTTGCGGTTCTCGAAAGCGGAGCGACAGGCGCTCTTGCGCACCTCCGAGCTTGCACAGAATTGGGCAACCCTCAGCCTGCAGTCCACCCCTTTGTCTGAACGAGTCTTTGCGACCCGGGACGAACCTTGGAAGCCGGGCTGGGAGTTGGCTCGCGCACGCTGTGCCGGGCAGCCAGATTGCCCCGCGAGCGATGCTCTTGCCGCTTGGCGTGAGGGTCTCACTGCCAAGCAATTAAATCCGAAATGTCCGCTCGGGCCGCAGGAGTTGGAGCGAGCGGGGATAGCCCGCGGGCCCCACTGGTCTCGGTTGATGCGACTTGCACAAGCCGCGGTCATCGACGGGGAACTGACTGATGTGAAGCAAGTTGCGGATTGGCTGAGTCGCAACGCCGATCAGGACGAGTGATCAAGTGGGCGGTAGGACCCGGCGTAAGGCGTGGCTGATCGGGACCGCGGCCAAGGCGCCCGCTGCGATCCAGCGCGCCGATTCTGAATGACCTGCATGCAGAACTGCGAGCGCGGCCATGAATGGCAGAGTTGTGCGCAGGGCGCGCCCCATGGCTCTGCCGATGAGCGGGCGGGTCCAGCCTCCCTTGGGAGTCGCCCTCAGCAACCATCCTGCAGCACTCCAAGCCAGGCCAACTGAGGCGGCCCACGCCCAGGCACTGGGGGTCGGGAATTGTGCCCACCCCAGCGCGGGAATGAGCACCAGCATGGCCGCTGCGCCGCGTAGGTAGAGTGTGGGGCGCCGACCGATTGCCCCACCTTGACCATCCTCAAGGCGTCCGAGGAGGGATACGCAGGCGATGAATCCGCCGTAGATCAGTGCGGGCAATACGAGCGCCACAGTCGGGGCGGGAGCCTGGGAGCCAGGTACCGCCCAGGCCAGGGACATCCCCAGGAAGAGGTTGGCTGCGCGACAGGCAGCGAGCAGTAGCGGTCCCAAGAACGGACCTCTGCCCCGGAGATCGTAGAAGACGGCACAGGCGGCCAAGAGTCCGTAGCCCAGGGCCAGTTGCGCGGAAACCTGCGCGGCCAAGGCAACCCCCAACGCCGGCAGGCCCCATCCCATGGCCCAGGCAAGACGCGGTGAAATCGCGCCGGACGGTAGTGGACGTCCGGGGCGAGTCTGTGCGTCCGCGACGCGGTCCGCCCAGTCGTTGAGTGCCATGGCGCCGTGATAGATCAACAAACTCGCGGCCACCAACAGCCACGGAGCTGGGCCCCCAGGCCACAGGCCGCCATATCCCAGGAGCACACCAACGATGACGTCGGCCGCCGCTGAAGGAGCCAGGGAGAGGCGTAGCAGGCGGGCGAACGCGAGCATGGCGCGGTGGCGACCTAGTTGCCCGTAGGCAGGAAGCGCAGGATGTCTTGGTAAGTCACGTAGATCGTCAGAGTGAGGATCACGACCAGACCCACAACTTGGCTATAGCCCAAGGTGCGCTCCGACACGGGCGAGCCTTTGATCGCCTCCACGATGCAGAAGGCCAGGTGGCCCCCGTCCAGGACCGGGATGGGAAGCACGTTGATGAACGCCAGGTTGATGCTGAGCATGCACAAGAAGAAGAAGAGCTTGGCCCATCCCTGGGCTGCCCAGTCATAGGAAACAGCCCCGATCGTGATAACGCCGCCCAAGTTCTCGGTTGAGACCTCGCGCAGGAACATTTTCTTCAGGGTCAGCCAGGAGTCCGTCAGGAATCTCCAGGAGGCTTCAGTCCCGGCGCGAATCGATCCCATGAAGCTCTCGGTCTGGTAGATGCCCGAGGCTCCCTCCAAGCCGATTCCGTATTGCGGACGCTGTTGCAAGGCAGGTTGAATGGCCAGCGTTACCGCTTGAGTGACTCCCGCCGCATCGCGCCGGTCCAGGGTGAACTGAGTCGCGCCTTCTTCTTCCGCCCGATCGCGGGTGATCTTGAGCACTTCTTGCCAGGTGCTCACAGACTTGCCGTCCACGCTGCGGATCTGGTCGCCAATTTGCAGTCCCGCGGCTAGAGCCGCCCCCTCATCCATTGCGGATGCAAGGGCTGAGTTCGGGTCGTAACCCAGGAAGACATCTCGCTCGATGGCGACCACTTCCAGGTCTGTCGGCCGGCTTGGGCACTCCACCTGAATGGGGGGCAAGGCCGAATCTGCCGGCTGCAGGAGCACCAGGAGGGGGCCGCTCGAAGACCTGTCGCGTAGGGCATCCCCCAAGTCCGCAGAGTTGAGAATGGTGTGCCCGTCGATTTGTAGCAACCGCGCTCCCTTGACCAACCCCAGCCTGTTGATCCATGGGCTCGGCCGCAGATCCTTGATGAGGTTGGAGAGGGGTTCGATACCGAAGAAGCGATCCTCCGTCGACTCGACGCTGGGGTCGACGTGGATTTGTAGCTCTTCAGCATTGCGCAGGACGCGCAGCGTGACGGCTCTCCCGTCCCGCAATGACCAATCCAGCTGCCGCACCAGGCTGAGTCCGTCTGGCGTGTCCAGTACCGCGAGCAGTTGGTCCCCGCTGCGCAGGCCCGCTGCTGAGGCGGCACTCTCTTCGACAACGCGCAGGATGTGCTGCGGGTCGACGCCGGGGCCGACACCAATCTGCCTGAACCCTCCGCGTGAGGAGTAGACCGGCGTGATAGACAGGTGTTCGGTGGTTGCCGAGCCGGGGTAGCGCACGGCGAAGTCGATGGGGCCTGCGCTAGACAAGGCCACTTCGTTGGGGATGTGGAAGAAGTCGTAGACCTCATCTCCATCCACCGCCAAGATTTCGGTTCCGGCGGGCAGACCCGCGTGCCAGGCAGGGGTGCCCTGCGCGGGCGCGGCGATGATCGGCCGCAGCACGGGCACTCCCGACGACAGAACCAAGGGGAAGACCAGCAGGGCAAAGATCACATTCATGATCACTCCGCCCGAGTAAATGAAGAACCGCTGCCCAACGGATTTGCCTTGCAGTTCATCCGGGGCGGGCGTGCGCGATGCATCCGGAAACTCACCGGCCATCTTGACGTAACCCCCAAGGGGCAGCCACGCAACCTGGTACAGGGTCCCCCCGCGCTTGAAGCCAAACATGCGGGGGCCGAAACCGAGGCTGAAAACATCCGCACGGACGCCGCACATGCGGGCCGCGATGAAGTGGCCTGCCTCGTGCACGAAGATGACGAGGCCGATTCCAAAGATGACCTGCAGGATGCGGGCGAAGTCGACGAGGTTCATTGGCGCGGGAGTACGATTGGCGAGTCCGGGGGAGAGATGGCTTGTACAGCTTGGCGAGCGTGGGCCCGGGCTCGCTTGTCGGCTTCCATCAGAGCTTCAATGCTGGAGTCATCTCCCTGGCGCTGCTCTAACGCCGTGTGGTGCACACGGTTCATGTCGGTAAAGCGGATGCGTCCTTCGAGGAAGGCCTGCACGGCGATTTCATCTGCCGCATTGAGCACGCAGCCTGCATCCTGCCCGGCGCGGATGCAATCGTAACCCAGGGTTAGTGCAGGGAAGCGGTTGGGATCGGGTGCTTCAAATTCTAGGGTCGAGAACGCCTTAAGGTCGAAGCCCTTGACAGGCGAAGGCGGCCGATCCGGGGCGTAGAGCGCGTGATGAATGGGCCCGCGCATGTCCGGGGTGCCCATGTGCGCGATGACCGCGCCGTCCACGAACTCGACCATGGAGTGCACGATGGACTGGGGGTGGATGACGACCTCGATCTGCTCGGGACTGAGTTCGAAGAGGTGGTGCAATTCGACGATCTCAAGCGCCTTGTTCATGAGGCTGGCCGAGCCGATGGAGATGCGCGGGCCCATGTCCCAGTTCGGGTGACGCAAGGCCTGGGCTGGCAGCACGCCCTCAAGTTCATGCGTAGGAGTCAGCCGCAGTGGGCCGCCGCTGCAAGTGAGCAGGACTCGCCTTAGGCGCTGCCGATTCTCGCCGCGCAAGCACTGGAAGACGGCGGAGTGCTCAGAATCCACAGGCAGGATCTCTGCACCGGTCTTGGCGGCCAGGGCCATCAGGTGTTCACCGGCCGCCACGAGCGACTCCTTGTTGGCCAAGGCCAGTCGCTTGCCCAGCTTCAGGATTTCCACCGATGCCGGCAGGCCGGCGCAACCAACAATCCCGTGTACCGCGGTGTCGAAGGTGCAGGCGTGGATCAGCTCCTGCACACCTTGGGTCCCCTCGTAAAGCCGGGTCCCCGGTGGTAGCTGCGCACGCGCCAAGGCGGCGGCTTGGGGATCTGCCAGGGCCAGATGCTGGACGTCGAACTCCCGGGCCTGTTCGAGCAGGGCCTCCCAGGATGAATGGGCGGCCAAACCGGTGACTGAGAGGGTCGCGCCCTCCTCAGCGCGATCGCGACGCACCAAGTCCAGGGTCTGGGTGCCGATCGAGCCGGTACTACCAAGGAGGAGGACTGAGGTCATGGAACCAGTTGCGCAGCGCAGGGCCATTCTAGACCCTGCGCGACCCCCGGACATCCACTTGGGGCCATTAGCCGCAAGCTGGAAGAGGCGCCCACCCCCGGACTCGCTCCTCCCGCGATCAAGCCGTAGGCTGGTGCACTCCGAATTGCCAGCGACGAGCCTTCCTATGCCCCACCAACGCGCGACTCACTGCCCCCTGTGCGGCGGGGATCTAGCGCCTGCCCCTTGGGAGGGTCGCGTGCGTCCCAAGTGCCAGGAATGTGGCTTTGTCTACTTCTTCAACCCGGCCAGTGCGGCAGCGGGCTTGGTGCTCGATTCTACGGGCAAGAAAGTGCTGCTCGTGCGCCGCAGTATTCAACCCTTCAAGGGTGCCTGGGCCTTGCCCGCGGGCTACCAAGAGGTGGACGAGGAGCCTCAGCAGGCGGTTCAAAGGGAGGTGCGCGAGGAGACTGGCGTCGATGTGCAGGTCACCCGTTTGCTGGACGTGGTTTGGGTTGGGGACGATCCACGCAAACCAGCCAACGTAATCATCTACCTCTGCGTGGCCCTAGGGGGCGAGTTGCGAGCGGCCAGCGACGCGAGCGAGGCCGCCTGGTTTTCCCTGACTGCCCTGCCGGAGGACATCGGGTTCGGAAACCGCGAGTTGATAGGGAGCCTACTCAACGCGACTGAGTAGCACCTCAGGCCCAGGGAAACCGGGCGGAGGGGGCAATCGGGTGGCCTCAACGGTTATGCTGGGTGCCCTCCCAGCGACCCCAGCCTTCGATTTCCGTGACCTCCAAGACACCTCTCACTTACAAGGACGCGGGCGTCAATATTGACGCCCAGGACGAAGCCCTTTCCCTGTCCCGGCAGGCCATTCGGGACACCTTTGGCCCTGGAGTGGTCTCCGATGTGGGGCTTTTTGGCGGCCTGTTCGACATGCACAAGGCCGGCGTGGGCGGTCAAATACTCGTGGCCAGCGCCGATGGCGTGGGCACCAAATTGGAGGTGGCGAAGCGCATGGGCGTCTTTGACAGCGTGGGCCGGGACTTGGTCCAACACTGCATCAACGACATCTTGGTGCAGGGCGCGCGCCCGCTGTTCTTCATGGACTATGTGGGCACCGGCCGGCTCGAGCCGAAGGTGGTGAGCGCCCTGATTGCAGGCTGTGCGGCCGCGTGCTCTGACGGTGGGCTGGCTCTGCTCGGAGGCGAGACGGCCGAGATGCCCGGGCTCTACGCCGATGGAGACTTCGACTTGGTGGGTTTCATTGTGGGCAGCGTGGCTCGGGACAAGGTGCTGGATGGATCTCGCGTCGCAGCGGGCCAGGTGCTACTTGGTTTGGGATCCAGTGGATTGCACACCAACGGCTACTCGCTCGCTCGCAAGGTGCTTTTTGAGCGGCTCGAAATGGACGTGAACGATCGCCCCGAGGCGCTGGGTGGCGTGAGCGTGGGGGAGGCTCTCTTGGCACCCCACAAGAGCTACCTGGATCCCCTCTGGCCACTCCTAGAGAACGGTCAACTGGCCAGCATGGCACACATCACCGGCGGGGGCCTACTCGACAATCTGCCGCGCGTGCTCGGTGGCACGGATGCCATCATCGAGCGTGGCAGTTGGGATGTGCCTGCGCTCTTTGAGATGATTGTCGAGGGTGCAGGGATTGACGAGGACGAGGCTCATCGCGCCCTCAATATGGGTGTGGGCATGGTGCTCATCGTCGACCCAGCGGAGGTACAAGCCGTGACGGCGCACCTCGCCGCAGTGGACGAGCCAGCAACGGTGATCGGACGACTCGTCGCGGGCGAGGGTCAGGTGCGGTGGGCCTGAGCCCCGTGGGCAACCCACTCGCTCGCCTGGCTTGCTCTTGCGCGCTGGTCGTGGGTATTGCGTCGGAGGGGACCCTTGCGGGTGGGCAGGAGCCTAGTGCCGCAGGAGATGTACCCTGGGCGGAGCTGAGCCGTATGCAGCCGGGCATGTCGCGCGCCGATGCGCTGGGCGCAGCCCTGAGCAGCGGCTCGGCACATCTACCAGAGGGGCACTGGGCCAGCTTGCTGCAGATTTCCTACGAGGCCTTCCTGGAAGAACTCGAGCGCTACGCTTCCGCACCGGCGCGCCAGGTAGCTGAGGCCATGTATCTGGCGTCTCCTGCGGTTTGGTCCTGTTTGTGCGTTGAGGGCAGTGCTCGCCGCATGGGGGACCTGCCGCGCGCTGCCGAGGTTCTCGCTGCAACTCTGACCTGGGTCTCCGATCGGTCAGCGCGACTCGAGTTGCGCGAGCGACGATCCATCGTGGCTGCCGGCGCAGGCTGGAAGAGCGACGAATTGGACTGGCTTGGCAGGGGCCTCGCCATGGGGGGCACCGACTCCCTACAGATGCGAGCGCGCTTGGCCTTGGCTGCCCGGCGCTTCGACCGGGCCCGGACCCTGTTCCGGGTACTCGTCGACCGCGGTCGGGGCTCCAGGCCCACCCTTGCAGATGCGGCTCCCTGGGCCCTCCGGGGGTGGGGGCTTGCGCTCCTCCCGACAGCACACGAGGCTTCAGGGGCGGCTGACATCCCCTAGAGACTCTCAGCTCTATCCTCCCGCAACTCTCCCTCACTCCGTGACTAGGCCGAGCATGACCATTCAGCGTTTACCCCTTCTTGTCGGCTCAGCCGTTCTGCTCAGTGTCGTTTCCGTGG
Source organism: uncultured Planctomycetaceae bacterium (assembly GCA_964467985.1). Lineage (GTDB taxonomy): Bacteria > Planctomycetota > UBA1135 > UBA1135. The sequence continues at coordinate 160,762 of CAYXTP010000008.1, forward strand.
CCTCGATGGTTGGATCCGCCCCCCAGGATCAACATCTCAAAGACAGCGACCTCAAGAAACTCGCCCAGTCGCTGACGGATTACATCGAGGCCAGGATCGAGGAGAAGAAGGTCTCGGAAGCCACGAGCGATGTCGCGACCGCTATGGAGAAGCTGCAGCGCAAGCTGGCCAAGACTCCGGCGCAGGGCGATATCCTGGCCTCACCGGCCGATTTGGGCCGCGCCATCTGGCTTTCCTACGACTACGGGCGCAAGCGCCCGACCCGCGGCAAGGTGGCGGACAAGGAGTTTGTGGGCTCCGTCTTTACCAAGGATGCCCCCCTCGAGTACGCCGTCTGGGCACCGGCGAAATACTCCGCCTCCTCGGGTCCCTACCCGCTTGTCATTACTATCCCCGACGAGGATGAGCGTCCGGCGGATCACCTGCGGGATCGCTGGACGGAGGGTGCTGTACAAGACGGTGCGATACTGGCCTGCCCGGTCATGCCAGAGAACGCCGGCGATTGGGCGGGTCGCGACGGCATTGGACGGGTCATCGTCTTGATGCGCGCGGTTTATGAAGAGTACGGCGTGGACTTCGATCGGATCTACTTATCCGGTCGCGGACTTGGCGTACCCACCGCCCTAGGAATCGCCGAGAAATTTCCCGATCGCTTCGCGGGCGTGATCGGCCGCAGTGGCGACGCTGGCGACGTCTCTCCCCAGAATTTTCAGAACCTACCGACGTTTTTTGCCGGTGGCGGTGCCCTGGTCACGAAGTTCGAAGGCGAGATCGCACGGCTCGGCTACTCCAACTGCACGGTACAAGCGGACGCCCTCACGGCGGACATCTGGAACTGGATCGAAGCCACGCAGCGCGATTCCTATCCCTCACAGGTGACCTTGATTCCTGGCTCACCCTTCCCCAAGCGCGCCTATTGGCTCGAGGTTCCCCCGTCCGATGGGACCAGTAGTCGCATCCACGCCCAGGTCGATCGCAAGACCAACACGGTCACTGTCGAGGGCTCGGGCATGACCGAGTTCACCTTGCATTTCAACGACCTGCTGGTGGACATGAATCAGCCCATCATCGTGATCGCCAATGGCCAACGGCACGAGGATCTGATTCCGCGCAGTCGACCCATTGTGCTGGCCAGCATGTTCAGCGGGGCATGTGATCCGGGCCGGGTGTTTGTGAACGCAAAGTCTTACCACCTACCGCACCTGGGTTCCGACTCCGAAGACGGAGGGGACTGAGACGGTCGTGGTCGACCACGGGCGCGAATCCACGATCGGACTCGACTCAGCGGCCTGCCCGGGATCCTCGCGGGTCTCGGCGAGCGCAACCACGATTCTGTTCGCCGTGTTGTGTGCGGGGGCTGGGACGATGGTTGTGGAATTGGCTGCCGTGCGCCTTCTGGCGCCCTGGTTCGGGGCGTCGACGGGTGTTTGGACCAATGTGATTGGTGTCATTCTGCTGGCTCTGGCGGTGGGCTACGTGTGTGGCGCGCGCTTGTCCGTGTCCGGATCGCCTGACAGGAGGCTGGGCGCAATGCTGCTGGGCGCTGCCGGCTGGGCGCTGCTCCTGCCCTGGCTTGCGAGTTGGGTCGCAAGGTGGTTCATGCCCACGGGCTTGGCGCTGGACGAGGCCGCTGGCCTCATGCTCTGGGGCAGCCTGGCGACCTCGCTGCTCTTGTTCGCACCGGTGGCGGGGTTGCTCGGGTGCGGTTGCCCACTCGCGGTAGAGGCCCTGCAGGTGGGCAGCGGGGGGCACGCCGGGACCGCAGGCGGGCGCGTGCTGGGAGTGTCGACTCTGGGCAGCCTCCTGGGGACCTTTGGTACCACGCACTGGCTCCTGCCTGATTGGGGCTTGCGTGGGACCTTTGAACTCGCCGCGGCTTGCCTGGCCCTGGCGGGCCTACTCCTGCTCGTCCGTTCGGGGGTTCTGTCCCGCGCCCCGCAGGTCGCCGCCCTGTGCTTCGTGGCCCTGGGCCTCGGATTGCGGAGTCTTGGGCAGGCACCGACACCTGGGGCCGGCGAGGGCTGGAGCCTGCTCGAGCAGCGACAATCGGCCTACCAACGCCTGGCCGTGATCGAGTCTGAAGATGGCCAACGTCGCCACTTGGTAGCCAACGAAGTCCTCGATTCGTTCCAATCGGTCTGGCAACCGGCAACGGGGCTCTTGGGAGGCGGTCAGTACTACGACTACTTTGCCCTGCCTGCTTGGTGGGCGCGTGCGAAACAGGATTGGCGGGTGCTGGTGTTAGGGTTCGGCGCTGGGACCGCAGTCCGCGTGCTAGAGGGCGCCCTGCCCGACGGCGTCACCCTGTCGTGTATCGGGGTCGAAATCGACCCCGTCGTCGTGGAATTGGGTGAGCGCTACTTCGAGATGCAGCGCGCCGCACCTGACCGGATTGTTCTGTCCGGTGTGGATGCGCGCGCCAGTCTGCAGCGCATCGCCGAACCCCAGGACCTGGTGATCGTCGATTGTTACGCCAACAACATGGAGATCCCCGCCCACCTGTGCAGCGTGGAGTTTTTTGAGCAGGCGCTGCAGGTGACGGCTCTGGGTGGGTTCCTGGCGGTCAATGCGGCGGGGTTTGGACTCGATGACCCTGTGGTTGCTGCCCTGACTGCCACCCTGGCCCAGGCCGCCGGTCAACCCGTGCTCGCCGTTCGCATACCCTTTTCGCGCAACTGCATGCTGTTTGCCCGCAAGGGACAAGCGGCGCCCCATCCAGATGACCCGAATTGGGCCGTCCCCGGCCAGGTCGGGGAGGCTTTGCTGCCCTTCCTCGAGCTACCCTCGGCCTGGAGGCTGGTGACGCCCGGCAGCGGGGTGGGCCCGGTGCTCACCGACGAATCGAATCCGATGCAGCGCCTGCAGCGAGACTCCGTGCGCGCAGGGCGTGCGCGCTGGTTGGTGGAGCCCTGATGTCCCCGTTGCTGGTTACGTCTCTGGCACTGATGGCCTTCACCCGGCCGCATGCGAGCGAGGGCGGGCAGACTCCGGATCAGCTGCGCAGGCAGGCGAGGTATACCGAGGCCCTGGAGGTGGCCCGGTCCATGGGTGACCCGGTGGAGCGTGCGCGCGAAGTCTTGGAGACGCGCTATCACGCCGGTGACCTGGCCGGTGCTCTGGGCGTGGGTCTGGACGGGTTGGCTACAGCGCCCCAGGACCTTTGGCTCCTGTGGCGCAGCAGTCGCCTCGCCATCGATATGGCGGCTGCCCCCCTGGCTCTTGACCTGACACGGCGGCTGGCCCTTGCGGCGAGCAACCTGGAGGGCGATGACCTGGCCGAGGACACCCGCTCGTTCTGGCTGGGCGAGTCCGACGCCCTGTCACAGGAAGCGTGGGAGCTAACCGATCTGCGCAGGCGGCAGGCTGTTGCGCGGCGCAGAGCGCGTTGGTCCGTCCTGGGGGGCATTGGACTCCTGCTGGGAGCCGTCGTGTGGGGGCTTCAACGCAGCGAGCCCGCCCAGACAGCTGGACGGGCTCGCGTTTAGTTCAGCGAGGCGAGCGGCTCCCGTGCAGGGCGCCGCCCAATCGTGGGGGTCCTACAGCAGGTCCAGGATCCCGCCGCCGCCACCCGTCAACGTCACGGTGTTCGCCCGGTAGTTGATGTTGGTGGAGATCTTGGCGTTCCAAGGAAGCTCTTCCTTGTCACACACGATGCCGAGTGCTGCCGCGGCGAAGCCACGGGCGGACTGGGTCACACTCTGATCGCCAAGCAGTTCCACGAGGGGGTCGATCGAACGACTGTCGCCGATGGCTCCCAAGGCCGTGGAGATGGCGGCTTGCGTGGCAAGGCCCGTTGCGGTCTCCAGCATGGTGACCAGATCGGGTACGAGCTCCTTGTCACCCAGCAGCCCCAGGGCGATGGCGGCTTGCTTGAGCAGGTCGGGCTTGTACTTCGATTCCCGGATAATTTCCTGGATGGGTGAGATCGCGCTACGGTCTTCGATAAGACCCAGGGCGACCGCGCAGTATCCGCGGGCTTCATCGGTGCTGAAGTAGTCCAGCTTGTCCAGGCAGATATCCATGCCTTCGATGTCACGCCGGATACCGATACCCAACAGGTAGGCGCCGATCTCTGCGGGACGGTTGCACTTCTCTGCCGCGGCCCTGAGGGCGTTGCTGGCGGACTCGCTCATGGTCTCGTTGTTGTCGAGCAACTGACGACCCATGACACCCACGGCCAAACCCGCCCAGGGCTTGAGCATGGTCTTGCCCGTGGACAGTTGCTTGAGCAACTCTTTGCGGGCCACTTCCCCGCCGGCTAGCGCGTTCTCGCCTTCACCGGGGGTTCCACCAGACTGGCCCAGGGAGATCATCGCGAAGCGACGGCTCTGCGGGTCACCCTCCTTGATGATGCGAATGAGTTCATCACGGATGCGGACGTTGATACCGCCCCGTCCGTCGTCTTCCGCGGTTCCGATCTGACCCAGGGCCAGGGTGGCGCTCATGAGCACCTCGCGGTTTTCCTTGCTGTGGCGTCCCACCGTCTCGATCAGGAGTTCGGCGACCTTGGCCTTGTAGCTCGGATCCGCGCCTGGCAGCAGTCGGGCCATCGCCGTGGGCGCATGAGCACGCACGAACCAGTGGCGTGTCGAACTGTGCGCGCGCTCGTTGGCCGGATTAAAGTACTTGAGCAGGAAATCGAGTTGACGTTCCCGGCTGAGGACGTGGCTGCGGTTGCTGCCCATCTCTTCGTCACCTTCCACGGCCGCATCGATGTTGGACTCGATGGGGGTCAGCCCCAGGGCTGTCATGGCCGCGACCTTCACGTCGCGCTGAGCGAAGTGCGGGGAATTGAGTAGGTCGACCAGGGTCTCTGCGATGTTCATGCGCAGTTCATTGTCACTGGTGCGATACCCGAGCAGGCCCAGGCCGTAGCAGGCGTACGCGCGGCTGCGGATCGGCACTTCTGTCTTGCCGATGAAGCGGCGTGCATCCGGGTGGTCGGTCGCCAGCTGGAACAGGATGTCGTAGGACTTGTCGTTGGCCAGGATGCCCAGGGCCACCGCAGCCGTCTCGGCCACGCCCTGGTTGCCGTCCTTCAAGAACTCCTTGATGATGCCTTCGAACTCGGAATCCTCGGTACCCGCCACGTCGCCGATCTTGGCCAGGGCGATCAGGGACGAGTCGAGAATGTCGTTGGCGCTCTCGTTTTCCAGAGCGTTCTTGAGGGCCGGAACGACCACGTTGCGGATCGCCTCTTGGGAGGGCCGCATGCTGTCCTTGGCTTGGTCCTTCTGACCGCGACCCAGGAAGAAGTCATCGGAGCCGGTGACGGTTCCGCCGCTGTGGATCTTGGACTTGAGGTTCAAGTAGGGCTCACGGTTGAAGCCCCACCAGAAATCCCAAAGGGTGAGGTCGGGCCCACTGGGTCCACCGGGCGTCACGGGAGTCGAAGCCGTGGAACCGGGTGCCGGGGGCGGCGCACCGGGGGTCGCCGGAGCAGGGGTGCCGGGGGCTGCCGGGCCGGGGGCCGTGGGGCCGGTCGGGCCAGGCGTGGTGGGGGCGCCGCCGCCTCCGCCGCCGCCGCCGCCGGGGGGTACGGTGTCACCAGGGCCGCGGTAGGTTCCGCCGTGGCCCGTGCTAGTGGATTGGAAGCACAGGGCTCCTGCGCTGAGCAGGGTTCCGAGAAGGAGAAGTCTCTTCATGGTTGTCTGTCTCTCTTGTCTGGCTGTCGTGATGGCGTTGGTTGGGTACCCACAGGCGCGATCTGGACAGATCGGCGTCTTTCCTCGAGCAAGGCCCGTGCCACGGAGATTTGCAGACTGGCCGATTCGGGCCGAGAATGGGGGCCTGGGCAAAATGGACTGGGGACTCAGACTGGGCCGCCATCATAGGCGTCTGGGGGCATATCGTCCAAGTTCAGAGTCCCAAGAGTGGGCCTGGGGTTGGTTTGTCCGCTCGGTACCTATAGCCGCCTGTATGGGCCATGTTTCGGGTTCGGAACGGCCCTGTCCCTGAAATCCGCACTTGGGCCTACGACCCGGACTAGACGAGGCCCCCCTCGGTCCACGATTTTGGTGCCCAAGGGGGTTTTGGTGCGAAGGGGGATCGAGCCGCCGCTCGGGTACAGCGGCCCGCCCGGAAGACCGGACGGGCCGCATGGCTGGCAGAGACCCCGCAGGGAGCCGAGCCGGGTCCTAGAGTAGGTCCAGAATGCCGAGTCCTGCCCCGGTCAGGGTCACGGTGTTCGCCCGGTAGTTGATGTTGGCGGAGATCTTCGTGTTCCAGGGGAGTTCCTCCTTGTCACAGACGATTCCCAAGGCCGCCGCCGCAAAACCGCGAGCCGTGGCTGTCACGCTCTGATTGCCGAGGAGGTCGATCAGAGGGTCGATCGAGCGGCTGTCGCCGATTGCACCGAGAGCCGTGGATAGGGCTGCTTGGGTAGCCAAGCCACGCGCATCTTTCAGCATGGCCACCAACTCATTCACCAGGTCCTTGTCCCCCAGGAGCCCCAGCGCGATGGCTGCCTGTTTGAGCAAGTCGGGCTTGTACTCGGAGTCTCGGATGATGCGCTGAATCGGGTCGATGGCGCTCTTGTCTTCGATGAGTCCCAGGGCAATGGCTGCGTAGCCCCGGGCCTCGTTGGTGCTGAAGTAGTCGAGTTTGTCCAGGCAGATCTGCGTCGCCTCGACGTCGCGCCGGATGCCAAGCCCCAGGAGGTAGGCACCGATTTCGGCGGGACGCACACACCGTTCCGCCGCTGAGCGCAGGGCTAGGCCCGCCGATTCGCTCATCGTCTCATCGTGGTCCAGAAGCTGACGACCCAAGACACCCAGGGCCAAACCAGCCCAGGGCTTGAGCTGCGTCCTGCCCGTGGAGAGCTGGCGCAGCAGCTCCCGGCGTGCAGTCAGCGTGCCCGCGAGGGCGTCCGGTCCCAAACCTGGCCGGCCGCCTGATTGAGCCAATGCGATCAGGGCGAAGCGCCGACTCTGGACACCGCCTTCCTTGATGATCCGCATGAGCTCCCCACGGATCCTGTTGTTGATCCCGCCCGCCCCATCGTCCTCGGCCGTTCCCATCTGGCCCAAGGCAAGGGTGCAACTCATGAGCACCTCGCGGTTCTCCTTGCTGTGTCGGCCGACGGTCTCGATTACCAGCTCGGCTACCCGTTCCTGCATGGCCTGGGAGGCGCCAGGCAGGAGGCGGGCCATGGCCGTGGGGGCGTGGGCCCGCACAAGCCAGTGACGTGTCGAAGTGTGGGCGCGCTCGTTGGCGGGGTTGAAGTACTGCAGCAAGAACTCCAGTTGAGTCTCACGGCTCTGGGCCCAGTACTTGGCTCCATCTCGAGCGCTGTCGAGAGGACTTGCGAGGGTGTCAACGGGGGTCAAGCCCAGGGCCGTCATGGCCGCGACCTTGACGTCGCGCTGGGCGAAATGGGGCTCGTCTAGAAGGCGAATCAGAGTCTCAGCGATGTCACGTCGCAGATCATTGTCGCTGGTGCGGTGCCCAAGCAGGCCCAGGCCGTAACAGGCGAAGGCGCGGCTGCGGACCGGGACCTCGGTCTTGCCGATGAAACGACGAGCTTGGGGAGCGTCCCACGCGAGTTGGTTGAGGACTTGGTAGGACGCGTCGTTGGCGAGGATGCCAAGGGCGACGGCGGCGGTTTCGGCTACCCCTTGGTTGGGGTCCTTGAGAAACTCCTTGATGATGTCCTCAAATTCCGAGTCATCGGTAGCCGCCACATTTCCGATCTTGGCCAGGGCGATAAGAGCCGAGTCGATAATGTCATTCGAGCGTTCCGTCGCCAGGGTGTTCTTCAGAGCTGGGACAACCACGTTCTGAATCGTCTCGTGGGTGGGGCGACGGCTGTCCTTCGACTGATCGCTCTGGCCAAGACCCAGAAAGAACTCACTGGAGCCCGTCAGGGCACCGCCGAAGTGAATCCTGGACTTCAGATTCAAGTAGGGCTCGCGATTGAAGCCCCACCAGAAGTCCCAGAGGGTCAGGTCAGTCCCCGGCTGCTGCGGACGGGTGGCAGGGTTTGTGCCGATCTGCCCCGGAGTGGGCGGCAAGATGCCCGGGGTGGGCGGCTGCGGTCCACCCGTCGTCGGCGGACCGGGGATGCTGGGGGGCGCAGGCCCAGTGGTGGGGGGAGCGCCGCCAGTTCCCCCGCCGCCATTTCCGGGAGGAACAGTGTCTCCCGGGCCTCGGTAGGTGCCGCCGTGGCCAGTGCTGGTGGATTGGAAGCACAAGGCTCCCACGCTGAGTAGGGTTCCCAGAAGGAGCAGTCTCTTCATTTTGTCTCTCTCTGCTTGCTGCCATCGAGATGGCAGCGATTGGTACCCACAGTTGCGACCCGCGTGGGTCGGCGAGTCGGCTAGGGCAACCTGCGTGCCACGCTGCACGGACCCACGCAGGGGAGGACCCGCTCGCGGACCAAACGCCCGACCCAGGGGGCCAGGAATCCCCACCGGAAGGCCTCTGACGCACTTGAGCCAGGAAGGTCCGGACCCTGGATGACGCGGCATGGGGTGCATCCAGACAGCTCGACCGGCTGCTCACTACGAACTCCACCGTGTTCCCGAGCCGAAACGTTCTCGTCCCGTGGGTCGCGACCCCATCGAGTCCAGGTGGGTCTGAACAAACGACCGCGCCCCCGTGGCTTGGGGCCACGCGTGTCAAGTTCAGAACTGACTGGGTTCCGTGTGCATAGCCACAATCAGCATTCCTTCCTTTGGCCTCGTCTGTGGGCGTCGGAGACCACCCGTCAGGACCCGCTGCGTGAAGAGGGGGGGCCGCTGGCCGACAGCCCCTTTTCATTGAAGCTGGGGGCAATTCGCGCAATGAATGCCCACCAAACCCAGTCAGTTCGGTTGGGTTCTTCCAACGGCTTCAGGTGGGAGGCAGACTCAGGGCGTGAGGTCACCCCATCCGACTCTCTCAGGCTCGTCCACCCTGCCCGGTGCGAGCACCACACAGCCCCTCTCTGAATGGCCGGCTTGGGAGGGGTTCGTTCCGCCTTGGACTCCAGGTCCGGGCCGGCTTGCAGGAATGCTGCAAGCCCTTGCCGAACACCTAGGTCTGACATCCCTCGCCTGGGTGGAGTCGGGCAAGGAACCCGTCATCGGAGGGTTGGGTCATAGCCCACGTACACTCGCCCAAAGCGTGGACTGGTCCCTCGTGTCTGCGTTGGGTCCCGGCGAGTGGGTCGAGTTGGGTCCAGGGGTCTTCCCGCGCTCTGGGCGCCTCGGAGTGCACGGGACCCATGGGTTCTGGGCGCGACCTGCGGCTGTCGCGCGGCCGGGGGTCTTGCTGGGGTCTTCTGCAAATCTGGCCTATGGCTCCCGAGCACGGTGGGTCGGATTGGCGGAGTGGGTGGCGGCGCGCTTTCTTGAAGCCGCCGAACAGGGACAGCAGCACCTGGGCGAGCAGGAGAGACGATTGGGAAGGCGAGCTGCCGCGCTCAATCACGATTTGCGCAACCAACTAAACCTGGCCAGTCTGCAACTGGAGCGACTGCGATCGGAGGCGGTGGGTCCTGCTCGCGCCGAGGTAGGGCCCGAACGCGTCCAAGCCGCCGACCTGGCCGATCTGTCGCGTTCCCTGGGTAGTGCCCGTGACCTGTGCGCCAGCACACTCGGTGGGCCCGGCACCCTTGCCCGTCGGCGCCTGGCGCTACGACCCAGGTTATTGGAGCAAGCGCGAGGGGCTCGGGAATTGGCCCGCGCAGGCGGCGCACTGGCCGTTCTTGTTCGGTGCGCTTCGGACCTGTACGTGAGCGCCCATCCCACACTCCTGGATCGGCTTGTGAAGAATCTGCTCTTGAATGCCATGTGCGCCTCATCGGATGGGGGGGAGGTGCGGCTTTGCGCCAACCAACAGGGCAGCCAGGTTCGCCTTGAGGTCAGTGATTTGGGGCGCGGTATGGATCGGGCAGAACGTGAAGAGTGGATGCGCGCCGGCTGGAGCGGCGGGGGTGGGAGCGGCTATGGGAGCGCGAGTCTGCAGGAGTGCCTGCAGGGTCTTGGCGGCCGCATGGAGTTGGACTCCGCACCAGGCAAGGGCACCTCCGTCACCGTCTTCTTGCCCGGCGTCCCGCAAGAGCACGGCCCGCTTGTGCTGTTGGTGGATTCCAACCCGGCGCGTCGGGCCGAGCAGGAACAGCTCCTACTCGATCGAGGAATTCCGGTGGCCCCAGCGGGGGACCTGCATGAGGCCAGGACGTGGTTGGACAACTTCACCCTGGCTGCAGTGATCGTGGCTCGCGGGTTCCACGCAGAGGGGTTGCCTGAATTTCAGCAGGCAGCTGGACGCGCGGGACTGGAAGTCCATGTTGTGGGGCTCCAGGCGGGAGAGTTTGCCGAACTCGCCGAATCCTTCCGTTCGCGCGCCTAGGTTCAGCGCGCCATCAAACTGGCGCGCAGGAACTCGCGGTTGAGCCGTGCAATGTGAGCCACGGAGATGCCCTTGGGGCAGGCAGCTTCACACTCGAAGTGGTTGGTGCAGTTTCCGAAGCCCTCGGCATCCATGGCGGTCACCATCGATCGGGCGCGTGCGTCCCGTTCGGGTGCGCCCTGGGGTAGCAACGCCAATTGCGAGACCTTTGCGCCCACGAACAGCATGGCCGAAGCGTTTGGGCAGGCGGCGACGCAAGCTCCGCAACCAATGCAAGCCGCTGCGTCGAAGGCCTCTTCTGCCGCGGGTTTGGGGACTGGAATCGAGTGCGCGTCCGGCGCGGAGCCCGTGTTCACCGACACGTAGCCGCCTGCTTGCTGGATGCGGTCAAAGGCGCCGCGGTCCACAACCAGGTCGCGCAGGATCGGGAATCCGTTGGCGCGGAAGGGTTCGACGTAGATGGAGTCTCCATCCGCAAAGCTGCGCATGTGCAGCTGGCAGGTGGTGGTCTCCTGCTCCGGTCCATGGGGCTTGCCGTTGATCACGAGGGAGCACATGCCACAGATGCCCTCGCGGCAGTCATGGTCAAAGGCGAAGGCCTCTTGACCCTGCGCCATGCGTTGCTCGTTCATGATGTCGAGCATCTCGAGAAACGAAGTATCCGGACTCACCTTAAGGCTCGTCGTCTCGAATTTCCCGGGCTGATCAGGACCGGACTGGCACCAGACATGAACGCAGATGCTCAGGTCGGTTGCAGGGGAGGTGGCGCTCATTTGTAGCTGCGGGTGGTGAGTTGGACCGTGTCGAAGGAGAGTTCTTCGGTGTGACGCTGGGTGGCTTCACCCTCGCGATGCTCCCAGGCGGTGACGTGACAGAAGTCCTCGTCATTGCGTTGGGCTTCGTTCTCGGGCGTCTGGTGCTCCTCACGGAAGTGACCGCCGCAGGACTCCTCGCGCTGTAGCGCATCGCTGACCATCAATTCGCCAAACTCCATGAAGTCTGCCACGCGACCGGCGTGCTCGAGGTTCTGGTTGAGGGACTGAGCGTCGCCCAAGACTCGCACGTCTTGCCAGAACGACTCCCGCAACGCGCGAATGGATGCTCGAGCAGATTCCAGGCCGGCGCGCTCGCGAGCCATACCGCACTGGTTCCAGCAGATCAGGCCGAGTTCGCGGTGGAAGGAATCCACCGTGCGCGAGCCCTGGACCGCAAGTAGCGCCTCAAAGCGATTCCTCGAGGAGGCTTCGGCCTCGGCGAACGCGTCGTGGGATGTGTCCACTTCCTGCAAAGCACGGCCAGCGAGATGGCTGGCGATGGTTGCGGGGACGACGAAGTAGCCATCGGCTAGGCCCTGCATCAGGGCGCTGGCGCCCAAGCGGTTGGCGCCGTGGTCGGAGAAGTTGGCTTCACCGAGCACGAACAGGCCTGGCACGGTGCTCTCCAAGTTGTAATCGACCCACAATCCGCCCATCGTGTAGTGCACGGCCGGGAAGATGCGCATGGGGGAGGTGTAGGGGTCCTCGCCAGTGATGCGCGAGTACATGTCGAACAGGTTCCCGTAGCGCGCTTGAATCGTGTCGCGCCCGTCCCGTTGAATGGCATCTCGGAAATCCAGGAAGACGGCCTGGCCCGTGGCTCCCACACCGCGGCCCGCATCGCAGACCTGCTTGGCATTGCGGGAGGCCACATCGCGCGGGACCAGGTTGCCGAAACTGGGATATTTGCGCTCCAGGTAGTAGTCGCGCTCGCCCTCGGGGATGTCCGCGGCAGGTCGCATGTCGTCTGCGCCTTGCGGCACCCACACACGCCCATCATTGCGCAGGCTCTCGCTCATCAGCGTGAGTTTGGATTGGAATTCACCGTGCACCGGGATGCAGGTGGGGTGAATCTGGGTGTAGCACGGGTTGGCGAAGAAGGCCCCGCGTTTGTGCGCCCGCCAGGCCGCGGTCACATTGGATGCCTTGGCATTCGTCGACAGGTAGAACACGTTAGCGTAGCCCCCCGTACAGAGCAGTACTGCGTGCCCGGACCAGCGCTCAAAGGCGCCGTGGGTCAGGTCGCGGGTCACGATGCCACGCGCCACGCCATCCACCTCCACCAGGTCCACCATTTCCTTGCGGACATGCAGCTTGACCCGACCCGCATCCACCTGGCGCATGAGTGCGCCGTAGGCGCCGAGCAGTAGCTGTTGCCCCGTCTGTCCGCGGGCGTAGAAAGTGCGCGCTACCTGCGCGCCGCCAAATGAGCGATTGTCGAGCAGTCCACCGTACTCACGCGCGAAGGGCACGCCCTGGGCCACGCACTGATCGATGATCTGGGTCGAGACCTCTGCCAGGCGGTGCACATTGCCCTCGCGTGAGCGGTAGTCTCCGCCCTTGATCGTGTCGTAGAACAAACGGTGGACGCTGTCCCCGTCGTTCTTGTAGTTCTTGGCCGCGTTGATGCCACCCTGTGCCGCGATCGAGTGGGCCCGGCGTGCACTGTCCTGGACGCAGAAGGCGGTCACCCCGTAACCCATTTCCGCAAGGGATGCGGCGGCCGAGGCGCCGGCCAAGCCCGTACCCACGACGAGGATTTCGAACTTGCGGCGGTTGGCTGGATTGACCAGTTTCAGGTCGAACTTGTGGCGCGTCCATTTTTCGTCCAAGGCTCCGCCGGGGACGTTGTCGGCCAGTTGGGTGTTGGGTCGAATCGTCATCGGTGATGCGCAGCTCTCAGGCCGCTCCCTTCGAGAACATGCAGTAAATTGGAAAGGAGGCGAAGCCCACAGCCAGCGCGGTCGCCAGTGCCAGCGCGCCGATCCGAATCAGGGGGCTCCAGTTGGGGTGTTGAAGACCCAGAGTCTGGAAGGCGCTTTGGATTGCGTGGCGCAGATGCAGACCCAGGGCCGCGACACCGATCAGGTACAGGGTGGCACCCAGGGGACTGCCGAGCCGCTCGATCACGGCCGCACCCAGGTCATCCATTTCTCCGGCCAGGGTCGGGACGCGGAAGTCGATGATGTGGATGATCAGGAAGACGCCGACAATCAGGCCCGTAACGACCATGGTGCTTGAAGCGGCCGTGAGGTTGCCCATGTTGGCTCGCACCTGGTAGGGCTGCTCGCGTGCCAGCTTGTTCTCGCGGGCGATGCGCAGGGCCAGGGCCATGTGGATGACAAACAACGCCCCCAATCCAATTTCTGCTGCCTTGAGCAGGCCGCCCATCTCTTCCAGCGTGGCGGCGTACTCGTTGAAGCCCTCAACGCCACCGGTGTAGAGGCTGAAGTTTCCCAGTAGGTGAACCACCAAGAAGCCCACCAAGGAAAGCCCGGTGAGGGCCATGACCGTCTTCTTGCCGACCGACGAGGACAGGAATTGTCCGATCCAGCTGAACATGGGGATTCGTACGGGGTTGTGGGGCAGAGAAGCCTGGAAAACGGTGCTGTGGGGAAGGCAAGCTATCCGGCGCGTGCATGGGAGACAATCCGTTATCGCCCACTTTGTCTTGCACGCCCATGCCGAACAGGATCCATGCCTTCGACGAGCCAACCGACGCGCCTGCATCTCATACGGCACGGAGCGGTGGCCGCTCCTTGGAACGAACGCATCTACGGCGACCTCGACGTCCCCCTGTCGGACTTGGGTCAGCAGCAATCCAGGGATGTGGCGCGCTCCTTGCGAGGCTGTGACCCTGCGGCGGTCGTGTCGTCGGGACTTTCCCGCACGGTCTTTCTGGCCGAACTCCTGGCGGGACAAGCGGACACCCAGGCCAGGGTGGATCCCAGGCTAAAGGAGCTCAATCGCGGAGATTGGGCCGGGTGGGACCAGGCCCAGGTGGATGCGGCCGAAGCGGGTGCCTGGGCGCGCTTCTGGGCGGCTGGAGGGGTGTATCCGGTTCCAGGGGGCGAGCCACTTGGGCAGTTGCAGGCCCGCGTTGACCAGGCCCTGTCCGACTTGGGCCGAGAATTCGCCGGGACGGTGGTCCTGGTCGTCGCGCACAAGTGGGTCTTGAGGGCTGCGCTCTGCACAACCCTGGGCCTACCCATGGAGTCCAGCGGACGCCTGGCTGTGCCGCACACGGGTGGCGTCACCCTGGATTGGTGCCCACGGGCGGGGTACCGGCTGCTGCGCCTCTCGTGGGCTGCCATCGGAGACTGGGCGCCCGATGTGCGCCCCTAGGATGTCGCTTTGACGTCCTGGGGCCTAGTTGGCCGAGGGGGGTGTTCCCCCGGGCCCGCCGGTGGGTGGGGGGGATCCGCCCGTCCCACCACCTGGCCCGGCAAATCCTGCGAGACCCCCCTGCAAGCTCACGCTACTGCGCAAATCGAGCAGACCTTCGCCCACGTGCGCCGCCAGCCAGATGAAGTAGCAGTCCACCGGATCCAGCGGATCGTCCACAGCGAAGGCGGCTTTGCAGGTCAGGTCACAAACCCGTTCCTTGTCGATGAAGCAATGCTTGGTAGCCATGGTCTGAGTGCGCTCTGCGCTTGCAATCCTACGCGGCGCACGAGCTAGACCCCAGGGCAAAGCCACTGAGGTTGAGGGCCTGATGCGGTCGGGATACGCGACCAACTCTGACAGGAAAGGCCACCCAGACCCCAGAGGAAGACCTATTGTGCAACATAACGTACATTATCCGACATACCGAACGGGCAGGACAATTGGCTACCGGCGGGCTCAGGAACTCGAATCGGGGATCAAGCCTGCCGCCTCGGGCGGGTAGCAACGCCTGATGGTCAGGTTGCCTTCGAGGTCGATCCACCCGTGGATTCGATCTCCCGCTCGCAGTCGATTGGTTAGCGCGATCTCCGCCTTGGCCGCGTGGGATTCCCCATTGCGATCACGCAGATTGGAGTAGTGGCCCTGAGTGTCGGCTTGCACTTCGTACAGCCGGCCGCGTGGGTCGTCCGCAGACAATTCCTGCGGCGGCAAGGCTTGGTTTAGTTCCACGATGCGCGGCAGGGACTCCTTCAGGCGCTCCAAGGTCGGTCCAAATTCATCGAGCAGCGGGTGTTCATGGGCCTCCTGAACCCAGCTACAGAAAGAGGCCAGGGCTCCTAGCAGATCCCGAGCGTGCTGAGCGGATTCCAGGGCCTTGCGCTCATGCACCCAGAAGCTGAGGAAGCGCAGTAGGTCACTCGCGTCCATTTCTTCGAAGACGCCAATCGGTGCTGCAAATTCCGCCAGCAGCGCGAGCGAGTCCAGTTGCGCATGGGCCTCGGGGCCATGGTCGCGTTGAGTTTCCCAGCGATGTTCTTCAATCATGGCCCCGACAACACCGGGGAAATCAGGAGCAGGAGAATCCTGGTCGCCCTCGTCTTCGGCGCCTGATGCCAATCCCAGATCCCGTTCCAGGTCGTTGAACAGCGCATCCAACTCCTGGCCGGCCACGCGGCCCGCATCGAAACGCGCCACGGCTTCGGCTGGGTCGCACGAACCCGCGTCCGTCTTGGTCAGGTGCGCGTCGATCTCGGGGGCGTGCTCCTGCGAGCGAGTTAGTTCCTGCCAGGCGAGAACCAAATGCTTGCGGGCGACCTCCAAGTCTATGTCGGTCTCAAATGCCAGCTCGTCTAGCACAGCCCCCAAGACATCCCCAGCGCCTTGGATCAAGGCCTGGGGATCAAAAGGCGAGGACTTGAGATGCGCTAATATGGATTCGACACGGTGGTCCGAAAGCCCCGCCGGGCTCTTCAAGAATGAACGCAGATCCCCTACCGGATCCTGGCTTTGCGGTCGGTGGCCGGAACCCCAGAACATCTGCTCCAAACCCTGCTGGGAGAGGCGCAGCACCTTGCCCGGCGTCTTGGATCGGATCCGTTCGAGGTCTTGCTCAAGTGCCTCAGCCAACTGCGGCGAGCGGAAGATTGCGGCAGCGCTCGACGCGAAGTGCATTCCGTCCGCGACGGGGAACAGACGGCCAACGAGCAGGTCTCCAGTGCGCAGTCGGCCGTCGCCCATGGGGAACGACAGCACGTAGTTTCCGAACCCGGCCACGTCTTTCAGCCAACAGCCCACTTCTGGCAGGGCCTCCCCCACTTCGAAGATACTCACGAAGGATTTGAGCAGAACCTCTCCCCGCTCCCCCAGATCGGAAGGGGACTCGACCAGCCAAGCCTCGAGCAGGTGTTCAGCGGGTGAACCAAACACCGAAGGGCTATGGCGCTCGAAGAGGAACCATTCCAGGTGCCTACGGGCGGCGAGTAGGGCCTCGGCCGGATCGTGGCGCGGCGGATCGCCGCCAAAGAAGACCAGGCCGCTAGAACCCAGTTCTTCCCTCAATTGGGAATGATCGCCAAGCAGGGCGGCAAAGCGCTCCAATCCGGCTTCGATCGATTCGTGTGTACGGGTCATGGTTGCCAATCGACGGGTTCAGAGTGCATTGTAAAGCAGTCTCTAGCCCCGGGGGAATGGGTCCAGGGAGTACTTGGGTCAAAGTCCGCGAAAGACCTACCCGGCGATTCCCAACAAGTAGGGGCCCGGATTCTGGGGCGAGTCCCCCACTCCGCTGCACGATTCGTGCGGCTACCACCATGAACACCTCCATGTCGGACCTGCCCTCCACTTTGACCTCACTACCCTGGATCGACCAGGTGGGTTTGGGGCTGGCTGGATTCTTCTTCCTGCTCGGAATTTGGCGCGGTCTCTGGTGGCAAGTTGTGCGCCTGCTGGGCGTCGTACTGGCAGTGGGTTTGGCGCGCTCGGGGAGTGCAGACCTGCAACCCCTCATTTCCGATTCACTCGAACTCACCCCGGCCGTGAGTCACGGATTGAGCTGGTTTGTCCTGTTCCTCGCAGGACTGGTCGTGGCCGCCCTGCTGGGTCTGATCGGGAAGAAGGCCTTGGAGGCGATGCAGTTGAACCTACTCGATCGAGTGGGTGGGGCTGTCGCCGGTGCTGCTACTGGGGCTGCGTTGCACGTGGCCTTGTTGGTCCTGCTCGGTGGAATGGGTACCAGTGAGTGGAAGACTGCAAACCTGGAAGGCACCCAGAGTTGGCACCTGCTGGAAGTTCTCGCCGACAGCCGGGTCGTGTTGGACGAGGGGGCCGCACAGAGCGTGCTGGCCCCGGGGGCAAGGCCGGCCAGTGGGCCTGGGTTGATCCTCGAAAACGGGGGTTGACTCGTCGAGCGCACGGGGCGTACGCTAGCCAGCTGTCAATTCGACCACCCGCGCGTGGGGGAAGTCAGGTGTGAATCCTGCACGGTCCCGCCACTGTGAGCTGCACGGGTGGAGTTCCATGGGGTGCCCGAGACCCCGGCCACTGGCGCAGCGCTGGGAAGGTTGAACTCCGCTCCAAGTAGCAAGTCAGGAGACCCGGCGCGTGGGGTGGGATCGCCGGTCCGGACGAGGCACGGCGCCCGCTGTTTCCCTAGGGAACTCCGGATTCTACTGCAGGTGACGATGGCATTGGCCATGCGCGACCGCAGAGGGTTCGAGCTTCATGGGATGTGGGTGCGGCCTGGTTTGCCGGCATGTTTCTGCGAACCTACAGGAATCCCCTACTCATGAACTTATTCAAGCTTCTGGCGGTCTCGACCGCCTTCAGCCTTCTGCCCAGCAGGGCCGAGGCTCAACTCGTTTCCGACCCCGGTTTTGTTGTTTCCAAGACACTCGACCTGGGAGCCCCCAGTGCCTACGGCAGTCTGCTCGACGGCCGCTACGTGGCCTTTGATGGTCTGACCTTTGATCTCTTCGCCAGCGATGGTACCTGGCAGGCCAATTTGGGCAGCATCAGCAGCTTCATGTGGCCATCATTCGTTGAGGTGGATCCCAGCCAGACGTTCGTCATCGCTGGCGAGAGCTCCAACGGCAATCTGTTCAAGGTTGCATTGAACGGAGCTGGTGTTCAGCTACTGGCCAATATGAGTTTCAACTACGACCTGGCGTGGGACGTGACACCCGGACTGGCCTATGTGAGCGCTGCCTTGGGCGGCTTTGGTGCTGGCAATGACATCGTTCGGCTGGACCTGGCCACGGGCAAGACGGCCATTCTTGCCCACGTCCAGGGGCCGTCTGGCCCCATTGCTGTGAATGCTGCCGGCGACCTGCTGTACGTCACCCAATATGGGGGCGCGAACTGGCCGCCGCCCTTGGGGCAACAGGACTTGGTGCGTTGGGACAATTCGGAGCTGGACGCTGGAATCCTGCTGGGCGAGGCGGACGCCGACTATCTGTGGGGCGGCCTCGACGGTGGATCGAGCATGGCCATCGACGGCTCCGACACACTCTTTCTAGCGCACACCAACTTTGCCGGTGACGTGAATGAGGTCTATCAGTTTTCCCCCG
This sequence comes from uncultured Planctomycetaceae bacterium, assembly GCA_964467985.1. Lineage (GTDB taxonomy): Bacteria > Planctomycetota > UBA1135 > UBA1135. Next base: position 179,363 of record CAYXTP010000008.1, read on the forward strand.
CCGGACAGTTGATTGACACCGTGACGACCACCTTGACCTACATCGGCAACCTGGAGCTCTTGGGCACGGGGCCGGCAACCTTCTCAGGCCAGCAACCCAGCGGTAGGAGTCTGCGGCTTTACAACACGGATTACTTCAGCTTTGACGATCGAGTCACTCTGACACCCGCGCGCGCGCAACTCAATTGGTCGGGCCCGCCCGCCGGGGGCACCGGGCGCGGTACGTTCAAGTTGACGGGTGGAGAGCCCAACGGATTTGCGGTGATCATGGTCGCAAGTTCCAGCGCGGAACTGCCTGTGGAGGATGTGGTGGACGCGGGTTGGCGCGCCCCCTTGTTCTTGGCGGTGAAGGCTGCAGATATCCTGAGGCGTACAAACGTCAAGGCGCTTGATAGCAAGGGGGAGCTCAAGCTTGAGCATCTCCAGACACCTGCAATTGAGGGTCAGATCCTGTTGCAGGTCCTGTTGTTCGACACGGCTATGGCGCCCCTGGGCAGTAGCACTCACGCGATCAACCAGTAGGTCGTGCGCGTTTGAGCGCATGGCTGTGAGCCCGCCGATCCGCTCGTTTCCCAGCTCCTGTGGCTGGGGCGCGGCGGGCGGCGGGCTTACTTCGTGGGTGCCAGCCATTCCCCTGGCAGGCGGAGCTGCAAGGGGCCCTCAGAGTTGGCGACGAACAACGCGCCAGGAAGCTGCCGGACGATGGCCTCAGCGCTCGCGCCGCATGCCGTGCCTGTGCCCCAGGAGAAAACCCAGTGCCCGTGACTGGCGCTCAGTTGCCAATCACCTCCCCCATCGCGTGCGGACCCCAACACCAAGCTGGCGAGCGCCCAGGGCAACTGCCAACCGTCCAAGCAGGCTGGGGCGAGCAGGGGAAGATCCGTGGTCGGTTCTGAGAGCGTGAGCTCCTCGCGCCGGCAGGCCTTGTGCAGGAGGCTAAAAAGAATGGAGAGGCCGCGTGGTTCCCGGCGTGCGAGCAACAGGTTGCTGCCGCCAGCAGTTCCCAGAACGGCCAGGGCCCAACCGAGATCAGAGGCGGTGTGTCCGCTGCGCGCCAGGTCGTGCGCGCGCTCAGCGAACAACTGGCTGCCGCCCTCCATTGCCAGGATCGCGTTCAGACCCGTCAGGGTCTGGGTGACATTGGCCACCTCGTGAAGCAACACAGGCAGCAGGGCCGTGGACAGGGCATCCGGTTGAACGCCTTGACTCAGTTGTTCGGCGTCCATTGGCATCGAAGGGTGCTCGGGGAGATCGGTGCGATGGCTTGCTCAGTCATGGGCGGTTCATGCTGCGCGCTGTGCCCCCCCGCGTGTCTGGGAAGGGATCAAGTGGTACCGGAACCGGGACTTGAACCCGGACGACCTTGCGGCCAACGGATTTTGAATCCGTCGCGTCTACCATTCCGCCATTCCGGCCCGGTGAGAAGAGTAGCCGCGGGGCGCGCTGAATCCAAGGGGCCGGAGCCGCCAGGTGAGTCGGCGGGCGGGCCGGGCAGCGACGCGGGATTCAACGCTTCTCCAAAGCGTGCCCGATTCCGCGCAGGACGCCAGCCGGAGCATCAGCCACATAGTGCAAAGCAGCCAGTACACCTGGGCCAAAGGCATGCAGGCTGTAGGTCTCATGCGTCAGGCGCAGGATCTGTCCCGGTGCCCCAAACAGGACCGTTTGGTTGGAGTAGAGACCTGGCAGGCGAACGCTGTGTACGGGGATCGTGTCAGGGGGCCGGTTCAAAGCCGCAGCGAGTTGCAGCGCAGTGTCGACGGCTGTGCCGGAAGGCGCGTCGGCCTTGTGGATGTTGTGTTCCTCGGTGATCTCCACATGCTGCATGTGCTTGGAAACGATGAGCGCAAGTTGCTGCTGAAGCCAGACGCCGATGGAGAAATTGGGGACGACGAGTCCCGCCAGCCCGCGTTCCAGGGCCAAGCCATGCAGGGCCGCGTCATCATCCGGTTGCAGGCCGCTCGTACCGATTACCGGGCGCACACCGGCGCGCAGCAGCAGCTCGCCATGGGTTCGCCCAAGGCCCGCGCGGGTGAAGTCGAGGCCCACCTGGGGTTGGGACTGCTCGAGTTCTTCGGCCAGGTCCTGACCAGATGTGACTCGGCAGACGAGGTCCAGGCCGGGATCCTGTTCGATCAACTGAGCAGAGAACTGGCCCATGCGGCCTTCAGAACCAATCAGAACGACGCGCGTAGTAGGCGAACTCATGACTGTGAAGATGGGCGAGCACCGGTCAGCGCGCGGGCGAGGATTTCCAAACACAGAGACCCCAAATCAACCCCGGCGGCGCGGGCGGCCAGCGGCAATAGACTGCGCTGGGTCATTCCAGGCAGCGTATTCGCTTCCAGAAAGACGGGTGTCCCGTCGGATTCCTGCAGGATGAAATCCACCCGGGCGTAGCCGTCGCAGCGCAAGAGATCGAAGGCCTCGCAGGCGAGTTGTTGAACGCGTACCGCCGATTCGGGGGATGTGTGTGCTGGCGGGCAAGTCTCTGTCGCTCCCCCCGCGTCATACTTCTCGCTGTAGTCAAAGAAGTTGCCGCGCTCGGGTTGGATCTCGCACAAGGGCAAGGCTTGCGTTGAAGATCCGGCCGTGCCGAGCACACCCACGCTCACTTCGAGTCCGCGGATTTCCTGTTCGACGAGCACGTCCTGCCCCGTCTGCAGCAACGCCTCGATCGCGCCGGGCAGGTCCTGCGCGCGCTGGATGCGGACGACACCCAGGGAGGAACCGCCGCAGTTGGGCTTCACGAACCAGGGCCCTGCACCCAGGGCCAAGCAGTCGCGCAGGGCGAGTTCTGCATTCCAAGGGGAGGGCCTGAATAGGACGCCCGGGGCACAGGCCATCCCCGCCGTGCGCACCCGTGTGCAGGCTTGGGTCTTGTCCATGCACAGCGCGGACGAGTCAGGATCCGAGCCTGTGTAAATTGCGCCCCGCTCAGCGAGGAAATTTTGAACCTGGCCGTTCTCGCCCTCCCCGCCGTGGAGAGCGAGTAGGAATACGCTCCGGGGAGCCAATCGCCTCAGGGCCTCATCGCGTTTGTAGGACTGCCCACCCACGACCCACGCGCCCTGTGCGTCGATTTCGACGCGGCGCAACGATTGCAGGTGCGAGCGCGTTGAGCGCTCGTCCAAGGAGAGCAAGGCTGCAGCCATAGAGTCCGCCGAGCGCAGGGAGACCTCACGCTCTTCGGATGTTCCGCCACCAAGTAGGACAACATCCAGCTGACGGAGTCGGTCGAGGTGCTTGGGCCAGATCAGCCACTCCGGGCAGGGCGCCATGAGGGCCTCTGCGGCCGAGCTAGGAGTAGAGGTGTCCACCGCCTAGATCCTCTGCTTGGAGAGGCCAGCGATCCAGGAATTCCTGGCGACATTCCGCCACGCGCGGATCCACTTCCAACAGAGGGAATCCCCCAGGCCCAGGATCGGGAAGGGTACCGCCCGCGGCCAACACCCATTCCGCAAAGGTCGCCGAAAGGTCGGCCCGGCAGGAGTAGGGACTGTCACGGCCCTCTGCATTCTTCACCGGGCTGAATTCACTTCGACGCTCGACCTCCAGCGTCACGCTGGACTGGCTGTGGCCCAGCGCGTCGAAGATAAACGTCTCAAACTTGACCCCTTGGCAAGTCTGACGACTGCCGTCCTCGGCGAGCACGTCCATGGACTTGCTCGCTAGGTGCCATGGGAGTTGCAGACCCTCGCTGGTGAGGGCTTCCACAAATTCCACGTTGAGCACGTGATTGGCGATGTTTCCCGCGCGGAAGAGTAGGTCACCGGCGTCATCCGTGGCCTCGCGCAGTTCAGCAGGCAGGTCTGAGTATTCGATGCATCCCAGTTGTCCATCCGCGAGTCCCAGGACTCCGACCTTCTCATCAGCGGAGCGCTTGCGCACGACCTTGCTCGACATCTGCGCACTAGCTTGATCGTGGAGGCCCAGGAATAGGGGGTCCGCGGGTCGCGCGACGGGGCTGTCCACTTGGAAGTAGGAAAGGAACTCAACCCCGTGCAACCGGGCGTGGGCGAGGGCCCCGGAATGGGCCAGGGCCTCCAGTGTCCCCCCATGGCCGTTGGGGGCCAGGAACAGGGAGTCCGCGTCCGAAAGCAGGATTCGCCCCTGCAAGTCCATGGCGGGCAGCATGCGCTGCGTGAAGAAGAACACATCTTCGGAGTCCATGCCGAAGTAGTTTTGTTGCTGGAAGAAGGCCCGAGTGGCGGCGTCGTTCGCGGGCGAGGTCATGATGTACCAAGGACCTCGGGAGCCGAAGCGTGCGCGTGCAGCCAGCAGTCGGGCTGCGTGCCAGCCGAACAATGAGCGGCCAGTCAGCGGCCCGACCTCGAAACAACCCTTGGGCCCATCGAAGCCCAAGCGCGAACCCTGCCCACCCGCAACCAGCACAAACCCGACACGCTGCCCGGCGAGCAACTCATGACCGCGCTGAATGGCCGCCTGCGCCTGGGCTTCTTGCTGCTCACCGCGCTGCAGTGGGAAAAGGTCAGGCGGGTCGAACTGCCCAGCCGCCGCCGGCTGCGCCGCGCCACTCAAGAGGCCCTGCAAGGCACTCAGCAAGTCAAAATCTAGCTGGTCGACCTGGCTCAGTAGACGCGCTTGTTGCTCGGGCTGCAGTGAGCCCCAATGCGCAAACACATGCTCCTGGCCGGCGGCGCGACAGCGCTCCAGCAGTTCCTCCACTCGGCTCATTGGGTCGCTCCAGTCTGAGTTGCCCCGTGTGACTCAATCGCCACAGGAGCCGCTGGCAAGATGCCTGTCAGGCGCTTGGAACTTCCTGGGAGGAGGCGGAAATGGCCTCAAGCATTTGCTCCATCAGGTTCACCAGTGCCTCAACTCGCCTTTCGAGCACCAGTTGGCGCAACACGAGTTTCTCGACCACCGGGGGTAGAACCGCTTCGCGCGTGTAGTTGTTGATCATGTTGATGATCTCAGCGCGATTGGCGTCGGGCAGCTTGTGAAAATGGTAGTGGAACTTCTCTTCTAGGATCTCCTCGGTGACGTGCATGCACTCGGAAGTGATGTCTTCGAGGGAGGGCTTGTCGTGTTCGTTGTGGAAGACTTCGAGCTTGTACTGGTGTAGCAGATCCTGAAACTTCTTGAGCAAGGGGGTAGCTCCCGCCCGCATGGGCGTTGGGGACACGTGTGAGAAAGAATGGCCGCATTCCGACGGCTGAAACCAGTCTACACCATGAGCCCAGATCCTGCGCGCAGCGAGGGGACAGTAGCCCGGTCCCCATCACCCCTTCGACTAGGCCACGACGCTTTGGGTGGCACGCTGGCGGTCTACCCGGCCAGGATTCAGTCTAGTTTTCCCACGGCGATGGACACGTTGTGTCCGCCGAATCCGAGGGAGTTGCACAGGGCATTCTGGATGGGCCAGTCGCGGGCGTCCCCAGGCACGTAATCCAAGTCGCATTCGGGGTCCGGGGTCGTGTAGTTGCGTGTGGGGTGGATCTGACCGGTGTGGACGGCCATGACCGTGACGAGCAGCTCCAGGCCGGTGGCGGCCCCCAGCAAGTGCCCCACCATGGACTTGGTGGAGTTGACCGCCAGGCGCTGGGCGTGGTCTCCGAAAGTGAGCTTGATCGCCCGCGTCTCGATCGAGTCGTTGTAGGCCGTGGAAGTCCCGTGGGCGTTGATGTACTGGACGTCTTCGGGGTTCAGTCCAGCGTGGTCGAGGGCCTGCTGGAAGGCTCGGGCAGGCCCCGTGCCGTCTACCCGGGGCGCAGTGATGTGGTGCGCGTCATCCGTCGAGCCGTAGCCCTTGACCTCGGCGTAAATCCGGGCCCCGCGGGCCTTCGCACGTTCGTACTCCTCGAGCACCAAGATGCCGCAGCCCTCCCCCATCACAAACCCGTCGCGGTCCGCATCGAAGGGGCGCGAGGCCGTCTCGGGTGAGTCGTTGCGGGTAGAAAGGGCTTTCGCGGAGGCGAAGCCCGCCAAGGAAAGGTGTGTGATGGCACTCTCCGAGCCACCCGTGACGACCATGTCGCATTCATCCCATTGGATGGCGCGCCATGCCATGCCGATGGCGTGTCCCGCTGAGGCGCAGGCGCTCGTGGTCGTGAAGGCTGTCCCCATCAGGCCGTGGCGGATGGCTACCTGCCCGCTCACCGCATTCGACATGATGCGCGGGATGAAATGCGGGCTGACCCGCCGGGCCCCGCGTTCCAGCAGCACGCCTTGCTGTTCGAGCACACCCGTGATCCCGCCGATGCCGGTGCCGATGATGGAGCCGTAACGCCAGCGACATTCCTCGTCCTCTTGTGCCACATCCTCCAGGCCCGCATCGCGCAGGGCTTCATCCGCGGCCACCATGGCCCACAGGGTGAAGGGGTCCATCTTGCGCGCGTCCGGCGGGCGAAAGCCGTGCTCCGTCAAGTCCCAGTCCAATGTCGCGGCGATCTGCGAACTCAAATCGGGCGCGTCAATGCGTGTCAGCCGGCGCACCCCATTCTCGCCTGCCAGCATGCGCGGGTAGGAGGTCTCGACGTTGGGCCCTAGGGGATTGATTGTCCCCAGACCGGTGATGACGACTCGGCGCTTGGTCATGTGACTCGTGAATCTTGGAAAGCGGTTCGGTTCGCAGCGGATCCGTTATGGGGTTCCCGTGGATCTCCAAATACAATTGGAGGTGGAAACCGATGCCGATCCAATGCGGCCCGATCGAGGATCCAGTGAGGACTCACGCGCGGCTTCACCGGGGGCGTTAGAGCTTCTCTGTGATGTAGGAGACGGCCGTCCCCACGGTCTGGATCTTCTCGGCGTCTTCGTCGGGAATGGAGATTTCGAACTCGTCTTCGAATTCCATCACGAGTTCGACGGTGTCCAGGGAGTCGGCTCCCAGATCGTTGATGAAAGACGTCTCCATCGTGACCTTGTCCGCGGATGTGCCCATCTGGTCACAGACAATTTTCACGACGCGCTCTTCAATGGTTTGGTTGCTCACCTTCTCGGACTCCATGGTGTTACGGGGAATGGGGTAGGAGGGCTTGGGGGCCCCAAAGTAAGGAATTTCGTGTAATGAAAAACGGGGAAGGAATGACTGGCGTTGAGATGAATGCTGGCCGCGGATCGCGCGTGGATTCTACGTTCTTGGACTATACGCTCAATCCACCATCTACCACGAGGGTCTGACCGGTGATGTAGGCCCCACCTGGACCGGCCAGGTAGGCCACGGCGCCTGCGATGTCCCCTGTTGTACCCATGCGGGCGAGGGGAATGCCGGCGGCGAGCTCCGAGCGAGCCTTGTCGTCCAGGGCGGCCGTCATGTCCGTTTCGATAAAGCCCGGGGCCACGGCGTTGGCGCACACACCGCGGCTGGCCAGCTCCTTGGCCACCGAGAGCGTCAACCCGATCAAGCCCGCCTTGCTGGCTGCGTAGTTCGCCTGGCCCGCGTTACCGGTCATGCCGACGACTGAGGTGATGTTGACGATGCGGCCGCCGTTCTTCATCAGCGCCCGGGTGCTGGCCTTGATGAAGTTCCAAGCGCCCTTCAGGTTGACGTCGAGTACGCGATCGAAGTCCTCCTCGCTCATGCGCATCAGAATCTGATCGCGGGTGATACCAGCGTTGTTCACCAGGATATGCGGCCCTGCTGGCTGGCCCTCGCCCATCGTGCTGGAGACCTCTTTCACCAAAGCCGCGACGGCCTCCGTGTCCGAGACGTCTACTCCGAATGCCTGCGCTCCGGGTGTGAGTGCGCTACAGGCATCGGCCACTGCCAGGGCGTTCTCTTGACGGGTGGCGACGCAGGCCACCTGGGCTCCGTCCTGGGCAAGGCGCAGGGCGATGGCTTCGCCGATGCCGCGGCTTGCGCCCGTGACGAGCGCGACTTGACCCGTCAGGGGTCCTGGCTCGGATGAGGGGGTGGGGGTCATGTGTGAAAACGATCGAGGAGGGCGAATCAGCCGACTGGAGCAGACTCTAGCCGCGGGCCGCAGCCCCTTCAACGGCGGCCGAGTGGCTCAGGCCTGGCTCCCGGAGGATAGGTCAGCAGGGGTGGCGGCTGGGCGCACTTGTACCTGGGGGTCGATCTTGCGCATCAAGCCCGCCAAGACCGTGCCCGGACCCGGTTCGAGGAACCCTTGAACACCCATGGCCAGGGCCTCTCGCATGGACTGTTCCCAGAGTACAGAGGAGCACACTTGCCGCGCGAGGTTGGCTCGAATCTGGTCGGGGGTGGTTGCGAGTTGTGCGTCAACGTTCGAAAGGACGGGTATCCTCGGTGCCGAGATGGACGTTTCGGCAAGGGCAGCCTGCAGCCGGTCCGCTGCCGGTCGCATGCACTCTGAGTGAAAACCTCCGGCCACGACCAGGCGCCGTACGCGCCGCACTCCGTGCTCCTTGGCCACCGCTTCTGCCGCGTCCAATGCGGTCAGCTCACCGGACAGGATGATCTGACCTGGCGCATTGATGTTGGCCACCTGGCAGATGCCCACTTGCGACCCCACGTCTGCTAGCGCCTGCGCCTTCTCCAAGTCCGCGCCCACCAGGGACGCCATGCCACTGGGCAGGGCCTCGGCCGCCGCCTGCATGGCCTCGCCGCGCAAACGAACCAAGCGCAAGCCGTCTTCAAACGAGAGGGCGCCCGCTAGCCATAGGGCACTGTACTCGCCCAAGGAGAGGCCCGCGGTGACGGATACGGTCTCAGGCAGCTGCCCCAAGCTTCGCAGGGTGCGTAGGATGGCCAGGCTGGTCGTGAAAATCCCGGGCTGGGCGATATCCGTTCGATGCACGCCGTCACCGTCGGCCCAGCAGGCTGTGCTCAATGAGAACCCCAAGACCTCGTCGGCTGCTTCGAATGTGGCGCGTGCCTCCGGATGTGCCTCAGCCCAGTCCCTGCCCATTCCAGCGAACTGGGCTCCTTGACCGGGAAAGAGAATGGCCTGCTTCATGGGGACTCGTGGGGAAGGGATGCGCGGGTCTTGCAAGCTCAGATGGAGACGAGGGGAGAGTCGGACTGGCTTGCTGTCAGCCAGCCACTACCAGCGAACGAGGGCGCCGCCCCATGTCAGTCCAGCACCGAACGCAACCAGCACAGCGAGATCGCCGCGTTGAAGGCGACCTTCACGGCGAGCCTCGTCCAGTGCAATGGGCACGCTTGCCGCAGACGTATTGCCGTACTTGTCGATGTTGATCACGCAGCGCTGCGGGTCCCACTCGAGCTTGGCCAGGGCGCTCTCGATGATGCGCAGGTTGACCTGATGCGGCACGAGCAAGGCGATGTCATTCTGGTCGTAGCCCTCGCACATGTCCTGAATCACTTCCGTCATCTTGTTGACGGCGAAGCGGTACACGTCACGCCCACGCAGGGTGATGTTGTCGAGCGCGGGGTCGTACTCGGAGTCCGTGGGCCGCACGCGCGCTCCACCGTGGGGTGCTTGGATGTATTCAAATCCCGAACCATCAGAACCCAAACAGGAGTTGAGGATCTCCCCTTGGGAGCAGACGCTATGGGGCTGCAGGATGACTGCGCCCGCGCCGTCTCCAAACAGAATGCAAGAGCCCCTGTCCTGCATGTTGATCCAGCGCGAGAGCGCCTCGGCGCCGATGACAAGCGCATGGGTCGCTCGACCCGTGGCGATGAAACTCGCTGCGGTGTCCATGGCGACTAAAAAACCCGAGCAGGCCGCACCCACGTCAAAAGCAGCAGCCTTGGGGGCTCCGAGTCGTTCCTGCAGTTGGCAACTCACCGCTGGTAGTTGCTGGTCCGGCGTGACGGTGCCCACCACAATCAAGTCCAAGTCAGACGCCTCGATCCCAGCATTCTCCAGCGCCAGGAGCGCAGCCTCGTAGCACAGGTCGGAGGTGCACTCGCCCTCGGAGACAAAGCGCCGCTCGCGGATGCCCGTACGCTGGGCAATCCACTCATCGCTCGTGTCGATGATGCGCGCGAAGTCGTCGTTGCTCATCACCCGCTCAGGGAGATGGGAGCCGGTACCGGCGATGCCAACAGGGATGATGGAGGTCATGGTCTGGGGTGGGGAGAATCGGGAGGTACTCCGCGGCGTGGCCACAGGTCAGGCGGACTTGGCCGATTGTAGCGCTTTCATGGGGGGCACTTCGAATACCTCTTTGGGAGGCTGGAGGGTATGGCCCTTCGCTCAGGGGGCGGGATCCGCCAGGGCGCGCACGATGTCCGCGTTGACATCCACATCGAGGGCACGTGCTGCTTGGCGGATGGCGTTGGCTACAGCACGGCTATCCGAGCGTCCATGCCCGATGATAACGACTCCGTTGACGCCCAACAGCAACGCCCCTCCGTACTCTGAGTAGTCCACATGATGGCGCAAGTCGGCGAGTACTTCGCCGGCCCAGCCCGCTTGGTGCGCGTCGAGTTGTTGGGTGATGCGTTGGAGCATGAAGCTGGACAGTCCTTCGAGGGTCTTGAGGAAGACATTGCCCGTGAAGCCGTCTGTGACCACGACGTCGACCTTGTCCCCGAAAATCTCCCCGCTCTCAACGTTGCCCACGAAATTAAGCGAACTCTCGCTGAGTAGGCCGTGCGCTTCACGCACCAGGTCGGTGCCCTTGCTCGATTCCTCCCCAATGTTCAACAAACCCACGCGCGGATGCTCGAGGCCGTCGACATTGCTCGCAAGGGTGCTACCCATGAGGCCGTAGTGGAGCAGGTGCGCCGGTTTCGGTACGACGTTGGCGCCCATGTCGAGTACCGTGACGGGTCGGCCGGTCATGTGCGTGGTGACCGCAATGCCCGGTCGACGAATTCCGGGCAGGGTCCCCAGGCCCAGGGTCGCAGCACCCACAACCGCTCCCGTGTTGCCCATGCTGATGAAGGCCCCTGCGGCACCAGCGCGTACGCAACCGATGCCCACGGGGATGGAGGCCTCAGGTTTGGAGCGCAGGGCCTGGCCAGGTTTTTCGTCCATGCCAATGACCTGTGCGGCGTGCTGTACGGAGAGTTCGGGACTGCAACGGCGTTCCCGTAGGCCGGCCCGGATGACCTCTTCGTCGCCCACCAGCAACAGTCGGTCCGGGTCCACGGCCAGGCTGCTCTGCGGATCACAGACCATAGCGATACTGTCGAGCACCACGCCAGGGGCCTGGTCGCCCCCCATCACATCGAGAACAATGCGGTTGTTGGCCATGAAAATGAGACTCTAAGCTTGGCTAGCTGTCACGCTACTCCACACCAACGGCGCGCGGACGTGTGGGCCGATGCCGAGGGCTGGGGCAGCTGGCCGACGAAGAGCGTCTGAGCCAGAGAAAGTTGGGCAGGAGCCCTTCGGCCTTGAGGATTGACGGATGGGGAATCCCCTAGAAGTCCTCACGCTCGAAGACTTCCATTCCACCTTCACCACCCTTGGTGAATCCGTAGTGGGTGGATTCCTTCTCATTGATGCGGTGCGGACGGGTGAGGGCGCCTGAGCGGGGGTCGCGTTGCACGGCCTGGCCGTTCAAAGCCAGGTGCGAGCGGCGCTTGCGCTTTTGAGTCTTGGAGATGCGTCGCTTGGGGTGTGCCATGGGGTGGAAACAGGTTGGCCCAGAGGGGCTCGGGAGCGTTGCGGACGGAATTCGAGGGAAGAGGCTAGTGCCCGATCGAGGGACTGTCAACGCGGACTCGACGGGGCTCCTAGGAGCCGAGGGCAGCCTGCATGGCACCCCGCACCTGCTCACACGCGGCGGGGACCTGGTCCGGCGCCTGGCCCTGGCCCTGGGCGGCAGCCGATTTCCCCCCGCCGCCCCCGCCCAGGATCGGTTTGAGTCCGCGCGCCAGGTCGCCGGCGCCCAGGCCCGCATCGAGGGCCTTGCCTTGGCACAGGATCAGGAAGGGCACGCGCCCCTCTTGCCGACCGAACAGGGCCAATGCCAAGTCGGGGCTGTGCCCCTTGGCTCGGTCCCCCAGGTCACGCAGCGCGTCGCTGTCGAGGTCGGGCAGATCGAGAACGGCCATGTCGACTCCCCCCACCTGAACGAGCTGTTGTTTTAGCCCAGCGAAGACCTGGGCCTGGTCGGCCCCGGCCCCCTGCTTGGCCAGCTTGCGTGCGGCCTTGACGTCGGCCTGCAGCTTGGCGATGCGCTCCGGTAACTCCCCGGGCTGCACCTTGAGAGCTTGGGCTGCGGATTCCAAGTAGCGCCGTTGTTCCTGCAGGAACTCGATGGCCGGTTCTCCGACCACGGCCTCAATGCGCCGCACTCCCGCTTGGATGGCACGTTCCTGCTGAATGACAAAGGTGCCAATCTGACCAGAGTTTTCAACGTGCGTGCCACCGCACAATTCGGTTGAGTCTCCACCCACGGCCACCACGCGCACCCTCTCACCGTACTTCTCGCCAAACAAGGCCATGACCCCGCGGGCCTTGGCCTCGTCGGGCTTCTCGATCGTCGTGGTCACCGCAGAGCCCCTGGCAATGGCCGCGTTCACCTCTCGCTCCACCTGGGAAAGTTGCTCCGAACTCACACCCTTTGGATTGGAGAAGTCGAAGCGCAAACGGTCGGGACCGACGTAGGACCCCTGCTGGGTTACGTGCTGTCCAAGCACACCGCGCAGGGCGGCGTGCAACAGGTGGGTTGCGGTGTGGTGGGCCCTGGTGCGTTGCCTGTGATCTTCGTTCACCTGACACTGCACGATAGAACCCAACTCGAGTTCGCCTAGGCAGCGGCCCATGTGAACCACGATGGAACCCGACTTCTGGGTGGCTTCGACCTCGAACGAACCCGCTGCGCCGGTAATCGTCCCCACGTCCCCCACCTGCCCACCACTCTCGGGGTAGAAAGGACTGCGGTCGAGCACGAGTCGGTGTGTGAGCTCGCCATCCAGAAACAATCCCTGGACCGTCGCCGAGCCCGCAGTGGCTGCTGGCCCGGATTCGTGAAACGTGGAGTGCGTCTCGGACAAGCCCGCTACCTGCTCGGGGGAGAGCAACTGTTGAAAGGAGCCGGCGGAACGACTGACTTCGCTGTGTGCCGCACGGGCGGCTTCCCAGCCGGCTTCATCCAGCACGAGAGTGCGCTCGCGGGCCATGAGATTGACGAGGTCCTCGGGGAAGCCGTAGGTGGCATACAGCTCGTAGGCGAGGCCTCCATCCAAACGAGCGCCCGATTGGAGGCCTGCAGTCAGGCGCTCGAATTGCACGATGCCTCGCTCGAGCGTCTTGCGGAACGACTCTTCTTCGGACCGCATGACGAGCTGGATGTGCTCGACGCGCTCGACCACTTCGGGGAAGGCACCGCCCAAGATCTCCGAGGCTGCGGGGACCAGCTCGAACAGGAAGGGCTGCTGCATTCCTAGGGTCTGCAGCCCATACCGCGATGCGCGCCGGATCAGCCTCCGCAGTACGTATCCGCGTCCCTCGTTGGAAGGCAGCGCCCCATCCGCCAATGCACAGGCCACCGCCCGCACGTGATCGGCGCACACGCGGAAGGCGACATCCTTGGGTTCATTGCCAGCGCCGCCCGCGTAATCGTGCCCGGTCAGTTTGGAGAGGTCGCGAAAAATCGGCGTGAAGAGGTCCGTGTCGTAATTCGAGGAACGACCCTGCAATACGGACAGCACGCGCTCGAAGCCCATCCCCGTATCCACATGCCGGGCGGGCAACGGAACGAGGCTGCCGTCGTCGAGACGGTTGAATTGCATGAATACGAGGTTCCAGAGCTCGATGAAGCGCTCGTTGCCCGCGTTGACTCCAATCTTCGGGTCAGCGCCATCGCGCGGGTCGCTGTCGGGGCCGCCACGATCAATGTGGATTTCTGTGCACGGTCCGCAGGGGCCGGTGGGGCCCATTTCCCAGAAGTTATCCCGCTTGTCAAATTCGAGAATGTGCGTCGGGTCGATGTCGGTGCACTCTTGCCACAGTCGACGTGACTCACTGTCCGCTTCGAGACCGTCCTTTGCATCTCCTTCGAAGACCGTCACCCATAGCCGCTCCTTGGGCAGCCCCCAGACTTCGGTGAGCAATTCCCAGGCCCATGTGATGGTCTCCGACTTGAAGTAGTCCCCGAAAGACCAGTTGCCCAGCATCTCGAAGAAGGTGTGGTGGTAGGTGTCCACCCCCACCTCTTCCAGATCGTTGTGTTTGCCCTGCACGCGGATGCACTTCTGCGTATCCACGGCACGTGAGTAGCTGCGTGAGCCGTTGCCCAAGAACACGTCCTTGAACTGGTTCATGCCCGCGTTGGTGAACAGCAGGGTCGGGTCGTCCTGAGGGAAGACGGGGCCCGAGGGCACGCTGGAGTGCCCCTTGGATTCAAAGAAATCCAGGAAGCTCTGACGTGTCGTCGCGGCTGTCCACTGGCTGGCTCCAGCGCCCGTGGCGGTGATGTTCGTTTCAGACATGGATTCAGTTGGCTGTTCTCGATCAGGGCTCGCTGTCGCTGCCGTGATCATGGCCCCCTCCTACCCGCCTGGGAAGGGAGCTGTGCAGGGAGTCGGGCGCCAGCTTGGTCGGTTGGGCGCGGCGCACCCGGTTGCCGTCCAAACGGGAGCTCCCCCGGACCCATTCGGAGCCGGGGGAGCGCCTGTCACAAGCAGACGCCCGCGCGGGCGCCTTGCCTTGTTTCAGCCCTAGGCCCCGGCCGGGGTGCTCGGCTGCGTAGAGGCCTTGGGGCTGGACCCAGTGGCTCCTGCTTGGGCGGTCCGATCCGCTGTAGCGGCCTTCGAATCTGCTTGGGCTTCGGGTTCCGCCGGCTTGGGCGCGAGTTTGGCTCGCACCGCATCTTCGATGACCGCGGCGATGTCTGGATTGTCCATTAGGAAGCGGCGGGTGCGCTCCATGCCCTGTCCTAGGCGGATCTCACCGTCGGTAGGATGTTTCATGGAGTACCAGGTACCGGACTTCACGACAATGCCTGCACTCTGACCCAGGTCAACCAACTCACCTTCCTTGCTGATGCCCCGGTTGAACAGGATGTCGAATTCCACCTTGCGGAAGGGCGGCGCGATCTTGTTCTTGACCACCGTCACTTTGGTGCGGTTGCCCACCACGAGATCTCCATCTTTCAACTGTCCAATACGCCGGATGTCCAGCCGCACTGAGGAGTAGAACTTCAGCGCCCGTCCACCGGTGGTGGTCTCGGGGGAGCCGAACATGACGCCGATTTTCTCACGGATCTGGTTGATGAAAATCACCAGGCACTTGGAGCGTGCGATGGCTCCTGTGAGTTTGCGCATGCCTTGACTCATCAGGCGTGCGTGCAGGCCGACAAAGCTGTCGCCCATCTCACCTTCGATTTCCGCCCGCGGTACCAGCGCTGCCACCGAGTCGACGACGACCACGTCCACCGCATTCGAGCGCACCAGAGTCTCGACGATTTCCAGACCCTGCTCGCCCGTGTCCGGTTGACTGACCAGCAGATCGTCCAAGCGCACACCCAATTTGCGGGCGTAGCCGGGGTCGAGTGCGTGCTCGGCGTCGACAAAAGCACAGATGCCGCCCTCGCGCTGGGCTGAGGCAGCCACGTGCAGTGCCAGGGTGGTCTTGCCGGAACTCTCCGGCCCATAAATCTCAACCACGCGACCCTTGGGCAAGCCCTTGCCTCCGAGGGCCATGTCGAGGTTGATGGACCCGGTCTGGATGCCCTGGATCTCAGCAATCAGGCCGCCAGCCGAACCCAAGCGCATGATCGAACCCTTGCCGTAGCTGCGTTCGATCTCGTCCATGGCAGCCAGCACAGCCTTGTCTCGGGCGGCGGCGTTGGCAGGCCTTTCTGTGGAGTTTTGATTGCTGGCCTTGGACGGCGCAGCCTTGGAGCCTTTCTTTCTCATTGTCCTAATCTCTTCTGGGGTTTTGGCGCCGTGTGCCTGCACGCTGCCAGGTCTCGCAAGGCCTTCTGCCCAAAGCATAGTGCTCCGGGGGGGCCGGTGGAAGGACGCACTCCAACCCCCGGCGGTCTCACCTCACGAACGCAGAAATCGCGTTCCCAAAAAAGGGAATGGCTTCATTCCGCGAGCTTCAGACGGTGAGGATGGCGAGCAGTTGCTCGTAGCGCCCCTGCAGGTCCTGCTCGTCCCGACGACCGAGATCGTCCAGGGAGAAACCCTGCACGCAATAACTGGCCGTGACGGTTCCACGCAACATGGCTTGTTTCAGCACTCCATGATCGGTGCTGTTGGCCTTGGCGATGGCTCCCATGAATCCGCCGGCAAACGAGTCCCCAGCCCCGGTGGGGTCCACCACCTGGGTCACCGGGAAGGCGGGCAAGGCGAAGTGCAGGCCTTCGCCCAGTAGGAACGCACCGTGCTCACCTTTCTTCAAGATCACGTAGCGTGGACCCATCTCAAGCACCTTCTCCGCCGCCAGGTGCAGGTTGTCGAGCCCCGTCAGCATGCGCGCTTCCTCATCGTTCAGGATCAGCCCATCGACGTGGGTTAGGAGCTCCAGCAGATCGTCGCGCGCAATGTCGATCCACAGGTTCATCGTATCCGCCACGGAGAAGCGCGCGCCGGGCACCTGCTTGAGGCCCTTGAGCTGGACCGCAGGATGGGCGTTGGCCAGAAAGACGTAGGGCGAATCGGTGAACGACGAGGGGACCTTGGGGTCAAAGTGCTCGAAGACGTTGAGGTCCGTGAAGGTGGTGTGGCGCGTGTTCCAGTCGGCTTCGTAGCGCCCGCCCCACGCGAAGGTCTTGCCTTCCGCGAACTCGATACCCGTACAGTCGACGCCGCGCCGGACCAGATCGTCCAAGTGTTGCTGTTCGAAGTCGTCGCCCACGACGCCGACCAGCCGCGGCGTGCAACTATTGGCTGCGGCTACGGAGAAGTACACGGCGGACCCGCCCAGGGCGCGATCACGCGAATCGTGAGCCGTTTCGACTGTGTCGTAGGCCACGGAGCCGATAACGAGGAGGGACATGGCAGGCGCTGGGGTAGGAAGGTGGTGTCAAGCTTAAACTAGGGATCTGGAAGACCGCGCGACATTGAACCGCTCTGCGCTGACCCGGTCAATCGCCTGCGGCGGCGGCCTGCTGCCCAGCGCGAAACTCAGCCATGAGCGCGCCGCCACCCGGCAAGATCAGAGCCAGCCCACCCATCAGCCCCGCGGCCATCATCACGAGTCGGTAGGTGAAGCTGCTCGCCACACCAAGCATGTATAAGGACCCTGCCCGTTCGAAGAGACTACCGAACAGCACCTCTCCCACTCCCAGCCCGCCCGGAGAGATCGGAACAGCCGTCAGCGTGTTGGCCACGGTGCAAACGCACAGAAAGTCGTGGAAACTGAGTTCCGACCCGAATGAGCGGCCAAGGTAGTAGACCGCAGCCGTGGCTGAAACGTGATTGAGCAGGGAAAACACGAGGGCGAACAGCAGGCCACCCGGGCGCACCAGGATGGAGCGGATGTTGGAGTCCAGCTGCAGCAGGCGCCGCCCCTGGGGCATCTTGGATAGCAAGCGCTCAACCCGCAGAAGTCGGCGCAGTCCTCCGTGGGCAAAGGCGACCAAGCCAGTGATCATCGCCAAGGCGGCACCCACGGTCCAGGGCAACAGAAATGCGAAGCGCTCATCGGCGGTGGCCACAGCGGCACTCGCCAGCAGGGCCATGGCGACCAAGCCGATCAGGCGATCCATGATCACCGAAACGAGGGCTCCCGAGCGCCGCTCCGGGTGTTGGCGAACGACGACGTAAGCCCGAGCCAGGTCGCCACCAGTCGATCCGGGCAAGACGGTGTTGAAGAACAGCCCCACGAACGTCAGGCGCAAACAGGTGATCCAGGGAGTCGGGCAACCCGACATCGCTAGCAGCCGCCACCAGCGGGTCACGATGGCGAGCACGCAAAGCAGGACAAAGCCAAAGGCGCGTGTGATGCCCAGCGGGTCCAGATGTCGAAAGGCATTGGGCATGCCCGGACGCAGGGTGACGGGGAGCGCCAGGCCGGGTTGCACGGGGACCAGGTCCGGTTGTTGCCGGTCGACTTCCGCGAGTCCCCCTCGGTTGGCGTAAACGGCGCCACCGGAGCGCAAGGCATCAGCCAAGAGAGTCCCTCCCAGCGAGGAGTCTGCAGCCAACGATCCGACTTCGAGGTCAAAAATCGTCCACTCGCTGCGCCAATCTCCCCGCAGTTTGCCTTCAAGAACCAATTCCGTGGATTCCCCGCCGGCGCCCGCGACGTGCAGGGTCATCTCGTCGGTCCACGGGACTCTGGACGCGGCCCACCACAGAAGCGAGCCCGCCACCGCGAGTCCCATGAGCCGCAGGAAGGGGTTCCGGGTGGAGGAGTTTTCTTGAACCGGGCCGGCGGACACAGCTAGCGGCTCTGCCCGTCAGTGGGCAAGGAGTCAGCGGAATCGGAGAGTGACGCCGAGGCCGCCTCCCACCACGCCTCCCATTCCTCCTTGCGCAGTCCACGAGCGCCAGCGCCCGCGATCGCGTTCAGGGTTTGCATGGCCCCAAACCGTGCCCGTTCACTGTAGCCACTGAAGTCATGGGCCACCTGCACGAGGATAAAGAGCTGACTCATGCGTAGTTGTTCGGGGTCCGTCCCCGGCAGGTCCTTGGGCAATCCATGACTGCGCACCGCATCGAATACGGTCAAGTACACCTCTTCGTCTGCGGCTGTCTGGGCCAGCAACCCATAGCGCTGGGTGCGCGTCGCACGGCCATTGCGATCGCGGGCGGGCATCACCAATGCGACGAGCGCTTCGGCCAGGAATGGCGAACCATAGGCCGTATGGCAAGCACCCCACGCAGCTGCCCGGGCACGGGGTGAAGGATCATTCACACCAAGTGTCAGACACATGGAAACCAGGTGGTGCTGGAGCTTCAGGGACAGGCCCCGCATGGGGACTCGGCCGGGAGAGTCCGAGGGTGCATTGGCCTCCAGCACCGTGAGCAGCTTCAGCAGCCGCCAGCCACCGCGCATGTCCAAGGGCAGGGCCGCGCACGCGTCGCAGGCATGGGCGTAGGCTGCGGCCAGGTCGATGGGTTCTTCTCCGACGGGTTGACCCTCGACGAATAGCCGATGCAAGCGGACGAGTTCGGCCAACGAATCCGCCAACTGTTCAGGGCTGGCCGGCTCGGGAAACTCGAGCTGGGGGCGTTCGACCTGGAGTCGTCGGGCATGTTGGCCCAGTTCCAGGAAGCAGCGCTCGCGGGCAAGATCTGAGGGACACAGCAGAGAGTAGCGTGCGAATTGGCGCACCTGGGTGGCAGCCACCAACGGGTTCTCCGCTCCAGCATCGGATTCAGCCAAGACCAGGAGGTGGTCAAGGGTGACCTCAGTGGGGTTATCGATGGGCTCGGGATCTTCGTCCATCAGTCCGGTCTTGAGCCAGGGGCCATCCACCATTTGGCTCAGGTGGTATTCAAACTCTCCCTTCAAGGTCCCCGAATAGCGAAACCCACCATCCTCCCGCAGCAGCTGATCCAAGTTGTGGCTGGCCACCTCGGATCCCATACAGGATGTGAACCCCATGGAGGAGAAGATTGCGACCGCCAAGTGGCGGAGCGGACGACTTTGGGCGGGCAACATGGGCAGAGAATAGCAGCCCGGTAGCGACATAAGTACCACTCGAGTTGGGGATGCCCCTGTCTGGACTGCCGGCGTGTGGATCATCCCTGCTTGGATAGCCCTGCCTAGACCACCGCCCGTTTTGTTGCGGGTGGCAGCGGGAAGTTGGTGGAGGCGGGGGGAGTCGAACCCCCGTCCCGGAGCCGCCAGGCGTCGGGCGTCTACGTGCGTAGTCTGCGGATAGTGTCTCGTCCCGCCGCCACCCGCGGACGCGCAGGCATTGGGACCAGCCTCGGAAAAGTCTCGTCGGAACGCCCCGAGGCGCGGTTCTCCGACCAGCCCACTGTTGGCGTTCCCCCACGGCCGTGGGCACTCCACGGAGGAACGGCTACCTATTTAACTAGGCAGCGAGAGAAAAGTTGTTGGCAAGTAAAGTTGCCTTCCCGAGAGGATTTCAGGGTGACTCGGGGTCCCAGGCACGCAGCCCAGCGTCGGTCGAAACCGGTCGAAACCAGTGCGCCCCCACCAAGGTGCTGAAGAGGCAGTCTAGCCCAGGAGTCGGCATGATTCCATCCGAACCTGCCCAGTCACGCTATCGGGGCCCCTAGCGCCGGCGCCCCTGGGCGCGGTCCATGTCGCGCTGGGCATCCTTCTCCCGTTGCTTGGCGCGTTTGTCGTGCAGGCGCTTGCCACGCGCGAGGGCGATGTTGAGCTTGATCAGTGAGCCCTTGAAGTAGAGGTCCAGGGGCACAATGGTGACGCCCTTCTCGCGCACCGCCTTGGACCAGCGCTCGATTTGACGGCGCTGGGCCAGCAGTTTGCGTTCGCGCGTGGGTTCGTGGTTGGAGCGATTGCCAAAGGCGTACTCGGGGATGTGCGCCCCCACCAGCCACAACTCGCCCCCGCGGATGCGCACGTACGCTTCCTGCAAGGAGCACTGGCCGCCGCGCAGAGACTTGACCTCGGTGCCCTCAAGCTCAACCCCAACCTCAAGCTCGTCGAGCAGGTTGTAGGTGTGGCGCGCCTTGCGGTTGGCCACGATCGGGCGGATGGGATCGTCGTCGGACATCGGCCGATCAGTGTACGTGCGGCGCAGGTTGTACGGTACCATCGCCTGCATCATGCAAACCGATTCCTGCAACGACCCCACGGACATTCTTCAAGAAGCACTCAACGCCGATGGTGGTGAGCACGTGGAATTGCGCTTTCACAGTAAGCGCACGCGCTCCATCGCAGTGGAGAAGGGCCGAGTCGATCAGGCTCGGTTGGCGGAACACGCAGGTGTAGGCGTGCGCGTCCAGTCGGGCGGGGCCCACGGGTTTGCGAGCACGTCCGCCCTGGAAGTGGGCGCGATACGCGAGGCGCTCGACAACGCACGCTCGGCGGCGCGGGCTTCGGCCCGCAAGGACTCGGTGGGCATTGGGGACTTGCCTCCCGCCGAGTTGGCCCGCGGAGTCTTCGAGGAAGCGGGCTGCCATGAACTCGAGAGGCGCCCAATCGAAGAGAGTTTGGAGTGGGTCCTGGCCATGGAGGCCCGCACACGCGCGGCCTCGAAGTCCATCCAGTCGGCAGTTTGCCGTTACTCGGAGGTTTTTGAGGAGAAGGGCATCGTGACCAGCGACGGGGCCAAGGCCTGGACGCGGCTCGTGCGACCGGAGTTCGCCACTTCGGCGGTAGCCTCGAAGGACGGGGACATCCAGCGCGGGGCCCGCAGCGTCGGGGCCACGGGCGCCTGGGATTGCCTCTTCCGCCGGGCGGACGCCGAGCAATTCAGTGAGGAGGCGGCATCCATGGCCGTCAACTTGCTGCGCGCCGGTCAAGTTGCAGGGGGCCGCAAGCGCGTGCTGCTCTCGCCCTCTCTCGTCGGACTGCTGACCCACGAGGCCATCGGACACACGGTGGAGGCCGATTTTGTCGCGGCGGGGTCCTGTGCACAGGGCCGGATCGGTGAACAGGTGGCGAGCGAACTGGTGACCCTCTGTGATTCGGGAGCCAGCGAGTACCTGCCCGGAGCGGGCGGCACGCTCGCTGTGGATGACGAGGGTATCTTGGCCGGACGCACAGAGATCATCCGCGCGGGGGTGCTCAACAGTTACCTGCACGACCGCCGATCTGCGGCCGAATTCGGCGTCACGCCCACGGGCAACGCGCGTGCCTGGGAGTACGACGATGCGCCCTTGATCCGCATGCGCAACACCTACATCGAGCCGGGCACGAGTTCCTTGGAGGAGATGATCGCGGAGACCGCAGACGGCCTGATGTTGGATGGCCCCAAGAACGGCCAGGCGGACGCCAACGGCGAGTTCATGTTCGGCACCTTGCAAGCCTGGCCCATCGTGAACGGCAAGCGTGGAGACCTGTTGCGTGGCACGAATATCTCGGGCACAGCCTTCGACGTGCTGCGCAGCGTGAGCGCGGTGGGCAAGGACTTCGAATGGGACCTGGGGTCCGGCCATTGCGGAAAGGGGCAGCCCATGAAGGTCGATGCGGGTGGTCCATGGGTCGCCTGCGAGGTGCTGGTGGGAGGTCAGGTCTAATGGCCCATTCCACACAGGCCTCCGAGG
The DNA here is from genome assembly GCA_964467985.1 of uncultured Planctomycetaceae bacterium. GTDB lineage: Bacteria > Planctomycetota > UBA1135 > UBA1135. The sequence continues at coordinate 201,341 of CAYXTP010000008.1, forward strand.
TGCGATTCGATGGCCAGGCTGCCCAGGAGGATCAAAGTTCGCACGCCGAAGCGCTCATGCGTGCCGCACTGAATGCGGGCGCCGGCGAGGCGGAGGCCGTGGCTCAGGGATCCCAGATTATCTCCGTGCGATTCGAAGGGGAGGAGCTGAAGTTGACCTCCGCCGACTTCGGATCGGCCCTGGGCTTGCGTGTGTTGCACGACCGCCGGATGGGGTTTGCGTCCACGAATCAGGTGGGAACAGAGGCGCGCGAGCGCACGGCCCAGGGTGCGTTGGGCCTGGCCAAGTGCTCGCCCGCCGACCCGGCGAACGTGTTGCCCGATTGCCACCCGGTCACCCGCGATGTCCAGGCCTGCGACGACGCCCTGAGCGACATGCCCGTGGAGGCCGTCGTGGGGCGCGCCCGCGACCTGGTGGCGCGTACCCTGGCCGTGGATCCGCGCCTGCGCTTGGATTCCTGCGAGGTCGTCTTGCGGCGAGGAGCTGGGGCCGTGCACTCATCGGCGGGTGTGGAGGCGAGTGCGTCATCCACGTCGATGTCCCTGTCGTTGTTCGGGATGGCCGTGGACGGAGACGACGTGGGTGGTTTCGACTACTGGGGCGGCCACGCACTCGATGTGCCCAGTTTTGAGTTGCTGGCTGAGGAGTCCATCACTCACTTCAGTCGCGCCGCGCTTGGGAACCTCAATGCCCAGGCCTCGGAGAGCTACACCGGACCCGTCCTCTTCTCCCCTTCCGCGTTCATGGACGTGTTCATCCAGCCCCTGGTTTCAGCCGCCAGCGCCATCGCGGTTCAACGCGGCCGCAGCAGCCTGGCAGGCAAGCTGGGGCAAGTCATCGCCGCGGACATGCTGAACGTCACCGACGACCCCACCGATCGCGGACTGATGGGCCTGTGTGCGTTCGATCGCGAGGGCGTCCCCACGCAGCCCTTTGACGTGATCAACCAGGGCGTCCTGCAGGCCTATCTTTACAACGGCTATGCGGCTGCGGTGGATGGAGTGTCCTCCACCGGTCATGCCAGTGGCGGAGCGCGGTCCGTACCCGGCCTGGGTGCTCACGGCTTGTGTGTTGGCGCGGGTCAGGGCGGGCGCAGCGCTGACATGCTGAAGCACCTTGATCGTGGCCTGCTCGTCGGTCGCTTCTCGGGGTCGGTCGATCCGGCTTCGGGCGACTTTTCCGGAGTGGCCAAATCCAGTCGCTGGGTAGAGGCCGGGGCGGTGGTGCGCCCAGTGCGCGAGACTCTGTTCGGGGGCAACCTCTTTGACCTCCTGCCTCAGCTCCTGCAACTTTCCTCTGAGGCTGAGAGCGTCATGGGATCGGCGCGGGCGCCCTGGGCTCTCGTGGATGGTCTGTCCGTGACAGCCGGCTAGGCTGTTCGATTGGGCGCAGGGGTTGACCCGGGCGCCCAGGCTCACGTACCTTCCCGCCCTTGCACCCGGCCCGGGTGGCGGAATTGGTAGACGCGCATGGTTCAGGTCCATGTTCCCGCTAAGGGAGTGGGGGTTCGACTCCCCCCTCGGGCACCATCCACCGCAGCATCCACGTCTGGGGAGCATGCAGCTGCCCGGGATCGCGTGCCGATCAAGAGATGACCAGCGCACCCACCCCTTCGCCTAGAACTCGCGAGCCGGGAGAGGCCCAATTGCCGCCCTCGCCTCCGTCGTTTTGGGACCTGCTGTGGGCCAATCTCAAGGTGCTGCTCATCGCGGCGGCTGTAGCGGGCGTCGCTTTCGGAATCTGGCGCGGATTGGCCGTCCTGTTTCCCGAAATGGAGTGGCTGCAGCTGGCTGGCTGAGCTGGTCTAGAAACCCGCGCCGCCTGGGGCGCGGTAGACCAGGATGGCCCGCGCGCCCATCTCTTCCGGCAGTTCATGCTCCCAGACTGTGTCCAGGTGAAAGCCCAGGCGCTCGGTCTCGCGCTCGGCGGCGCGCACTTCCCTTGACCACGACTTGCCCTTGAGCATGACGAAGTCCTCGAAGGTCTGTCGCACCTTGCGCACGGTGCGCACGTTTTCGCGCACCGAGCTCACCGCGCGGGCCATGACGATGTCGACCTTCTCGACCACCAGGTGATCTTCGGCCCGGGCCCAAACAGCCTTGGCATTCTTGATCTGCAAGGCGTCGATGCAATGTTGCAGGAAATCGACCTTCTTGCGTGTCGAGTCCACCAAGACAACGGAACAATTGGGTTCCGCCAGCGCGATGGGGATTCCAGGAAAGCCGGCTCCCGTGCCCAGATCCAGGATGCGTTTGGCGATGAGGGGCACCAGGCGCGTGACCCGCCAGCAATCGAGGTAGTGCTTGGCCGCAACTTCCTTGGGTGCCTGAATCGCAGTCAGGTTGAGGGTCTTGTTGGTCTCGAGCAACAGACGGGCGTGATCTGCGTAGCGCTCGAGCAGCTCCTCGGTGACCTCCTGCTCATCCTGAAAGGCCCACTGCAGGGCGCCGAGCATGGTCTTCTTGCCAGGCACCTTGGTCTTGGGGTCTCCCGGTTCGCCTTCGTCGTCGATGCTGGTGCGGCTGCGGCGGGTCGTCTTGGCGCCCTTGGGCTTGGACTCAGACACCTCCTCTTCGCCCTCCGTTTCGTCTCCCTCCTCCTCCGGCTCGTCCTCCTCGTCCTCGTCGAATTCGGCGGCCACCTCCTCCGGGTCCAGCGCGGCGCCAAGCAACTCGGTGTCCAGCTCGGAGGTGTCCTCTTCAGGCTCGATGGGCGGAATGGCTCCGCTTCCGATCGGATTCGGGTCCCCGCCCGCCTCGTCGCCGGCGCCTGCTTCCGGCTCCTCCACGGGACCGAGGTCCGAGCTGGGGTCGTGCTGGGCAGAGGGCATAGCGTGGTGATTGGCAGGGCAGCAGGGACTCGAACCCCGATCCTACTGATTTGGAATCAGTCGCTCTAACCAATTGGAGCTACTGCCCTAGGGACGGGAAGGGTACGAGGTGGCGCAGGGTATGGGAAGAGAGGGTAGGGCCCTGGAACGCCAGGGCGTTAGAGTGTCAGCCCACGTTCGGAGTCCGCACACTGGCCTCCCCCACCCTGCTTCATTCATTGGCCCGCTCTCCCCAACGCCGCTCCCGCAAGTCCAAGCCCGAGGGGCGGGCATCGAGCAAGGGGAAGACTCGGCGGACCCCGGCCAAGGGCAAGGCATCCAAGACCAAGGAAAGCGATGAGCCAGCGCGTGCGAGTGTTGCGGCCACGGATCAGGTGGAAGGTCCCCAGCCGGAGGTTCTCGATGCGGAGCACATCGAACCGCGCGCGCTGGATTCCGATGCACTCAAGGTCGTCCGGCGCCTCCAGGAGCGCGGCTTCGAGGCCTACTTCGTGGGTGGCTGTGTGCGCGACCTACTCATCGGTCGGCGCCCGAAGGATTATGACGTGGCGACCAGTGCCCGTCCGGGCCAGGTCAAGCGGTTGTTCAAGAACGGACGCATCATTGGCCGGCGCTTTCGCCTGGTGCACGTGACCTTTGGCCACAAGATCATCGAAACCGCCACCTTCCGGCGAGCTCCCAAGACACAGAATGGGGGCGATCTCCTGATTACGGAAGACAACGAGTACGGCACGGCGTACGAAGACGCTCTGCGCCGCGACTTCACGGTCAACGGCTTGTTTCTCGAGCCGCGCCGGCACGAGGTGCTCGACTACGTACAGGGGCTGCAGGACCTCGAAGACAGAGTGCTGCGCACCATCGGTGAACCGGAGGTACGCCTACTTGAGGACCCGGTGCGCATCATGCGTGCCGTCAAGTTCGCGACACGGTTGGATTTTCGCATCGAGGACGACACCTGGAATGCCATGTGTACGGTGGCACCCGAACTAGAGCGCTCCGCGGCCCCGCGCGTGTTCGAGGAAATTCTGAGGCTCATGCGGTCGGGAACGGCCATGGGGTCCTTCAAGATGTTGCGCGCCTGTGGTGCGTTGCGGGCCATCCTGCCGGCCCAGGATCTGCACCTCGGTGCACGTCGTGGTGGTCCGGAGGAGGACCACCTGAGGGCCGAGGTCTATTGGCGCTTGCTTGAAGCGCTGGATGCCGAGGTACACCAGGGGTACATCCCCACCGTGGCGGTGGCGATTGCCGTGCTCTTCAACGAACTCGTGGAGCGCGAGGTGGATCCTGATACGCGCACGCGCCGGGGCGACCCGGGTGACCGTCTCAGTATCTGCCGCGCGGTCATGGATCCGCTCTTCGAGGCCACGCGCCTGAATCGGCGGGAATTCGGTCGTGCGCAGCGCTTGATCGCGATCCAGGATCGCTTCTTGGCCCTGACCAAACCCCGCTTCAGCCCCTTGCTCTTCGCACGCCAAGAGGACTTCCCTGAGGCCCACGACCTCTTTGGCCTGCGAGCCCAGGCACGTGGGGTGGGCTGGGATATCTTCGAGGCCTGGCAGGAGATCGCTGAGCGGGCTCAGGAGGCCAGCGAGGAGGAGCTGGAGCAGGAGCGCAAACGGGTGCGCAGGCGTCCGAGGCGTAGTCGGAAGCGACGCAAGTCCTAGGGTGCCACTGGATTCCTCCCAGCCACTCGCGATCCGCATCGAGCCACCGTTCACTGGCGATCGCCCTCCCCTGAACCCTGCTTGGCTTCGAGAGGGCCCCCTCCTGGTGCGCTAGATGCGTGCTCACCGGGCTAGCTCGAGGTGCCCAGTACGCGCTCCAATTCGCCGGCAGACGTGCGCCAATCTGGGCGACGCCACCCACAAGAAGCACGTCGTTGGGGCCTAAAACACGCCTTGGTCAAAGAAATTGCAAATTCTAAGAGGTGAGCCCTTCGAATTCCCTTTGCGGGGGTACCCTTGGGCGAGTGTGGTACGACGTCAGTCAGTCGGGCGCCACTGGACCCCACCCCCCCTCATCCGTGTGAACGAGCTTTGCGGTGATTGTCACGCGGACGGGTCCGGTTGGAGCCCGCGCTAAAAAAACTGACGTCCAAGACGAGCACCTCGGTGCCGTCTCGGTTTGCGAGGCCCTCCCCTCGCACCGACCAACCTCCGGGCCGGCCTTCCTCCTAGGGCCGGCCCCCTTTTTTTGGGCGAGCACCTGGTCTACGAGCTGACCTGTGTCCAGGAAAAACCGGGGGCGCGGGACCCCTATGGAATTGGCAACATGTGCCTGTGACCTTCTCCAATCCGAAACGCCGAGCAGCAACCTGTCTGCTGCTAGGCCTGGCCCTTGCCACGCCGTCGAGGGCTCAAGACTCCGACGCCCAAGCACAGCCCACCGATGCTCGGCTACAAGCCGTTTGGGACGGGTTGTCCGCCGCGCAACGCCAAGAGGTCAGTGGCTGGTACCAAGCCGAGATTCAAGCCGCTCGGACCTACCAGGCCCAATTGGTCTCCTACATCTTGGCCCAGGTGGAGCACGACCCACGCGCCTGGCCCAAGGCCACCCCGGAACCTCCTCTGTACCAGGCCAGCCGCCACGCTCCAGCGCAGGTCATTGCCCGGCGCTTTGTCGAACACCCGAGTTCGCGTCAGAAGGCCTGGATTCGCAAGGTCTTCCGCTCCAGAGCCCAGGATCCCCACCCTCTGCTTTGGACCTACGACTACGGCCGCGGCACGGTCGTTTCCCATGCCTCTGGCAGGTCGTCTCGCCCATCGCCGGCCCACATCTTCGAGCTAGCACTCGCCGGCCGAGTGCCCGACTCCGACCTGGCCCAGGCGATCGTCGCCGGGGCCTTGGACCAAGGGCACCAGCGCACAGCGCATGGGGCCTTTTCCCATGCCTACTCAGATCGCGAAGGCAAGGCCCTGCGGGAAGTGGATCTCTACGACGCTTGGGGATCGGGCTTGGAAATGGAAATGCCGGACGTGGAGTGCCTGGGCATCGTGCACGATGTGCTGGACGACTGGAAAACCTGGGTGGCGCCCGTGCCGCCCACGCAGCACGACGAACTGTATGGCCGCATCGGGGAGATCTTCCTAGACCTGCGGGCCGAGCGGGAACTGGGCCAGGCTCTGGCGGCCACACTCTTTCAGGCCGACCCACCCTTGGCTGCGACCTACCGTCCCCACCGGGACCGCATGCATGCGCTGTGGGCCGCCGTGGGGTGCAGTCCTGCCGCGCTCGTGAAGGAATTACCTGCGACCCACGCCGACTTGGAGGAGTTCTGGATGGAGCGCGGCAAGGCGTTGGACTCCGATTTGGCTCTCTGGGAAGCCGGCGGAGTGCGGCGCGCGGCTCTGGCCGCTGACGGGGAGACGGTGCGCCGAACCCTGGTCTGGGTCATGCGGCAGCTAGACCTCTTGTCCGACGATTGAGCGTCCTGCGGCGAGACCTGCCATGTGGCCTGTGGCAAAGGCCGACTGGAAGTTGAGACCCCCAATCGGCCCGTCCAGGTCGAGCAGCTCTCCGCAGACGTAAAGGCGGGGCCGGCCCCGAACCTGCATGTTCCGAGGATCCACTGCGGAGAGGGCCAAGCCGCCCGAGGTGACCTCCGCCTGGTCGTAACCCAAGGTGCCGGCAACCGGCAGCGGCAGGCCCTTGATGGTTTCAATCAACCCGTGGCGCTGGGCCCGTGAAAGGGAGGCGGCCGCGACGTCTGCAGGCAAGGAGCCGGCGCTAAAGACCGGGTCCACCAAGCGCTTGGGGATCAGGCCACGCAGGAGTCGTGCGGCGGAGGGGCGCCCACTCCGGGCGGCGAGCTCGAGCAGTCCAGTGCGCAGGGACTCACGGTCTGCATCGGGCAGTAGATCCACGCGCAGCCGGAGGGGAGACTGCGGGTCCTGGGCAGCGATGCGGCCCGAAAGATCCATGGGCCCCGGACCTGACAAGCCACGGTGCGTGAACAACAGCGGGCGACGGCGACGTGTGATGACTTGGCCCTCGGAGTCGCTCAGGATCAGCTCGCAGTCCTGCAGGGAGACACCTGCCAGGTCGCGCACCCATTGGGCTTCAGAGCTCAGTGGAACCAGGGAGGGGCGCGGTCGTACCAGGGGCAGTTCGAGATCCTTCAACCAGTCGTACCCATCGCCCGTCGTCCCCGTGAGCGGGTAACTCTTGCCCCCCGGAGCGAGGATCAAGTGCTGCGCCAACAGGGTTTCGGACCCGGTCGTGCGGACTCCCCACGGGGCGTCCGCCGACTGTGGATCCAGAATATGGCCCACTTGCTCGTCGTAGCGCACGACGACGTGCTGCGCGACGACGGCGTCCAGGAGGGCATCGCGCACGTCACGTGCTCGCCCGCTGATGGGGAAGACCTTCTCCATGGGGGCCGTGCGAGTGGGCACTCCCCAGGTTTCGAACTCCGCGCGCAGGGCGCTAGGAGAAAGGGCTTGGAAGGGCCCGCGCAAAAAGCGTTCACCCGCTGGGCCAAAGAGTCTGGCTGCAGCGCGACCATCCAGGGTGGTCGTCAGGTTGCAGTGGGTCCCCCCGCTGGCCAGGATTTTCGTTCCGGCGCGCGGAGTCTTTTCAAGCACCAGGGTCCGTGCTCCCAGTCGAGAGGCGCGGTGCGCGGCCATCAGCCCCGCCGCCCCGGCGCCGACCACGATCACATCAAACTCCCCCATCGCCTAACCCGCTCCCAGGGCTTTCTCCCAGGCTCTGATTTCTTCCTGGCTGTGGGGCCCCTTGGGGGCGCAGTCCTCATCCGGATTGTCGAGGTAGCCGACGGGCAATTTGACCTTCTGGATGCGGCTGCCCTTCGCTCGTGAGGCGCGCAGGGCCTGCAGCGGGAAGGGCTGTTCGAGGTCGAGCGTGCTGAGCAGGGGCCGCATTTCTCCCAGGTCTTTCAATCGTGCAAGTTGCCCACGCACCGCCGCCGCCCCTCGAAATCCGCGCGTGTACCAGGTGGTCCACTTGCGCATCTGCCGCACACCATGGTCCTCCCCGAACAACTCAACGAGCCGCCGTCCGTGCTCTTCCATCACCTCCAGAACTCCGCCTAGGTTCGGCGGCGCGCAGGGTTCTTGGCCACCAAACACCGCGACGAACTCTCCGAAGAGCCAGGGCCGACCCAAACAGCCGCGGCCCACGATGACCCCATCGCAACCCGTCGTGCGCATCATGCGCAGGGCATCCCAGCACTCAAACACGTCGCCGTTGCCCAGGACGGGAATCGTCAAGGCCTGCTTGAGTTCCGTAATGGCGTTCCAATCCGCATCCCCCGCGTAGAGCTGGGCCGCGGTACGCGCGTGCAACCCAACGGCCGCCGCGCCCTCTTCTTGGGCCACTCGGCCAGCTGCCAGGGCGGTAGGTGTCTGGTCGTCGAGACCCGACCGCATCTTGACGGTCACTGGTACAGCCTGTGCGTGGTGCACCATGGCGCGTACCAGTCGGGCCAAGAGGCGCGGGCGCGCCGGAATGGCGCTGCCCCCACCCTGCCGCGTGACCTTGGGCACGGGGCACCCGAAATTGATGTCGATGTGGTCGATACCCTCGTCCACAAGGCGTGCGACCATTTCACCTAGGTCCTTGGGGTCGGAGCCGTAGATCTGGATGGAGCGCGGGTATTCCCCGGGGTGCACGGCGGCGAGTTTGGAGGTGATGCGATTGCCCAACAAGAAACCACGCGCGGTGATCATCTCGGAGACAAACAATCCAACTCCATAGTCCCGACACAAGCTCCGGAATGGGTAGTTGGTGACCCCCGCCATGGGCGCCAACACCACAGGCGTTGCGAGCCGCAGGCTCCCGATGCAGAGGGGCTTGAATTCACCCTCCTGCGCCGTGAGCACGTCCGCGTTGAGGGCCGTGCAGAACCGATCGACGCCCGCCATGGTCTAGCCGTCGTCCCCCTCACTCGGGGCGCCCTCTCCATCCATCGCCTCCTCGACGGGAGCAACGAAGACTCGCCCTTGGGGCGGGACCAGTCCGGGCCCACCGAAGGTCTTGATCTCGCTGATTTCCAACTCCGTGATTCCGCTGCCCACCCGACGCTGCAGGGTGACAGGAACTCCATTGGCCCCAATAGCCATGGCCAGGCGACCCGTGCGCGTCACCACGTGCAGCCCCAGATCCTCGGGGTGCACTTGCAGGTGCCAACGGTCGACCCCCGGCTGCAGGGCAGGGCCTTCCAAGCCCAGACTGTAGAACACGCCGAGGGGCGCAAACTGTCCCACGATCAGAGCGTTCAGGATATCCGACCCATCGACGAGAGTGAGCGTGTCCTCCGCAGTCTTGGTGTCGATGATGCCCCCGGCATCGCGGCGGCGCACGGCCATGCGCGAGGTGGTACCCACGCGAGTGCCCTCCGCCAAGATCCCCTGGCCCTCGAGCACGCGGTGATCCATTCGCACTTGGAATGACTGGAGGCTCCTGTCGCGGAAGACCTGCGTCATGAACACGTCGTTGGCCGGGGCCCCATCGGGACCGGGCAGGACCTGGTGCGAGAGAAAAGTGGTGCCCCCGTCAAAGGTTCGGACCACGGCGAAACGCTCGGCACTGATACGGGTGCCGTAGGCCATCTTACGCGCGCGCCCGGTGAGGATGACGTCCCCCTCGGGTAGTTCGGGCGGGGTGACCACGAGTGGTTCCCGCAGCCGTGCGCGTGTCGCAGTCTGTCGCGCCAAGAGTTGCGAGCGCATGGCTTGCAGCGTGTCGCGGTCCAATTCGCGACCACGCAGCACCACGCTGCTGGGGGCCAGCAGAACATTCATATCGCGACCGGGGTCCCTGGGCAGGACGACCAGGTCGGCGACCCGGCCCGCCGCAATTCGGCCTCGATCGGGGGCAATTTGGGAGGCCGAACCAGCGGTCGCCATGCGCAGGACTTCCAAGGGCGGGATGCCCGCGCGCACCCATTGTTGCAGTTCGTAAACCAGCCCTGCTCCGGGCGGAATCCAGGGATTGGGGGAGCCGCTACCTGGCACCAGGGGAACGTCCGCTCGCCAAAGTTCCAAGAGCGCGCGGCGCTGTGTGGACAGGGCGCGGGTCGTGATGGAAGACAGCTGGCTCTCCTCGCGTTGGACCTTCCAGACGAGTGCTTCCTGACGCCAGAGCCTCTCGTAGGTCGGGGAAAGGTACCCCAGTCCTAATGCCTGCTCGCCTTGCGCGCCGGTGTTCTGAAGCATGCGCGCGAAGACACCCAAGAGCGGGGTCAGCGCCATTTTGGCCCGGCCCATGGCTTCGAGGCCCGGTTGCAACTCGCCCTGTGCCAGGTCGTGCCAACCCTTGTTCGGCGGTAGCAGACTGTGCATGCCCAGCAGCCCATCTTGTCCGCTGGAGAGCAGTTCCTGGCGAGAAACTCCCGAAGGTCCTGGCCCCCAAACCTGGAGAAGCGGATCCGCCGCGTGCGCCACTTCGATCAGTGTGCGCCAGGCATCGGGGTTGAGCCCGCTATGAAAGCAGAGGAAGTCAGGCCGCATGAGTTCGGTGGGCAGACCCAAGGCCTCTGCACGCGCGTCCATCGTGGCGAGTAGCTGACCCAGGCGCGTGCGGGCCGAAGGTCCGTCGGTCAGGACCAGCGCCTGCGAAGAGGATGCGGTGGAGCTGTCGAGAATGGGGCCCGCGATCAGGAGTTGCGGACCGGGCGTGCGTTCGCGCGCGGGGGCCAGTCGCTCCGTCAGTGCCAAGGCCACATCATTGCCAGTGTCGCGCACGGTGGTCACTGAAGCGCTGACGTACAACGCATCGTGGTCGGGGTCATGGCTGACCGCCCCATCAATCAAACCCGGGATCAGGAACTGCCCACTCACGTCGATCACACGCGCGTCACGCGGCAAGGCCGGGGCGCTCCCATCCGGCTCGACTGGCAGCACGGCTTCGATGCGCCCCCCACGCACCAGCACCGTAGCGGTCAGCGTCTCCAGACTGCCATCCATGGTGTAGAGGGTGCCGCCGACCAAGGCGATCGGTCCGGGTACCGGGACCTCCAATTCAGCCTGCGCTCGTTGCTCGACGGGGACCTCGAGCACGTCTTGGGCCGCCACGCTCCCCATGCTGCCCAAGCTGGCGATCAGGAGTGCGGCGACGGACCAGTTAGCCGACCAGGGTCGAGCCCATTCGGGTCGAAGCGATGTTGTGGAGCGAGAGCCTGGGACGAGCATAGAATTCGTTGGGCGTGTGGGGCGCGGAGCGGGGGCAACAGGGTAGCCTCTCCCGCCCGCTCCCGGAGAGACCGCGGGGGATCCTAAGCCACACAGCCCATGTCTTACCCCAGCTTGCACATCGATACGGACACCTTGCCTGGTGGCCCCTGGATATTTGGGCGACAGGTGCCCGAGCAGGAGTGTCCGGAGGACGGCGCCATCGTGGAGGTCATCGACCCGCGGGGCCGCTTTGTGGGGCACGGTCTCTTTAATGGTGCTTCGGACATTCGCATCCGCTTGCTATCCCGGGGCAAGAGGTCGGATCTTCGTCGCCCGCGGGAATTCCTGCAGAGACGCATTGCGAGCGCGGCTCGCCTGCGCAAGCGCACCCTGCGCCTGCCGGAAGTGACCAACGCCTACCGTCTCGTGCACGCCGAAGGGGACGACCTGTCCGGCCTGATCATTGATCGTCTGGGGCCTGTGTTCGTTTGCGAGTACCACTGTTTGGGGTTCTGGAACCTACGCGAGGACATCGAGTGGGTCCTGCGCCAAGCGGATCCCGATGTCGAGGTGCTGCACCGTGTGCCGAAGTCGGCGGCGCGCCTCGAGGGCATGCAACACCTGGAACCCCCGGCAGGCCCGGACGTGTGGATCGAGGAAAACGGCGTGGCCTTCCCCATCACTCCCGGCCGCGGCCACAAGACGGGCTGGTTCTGCGACCAACGTGACAACCGCATGTCCGTGTCCAGGCTGGCCCATGGCAGGGATGTCCTGGACCTGTGCTGCAACGCCGGTGGGTTTTCTGTCCTCGCCGCCCTTCAGGGCGCCCGCAGAGTCCGCGCAGCCGATCTGGACGAAGAAGCTCTGCGCCGGGCAGCTTTGGCCGCAGGCCATGCGGGCGTCGACGTGCAGTTCATTCACCGAGACGCGTTCAACGTGCTGCGCGACGTGTGCGCGGAAGCCCGCAAGCCCGACCTGGTCATCGTCGATCCGCATAAACTCATCTCGGGCCGGGCGCGCATGGAAGAGGGCAAACGCCGCTACCTCGATCTGAATGCACTGGCGTTCCAGGCTGCAGCACCCGGTGCCCTGGTCGCCACCTTCTCGTGTTCGGGAGCCCTGGACTTGGCCCAGTTCCTGGGCCTCTGTTTTCAAGCGGCGCGGCGAGCCGAGCGCGGGATCAAGGTGCTGCAAATTATGGGCGCCGGTCCGGACCACCCCCAGCGCCCGGAATTCCCAAGGTCCCGGTATTTGAAGGGGGCTCTGATGGCCCTGGACGGCTAGGCCCAGATCTCGAAACGGGCCCCACCTGCGGGCATCTGTGGGTCTGCCCAGGCCCTATTCTGGGCTCGCCGGGGTGGTTATCCCTCAGCCCCGGATGCATACTCTCTTGCGTACGCCTCCGGGGGGAACCAGTCGTTTCTTCTTCGGGGGCGCATTCATGCCCGGACAAAAAGTCCGCTTGCACGGGCGTGCTCACTCACATCCAGCGGCTAGGTCGGCAACCATGAAACTCCCCATTCTCGTGAGCCAAGAGAAATGGCAGGACTTCGACGCAGGATGGCAGGAACTCCTGGGCACCGAGGAGCCCATCGACGACCTGCTCGATGCCATTCGCCTGGCTGGCAGCAAGAAGCGCATGGCAAGCCGAACGAAGCAAGCGCACGACCACGCCGTGGCCCTGAACGAGGAGGGCCGACACGCGGACGCGGCGCGCCTGGCAGGTACGGCCCTCGTGGCCGGGGGCAACCCTGCGGACTTGACAGCGATCTTGACGGAGGCCGCTAGCGCAGCGTGGTCCGATCAGGACTGGTTTGAGCCCTACTGCGAACTGACCGGGTTGCAGGCTGGCAGTGCCGATCTGCGTGGACCTTGGAAATCCTTCGCCAAGCTCTGTGCGTTCCAGGAAGGCACCCTGGTCCATCACCCAGGCGGCTGGGGCTCCGGTGAGATCGTCGAAGTCTCCCCGGCGCGACTCGAGATGAAGGTCCGCTTCTGGAACAAACGTCAAGACATTTTTCCCATGCACGCGGCGGTCGAAATCTTCGAGCCCCTACGGGAAGAGGACTTGCGTGGTCGCTACTTCCGCGACGCGGAGGGCGTGCGCGCCGGGGCCAAGAAGGACCCGCTCGATGCTCTCAAGGCGATTACGGCTACCCACAATGGGCGAGCGACCACGGCCGCCGTGCGCAACGCCCTCATGGGCATCGGTATCGAAGGCAGCGCCTGGACCGCATGGTGGCGCAAGGCGCGCAAGCTGGCGGAGAACTCCGAGTGGTTTGAGGTGACGGGAACGCCCCAGAAATCGATCATCTCCTTGTTGCTCACCGCCAAGGATCCCATGGCCGCTCTGCGCAAGACCCTCGATCGCGCCACGGATTTGGCCCAGGCACACTCCAAGGTGCGTGACTTGCTGACGGGTGGAACGACCGACCCGGCGCTGGTGGAGATGGCCCTTGGCATCCTGCGGGAACAGGCCCTGGCGGAGACGGAGCCCATTGAAGAACGAGTCGCCGTCTGGCTCTTGCTGCGCGCCAAGACCGAAGTGTGCCCGCCCCAACTACTGGAGGCTCTGACTCCCCTGGCCCAGGCGGAAGCTCCCTCGGATCCGGCCACCCCGCCGGAGCTGTGGCGCTTGTTCCAGTCCCTGCCCAGCGTGAAGGATCAAGAGCGCGCGTTGGATGTGCTGCCTGAGTTGCATGGAGATGAGTGGCTGGACATCGCCTGTGCAAACCTCCCGCATGCAGCCCCTGGGCAGGTGCGCCTGCTTGTGGATCGACTCACCAAGGAGAAGCGTGAGCAGGCCATGTCTGTTCATTACGCCGGCCTGCTTGCCCGACCGTTGCGCGCTCCGGCCCTCTTGGTTTCCCTGGCGGCGATTTTTGAGCGTCAGGAATTGGGTGAGGACTTCCCGACCCGTCCTCAACGCGCACACGCCTTGCTCAACCTCGCCACCCACTTGTACCGCAGCAAGAGCGGCAATCCCCAGCTCACTCGAGTCTGCGGACGCCTGACAGAGCTCTTGGCTGGGGGAGATCAGCCCTTACTGCGCGGGCTACTGGCCGAAGCGGACGACGGCACCTTGCATGGCATCAACACCCTGTTGCAGCGCGGAGTCGAATCCGAAATCGACCATCTGATTACGGAGATCTGCATCGACCGCGACCGTCGCTTCTACGCCGGACAAAGTGGCCCGTTCTGGGAGAGCGACACGATCTGGACCACGAAAGCCGGATTGGAACGACGCTCGGCCGAGCTCAAGAACTTGATGGACGAGAAGATCCCCGCCAATCAAGAAGCTATCGGGCGAGCTGCATCCTTCGGTGACCTGTCAGAGAACTCCGAGTGGGAGAGCGCCATCGAAGAGCAGCGCAACCTGACGGGTCGTGCCATGGAGATCGAAGAGGAGCTGCGTCTGGCTGGGTTGCTGGAAGAAGTGGCTCTACCGGCCGACACGATCTGCCCCGGTTCGATCGTGCGCTATCGCGAAATCGAGAGTGGTAGCGAGGAGCGCATCGTGATTCTCGGCCCTTGGGACGGCGAGCAGTGGCAAGGGATTCAAGTGGTCTCCTACCGCGCGCCCCTGGCTGCCGGCCTACTGGGCCTGCAGGTAGGCGCCGTGGAGACGATCGACCTGCCCGGCGGAGAACTCGAAATCCAAGTGCTCGAGCACGAGATCCCTTCCCTCGAGGCCAGCCCAACGAGTTGACCGGCGAGTTGATCCAGTGGGCCAAGGGATGCCCAGCTCCACTCGTTCCCCCTACACATCCTCACGCATCATCGATAGCCCCCCATCAGCACCATGACTTCTACCAGCTCCAGCAGCATGCACGACTTCAAAGTGATCGACATCGCCCAGGCCGCATTCGGGCGCAAGGAGATCGTTCTCGCCGAGCACGAGATGCCCGGCTTGATGGCTCTGCGTGATGAGTACCGCGGCAAATTCCCTCTCAAGGGTGCGCGCATCACGGGCTCTTTGCACATGACCATCCAGACGGCGGTCCTGATCGAAACCCTGGTCGACTTGGGAGCGGAAGTGCGTTGGGCTAGCTGCAACATCTTCTCCACCCAGGACCATGCGGCGGCGGCCGTAGCGGTCGGGCCGAAGGGGACTCCGGAAGCTCCCGCCGGTGTACCGGTCTTTGCTTGGAAAGGGGAGACACTCGAGGAGTATTGGTGGTGCACCGAGCAGGCCCTCACCTGGCCGGATGGCGGCGCTCCCAACATGATTCTGGATGACGGCGGCGACGCCACGATGCTGGTGCACAAGGGCCGTGACTACGAGTTGGCCGGCGAAGTCCCCGCGGACGCGCCGGGGGATTCGGAAGAGTGGACCGTCTTCCTGGCCCTGCTGCGCAAGAGTCTGGCCGCTAGCACAACCAAGTGGACCGAGCTGGCAAAAGAGGTCAAAGGCGTAAGCGAAGAAACGACCACTGGCGTGCATCGTCTGTACCAAATGGTCGAGCGCGGTGAGTTGCTCTTCCCCGCCATGAACGTCAACGACTCGGTCACCAAGTCCAAGTTCGACAACCTCTACGGCTGCCGCCACAGCCTGGTGGACGGCATCTGCCGGGCCACCGACGTGATGCTCTCGGGCAAGATCGCTGTGGTGTGTGGTTACGGCGACGTGGGCAAGGGCTGCGCTCAGTCCCTGGCTGGTCAAGGCGCGCGGGTGGTGATCACCGAGATCGACCCCATCTGTGCCTTGCAAGCCGCCATGGAGGGTTTCCAGGTTGCACGCGTTGAAGACGTCCTGGCCGAGGCCGACCTCTTCATTACCACGACCGGCAACAAGGACATCATCACGGCCAAACATATGGCCGGCATGAAGCACAACGCCATCGTCGGCAACATCGGCCACTTCGATAATGAGATCGACATCGCTGGCCTGGTTGCGTACGAGGGCATCGAGCTCCTCAACATCAAGAACACCTTGGAGCACGGCAACCAAGTGGACCAGTGGACCTTCCCCGATGGTCACGCCGTCATCATCTTGGCCGAAGGACGCCTCTTGAACCTTGGGTGCGCCACCGGCCACCCGAGTTTCGTGATGTCGAACTCCTTCACCAACCAGGTCATGGCCCAGGTGGAACTCTTCCAAAACGCCAACCTGTACGAGAACAAGGTCTACACCCTGCCCAAGCACCTGGACGAGCGCGTGGCGCGTTTGCACCTGGAGAAACTGGGCGTGCAGTTGACCGTGATGACGGACGAGCAGGCCGAGTACCTGGGCATTCCCAAGGACGGCCCCTACAAGCCCGAGCGCTACCGCTACTAGGACAGCGCCCTTGCGCGCCCGCCTCGCCCCCAGCCCCAGCGGTGACCTGCACCTAGGTCACGCGCGCTCGTTTCTGTTGGCTTGGTGGCAGGCGCGTGCGCTGGGCGGCGAAATCGTCCTGCGCATGGAGGACCTGGACACCGAGCGCTGCGTCGCGGGCTCCGAGCAGTCCATCCTCGAGGACCTGACCTGGCTAGGCCTCGATTGGGACGGCGCTATTGTGCGCCAGTCCGAGCGCCGGCACCTCTACGACTCGGCCCTACAGACCCTGGGCACCACCGGTCGCCTCTACCCCTGCGTCTGCACCCGCAAGGACCTGGCCGAAGCCGCCCGCGCTCCCCACCCCGGCGAATCCCCTGCCAGTTCCTACCCCGGCACCTGCCGCGGCCTCTACAAAGACTTGGAACACGCCCGCACCCTCACCGGCAAGCCCGCCGCCTGGCGTTTCACCGTCCCCCCCGGCGAGCGTCAATTCGAAGACGGCTGCGCGCCGCCCTACTCCGAGGACCCCTGCCTCACCAGCGGCGATTTCCCCGTCACCCGCAAGGACGGTCAACCGGCCTACCAGTTGGCCGTGGTCGTCGACGATGCCGACCAGTCCATCACCCATGTCCTGCGCGGAGCGGACCTGCGTTCCTCCACCATCCGCCAGCTCCTCCTGCAGGAAGCCCTCAACCTCCCCCACCCCTCCTGGTTCCACGTCCCCCTGGTCGTCGATTCCTCCGGCCAACGCCTAGCCAAACGCAACCCATCCCTGACCCTCGCCGCCTTGCGAGATCACGGCTGGACCGCCCCGCAACTCGTCCACTGGGCAGCCACCAGCTGCGGCCTAACCGGCTCCCCTACCCGCACCGCCCGCGACTGGATCCCCGACTTCGACCTCAACGCCCTCCCACCCAACAACGTCCCCGCCCCCAACCCCAGCACCGGGAAGCCCCCCGCCTAGCTTGACACCACCCCCCCCTGGGTTACCTTTGACCCAGCTTCCCCGATAGCTCAGTTGGTAGAGCAATCGGCTGTTAACCGATTTGTCGCAAGTTCGAGTCTTGCTCGGGGAGCCACTGCCTTTGCGGGAGGCAACTGGGGG
>CAYXTP010000009.1:0-24671 GCA_964467985.1 uncultured Planctomycetaceae bacterium
ACACAGCTCTGGAAGCCTCGCCAGTTGCGGGTTGACAGGTCCATCCACATCACTGGAATGTAATCGTGATCGCGTCCGTGAAATTGGAGGTGGCACTCGGGTTCTTGTCCCGGAACCAGCACTGGAAGTGCCAGGTCTCGCCAGCAAGAACTTGGTAGGCGCCGGATGGACGGGGCAAGTTAGCCAGGTCGACGGCAATGGACAGGACGCCCGTGGTCCCAGAGTTGCCCAACTGCTTGGTGTGTCGTCCGATACCGCCGCCGAGACACAGGTTTCCCTGGCTGCCACCGGGGTTGGGGATGAAGCCCTGGGTATCGGAGTTCAAGAAGTACCCGAACTGGTTGAGAGGTAACTGGCTGGCTGTGAGGGTCAGCGTGTTGGCAGCCACCACCGTCGAGCCCGTGGCCGAAATCACGGCGGACTGGCCAGTGGAATTCAAGCTGGCTGGGCCGCAGTAGTTCGACCCGATGGGACCACTGGGCTCCCACTCGACGAGATAGGAATCGGTCCAGCCCCCACCTTTGAGGTTGGTGTCGTTCCAGTTGCTGTCCTTGAACATCTCGAGGTAGTCCTCGGGGCCGCCGCTGGAGTCCGTGTTGTTGGGCTCGCCGGGGGCCCAGTTTGTGAAGGTGAAGGGCTCGCCGGTGACCCACGCCCAGCCGCCTGCGGGCTCGGAGTAGTTGGGATCGCCTTGGTCGTGAAATCCGCCCAACCAGGGCCGCGAGATGGGCAGATTGGCCATCACAAAATCCAGCTCGGCCTGGCTCGTGATCGTGGCCAGGTGACCGGGAAGCCCGCCGAACATTTGGTTCTTGGCATCGGCTTCGGCGGTCGTCCAGAGCATCTGACCCTTGACCATGTTGTAGGTGTTGCCCGTGTTCGGATCGGTGACTTGAGCGGTGGCCGGACTGGAGGCGAGTAGGGCGCAGCCCGCGAGAATTGCAAGGTGGAGTTTCATGGAGAATGCGGGGGTGGAGACGGTGGAGAGAATGATCGGAGGGGTTCGCGCTTGGGGCAGAGTCTCTTGTCAGCCCAACTTTATCCTGCTGGCAAAGTTCTTGGGGCAATCCCTGCCGTCCTCTTGTGTCCGGTCTCGGTGTAGGGCGGCGAGAGGGACGCTGAGAGCCCAGGTTGGGACGGCAAGCCCGACTTGGATGAACCGCCGTCAGTTGCCGCGACCTGGGGCAGGTTGCTTCCAAAGTGCCAGGCCCGTGACAAAGAAGGACAACCACCAGGCGTAATAGGCGGGGAAGAGATTCAGCAGGTAGTGGACGTTCGCGCCATCACTGAGAATGAAGCGTGAATTGTGCAGGCCTCCGAGGATGAGCAGCGCACCGAGCAGGCGTCGATTGACGCAGCGCACGAGCAGCGGACTGAGCATCATGACCACGTTCGAGAGACTGGCGGCCAGCATGAACATCCAATCGGAATCCCAACTGGCGTCCATGGCTTGTTCGAAACACGCCCAAAAGGCCTCGAACCCCCAGATGTTCCCTACCGGCAGCACGAACGAAACGGCGTACAGCCCCCAGCCCCAGGTGAGCAGTCGGTCGCGATCGGATGAGTTCATGGGCTCGATCTCGAGCTGGATGCGCTGAAGACGAGGCCGCGCAGGGCCCATCCTCGCAGAAGTTCACGGGGGGGCGCAACGGCAGGTGAACGGAAGGCTTCCACCCCATGCGGGGACGAGACATGATCTTGGCTCGGGTGCCCCGTGCCGTGCCACTCTCGAGCGCACGCGACAGACTCCATGAGCACACATCGCATTCAGAATTCCCGTGGTTTGAACGCCCTGGTGGATGCGCGTGGCGCAGCCCTGATAGAGATGTGGGTTCCCGATCGCGAGGGCAGCTTGGGGAACGTACTCGAGCGCCAGACCTCCCACCGTTACGCGGGGGTCACCGTGGGTCGTGTAGCCAACCGGGTTGATGCGGGGCGCTTCCAGTTGGATGGGGACAACTACCAGCTCACTTGCAACGAAGGCCTGCACCATCTGCACGGCGGCGGGCAGGGCTCCCTGGACAAGCTCACCTGGGATGCCGGGACGAATCCCTCAAGCGTGACTTTCCGCGCACAGAGTCCTGATGGTGACGAGGGCTACCCGGGTCACCTCGACGTCAGCGTGACGTACTCGCTCACGGATCAGGATGAATTGGTGATCGAGTACCACGCGACCACGACGCGCCCCACGCCAGTCAACTTGACCAACCACGCCTACTGGAACCTGGGCGGTGCACTTCAGAATCACGACCTCCTGATCCGCTCCTCACTCACGCTGCAGACGAATGAACAGCTCATTCCCACGGGAGTGCTGGAACCCGTTGAGGGGTCCGGGCGAGACTTCACGCGGACTCGACCGGTAGGGTCGCTACCCTTTGACCATACGTGTGTGCTGGATGGAGATTCATCGGCGGCGACTCTGAGCTGCAGAGCGAGCGGACGCAGCATGATCGTTTCCACGACCGAGCCTACCTTGCAACTGTTCACGACAGACACGGCCCTCTGCCTTGAAGCCCAGGGCTTTCCCGATGCGGTCAATCACCCTGAGTTCCCGTCTGTGATTCTGCGCCCGGGCCAAGCGTACAGACAGACCACGCGACACCAGTTCGTGCTCTGCTGAGAGCATCCGCCCAGGGCGAAAATCGGCCGCACGGTACACTCTTCGCCGCGCCTACCGCGCCCACCCATGGCACGTCCCTACATCCTCAGCGCAGAACAGATTCAACAGTTTAGGACGCTCGGCTACGTCCACTTGCCGCAGGTCCTGACCGAGGCAGAAGTTCAGCAGCTCGAACCGGCCTACCAGAAGTTCATGCGTAACGAGGTCGCGGGCATGGGCCGAGACTTCTGCGACATGAGTGGCCCCTACGATCGTGAGGTGAAGGACTACGCGCTGATCAACGCCATGTTGCCGCGGGTGTACCGGCCCGAACTGCAGGGCAACGTGTTCGAAAGGGTCTCGGCAGAAATCGCCGCGCAGTTGATCGGGGACGACATCCAACTCGACTACGACCAGTTCCTGGCCAAGAAACCCAACCGCCCTGGTGCACAATTCGCTTGGCACCAGGACCAAGGCTATTGGCCGGTGGGCACACCGGACACGCGCACAGTCACCTGCTCCCTGGCCGTCGATGACTCGCTCATTTCGAATGGCTGCGTGCGCTTCGTCCCCGGTTCCGGCAGCGCCCGACAACTGCGGTCGCACCGGCCGGCCAAGTCGACGCGCGAGGACGCGCACACGCTGGTGGCTGAACTCGGAGAGGGGGAGGACATCGAGTACGCTGAAGTTAGGCGGGGGGGAATCACGGTGCATGACGAGTGGGTCGTGCACGGCTCCGGTGGCAACCCTTCCGAAAATTGGCGCCGGACCTACGTGATCGCCTACCGCTCACAAGCGACGGTGGCTTATGAGCGGTCAATCGGATTCACGCACTCACACAACGACAAGGTCCAGTGGGAAACGGCGTTGGGTTCCTACAAGGAGTCGTAGGGATTCAATGCGGGCAGCCCGACCGAGAGCTCGCCCCCCACCGATCGCAGAGTGGTGGAAAGTGGCGAGATTCTCCGCATCCTGGGCGCGCAGATCGCGCACCTGCGTTACAACGCGGGGCTGCATGGACGCCGCCGAACACTCGACACTCACCAAGCGCCAGATCTACGACGCATGGTGGCCCCTGGCGGCTAGCTGGCTGCTCATGGGCGCAGAAATGTCCCTGGTCAGCGCGGCGATCGCACGCCTGGCGGATTCGACGTTTCACTTGGCGGCCTTCAGCGGCATCGTCTTCCCCGTCTCGCTCCTGATCGAAGCGCCCATCATCATGATGCTGGCGGCGTCCACGGCTCTGTCTGTGGATCGGGAGGCCTTTCGACGGCTCAAGCGCTTCGCCAGCGTAGCCGGGCTGGGCTTGTCCCTTGTGCATGCTCTGGTGGCGTTTACCCCGCTCTACGATGTCCTGGTGGTTCCGCTGCTGGAGCCGCCTGTTGGAGCAATTGAGCCCGGACGCCTTGGGCTCCAATTGATGACACCCTGGAGTTGGGCCATCGCGGACCGCCGTTTCCATCAGGGATTGCTTATCCGCTTCGGCCGTTCGAAGGCCGTCGGGGTTGGGACGTTTGTGCGACTGCTCGTTACCGTTTCGCTCCTGGCGGGAGGCATCGTCCACGGTGGGATCCCCGGTATCGCGGTGGCCGCCTCGAGCCTGAGCCTGGGCGTCTTGGCCGAGATGGCGAGTGCGCGCCTGTTCTCGCGCAGTGTCATTCGCGGCCGGCTCGCTCAAGCACCGGTGGGCGAGGCCCTGACCTTGTCCAAATTTCTGCCGTTCTTCCTACCGCTTGCTCTGACACCTCTGCTGAACCTGCTCGTCCAGCCCATCGGTTCGGCCAGCATTGCACGCATGACCATGCCCTTGGAGAACCTCGCCGCCTGGGCGCCTGTGACGGGACTGATTTTCATGGCGCGTTCCATGGGCATCGCCTTCAACGAGGTTGTGGTCAGCCTCGCGGGACGCACGGGCGCGCGCCAGATTTTGGGGCCCTTCGCCTTCTGGGTTGCGATTGGCCTGACGTCGATCTTGGCGCTCATTTCCCTCACGCCACTCTCGGCCTTGTGGTTCGAAGTCGTTACCGGTCTCGATCCAGATTTGGTCGAGCTCGCCCGTTTGGCGGTCCCACTCGGCATCATCCTGCCGGCCGCGACGGTGTACCAGAGTCTGCACACCGGGTACTTGGTCAATGCTCACAAGACGCGTGCGGTGCCCGAGTCCGTCGCACTCTTCTTATTGGTGACTACCGGCTGCCTCGTCCTGGGCGTGAATTACGGAGAGATGCCAGGTGTGCAGACAGCCTTGCTCTCAGTGACCGCCGGGGCGTTGGTCCAGAATTTGTGGCTCTGGCGCAGCCAACGGCGACTGCACTCCTAAGGGCTCAGGCCGCCGGGTCTGCGCTTCAAAGTTCACTGCACGTCCAGGCACGCGGAGCCCAGCTCGTCCTCGCGTGGGGCCACTCCAAGTCCGGGCGCGGTCGAAGAAACGAGCCGCCCGCCGTCTCGCTGCGGCGCACCGTCGGCGAAGTTGCGCGTGACGTAACTGTTGAAGTCGGTTGCCGTGAAACGGAACTCCTCAGGCGTGGAGTGGGCCAGGTGCGCAATGGCAGCAGTTACCACGTCTCCCCCCCAGGCGTCCTCGAGGGTCATCGCAATACCCAGGTCCACGCACAGGTCGCGGGCCTGCTTGGCGCGCGTGAGCCCGCCGAACTTGCTGATCTTGATGTTGACCACGTCCATGCCGAGATCCGAGTGGCCGCGCAAGAGGGGAGCGAGTCCGTCGATGGACTCGTCTAGAACGAATGGGTGATCGGTGTGGCGCCGGATGGACAGACAGTCCTCGTAGCTCAGGCAGGGCTGCTCGATGTAGACATCAACGTCCCTTACGGCGCGTACGACGCGCATGGCTTCGTGCTTCAACCAGCCCGTGTTGGCATCGGCGATCAACTTGTCTCCGGGTTCCATGACGGCGGCCACTTGCAGGATGCGCTCGATATCCACATCCGGATCACCCCCGACTTTCAACTGAAAGCGTCGGTAGCCTTCAGCTCGATAACCAGCAACTTTGGCCGCCATGGCCTCAGGATCCTCCTGTGAGATGGCTCTGTACAAGACAATGTCCTCCCCGTAGCGCCCGCCAAGCAACTCACAGCAGGGCATGTTGGCCGCCTTCCCGAGAATGTCCCAGCAGGCCATGTCCAGGGCAGACTTCACGTAGGGATGCCCCTTCAGGCACGCGTCCATGTGCCGGTTCAGACGGCCCAGTTCAGTCGCCTCCTCGCCCAACAGGTCGGGCGCGATTTCGGCCAAACCCGCGCGCACTCCCGTTGCGTAGGAGGGTAGGTAAGCCGAACCCAGCGGGCAGACCTCCCCCCACCCGACCCGTCCTTCGTCCACCTCCACCCGCACGAGGGTGCTGTCGAAGACCTGGACAGACTTGCCGCCTGACCAGTTGTAACTGCCCTCGTGCAGGGGAAGATCCAGTTGCCAGGCCGTGATGCGGGTGATTCTCATGGGAGGGTGGGTAAGAGGAGGTCGAGCGAGAGAGGCTAGCCCTGGGCTCCGCAAATAGAAAGCGACACAATGAGGCCATGGACCTGCTGATGCTCTCGAGTGCCGACCTGCGCGCGGCACTGCCCATGGTAGAAGCCGTGGAAGTCAGCAAGCGGGCCTTCGCGGCTCAAGCCGAGGGTCGCTGCGTCGCTCCCCAACGACTCGGACTGCAAGTGGATCCCGCGCGGGGTACGACCCTCGTCATGCCGGCTCATCTTCCGGGGACGGGCCTGGCCACGAAGATCGTGTCGGTCTTTCCAGACAACCCGGGCAAGGGAGTGCCTACGGTGACCGGACTGGTCGTCGCGCTGGACGAGGCCACGGGCGAGCCGCAAGCCGTTCTCGATGGGAGCTTCCTCACTGCGTGGCGCACGGGGGCCGCCAGCGGAGCGGGCGTGGACCTGCTCGCACGACCCGATTCGAAAAACGGCGCACTGCTCGGCAGTGGAGTCCAGGCGGGCACCCAGTTGCTGGCCATGTGTGCGGTGCGACCACTTGAACGCGTCCGGATCTGGTCCCGGAACCCCGACCACGCCGCAGCCTTCGTCGCGCAGTGGAGCTCGGAAGTCGATGCCGAGCTCGAGCGGGTCGACGGGGTCGAAGAGGCCGTCGCCGAGGCGGACATCGTCCTGGCGGCCACGGCGGCCGAGGAGCCGTTGTTCTATCCTTCGCACCTGGCCGCCGGAGCCCATCTCGGGTCGGTGGGAAGCTACCAGCTCCACATGCGCGAAATCGACCCAGCGCTGGCTGGGCAGGCACGGGTGTTTGTGGACGACATCGACGCGGCCCTTGCCGAAGCAGGAGAGTTGGTCGCGGCTGTCGAGCAGGGCTTGACGCACCCCGACCAGTGGCAGCTCTTGGGCGACGTGGCCCGCGGAGTGACACCCGGGAGACAATCCCCCGCGGACAGGACCTGGTTCAAGTCCGTGGGACTGGCGGTGCAAGACGTCTGCACGGCAGCAGCTGCGATAGACGCCGCAGGCCGGCAAGGCCTGGGGCAGTTGATTCACATGTAGACCCTCCGTCGAGTCAGGGACCGGCCCCGAATCGGACTCCACATCTTGCGCTAGGAACCTCAGGGAGGAGGACCGGTAATGCGCGCAAACGACGGGCGGCCTGCAGGAAGCTCTCCATGGAGCGGATCCCCGGCAACAGATGGATCCCTACGGCACGGGGCTGGGATACATCGACAAGCACTCTGTGGTCTTCAGAGTGGGTCGCTGACATCAGAGTCCCCGCCCGCCGGGCCTAGGGCCCATAATCCACCGCTCACCACCTTTCCCGCTCCGACTTCCCGAACGAACCCCATGTCGAACTCCACGCACCTGACGCGTCGTCGATTCCTCGCCGCCTCCGCAGCGGGCTCCGTTCTCAGCATGAACGCGAGTTCATACAAGCGCATCTATGGCTCTGCAGAGAGGCTGAACGTCGCCTTCGTGGCGTCTGGGGGCATTGCCACGGGCCAGCACATCGGACAGCTTGCGGGGCTTGGGATCGGGTGCCCTGCCTACGCGGACATCGACTCCGAACGATGGGGCGAGGCCGCCAAGCGTTGGCCGGAGGCGAAGGCCTACACGGACTATCGCAAGATGTTTGACAAGCATCACAAGGAGTTCGATGCGGTCATGGTCGGAACTCCCGACCACCAGCACTTCCCGGCCACGATCCTGGCCATGGGGCACGGCAAACACGTGTACACCCAGAAGCCGCTCACCCACACGGTCTGGGAATCGCGGCAGCTGACCATTGCCCAGCGAAACATGAAGCTCGCCACCCAGATGGGTAACCAGGGCCACGCGACCGACTCACTGCGGGGCACGATTGACTATCTGCGCAGCGGTGCGATTGGCGACCTCGTTGAGGCCCACGTCTGGTCCGATCGACCCTGGTGGCGTCAGGGCATTCCCGTGCCCGAGGGGGAGCAGGAAATTCCGGACCACATCGATTGGGACTCGTGGATTGGCCCGGCCAAGATGCGCCCCTTCCTGCACGACCCCGCGGACAACTGGGGCGGCGTCTATCACCCCTTCAACTGGCGCGGCTTCTGGGACTTTGGATGCGGTGCGCTGGGCGACATGGCCTGCCACCAATTGGATCCCGTGTACTGGGCTATGGACCCTGGGTACCCCACGGAGATCGAGTTGATGGATGGCGGCGCTTTCGGGGACGCGCCCATGTTCGGTCGCAATTCGACTGTGCGCTTTGCCTTTCCCGCCAAGGGTGATCGGCCTGGATTCGAGGTCTACTGGCACGATGGTGGCAACAAGCCGGAACGCCCCGATGAGCTACCCGAGGGCGAAGAGCTCACGAACCAGGGCGGACTCTACATGGGCACCGAGGGCAAGATGTACGCATCCGGTGACCCGCGCAACTGGCCCAAGTTGTTGCCCGAGGAGAGGCACGAGGAGTATGGGCGTCCAGAAGAGAAGATCGAACGCTCAGCCGAGGGCCACCACAAGGAGTGGTTCCTGGCCTGTACGGGCGAGAAACCCCACGACTTCCCCAAGTCCAACTTCTCTTATGCGGGTCCCTTCACCGAGATGATCTTGCTCGGGTGCATCGCCCAGCGCTTGGGCGGCAAGCTGCGCTACGATCCTGAGACCATGACCTTTGCGGGCCGCGACGAAGCGAGCGCATTGATCACCAAGGAATACCGCGAGGGCTGGGACTTCCGGTTGTAGCGACGGTTCGCTGACTCACTCGCCTTCGGCGTCCGACACACTGGCCACGTCGAGGGCGAAGGCACTCAGTCCGTGGGTCACGGCGACGAGGGTCGCGCTCGCCGGGTGAACAGCCAGGTCCACAACCGGGCAAGTGGGCAGGCCCCCACCGAGGGGAGACCAACTTGCCCCACCATCTGTAGAAGCGAAGACTCCCAGGTCCGTGCCCAGGTAGAGCACGTTGCGATTGTCGGGGTCCTCGGCCAAAGCGGTGACGGGTTCGCTGGGCAGGTTGCCGGCCAGGCTCTCCCAGCTGGATCCGAAGTCGCCCGAGCGATAGACGTAGGGCTTGCGCTCCCCTCCAGATGCTCCGGACAGGGTGACGTAGAGGCGTTCGGGATCATGCACGGAGGCCACGACATCGGTCACGCGTTTGGATGGCAGTCCATCTCCTCTGCGCTCCCAGTTCTCCCCGCCGTCGCTTGTCATCTGCACGCAGCCGCCCCCTGCACCGGTGACAAGACGCGCTGGGTCGAGCTTGGACTCCGTCAAACACAGGATGGCTTCACCCCAGGCCTCGGGCCCGATCGGTTCCCAGCTTGCGCCCCGGTCCGGCGAACGAAAGACGGTCTCGGCGGCGCAATAGAGCAACCCCTCGGTATGGGGTGACGCCATGTAGGGCGTGTCCCATGCGAACCGCAACCCGCGCTCCTTGGGACGCACGTGAGCTGAACGCCGCAGCTCGCCACGTCGGCCCCGGTGCAAGTCGCCAAGCTGCTGGGCCCAGTAGACGATTGATGGGTCGAAGGGATCGGGGAAGCTCGAAAACCCATCGCCCCCCGACCAGGGGTCCAAGAAAATCTGTTGCCACGGATCCCTCCCGCCCGGGGAGAGGGCGGCGTCCGAGGGCCCCACGAGGGACGCGTTGTCCTGTGTGCCGCCCCAAATGTGGAAGGGCTCCGTGTCGTCCAAGTGCACCTTGTAGAACTCGGCGATTGGCAGGTTGTTGAGGTGCAACCAACTCGCCGCCCGGTCCCAAGAGACATACAAGCCTCCATCCGTGCCCAACAGCACGCGCTGCGGTCGCTCGGGGTCGATCCAGATGTCGTGCATGTCCAGGTGCAGCCCCTTGCCCTCGTGTGCGTGCAGGCGTTGGACGTCCTCGCCCGCGCGCGAGAAGGTCCGACCTGCGTCTGCGGAGATCTGCAAGCGGAATCCGCAGATGTAGACGCGCTCGGCGTCGTCGGGTGCCACCCTCACGTCGCAGAAGTCCCAACCCACATAGGTGGGCACCTTGCCCTCATGGGTCTGCTCCCAGGTATCTCCATAGTCATCAGAGCGAAAGAGCAGACCTTGAACTCCGCCCCGCCCACCGCCTTCGGGCGAGTGATCCACAACGAGTGAGTACACCACCCCAGGTTGTGAGGCCGAGGCATCCACGGCCACGCGACCCACGTGTTCTCCCTCCAGTAGCCCGCCGGAGAGCTTGGTCCACGTGTCGCCACCGTCCGTGCTGCGATGCACACCGCTCTTGGGACCGCTGCCGCGCTGCCACGATGTCGCCCAGAGGCGTTGGGGGTCGTTGGGATCCATCACGAGATCGATCACTCCGACGCGCTCGCCCGCGTCCAACACCCGCTCCCACGTCTCGCCCCCGTCCTGGCTCCGGTAGACACCCCGTTGGCCCTGCGCACTGTGTCGAGAGCCGATGACTGCGACGTAGACGAGTTCGGGATGGGTGGGATGCGAAACGACCTTGCCAATGTGGGCACTGCTGTTCAGACCCACGTTTACCCAAGAGGCGCCGGCATCGGTTGACTTGAATACGCCGGTCCCCTCAAAGGACGTTCCGCTCAAGTGAGCTTCGCCAGTACCCACCCAGATCAGGTCTGGCTGTGCGCGGGAGACTTCCACATCCCCCACTGCGTAGGTGGACTCGTTGGCGAAGATGGGTGACCAGGTCAGTCCCCCATTGGTGGTTTTGAACACGCCACCTGCGCCGACGCCCGCGTAAATCGTTCCGGGGTCACCGGGGGGGCAATCGACCGCTTCGATGCGGCCACCGCAGAATTTCGGACCCAAGGCACGCCATTGGAGTCCCTTGAAGGGCGACGCCGCTTGCTGCTCGAGGCGCGACGCCCAAGCCTTCAGGCGCTCCTCACCCGAGTGGCTTGAATCCTGCGAGGGTGCGGGCAGACACAGAAGAACGGGAAGAACATAGGTGAGCATGGCCGCATCCTAACCCCTAGGCCGACCAAGGATTGCGCTCGCGGCTCCCGGCCTGCGCCTTGGTGCGGGGAGGTCCATTGCAAGACGAGGGCGATCACTCGACGGGCAGCGGGGATCCGCCAGCAAGCCCTCCGCGATCGAGGTCGACCGAGCCGGGTGTTAGCATGGCCGGCGTGCGACAAGGAAGGAAAGCCCTCGGATTCCGTGGCCGGCTAGCTCTGGCAGCGGGCTCCCTGCTGGCTACGCTACTCGTACTGGAAGTGGGCCTGCGCGTGCTGGGTATCGATCCCATGAGCGACCTGCGCGATCGCATCCTGCAGATCAATCACTTCGCCATCCGAGCATCCGTCAATCCGCGTCGAGCCTATGAGCTCGTGCCTGGAGCCCAAGGACCGGCCCACCGCTGCTTTATCTCCATCAACTCCCATGGCATGCGAGACAAGGAGCGCGAGCTGCCCAAGGCCGCGGACCTGCTCCGTATTCTGGTGATCGGCGACTCGGTGACTTTCGGCGTTCACGTGGAGGCCGAACAGACCTTCCCCGCACTGTTGGAGCAGCGCTGCGGGGAACGGGACATCCAGGCCGAGGTGTTCAACATGGGCGTCGTGGGCTACGACACCAGGCAATCCCTAGCATTTCTGGAGGAGACGGGTCTGGCCTTCAAGCCGGACATTGTCATCCTCGCGCATTGCATGAATGACGTTGAAGATGCGAGCGTGGACATCGCGTTACTCGAGAGTTTGAAAGTCTCGCGCAACCCTCTCGCCAACCTGCGTATCTCAGAGTGGCTACGCGCGCGCATGTTGGAGATTGAGGATGCCTCCAATGGGACGCCTTCGCCGGACGGAGCAGGCCAGCAGGTCATTGTGGACGCAGACCTGGAGGTGGACCTGGATGAGCTAGCGACCACGGAGTTCATCGCCCGGGGAGCCTTCTCAGTGCAAGGCAAGGACGCAGACCTGCTTGGGCTGTATGCCGATCCAGCTCGGCTGCGGGACCTGGGAGAGGCCTTTGCCCACTTCTCCGATCTGAGCAGCAGGCATGACTTCCAGGCCGCGGTTGTGATCCTGCCTGTGCTCAGAGACGTCTCGCTCAAGGACGAGTGGACCGCGGCTTATGGGCTTGTTGCAGACCATGCCCAGGCTGAGGGCCTGGCAGTGATAAACATGGCCCAAGCTCTGCGCCGACGATCACTGCGCAAGATGCGGGTCAGCGTGGACGACTACCTGCATCTGGGGGTCGAAGGGCACAAGGTTGTGGCAGATGCGCTGTTCGACGCACTTGAAGCGCAGGGTTTCCTGGCATCCAAGAAGTGACGTCAAGTGCCGTGGTCGGGACCTTGCCCCGGTCAGTTGAGCTGCGCTTCAATCACAATCGATCCTCGCACGCGAACCTCGCAGGACTGCGGGTACTGCGCGCCCCCTGCGACTTGCCAGCTCAACCCCGGAGTTGAACCAGTCTCCGCAGCCTCTAGCGAGAGCTCCTGACCGGCGAAGTACCAACCAGCGTAGGGCAGGGTCTCCGCATAACCGTCTATCAGAACTCTCAAACCCTCTGGTCCGTCCACTCGGCAGTGGAACGGCTCACCAACACCCAGGACCCGGCGAAGATCGGACCGCACAAACTCGCTGCGGTTGGCAATGAACTCGCCAATGCGCCTCAGTCCTCCCGCACCCAGCGTCTCACCATCGATGAACCCTCTATAGTATTGCAGGCGTTGCGCAAAGAAATCCGGGGTCAAGCGGTGATTCATCAACCCCGTCGCAAGGTCCAAGAAATAAGTCCCGTAGGATGGGTCTCCTCGGATGAGCTTCTTGAACAAGATTCCGCGCACGCACGCACTCTGGTGCTTGCGTGCTTGCGCGTTGCCGAAAGCAGCCATCAACGGCAGTTCCCCCAGCACCACGTCCATAGCCGCCTTCTCCCAGGAGGGTCCTGGCATGACCCTGCTTGTCGGGCGAAAACTGCGATCCATGTCCCAGTGAACCCAGCGCCAGCGCGGCTCGGACTCGGTGTGGTCGAGGTACATGGCGCCCTGTGCCCAGTCGTCGGTCCCGCACCAGATGATTGTGAAGAGGTGCCTGGATAGGTTGTCGATGTCGACGCGCTGGGAGACGAGTTTCAGCGCGTGCTCGTCCGCGGCGAGGTTCTCAGCCCATTCGATCAGGGCCTGGTTCGTCAGGTTGTCCTTCCTGGTGTCTGTCCCGCGGCTTCGAAAAAAAGAGAAGTCCGAGTGCCCCAGCCGCTCCTCCCACCGCGAACGAGTGAGGTGTTCCGTGTAGGAGTACATGCCTTGATCTTCCCCGTTGAGCAGAAACCGTGTGGGGTGCATGGCCGGTGCGATCCCACCCACATGACGCGCGACATCAAAAGAAAGTGCGGAACTGACAACCGAGTCCCCTCTGATGATCAGACGCTTGATGGGCTGAACGAGTGCCCCTGGCAGGACGGTCTCGGGGATGGACAGCGCACCGTATTCCTCTCGGAAGTAGAGCCTGAAACTCGCCCAGCCCTTCTCAAAGCGCTCGGGGTGGCCGTGCAGACGTACTCCACACTGACCTGAGAACAACAGCTGGCTTCCATCAAACAGCGAGACGTGCGCCCTTCGCTCAGCGCCCACCTCGGCGTTAGGAATGAGGCCATACACCTCGCCGTTCATGCTGCCCTCGTCGATTGCGAGGGAAACCAGATGTGAACCGTCGCGCAGAAATGGTTCCGCTGCAGGCGCACTCTCTGTCGCCGAATCGCGGTCTTTGTGGATAGTGTACACCGGCGATCGGGGCTTCCCGCGCCAGCGCCAGTCCACGTGAGGTCGGGTCTTCGCCATCAACCCGAGCCCTCTGAAGATGCGGCCGTAATCACCCGAGTCCAAGATCCGTTCGGGCACAGTGGGGTCGCGCATGACCCGGCGCGGGGAGTCTAGCCACTCCCAGGATTCGATCAGGTATCCGAATGTCCCCATCGAAAGCAGGGAGAGGGTGATGACGATGGGAGGTCGCACCGGACTAACTCAAGAAGCTCCCGGGCGGTCGAAGTAGATGTCGCAGGATCCCCCGGCCGCAGCGCCCTTGACGGCCGTGCGCAACCCACCCACACGGTTCTCCGCCAGTCCCGAAAAACGGTAGGAGAGACACATGCCCGCATCATCTTGGGTCACGCTGTCCATTCCGCCCATGGGTAACTCGCGGGCGAGCAAGGCGATCATGGAGTCCTGGCTGGCCTCGTCCGAACTGCCCGGCATGCGGACGATGATCAGGCCGTGACCCGCAGGGCGCCTGCGGCCGACCACCCTCGACATGACCACGAGCGCGGTCACGGCGGAGGTCAAAATGATGGTGAGGAAGAGAATATTGAGGGCCGCACAGCACAGGGACGTGGCGACCACGAGCATGATGAACGCCACCTCTTCGGGCTCTTTGATCGGAGTACGGAAGCGAACGATCGAGAGCGCACCGAGTAGCCCCAAGGAAAGGGGAAGAGAGAACTGGATCGAGATGAAAATCGCGGTGATCGAGATCCCGAGCAGTGGGAAGGCCCTGTGTATGCTGCTCCCTGCTGAACGCGTCTGGTAGAAAACGCCGTAGAGGTAGGATGCAAAGAGGGCGCTCAGCAGTGACATCAACATGGCCAGGCCCCACAGGACCAAGCCGGTCTGCTCCCCCACTTGAACATTGAAGTCCGACAGCTGCTCGAGATACTTTCCCCAATCCATTCGTTACCTCAACTTGCTCGTTGGTGGGCGTAGCGAATGAATCGCTCGCAACTGCTGTACTTGGAAAAGGCCTCCTTGCGGCATCCGAAGGCACGGAATTCGCTCAGGCTAGCAGGCAGGTCATCGAGTTCGCCTTTCACTTCGAATACGGACTCCCGCAGGCTGAAGGGACGGCTGAAGGGTAGGCGTGTGGTGTTTGTGCGCGAGATGCTGATCTGCGTGTCGAGACTGAGCCGTGATCCGTTACTCGGGTCGACGAATCGATAGCGCACATAGCGGATCTCAAAGGCCGGCAGCAGGGCCCTGGGAATGGCCAGACCCTGCTCGCGCATGACGTCCAGCACGTCGCGCAGTCGCTGTGCAGACAGGGGAGTCTGGGCAATCTCCCTGGCGGGGATCCCGGTGTCGAAGCGCAACTTATTGCGCAGGGCGCCGTCCTTGGCCTTAAGCTCCAATATCCCGGTTCCGATCGGTTCAGCTGTGTGCTTGGAGGCGTACCAACGCAGCCGAACCTTGGACTTCAGCCGTGAGCCGTTCAGCTTCTCACGCAGGTGCAGCCAGTTGGGTGTGTCGTAGTAGATGCTCGAAACGACACCCTCAGGCCAGCTGCGATCCCGATGGCAGCGCGCGTTCAGGTAGCCGAGAATCCTGGGCACGGCCCGATCGGCCAAGACGAATTTTGTCTCTCGGCTCCCCTGGGGGGTCTCCGAGGCACTCTCGACGCGGGGGGGCATGGTTCTACACTATCGGGTTGGGGGCCCCCCCTCGGCGTCTTTTTGGCTGGAAAGTGCCCCTGGGAAGATCGCCCAAGGGCCCCCGGCACGAGAACCCGCGCTGAAAGCTGGCAGGCCCCAGGGCCGCACCCAGTCAGCCCGACTCTCAGGCCGGGAGCTGAAATTGAAACACGGCGCCACCGGTGACAATCCACCCGTGACGCCGTGCGGCTATCCTTTCTTGTGCTTCGTTCAGTCGCAGAAAGTCACGGACAGTCCGTCGGAGAGGTTGTGGCCCGCACCGCCACCGGCGGGGTCACGGTACCAGGCTTGGAAGTGCCAGGTCGTTCCAGGCAGCAGGCCTGAATTCCAACCGGCCGTCATGTCGGGCTGGATGACCAGCACGCCATTGCTGGCTTGCACAACGGGTAGGCGTACCAGCTTGCCGGTCAGACAAAGGGAACCGTTGCCCAAGGCCGCGGGTGCCTGGGTGCTGGATCCGTAAAAGAAGATCCCGAACTGATCGGGCACGGGGCCGGCGCGCAACTCCAGCGCGTTGGCTGCCACAGAAACTTGGTTGTTGGATGTCAGAAGCGCCCCCGCTCCCACGGAATTGGGGGAGGTCACGCAGAAACTGGCCGTACCACCGTTGCAACCCACCGGCACGCTGGCTTCCCAGGTGACGAAACCAAAGGGCTGGTAGCGGACCCCCCAGCCGAGGATCGTGCCACCGTCAGCGCTGATGTCGATGACGTTGGCCAACTGGTAGTTGTCGAGGCCCGAAACACCGAGGCCCGTCAAGTAGTCGCTGAGAAAGAGGATGCCGGACTGCTCAGTCCAGATCGTGGCGAAGGTCGTTCCCTGCCACAGGTCCCAGTTGCCGCCGACCACAACGGATCCGTCTTCTGACGTGCGACCAGCCCAGTTGTAGTTTTGGACAGGGTCCACTCCGGGAACCTGGCCAAAGTTGACGAAGCCGTCACCCGGCGTCCAGCGGTACCCACCGCCGTTCTCGTTGCCAACGATGACCGAACCGTCGGAATTGATGTCGAGGATCTCTCCGTAGCCGTTGGGATTCGCGGGGCGTGCGAGGAAGAGGGTTTCAACCAGGGCCGAATCCCAGAGTGCCGCCCGGCGCGTTCCGTTGTCGTGCTCATCGAATCCGCCGATCCACTGACCATCGCCCGAGATCGCCGTGGCCCGCGAGCTACGCGAGCCCATTTGGGGCAACTCGGTGACTTGTTGGCTGGTGGAGTCCCAGCGGAACCCGCGCGCCTTCCAGTCACTGCGCCAGCCCAGACCGACTACGGCCGAACCGTCGGCGGACATGTCATAGGTCGTTCCATGGGAGTTGCTGGGCGGGCTCTGTCCGGGCAGGCCTCCCAAGTCGACCCAACCACCTGCTTGGGTCCAGACTGCGGGACCGTCAAATCCGGACACTCCAACTCGATTGCCCGCGACGACCGAGCCGTCGGCAGAGACTTCCGTGCCTTGGCTGCCGCCGATGGAGACCAGGCCCCCGGCCTGGGTCCAGTACCAGGCACCCTGGCCGTCCGAACCCACAACGGTGGAGGTGTCGGGTGTGAATGAGCTAGCGCCGCCGACCTCGGGTCGCTCGACGAATTGGCTTTGGGCCGCGGACACTGCGGTGAGGCAGAGGCCCACGCTGAGTAGGGTCAGGGGAAACTTCATGATCGCTTGCGGCGCATCGTTTGCGCTCGGGGTTGTGTCTTGAGTTGGCGAGACCTGGCATCCAGGACTCGATCGCCATCAGAACCCGATTCCCAAGCGAGCGCAATTCTTTCTCAGCAATTTTCCTAGAAATCTATGAGGAGGTTGCATAGGATCGCTTCAGGAAGCGACAATGCCCGCAGCATCCCATGAGCACCCAAGCCACCAAGAAGCCCGGTCAGAACCTGAAACAGCAGGTTCAGGAAGTCGGCGAAGACCTCTCCCGCGCCCTCAGCCGGGTGCTGGAGGCCATCCCGGGATCCCCGCACCCCCCGCAGAGATTGGCGGACCAGCTCGGAACCACTGTGGTGAACACCAGCCGGCTCTTGAAGGCCCTGTCTGCTGGCGACCCGATCGCAGTCCTGGCTCACGCCCCGGGCCCGGAACCCCTGCGCCGAATTCTGAAGTCCATGCGCGGCAAGGGACCGCAACGCGCCTTGTTGGAGCGCGCGCAGAAAGTAGTCGAGCGCTTCGAGAGGATGATCCAGGAAGAGGGCGGCGACCGGGGATCGTTCGACGCGGTGCTCGCCACCTGGTTGCCCGAGCAGCGCCGCCGCTTCGAGGCTCGACGTAGACAGGCGGCCTTCAAAGCAATGAGCGAGCTGCGCGGCTGCTCTTGTGACATCGACCTGTCGACACTGTTGCTCTGCCCCTCTCAAACGCCTGACCGCATGGACATTGCTTGCTTGCAGGCCACCTATGGGCTCAGGCGCATGCGTCCAGGTGTCCCGATCAAGTTTGGAACGCGACGCCTGACGCAGGAGGACGACCCCCGTCACCCAGCCGACCTCGATGGCAATCCCGCGATAGACGGCCTGAGCTCAGTGCGCTTGGACGACTTCTGTGTCGCGCCTCCCGCACCACTCGAGCCAAGGGTAGTCGGGAGTACGGTTCTATACCTACTCGGCGAAACGGGGTTCGGACCTCGCTCCGCCGTTGACATCGTTCTGGGCGAATTGAACCGATCGGAATTGCCCCTCGAACCCGATGCAGGAGAGGAGCGTTTCTTCTTCCACCAGGCCGCTGTACCGGCCCGGCGAGCGCACTTCGACTTGCTGGCGCACCGCGACCTGTTCGACGGCAAGGCGCCGCGCTTGGTGGTCTACGACACAACGTGTGAAGGCCCCGCCGTCGTGAACGACCCCTTGCGAGCCTCGGATCAAATCGAGGTGTCAGAAACTGTCCAGAGCTGGGATGCCGCCGGGGACGCTCTACACGGTGCGGGAATCCCGCGTTACTCAGACCTGGTCACGAGCGCCTGCGGCCGGCTGGGTTGGGAGTTGGCAGACTTGCGCCTGCACCGCCTGGTTGTCGAGCACCCCCTGCTGGGTATGCAGCTCTGCCTGTCCTTCGGGTAGACCGGCCCGCCGGTTTCTTCGCTCCCAGGAGTGACGTGTCCGTAAAGCGCGAACGAATAACGGGCCACGGCTTGAGTGCCGTGACCCGTTGCCTTGTCGGCCTGATGATTCCTACCAGCTAATGACGTCCGAGACCGAAGTCGTGGTGGGCGTCCAGGGAGGCATGTTCGAAGGCGTCCCGTAGTCCTCATCGTAGAACCAGCTGCGGCGAGGAGCCGCGTAGTAGTTGCCACCGACACTCCAGGGTGCAGTCGCGTACTGGCTAGACCAGGCACAGATAAAGGCGCCAACGATATCGCAGCTGAGGCCTGTCCACCGCTCGTGGAAGCGTGGCAGGTTCTCCAGCCCGCCGTTGTAGGAGCCGTCCGTGGTCAACGTATTGCCCGTGATGAGCGCGACGTTGTAGGTCGTGCTCCCGGCTTTCGGAAGTTTGTTGCCCGCCTTGGACCCGTCCCAGGAGTTCGACAACAGGTTGACCGCGTCGGCCATGACAGATGCTCCAACCCTGTTCACCGTGTTGTAGTCGCCCTGGACATACAGCGAACCCTCCGAGACAACTGCTAGGCCACTAGCAAGCTCACTGCCATCCGTCAGCTCCAATCCCTTGGCATTGGTTCCAGTTCCCATCCCGTAGTGGGCGACGTACAGCAGGCCATTGCTGGGCCAGATACCGGAATCGCCTAGCTCATCGAGGTCTATCACCAGCACGAGGACATCTCCTCCCTGCCGGACGTCGTACACGGTGTTCATGGACACGGCATCGTCAAAGTCAGAACTCGAGAGCTCCGTGCCGGATCCGTCATAACCACGGACAGTGCTGCCGCTGGCAGAGACGATGAAGGACAGGCCGGCATTGCCGTGATAGAAGCCCTTGCTGTGGGTTCCCAATCCGGAGCCCACGTACACGTACTCTCCGCTGCCACTGTCCAGGGAGTAGTCCCCGCCTGCAACGGGTTCGTACATGGAAATGTCCTCAATTTGCGGGCCCGTGATCTCCCCGACGCCGTGGGCGCCGGTCATGACCGTATTCCCGGATGTGCCGTATCCACTGGGTTCGCCCCACAGATCTAACGCTCCCGGAGCAAAGGGCAACACTTCACCGCCGTCGTCAAAGTCCCCGTCCCCGTTGCTGTCGTAGCCGTCGGGAAAGTCGGAGTCGTAGCCCGAAACCGAGGAGACGCTACCCATCTGGGCTTTGTTGTTCATGGTCTCGAAGTCGTAGGGCTCGGATGCATCAAAGGGATCCTGCACCCAGCGGCGGATCCTGACGGTTCCGCTCGAGTCCCCGTCATCCTTGGCCCGGCGGTACATGTTGCCCACGCAGCGCAGGTAATTCGTATCGATGACAATGGAACTCCCGCCGCCCACATAGATATCCGCGTTGCTGTGCACCTTCCCCTGAAAGGTCATCGAAGGACCGGGCTGGATTTCGAGGTCCTCGTCGTAGAACACGGCGAACTGCAGGATCGGCGTGGCCTCCGTATTGATGACCCGATGTGCCCAGGACACGATGCCATCAACCTCTGAGCGTGCTGCAACTTCGTAACCCACGAGCTGCGTCTCGATTCCCGCGGCGTCCGTCACCGTGACGTTCGATCCCGTGGGCGTGATGGTGTAGGGCACGCTGAATCCGTCCATGGTGGCAGTGCCACTCGTGGGCGGAGTGCTGTAGTTGGCAACGGCCACCTGAATGGCCTTCTTGGCAACCTCGACTGCGCCTTGCGCAAGATAGTCGGCCTGTGTCTGGTGGCGGTGGACCGTGGAGCGCACATGCGTCACGCCAGAAGCGGTGAACAACAGAGCGGCGATGCTGGCCGCCATGAACGAACCCAGCACGGCGTAGATCAGGGCCAGGCCCCTGTTGCCCGTGTTCGGTTGAGTGGATTGGATTAGCTTCATTGACTACTCCTGCGAGACATGCGACGTGACGGTTAGGTGTTCTTGAATGCGACGACGAGTTCGATCTCGTGCCGGTAGAGCGAGCCGCGCTTGTCCATGCGGCGAAAGAAGATGCGCAGGCGTACCGAGTCGACTGGGATGCTCCACTGGCTCGTGGCGTCCGTGTCAATTTCGACACGCTCTACGTCGCGGGCGAGGACCTTGGCGCTGTCAGCATCTCCGTTCACTCGGCGCTCAAGACGGTTGATGCCGTCGGGTCCTGTGGTCAGCACAAAGCTGATCTCGTCATGATCCCATACAACTCCGTTAGTGGAATCGACGGTGTTCTGTGAAGGGAACCAGATGCCATCCAGGTCGTCCCAGGACTCGCTGCGCACGCCATCGCCGTTGCCGTCCAGCTCGGGAGTGCCGTTCATGTCGAGGTCCATATCCGGGCGCCCGTCGCCATCGTGGTCTGCGGGCAGCACGAAGACGAGTTCCTGCAGCGTTCCGAAGTCCGGGTCTCCACTCATGGCGGCCATGGTGGGCAGGGTGTGCGAGTGGGATTCAAACGGATACACCGCAGTGGCATCCTGGAAGACGTAGGGATAGGTCTTGCCGTTGAGGGTGCGGGCGGCGGAGTGCGAGATCTCGGTGACGATCGCCCTGGCTGCCCGTTTACCCTCGTGCTGGAGCAGCGCGCGGGTGTTGCCACGGTCCGTCATGCGCCCCATGGACTCGGCCCTCTCCACGAGTAAGCGAGCCAGAAGCTAGAGAATGCTGGCGGCCAAGATGACCTCCAACAAGGTCACTCCGGACCGCGTGCCGAGTCGTGTGTGGCGGGTCTTCATCGTGACTTGACCGAGGTCAGGGTGTCGGTGCGCGTGCGGGTTCCGTAGTCGTTCCAGGTGATCGTGAGTTGGATCTCGAGCGGGTCGGGAACGGGCTGCCCGACGACGTAGCCGGGATAGGTGGCGACGATGCTCTCGTTCTGGAGGTTCAAATCCACGTACTGGGCGACCGGCAGGCCTTGCTCGTAGTCGCTGCCAGGGATCGGGATGACGTCGCTGCTGAGGGTGAGCAGTTGCTCCATGCAGGCCTGCAGGTCCACCATGGCAATGTCCGTTTCATTGCTGACCGTGATCAGGTTTGACGAGGTGGCCGGGCTGCTGAAGGCCCCCATGACCGCCACGAGCAGCACGCCCAGGGCCATGACGATTTCCACCAGGGTTAGGCCAGCCCGGCGATCCATGCGCCTTTTTTCTTTTGTTCTCTTCATTTTGCAGACCTTTATTAGGAGTTCCTATTTAGGCGGTCAGCGCATTTGACTTGATCAATGACCCTCCCGTGGGGCCGAGATTCTCGTTTTGGACCTCCCTGGATCCCGACCCGAGACGCGTTGGAGTCCAGGGCAGTCGTCCTGGCGCCAGACACACCGAGAATGAGTATCTCGCACGGCCCTGCTGCCCCCATCAGGAATGCCATCCTCGACGGAGCCCTGTCACAAATGGACCCGATGCCCGAATCTCAACCCATGACCCGGACTCGCAGTCGTCGCCCCACCCTTCTGGTGCTCGGGATCCGCCTCGGGGCTGTGCTCCTGGCGCTCGTGGCTGTTGGAATCTCGCTTGCCGGACATCCTGGGCAAGCCCCACCGGAAATCTCTCAGGAACTCAGTCTCGAGGTCGAGGGCCTGCACTGAACGACGTGGTGCCCGATCCGTGTCGATCGAGCGCTGAGCGCAATCAGGGGGATCCACTCCGTGCGAGTCGATGTAGCGGGCGGACTGGCGCGAGTGACCTTCGATGCTGCGGTCAGGGAGAGCGCGGGCCTGTACATGGACATCGAGCGCGCGCTAGATCGGGCGGGCTATGTGGGAAAGCCCGTTCGAGAGCCCTAGGCCCTGGCCGACGCACCTCAGAATGAGCCAGTGCGGAGTTAGGTATTCCTAGGTCGCATTGGGGAGGAATCCCCGTAGACGGCCCAAGGACAAATTTTTCGTATCGAAGGTGCTCAGGTCCTGGGACAATCGGCGCGCCGGTCCTCACCCTGAACACGATCCCATGCACACGCTCCGCCCCTTCAAGCTGCTCTCGTCCTCGTTCCTAGTGGGTCTACTGATGACCACAGGGACAAGTGCGCAAGACGTTCTGCCCTTCCCCGCACGGCTCTTGCCCTCTCAGCCCGGTGGAGAAGTACTCGAATTCAACCAACAGGGTTCCCTGCTGGCCGAACTCTCCCAACTGCACACGGTGACCTTGGCCGGTGTGCAATTGCCAGTCGGGGCCACCGTAAGC
This sequence comes from uncultured Planctomycetaceae bacterium, assembly GCA_964467985.1. GTDB lineage: Bacteria > Planctomycetota > UBA1135 > UBA1135. The sequence goes on from CAYXTP010000009.1 coordinate 22,673, forward strand.
CTGGATCTCACGAGGCTGAGCTTCGATCCCCGTGATGTGGGAGTGCACGTGGACGGTTCGCGGGCGGATTTCGACCCCGGTGACCTGAGCCTCTGGCAAGGCACAGTAGCCGGAGCCGAAGGAAGCCATGTCTACCTGGCTTTCTCTTCCCATGGCTCCTACGGCTGGATCCACGACGGAGTACAGACAACTCACGTTTCCTCGTTCCCAGGCCCGGGGGGCGAGTGGTCGAGAGCACGCATGCGCCTGTACACCGACAGTGCATTGGATGCCGTGCCCGGACCGGGTGCACCCACATGTCAGCTCGATTCTCTGCGCGACGGCCCCTTGGGATCCGGCGTGTTGGATCCCACCACCATCGACCCTCCCACCTACGGAGCCGCCACCAAACTCGAGTGCAAGATGGCCGTCGAGACGGACTACCAGCTGTTCCAACTTTGGAACGACCTGGTGGCCGAGCAGACCTACGTCATGGCCCTGATCGGCTCCGTTTCGAATCGCTACGAGCAACAGGTCGAGGTGCGCATCACCTTCCCGTACGTGCAGTTCTACACCACCAAGCACGATCCCTGGACCAGCCAGGACACGGGCGGCGGCTCGGGCGGACTGTTGAACGAATTTCAGGCCGCGTGGGCCGGGCAGCTCCCCGCTGGGGCCCACATCGCGCACTTCCTCAGCGGCGCCAACCTGGGCGGCGGCGTGGCTTGGGTCGGTGTGCTGTGCAACAAGACCTACGGTTTCGCTGTTAGCGGCAACATCAACGGCGGCACCTCGTTCCCGGTGACCCAGGGTTCCAATACCTGGGACTTCTTCGTGATGGCCCATGAGACGGGTCACAACTTCGGGACCTTGCACACCCATGACGGGTACTGCCCTCCCTTGGATGAGTGCGCCACGAACTGCAATGGCGTGATCCACTGCACGACACAGGGCACCAACATGAGCTACTGCCATGGGTGCCCTGGTGGCATGACCAATATCACCACCTACTTCCATCCGACGGTGGTGGGTGTCATGCGAGCCACCGCGGACGCCTCATGCCTGCCCAATCTGGGTGGAGGCACGCGCGTCGTTCTATTCTCAGATGACTTCGAGAGTGGCAACCTCACGGCCGGCGGCTGGACCACCTCCAACAAACCGGCTCAGGTGGTGACCGCCGCCAGGCAGGTCGGCCAGTATGGCGTCCGCATCCGTAGGAATCGATGGATCGAGAGGACCGTCGACACCACGGGTTTCAAGAAGATCAACATCGCGCTGTGGCGCAAGACCAAGAACTACGACACGGGTGAGATGTTGCGGATGCGGTGGCACGACGGATCCAAGTGGCACACCCTCGAAGACGCCACCAATCCGGGTTGGGCGACCCTCTCGATCGACCTGGATCTTGAGGCCAACAACAATCCCAACCTCCGCTTCCGCTTCCGCTCGATCGGGTCGCAGGCCAACGAACGCGGAGACCTGGATGAGGTCGTGGTTACCGGGGAGTTCTAGGGCAGGTGCAAGGAGTTGGGCCCCTCAGGCGTGGCGTTTCTCCCGGATCGGTGATGTCGAAAGCCCTGCCCTGGAGCGCGTCACTGCTCGTCGCTTTGGCCCTGTCCTGCGCCGCCCTCACCCTGTTCTCCATGCTCTACGCGGGCTACGACCTGCAGCGCAAGCTCGGGTTGGATGACGATGTGTGCTGGCTTGCACTCTTGGTCGGCCCCGCTTGCTTACCGCTCATCCACAGGCGCCTGCACTCCACACGTTGGGCACCCCGAACCTGTCTGGTCACGGGTGCGCTCACCTCAGCCGGCTGCCTGCTGTGGTTCGCTGAACTAGGAGCCGAGGCCTCGGCAGTGGCGGCACGCGGTGCCTCCTCCGGGTTCGGCAGTGCTCTCGGCAGACTGGTCGCCCTGTGGGGCGTGCTCATCGGAGTGACAGCCGTGCTGGGCGCAGGCCTCGCGCTGGCGGTTCAGGCCAGGAGCAAGCGCCAGCCAGATTGATCCCGACAGCGACCGAT
>CAYXTP010000009.1:24771-30680 GCA_964467985.1 uncultured Planctomycetaceae bacterium
TGGCGGTTCAGGCCAGGAGCAAGCGCCAGCCAGATTGATCCCGACAGCGACCGATGTACGCAACCCAAGTCGGGGACAAGCCTCCTCAGTCCGTATCATGCACGCCATGCATCCGGAGCCCCGCGCGTCCAGCCCCCTTCCGCCTGCTGGCTCCGTCGAGCGGTGGTGCTGGGATTTCATTGTCGGCACTGAGCTTCAAGAGAAGCTGCGACCTCAAGATCCACCCGACACGTCCCTGGCCGCCAATTGGGAGGACCGTGCTCCAGAGCGACGCCTGAACGCCGCAGGCCGACCAGCGGAACTTGAGGTGATCGCTCGCAGCCCACGTACCCCAGGTGGTCTGCATCAACCCGCAAACCGGTTGCGCATGATGCACACCTTCGCCCATCACGAACTACAAGCGGCAGAGTTGTTTGCGTGGGCTGTGCTCGCCTTTCCCGAGACGCCGCGCGAATTCAAGGCGGGCGCAGTGCGGCTCTGCCTCGAGGAACTTGGGCACTTGCATCTCTATGTCGACTACCTGCGAGCGCATGGTTTGGCACTCGGGGAGTTCCCCGTGCGGGATTGGTTCTGGGAGCGCGTCTCGACCTGCGCAAGCCCCCTGGCTTTTGTCTCCCTCCAAGGGTTGGGCCTGGAAGGCTCCAATCTGGATCACTGCGCTCGTTTTGCCCTGGCCTTTCGGGATGTAGGCGATACCAGGGCCGCCCAAGTCCTGGAGAGGGTTGGACGCGACGAGGTGACGCATGTGTCCTTTGCCCGACAGTGGTTCGAACGCCTCTCCGGCGAGACATTGAACTACGAACGATGGCGCGCCGTCTTGCCCGCGCCCCTCACGCCAGCCCTGATGCAAGGTCGGCCATTGAACAACGAGGCTCGGCGCGCAGCGGGCTTCGACGATTCGTTCCTGGACGCATTGGCCAACGCCGGCTCCACAACATCCCGCGCCACGTCATGAGTGGCCGCCGCTGCTGGGTCTTGAATCTGGATGCCGAGCATGAGCTCGAAGCCATCGGTTCCTACACACCCTCGCGGCACATGCGCGCACTGGTCGCCGCACAGCAAGAACCGCTGCTCGACACCCTGCTCGCACCCGGCGACATCTTGCTGACCCCCGAGAACCTGGCCCAACACGTCGCTTCGCGGGCCCTGCGCGGCATGCCGGGCCTCGCTTGGTGTCCCACACCCCAGGCCCTTGCCATGTTGCAGGCTGTGGGTGCTCAGCCGACGGCTGCACCTTCGGTCGAGACCCTGCGCAGGGTGAACGCACGCCCGTTTGCGAACGCGGTCAGAGCACCCTTGGCCGAAGCCAGCTTTCGGAAGCATCTAGCTGCGTCCTTGGAAGAGGCCCTGGCCCTCTTGGCCCGCCCCGCATCGGCTGGCTGGCTTGTGCGCCGCCGCTTCGGAGCGGCCGGCCGAGGTCGGCGTCGACTGCACCCTGGCAGACCCGACGCCGCGGACGAGGCCTGGCTGCTCGCGAGTCTGCGGTCAGGTCCCTTGACGATTGAACCCTGGGTGGAAATCCAAACGGAATTCACGCGCTCGGGTTGGGTGACGCCATCGGGTGAGGTGCAAATCGCACCCCCCTGTTTTCAACGGACGACGCGCCAGGGAGCGTGGACTCACACGGCCACTGCAGACGCCGGTGCAGTCAGTGGCGAGGACGATCGACAACTGCAACGAGCCGTGGAAGCGGCTGGGCGTGCACTGGCTGCGGCCGGTTACTTTGGGGCCTTTGGTATCGATGCTTTCCGCCACCGGGTGCCCGGACCCGACGCTGGGCGGGTAGCCCTCAACCCGATGAGCGAGATCAACGCTCGTTATACGATGGACTGGACCCTAGGCATGGGACACCGCGCGCCCCACCGTTCGCAATCGGTCACTTCGCTTTGATGGGGTGCGCATCGGCCGCAATCGGATAGGCTCGGCCGATCGCCCCAAGGAGGCCCCCATCATGTTGACCCTGGCACTCGTATCCGCGCTCTGCTCATCCCCGACCCAGGACCCGATCCCCAGGATGCTCAAGGGCATCGAACCCGCGAGGCTCAAGGCCAGCGTCGAAACCTTGGTGAGCTTTGGAACCCGCCATTCAGCTTCCGATACGAAGTCTGAGACGACGGGCATCGGGGCGGCCAGGCGCTGGATACGCGATGAGTTCCATGCAATCTCCAAGGCCACCGGGGGGCGACTGGAAGTGCACGAGCAACACTTCACGGCCACTGCCCGAGGGTTGGGTGAGGTGGACATGGTCAATGTGTACGGGTTCCTACCTGGAACATCGGGGGATCCGCTTGGACGCACCTATGTCGTCTCGGGTCACTACGATTCACGCGCGGGCAGCGGCTCGGACTCCACGAGCCTGGCTCCGGGTGCCGATGATGACGGTAGCGGAACAGCCGTGGTGTTGGAATTGGCGCGGGTCATGAGCGCGGGCGAGTACTCAGCCAACCTGGTCTTCATCTGCGTCGCCGGTGAGGAACAGGGCCTGCACGGTGCTAAGCACTTCGCTGAGTGGGCAGCGGAAACAGGCCTTCAAGTGGATGGCATGATCACGAACGACATCGTGGGCAACATCCACGGGGGCAACGGCATCATCGACGACAAAACGGTCCGTTGTTTCTCGGGAGCAGAGGGCCTGCACTCCACGTCGCGCGAGCTGGCCCGGGCGATCGGAGCCAGTGCAAGGCGCTACGTACCCGAAGCCAACCTGCGCTTGATCTTTCGGCTGGACCGCTTCGGTCGTGGCGGCGACCACATCCCCTTCCACGAGAGCGGCGTACCCGCTGTGCGCCTGTCGGAAGCCAACGAGAACTACGCACGCCAGCACCAAGACCTGCGCGAGGTCGACGGCGTGGAATACGGTGACGTGCCCGAGTGGGTCTCGGCGGACTACATGGCTCGCGTCGCACGGGTAAACGCTGCGGCTCTGGCGGAGTGGGCCCTGGCGCCGCCAGCGCCAGAACAAATTCTCATGCGAGCGGCGGTTTCGTACGACACCCAACTGTCCTGGTCACCCGTGGACGATCCGTCCGTTGCGGGTTATGAAATCGTCTGGCGCGACACGACGGCGCCCGACTGGCAGGAGACCCAAGCTCAAGGCCCCGAATCCAGCGTGCTGCGCGTGCGTGGCAACGAACGCCCCATCGTGCGCGCCACGATCAAGGGCATCACGGCCGACGGAGCTTTCTTCGGTGTGCGCAGCGTCAGCAAGAGCGGCCACCGTAGCCGAGTGTGTTACCCAGAGCGGCCCTGATCGAGCCTCGCGATGGCCTGGATCGAAACAATCGACGGGGAGGTCGCCTCCCGCGAGTTGCGCGACCTCTACAGCCGCGTCACCGACCCCCGCAGTGGGCAGCTGGATCACATCATGCAGATCCACTCACTTCACCCTGCAGGCCTGCAGGCTCACTTCGAGTTGTACCGAGCGGTCATGAAGGCCACGCCCCAGTTGTCGGCCGCCGAACGGGAAATGATCGCACTCGTGGTCAGTCGCGCCAACGGCTGCCACTACTGAGTACAACACCATCGCCGCGGTCTGCGGCGACTCTTGAAAGACGACAACCTGCTCGCCGAACTGGAGCGGGACCCGAGCGTCGCAAGGCTCACTGCTCGGCAGCGCGCCATGGTCACCTACGCGATCAAGCTGACCCGCGAGCCGGCCAACATGGAGCGCCAGGACGTTAACGCCCTGCGCGAAGTGGAATTCGACGATGCTGCGATCCTGGCCATTGCCGAGGTGACCGCGTACTACGCGTACGTCAATCGGATCGCCGACGGACTGGGCGTAGAACTCGAGCCTGACGACCCGAGCTAAGCGCGTCGCAGCGCCTCGACGGCCGTCATGCGCGCCGCGCGTAGAGCGGGAATAGCCCCGCCCAACAGTCCCAAGAGGATTGAGAACGCAATCGCCGTACCCAGGACCTGGGGAGTGATCCGGAAGGCGAAGGCCACCTCGGTAAAGGTGATCATGTTGGTGGTTCCCGTTTCGATCCCGTTAAGGGGCAGGGTCAGGACGATGCCCGCTAGACCGCCCAGAACACCCAGCACGAAGGACTCGAACAGAAACGAGAGCAGGATCGCGATCGGCCGGAATCCGAGGCAGGCGAGAATGCCAATTTCGTGGGTGCGCGCGGCCAAGGCCGCTTGCATGGTTGTGGTCGTGGTGAAGACTGCAGCCACGCCCATGATGAGAGCCAGGAAGACCCCCAGCCCACGCAGGGTGGCACTGATCACGCCGGTCTGTGCCATCAAGTAGTCGGCTTCCGTCATCACACTCGTGGGCACCTGAGGATGAGCCTTGTAGGCCTCGACCATCGCGTCGACGTCCACGCCAGGCCTCAGAACTCCGATCACGCGGTTGTAGACGCTGCGCTGCAGAGCGTCGGCCATGCGGTCCAAGTCGCCCCAGATTTCTGATGAGAACGTGCCCTCGTCGCTGAACACACCCACAACCGTGAAGGGCACGGTATTGAGACGAATCACTTCACCCACCTGACAACCGCGAATTCGACGCGTGAGTTTGTCGCCCACGATGATCTCGTCCGTGCCCGGCTTGAAGGTGCGACCCTCAAGCATCTCCAGGTCGTCCGCCCTGATGGTCATGGTCATGGGCTGCACACCGCGCACGGGCACGTTAGTCTCCCCGCCGCCGACCTTGAACAGGCGCACCGCCATGTAGTTTTCTGCGGAGGCCATGGGCCGCCCGTCTTCGGTCAACGCAAACTGGGGCGTGCTCTTGAGCAGGATCTCCCCGCTGTCCAAGGTGAAGCCACTCTGGTTCTCGGTGGTCGCTCCCGGGCGCAGCATGACGGCGACATCCGTGCGTCCACCCTCCTCGAAGATCGTCACGAATCCCTGCTGCAGGGCTTGAACACCAGAGATCACCGCCACCGTGGCTCCGATGGAGATCACAGTCAGCAAGGTGGTACTGCGCCTCACAAGGAGGCTGCGCAGGTTGTAGCTGAAGGGCACGAGTTGCATCAGGCACCCCTCCGGAAGGCGTCCACGGCCAGTAGCTTGCGGGATGCCGCGGCAGGTAGCGCACCGGACAGGAGACCGATGCCCAGGGACAGGGTGCAAGCCCCGGTGAGTATGTCGGAGGTCATTTCGAATCCTGGAAACATGGTGCCCAGGACTGTGGCGATGCTCGGAGCGCTGGCCTGCGCTAGGCCGATGCCCATGGCTCCACCGAAGACACACAGCAGCACACCTTGGCCCAAGAGGACGCCGAACACGGCCCAGTCCGAGAAGCCCAGAGCCTTGAGCACGCCCATGTCGTGACGCTGTTCCCGTCCGGCCAAGAGCATGGTGTTGATGACCGCCAACAAGATGGCGGCCAAGACCCCCCCTCCGATCGTGGTCACAAAGAACGGAATGTTGCCCACCATGGAAACGAACTGGGCATTGAACTCGGCCTCGGTGGTGGTCTGGACACGCTGCGGTCCATTCTCGAAGAGACCGTCGACCTCGGCCGCGATGTTGACGGGATTGGCCGTCTCTTCGAGGTGAATGTAGAGCACTCCTGATCCACTGGGTCCGCTGGCCGCTCCGGCATCGAGGCTCTCCTCCAGGTAATCGAAGGGAAAGAAGATTGTGGTCTCGTCCCAAACGATGGACTCCAACTCATAGATCCCAGCCACTTGAAACTCCCAAGGGGTGCCGTCCCGTCGTTGGAAGATGGTCCCGACAATCGGGACGGTATCGCCGACCTTGAAGCCGTAGCGGTCGGCTGTCTGGCGTCCGACGATGCAGGCGGTACGTTCATTCAGGAAACGGTCCCGGTCGCCCTCGACGATGTCGAACTCCGGGTACATACCCAGGAACTCCTCTGGATCCACCCCAAACTGCGCAAAGAAGCTCGAAGGGTCTTGGTAGTAACCACCAAACCACTGCAGGCGGGCCACGCTGTCCAC
>CAYXTP010000009.1:30780-194300 GCA_964467985.1 uncultured Planctomycetaceae bacterium
GAACCGGATTCGGGTTGATCGAGCCCGCCAATCAAGTTGAGCAGGGTCGTCTTGCCCGACCCCGAAGGCCCCATGATGGCGACCCGGTCGCCGGCTTCGATGGCGAAGTCCAATGCGTCGAGCACCACAAGCCGTTCGCCACCACGGGAATAGGCCCGGGTCACGCCCTTGAGATCCACAACGGTCTGTGTCGCTGTCGTAGTGTTCATGCTTGAAGTCCTCTACCTCGCAACGCGTACGCGCTGTCCGTCCTGCAGTTCAGTGGGAGGCGTCACGACGATGACTTCTTCTCCCGTCAATCCGGACTCGACGATGATGCGGTTGCCCCTCGTGGCGCCCACGTGAAGTTCTTGGCGACGCACGCGGCCCCTCTCGAAAACGAATACGCTGGTGCTGTTGTCCTGCTTGACCAGGGAGGTGGCGGGGACGAGCAAGACGTTCTGAATCAGCCCTTCTTGTGCTGCAGCGGCCTCGGTCAAGAACACGACCCGCACACCCATCTGGGGTCGCAAGCGCTCATCCAATTGGTTGAAGGCCACGCGCACCTCAACCGTGGCCTTCTGACGATCCGCCGCAGGCCAGATGCGATCGATGCGACCCTCGTAGGGTTGCTCTGGAAACGCGTCCAGGTAGATACGCGCGGGGGCGCCAATACGAACAGCCGCTAGGCTGGTCTCGGGCACCTCGGCCTGGGCCTCGAGACTGCTGAAGTCCACCATCGTGGCCACGGAACCCCGGGCATTCGAACCCCCCTGGGAGTTGGGCGAGACGACCTCGCCAACCTCGGCTTCCTTGGAAATCACGATGCCGTCGAAGGGTGCCCGCACGTACGTCTTCTCAAGCGCTGCTTGGGCCTGGGCCAACTCTGATTCTCGACTTCCGGCGCGGGCTTGGGCCTCGATTTGTGTGCGGCGGGCGACCTCGGTGTCGGCTTGGGCCACGTCAAGGGTCGAGAGAGCGATGGCGAGTCCCGCGGCCGAGCTCTGCGCTCTGGCTGCGGCCGCTCGTCGGTCGCGCACAGCTTCGTCCCGACGCTGAGCCTTGACAACGCCTTCCAGCAGGAGCTTCTCGTAGCGCGCCTCCTCCTCCACGGCGAATTCCAGTTGGGCCTGGGTTTCGTCCACCTGGGCCTGCGCTGAATCCACACTGGCTCGCAGGCGCCCTTCGTCTGCGAGGGTGCGCGCGGTGGCGGCCTGCGCGCGCAGGGCCCCGCGCCTAGCCACTTCCAGTTCCGCTTGGGCGCGCGTCACGGCGGCGTCCTGTTCCTGATGGTCGATGCGAGCGACGACATCGCCCTCATTCACGCGGGAGCCCTCCACCACGTTCACTGCCACGAGACGACCCGGTCGGTCAGCTGAGAGCGCGGCGCGCGTGCGAGCGACGACGTACCCGTTAGCAGCGGCCCCCTCGGACCCCGCGTCCTGGGATGGACTACGCCGCACAACGCTGGTCACCTCGACCTCGACAAGGCGCAGGCGATCCACGAGCTCGCCAAGGGGGCGCTGGAAGAGCCAGACGGCCGCAAGGCAGGCAATCAGCCACAGGGCGCGGCCTGTCCAGCGCTTGGCGCGTTTGCGCGGGGTAGCGTTACGGTCGATGCGCAGAGGGTTCAGGTCGGGGGCCTCGGACATCGGGCGCAGGATAGCAAAGGCAGTGGTGCGTGCCACTCAAGAATGGGTCAGACTGGTGTCCATCTTGCCCGCCACGCTCTATTACGTCGCCGACCCCATGTGCTCGTGGTGCTGGGGCTTTCAATCTGTTCGCGATCAGGTCAGGGCAGCACTCCCCTCCCGAACACACCTGCGCTATGTGATGGGTGGATTGGCACCTGATAGCTCAGAACCCATGGACGCCGAAACGCGCCGCTACGTACGGGCCGCGTGGAAAGCCGTCGAGCAGACCAGCGGCGTGCGATTCAATTGGGATTTCTGGGAGGCCTGCGAACCAAGCCGTTCCACTTACCCGGCTTGCCGTGCTGTGTTGACTGCGGAGGCTCTTCAAGCTGGCAAAGGGGCCGTCCTGTTCGATCGCATTCAAGAGGCTTACTACACGCAGGCCCGCAATCCTTCTGATCTCGAGGAGTTGGTCCTGCTTGGGCAGGACGCGGGGCTCGACGGCGACGACTTTCGGCGCGCCATGGCGTCTCCTGAGATCGAAGCCCTGCTACAAGCTGACTTTGGACTGCGACGTGAGTTGGGAGTCCATGCCTTCCCGACGCTCGTGTTGGACACGGGTTCAGAACGGCACGTCCTGACCAGCGGCTACTCGGACGCGGAGCAGGTACTTGGGCGGCTGGCCGAACTCGGGTGAGCGCCTAGGCGACTCGGACGCTCAGGGGCCCTGAAACAGCGCGAGGAACTGATCCTCGCGCGCCTGCCACAGCCCAGCCAGCTCTCGAACCCGTTCAGGGTACGCGTCCGCAAGGTCGTGAGTCTCGGCTCGGTCCACGGCCAGATCAAAGAGCTCCCAGTCTTCTCCGCGACCCGCAACCAGCTTCCAGTTGCCTCGACGCAAGGCGCGGTGACCTTCGTGTGACCACCACAGGGGCTCGCGATCGATCCGTACATCGGAACGCAGAGCGGGCACCAGACTCCTGCCGGGCAAGGGCGGCACGCCGTCCGCTGACTCAGATAGCGAGGTTTGGATGCCCGCGATTTCCAACACCGTTGGTGTGATATCGATGACGTGGCCGATCGCCATCCGCGTTTCACCTCGCCCAGGGATACCTGCTGGCCAATGGGCGATGAGGGGCGTTGCGATGCCGCCCTCGTGCACCCAGGTCTTGTGACGCCGGAAGGGTGTGTTGGAAACACCTGACCAACCGGGCCCGAGGCAAAGATAGGACTGTGCAGACCCAGGGGGTGCGCTGGGCTCGTGTCCTGAACCGCGCACCATGATCTCGGCGCTGGCTCCGTTGTCAGACAAGAACAAGATCAAGGTGTTATCGAGGGCGCCCATCTCCCTCACCTGTTGCACGACGCGCCCGATCTCCCTGTCGAGCCTGTCGATCATGGCCGCATGGACTGCCATCTTCGACGCCTGGAAGCGCTGCTGCTCTTGCGTCAGTTCATCCCAAGGCAAGGGCCGGTTCACCTCGTTGGGACCGAGCTGCTCCAAGGCCTGCGCGAAGTGATAGGGCGGACCCACGTCGGGCTCAACGGCTGAGAGTTGTGTCGACAGCAGTCCCGACTCTCGCTGCCGGGCCGCACGCTGCGCGCGTAATTCTTGCCAACCCCGCAAGTACCTATCCCTATAGCGCGCGATGTCCTGGGGCAAAGCGTGCAGGGGAAAGTGCGGTGCAGTGAAAGCCAGCAGCTGAAAGAACGGGCTCTGTGCGTGCTCCTGTGCGTGCTCCCGAAGACAGTCGATGGCGTGATCGGCAATTGCCGTGGTGGTGTAGAAACCACTGCCCGCCTCGACCGGGGGCAGAGCCACGCCGTCCAGCAAGTGGTTATGGGGGCCGAAATACCTGTCGTGGTCATTCAAGCGGTACGAGCGGTCGAACCCGTTTTGGAGAACGCCCCCATCGATGTGCCACTTGCCCGAGTGATAGCTGCGGTAGCCGGCAGGCCGCAACCTGTCCGGCAGCAAGCGCGCCCAGTCCGGCCGGACGCCGCCACCGCCGGAGGGGATGCCGGGCAACTTGTCCCTGCGCACCTGCTGCGCGTAGTACCCGGTCATTAGGGAGGCGCGTGTCGGCCAGCAGCGCCCGGTGTTGTAAAACTGCGTGAACTGCAACCCTCCGCCTGCGAGCGCGTCGAGATTCGGAGTCTCAATCTCGCTGCCGTAGCAGCCCAGATCGGAAAATCCCAGGTCGTCCGCCAGGATCACGAGAAAATTGGTCCTCGCGCCTGCCGGGTGAGGGTCCTCACCTGGCGAGGCCTGACAGGCCGAGAGGAGTCCGATCGCGGCGAGATGTTTGAGCAGCATGCTGTGCGAAGCCCTCACTGGAAACAGAACGGGCGCGGAAAGCAGGTTACCAAAACCAACAGCGCGGCCGACTCGTGGGCCGAGGTAGAAGAAGGTCTAGAAGGACCCGCCGCTCACTCTCCCAACACGTCTTCGATCGCGGCGACAATTTCGTCCTTGCCGAAATTGTGGCCAGGGATCGTGGCCTTGGGTTCGCCACTCGGATCGAGGGCCACGAGACCGTGCTTTGCTTCCGTGAAACCAAAACGCTCTAGATCGGTCGTCGCCAGAGCCGTTTCCTCCGGGGTAACCAAAGTGAACTCCACCTTGCCTTCGTACTCACTCGCCAGCTCGCTCACGGCGGCCTGGACTTTGACACAGAAGGGTCAGGTATCCGCAATCACGTAGTAGCGAACTTCGGGCAGAGTGCTGCTCTGGGTCGATTCTTCGGCGTCACACGAGGCAAAGACCAGCAGCAGTGCTAGGGGCAGGATTCGAGAGGCAATGTTCATGGACGAGAGTCTACGAACTGTGCGCACTAGTGCGGAGGGACCCCCTCCTGGAGGTCTTCCTTGGGGATCCAACGCACCAGTCGCCCCACCGTGAGCCCCTGCACCACGATCGAGAACACGACAACGACGTAAGTCATCGTGACGATCAGGTCCCGGGCAGGCAGGTCGGCGGGCACGGAGAGAGCCAACGCCACGGAGATCCCCCCCCGCAGGCCCCCCCAAGTGAGGATCTTGACCGTATGGGGCGTGAAGGGGCGACGGCTGCGGAGCAGGGAAACGGCCCCCCCCACCGCGAGGAAGCGCGCCACCAGAACCAACGGGACAGCGACGAGTCCGGCCAGAACGGGGCTCCAGCCCAGGGGCAGGATCAAGACCTCCATGCCAATGAACACGAACAGCACCACGTTCAAGATTTCGTCCACGAGCTCCCAGAAGAGGTCGAGGCGTTCGATGGTGACGGCAGACATGGCCAGGCGTTTGCCCTGGTTGCCGATCATTAGACCCGCCGCAACGACAGCGAGCGGTCCAGAACTGTGCAGGGCCAGAGCCAGGGAGTAGAGCCCCGCACACAGCGCCAGGGTCAACATGACTTCGACTTGATACTGGTCCACTTGGCGCATGAGCTCGACGCAGATCCGGCCCGCAACCAGGCCCAACACCAAACTCCCAATGACCTCACGCAAGAACAAGGTCGCTATACCGGCTCCGTCCAAGACGCCGTGATCTCCAATCCCACCGGCCGCCAGTCCAGTAACCACGAGAAAGACGACGACACCGATACCGTCGTTGAACAGCGACTCCCCGGCGATCTTGGTCTCCAGACTCTTGGGAGCCCCGGCGCCCTTGAGGATCGCGAGGACGGCGATGGGGTCGGTGGGAGAAATCAGCGCACCGAACAGCAAGCACTCGATCCAACTCGCTTCCAAGCCGAGCAGTGGCAGGGCCAAATGGATTAGACCGCCCACCAGGAAGGTGGAGACGAGGATGCCCACGGTGGCCAGCCCTCCGATGATCCACTTGTGCCGGTAGAGACGCTCGATCTTCACGTGCAGCGCGCCTGCGAATAGCAAGAACGCGAGCAGCACATCCAATAGGGCGCGGGCGAAGTCGAGCCGTTCGAGCAGGTCGCGGGTCGCTTCGCGCAGGGCTGGCGGAGCCACGAGGACACCCAATCCGGAAGCCACCAGGGCCAAGACCATGACGCCAATGGTCGTTGGCAGCCCCAGGAAACGGCAGTTCACCCAAGCGGTGAGGGCTGCGACGACCAAAATGAGAGACAGAAGATCGAACAACTCCATGGGGGCGCACGATACCGGACCGATGGTCAGGGTGTCAGTTCCCTCCCGCGGTTCATGGGAGTTCGTGTCTGCGGCTCGCCGCAACCGAGGACGCTAATCCAGCCCTGACACACCCGCCCCACTCAACTACCCTAGTCTCGATGTCCAGCTTCTCGCGCAGGGTCCCACTCATGGTGTTGTGTGCCCTTGGGATTCAGTGCGGATCGTCCACTCCCCCTGAGGCCCAGCCACCGAGCGTCATCGTGATCACGGTCGACACCTTGCGCGCCGACAGATTGGGTTGCTACGGGTACTTCCGGAACACATCTCCGACGATCGACACTCTGGCCCAGGACGGGATTCTCTTTGAGCGCGCCTACGCGCCCATGTCCACGACCCTGCCCAGCCACATCTCGTTGATGACCTCCATGAACCCCTTGCAACACGGGGTTCTGGGCAACTTCATGCACTTGAAGACAGCCCTCTCCACGTCCGACGAATTGCACACGGCGGCGCAGCTATTCGAACGCCAGGGCTACGCCACCGCCGCCTTCATCAGTTGTACACCGCTCAAGTCGCACTCCGGCATGGACGCCGGCTTTGAGGTCTACGACGAACCCGATGGTGCGCTGCGGGTGGCAAGGGAAACGACAGACGCGGCTCTGGCCTGGATCGAAGACAACGCCGAGCGTCCCGTGTTCTTGTGGCTGCATTACTTCGACCCGCACCAACCCTATGGTCCTCCGGCCGATTTTGAGGGTGGGTTCACGCGCAACCGCAAGCTGCGCAGCTACTTGGCTGAGCGTGGAGTGGAATTGAGCGAGCGGGTCACCGCCAACAACAACCTGTACGACAGCTCCATCCTGTACCTGGATTCGCAGTTGCAAAGACTGCTCGACGAACTCAAGAGCAATGGGCTCTACCAAGACAGCACGGTGGTGTTCACCGCGGATCACGGCGAGGGTCTTGGACAGCACGGGTGGATGGACCACGGTCCGATTTACGAAGAGGACATCCACGTCCCTCTGATCATCAAGCTACCGGGTGTCCAAGTGCAAGGTGGGCAACGACGCACGGACCTCGCTGCGCTGATCGACGTCCTGCCAACCCTGACTGGGATTTCGGGTCTGAGTCTGAGTGATTTGGAACAGGCTCAATTCACGGGCCACCATCTGTTGAGCGACGAATCGCCAAGACAGCATGTCTTCTCTCAACGGGTCGCCCGCGGGAGGCGCTGGGGAGCCGGGTTGAAGTACGCGCTCACGGGCCTGCGGTGGAAGTACTACCACCTGACCGAGGGTGACGATGAACTCTACGACCTCGAGCAAGATCCCGCTGAACTACAAGATGTCCTGGCGGAGCAGACGGAGGTGGCCCGGGAAATGAAGGCGATTCTCCTGAAGAAGATCCGGACCTATGAGCGTCAGAGCCGAGAAGCGGGTGACGACACCCAGTTCTCCCAGCAGGTCTTGGATGACCTCAAGGCGCTGGGGTACGCGCCCTAGGCTAGCCGAAGCCCGTTCAGCTACTGGCGTTGGACCCAAATCAGGAACTGTCCCTCGAGATCCTCGTCGGTGAGTTCCTCGCTGGACAGCGGCACTCCATAGAGCTCGGCCAAGGCCTCTTCGAGATCCTGTTCGGTACCCGCCAGATGAACGAGCAACTGAGAGAACGTCTCGGCCGAGTCTTTGGCGCGCTCGTCGTGCAGCCAGTACACAAAGGCCGTCCTGTAGGAGCGCAGCATCTCCTTGTAGTCCCCGCGGTAGGTACTGCCGGGCACGGGCATGTCAGCGGCGGCGAGACCCAAGAACGGCGCTCGCACGACCTGGCTGTTGCTGTCGGCGTCGTTGCGCAGACGAAACGTGCGAGTACGGTCGCGGCTGTCCTTGTAGCCGTTCTTTTGAGCCGCCCCCAAGGGCCCGATGAACCGGTCCGCGCCGTAATTGGACTCTTGTCGCCACCAACTGTCTGCCGAAATGGCCGGGAGCCAACCACCTTCGGACAGGCCGCCCGGGACAAAGCGTTCGTAGGCCTCGGTGCGACGGGAGCGCAGATCTCCGTCGACGCGAGTACGGCACTCCCCAAAGACGTCGATGACCAGGTTCACGGACAGTGCGCCCGCGAAACTCTCGGGGACGCGGCCACCGTAGTAGTTGTCCACGAGGGAGTTGGTACACAGCTGGGTCATCTGCTGCTCCATGCCTGTAGCGACTCGTGAATTCATGGCCATGCCCGCTGACCAGTTCGTGGCTCCCGCTCCGGGAGCAGCAAACTCCAAGCACATGACCTTGTAGCGATCCATGTAGAACTGGGTCCAATCTGCAACTCCGTCTTGCCAGAAGGAGGGTTGCAGTTCGGGATAGACCCAACCCGCAAGAGACAGCCACTCGATGAATGGTTGGCGCCGCGGGGCAAGGATGACGGACTCGGGAGTGTCCTCCCGATCGAAGCCCATGTAGGCCCCGGAGCCCATGGCTTGTGCCAGACGCGCGGCCACCTCTCGTACCGAATCCCGGGCATTGAGCCCCTCGAACAAGTCCGCATCGGGTTCGCTGCCCCAATCGTCCAAGCCCTTGGCCATCTTGGCGATCTGACTCCCGCGCACGCGTTTGAGCCAGCTCGAGAGCTCCTTGATGTCCTTGCGCATGACCTTCAATTCGTCCTTGTCCACGCTCGGTTCGACCCAGTCCAACCAGCGGTCCTGGAGCACGAGCACACTCGCGCAGATCTTGTGGAAGTTGTCGGCGTCCGGGAGTGAGCGGGCGCTCTCGCGATCGAGCAACAATTCGAATAGGCCTAGGCGAATACGAATGTAACCGTGGTCGAGAAACTCATCCGTCGGGAAGGTGTCGGCGGAGGCTTCGGATCGACCGCTGCGAGCGAGAACCTCGTCAACGAGCCTCTGGAATGGGATTGAACTGGGCTGCTGCGCCTGGGCGGAGACCATCAAGAATGCCGCGGCCACACAGCGCAAGACGGAAGTGGCTCCAGGCAAGCGACGGGTCGTTGAAGTCGGCATCGATTCGAAGGGCAGCCCGGGAAAAAGGCTTGGCAAGGGGAGCGCCAGCAAAGAAGCCAGCGAGAAGATCGGCGAGACAGGGAGCAGGGAGCGCCCCTGAACATCGCAGACTAGGACATTCCTACGTCGGTAAAAGTCCCCGGTTGGCGCAATTATTCCTGGTCGGATTCGATGTGTTGCACCGGCTCCCCGTTCAGCACGGCCTGTAGAGGCACGTAGGCCCGGCCTTTCTGTTCGCCGAGGGTCCAACTGAGCGGTCCCGCGGCCGCTCCGGATTCCTCATCCTCCGTACTCCAAGGTACGCGCAGGCGTGCCACCCCATCGGCCTCGACGCGCGCCTCTCCCATCCAAACGTACTGATCTTCTTGCCCACTAAAGACGCGCCGCACTCGAGCTCGCAGGACCTGGCCGACGGCGCCGCGCACCTCAAGCACGGCGGCTGGCACGCACTCCCAAATCCAGCCTGCGGGCATCCCGCCGCTCAGAGTCTCGCCGAAGGCCACTAGGCGCAGGAAGTCCGGGTGCGGTTGGCCGGGAACCTCCGCCCCATAGCGACAAGGCAAAAGACGTAACACCAGTGGGCGATCCGACTGACCGTGCGCCGGATCATCTGCCAAGGCGCGGCCCATCGTATCCAGGTTGCGCGCCCAATCAGAGCCGAGCAAGACGTGGCGCACTCGTCGATGCTCACACAACGCCTTGGCTTCCTCATCCGAGCCCGCCAACAGGAAACGCCAGGGGTCGAGAAAACTGTCCAAGCCCAGGTACAGTCCGAAGTTCGTGGCGACGGTCGGCCGGCCCGCAGCCCACTCAATCATGTGACCCAAGTCCCATTGGGCTAGGACGGCCTCGTCTGGGGTTCCGTGGGTGCGCAACCAACTGCAGAGAATGCGCAAGCCTCGTTCGCGTTCCTTGGCCGGAGACCTGGGATACCGGTAGGGGCTCAACGAACGGGACCATGTGCTCGCCACGGTCCCGGGCTGGGCGAGCATGGGCAATCCGCTGGCTAGGGCGAACAGGATCATCGGGGCGCGGCGCGCGCTGAGACCACGGGTCATGTGGGCAAACCAGACTCCCAAGAGAATCGCCATGGGCGCGGCCAACCCTTCCGCGAAGCGCCTCTGAAAGAGGGCCATGGCAAGCAGCAACAGGCTCGCCAGCAAGTAGGGCAGCAAGGCCCCGTGGGCTCGTCGCGCCCCGTGCCACCAGGCCAAGGGCAAGAGCAGCAGTCCCCAACCGAGCCAGTGCGTGCACGCTCCGATCCCACCGATCAGACCCCATCCCAGGGGTTGTGACTCGAAGATACGCCCCATGAAGACGTTGGAGCCGGTCGCCCAGCTTAGGCCCTGGGTGAACGACTCAGCGAGGGGCCCGAAGAGTGAGAGCCCACCCGCGACCAATGCTGTACCGCCAAGCCAACGCGGATAGCGATCCAGGAACTGCTCGTTGACTCGCCCGCACAGCAAGTAAGGGACACAAGCCAACGAGCCGGCCACGAGGAATAGAAGGTGGAAGGTCGATAGGTTGATGATCTCCCACGGTCCCCAGGGACTCGCGAAGACATCGGGGCTGATGACGAAGGCTGCGACCAAGTGGAAACTCGCTCCAAACACTCCCAATCCTCTACGCGTTGCCGCTGGCGCTCGGAGCATGCGCCACAGCAATGCAATGTCGAGGACACCTATCAGCAATAGTGAGGCGACCCAAGAAGCTAGGGCCAGTCCAGCCAGGGCGCCGGCCAAACAACCGCAGAGCAGGGCGGACTTGACCCGTGTGAGGGTTTTGATTTCGAGTCCGCGAGCCGCCAAGAGGAGCAATCCCAAGTGCAGGAAGGAAACCCAAGCGTGGTGATCGCCGTTGCCCAAACGGGAGTAGCGCAGGGCCGCGAAAGAGAACGCGTGGTAGAAGCCGGCAAACAGAGCAGCGCGCGTTCCACCCAACCGACTAGCGGCGAGGGCCACGAGCACACTTGTTAGCGCGCCGAGAATCCACGGGGCGCGGGCGACGTTCTGTTCCACGTACACGGACCGTTCGGCGGGTGAACTGGGGGCCCAGGGTGCGAGAGCCGTGTGCAGCACGCGGGTGTACATGCCCGGCCAAGGAATGGGCGCCCCTCCCTGGGCCTCGAAGTCGGGAAAAGCCAACAAGGGGTCCCGGACCTGCACCTCACCGTTGCTAAGCAGGGCGCGCTCCAGACGCCGCATGTGATAGTGACTGTCAGGATCCGCGCTGTACCAGGTGTGGTTCGTGTTGTGGACCACCCCCTGTCCTAACTGGACCTCGAAGATGGTCGGCACGCGGTAACTGTTTTCCCCTCTGACCCAGAGCGAAACCACGAGAACCAGTGCCAGGGTCGCCCAGACGGCTGTGCGCGAACGCGGCGCCGTGATCATTGACGCTGACGCAAGAAGCGAACGCACTCGCGGGCAACCTGTCCCAAGACCTCGCGTTGGTCTTCGCAGAGTTGCGCGCTATCGGGCAGCAGGTTCCAGGCCTGATCGTAGACTTCGATCTCCTTGGCTGCCGAGTCCAGGGGAATCTGGATGATGCCTGAATCCGTCCACACGCCCAGGTCGGCCCAGGCACCCATCACGCGAGCTCGCTCAGCGGGAGGATTGAACAGGCTCGAGCCCAGGGAGTAGCCAGCACTCAGAGCGGGATCGGCACCCAGGTACTCAAGCAGGGAATTCGAGACATCGATGTGACTCGTGGGTCGATCTTCCGTCCCCGCCTCGATCCCCGGACCGCGCATGTAGAAGGGCACCTGCACCTGCTCCGGCGTGAAGTTACTGGTGTGCCCCCAGTACCCGTTCTCACAGAACTCTTCGCCGTGGTCGCCGGTCACGACAACGAGTGTGTCTTGTGCCATGCCCGATGCTTCGAGGGCCTCGAAGATCTGCGTCGCGGTTTGATCCGCGTGCACGACCGAGTTCATGTAGGTGTTCTTGACCCGCTCCTGCAAAGCGACGAGCTCAGGCCCTCCGGTGGTGATTCCCAACTCAACGTAGTTCAGCTTCTCGATCGTCGGCTGGTGGGGTCCACCCGGGTTGTAGTAGGGCTGATGGGGTGCATCGAGAAGGATAAAGCAGAAGAACGGCTTGTCCGTCGATCGTTCCCCCACCCACTCGGTAAACGCTTCCGCTACGAAACGGTCCTTCTTGTAGGAGATGCGAGAACGTTCTTCGCCTTCCTCATTTTCGAACCGATCAACGACTTCCTCGTCAGCCATTCCCGACCAGGCCGTGGGCCTGAACTCCGGGAAGTTCATGGATGCCGCCGAGAACACGCGGCGTTCGTAGCCCACTTCACCAAGGGTGTCCATCAACACGGGACTCTCGTGCTCTGCCAAAGCCTTGAACCAATAGGAACCATGCAAGCCGTAGAGCATGGAGAACAGCGCTGTACGTGTGCTGTTGCCGCCTGAGATATGGTTGTTGTAGACGCGCGCCCCTTCCGAATACTCGAGCAGGCCCGGCGTCAGTTCGGCGTTGAACATGTCCCGGCGCCAAGAGTCGAGCACGACCACGAGGATGTTCGGCCGCGGACCGTTTTCAGGCAACACGGGCCGGGTGTGCGGATAGTCCAGCTCTGCGGCTTCGGGCATCACCTGCAGCAGCGGAGGCCCACCAGCGTCTCCATCGAGGAAGCGCGAAAGGTTCAATCGCGGATAGAGGGGCAAAGGCCGCGAGGCCACCTTCAAGTCCCAATCTCCGTTGATATCCGCAGCGGCGTAAACGCTCTTCTCGAGCCCAACTACGGGCAGGAGGAAGAGCAGCAGGATAACCCGCGGCTGCAAGAGCAAGCGTGCCCCCATGCCGAGCCCCTGGCGACGCAAGAGATCCGCGAGGAACCAACGCCAGCTCCAATACAGGATCGTTGTTCCGAGGGAGAAGATGACCGCCACCGTGCCCCAAACGGGGAGCCCCAAGTGAATCGCATCTGCCGAACCGGGGGTGAGCGCCACGTTGAGCACGGCCCCATCAAAGTGGTGACCCAAAATGCGCCAGATGATCGTGTCGGTGTAGAGCAGCGACAGGAACAGAATCCCGACCGCGGCCTGCAGGAAGCCCACCAGGCGTGGTCGTTCCACACTGCGGTGCAGGAGCCAGAAGATCCCGCCGACGGGCAGGGAGAGGATGGCCACCGAGGAGAGCAGAGCGATGCCCACGTAGAGGCGGATCCAGGGCGAGGCGTCCTCAGGAAGTTGATACAGCCAACCCGAACCGGCAATCGTGCCGATGAGCACGCACAGGAGCCAGAGCTGGAAGCTCGCCTGAGCGATCAACCGTCGAGTGGGTTGGGATGCGGGGGAGGGCACGGCAGGCAGGGGTCGGGACAGGCGAAGAGTGCTCGGGCGCGACAGATACGCGGCACGTCACATTCCTATCCGAGTCAATGGGTGAGAATAGCCCTCTCTTTCACAAAAAGCGCCCCCGGCACCCAACTCCGCCGCGGCGAGCCTCTGTCTGGACCCCCCTGTGCGGCCTGCCGGGCTTGCCTCCCCGAGCAAGGGGACGTATGTTCCGCCACCGATCCGCACGCTCTTGCCTGCGCGCGCGATCACCAACGGAGAGGTGGCAGAGCGGCTTAATGCGCCACATTGCTAATGTGGTGACCTCGCAAGGGGTCCGCGAGTTCAAATCTCGCCCTCTCCGCCATTCAGCTCGGGATGAGGGCAGGTGTTGCATCCCCCAACTTCTCAGTGCGCGCAATACCTGACGGCTAGCGGTCGCGGTGCGCTAGCATGGTGCGCCAACATGAGACCCAACATCTACCTGGCGCTGTTCCTGATCGGCCCACTCTTTCTCACCTCCTGCGTTTTTTCTGTGCACGGAAAAGTCGGCAGCGGCGGTCGCATTGTACGCGAGGATCCTGGCCGACTCGGGCCCTACTCGGGCAGCGTGCTCGCCGGAGACTTCTGCTTCGCTTCGGGCAAGATCGGCTCCGACCGCAGCGGCACCTTCGAGCGCGAGGTTGAGACCTGCATCGACGCGGTGGAAGCCGAACTGGCACGCTCCGATCTGGACCTGGGAGACGTGGTCGAGGCAACCGTGTACCTGACGGACCTGGGTCAATACGGCAAGTTCAACGCGATCTACAGCAATCGGTTTCCTGCGCCCTATCCAGCACGCGCCTGCGTTCAGGTGGCCGCACTACCGGGAAACGCACGGGTCGAGATCATGGTCCGAGCCCGCCGGTAGCAGGTCGAATCCCGACTGATCGTCACCTGAACATCACCTCGAATCCGTCTGTGAAGTTCGACGAGTTAGCCGCGCCGTCCCGGAACCAGGCTTGGAAGTTCCAGGTCTCACCCACTTGGAACACGACACCTTGGGGCAAGTTGTTGAGGTCGGGGCTGAGCGCAAAATGTCCGTTCGAACCAGAGTTGAGGATCTGACCCGTCGGCGGCTTGATGAATCTATAGACCGGAGAGCCCAGGCATAGGTTGCCGGAACTCCCCCCCACGTTGGGGATGAACCCCTGGTTGTCGGCCATCAAGAAAAAGCCCCATTCGTTCGGGGGCATCTGGTTGGCCGCCAGGGTGAAGTCGTTGTCGAGTAGCAGCGGGGTACCCTCGGCCGACATGGCAGCCGCCTGACCTGTTGAGTTGAAATTGGCAGAGCAGTAGTTGGGCGGGATACAGGCATCGAGCACGCCGTCTCCGTCCCAGTCCAACGCCGGGTCAGCGGCGATCTGGCATTCGTCGGGTACACCGTCCCCGTCACAATCCGCGCTGGCCCCCGAGGAGATGTCTTGATCGTCGGGAATACCGTTGCCGTTGCAGTCGGGGGAGTTGATGCGATTCTCGTACCAGGCAATCTTGCTGTCGACGGACGAAGCCGAGAGGACATCTGCATCCCCATCGCCATCCAGATCCATCGCGTACACGGACTGTGCGCCCGACGTGCCCAGATTGATGGGGCGCTGCGGCCCGAACACGCCGCCTCCTTGATTCTCGATCCAGGAGACCCTCTGTCCGTACCACGCCGTGGCGAGGACGTCGGCATCTCCATCACCGTCCAGGTCCGTCGCGTAGACGGACGTGGCTCCGTCCAGCGCCCCCCCGATCCTCTGCTGTGGACCAAACGAGCCACCTCCCTGATTCTCGTACCAGGCGATCATGTCGTCATTCCACGATGCCGAGAGCACGTCGGCGTCTCCGTCACCATCCAGATCGGTCGCGTAGACGGATCTAGCGCCATCTGCCAGATCTGTGATCACCCGCTGGGGCCCGAACAATCCTGCACCTAGGTTTTCGTACCAAGCAATCCGGTCATCGTTCCACGACGCAGAAAGAACGTCCACGCCCCCATCGCCATCCGAGTCCGCGGCATAGACCGATTCGGCTTGTTGAGCGTTGATGGTGATCACTCTCTGCGGCTTGAACGAGCCGTCGCCGCGATTCTCGTACCAGGCGATCTTGTTGTCCAAAGCTGAGGCCGAGAGCACGTCCATGTCACCGTCACCGTCCAGGTCGGCGGCATGGACAGATTTGACGCCGTCTGCCTTCCTGGTGATCTTCTGGCGGGGCCCGAACAACTTGAATCCTTGCTGCTGTCCGGTCCCCACACCTCCGAGATTTTCGAACCAGGAGATGCGGTCCCGTTTTTCTGCTGCGGAGACCACATCTAGATCTCCATCGCCGTCCAAGTCGGCTGCATAAACCGACCGAGCGAGATCCGCCCGCGTCGTGAGCACCTGTCGGGGTCCAAAGGAGCCACCACCCTGGTTCTCATGCCACGCAATGGTGTCATCAAACGCTGACGCTGAAAGCACGTCCGCGTCCCCGTCACCGTCCAGGTCGGCGGCATGGACCGACTCGGCCCCTGAGGCGTTGGCCGTAATCACGGATTGCTGCCCAAAGGCTCCGGCACCCTGATTCGGGTACCACGCAACTTGAACCCACATGCCCGCGATCACATCCACCTTGCCATCCCCGTCCAAGTCCGACGCGTGGACCGAATGGGAACCGAGGCCGTTGTTCTCGATCACGATTTGGGGGCCAAAGGTCCCTCCCCCCAGATTCTCGTACCAAGCGACCTCGTAGTCGTTGACGGAAGCGGACAGCACGTCCATATCACCGTCCCCGTCCAAGTCCGCTGCGTAAACCCCATACACGTAATCTGCGCAGGCGGTAATCACTTGAATGGGCCCGAACATCCCCCCGCCCAGATTCTCATACCAGGCGATGGTGTCGTCATTGGAAGATGCAGAGAGAACATCTGCATCGCCATCAGCGTCTAGGTCCTTGGCATACACCGTTCGCGGATAGCTCGCCGCAGTCGAGATCACTTGCTGAGATCCGAACGATCCGCCGCCTTGGTTCTCGTACCAGGCAATCTTGTTGTCGTACCACGATGCCGACAGCACGTCCGCGTCCCCATCCCCGTCCAAATCGATCGCAAAGACGGATTCGGTACGGCGCGCTTCATTCGTGATCATCTGCCTCGGCCCGAATACCCCGCCGCCCTGGTTCTCGTACCAGTCGATCCGGTCGTCACCGGACGAGGCTGACAAAACGTCCGCGTCACCGTCCCCATCCAAGTCCACGGCGTAGACAGAGTGTGAATAGGATGCGCTGGTCGTGATGATCTGTTGCGACCCGAACGCGCCCCCGCCTAGGTTCGGATACCAGGCGATCTTGCTGTCGTTTGTCGATGCCGAAAGCACATCCGGGTCTCCATCCCCATCTAGGTCCGTGGCGTAGACGGAGCTGGGAAAATCGACGCTGGTCGTGATGACCTGAGCGGGCCCAAACGATCCACCCCCCAAGTTCTCGGCCCAGACGATGGCATCTCCCCAAGTCGATGTCGCAACAATGTCATCGTCGCCATCGCCGTCCAAGTCGACAGCATGTACGGACTCGGCGCCGGTCACTCCATCCGTAACCACCTGCGCAGGGCCGAATCGCTGTGCTTCAGAGTCGGGAACACACAGTCCGGCACAGAGGACCGAAGCAAGACAATAGACGAGGGTTTTCACGGATGCACCTCTAGTTGCAGTCGATCCCCACTATTGGGGCTGCTCCTCCAATCCGCAACAACTCGACCCGGAGTACCTCGCCAGGAGCTCTGAACCCTGATTCAAAGGTGGCGTGAATTTGGATATCGGGCACGCGTAGGCTCAGCTTCCTGCACAGCCCGTGCACTCGTGGCACTCCCTGAGGGCGCGGGTCTCCTGAACCGGACTCCCTTCAGCATTCCCAGATCCCATCAACTAGTGTGGGCGGAGTCTCAACTCTGTCGCTTCCCAAGGAACCATGACCATGCGGACACCTAGGCTTCAGGCGTTTTCCCTGCTCGGCAACGCGGTATTGCTCGCGACGCTTTTCTGGTCTCGCGCCGAACACAATTCATCTCTGTGCGACCTCACCCTGGCCGCCATGCGTGGAGATGAAGCTCATTTGCGGATACACGCCGTTTCCCTCGCTGAGCTCGAGGCCCTGGACCGTGACGGGGAATCAGAACACGTGTTGCTCCTACGACAGCTCACGGCCGCCGGAGAGGAAAACATCAAGCTCCGCCAGCAGCTTGGGCTCGGAGAATGATCGTGGGCCCCCCACCCCGCTTCGCCCTGCCCGTCCCAATCGACCAAGGTAGCCCAGGGCTGGGGCCAGCCTCTAGAACCGCCCCTTGAACGCCGGGTGGTCGGGAGCGTAGCGGTGCGCGCGGAATACTGCGTGAGGTGGGACTTCGGGGTGTTCGTCCTTGAATTGCTCTTCGCCGCCAAACGGATTGTGATAGTCCCAAACGACCTCCCCCGCAGAAGTGACCTCGAACACGCGTCCCTCGGGCCCGCAGCAGATCAGGGTGTTGCCGTTCCACAGTCGCTGGGCACCTGAGATGAATGACCCGAAGAAATCGTCGGGCGACTCGTAGCTCCAGGCCGGGGCTTTGGGTCCGAAAGGCTCACCGGGCGTCCGTGCAAAACCCGTGTTCGGGTCGAAGGGCAGGGCCAATTCGACCACACTTGAGTAGTTGCCCCCAGGGCGCCCAGCACCGTTGTTGAAGATGAGAAGTGAAGGCCGTGCATTACGTCCCAAAATCCAAGTCGGATCGTGCTGGCTGAAGAGGGCTCTGTCACCATCGGCGCCCGCCCCATAGTGGCGTGGGTTGCCCCAACGCCAGAGGAAGTCGCCGCCCTTGCCATAACGTCCGCCGCTGGACCCAGCCGCCTGCTCGCTGGTGGTCGAATGGTCGATCACGAACACCTCGGAGAAGCGGTGACTTGAGAAGGCAATCAGGTCAAGAGCGGGGATGTAGGACACACCGTTGGTGTGCATCCAATCGGGCGACTGCAAACGTCGAAGGTCCTCGTCGCTAGGGGATTCCTCCTCTTCTCCATCTTCTCCACCATTGGCATAACCCAAGGCGCGCATCTGTTCTTCTTGTTCGCGCAGGCGCTGGCGTTCGGCCGCGGTGATGGGAGGCTGGTCCCGATGATCTCCGTTGACGTCGAGGCGCCCTGGGTGCTCGGGCACGGACCCGTAGCCCGGCTTGGAGTCGTCGAAGTCCTGGATGATGTGATCCCAGGTATGCCACTCCCAGACGACCTCGGCTCCTTTGGGCCGGGTGGGTCGGATCTCTAGGATCATGTCCGGCCAGAGCCCATCTTCGCCCACCGCTCGGGGATCTCTGCCGTGCGCCAGGACCTCCTCGCGCGACTTGGCTTCCCATCCGATCAGGAGCAGGTTGCCGTTCGGCATGAGCTCGACGTCGTGATGCTGGTGCATCCCGTCGCTGGCCAACTCGTAGTGCCAGACCAGTTCCCCGTCCCAATTGAACTCCTGCAGCACGCCGCCCATCCCCCCACCGTGGAAGCGCCCGCTGCCCTTCACGTGGCCGCCGCGCACCAGATTGCCATTGTCACGCAGGTACACCATCGAACCGGGATTGAAGTCGGCTCCCCACTGGTGAACAACTTCGCCCTCGTCATCAATCAGATAGGTGGAGTGGGAAGCCAGCGGCGCGAAGAGGGTCAGGCCCCCAGTCGCGGCCTCGGTCCGAGCGATCAACCCGCGCTTGGCGGGCGGGGTCGCGGCGGAATCCTCTTGTGAGTGGGCGACGGCGGGCAGGGCCAACAGCAGGAGAAGGGTGCGGATCATGCAATGGTGATACGAACTCGAGCCCATCTTCGCCACCTCAGTTCTGCCCGCGCGGGTGGATCCGCGGCGCCGCAAGCCCGCGCCTTGCGACGGGGTTTGGTTGTCAGTCCTCGTCGCTGGCATCTTGCCCCGCGTCGTCCTCCATTTCCTCGATGTCTTGTTCCCGAGATGAGGGGTAGTCCGGCATGCGCGGTTCGTAGGCGAGCACGCCTAGCCCCACGTCAACGGGTCCCACGCCTACGGCCACGCCCGCGATTCCCACCTCGAGCCGGAAGAGCTTCCAGACCACGAGTTCAGCGATGGCACCGGAGCTGCGACCGTCAAACAGGTCGAGATCCACAATCCGCGTCTCGGCATTCATCCCGAAGGCCAGGTGACCCTCAATCAACCCGCTGGCTTGCAAGCTGGGGGGATGGTCGTGGGAGCGGACTCGGATCAGGGTGCAGGAGCTGAGAATCGGAAGGGATGCGAGGAAGACGAGCTTGAGCAGGGTTCGAGAGGGGGTCATCGGGCGATAGGGGTTTGTTGGGGAGGTCCAGGTAGAGAATTGTCAGCGCTCAGGGTCGCGAGTTACGGAGTGAGGTCGTGTCGTACGCAGTGTTCGGAGTCTATTTGGAGTGTTTGCCGACGGGCGGGCAAACGGCGCCCTGCCGAGGGTCGACGCTACCGCCCCTGGCCTAGGCCTGCGACAGAGAACGTCATCGAATCGGAATTCGATCGGATCTCCAAGGTCGCAGTTCGTAGACCCATTCCCTTGGGCGCGAATCGCAGTTCGAACGTGGTGCAGCCGCCTGCCGCGATGCGGTTGCGCGGCCTACGTACAATGCGAAAATCGTCTGCGTGCTCGCCTGTCACGTTGAATGTGTTCTTACCTGACAGGGTGAGGTTTTCATCGCCAGTGTTCACCATGCGGAAGGTGTGGACGACCTGGCTGCGCAGGGTAACCCCTCCAAAATCGGTGTGGTCGAAGGTGCTGGGAGTCCCATCTCCGTCCCCGACTACAACGCCATTGCCTTCGAGCTGGAGAGACGCTGATTCCGGATCGCCCGGTAACGCCGTGACGAATACCCGAATGGTCTCCGAGTCGGTTTCCCCCCCATGCCGCACATGCAGCGCAATCTCATGCACGCCGGGATCTTCAAAGGTGTGCTCCACATCGCGGCTCGGTTCAAGGGATTCGAACGCCTGGGCCGTGCGCTTGAGAGTGGGCGTGTAGAAATCCCAGCCGTACTTCAGCTTGCTACGGGGCCCAATGGAGTCCTTGGCCGACAACTTGACCGTCATGGGCGCCGGTCCGATCAGCCGGTCGATCGTGATGCGCGCCATCAAACTGGGCTTGTCCACGTGAACGGTCAGTGCCTCGCCTCCGTAGCTGTTCCCGCTGGTGCCATCTGAGGCGATGATCGCGACGGTCTTGGGCCCGGGCTCTACTTTGCGGGGACAGTCCCAACTCAGCAGGTCCCCCTCGATCCGCCCCACATCTCCGGAACGCTTGTAGAAGCTCACGGGAAATCCTTCGGGATCGACGGCGACGAGGGTCAGTTCAAGGGCACGGCCGCGTTTTGCGACCTGATCTTGGAGGCCGAGAATGACTGGGCGTTGGTTGATCGATGCCGCGGGGAAGGCGTACTCGCCGGGAGTCATACCTGGCGGGGGCAGATCGCCCTTCTTGCGGAATACTGTGAGGATCGCAGGGTTGCTGTCGAAGCGACCGTTGTTGGCGGTTAGCGCGATGGCCGTGCGGCCGCCGGGCAGGGCATCGTCCCAGGGAATCGTGATGGTCCACAGCGTGGGATATCCGCCTGCCTCCACCGCTTCAGCCTGTGCAGGCTCGACGCCTACGTGCTTGTTGCCGTAGAGCAGTTTCCAGCGTGTTGTCAGAGGCAGACCCTGGAGGTCGTAGCACCTGCCCGTATCCACTGTCAGCTCGATGGTCTCCCCCGGTTGCTGCAGGACCAACGCCGATTTGTTGAGCAGGTACACCTCCTCGCCACCCTTGACCTGGGTGACATCGAAGATCGCCTCAGGCAGGGCCACATCCATGGAACGTGCGCCCTCAATCATGGCGCGCATGTGCGCCTCGTCATCGTATTGGTGATAGGCAAGCGACATGTCGCCCCGGTCAATACCCGCTGCGCCGTAGCTCTCGGGGTAGCTGTGGCGATTCCCCACGGCCTTGTACGCGATGCGCTGGCGCATCTCGTGGTCGAAGGGCAGATCGAAGGGCAGGGCAGACTTCCACAGGTACAGCAGGGCCGCCGGGTAGAGGCCGTTGCGCTTGAGCAGCAACTTGGTCTTCGGGGGCAGATACCCCCCGGCGATGACCATCTTCGTGATGGCCATGGTTTCGCTGTTGGACGACCCGACCGAGTTGAACAGGGTGGGCACATGCGCCGTGTAGAGGTCGGTGCTGTAGTCCGCCCGGTGATCGGTGAAAGAGGCGTGGGCAGGAGCCGTCACCAGCAAGTCCGCGAAATACAGCCGCTCGAATTCACGCGGGCGGCCGAAGAAGTCACCGTTGGTAATCCCGTGCCCCATGCCCGTTGTCGATTGGTGAACGAAATTCACACCTGCGCGCAGCATGTTCTCGTGCTTGGCATCCACGAAGTCGATCATGTGGCCGCGTACAACTGCGGAACTCCCGTCGTCGCCCATCCAGCGCGTACGGATGTAGCCGTGTGTCCCCGACCAGGAACTGTAGACGTCGTCCCACATGCCCGCGTAGGTCGTTGAGGGACGGGCGAGCTTCTCGAAGACGACAAAGGGCTCGCCCGAGTCCTGCGCGGGAGGCTGGGCCGGGTACAGCCGTTCAGCTTGTGGCGGAGCGACCAGCGTGACTTCCACGGGCTTGTCCTCGTTCTCCTCACGCACGACGGAGGTCACACCCTCAACCGGCGACGGATCGTCACGCCAGACCTTCCATTGCGTGTGGTCGAAGTACGGGTTGTGGAGGATCGGGGCTCCGGAGCCCTCTTGCGGTTCCTGTTCGCCCGTCACGCACAGGGCCCCGGCACCCAACAGAGTGCCGGTCCCAAGCGAGAGCCCCAGTCGAAGTAGGCTCCTGCTCACTGTGCTTCGATCGCTCCCAGGAATCCCGCCAACACCGAATCCAACTTGCGGCTGTCCACCCAGCGCAAGACGATGAGCAGGTCGTTTTCCCAATCCAGGTAGACGATGTTGGCACCCGCCCCGCGGAAGGTGACGGCCGACTCCGGACAGGAGGGCAGGGGTAAGCCGCGAGTTCCGCGCGTGTTCAGGAACCAATTCATGTAACCGTAGGTCGGCTGCACGTCGGTCGGCGTGCGCGCTTGAGCAATCCAGGACTCGCTGACGAGTTGACGGTCCTGCCAACGGCCGTGGCGCAGAAACAGGTACCCAAAACGGGCCTGGTCCCAGGCACTGATGTGCATGCCGCCGCCCCAGTGCCCTCCGCCGGACACGGATTGGATGTGTTGCCCGTCGAGCTCCACCCATGAAGTCGTGTACCCGTGCCAGCGCCAGGTGGGCGAGGCGCCAATGGGATCCATCACCTCCCGGCGCAGCACAACAGGCAGCGGCTCGCGCCAGACTTGCAAGGCGGCGTAGGCCAAGAGGTTCACGCGCACATCGTTGTACTTCCAGCTTTCACCGGGGGCGGGAACGGCGAGGTTTGGCAGGTCTTCGACCGGCACCCCGCGCGGGGGACGGTCGGCCCAGTCGTACTTGCCGAACTGCTCTCCGCGCCAGTTGCTCGTCTGGCGCAGCAAGTTGTCCCAGGTGATGGCGCCGTTGTGCGGGCCCTCGAAGTGATGCGTCTGGACTAGGCCCGAGACCCTGTCCTGCACATCGGGGATCAGTTCACGGTCACTTGCTAGGCCGACGACCGTTGACAGGTAGGTCTTCGACACGCTGAACGTCATGTCGACGCGCTCGGGCTCGCCCCAACTCGCAACGACGTAGCCACGGCGCACGGCGATGCCCGTCATCGGACCGCGATCACGAACGGGCCCGACGATTTCGCCGTGCGGCTCATTCGCCAGGGTGCTGGAGATGTAGGCGCACAAGTCGACGGGCGTGGCAGCCTCGGCGGCGACCGCGGCATCCACGGCCGCAGACAGGGCCTGCGCGTCCATCCCCACCGCCGCCGCTTCCCGACGTTCCCAATGCCCGCGGGCGGGGAAGTAAGTCGCGTCCTGCGCGACGGAGACCGGGAGCAAGACCAGTGCTGTCAGGAATAGGCGTGACTTCATGCGGCCAAGGTAGCGCAACCCCTGAATCACGTCGCCCAAGATGTGCCCGAGGGGCCATGGGGCAGCTGCTCTAGCCATGCAACCGACTCGCGCGCGACGCCGCACCCATGCCCGAGTCCCTGCGCGCTGACCAAGGCCCGCTCTCTTCACCGCGATGTGCGAGACTCCGGTAGGCTGAACCCAATGGAATCCCCCCTGCGACCCGCTCGACCACGTCTCGTTCTGGCACTCACGGCACTGGCCGTGATGGCGGCGCACGTGGAGGCTCGCTCCTGGTCCCCGGCAGCGCGGGTCCCAGCGAGGGAGCAGCCTGCTGGGCAGTCATCGCCCAACGTTGTGGTGGTCCTCTTCGATGATCTCGGTCTTGACCGTCTGGGTTTCTATGGGGAGAGTCAAACGCCTGCGGTGACGCCCGTGCTCGACAGTCTCGCCAGCAAGGGGCTGGTCTTCATGAACGCCTGGGCCAACCCGGTCTGCGGTCCAACTCGGGCCCTCATTCAATCCGGCCTGTACGGCATCCACACGGGCATTGGCGAGAACCCGGACGACAAGAACTACGGTTTGCCGGCCAACGGCGCGGTGCTGCCCAATCGGTTGCCCAGCCCCTACACGTCACTGATGGTCGGCAAGTGGCACCTTGGGGATGACCAGCAGGGCGACACGCATCCCAACGACGCGGGATACGGAATGTACTCGGGCTCCCTGCGCAATTTGGTGCTCGGCGGTGGAGACTACTTCCGCTGGCAGCACACGTTGAATGGCAGCACGGGCGGGAACACGACCTACGCCCCGTCGCTCAACGTGGATGACGCGCTGCGCGCCGTCGCCTCTCTGCCTGAGCCATTCATGCTGCACGTGAACTACAACAGCGTGCACACGCCACTGCATGCGCCACCCCCCGGCCTGCACACGCAGAACCTGCCACCCAACCCCAAGAAGAACCCGATCGCGTACGTGAACGCGATGACCGAAGCTGCGGACACGGAACTCGGTCGCCTGTTGGCGGCACTGCCCCCCAACACCTACATCATTGCGGTGAGTGACAACGGCCCGTTCAAGAAGGCGGTGGAACCGCCCGTCGACCCGAGCCGGGTCAAGGGCACGCTCTATCAAGGCGGGATCCGGGTTCCGATGCTGATCGTGGGCCCGGGGATCACACCTGGCCGGGTGAACGCACCCGTAGGAGTCGTGGACCTCTTCGCGACGGTGATTGAACTCGCTGGTGGCACACTTCCACCGGTCACGGACAGCGTCTCGTTGGTTCCGTACTTCACCGATCCGGGGTTATCGTTGCGGACCTACGTCTATGCCGAGCGTTTCCGCCCCAATGGGATCAAGCTACCCAACTACCGCTTCCGTACCCGGGCGGTGCGCGATAGCCAGTTCAAACTCATCCGTAGGATGGATACGGACGACGAATTCTACGACCTGCTCGCGGATCCGCGTGAGCGCATCAACCTGCTGAATCAGGGTTTGAGCCCCAAACAACAGGCGGCTTTCACGCGGATTTCGAACTACATGGAAGGGCTGTAGGGCACTGGATCGGTACCATCTCCGGCCGAGGACCCCCTCCTTGCGATCGGAGTTGATTCCCTTGCCCGACGACGAAACCACGACACCCGATCAGGCGAGGACTCGCTTGCTGCCCAAGGAAGACGCGCGTCACCTTCCGCCTGGCAGCCAACACTACACGGCCTACGTCGGCCCTCCCGGGGAATACGACTTCATGGGCGCGACGCAGTTTCGGCTGCTGTGTTCTCTGGGGTTGCGCGAGTCCCATCGGCTACTCGATCTGGGCTGCGGGTCCTTGCGAGCGGGGCGACTGTTCATTCCCTACCTCGCCCCAGGCCACTACTACGGGCTCGAGCCCAATCGGTGGCTCGTCGAAGACGCCCTGGAGAACGAAGTGGGCAGGGATGCGGTGCGTCTCAAGCAGCCGCAGTTTCTACACAGCGAGGACTTCAACTGTAGTGCGTTTGGTGTTCAATTTGACTTCATCCTGGTGCAGTCGATCTTGTCTCACACCGCTCCCGATCTGGCCCAGCACGCCCTGACCTCCATCGGCCAGGCGCTCGCTCCGCAAGGCGTCGCCGCAGTCACCTTCCAGATCGGTCCAGCAGATCAAGCCGACTGCACGAAGACTGGGTGGGTCTACCCCGATGTGGTCCCCTACACCCCGCAACTCGTTGCGGACTTGGTCGGCCGCGCAGGGCTAGTGGGCCGCTCCCTAGCCTGGTTCCACCCGCGACAGGTCTGGCACCTGCTGGCCCGTGATGCGGCCCTGTTGCCCTCCGATGAGCAGTGCGAACAGTTGACGGGCCAGACCCTGCGGAATGCGCCGCAGGATCGAAAGCCGCCGCTCTAGACTGGATACGGTTTCGAAGCCGTGCGTGAAGGCTAGTTCAACGACCGGCTTCCCAGCGGGTGCGCATGGCCCTGTGGATCTGCGCCAGCATGCCGTCGGGCCAGTACTGCGGGTGAGGCGCAAACAGGGAACCGTGATCGCGGCCCTCAACGAGCAGAATGTCTACGTCGGCACCTATCTCCTCCAACTCGCGTTTCATCAGCATGGTGGCCCCTTCCAAGCGGAAGGTGTCCAGGGTTCCCATGTAGAGGTGAATCTTGCCAGCCAGACTCTTCTCCAACTCCTGCCAGCGCGTGCGCAGGGTCAGAGAGATGTCGTAGGTTCGCCAACGCTCGCGCACTTCGGGGTTGATCGCACCCGTCTCCCAATCGAAGAGATCCACCGGGGTCCCGTCCTCCCCACGCGGACTGAAGACCGCATTGAAACTGTAGAACTGCCCACCCAGCGGGTTGCGCTCACGCTCGCCCTGGGCGAACTCGCGAATGGACCGAACCCATTGGTCCCCGCGCCGCATGAGCTGAATGACCTCGCCCTCGGGGTCCACATACGCGTTGTCCCAGCTGTACACGTCGATGCCGGTGAAATCGCGGAAGTCCACGGAATCGGGAGCCGTCGACCAAGTGCCGTTGAAGAAGGTGGGGTAGGTCACCTGCAACCAGAGGCTGCTCCAGCCGCCGCTGGAATGCCCCGTCAGGAAACGGTCAGAAGAGGTGGCCTTGGGTGCGTATTTGGCTTCAAGTGCAGGGATGAACTCCGTAATCAACGCTTTTCCCCACGGCCCGTTATTCACCGAGTCCGCGAACTCGTGATGTCCCATGGGGAACTGCGCGTTGAGAAACACGTACAGCATCCTCGGCGAAGTGCCATCTCGCATGCCCTGAACCAGGCCAGGTCCCGAGCGCCAAGCGCTCCGATGGCTGCCTCCAAAACCGTGGATGCTGTAGCAAATCGGCAGTTCCTCCCCGCGCTCGAAGTCGGGCGGCAAGACAACGCCTGCCTCAACGGTCATCTCTCGACCCCAAAATGCCCCCAGGCATGTGGACTGAATCTGGAACTCCTCAGCGGCTTGATCCTGACTCGTCGAGCTGGGGTCTTGGGCAAACCCGGTGGCAGCGAGGATGCAAGAGAAAGTGAGAGCAGCTGTACGTGAATTCATGGGATTCCGGTGAGGGGGCGGCGGGTCAGGGGAGTCCCGGATATCCTACAGACGCCCCGCTGCACTTGTTCCTGCTACTGATCGGCGGGGCGAGGAACCGGCTGACTTGCAGGGAGTGATCTTCACCTCACCCCCCAGTATTGTGTACCGCATGCCGTCCACTGCACTCCTGCTGCGAACTGTGCTGGCCTGCGGGATTCTGGTCCTGCCGGCCTGCCGCACACGTCGCATTCTGGCCGTGGAATCGGTTCCACCCGGGGCGCTCGTGCGCTTTGACGAAGACGTGATTGGACGCACGCCCTTGGAACACGAGTTCGTGCACTACGGGAAGCGGCGCCTGACCCTGTACCTGCCGGGCTACCACACGTGGTCGCAACGCATCGATCTGGATGCTCCCCTGCGAGCACGCTTTCCCTTCGACATTATTTGGGAGCTGATCCTGCCCCTGGGGCGCACAGACCGCCGCTCCTATCACGTGGAGTTGCAGGCCGATCGGGGAGAGGAAGAAGGGGGTGACGTGGACGTCGACAGTTTCCTGGAGCGAGCCTGGGCGCGGCGCATGAAGGAAGAGCAGGCGGCGGACGAGGAGGACTCCCAGAGCGGATCGTCCGACGCAGGGTCATGAGCAAAGCAGTTGAGGTTCGGGGGGCGGCCCGCTTCCAAGGGGCGCAGGTCACAGTCATGGGCTTCGGGCTCTTCGGCGGAGGCGCAGCCACGGCCCATTGGCTGCTCGAAGCTGGCGCGCGGGTGACCGTGACAGATTTGCGCACGGCGGAGGAATTGGCACCCGCACTCGAAACGTGGTCACGGGATCGGCCCGCGGGCCCGCAACCCAACTGGATTCTGGGTCAACACAGAGGCGAAGACTTCACAGAGGCAGACTGGGTCGTCGCCAACCCGGCCGTGGCCCCTGATCACGAGCTGCTCGTAGCGGCCCGAAGCGCGGGGACTCGAGTGACTTCTGAAATGGAGTTGTTTCTCGAGTGCTGCTGCGCCCAGGTGGTGCTCGTCACTGGAACTCAGGGCAAGAGTTCGACGGCGCACATCCTGGCTCAGATGCTCGAACACGCGGGGAAGCCGGTGGTCTTGGGAGGCAACATCGGCCGCTCCCTACTGAGACAGGCGGCGGAGATGGACGAGGACACGATCGCGGTGGTCGAAATCTCGTCCTACCAGCTGGAAGCCCTGTCCGCGGATGCGGGTGCGCGCTGCAACGTGCGGGCGGTGGCGATCACCAACATTCTTGCAGACCACTTGGAGCGACACGGAACCGTTGAGGCCTACGGGCAAGCCAAGGCGCGCGTGCTTGAATTGCTGGACTCGAATGGTGTGGCCGTGGTACCCACGTCCCTGGCCGGACGCGCCGAGTCCATCGTCATGAGCGCTGCGAGAATTATCACCCACGGCCGTGACGCGGCCGACCTGCATGTGGCCGCGGGCTGTTTCTGGGCGGGCGACTCGAAGCTTGGCGCTGTTCAAGACCTGGCCCTGCCCGGTACGTTCCAGGTGGACAACACCCTGGTCGCACTGGGGCTCGCCCAAGAGCTCG
Source organism: uncultured Planctomycetaceae bacterium (assembly GCA_964467985.1). Lineage (GTDB taxonomy): Bacteria > Planctomycetota > UBA1135 > UBA1135. Next base: position 58,902 of record CAYXTP010000009.1, read on the forward strand.
GCTGCTTGCCCGAAACCCTCGCCGCCAGTCTCTGCGAGCTGCTCTGTCTCGAGTTTCGCATGCAGCCCCTCGGCCAAATCAATGGGGTGCAGGTCGTCGACAATGGTGTCTCGACGACACCGGACTCGACGTTGGCCGCGCTGCAGGGAATGGTCGGGCCCTGCACGCTCTTGCTGGGAGGCCAGGCCAAGCGGGGGTTGGGCTGGGAGAAGTTGGCCAACCGGGTCACTCGGGCCGGGGTGCACGTGGTGGCCTTCGGGGCCTCCCGCGATGAGATCCAAGGCGCAATGACTCGCGCGGGCGCCGAATGCGAGACGGCCTCCGATCTGAGCGCAGCCACGCGCCGCGGGCTGGAAGCCACGCCGCGCCCCGGCACACTCCTGTTCTCACCCGCCTGCGCGTCATTCGATGCATATTTGAATTTCCGTCAGCGGGCCCTGTGTTTCCGCGAACTGCTGGCTGAACTAGAAACCCAGGGAGTCGGCGGATGACCTCTCTCTTTGAACCGCGGGGACACAACTTCACCGAGACCCTGGCGCGCCTCGGACCCTACCTGCGCGGGTTGCTGGAGCGAGGCGCAGAGCGTGCTCTTTGGTTGCACGCCGAACAGGTCCATGTGGAACACGTCCTCGGAGCAGCCATCGGAGATGAGAACAGTGCCGCGGGCCAGGTGGTTGAGCACGCATTCGCCGATCCGGAAACTCTGGACACCGAACTTCTAGCCCTGTCGCCAGGATTGATGGTGGTCGGCGCCAAGGCCGTCTTGCCCTTCTCGTGGGACGCCTTGACAGCACTGAGGAGCGCGCGGGCTCGAGCCCTCGAGGAAGGATGCAGCCCACTCTCTACGACCCACATTGCAGAGGCCTGCGCAGCCGCCCTACCGCAGCAGGCACGGGAGCTGCTCGCCGAACCGACCTGGAGACCCGGCCCCGGGGACGCCGACGACGCCGTGCAATTGGACCCCGAGGGACACCTCTTTCAGGGCTTCACCACCCAAGCGAAACGCTGCCTGGTGCGCGCCTGCCGCAGCGCCAGCGGGGCCGGCGAACGAGGGATCACACCCCATCGGTTGTTGCTGGCCGCGCTAGAAGAGGACGGGGATCTGCGGGCCAGCTGCGGTTGGAGCCCAACCCAGGTGCGCTCAGCGATTCGCCAGAATTCGCCGCAGGAGAGCAGCCCCCCTAGGCGCTTGATCCCACCCTCGACGCCCCTGGCCCTACTGCTCGGTAGGCTGCCCAAAAACGCCGACAGCCTGGACTTGCTGGGGGCCTCACTGAGTGGCGTGGGCGAAGAGTTGGCCGCCTGTTTTGGCCGACATCGCATCACCCTCGAGTTGATCGAGCGGGCGCGCAGTGCCTTCCGGGACCCCCCAGGACCGGCGCCCGAGTCTGTCTGTTGACGAGCCCCGATTGGGGTTCTATAGAAGACCTCGGTCCACTGCCCACTGGGCCCCACTCCCATGCTCTGCCCCCGCTGTAACAAGAACGCCGCCACGGTCCACGTCTTCGAAATCGAGGACTTCGTTGGCCCCGGCGACAGTCGCAATCAAATCCAAAAGCACGACCTCTGTGAGGTCTGCGCCCAGGGTTCAAACCTTGCCACGGGTATGCCTGGCAGCTTGATGCAGGCCATGGCTGGAACCGGCCTGTGGAACCTCTTGAAGGGCGGGCCCATCAAGGTCCAGGTAACCAAGAAGTCCGGCGCCCCAGGACTGACTTGCCCGCAGTGCGGAATGACAGCGATGGAGCTGCAGCGCAAGGGGCGCGTGGGTTGCGAGCACGATTACGAACTCTTCGCGGACTACCTCGAAGAATTGCTGACCCGCATGCACGGGGCCAACAAACACGTGGGGCGCCTACCCGGCGTCAACGAGGTCCAAGCATCGAACCAGGAACAGCTGAGCGATCTGCGGCGAGCCCTGGAGCTCGCCATACGCAAAGAGGACTACGAGCGCGCCGCCGACCTGCGCGACGAGCTGGCTGGGATACAACTGGACCAGGCCGCTAACCCCGCAGGCAACCCCGAAGGAGAACTCGAGCCCTCGGAGGGCTCCGACGATCCAGCTTGAACTCAGCGGGAAATGGGCCAGAGGCCCCGGCGGAGCGCTATGCAGGCGGTCCAGCGCGGGATTGCCACTGGTCACGGCCCACTGGAAAAGGCACTCTCAGACCCCGTCGGGCTCCAAGAGCGGGCCCACTGGACCACCCTCGTGGGGGGGGAGGCCCGGAAAGCCGGAAGGGGGATCAATCTTCCGCCCCACAAGTCCGAAAGATAGCTATCCAGACTGCCTGTCCCGTCATTGGCCTTCGTAGCCCCAATCGACCCCACTTCGAAATCCAACCATGTTTGATCGTTTCACAGATCGCGCCAAGAAGGTCATGAATCTCGCCCGCCAGGAGGCGCAGAGGTTCAACCATGAGTACCTAGGCACCGAACACGTCTTGCTGGGCCTGGTCCAGGAAGGAAGCGGTGTGGCCGCCAACGTCCTCAAGAACATGGACATCGAGCTGGACAAGATCCGCATGGAGGTCGAAAAGATCGTCAAGACCGGTCCGTCGATGGTGACCATGGGGCAACTGCCGTTCACCCCGCGCGCCAAGAAGGTGCTCGAACTGTCTATGGAAGAGGCCAGCAACCTGGGTCACAACTACATCGGTACCGAGCACCTGCTGCTGGGTCTGATCAAGGAGAACCAGGGCATCGCGGCGCAGGTGCTGTTGAACCTGGGCGTCAAACTGGAAGACGTGCGCGAGGAAGTGCTCGACTTTCTGGGAGCCGATGGCCCCGAAGAAGACGACGACGATAGCACGATCGGTGCCGAAGAAGGCGCGGGACCGGCCAGCAAGAGCAAGACGCCTGCACTGGATTCGTTCGGTCGCGACCTCACGGAGCTGGCCAGTGAGGGCAAGCTGGACGCGGTCATCGGGCGTAAAGACGAAATCGAGCGCGTGATCCAAATTCTCTCGCGTCGCACCAAGAACAACCCCGTACTACTGGGCGAGCCCGGCGTTGGCAAGACCGCCATTGTCGAGGGGTTGGCCCAGAACATCATCGAAGGCACCGTGCCCGAAATCCTGCGCGGCAAACGCATCGTCGTCTTGGACCTGGCCCTGATGGTTGCCGGCACCAAGTACCGCGGCCAGTTCGAAGAACGCATCAAGGCCGTGATGACGGAAGTGCGTCGCGTTCAGGATGTCGTGTTGTTCATCGATGAACTCCACACGCTGGTGGGTGCCGGCGGCGCCGAGGGCGCCATCGACGCTTCCAACGTGCTCAAGCCCGCCCTCTCGCGCGGCGAGATCCAGTGCATCGGTGCGACGACGCTTGACGAGTACCGCAAGCACATTGAGAAGGACGGAGCCCTCGAGCGCCGCTTCCAATCGGTCAACGTGGAACCCCCCACTCCCAAACAGGCCGTTGAGATCCTGCTCGGCCTGCGCGACCGCTACGAAAGCCACCATCGCATCACCTACACCGACGAGGCCCTGCGCATGGCCGTGGAACTCTCCACGCGCTACATCAACAACCGCTTCCTGCCCGACAAGGCCATCGACGTGATGGACGAAGCCGGAGCGCGCGTGCGCATCAAGTCCATGGTTCCCCCGCCCGATATGCGCGAGCTCTCCGATGAGATCTCGGGCTTGGAGCAGGAGAAGGACGACGCCGTCGCCGACCAGGACTTTGAACTGGCCGCCCAGAAACGCGACAAGGCCTATCAGCTCAAGAAGAAGAAGGAAGAGATTCAGGCCGAGTGGCGTGAAGAGCAGCAAGAGAAGGAAATGGTGGGTGAAGTCACCGCCGAGGTAATCCAGGAGACTGTCTCCAAGATGACTGGCGTGCCTCTCACGCGTCTTGAGAAGGGTGAGCGTGAGCGTCTGCTGCAGATGGAAAACGAACTGGGCGCCGTGGTCATCCACCAGGAGCCCGCGATCGCCGCCATCGCACGGTCAGTGCGTCGCTCGCGTTCGGGTCTCAAGGACCCCAGCCGCCCCATGGGTTCGTTCCTATTCCTGGGCCCCTCGGGCGTGGGCAAGACCTACCTATGCAAGCAATTGGCCCAGTTCATGTTTGGTGACGAAGACGCCGTGATCACCATGGACATGAGCGAGTACATGGAGAAGCACAACGCGTCACGCCTGGTCGGCGCGCCTCCCGGGTATGTGGGTTACGAAGAAGGCGGCCAGTTGACCGAGAAGGTGCGCCGTCGTCCCTACTCCGTGGTCCTGCTCGATGAGATTGAGAAGGCGCACCCGGATGTATTCAATATGCTGCTGCAGATCATGGAAGAGGGTCGCCTGACCGACTCCTTCGGACGCCACGTCGACTTCCGCAACGTGATCCTGATCATGACCTCGAACCTCGGTTCGCAACAGATGAAGGCCGGCTCTCAGCTCGGCTTTGGCCGCGTGCAAAAAACCGAAGTCAACGATGGCGATCGCCGCAAGAAGCTGACGGCGGACGTGATGGTCGAAGTGGAACGCCATTTCCGCCCTGAGTTCCTCAACCGCCTGGACGAGGCCATCGTGTTCAACCCGCTGAACCACGAGGATCTGTCGCGCATCGTGCTGCTGCAACTCAGTGAAGTGCGTGCTCGCCTGAGCGAGCACTCCATCGACCTGGAGCTGACCCAGGCGGCGATCGACTTCCTGATTACCGAGGGGTTCCACGAAGACTACGGTGCACGTCCACTGCGACGTGCGATCGAACGATTCATCGAAGACCCCCTGGCTGAGAAGCTGCTACGCGGCGAGTTCGAACACTCCAGCGGCATCTGGGCCGACAAGGCCACCACGGAGAACTCCGAGACCGGTGAGGGCCTCGTATTCAGCCCCACCGAACCCAGCACGCCGGAGCCCGTCGCCAGCGCAGACTGAGATCCCGCATCTTTGCCCCGAATTTGCCCCGAATTTGCCCCGAACTGGGCCCCATTCCAGCTCTGACTGGGGTGGGGCCTTCATTCTTGGGTACAGGTGGCAAGGCGCGAGCTAGGCTGGTCCCGCTCCCCGGACACCGAGCCCTGTCCCCCATCCGCCGTGGCACGCATCGAACCCGAACCCTCCGATTTCGACCCCGACAGCTTCGACGAGCAGGCGCGTGAGCGCTCCTTCGCCGCGGGCATCGCAGCCTTTGACGCGGCTCGCTTCCACGAAGCCCACGAGTCCTTCGAGCAGTGCTGGCTGGGCAACGAGGGCGGCGACGCGGATTTCTACAAGGGTCTCGTGCAAGCCTCGATCTGCATGTTCCACCTGAGCCGCGCCAACCTGGACGGTGCACGGCCTCTGAACATCGGAGCGCGACGACTCCTCGGCTCGTTCTTGCCTGAGCATCGGGGGCTGGAGCTGAGTCGCTTCCTGGGTGAACTGCACGCCCATGTGCGCTGCGCATTCGATCCCGACGGCGGCCCTGTCCCCGTCCCCAAACTGGGTCCCGTGAATTCCGAATCGAGTGGGTAACGACCCACGGGCCCCGCGCGTCTGGTGGCCCAATGGGATCGGCCTCCGAATCTGAATGTGGGATGCCGCTGCACATCTCTCGCGGCGGCCCCTCCTGGCCAGGGGTCCTGGACACGATTCCCGCGCCGCCCGAGGACCTCTGGGCCTTGGGACGGTTGGACTTGCTGCTGCCGCAGCCGCGCCTGGCCATCGTCGGTACGCGCTCGCCCACTGAGTACGGTCTGGCCCAGGCTCTGCGTTTTGGGGCCGGCCTGGCTGGGGCGGGCATGTGCGTGGTCAGCGGTTTGGCCCGCGGTATCGACTCGGCTGCCCATCGCGGGGCGCTGGAGGTGTCGGGCGACACCATCGCAGTCTTGGGTTCGGCCGTGGACCAACCCTGGCCGCAGAGCGCGCTCACTGACCGCGTCGCAAGGCAGGGACTCCTGCTTTCGGAGTACGGCCTTGGCACGCGTCCACGGCGCCACCACTTCCCCATGCGCAACCGCCTGATCTCCGGTCTTTCGCAGGCGGTGCTTGTTGTGGAGGCGGCACACGCCTCGGGCTCCCTGATCACTGCGCGTTGGGCAGCCGACCAGGGGCGAGACGTGTACGTGATACCCGGCCGCATCGACCATCCCATGGCGCGCGGTTGCTTGCGTCTGATCCGTGAGGGGGCGACCCCGGTGGAATCACCCGAGCAACTACTCGAAGACCTGTTTGGGTTCCAGGTTGCACAGGCCGAGGCCGGTTCGGTTCTCTCTCCACCGGGGGGGACGGCGGGCCGACTCTTGCGAGCCTTGGAAGGCGAAACCCTGTGCGTAGACGAACTGGCCCAGGCCCTGGACAGGCGGGTAGACGTCACCTTGAGCCTGCTAGTCCAACTGGAACTGGAAGGCTGGGTGCACCGTGGCCCGGGTGGGCTCTACGGCCTGCAACGCGGCCCAGAGGCTCGCGAGCGCTAGTTCTTCTAAGCCCAGGTGTGTTCGCAGATCAGCATGATCCCCAGCACCAGCAGGCTGCCGAGGAAGAATCGGAACAGGCGCCGAGGCAGAATCGCCACGGCCCGTCGATCGTCGGTCTCGCTGAAGAAGGTGCCGATGACGACGACGACCGCACTCGCAAAGAAGAACAGGAGCAGGTGAAAGCCGATGTCTTTCATGCGGAGGGGCCTCCCTTATTCTCTGTCGCTATTGACCCAGTGGCCGTGTGAGCGGAGACGATTGGATCGCATTCAGATTCTGGTCCATGCTCGGCGTAGTGAAAGGCATCGAGCATGACGAGCACATTCAGTAGGCCAGCCACGCTGCTCAAGACGACTCCCCCATCCGCATACGAGATCTCGACGCTCAAGCGCGGATGCCCGAAAGCGAATTCCGTCATGAGGGCAGGCAGTCCGAGCATGAACTGCCCAGCCCAGTAGTAGAAGTGGCGCTCCCGGTCCAGATTGGATCCACCACCCAGGAAACAGCCAACGGCGAACAAACTGAGCAGGAGCACCGCGATCACCAGGCCCCGTGCCCGGCGTCCCTGCAGAAATTGACCCAAGCCAGGCAGCAGCAACGAGGCACTGGCAGCCAGGGTCGGACTGGGTCCGGGTCCTAGGCAGGGCTCCCTGCGGCGTGCGGCCAGGTGGGCCGAAGTCAGCACGAGTAGGTTGCACAGGCCACTCAGCGCAGTGAGCGTCGTGCCCCAGTCCATGAGGTCGGGATAGGGTCGCGGGTAGCCGACCCCATATCCGTAGTGGCTCATATGGGCCAGCAGGGCACCCAGGTTGCCGACTTCGGGTGTCAACAGGCCCGAGAAACGGCCACGCATTTCCGGGGGCAGGTACTCGAGGAACATGCCCCCAGAAAGGAACACTCCAAGACCGTACAGGCCTTCGACGACCAAGAAGGCGATCACACCCGTGCGCACTTTGCCCAGATAGACGTGACCCGCGCCAGGCAGGAACCAACCGAGCAGCAGGGCCACGGAGGGAATGCCGGGGGGATTCTTGGGGTGTGAAGCGGACATGGTTCCGGGAGGTTAGCAAGGAAGAGGTGGCCGCGGGAGGGCGCGGACTCCTAGAGCCCCTCGGATCCATGTACGATGGCGGCATGCCCCCCTATCAGCACAAAATCACGGTTCGTTATGGTGAGACCGACCAGATGGGGTTCGCCCACCACGCCAATTACTTGTTGTACCTGGAGGAGGCCCGCACGGCCTTCATGGCCTCCCTCGAGATGGCCTACAGCGGACTGGAGGCGCGTGGGATTGGGTTGCCTGTGCGCAAAGCCAACCTGCGCTACCGATCGCCGGCGCGCTTCGAGGACGTGCTCTCGGTGAGCGTATGGATCGAGCGCGTGGGCCCCGCCTCGATCACCTTCGGATACCGCATCGAGCGGCCCGCGGACGAAGTGCTCATCGCCAGCGCCACGATGGAATTGGCCTCAATCCAGCTCGCCGACGGCGGACTCTGCAGCCTGCCAGATGACCTCAAGGCCTGCCTCGACCTGTCCCAGCGGGGAGGCTAGTGAACTGACTGGGTTTGGTGTGCATCCATTGCGGGAATTGCCCCCAGCTTCAACGGAAAGGGGCTGGCGGCCAGCATGCCCCCCCCTCCTCACGCAGCGGGTCCCGACGGCTGATCTCCAATGTCCACAAACGAGGCCAAAGGAAGGAATGCTGTTTGCGGCTAGGCCCACGGAACCCAGTCAGTTCGGAAGGCCTGACGCCCTAGGGCTTGGACTCGGATTCCGTAGCCGGGGTCGCCTGTGTGGTAGGCGACATCTGCAGGATCGGCTTGAGACTGAAGAGCAGGCGGTCCGCGCAGGCCGAGCAGGGATCGTCCTGATCCAAGAGCTCGTACGAGGGCTCTTCAGGCACGGTCGCTCCACAGGCGAAACAGACGATGTCCGCCGAAGGACCTTGGGGCTCGATGCGATCAGTCATGGCTGCCCTATTCATCGACTCCTCAGCCCGGCGGCTTGAGCTGACTCAGATTGGGAGGCCTTGGGATCGAGGCAGGGTTCCTGAGGCGATTCTGGGTGTTTGATCAAAACCTGCCGTGAACGGTAGGTTTTTGGCCCGTCACGCTGGCCGAACGACCGATAGGGACCTAGAGTCCCGCTCGAACAGGCCTCAGGGCCCTGTTATTTGGTGCGATTCGCCCCATCACCCATCCAAATGGGCCTATAATTGAATCCACACTAGAATGGTGCGCTTTAGCTGGCGCACCCACAGCGCCCCTGGCACCTGCCCCTGGCACGCCGCCTGGAGCACTTTGAACCCCATGCTGAAGCTCACCAAACGCACCGAATACGGGCTGATCGCCCTGATGCACCTCGCCGACCGAGATGGCGAGGTGTTGAGCATGCGTTCCATTGGCGAGCACTACTCCATGCCCCAGCGACTCCTCGCCCAGACGCTTCAGGACCTGTCCCGTTCCGGACTGGTGCACTCCCAGCGAGGGGCGGGTGGCGGCTACAGTCTCGCCCAGCCGGCCGACGCGATCACTATCGGTTCGGTGGTGCAAGCTCTGGAAGGTGAACCCGGGTTGACGAGTTGCCACGAGCTTCAGGGCGCGGGGCACGACTCGGCCTGCGGAATCGAATCGCTCTGCCCGATCCGCTCTCCCTTGGACCGCCTGCGCCACGGAATCTGGTCCCTACTGCAAGGCACCACGCTTCACTCTCTGTCGAATTCCTCCCTCTCCCCGCGCGAGATGTTTGCGCTGCCTGCGGCCATCGCCACTGATTCGGCCACGTCATGAAGACCCCCGTCTACCTCGACTACCAAGCCACGACTCCCGTGGATCCCCGCGTGCTGGAAGAAATGCTGCCTTACTTCGGTGAGGTGTACGGCAACGCCGCCAGTCGCAGCCACGCGTTTGGATGGCAAGCCGAAACGGCAGTCGATCAAGGTCGCGAGCGCATCGCTCACCTGATCGGCGCCAGCGCCAAGGAGATGATTTTCACGTCGGGCTCCACCGAGGCCATCAATCTGGCCATGAAAGGTGTGGCGCAGATGTATGGCTCCAAGGGCAAGCACATCATTACGAGCCAGGCTGAACACAAGGCGGTTCTGGACACCGGTAAGCGGTTGGAAAAGGACGGCTTCGAAGTGACCTACCTCGCCCCTGATGGGCAGGGACGCCACAGCGCTGAACAGATCGCCGCGGCCATGCGCGACGACACGATTCTGGTGGCCATCATGTGGGCCAACAACGAAATCGGGAGCACCAATCCCATCCGCGAAATCGGAGCCCTTTGCAAAGAGCGTGGAGTGCTGTTCTTTACGGACGGGACCCAGGCGGTGGGCAAACTGCCTGTGGATGTGGAGGCCGACCACGTGGACTTGATGTGCCTCTCCGGACACAAGATCTACGGACCCAAGGGGGTCGGTGCACTCTATGTACGCCGGCGCAACCCGCGCGTTCGTCTCGTAGCGCAGATGGACGGTGGCGGACACGAACGCGGCATGCGATCCGGAACTCTAAACGTGCCAGCGATTGTGGGATTGGGCAAGGCCTGCGAACTCTGCGAGACGGACATGCAAGCCGATCGCGACCATTCACTGGCGTTGCGCAAGCGGTTCGAAGACCAGGTCTTCGGCGCGCTCGATCACGTGCACATGAACGGACACCCCGAGTTTCGCTTGCCGGGCTGCTCGAATCTGTCCTTCGCATACGTGGAAGGCGAATCGATGATCATGGGCATCAGCGATCTGGCCGTTTCCTCCGGCTCGGCGTGTACATCAGCCAGTCTCGAGCCCAGTCACGTGTTGCAGTCCATGGGTGTGGGCGACGAACTCTCCCACAGCTCCATCCGTTTTGGCTTCGGCCGATTCACGACCGAAGAGGACGTGGATTTCGCCGCCGAGCAAGTCATTACGGCCGTCCGGCGCCTGCGCGAACTCTCACCGCTCTATGAGATGGTCCAGGAAGGCGTGGACCTTTCCAAAATTCAATGGGACGCCCACTAGGCGTCCGCTTCTCCTTTCCCCCTACCCACTAACGAGATACTCGAATGGCCTACAGCGACAAGGTCCTCGAACACTACAACAACCCGCGCAATGTGGGCTCCATGGACAAGACGTCGGAAGACGTCGGTACGGGAGTCGTCGGGGCTCCGGAGTGTGGCGACGTCATGAAACTCCAGATCCAGGTCGAGGGCGACACCATCGTGGACGCCAAATTCAAGACCTTTGGGTGTGGCTCTGCCATCGCCAGTTCCTCCCTGGCCACCGAGTGGATCAAGGGCAAGTCTCTGGACGATGCCATGGCCATCAACAACACCGAGATCGTGCAGGAACTCTCCTTGCCCCCGGTCAAGATCCACTGCAGTGTCTTGGCTGAGGATGCGATCAAGGCCGCCATCCACGACTTCAAGAGCAAACAGGGCGTTGAGCCCAGCGAGGCCTAAGCCCATGTCTGTCTCCATCACAGAACGAGCCGTACAGGAAGTGCGACGCATCATCAGCGAACAGGCCTTGCCCGATGGCACGGGCCTGCGGGTGGGCGTCAAGGGCGGCGGCTGCTCAGGCTTCAGCTACACGCTCGGATTCGATGACAACCGCAATCCCACCGATCAATTGAGCGAAGTCGATGGGGTGCAGATCCTGTGCGATCCGAAAAGCTTCCTGTATTTGAACGGCACCGTGGTGGACTTCGAGGACAACCTGATGGGACGTGGATTCAAATTCACCAACCCCAACGCCTCCAAGAGCTGCGGCTGCGGTGAGTCCTTCAGCGTCTGAAGCCTGGCTAGCATGAACGCCTGCCCCGATTGCGGCGCCGAGCTGCAGACGCCTTTGGTCTGTGACAGCTGCGGTGCTCTCCAGACGGTTGAGCAGACCCCGTCCCCCTTTCGAATCTTGGGGCTGCCCCGCGGTTGGCTGGTCGACAAGGGTGAATTGAACGGTGCTCTGTTGCGCTTGACGCGCTTGACGCATCCTGACTTTCACGGTGTGCACGGAGCTGAGGCGCGCGAACGAGCGGAACACAATACCGCGCTCGTGAACACGGCTTACAGCACGTTGGACGATGAGGTGCTGCGCGCAGAGTGGTTGCTCTCCGACTTGGGGGCGCCTTCGCCTGATCAAGAGCGGCAGATGCCCCAGTCCTTCCTGATGGAGGTTCTGGAGTGGAATGAGGTTCTCGAAGAAGTGCGAGCGGCCAAGGCGAGCGACGAGTCGCGCGCACGACTCCGTTCCCTGCGGGAAGAACTTCAAGGGCATCGGAGCACAAGCCTGGGCCGCTTGGGACAGCGCTTGCAGGCTTCAGATCCAGGGGATCCCGTAACCCTGCGCCAGGAACTCAACTCGGTGCGCTACCTGGACCGCACGCTCACTGAACTGGATCAACTGACCCTCGACTTGTCCGCGAGCCAAGCCAACTGAGGCACTGCCCCCCATGGGTTACATCGAACTCGACGTCCTCGACAGCGCGCCCCGGCGCATCGTGATCGGTATCGACCTGGGAACAACCAACTCCCTGGCCGCCCTCTGGAGCGACGACCGGCCCACGATCCTGCGGCCGGAGGGTGAGACCGGAATGTTGCCCTCGGTCATTCACATTCCAAGCGAAGGCGCCCCCATCGTTGGCAAGCGAGCCCGTGCCCAGGCCGTTGTCGATCCGCAGCACACGATTTTCAGCATCAAACGCCTGTTGGGCCGCGGCCTCGCAGACTTGAAAGACGAACTGAAGGACCTGCCTTACGCCGTGACGGAGAACGACAAGGGCATGCTCGAAATCGAGGTGCGCGGGCAGACCTACACGCCTCCCGAGTTAAGCGCCCTCATCTTGCGCGCGACGTGCGACCAAGCCTGCGAGGCCTTTGGTAACGCCGAGGTTGCAAGCGCCGTCATCACGGTTCCCGCCTACTTCGACGACGCGCAACGACAAGCCACGCGGGATGCTGCCCGTCTGGCGGGCATTGAAGTGCTGCGCATCGTCAACGAACCCACGGCCGCCAGCTTGGCCTATGGACTCGACCAAAAGGGGACGGGCACGGTCGCCATCTACGACTTGGGTGGTGGCACTTTCGACGTGTCGATCCTCTCCATCGAAGGCGGAATCTTCCGTGTACTCGCGACGAATGGCGACACCCAGTTGGGTGGCGACGATTTTGACCGCGAAATCGTGGAATTCATCCGCGAACAACTGGCCGAGCAGGTCAGTGCCGAAGACCTGGCCGACCCGGCATTCTTGCAAGCTGCGCGCCTGGCGGCCGAGAAGTGCAAAATCGCGCTCTCTTCGGATCCGCGGCATGAAATCCACCTGACCCTACCGGACCTGGGCCTGAACTGGCGCCGCCGTGTCACGCGCGAGGACTTCGAACGACGCATCGCGCCCCTGGTCGAGCGCACGCTCGATTGTTGTCGACGTGCGCTCAGCGACGCCAATCTCCAACCACACGACCTGGACGAAGTGGTCCTTGTGGGCGGCTCCACGCGGGTGCCGCTCGTGCGCACACGCACCGAGGAGTTCTTCGGCCGTGTCCCGCACACTGAACTCAACCCCGATGAGGTCGTGGCCCTGGGAGCCGCGGCGCAGGCCCAGGTCCTGATGGGCGGCACGCGCGATATTCTCTTGATGGACGTCACGCCCCTATCCCTGGGCCTGGAAACCGTGGGCGGGGCGGTGTCGAAGTTGATCGAGCGCAACTCCACCGTGCCCTGCAGCGTGACGTCGGGTTTCACAACCTACGTGGATGGCCAGACCGGAATCGATTTCAACATCGTTCAGGGTGAGCGGGAGATGGCCGTGGACTGTCGATCATTGGGTCAGTTCAAGTTGACCGGTCTGCCCCCAATGCCGGCGGGTATGCCCAAGGTGGCTGTCCGTTTTCACATTGATGCCAACGGGCTGTTGACGGTGACGGCGCGAGAAGAGAACTCGGGCGTCAACGCAGAGATCGAAATTCGCCCCACGCATGGGCTCAGCGAAGAAGACATGCAAGCCATGCTGCAGGCGGGCTTCGACAATGCTCAGGAAGACTTTGATCTGCGCCGAGCAGCCGATCTGAAAGCCGAAATCGGAACCATGTTGCTGGCCGTGAGCAAGAACCAGGCGGCCGCCGACGAGTTCCTCGATCCCGAGAGCCGCAACGACCTTGCGCAGGCTGCCGCACGCGCCACCCTGGCCAGTGAGGGGAACGACCTAGACGAGATCCGCGCAGCCCGGGACCAATTCGAGCAGGCCTCCCTACCCCTGGCCGCGGTGCTCATGGACCACGTGGTCAAGGATGCCGTCCAGGGCAAGACCCTGGGAGAAGTCTAGGACAGGTAGCCCTGGGCGCAGGCCAACTCGGCTGCCAACAGCGCACCGCCCGCTGCCCCGCGCAGGGTGTTATGGCTGAGGCACACGAACTTCCAGCCGAGCACGGGACACTCCTGTAGCCGGCCGACAGAGCAAGCCATGCCCTTGTCCAGGTCCCGGTGCAGCAAGGGTTGAGGAGCTGTTTCTTCGGTCAGGTAGTGCACCGGTCGCTCGGGCGCACTCCACAGGTCCAGTTCCTGCGGTTCGGCACGAAATCCCGCCCAGGCAGCCAGGATCTCCTCACGCGTTGCGGGCTGCTCCAGTTCCAGGGACACACACTCGGTGTGACCGTCCTGAACATAGACGCGGTTGCACTGTGCGCTGAGTGCAAGGTCGGCATGTTGAATGCCATCGCTTTCGAGGGTTCCCAATATCTTGGCCGTCTCACGGGCCATCTTTTGTTCTTCACCACCGATGTGCGGCAGCAGGTTGCCGGGTTCTTCCATCCCCGCTACGGGGCCCATGCCGGCACCCGAGAGGGCCTGCAAGGTAACCACGTGCAAACGCTTGATCCCAAAGGCGCGCTGCAGAGGAGCGAGCGCCAGGACCAGACCGACCGTGGAACAGTTGGGACCCGTGATGATGCCCCCCCTCCAGGGCTGACTTTTGAGCAATGCCAGGTGCCCGGCATTGACCTCGGGCACGAGCAGAGGCACGACCGGATCCATGCGGTGGCAAGCCGTGTTGGAGACCACGAGGGCGCCGGCCTCAGCCCAGGCTCGTTCGACCTCTTCAGCCACGGCTGCGTCAAGGGCGGAGAAAACGACCGGAATGCCTGACCGGGGTTGGATGTCCCCCACCATGACCTGGGCGATCTCGGGATCGAGCGGCGCGTCGAGGCCCCAGGAAACGGCATCGCCATACGGTTTGCCTGCGCTGCGTTCGGAGGCTCCCAGGGCCGCAATCCGGAATCGCGGATGGTCCTGGAGCAGGGAAACGAAGCGTTGACCAACACTACCGGTGGCACCGAGTACGGCAACGGAGATGGAATCGGGGGACGACATGGATCGATGGCGGCGAGCAGCCTCCCGCCTGCCGGCATTTCAACTCAGGAGGGACTTGCCGTCCATACCAGATGAGAGGTCCAAGCCCATAAGCTGCAGCATGCTCGGTGCCACGTCGGCCAAGACCCCGCGCTCGCGAGTCGCAGCACCGACCAATCCTTCATTGCAGAAAACGACCGGCACGGGATTCAGGGTGTGCGCCGTGTGGGGTTGGTTGATGGCGGGGTCCCACAGTTGCTCGGAGTTGCCATGATCGGCTGTGATCACAGTCGTGCCGCCGTGTCGGTTGACCGCCTCCACGATGGTCTTCAGGCAAGCGTCCACCTTGCGCACGGCGGCGGATGCGGCCTCATAGTCACCGGTATGCCCCACCATGTCGGCGTTGGCGAAGTTGATGATGTAGACGTCGGTCTCATCCTCGGCCAGTGACTTGCAGATGGCATCCGTCACACCCTGAGCACTCATCTCGGGCTGCAGGTCGTAGGTCGCCACCTTGGGGCTGGGGATGAGAATGCGATCCTCGCCGGGATAGGGCGCCTCCTCTCCACCGGAGAAGAAGAAGGTCACGTGGGCGTACTTCTCCGTTTCAGCGATACGCTTTTGACGCAGGCCAGCCTGGCTGACGAGCTCCGGAAAGAGCCCTTGGAGAGACACGGGAGGGAAGGCCACGGCAAAAGCAAAGTCCTCGCGGTAGCGGGTCATGGTCACGATCTCCGGATGCACCCGGGAGTTGCGCTCAAAACCGTCAAAGTCCTCGGCAGACAAGGCGTCACAGATCTCGCGCACACGGTCGGAGCGGTAGTTGAAGACGATCAAGCCGTCCCCGTTGGCAATGCGACCCTTGTCGGCTGCGCCAATGACCACCGGCTCGACGAATTCATCGCCGATATCCGCGGCGTGCGAGGCCGCGATGGCTTCGGCGGAACTAGCAACGCAGGCTCCTGTTCCTGACACGAGTAGGTCGTAGGAACGCTGCACGCGATCCCAGCGCTTGTCCCGATCCATGCACCAATAGCGGCCCACGACTGAGGCGATACGGCCCACTCCCGCGGCCGCCAAGTCGTCTTCCAGACGCGCCAGGTGTTCGGGCCCCGAGCGCGGCGGGGTGTCACGCCCGTCGGTAATGGCATGTACGAAGACCTGATCCCGCGGCATGCCCCTCGCGGCGGCGAGTCGCAGCAAGTGGCGCAGGTGGAGATCGCTGGCGTGGACTCCCGCGTCTGACACCAGTCCCAACAGGTGCAGCGGCTTGCCCTGCTTCACCAAGCGGTCGATCAGTTGCACGAAGGCACCGCATCGCCTGAAAGAACCGTCCGCAATCGCAGCGTTGATGCGGGTGATATCTTGGTTCACAACGCGACCGGCACCCATGTTGAGGTGCCCCACTTCGCTATTGCCCATCACGCCCGCCGGAAGACCCACTTCTCGTCCACAAGTGGAGAGGAGCGAGTGGGGATAGCGCCCCAGCAAGTCGTGAAAATAGGGCGAGTTGGCCGCGATGGCGTTGAACTCGGTTTCTTTTCGGTGCCCCCAGCCGTCGAGGATCACCAGCAATAGGGGCTGGGTCATGGGCTCTCTCTGCTCAAGCTAGTCTCGCGTGTGCCGGCTTCATGGGCCATACTGCTGGGGTCGATCCTCCCCTGAACAGATTGGCTCGCGAGAGGGGATGAGTCCCAACAATGAAGGTGAACCACATGGAATGCAAGTTGCGCCCCCGCTCATGCACACGGGGCATGCAAGTCTACCCTCAGCCCGCCGGATCGATCGAGCCCACTCGGACGCGCCTACCTGCGGGTCGGAGACTCGCCCGAACTGGACTGCTCGCCCTAGTGCTGGTCTCGACCGCTTGCCAGAACCTGTTCACCCTAGAGGACGACAAGCGCTTGGGCGCCCAGGCCTACACCCAGTTGATGGAACAGGAAACCCTGGCCGGACCCGGGCCAACAACGACGATGGTCCAGGGGGTCACGAACCGGCTTGTCGCCGCCGCTCGCCTGGAGGACCCAACGATCGCCAACGCCTTTGAGTGGGAAGTGAAGGTCATCAGGAAAGACGGCACGGTCAACGCGTTCTGCCTGCCGGGGGGCAAAATGGCGGTCTATACGGGCATCCTGCCTGTCGCTGTGGACGACACAGGGCTGGCCGTGGTGATGGGCCACGAGATCGCCCACGCCATATTGCGGCACGGAACCCAGGCGATGACGCGGCAGTACGGTGCCGACTTGTTGATCCAAATCCTCTTCGAAGGGACCGAGCAGGAGTGGGCCGCCCTGGGCAACAATCTCCTGCAACTGAACTACGGCCGCGACGCTGAATTGGAGGCCGACCGCAAGGGCCTGCTCTACATGGCGCGAGCCGGATACGACCCCCGGGCCGCCGTGGCCTTCTGGAGCCGCATGGCAGCGCGCAGTGGCGATTCTCCGCCAGAGTTCCTCTCGACTCACCCGTCCAACGAGAATCGGATTCAGCAGATTCAGTCCCTGCTGCCCAGTGTTATCCCGATTTACGAGGCTAATCGGGCAAGGACGCCCTAGCGGCGACTTTGGTCGGTCAAGGCCGCAAGTGATGCTCTGAACAAGAGTTAGAGCCGTGGTGGTTCTTTCGCTGGGCATACTTTTCGGCGTTGGTGCTGGAATCGAGGCCATTCTGGCAGAGGATGGGCACGCCCACGGAACTCGCTTCCGGGCCACCCCCAGGACAATCAGCCCTGCGCCAAGCTTCCAGCGCCCCCCCGCGCCCCTTCAGCCCCGCTCTCTAGCGTCCGCTCCCGGGTCGCCAGCCACTCCAGTCCCCCCTTGAAGGTCGCTTTTACAACACCCGAGCTTTTCTCCTTGGTCCGCAGGACCAACCTCGCGGAGATTTCCGAATTCCTACCGAAGACCCTGCACGCCATGGGGACGGATGTGCGCGTCTTCATGCCGCTGCACGGGGATCTCGCGGCCGAGAATATTCTCGACCTGACATTCGCCGGGGACGTTGTGGTTACCGAAGGCAAGAGTGAGCTCACGCTCAAGGTCTACACGGCCACCCTGCGCGGCACGGAGCTGCCACTGGTTCTGTTCGACCACGCAGAGTTGTTCCGCAATCGACACCCCTACGGTGACGACAACGGCCCCTACGCGGACAACTGGAGACGCTACGCCACTTTCGCACGAGGCGTGCTGGCCTCGTTCGAGTTGCTGAGGTTCTCGCCCAGTGTCATTCACTGCATGGACTGGACGTCGGGGTTGATTCCTCTGTTCCAGGAACTCGAGTACCGAGCACTTGACCCCAAACACCCAGCCGCCAAGGCGGGCACCTTCTTCGCCCTGCACAACTTGGCCATGCAGGGCACGTTCGAGCGCGAAATCCTGCCCCATGTGGGAATCCCATTGGAATTCTTCCGGTCCGTGGAGGGCCTGGAACTCGGGGGCCGAGTGAACTTCCTCAAGGCCGGCATCGAGTTCGCCACGATCGTTGGCTCTCACTCCCCTACCCAGGCGCTGCGATTGCAGACCGAAGAACGAGGAGATGGTCTCGACGAGTCCTTCAAGCGACGCAAGAAGGAGCTCGTGGGCGTGCTAGCGGGTATCGACTATCGCGCCTGGGATCCAGGCAGCGATGTACTGCTGGCGCAGCAGTACTCCCCGAACGACGCGGACCCCCAGAAGGGCAAGCGCAAGTGCAAGGCCGCGTTGCAAGAAGGCCTGCGTCTGGCTATCGAGCCGCGCACCCCGATCGTCACCATCATCGGTCGCTTCGACTCAGACAGCGGCTTCACTCTCCTAGCTGAGTCCATCACGCCCATCCTCGAGCGCGGCGCCCAGCTGATCATGATGGGGCCGGGTCAACCCGAGGTGCTCGAGCGCTTGCGCACGGTGGAGCAGACCTTCTCGAGCAGCTGTCGGGTCCTCGAGGGCTACAACATCAACACCGCCCACACACTCATGGGCGGCTCCGACATCCTTCTGCTGCCGGGCCACTTCCACCCCTCTAACTCCCTGTGCGCTATCGCCATGCGCTACGGCACTGTACCGATCGCCTACGGGAATAGCGGTCTGCAGGACACGATCACCGATATCCGCCAAGATGCCAAGCGGGGCACGGGCGTGTTCTTCGAGAACTACGGCATGTTGAGCCTGCTCGAGGCCCTGGATGCGGCCCGTGCGATCTTCAAGAAAGCCAAGGACTGGAAAGCCTTCGTGCAACGCTGCATGGAACAGGACTTCTCCTGGAGAGAGAGCGCGCGCAACCACTTGCTCGCCTACCGCCGCGTCACGCGCAGGGCTCGGCCGAAGAAGTGAGCAGCTCCCAAAGGGCCGTCGTCGGTCTTGACCTGGGCGGCACGCAGGTCAAAGGGGGCTTTGTTCGTGAAGGAGAGCACAATCCATCAGACGTCGAGAACATCCTCGCCCGAGGGGCGACGATCGACACAGACCTTGAACGGGGCGCCCAGGACCTGCTCGATCGCCTGGCTGAATTCGCTCGGGAACTCCACCCTGAAGGACCCGTTGGTCTGGGAGTTCCGGGGGTGTTCGAGCAACCTGGCGGGCGACTGTTGCGGAGCGCCAACCTGAAGGCGCTTGAAGGGCTGGACCTGGGGGCCGAACTCGCTCGGCGCTTGGACCTGCCGCGCGCGATGGTCCATCTGGACAACGACGCCAACGCCGCCACCTACGGCGAACAGTGGCTCGGCGCGGGCGCTGGCATTCAGGATCTGATCATGCTGACCCTGGGAACCGGCATCGGCAGCGGCCTGGTCATTGATGGTCAGCTGTACACGGGCCCGACGGGCAAGGCCGCCGAAGTCGGACACATGGTGGTGCGTAGTCGGCCAGCGGATGGCCCCGAAGATCCCGACCTACGTTGCGGATGTGGAGCCTACGGTTGCCTGGAGCGATTGGCCTCCGCCTCCGCTGCCATCCGCCGCGCCAAAGCAGCAGGCCTGGACAGCGACCTGCGGGGCCTATGCGAAAGAGCCCGCAGCGCACCGGGTCCCGAACGGGATTGTCTGTTTGAAATCGGGTTCGACTTGGGCGCAGGCCTGCTGGCTACAACAGCGGTCCTGGATGTGACTTGCTACGTCATTGGCGGAGGCTTCGGACGCAGCCTGGACGTGCTGGAGCCGGGCGTCAGGGCGGCCCTGGACGAGCGCGACTACGGACATGCTCCCCCACGCCTGTTGCCCGCTAGCTTGGGATCCTCAGCGGGCTGGATCGGTGCGGCCCGCATGGCGCACGAAGGCTTGGACTGAATCGAAGGGCCGCGTGGTTCCGACGTCCTAGCGGGATAGAATCGAGCTTCATGCAAGCGCGGGTAGTCTCACAACTGCGAGCCATCGTGGGTTCGGCGGGAATCGTCGGCGACCCCGCGGCGCTCCTGGCTTACGAATCCGACGGCCTGACGCTCAAGCGCCAGCGTCCCGAGTTGGTCCTGCTGCCCAAGAACACCGATGAGACCGCGCGCTGCATGGCCCTGCTCCATGAGCACGGAATCCCCCTGGTGCCTCGGGGCGCGGGCACAGGCTTGTCCGGAGGGGCAACACCTGTACCCCATGGTGTGCTGGTGGGCACGGCGCGTATGCGAGACGTACTCGAGCTGAACGTGGAAGACCGCTTCGCGCGCGTGCAAGCGGGAGTGGTCAATGTAGACCTCACGCGCTGCTGCGACGGGGAAGGGCTGTTCTACGCACCCGATCCTTCGAGCCAGATGGCCTGCACGATTGGCGGTAATGTCGCCGAGAATTCGGGTGGTCCGCACTGCTTTAAGTACGGCAGCACCACCCGTCACATCCTGGGTCTGGTGATCGTGACAGCGACGGGCCAGGTTCTGCACTTGGATGAACCCGAGGTCGATCCGCTCGGCTTCGACCTAGTGGGTCTCTTTGTGGGCTGTGAGGGGATGTTTGGAGTCGCCACCGAAATTACGGTGCAACTCACACCTTCCCCGCCGGTAACCGAGACTCTGCTCGCCATCTTCAAGGCTCTCGATCCTTGTTGTGATGCCGTTACGGATCTAATCGCCGCCCGGCTGGAACCCTCGGCGATCGAAATCCTCGACAAGCTAACGATTCAAGCCGTGGAGGCCAGTGTGTTTGCCGCCGGCTACCCGCAGGAGGCGGAAGCCGTCTTGCTGCTGGAGATCGAAGGTCGAGAAGCCGCTGTGGAGGACACGGTCGAGCGCATCCTACCGATCCTAAAGGCACATGGGTTGATCGAAGTGCGCCGTGCCCGAGATGCGAGCGAGCGGCGACAACTGTGGGCCGGTCGCAAGGGGGCCTTCGGTGCCATGGGACGCATCGCCCCCGACCTCTATGTGGCGGATGTGGTCGTACCGCGCACACGTCTGCGTGAGATCGTGCGCTACGCCACGGACGTCTGCACCGAACGCGAGCTGAAAATCTCGAATGTGTTCCATGCGGGTGACGGCAACCTGCACCCAAACATCTCCTACGACCGACGCGACGAAGAAGAAGTGCGACGCGTGCTCGAGGCCGGTGACTTGATCATGGAGGCCTGCTTGGAACACGGCGGCTCCCTATCGGGAGAACACGGCGTGGGCTTGGAGAAGCAGGCTATGATGGATCGCCTGTTCACACCCGATGACCTGTCGGTCATGGCGCGCGTTCGCCACTGCCTCGATCCCGACGAGCGTCTCAACCCCGGCAAGATGATTCCGTTGCGAGCCTGCCTGGAAGTGCGGCCTGCGGGAAGCAGGAGTTCTGGCTGATGCAAGCCCTCTTGGAGACCCTTGCGCGCGAGGGGATTGAAGCTGAGTGGCGCGACAACACTCCGCTGGTCCTGCCGCGCGACGAAACAGAAGTGCAAGCAGTCTTGCGCCGGGCACACGGCCTGAATCTGCGGGTACTGCCGATGGGCTTGGGCAGCAAGTTGGACTGGTGCCGGCCCGGCCAGGCTGAAGCGGCTGACTTGCTCTTGAGCACAAGACACCTCAATAGCGTGGTGGATCATGTGCCCGGGGACGGAACCCTGACCGCTCAAGCGGGCTGCACCCTGTCGCAACTCGAGCAGCGCGTGCTCACGGGCGGCCATCGGCTCACCCCCGCGGTTCCCAATCCGGAGGGTGCGACACTGGGCGGAGTGCTGGGCGCCGGACTCTCCGGCCCAGATCGACAGAAGCGTGGGCCCCTGCGCCACCACGTTCTGGGTCTCCGCGTCGCCCTGCCTGACGGGACCCTGGCGCGCAGCGGGGGGCGGTTGGTCAAGAACGTGACGGGCTTCGACCTGCACCGACTCTACACGGGCTCGCGAGGCACCCTGTGTGTGCTGCTCGAGGCCAGCCTACGGCTCTTTCCCCGTGCCGATGATCACACGCATCTGGTGCGCGAGGAGAGCGAGCTCGAGCTCCTGCTTCAACGCAACGCAGACTTGCGCTCACTCGAAGTGGAACCATTGGCCTGGACGCTGGAGAACCACGCGGGACCCTGGCGTTTACACGTGGCGCTTGAGGGACGCGGGCGCGCGCATGCACAGGATGTCGAAGATGTCCGCCGAGTGCTGGCCCCCCAGAGGGTGCTCCGCGGAACGGATGCGGATGAGGCTTTTGACGGCCTGCGCGCGCTCGAATTGCGTGGAGGCTGGGGAGAAGCACGGGTACTCACTCGTCACTCGCAGATGGCAGCCCTGTTGCGCTGGCTTGCGGATCAAGAAGGCCTGCTTGTGAATGCACAAGTGGGACTAGGCGAAGTGCGACTGCACATGCCGGGCTTTGGGCAGGCTCCAAGCGCGACGCAGATCGAACGACTGGGCTCCCTGCGCAAGGCCCTCACGGCTCTAGGTGCGCGGCTGGAGCCTCGAAGTGTCTGCGCCCAGGCGCACCTAGAACTCGCTCCCACGCTGGCCGACGAACCGGCCCTGAGTTGGATGTTCAGCTTGCAGCAGGACCTCGACCCCAAGGGGCAGTTCCGCTCTCCCTGTTTCCCGGGGCGGCAGGCGTGAGCGCTGCCATTCTCCAAGACGGTAGCGCACTCATCGAGCACGCCCAGAGTCTGGATTGCATCCACTGCGGACTCTGCCTGCGGACTTGTCCCACCTACCACCTAACCGGAGACGAGAGCGCGAGCCCCCGCGGGCGCATACACCTGATGCGCGCGGAAGCGGAAGGCCGCGTTCAGGCCTCGGATGGCTTTGAGGAAGCGATGGACTCCTGCCTGCTGTGCCTGCGCTGCGAAAGCGTGTGCCCCGCGGGAGTCCAGTTCGAGTCCATGATGGAGAGCTGCCGCGATGGGTTGAACGCGACGCACCCCAAATCGTGGTGGATTCGACTCGCTCGCCGCATCGGATTCGGGACTGTGTTGCCCAGTCGACGCGGCATTCGATTTGCCTTGGGCGCCTTGGGCCTCGCCCAAAGGATGGGATTGACGCGACTCGCCGGAACCTTGCTGGGTGAACGAGGCCGGGCCCTGGCCGTCTTGCCGCGCGTGCCCGCTCGGGCCGACCGACAGCCCCTCGCCCTTCAGGAGCCCAGCGGTAGCGGAGGCCCAGTGGTCTGGCTTATGGAGGGCTGCGTGATGCCCGAGTTGTTCGGGCGTGTGAACAGGGCCAGCGCCCGCGTGCTCTCCGCGTCGGGCGCAGCATGTCGCACAAATCCGGCCCACACCTGCTGCGGAGCGCTGCACGCCCACAACGGAGAATTGGCAGGCGCACGTGACTTGGCGCGCACGACGATCGAGGCCTTCGAGTCTTCAGGGGATCTGCCTGTGGTCGTCAACAGCGCGGGTTGTGGGTCGCACATGAAGGAGTACCCGCGGCTGCTTGCCGACGATCCCCAATGGCTCGAGAGGGCGCGCGCGTTCTCGGCTAGAGTTGTCGACTTCAGTGAGTTCCTAGCCGAACCCCAGAGGCTCGACAGGCTGCGAAGCCAGTTGGGGCCGGGTAGTTCCGAGCCTCTAGCCTTCGACGACCCCTGTCACCTGTGCCATGGGCAGGGCGTGCGTTCCGCTCCGCGCGAGCTGTTGGCTGCCATTCCTGAATCGAACTTGGTCGAGCTTGAGGACCCAGAAGGCTGCTGCGGATCCGCGGGCATCCACTCGCTGCTGAGACCTGCAGACTCCTCTGCCTTGCTCGCCGGGAAGCTGAAGGATCTACAAGACAGCGGTGCACAGACCCTGGTCACCGCAAACCCCGGTTGTCATATGCAGTGGGCTGGCGGTCTAGCCCAAGGTGGGTCCCGGGCCACCGTCAAACACATCGCCGAAGTCCTCGACGATGCGTTGAGACCGGTTCGCTAGGAAGCCAGTTGCGCGCGCACGCGCAGTAGTAGGTCCTTGGTCAACTGAATGCCCTCGTCCTCGCTGTGCTTGGATCCCTCGTATTCCACGCCAACGTGGCCGCGATAGCCCGCTTCCTTGACTGTCGCGAGGAGTCGCAAGTAGTCGCTCTTGGTTTCGTTGCCCTGGTCGTCAAATTCGTGGGACTTAGCACTGACTGCCTTGGCGAAGGGCATCAACTGGGCCACGCCCTTGTAGCGGTCGTACCACTCGCCCCCACCTAGGTTGAAGTTCCCGAAGTCCGGCAGGGTGCCGACACGCGGGTGGTCGGCCTTGAGCATCACGCCTGCTAGCCACTCACCGTTTGAGGAGAGGCCACCGTGGTTCTCCACGATGACATTGATGTCGTACGGCTCGGCCACTTCCGCAAGCGTCCGCAGTGAATCCGCGGCGCGGCCCATGCCGTCTTCCCAATCCGACGCGCCGCCAGCATTGACTCGAATCGAGTGACAGCCCAGGTAGGCGGCCGCTGCGATCCACTTGAAATGGTTGCGTATGGCCTTGGCTCGCTGGACCTCGTCCTTCGCGGCCAGGCTGCCCTCACCATCAATCATGATCAGGAGTGAGCGCACACCTAGGTCATCGGCCCTAGAGCGCATCTCTTCCAGATACTTGAAGTCCGTAGCGTGAGCCTTGAAGAAGGAGTTCACGTACTCAACGGCGTGGATTCCGAAGGTCTCCTTGGTGTAGCGCGCGAAATCCAAATTGTCGAGTTTGCCCGCACGCAGCGTGCGGTGCAGAGACCACTGAGCCAGTGAGATTTTGAACCAGGGCTTCTCGTCCTGAGCGAGCACGTGAGCCAGGGCGGGATCGACAGCGACGGCACTCGTGGCCAACGCACCCAAGCCGGTCTGCAAGAAGGATCGTCGTGTCTGCATGGGAATCAACCGCGTAGAGATGAGGGGATGTTGAATTCACGTCCAAGAATCGGACGGTCCACGATGCGGCGCACCTTGGCCGTTGCAGCAGGGCCCATGCCCGTCGCGGTCTCGAGTGCGGCGATGGCCACCGCCGAACCCAGCTGCGCTTCGTGCAGGCCCAATTCACGAGCAGCCACAAGCGCACCTTCCACCGCACCTTGAGCCACGGCGCCGACGTCGGCGCCCAATTCGTCCGCTTCATTCATCATGCGCTGGAGACCCGCCGCCAGCAGCTGCGCCGGATCCAGTTGCCGCCCCACCGCGGCGTGGGTCACGCCGATGGCGCCGCCGCGCGCGAGGTGCCAAAGGGAGAAGGCGCCTTTCTTGTTGGCCTGGATCAGACCCGCACAGGCGTCGCCCGTCTGGGCCGCTTGATCCACGTCTCCACCCAGGGCCCCAAACAAGTGACCGTACAAGGCCTGGGCTGCTGCATCTGTTGCGTCATCTTGACCGGCCGCACTGCTCTGGGTGGCAGCACAGACGGACTCGCACAGATTGGAAGGACTGTCGCTCATGGATTCGGAGAAAGCGGGGGCAAGGGGATGAATAGGGCGCCAAGGGTACGGGTTCCGGACGATTTTCACCACTTCGCCCAGTGCTCTGCGGTCTCGCCAGGACAGCGATCGCACCCCGCACCGGGGCCTCTACAATCCTGGCATGCCGCGCCGTCTCGCAGCCTGGATCCTGGTCGGATCGCTGGCCCTCTGGGTCGGGTACTCGCAGTGGAATCGGGAGCCCGATTGGCAAGCACCACCTGAGCCCGGCGGTTGGGTCGAGAGTGAGTCCGGACTCTGGGCCCTGGCCCGCAACGACCAGGCGGCGGGCATCGGCTCCCTCGGCTACGCCCAAGGCTGGGAGGAGGCCAGTGACCTGCGCGGCGTCGTTGTCCACGACCGGGAGGCCACGCGGGGTGGGCTAAACCTCTACAACTCCGGGCACGGGCCAACAGCCACGCTGATGGACATGGATGGCGAGCCCGTGCACGAGTGGCACTTCGACTACGCCGACATTCCCGACGCACCTGCGCTCGACGATCACCACCAGAACACTTGGCGGAGAGTCCGCCTCCTAGAAGACGGCAGCTTGCTAGCTATCTACGGCGGTCGCGGGCTGATCAAGATCGATCGTGAGTCGCGTCTACTCTGGCACCTGTCCGACCGCGTGCACCACGATTTGGCGCTCCTGCCCGGTGGACAGATCCTGACCCTCGGCCGACGCGAACGCATCGTGGACAGTCTCAACCCGCGTCTGGCCATGGTGGACGATGAGTTGCTGTGGGTTTCGCCAGAGGGCCGAGTCGAGAAGCGCGTCTCGGTCCTGAATGCCCTGCTGCAATCCCGCTGGGCTTCTGACCTGCGCGCCCTGCGCCCTTTGGCTGGGGACCTATTGCACGTGAACACCGTCGAGCCCATCGTCGACCCACCACCGGGAGCTCACCCCGCCTTCCAAGCAGGTCGCGTCCTCTGCTGCGCGCGCAATCCTGACTGGTTGATGGTCATCGATCCTGAATCGGAGCGGGTGGAATGGCTGGCCCAGGGCGATTGGCGGGGCCCCCACGACCCGCGGCTGCTGCCCTCCGGTCGCGTGCTGCTCTTTGACAACTTGGGGGCAAGCGACGAGCAGCTGGGCCCGGCCTCGCGAGTGCTCGAATACGACCCGCTGTCGAAGAGCATCACCTGGCAATGGCAGGCGGACCCACCTGCGGGTTTCTTCTCGCTCTTCTGCGGAACGGCCACACGCCTGGAGGGAGGCAACACCCTGGTGACCGAGACTGGCAACGGTCGTGCTTTTGAGCTGGACGTGCAGGGCCGCATTGTCTGGGATTTCCATTCGCCGCACAGGACGGGACGCGACGACGCACTGGTGGCCGGGCTCTTTGAGGTACAGCGCCTGCCCACGAAAGCCCTCGGCTGGTTGACGGATTAGGACCGCTGAATAGCCGACCAGCCGCGCTCGAGTTCGGCCTGATCCAAGTCGCGGCCGATGAGCACAAGCACCGATTCTTCGTGTTCGGATTCCGGAGCTCGCGACTCCAGAGGTGCCAGCTCCAGCCATTGGTAGAGGCCTTGCAGGGCGTAGGGCTCGCTCTTGCCGGCCAAGCGCAGAACACCCTTGGCGCGCAGCAACTCGTGACCGCGCCTTCGGCTCAAGAATTCGAGCCATAGGCGTAACGCCTCCCCATCCATTGGCACGCCCGATCGGAGTGTCATGCTACCCACTCCGCTGGCGTGGTGTGTGTGACTGCAGTCCTGATCCTGACAACTGTCTGGTAGGTCTGCAGATCCCCGGCCCAGTGGATCGAGGTCGAGCAGTGGGACAACATCTACCTGCGCCTGTTCGCAGCGCTGCACAGGGGCCTGGGCGTTGCATTGAGCCAGAGCCGCTTCGGCCGCCGACATCTCGGCCTCGGACAGACCGTCGCAGTGATTCAACAACACGCGGTCTGCATAGGCCACCTGCTCGGCAGCTTCGGGAAACTCGACAAGCTGCCGTTGAATGTAGCGCCCATGGGCCAGGGTCACGACGCCTGCTGGTCGGTAGCCGCGGGTCAGCTCCTCGTCCACAAGCAGCGTTTGCACTGCAGGGCCGGGTGAGGCCATGCCCGATGCCTCGATCACAACTTGGTCGAATTGAATTCGACCCAATCGCGACCCGAGCCAACCCGACCTGCGACGCTCCAACAAGCTGTGCAGGCTCGTGCGCAGATCTTCGCGCACCGTGCAACACAGGCAGCCGCCCTGCAGTTGCACGAGATCTTCGTCCCCACCGACGATAAGGTCCGCGTCGATGTTGGCGTCGCCGAACTCGTTGACCACGACCACCACTCGCCGTCCGTGTGGCGCTGTCAGGATGTGATTCAGCAGAGTGGTCTTGCCACTGCCCAGGAAACCCGCCAGCAGAGTGACGGGGATCGGTGATTCGTCGCCGGTGCTCATCGGTCGTCGCTGCCGGCGACGATTTGAACCCTGTCCACGCGCCAAGAACCACCCTTGTTGAGGACTAGGTGGCACTCGACGCTCGCGTCCCGCGGTCCAGCAAAGAACGCTGTGCAGGACGGCGGGAGCCGGTCCTCTCCAGCGGCGGACTGTCGAGTTGGAAACAGACAGGTCAGCTTCCAAGCCCGCAGTTCCTCGGCCCAACGACCAGATTGCGGCGACCGGGCCTTTCCTTGCTCGCGCCAGGCCACGGTCGTAGCAGCGTGGTTTTCCTCCAGGAAAAAGGCCTGCACGACCTGATCGGTCTCTCTGCCCAGTGCACGCCAAAAGCCACGAGCCACTTCGCACGCGCCGTGGTCCTGCCACCTGGGAATCGCTCGAGCTTCCTTCACCGGCTCAAAAGCCATCACGTGTTGCCAAGGCAGGGTCTCCGTCCCGTCCTGAAACCGAAATCCATTGCGGGCCATTTCATCCAGCACCTGCGCCTGACTCATCTTGTGGTCAGTCAGGATGTGAACGTCCGGGTCCTCGCTTCGAAACTCCACCAGCACGACCCGGCCACCCGGACGCAGGCTGCGCCGCACATGACCCAGCACGCGCACGGGATGGGAGAGTTCGTGATAGACATCCACCATCAGCACGACATCGCAGGAATTCAGGGCCAGATGGGGATCGTCGATGGCCCCTGCGACCGTCTGAATGTTCTCGATGCCCGCTTCTTCTGCGCGCTCGCGCAGCATGACCAGCATCTCGGGTTGTAGATCCACCGCCAGGACCTTGCCGGAGGGTGACACAGCGCGGGCGAGGGGCAAGCTGTGGTAGCCATTGCCCGAACCCAGGTCGCAGATCACCTGCCCGGGTTTGGGGTCCAACCACTCCCGCAAGAGGACCCCGTTCTCCTGTTCCTCCCGGGTCTTGCGCAGGAGCCAGGATGCGCCGGTCCAGTGCATGGTGCGCGCCACGCGCCGGCCCAAATAGTCGGACCGTCCCTCTTCATGGGACTCGGGATCCACCGGGGGCCTGGCCTTGGTGTGCACGTCCTGCCCAAGAGCAGGGGCCAAGAGCCAGGCGGCTAGAAACAGTGGGAATCGCAGGGAGGTCAACATCGCATGGGGTCCAAGCAGGAGGCATGCTAGCAGCCATGGTACGCAAGGTCTTCATTAGCGGGACAAGTCGCGGGATCGGTGCCGAGTGCGCACGGGTCCTGCTCGCACGTGGGTGGCAGGTGGTGGGATTGGCCCGGGGTGACGCAGCCGAGGGCCTGGCCGGGCCCGACTACGAGCACCACCACTTGGACCTGTCCGACCTTTCCGCCCTCTCGTCCTGGTGCGACGAGCACCTCGCGCCCCAACGTTTGTCTGAAGCAGAGCGCATAGGCCTCGTGAACAACGCCGCGCTGCTCAGGCCAGTCGGCCCACTCGATAGACTGAACCCTGTGGAGTTCTCGCAACACCTCACCGTCAACGTGGTCGCTCCCACGACCTTGACCGGCCGTCTGTTGCGCCATGCATCGCAGGACATCCCCCTGCGTGTCATCAACCTCTCCAGTGGTGCGGCAACCGGGGCCTACGCCGGGTGGACAGCGTACTGCGCAAGCAAGGCAGCCCTGCGCATGACCGACGCAGTCTTGGCGGCAGAGGCCGCAGCCTTTCCCCACCTGCAAGAACGCGACCTCGCCGTGGTGACCTACGCCCCGCACGTGGTGGCCACACGCATGCAAGAAGACCTGCGCTCCATGGAAACCTGCGACTTCCCCGACCGCGAACGATTCGTGGGACTTGAGGCGACGGGCCAATTGGTCGAGGCTACCGGACCCGCCAACCAGATCGCGGATCTCTTGGAACAGGAGGGCCTGGCCCTGCACAGCGAGCAGCGCTACTCGCCGTCCGGAGGAGAGGCCTAGGGCGCTGCGCTGGGTAGCCTATCGGAAGCCATGGCACGTTGTTCCTTTCTCTCATCGGTCTCGTTGACCCTGTGCCTCGCTGGTTGCAGCCCGGAGAGCCCGGCCACCCGTGGCCCGCTCACCCTGCGGCCAGCGAACGGGACCGAGGCCGCGCCCCTTGAGACGAGCGTGTTGCGCTTGGTCCCCGGCTCCAGTGAATCGAACTGGGAGGCCACGGCCGAAGTCGTCGAAAGGGTTGAACTGGATGACGGACCCGGTCTGCGCGTCCAAGGCGGCGAGGCCCAAGAGATCGCCCTGCACGGTGACTTCGATGTGGCGCAATTCAATCTGGTCTGGGTGGAGGTTCTTGCGGTCGAGGATGTCAGTCTTCGTTTGGGCGTAGAAGGCAGCGGAGAAGCGCCGATCCGATCAGGCTCCCTGGATGTGCGCTTCCTGCTCGCGGGAACCCGCCAGCGCGTCGCCTTCGACCTGCGGGGATTGCCCGCGGACCTGACGCGGGCGCGGACGTTGCGCGTTCTCGGTCGGGGTCAGGGGCCCGACTGGACCCTTCTCTCGGTGGAACTCGCCCAACGGGCAGCGCGGGCCTGGCTGCCGGGGGGACCCAATCCTGTGGACCTGGTGTCGTTGCATGGAGACGCTCGGCGCGCCCAGGCCTTGGCGTCCGAAGTGCCTCTGACGGCGGAGGTGAAGATCCCCTCCGCCGGTCAGCTTCGTTTCTCCTTTGCCCGCGCCCCGCGGCACGCGACGCCCGGGCCCCGCACGTTCCTGCGTGTGAGCGCTGGCACAAGGGAATTGACGCGCGTTCAGCCACCAGGTGGTTGGTCCGCAGAGGGGTGGCAATCGGTGGTCCTCGACCTAGCCGAGTTTGGCAACGAGGAATTGTCCTTGGGTTTCGCGTTGACGGCGGATGAGCCGGGCCCGCTGCCTGGCGCGATGATCGTATTGGGCGAGCCGATCCTGGCGGAACCGGTAAAGTCGCCCCCCACCGTTCTACTCGTCACCTCCGACACCCACCGAGCCGACCACATCGCCACTGCGCCCGGGTCGGTGGCCGTGCACACGCCGGCACTCGACGCTCTGGCCCAGAAAGGCGTGCTGTTCAGCAACTGCTTCGCCACTTCGAACATCACTCTGCCCTCGCACTCTGCGCTGCTGACCGGCATGCACCCGCGCGACACCGGCATCACCAACAACCGCACCCGCCTTGGCGCTCAGGCCGACACCCTGGCCGAGCGTTTTCGCGCGGCGGGATTCACCACCCTGGCGGTCACCAGCGCCAAGCATATGAACCACGACTGGAGCGGGCTCGGTCAAGGCTTCGACCGCATGGGCTGGCCCGTCGATCAGCGTGATCGCAGTGCTCCCGATTCCATCGCCCAACTTCGCGAGTGGATGGAGGAGTACGCCGACCGGCCGTTATTCATCTGGCTCCATCTGTACGATGCCCACCGCCCCTACGAGCCCCCCGAGTCCGAAGCCGAGCGCTACTATCCGGCGGATCAGGATCCTCGCAGCGACACTTGGCCCAGCCCGGCTGGCCCTCTGCCCCCATTTCTCAAGGGCGTGCGGGATCTGGATTACGTGCGCGCTCTCTATAAGGGCGAGGTCAGTCACCTGGATGCAGAGTTGGGCGCACTGCTTGCCAGCGACCGCCTGGCGGATGCGATCGTGGCCGTCACCGGCGACCACGGAGAGAGTCTGGGAGAGCAGGGACTGTGGTGGGATCACGTGAGCGTGTACCCCAGCGTGCTGCATGTCCCCCTGATCCTGAGTTGGCCCGCTGGACCGACAGGATTGAGGGTCGATGTGCCCGTGCAACATCTGGGACTCGGCCGAACACTGCTCGAGTTGGCGGGTGTACCGGCTGCCGATTACCCGGGTACCGACCTGCGGCGCTTCCTGGACGAAACCCCGCCCACCGAACCTCGCTTTGCCTGGGGGGAAGACGCTCACGCCTTATCGGTCACACACGACGGCTGGCACCTGGTCTTGCACCTGCACGTGGATTGCATCAAGCCGGATCTCATGACCACCGACCTGCTGGCTGAACACGCCTTGGAGCTGTTCGACCTGGGCGCGGACCCGGATTGCACCACGGACCTTTCCCGAGTCGAACCCGATCGAACGGGACAACTGGGAGGGTTACTCCTGCGCTGGCTCGAAGGTGCGGAGCGCAACCTGGCCGAGGTCCAGCATATGGACGCGGCGGGCCTGGAGATGCTAGCCGCTCTGGGTTACGGGGGCCGGGTGGAAGACGGCGCGACGGCCGAGGTAGACCTGGAACACGTGCGTTCCTTGCTGGCCCCCTTCCTGCCCGAGTAGGGCTGTCGTCCCGTGCCGTCGAGTCTGGCAAGATGGCGCTCGTGAGTTCCCTGCCCGCTTCCATCCTCATCGTGCGTCTGGGCGCGATTGGCGACGTGACCAACGCACTCGTCCTAGCCACCGCCATCAAGGACGCCGCCCCGGAGACGAGCATCGGTTGGGCCAGTCACCCACTGGTCGCCCCGCTGGTCGAGGGGCACCCGTCGGTGGACCGCGTCCATGTGTGGCAGAGGGATCGCGGGCTCTCGGGTTGGCGCGCCGTGCGTGATGAGGTGCGCGCGGCCGGCTATGAAATGGCCCTGGACCTGCAACGCCTGTTCAAGAGTGGGTTACTCGCACGGGCTAGCCGCGCCCCGCGTGTGCTCGGATTCGATCGGGGGCGGACGAAGGAGGGCTCCTGGATGTTGACCAACGAACGCATTCCTGCAGGCCCGAAACGTGCTCACATGGTGGACCAGTACCTGGAGTTCGCTCGCCACCTGGGCATTGCTCATCCAGTCGCACGGCACGTTCTGCCGCCCGATCTCGAAGCCGAATCCTGGGCTGAGGATCAGATTCGCAACTGGGGTTCCGCTCCCGTGATTCTGAATCTGGGAGCCTCCAAACCGGCGAATCGCTGGCCAGCCGATCGCTTCGGTCAACTCGCTAGCCTCTTGGCCGACGACCTGAATGCGCCCGTCGTGCTCACGGGCGGTAGCGAAGATCACGATGCAGCAGAAACTGTGCTGGCCTGCGAGGGGTCCCGCGCCATCAACCTCACCGGCGCCACGTCCCTGCCCCAGTTGATCGCCCTCCTAAAACACGCCCGACTTTACATCGGCTGCGACACGGGCCCCACGCACCTGGCCGTCGCGCAGGGGGCTCCGGTGCTAGCCCTCTTCGGACCTGCGGACCCTGCGCGCACGGGACCTTATGGGACCCGGGCGGATATCCTCCGCAACCCGCCTTGGGAACCCGGTGCGCAGCTCCCCGCTGCAGCGATGGATGCCCTGTCCGTGACGGCTGCCTTCCAAGCCGCACGCAACTTGGATGAGCGGTACAGGGTCGAGCCGCTCTGATCTCGGCCCGTCGAAGGACACCTCAGGCCTTGCAGACGACAGCCGCGACGGGGCCCCGGACCCTCGCCATGGCATTGCGTGTGTCGACGATCAGGCCTGCTGATGCGCCGATCAGGTCCCAATCGAGCGCATCGTGATCGGTGGCGATGATGATGAGATCCGTCGACGCCAGCAGTTGCTTGGAGAGATCGACCGAAAGCATGCGGAAACCCGGGTGCTTGCGCAGATCGGAGACTTCAGGCACGTGCGGATCGTGGTAGTCGACTGAGGCTCCAAGTTCTTTCAGGCGCAGAGCAATCTCCACACTCGGCGTCTCCCGGATGTCATCGATGTTGGCCTTGTAGGCCATGCCGATGATGAGGATGTGAGACTCCGACACCGACTTGGAGTGTTCGTTGAGAACGGAAAGGCAACGCCCAACGACGTACTCCGGCATGGCGTGGTTGATTTCGCCTGCCAGTTCAATGAAGCGTGTGGGCAGGCCGCATTCGCGGGCTTTCCAGGCTAGGTAGAAGGGGTCGACGGGAATGCAGTGACCTCCCAGGCCGGGGCCCGGGTGGAAGGGCATGAAACCGAAGGGCTTGGTGGAGGCGGCCTGAATCACTTCCCAGATGTCGATGTCCATGCGGTCGAACAACATCTTCATCTCGTTGACCATCGCGATGTTCACCGCGCGAAAGACGTTTTCGAGGATCTTGGCGGATTCTGCGATCTCGGCGGATTGCACGGGCACGACATGGTCGAAGGCGGGTGCGAACAGAGCCGTTGCCAGTCGGGTCGAGGGCTCGTCCAAACCACCAACGAGTTTGGGGATCGCTTTCGTGCGGTGGGTTGAGCGGCCGGGATCCTCTCGTTCGGGGCTGAAAGCGACGAAGAGGTCGTTGCCCAGCCGCGGACTGCCCGTAGACGTGGACAAGATGGCGGGCAGGAACACGTCCCGGGTCGTCGTGGGATAGGTGGTCGACTCCAGCACGATCAGCTGGCCTGGTTGGAGCGCCTCGCCGATGGAGCGGGCCGTGGCCTCCACGTAGGAGAGGTCCGGCTCGCGCTGGGAATCCACAGGTGTCGGGACGCAGACGAGGATGGCGTCGCACTCCGCTAACCTCGTGAAGTTCGTCGTGGACTCGAAACTCGATGAGCGAGCCAGCTGGCGCGGAAGTTCTTCGCCCACGTGCCCCAGGTAGGCCGAGCCCGCCTCCAGATGTTCAATCTTGTCTGAGTCCACGTCGAAACCCAGGACCCGGTATCCGGCGTCGTGCAGCGTCCCTACGAGGGGCAGCCCCACGTATCCGAGGCCCACAACCCCACACACGGCCGTTCGGTCCGCAAGCTTCACCTGCAGCCTCTCGAAGTGCGGCCTGGCCTGCAGCAGGTCGGTTTTGGGGTCGGTCATGGCGTGTCTGTCGGGGAGACGGGTCCCGTCCGCGATCTGGGAAGCGGCCCGGTGAGCTAGACCTCACACGAGTAGTGAATCCGATTCCCGGGCAGTCTAGAATGGCGCATCGACCATGAGATGACCTCTTGGCCTGGATATTCCTGGCCAACCTGCCCTAAAGGAGGAATCGGATGCGACTGCGCCCCCACCCCCCGTTTCAGCAGCCCTGGCCCCGGTCCGAGAATCCCCAACAATCCGACGGACACGGCGTCCACACCCTGCGGCGCTGGAAGGGAACCATCGTGGGTATCTATGGCGACGATGTGTTCGTCGAGTTGGGACCGCGCATGCAAGGGGTCATCGGTCGATCCGACCTCCCGGGGCAGCCTGAGGTAGGAGAGCAGCACCAATTCACCCTGCGTGGCAAGGAAGATCGCCTGTGGGCTCTGGCTCTGGTGGGCTCCCCGAGCCTGCGCTGCTGGGAGTCCATGGAGGTGGGGTCCGTCGTGGAGGCGCGGGTCCAGCGTGAAGTCCAGGGAGGATTGCAATTGAAAGTCGGTCCGCTGCACGCCTTCATGCCCCGCTCCCACTGCGGCCTGACCCGCAACCACAGGACATCGAACATGCTGGGCAAGACGATCACTTGCGAAGTGCTGGAAGTGGATTCGCAGCGCCAGCGAGTGACTCTCTCGCGCAAGCTCGTGTTGCGCAGGGAGAGGGACGAGGCTGCCGGCCTGTCTTCGGGCGGATTGCGGGTCGGGCAGAAAGTCAGTGGTCGCGTGACGCGCGTTGAGTCATTTGGCGTCTTTGTGACATTTGGCCACGGTCATGCGGGCATGGTGCACGTTTCCAACCTACGCAACGAACACGTGGATCACCCGGGTGAGCATTACTCCATTGGCGACACACTGGAAGCGCAGATTCTGTACCTGCGACGCGGCGGCAAGCGCATCGGCCTCGGGGTCAAGCAGTTGTTTGAAGATCCGTGGCGCGCCTTGCACAAGGAACCGGGGCCCGGGGGCATCACCGAGGGGACTGTGACCGCCCTACACGCGGGTGGGGCACGCATCCGCCTGCGGCCAGGCGTCGAGGCCTTCCTGCCCTATTCGGACTACCATTCCACGGCTGGGGGGCGCTACCCCATCTTGCGCGTGGGTCAGTCTGTGGGCGTCCGTATCGTTGAACTTTGTCCCGATCGACGGCGAGCAGCCCTCTCATTGCATCGCGCCAACGGCGCCCCGATCGATGAGCACGATCTGCGCAGGGACGACTCCGAGTGGATCACCTTCGATCCGCACCACCCGAGCCGGATGGGAAAGCGCCGCGCACCTGAGCCGGACTCGCATCCTCAGCGCCGACTGGGTACCAACCTGGGGCAACTGCTGCGCCAGGCCATGACGCATCAGGTGACCAAGACGGCCTCTTGACGGCGACGCGAGTCAGCGTACCTGCTGCAATTCCACCTCGGCCAAGCCAACGCTCTTGCTGCCATCGGATCCGGGCACACTCCAGGGAATCGCGATGTCAATACGTCGAATGCGACGCGTCCCGGGCAATCGCAAGCGACTCTTGCGTCGTGGGTCTGAGTGCATGCGCACACGGTAGGTGCTGGTCTCGTTGACCGTCACCTGCACTTCCAAGGCCAGGCTGTGGGTCTCTCCGTCCCTGGAGTCAGGGCGAGCATGTCCGATGACGATCGTGTTGGCCGAGATGCTGGTGGGCAACTCGATCGTGAGGGTGGGCAACTCGTCCTCCCCGCTGGCCATCCAATAGGTGCCTTGGTTGTTGTCCGTGGCTCGGGAGGGTCCGTGCAAGCGTCGGAAAGAAGAAGCCTCAACGTCCACATCTGCCCCCGCCAACAGGTTGGCCGAACGATCGCTCGCGTTCTGGATCATCCAATCCGGACAACGCCCGGGAACATGGACGGTCAATGCCGTCGAGCGAACAATCCTGATGGTCGAAGGCAGCAAGCGTCCCGATCCATCGCGCTCGGGAGCGTTCAGCAGATGCACGTCGGCCTGTACACGGTGCGCCCCTGGTTGCGCAAAGGTGTGCTGGCAAGCGAAGCGCTCGTGCTTGGACGGCTGGCTGGCATTGCCTTCCATGCGCTGGGTCTGGATGCCATCCACAGACCAGATCACACGCTCAATGCGCAGGCCCTGACCCACTTCGCTTGGCCATTCGTTGGCATGCACGATCTCTGGGGAGAAGCCAGAAATCCACATGGCTGCGGGTTGGATCCCGCTGACGGTGAGGTGCACGGGTGAGCTGCCGCGCACGTGGGACACCTCACTGCCCCCCGCTCCGCCCGCAGCCGCCAGCCCAGTCTTGGGAGCGGTGGCCTTACGCAGAAAGAGCAGGGCAAAGCACGTCTGGGGCAGGCCGCCGCCCAGGGTCGAACGCCAGTTTCCCGAACTGTGCTGATCGGCCACCAACCTGCGCGCGCCCTCTTCGTACCAGGAGTGATCTCCAAAGTTTGACGTCGGCGTGAGCGCACCGGCGCGTTCAAGACCGTACAGGTAGTAACCCAAATGATTACGGAGATTGGGTGGGTTTTGGGTCACGGAAAAATGAGATGCGAGCCATTGCGATCCGTCATCGATTGCGTCGAGGGCTCCATACTTGTCCTTGCGCCGTTGCTCGGGATCAAGCTCGAGTTGGTCACGACAGATGGCCAGGGCCGCGACTCCCGCAGCGGTCATGGAGCCGGTCGATTGGCCCCCCTTCTGCTTGTAGGTGAAGCCTCCGTCTGAGGCCAGATAACGCACGAGACCGTGGGTTACAGGTCCCCAGATCCCGCGCGGGACTTTCACGCCTTGCCCGGCCGCTGCCCAGAGTCCCATGACGGCGTACTGGGTGTTGGACAGGTCCTGCCAGCCGGCTTCGTGTTCCCCCGGAGTTCCAGGGTACCCCCACCCCCCCCGTTCCTCCCAACTCACCAGACGCTCGACCAGATCTTCAAGCCGGTCTCGGTGGCGTTTGGGATCGTGGGCGGACAACGCCATGATCATCAACGCGCAGTCGTAGGTCAGGTCCGGCAGGGGCTCGTGCTCGAGATGGGTTGCGGCGAGTTCGACAGCCTGACTACTTGGATCTACGCCTGAGGACAGCAGGGTGTAGAGAACCAAAGCGGTACAACCCACCCGCGGCTCGTTGCCATAGTTCCAGGTCCCGTCGATTTGCTGCTGGGCGACGAGGTACTCGACGCCGAGGTCCACAGCTCGGTTGATGGCGAGTTGGGGCACTCTCTGGCCACTCGCCCCGCCCGCAATCCAAAGCCCCAAACCAAGCAGGAGAGCAGGTCGGGCCGCTGCGGCTGATTCCCTCGGATGTCTGGGGTACTCAATCACGTGGACGCTATTGTAGTCGAGGCCATCTGCGCTTGAAGGGCTGCGAATCTACCGTTCACACCATGACTCAATCCGGTCCCGACACACCCCGCCCCCTGCGCAAGCTGCTGATCGAATTTGGTCCGCTGTTAGCCTTCTTTGCGACTCAGCGGTACAAGGACCTCTACTGGGCCACGGGCGTATTCATGGTCGCGATCACCGTGTCCTTGCTGGCGTCACGCCGCATTGAGCGCAAGTGGCCGGTCGTTCCATTGGTCACCGCGGTCTTTGTGCTGATCCTGGGTGGCCTCACGCTCTGGCTTCAGGACTCGACGTTCATCAAGATCAAACCCACGATCGTGAATCTGCTCTTTGCCTCGATTCTGCTCATCGGCCTCGCGACGGGGCGCCTGTTCCTGAAAACGGTCTTCGCCGAGGCCTTCGATCTGGTAGATGAGGGTTGGAGCAAGCTCACCCTGCGCTTCGGCCTGTTCTTTGCGTTCCTCGCTGGAGTCAACGAAGCGGTCTGGCGTACGCAGAGTGAGGATTTTTGGACCAGCTTCAAAGTCTTCGGAATTCTCCCGCTGACTCTTGTCTTCATGCTGCTGCAGAGCCGCCTGATCGAACGCTACACACGGCCCAAGCATGACTGACTCCCCCCCTCCGCCTGGTCCCACCGTTATCGCGCAAGCGGCGCTGGATGACTTGCGTAGCATGCAGAGGATCCTGAAGAGTCAGAGAATTCAATCGAATTTACTCAGGCCTGAGGGAGAACGCGGCGGTGGCTGAGGCACGCTGCTCATGCTCGCGGTCGCGAGCGAAGATGTGCCCGCTGCCATGGGCGCCCTGCGAGCTCGCGCTGATGCAGAACTAGACGACGCGGGACGACGCGCGACTTCTACGGTGATCGACCTCGAAGCCGAGCAGAATACCTGCCCGGGATGTTTCGGCACGCTTCCACAGGGCGCGACGCGCTGCCCCGAATGTGGGTTACGATTCGGCTAGGCCGCGAGGCCAGCTCCAGACCTTGGACTCTCCCCACCATTCCGAGACCGCCATTTTCCGCTCGCCGGATCGCAAGCCCTGCTGGGAGCACGCCCTGGTATTGCAAGCGCGCGGGATCCCGCACCGCGTGGTGAACGACGGGCCTTGGCATGTGCTCTTGGTTCCCTCGCCGTTGGCCCAGCAGGCCGTAACGGAGCTAGGAGACTACGGAACCGAGAACGTGGACTGGCCGCCGCCACACGAAGCGCCGCCTTTCCTCGGTCAGGGACGGCGTGCTGCTTGGACCTATGCCCTGGCCCTCGGGTTGTTCCATCCACTCAGCACGGCCGGCCTCGCGCACCTCAATTGGTGGGACCGCGGCAAGCTCGTGGCTGGCGACGTCATGGATGGAGAGTGGTGGCGCGCGACGACGGCCCTCACATTGCACGGGGGCGCGGGTCATCTGATCGGGAATCTAGCCTTCGGCTGGGGCTTCGCACTGCTCGCCACCCACACGATGGGGACGGGCATCACGTGGATGGGAATCCTCTTGGCCGGCACACTTGGGAATCTGCTCAATGCAGCCATCCAAGACCCCAGCCACGCCTCGATCGGC
Organism: uncultured Planctomycetaceae bacterium; assembly: GCA_964467985.1. Lineage (GTDB taxonomy): Bacteria > Planctomycetota > UBA1135 > UBA1135. The sequence continues at coordinate 98,348 of CAYXTP010000009.1, forward strand.
GCCTCCACTGCCGTGTTTGGGTGCCTGGGACTGATGGCGAGCTACGAGTGGGTGCGCCGCAACCGCCTGTTGCTGGGGTCCATGCGGCGCCTCTCGCCCCTGCTGGCTGCGGCCGTCCTGCTCGGATACCTGGGCATGGGCGACACTCAATCGGGCGCAGCCCCGACCGATGTCATGGCCCATGTTCTGGGCATGGGTGTGGGCCTCTTGCTGGGTTGGTTGGTCGGGCGCCTGCGACTGCCGGACCGGCTCAGTCCCAAGGGGCAACGCGTGTTGACCCTGCTGGTTCCGTGCTGGGTGGTCGTCGCTTGGGTGTTCGCGCTGGCCTGGAACTAGCCATCGACTCGCAGGAACTCCCCTCCCGTCCGTTCCGCCAAAGCCTCGAGGGTTCCATCTCCCTGGCTTCCGATCAGCACGCACTCAAACACCACTTGAGTGGCCTCGCCCACACGATCCAATAGGGGCGCGACCCAGCTTGGTCCGCCCATGGTCTGCCCGTCGCACAGGATCACGACGGTGTCGGCCTCGACCCTGTCCAGGTCCATCTCTCCGTCGCGCCCAATTCCCAAGGCCAGCTCCACAGCGGGGCGCAGGGAAGTGCCACCGTTTGGCGCGCGGGAGAGCAGCGAGTGCCGTGCCCGGGCGAGGTTGGCTGGCGTCGCGGCGACCAACTCAGAACTGGAACGTTCGTGGGTGTCGCTGAACAGGATGACATTGAAGCGCGTTGCTGGGCCCGAAGCCTGCAGAAAACGAGTCATCTGCTCGACCGCTTCGACATAGCGGTTGTGGCCGGTGGTTCCCCACCCAGCATCCATGGATCCCGACTTGTCGATGATGAAGGTCACTTGATCCGAGCGAGGAGTCAGCCCAAAGAACGCCGCGCTGGTACGCGCCTCCCCACGGCCTTCACCGGTTACATGCAGTTCGGATTGGCCCTGCTGCACCGCAACCCACCAAGTGCTCCATGAGCGCGGATCCCCCCCCATGCCCGAGCGGCCGGAAATTCGGCAGAGCTCGTCGGTCACCTTCGAGAGGATACGTCGCGATCCGCGACCCTCGGCCTTGCGCCGGTTCCAGACGGTGAGGGCGTCAAGTAGCAGCGGCACCCCCGTGCCCGCATCCAGATGACCGGCCAGGGTCACGGCGCGTGCTGCTGTGCGCCAATCTTGGGACAGGAGCATCACACGAAGGCGCTGACCCAACTGAGTCGTGGCTCGCTCCCCCAAAGGCGTCTTCCCATCCCGAACCCGATCGAGCAATAGGGAATAGGGGTGCCGCTTGGCGCGCTTGTCGAAGCTTTTGCTGACTAGCTTCACGAGAAACAGGTCGACGGCCTCGTCTTCCCAGCGCACGAGAAGATCCAAGACTGCAGGACGCAGGGGATCGGCCGTGTCGCGCGCGACAGTCAGGAGTACAGGCACGAGTGATGGAGGCCGCTCGTTGACGATCCACGCAATGCCCGCCCGTCTTGCTGCAGTATCCGCGCTGCGTTTGAAGATGACGTCCTGTTCGAGCCAGGCCACCATCTCACCGGCGCGGCTTCCTTCAAGCAGTCCAGCAAATGCAGCACGTGCCGCACGTCGAACGCGCACGCCGGCGCTACCGGCCATCTGATTGCCTTGAGGAGACGGCAGCCGTCGGTCTCCAACCGATGCGCTTTCGTGATCCGTTGTCCAATAGGTCGCATCGAGCAGTGCCGACGCTGCGCCCTTCCAATCTCCATTTCCATGAGCCTCCTCAGTCACGGAACTCAGAAGTTGGCCCAGGCGAGCGGCATCCAGGGCCTGCAGGTCTCGATCGCCGACCCGCTTGCGCAGCCAGGCGGCCAGTTCCTCGGCTGGGTCCGAACGCACTTCCAGCACGGCTGCTGAAGGTGGATTCACGGGAGAGGCCCCGGCCACAGCGGCAGTAGAGGAACAGAGTAAGAGCAGCAGAGACATCGGCAGCGAGGATACTAGTCCACTCGCGGACCAGAGTTACTGACCGAGGCAGCCCAGGAGTGAACGCAACACTCGGGCTTGGTCCTCGAGTTGGATCTGCTCAAGGGGTGGAACGTGAAAAAACAGAGCCTCGGCGTCACGCTCTTCCGCTCGAACAAGCGCATGGCGATACACGCGTTCGCAAACGTAGCCCCCAGCGTCCTCGGATATGCAAACTGAGTCGATGCCAGCGGCCAAGAGAGACTCCAGTACGCGATCCAGATCGATTGACGTCCGCAGGTCCCCCTGCCCGCCTCCCATTTGGCCGGAGACCACATCGCCACAATCCCCGCAGTTGTCCGGCCGATCGAGGCCTAGCGTGGGTCCGGCCCTGCATTCGAGCCGATACCCCGCTCCAGGGTGAACACCGAGGCAGAGAATAGTGGAGACGTCATCTCGCTCGGCAAGCGCTTCGTCGAGCGACTGGGCGGACGCTCGGAACTCCACCGGCAAGACCACCCCGCGCACGGGACCGTCACCATCAAACCGGCTGGCCAGAGCTGCGCTGGGGTTGGAGTCGACACCTTCGAAGGCGCCAAAGCCCGTGAGCAGGATGGATGTCATCTTTCAGCCTGCGGTGATCACTCGCCCGACAGGTAATGCAGGAGGTCGAGGATTTCGTCCTGGTCAAAAGTCACGAGCAGGCCAGTGGGCATGGGAGAAATCGTCTCCGCTCGCATGGCCTCGATCCAATCCTTCTCGATGACCGTGACCACGTCCGGTTCCTGCAGATTCTCCAGGATCCCGTAGCTCGTGTCGTCCTCCTTAATGACCCGCCCGATCACGTCCGTTCCGTCATCCAGTTGAAGGTAGTGGTTTCCGTGCCCTTCAAGGATCTGGTTCGAGGGTTCAATAATCTGCTGCAGCAGCTCCGCACCCAAGAACTTGCCGCCAATCTCGGTCAGATCCGGCCCACCCACGCCGCCCGCGCCGCCCATCACGTGACACTTGGCGCAGCCCGCCTCATCAAAGACTCGTGCGCCCCGCTCGCTGGAACGGCCCCTGCGCCAGCCCGAATTCAGGGCTTCATCCAGGTCCGCCACAGTCCAGTCGCGCACAAACTCGCGCGCCGCCGCACCTTCACTGCTGACTGCCCGGCGAACGGATGCCTGCACCTGATCCTTCGATCCAACGACGTGCATGACGCCGTTCATGACGCGCCAGTGGCCCGGGAATGTGCAGAGGAATGGGTAGTCACCTGGTTCCGTCGGTGCTTCAAAGGCCAGTCTCTCGGTTTCGCCCGGGAGCACGAGCGATGTACTCCAAAGCACGGCCTCGTGATCCGGGACGTAGGTCTGCCCCTGTTCGGCCCCTGACAGAAGCTCCGCGGCCTCCCCCACGCTGCGCATCGCACCTGGTCGCGTGAGCACTAGGTTGTGAGGCATCACATCGTTGTTCTGGAACAGAAGCGCGACGGGCTCGCCGGCCGGGACCCAGAATTCCTCAAGGTCATAGACCATGGCATGGGGCACTGTACGCACCAAGAAAATCGAACCACCGAGGCCCGCGAGGTCTTGACGCAGCTGTTCCGCGTCTTCACCCAAGGAGTTGGCGAGCTCGCGCCCGAACTCCAAGGCCGCCATGACATTGGGCCGCGTACGGTCGTCGCTGGGCAGACCGCCAACGTGCGCGGCCAGGGCTGCGACGAACTGGTGTGCGCCCTCTGCTGGCCGCAGGTCTTTGGGAACAGCCCGCAGCATTTCGACCGTGGGCGTGAGCAGACCGGACTCAACCACCAGGCGCGCCCCGTCCGTGAACTTCTGGGCCGCCGGCCCAGGCACGTTGGCCATAGCCATGACCGCAGCTGGTCGCAGACTCGGCCCACTGGGACTGGCCAGGACGTTGGCAGGCAGGGCAGTCTTCTTGAAACCCGGACCTGCCCACGAGGCCGACAGGCTGTGACCTCCACCCGAATCGAAATAGGTCAAGATCAGAGGGTGCGACCCACGTGACAGGACGCGCTTGCCGGACTCTTCCTTGGGCCCGTGGGAGCCGTCATTGTTGATGAGCAACTCGCCGTCCAGAAACAGGCGTGAACCATCATCGGAGTTCACAAAGAAGGTGTACTCGCCCGATTCAGGCACAAAGAGCGACGCTTCAAACTTCAAACCGAAGGCATCCCCCTCGCGCGGCAGGCCTTGGTTGAGCGCCAACGTCGTGCCCTCAACGATCTCCAGGACGGGTGCCGCGGCGAAGGCTTCGAGGGTCGCAGTCGGCGGGTTCGGCTGGTACAGGGACACTTTCGGTCCGGAGCCCGCGTAGGCTTCAGAGCCCGTGAGCAACCCTGGCGGGAGGGAGAACATGAGTGGGCGAATGTGCTTGTACAAGCCCGCTCGCAGCTCGGGGTCTTGCAGGTGGCCGGTAGCCAGGAGCGCGCAACGCAGTCCGCTAAACGAACCGCTAGCCGACTGCCAGGCGCCTTCCACAGATCCGTCGTGAGTCATGAGAGCCGCCAACCCGACCGCACTCAGCGCGGGCATGTCTGACATCCCCGCGAGTGAGACCAGTTGCTCGCGGGTGGGCCCTTGCTCCGCTCGGACGGTCTCCAGCAGCATGGATCCAAGGTCGTGCAAGACGTGCATACGATGTGCGCCAGTGCTCTTGGCCGTTCGGAGCAGGGCACCGACCACTTGCGAGGCCAGGGTTGTGTTTTCTTCCCGGGCTAGATCCTCGGCAGCTTCTCGCCTCTGCTCCGAAGTCATGCCCCCCCGACTCAAGATCGCATGCAGCACGGAGGGCAGACGGGGCAGGGATGCAACCACTTCGGGTCCCATGCGGTCGAGCAGGTAGGCCACGCCCGCGGGACTCACGGCTGAGGACATCTCGCCCCGCTCGAGGGCGGAGCGCCACTGCGATTCGAGGGCCCTCATCGTCTGAGCCAAGCCGTGATCGAGAAAGCGATCCATGGGCTGCTCGAGCACTCGCAAGGCGATCAGAGCAGCCTGCGCCTCGTCGAAGGCACTCGCCGCAACGACCGCCTCCAGGCGCACGCGTGGATGCCCGTCGTCGGCCTGCCTTTGCAGGAGTGCGAGACGATCCGGAACCTCCTTGTTGCTGTAGCGCAACACGCGCGTGGCCGCTGCTCTCACTCGGTAGTCTCCGTGACGCAAGAGTCGGCGCAGAAGGTCCTGGTCCAAGCTCCCCTGGCGCTGGGATAGCCATAGCCCTTCCAACAGATGGTGTCCGTTGTCGCCATCCGAGGCGTCAAGGCTCGCGAGCCACTCAGCAGCGGCCGCCAAAACCCTTTGCGAATCGCGACCGTCCAACTCCATGCGCGCCCGGTAGCGCACGCGGTCATCCTGGCTCTCGAGCAAGCGCACCACCGCAGGAATTGGCTGGCCGGCGATGGCCGCAGGTTCAACGAGTTCGCGCCCCTCGTACGTCACACGGTAGACGCGGCCATGTTCTGCATCTCGGCTGGGGTCGCGCAGGTGGTGTTGCATGTGCCCGATGATCGGGTTGTGCCAATCCACGAAGTACAGCGCTCCGTCGGGGCCCATCTCCAGATCGGTGGGCCGGAAGTTGGGGTCACTGCTGTACACAATGGGCTGGACTTCCTTGGCACTAAAACCCGAGCCGTCATCGATGATCTCGTACTGAAAGATGCCCCGGAATCCGATCACATTGGCGATCAGGTAGTTGCCTTGGTTGCCTTCTGGGAAATGGCCGCTCGAGAGGATCTCTGTCGCTGCGGCCGGCCGGCTGCGCTGCGGGAAGAAAGTGTCGATGCCAGGCTGCTTCAAGGGCTCCGGCAAGTAGCCGTTGAACGCCAGGGCGTAATAATTGCGGTTGCTGGTGCCGTCGGTGACGTAGTCCTGGCCCCAGGCGTCAAACACGTGACCGTGTGGATTGGCGAAGTTGTAGGGCACGTAACGTTCCACCCGCCATGTGCGTGGATCGAAACGCCAAACGCAGCCATTGCGATTGCGGATGGGCCCGTAGATGGACTCCACCTGGCTCATGTGGAAGGTGCCCTCTTGGAAGTAGAGCGCGCCGTCCGGCCCCAAGACGAAGCTGTTCGCGGAGTGGTGTGTATCCGCAGAGCTCAGACCGTGAAGCAACCGAATCCGATGGTCTGCGCGGTCATCCCCATCGGTGTCCTCCAGGTAGACGATGTCGGGAGCCATTCCGACAACAACCCCCTTCCCCAGGAACTCAAAACCTGTCGGGTTGTGCAGGTCGTCCGCGAAGGCCTCACAGGTGTCCGCGCGTCCGTCCCCATCCAGGTCCTCAAGAATGAGCAGCTTGTCGCTCATGGGCTCGCCAGGAATCCAGTGCGGGTACGTGGGCCAGACCGCCACCCACAGCCGCCCGCGAGTATCCCAGGCCATCTGCACCGGGTTGACCAATTCGGGGAACTGCTCTTCAGAGGCGAACAACTGCACTCGCATGCCATCGGCCGGAGTCATGAGCGTCAGAGCCTTCTCACCACTGACGAAGCTGTAATGGCCACCGTCCTCAGGGCCGGGCTTATTCGTCTCCACCTTGATCAAGGGCGGAGCCAAGATGGTCTCCAGAGGAACAGCGCTGCCGCGCACCAGGCTCGAGATGCGCTGGTCGAGTTGTCCAGCCATGGCGTCGAGGACCGCCATTTCGCGCTGCAAGACCTCGTAGTTGCTCCACTTCGCCTGACCCACACCTGTGCTGTTGTTGAAGACCAACCTCGATCGTCCGCCGTAGACGTTGAAGCCATCGGTAGCGCGATAGTGATTGAACCAAAGCAAGTTTTTCTCGCGCACGAGGTCGCGCAGTTGCTCTTGTTGCGGACCATCCACTAGGAGGCCCCGGTAGTCGTCGCAGAGACCCGCGACGATGACCTCCGACAAGACGTCGTTGCCGCGTTCCGTCAAGTGGATGCCATTGATAGTCAACGTGGTTTCTTCTCGTTGGTAGCGGTCCAGCATGGGTTCGAAGAGGTCCACGTAGGGGACGCCAGCTTCGTGGGCCACCGCGCTCATGGCTGCCACGTAGGCGGCGATGCGACGGTTGTGCTGCTTGCCGTCAGGCAGGTTTGGGTCCTCGAGATCCTCTTGGGGAATGGACCCGAGGAGTACGAGGCGTGGCGCACCATGGCCGTTGTAGGTTTGCCCCCGAACGTGGTCGATGAAGGCCTTCAAATCACTCCTGAACGTCTCCAAGCCCGCTTCCCCATCAAACGACTCGTTGTATCCAAAGAAGGCCAGGACGACATCTGCTTTGCATTGCGTCAGGTAGCGGTCCCAGGGTTCGAACCGACGCGCCGGGATATTCAAATCCATGGGGTCGGTGGGCGCCTTGCCGAAGTTCATGGTGCGCTGGTGAACACTCAGGGCGTCGCCGCCAAAGCCCAAGTTCCGGAACGAGAGCCCCAGGTCGGGCAAGTGCTGCTGCAGGCGAACTTCCAGCCAGCCGTCATGCTGCATACGCTCAGCGATGGCACCGCCCAAGAGGCAAACCCGATCCCCCTCTTGGAATCGAAACGGCTCCTGTGGGGCGGCCGTGACAGGAGCGGAGAGGCAGGAAAGAACAACCGCGGGCAGGAAGAGGTGCACCATGCCCGCAGGATACCAGCCAGCGCCGCGAATGGCGGTGCCGCATTCCGGGCGACGGGCTCTAGCTGGCTTCGCCTCCGAACGGAGTGATCGGTTGGACGCGGCCGGGCTAGAAGTACCAGGTCAGCCCGAAGAACACCAAGAGACCCTCTGGCCAGACCTCGAGGTCGACTTCCGCTCCGCCGAGATTCTGCAGCGCTAGGCGTTTCTCGCCTGGGGTGATCGACCACTCGTAGAAGGCACCTATGTCGAAGGAGAGATTGTCACGCAGCAGGTAGGAGGCCCCGCCCACGGCCCCCAGAGTCCAGTAGGAACCCGCATCGATGTCCACGAACTCCGATGGGAATCCCGTGGACGCCGGGTAGTCCACTCTCACAGACCCAAAATCGACTCCGGGCACATAGGACAAATCGAGCCCAAGGAATGGCCGCAACCTGTTCTCGTGGCCTTTGGGCTCCAAGAAATAGCGAGACGTAAGCAAGTAGTGCTGAGTGGTGAAGGACTCCGTCGTCAAGGTGGCGCTTAGGGGCGACACCGGGTCGGCGTCGAAGTTCCGAAGTTCAGCTAACAACCCTAAGGCCAGGTTGTCCGTGACGAAGTACCCGTATTTGACCGCCCCGCCGTAGTTGGGACGCAGGTCGGTGTCGTCTGTACCGGTGTCGGGGACGCCTTGGTCCACCAGCGCGCCGCTGACGCCCTCGGCCTCAGCTTCGGCTCCGTAGAAGGCCCAGCCCGTGGAGACGCCAAATGTCTGAGTGCCCTTGCCCTTGTCGGACCACGCTGGTTGGCTGAGCGGTTCCGAGAAGTGCTTCAGGGGAGACGCACAGGAGGCAGTCAGGAGCAAGCTGGTCGTCAGAAGCAGGCGGGGGGAGAACATGGAGACTCGAGGGGGAGAGGAAGAGGAGCCGGGTTGGGCTCAGATGTACAGATCCGCTACTGGATCACAGTGGTGTCGGGGAACGTGATCGACGAGCCGAGGTCCCAGGCAAAGGTCGCGGTCTCCGATCCCATTTCCAGGTAGGCGGCCAGCTCATCCACGGTCGCGCCTGGGAACACGAGCGATGAGTGGGTCCCCTCAATGAACCGAACCGCTCCCTGTAGGGGAGGCCCTCCGGAGAAACCCAGAGTGCCGCCGTTCAGATCAACAAGCGCCCGGGTCCAGTCCACCAGTCCGCCGATTTCGATTAGGGGCTCGGTGCCCGAAAGGGGTGCGCTGGGCACGGAGTTTGGAACCACATCATCGGGTAGACCGGAGGAGCCGCCGCCCACGACCTCGACTAGATGCACGGGGGTCGACCGCGCCGTGACGGCAGCGATGTGATGAATGGGATCGACCGTATCGAGCACCGTCTGAGAAGCCCAAAGGAACGACTCGAAGTCCTCGGTGCCTGCCAGCACACCCACGCTGGCGAGCCCGGCACGCAGGGGCGGACCGTAACTCAACGACGCGTCGAGCATCTTCGAAATTCCGCCGCCGGGCATGCCCAGAGTTGAGGCTATAGGGGTCGGAGTGTGACTCAGGAAACTGACACCGATAATGGCTCCTAGGGAGTGCCCCACGAAATTGACGTTGGCTGTGTTCAAGTCGCCAGAGAAGTCCCCGTCGATGTCCAGGTCCCCGAGAATCGAATTCAAGTGCAAGAGGTCACTAACGCCTTGGCGCAGGTTGTCCCGCGCAACGGCCAAATTGGCGAGATTGATAAAGTGCGCGCCACTACTATCAATTACACCATCGGGTCCAGCGGCTCCCGTGGTCTCATCCATCAGGTCCAGACCAAACGTCCTCTCGCGCACAGTGCCGTCGAGATAGCCGGAAAAAAATGGATCGCTCACGCCGAGGCCATGCAATGGAAGATCGATGGCTACGACAACACGTTGTGCGGCGGCCAGGCGGTCAGCGACGCCGGCCAGGCTCAGGCGGTTGGCCGTGAACCCGTGCACGAAGATCGTCACCGGCCAACCCTGGGGAGGCCTGCTCCCCACATTGGGGACGCTGATCAAGACGGGAATCTGCTCTGTCCCCGTCGGGTGAGGTAGTGGGTTGTAGCTCGTGAGGTGGGTGTCGCTGTCCCCGATGAACGGGTACCGGGCTGCCCAGGATTCTCGCAGGGGAGCCGGGTCGAATGAGGAACCCGAGGCGCTGACATTCGAGGCTGCGGTCAAGAAATAGGGCACGCTCAGGCCCGCAGTGTACAAGTCTGCGCCGCCAGCCCCTCCCAAGGCGCTGGTGTCTGCGCCCGTGTTCGTCAGCGCACTGATCGATGCTGAACCAATCTCCGGCAGGGTGCCGGACGAACAATCGATAAAGCCGCTCGCGCACAGTGCGTTGATGATGGCCTGCTCGCCGGCCGCTCCAGCGCTGACGACCGTACTGATCGTGCCCAGGCTGGCCCCGATGGATTGCGTCGTGAAGTGATAGGCCATTGCGATCGAATCACGGTCAACGCCAGCTCCCTCGGCAGCTCCCTCCATGGAGAGCACCATGACCTGTAGCGGGAACATCGGGTGATCCGGCGGCAGCAAGGGCGTCGAACTGGCGATCGTGTATTCCGCGTCCGTGGTGATGGCAGCTCCGCTGGCGTCCGTGATGCCGTCGGTCAACACCACCATGTAGGTTGTGCTTGGTGTTAGCGGCTCGGTGGGCCGGATCTCCATTGTGGATCCCGTGCTGTCCCAATCGGACAGGGCCGTCGTGTACTTGGAAGCAGCCAATTCCCCAAGGATGCCGGTGATCACGCCCCCCACAGGTGCCAGGGTCGTGTCCGTGGACACGACGAAAATGCGCACGCTGCTGCCCGGTACAGCGCTGGTCACGTCGATCGCGCCGCTGAACGAGACCGAGAAAGGCGCTCCCACGGACCAGCCGTCCTGCGTGTTCATCGCCACCGGGGGGTCGGCGCCGTCCTCGGGATCGAGCACGGGAATGTTGAGCGTCAGATCCGCCGTGCCCGCAAAGAGCAGGTCGTTGGGAAGCGGTAGGTCACTGGCAGAGGGTTCGTAAACAGGCACGACCCGAGGAACAAAAGAGCCCGCGGCGGGCACACCGTCAGAACAACCCGTTAGAGCAATGAGCAGTACTACAAAGGGCAGGCGAGTGCTGGCGGAAACGGAGGATCGCATGGCTTGGGTCAATGAGGACGACTGGACAGACCGGAGCTGTTGGGGGGCGTCAGTCTCCTCAAACCGCGGGAGCGTGCGCAAGGAAGATCTATGTGGGCGCCGGACTCCCCATGCGAACCAAGTCCCCAGCACACGCGTCCACTCCCTTCTCGACTCTCATCGCAGCTACGCCAGGACCAAGCTCTATGGCGGCCAGAGTGGCCTGCCATTGGCGTCGGGCGGGCCCAAGAACGGAGGCCGAGGACACGAATCGAACAAACCTAGTCGGCGGAGCCCCGTTTCTCCTCCATGTCCCGCAACTCACGGCGCAGGACCTTGAGCACGGAACTCTTGGGCAGTTCGGCCAGGAACGCCACCTCTCGCGGGACCTTGTAGCGCACCAAGTTCTCCGTGCACCAGGCCTTGACCGCCTCTTCATCCAAGGTGGCTCCCGGCTGCAGGACAACGTAGGACTTCACCCGCTCGATACGCTCGGCGTCCGGCAGCCCAATGGTCGCTGCCTCCAAGATACCCTCATGCGACATCAACACTTCATCCACCTCGTCGGGGAAGACCTTCATGCCGTTGACGTTGATCATGTCCTTGATGCGGCCGACGATGCTCAAGTATCCGTCCTCGTCCGCCACGGCTAGGTCTCCGGTGTGCATCCAACCGTCGATCAAGACTTCGCGGCTGGCCTCTTCGCGCCCCCAATAGCCGGCCATGACCTGTGGCCCCCGGATGAGCAACTGTCCTTCCTGCCCCTGTTCCACCTCGCGGGTGTCGTCTTCTGCAGAGACGATCCTGATCTGCGTGTCGGAGATGGGGATCCCCACCGACCCGATCTTGCGCTTGCCCCAGAGCGGGTTGCATGTGGCCACGGGCGAGGTTTCGCTCATTCCAAAGCCCTCTACGATCTTGGATCCCGTCAGGCTCTCAAAACGGTTGAGCACTTCGACCGCCAGCGGGGCCGATCCCGAGAAGCAGGACTTCACGCTGCCTAGGTCATACTGCTCAATCTGCGGCAGGTTGTTCAGGCCATTGAACAATGCCGGCACGCCGGGGAAGAGCGTCACGCGGTGCTTGGTGATGTGCTTGGCCAACCCCTTGTAGTCGCGCGGATTGGGCACGAGCACCAACTTGGCCCCCGCCCAAAGCCCCCATCCCATGCAGACGGTCAGCCCGAACACGTGAAACAAGGGCAGGCAAGTGAGAAGCACTTCCTGGCCGTACTCCACACCCCTGAACCAGGCATCGATCTGCTGCACGTTGCAGGACAGGTTGCGATTCGTGAGCATGGCCCCCTTGGAGGGCCCCGTGGTCCCGCCCGTGTACTGCAGCAAGGCCACTTCATCCATGGCCACACTGGGCGAGGGAGGGTTGGGAGCGGTAGAGCGCAGGAGCTTGCGGAACAGATGCACACCGGGGCCGGGCATCACCTTGGCGGTTTTGGGCGGGTTCTCTTTTCGCAGCTTGAGAGGAGCCAGCAGGTTGAGAGGAAACCTCAGGTACTCCGGTATCGATGCAACGACGTACTGCTTGGGAGCCAGTTGCTCACGCGCAGGCTGCAGCGTCTGATCCCAGATGAAATCAGCCACGACAGCCAAGGCGCAACCAGCGTCGCCCCATTGGTGCTCGATTTCCCGCAGCGTGTAGAGCGGGTTGGTCATCACAACTTGACCCCCGCAACGCAGCACGGCCAAGAAGGAGATCACCGCCTGCGGGCAATTGGGAAGCTGAATGGCCACCCTGGTGCCTGGTTCAACACCCAGGCCGCCGAACGCCGTCGCAGCCCGGTCCACCTCGGCTGACAACTCCGAGTAGGTCATCTCACAGTTCAGGAACGATAGCGCCGGCCGCTCAGCAAAGCGCTCGGCAGTCCTCCTGAAGATCGCGTCGAGAGTCAGATCATCAAAGTCGATGCAGGCGGGGACGCCAGAATCGTAGCTCTTCAGCCAGGGATGGTCGGCCATGGGAACACGTCAGGGGGTGAGCGGTGGATCACGAGGGCTGCGCTCCCATCTTGACCAGACATCCGCGTTGTTCCAAGCACAAGCTGAGTCCGGCTAGTTTCACCCCCCCGCCGGGGTGACTACACTGCCAGAAGTCATGCTCTTGCCCACCCCCTACCCAAGCCACCCTGCCCCTCTTCATGTCTCCTGACAAGCCCGTCCGAATCGCCAACGGTCAAGGATTCTGGGGGGACTCCATCCTGGGTCCAATTCGCCTCTTGCGCGAAGGCCCGCTTGACTACTTGACCCTCGACTACTTGGCCGAGGTGACCATGAGCATCATGCAGAAGCTCAAGTCGCGGGATCCCAGCAAGGGTTACGCCACGGACTTCGTGCGCTTGGTGGACCGAGTGTTGCCGGAGCTGCTCGAGAAGAACGTGCGCGTGGTGGCGAACGCAGGAGGCGTCAACCCGCATGCCTGCAAGGACGCGCTGATGGAAGTGATCGCCAAGCACGGAGCCAAGGGTGTCAAGGTCGCCGTTGTGGAGGGAGATGATATTTACGGCGAGCTGGACAAACTGATGGACGCAGGAGAGGCGTTCACCAACATGGATACTGAACAGCCCCTCTCCGCCGTCCGCGACAGGGTCACGAGTGCCAACGTGTATCTGGGCGCCTTCCCCATCGCCGAAGCACTGGACCAGGGCGCCCAAATCGTTGTCACGGGTCGCGGCACGGACCCGGGCCTTGTTCTTGGCCCCATGATTCACGAGTTCGGTTGGGGCCCGGACGACTTGGACCAGCTCGCAGCGGGCACCGTGGCTGGCCACATCGTCGAGTGTGGAGCCCAATGTAGCGGCGGAAACTTCACCGACTGGCAAGCCGTGCCGAACATGGCCATGGTGGGCTATCCCATCATCGAAGCCCACGCGGACGGGACCTTTCACGTCACCAAGCATGGCGCTACGGGGGGCATGGTGACACGCTCAACGGTGGTCCACCAACTGGCCTATGAAATGGGCAACCCCTCAGCCTATCTGACGCCTGATGTGGTGGCGGATTTCACGAGCTTCCAGATCAGCGATGAGGGACGCGATCGTGTGCGCATCGACGGTGTGCGCGGTACGCCAGCCACGCCCACGTACAAGGTGTCCATGAGTTTCCAGGACGGCTGGAAGTCCGTGGGGCAACTGACAGTCAGTGGCCCGCAAGCCCTGGCCAAGGCCCAGCTCTGTGCAGAAATCGTCTGGGAACGGCTGGCCTACGATGGGTTCACCTATCCCGACGACCAACGCATGGTCGAGTTCGTTGGAGCCAACGTATGCCACGCGGGGATCGCGATTCCAGAAGCTGGCGAAGCGAGTGAAATCGTTCTACGCATGGGTGTGAAGGGTCCCGACCGCGCGGCGATTGATCGATTCGGTTCCGAGCTGGTTCCACTTGTGACCAGCGGGCCACCTGGTGTGACGGGCTTCGCTGGCGGTCGCCCCAAGGCCACCGAGATCATCGGCTACTGGCCGGCGCTCGTGACCAAGGATCGCATCCAACCCAGTGTCAGTGTTTTTTCCTCCCCCACCTCCTAACAGGTCTGCCATGCCCACCGTCCCGCTCTCACGGATTGCCCAAGCGCGCTCAGGCGACAAGGGCGAGGGATCCAACGCTGGCATCCTGGCTCGATCGCAAGAAGCGTACGCCTTCTTGAAGGATGCACTCACCGAACAGGTCGCCGGAGCGCATCTGCAGTCCATCAACCCGGGCAGCGTCACGCGCTACGAGGCCGACAACATGTGGGTCTTGAATTTCTTGTTGGACGACAGCCTGGGCGGGGGCGGTTCCGCATCATTGAAGACGGATGCGCAGGGCAAGACCCACGGCTTGGCCCTCTTGCGTTTGCACATGGACGTGCCGCAATCCGTTCTGGACGCGACACCCCCCGCCACGCAGGATACGCCCCAGTGAACCTGATTCTTGAGCTGCACGAAAAGGCGCGGCAGCTAAAGCGCCGAGTGGTCCTGCCCGAGTCTTCCGACCCGCGCGTGGCCCAGGCGGCAGCTATCTTGGCCTCTGAGGGACTCTGCCAACCCGTGCTTGTGGAGTGCCGAGGTATGGAGAGCGTGCCCTCCGGCGTGGAGAGTGTGCGCCCCGGCAAGCATCCCAACCAGGAGGCTTTCGCCGAGCGCTTGTTCGAGCGGCGCAAAGCCAAGGGCCTGAGCCTAGAACAGGCCCGCGAACTGATGCTCGATCCGCTTTATTTTGCGGCAGCGCTGGTCGCGAGCGGTGACTGTCATGCGGCGGTCGCCGGCAGTGAAGCCCCCACCGCAAACGTGCTGCGCGCGGGTCTGCAAGTCATCGGTCTCGCAAAGGGGATCGCGACACTCAGCTCATGCTTCTTGATGCTGGTGGGTGAAGAGGTTTACACGTTCGCGGACTGCGGAGTCGTGCCTGATCCAGATGCGGCGCAGCTAGTCGACATCGCACTCGCGTCAGCAGAGAGCCATCGGCGCTTGACAGGCCAGGCCGCGCGGCTGGCTCTGCTTTCCTTCTCGACACACGGATCGGCCACGCACCCGCGGGTCGACAAGATGCGTGAGGCCACCGAACTCCTGCGTCAGCGCGCACCAACATTGACGCTGGACGGCGAACTGCAGGTGGACGCCGCAATCGTCCCGGATGTTGCCGCATCGAAGGCACCGCGCTCGCCGTTGGGAGGCCGAGCCAACGTGCTCGTCTTCCCCGACCTGGACTCCGGGAACATCGCCTACAAGCTCACTCAGCGACTGGCGGGCGCCACGGCTCTGGGTCCGCTCGTACAGGGGCTGGAGCATCCGTTCATGGACCTCTCGCGCGGCTGTCGAACAGAAGACATTGTCAACGTGGCCTGCATCGCGGCGCTGCTCTCGTCATGAGGATCCTTCACGTCGTACTCTTCTGGGTCATGGCGCTAGGTGGACTCAGTAGTTGCGCCCTCTTTCGTGGCGACCCGGTGCACGTTCAGTACGACCGCGGCGTCACCGAGAGCGGAGTACGATGGGAAGACACGCGAACGGGTCAAGGCCACCGGGTCAGCTGGGAGGACACGGTCACCGTTCACATGCTGACGCAGTTGCCCGACGGGACACGGGTCGACTCGACGCGGGAACGTGGAGTCCCTCTGACCTTCTCACTCCAGAACCCGCCGGTTCCCGGCCTGCTGGAAGGCATCACCGGAATGCGGCCTGGAGGGCAGCGCTCCATGCTCCTTCCACCATCCAGGGCCTTCGGGTCCGAGGGCATTCCAGGTAGGGTCCCTCCCGAAAGTCCCGTGCGTTTCGCCGTCGAGCTGCTTTCCGCCACGCGCTAGGGTGGATCCATGGCCCATCGCCGTGAACCAGACCGATCGATTGACCTGCACCACTTGACCTGCGACCAGGCAATTCGCCAAACCCATCAGCAGCTCCTACGCATTCGGTCGAGCGGCCAGAGGTGCCTGGTAGAAGTCATCACGGGCAAGGGCGAGCATAGCCAGGGCGGGCAGTCCGTTATCCGGCCCGCGGTGAAGCAGTGGCTCGAGAATGAGGGCCGCCAGCTGGTGGGTGTGCGCGACGTGCAATTGGCTCCGGGTGGCGGTTCGCTACTGGTTCAGATTGGTGTGAAGGGGGAGCAAAGCGGGCGGGGTTGACGCCTGGGCCCCGAATGCCAACATGGCGCACCGTTCCCACCTCACTGCCCCATCCTGATGAAACCCAGTCTTACCAATCGTCGCTTCGCTCTCCTCTGCCTGGGCTTGTTCGTGGGAGGCCTGACAATCAGCGCCTGCCAGGCGCCTGCGACCAACCCCAAGCAACTTCACGCCAGAGTCCTACGCGACTTTCGGTCTTGGGGTGGACTAGATGCCGAAGCCTTGGATCGCCAAACCGCGCGCTACCAACTGGTCCATGAATGGCACGCTGATGGGGCCATCGTCTCGACGTCCGATTACCTCTGGTGCGCGGCGGCTCTGGTCACTTCTGACGAAGTCAGCGACCTGAAGCTGGCGCATGAACTGGCCTTGAAGGCGGCAGAACTGGGTGAGGCTCGCGGCTTCACCGTCCAAGCCGAGGCCACAGACAAGCTACTTGTGCGCAGGGGCAAGCCGCAGCGTTACGGCACGCAGTACGTGTTCGAGACGATCCATCAGCGCTGGAAGTTGTTCCCGGTGGACCCGCGAACAACCGACGTCGAACGTCGGAGCATGGGTATCCCTCCGCTGGCGGAATTGATGGGCAAGGTCGACGCAATGAACGCCGAAATCCGCGAGAACCGCGACTAGCGAGCGGCTCAGAAACCCCAGCTCGCGCCTACCTGGACTCCGAAATCGGGGCCCTGAGCGGCGATCAGATCCTCGAGAATGGCGAAGTGCAGGGTGGTGGATTCTCGCTGCCAGGCACAACCCAAGGCAAAGTCGAGCATCTCGGTGCTGAATTCCTCCATCGAGAAGTCACGTGTGAAGGGCGTGGTCAGAGCCAGCTGGCTGAGTAAGGACAACTCGTCCGACCAACGGTATTCGAAGCCAGCCTGGATGGAGTAGACGGTCTCGAGTGATAGATCGGCGTGACGGAAGGAATCGGGGCGGCCGGGAGCTAGCACGTCCAGCGCTCCAGTCGTCGTCCAACGACCCGAGCTCTTCTCGAGCAAGACACCCACTCCGAAATCGAGCTCCCCATTTCCGAACCCGCGCCTCTTCGAACCAACGGGAAGCTCCAACCCGACGCGCAAGGAAACAGCCGGTCTCCCGGCCTTCTCTGCGCGCAGTTCTTTGGTCAGCACGAAGGGAATGTCGCCAAACCCGTAGTCGTCCTCGGTCAATTCATAAACGCTCTGACCGTGGTACCGCAAGCGCATGTCGTACTGGTTGCGGTCGACGAGTCGGCGGCCAGCATCGGGGAATCCAAAGAGCTGGTGGAAGCCCTCAATGAAAGCGTCCAAGAACCCGCCGGTCCCAAACAGGACGGAGACCTCGCTCTCAAGGTCCCAGCCGTCCCCCAGTCCGTGGCGCAAACGCAGACTAGAACGTGCCGTCTCTCCATCGAAATGCACGGCATTGAGTCCCTTGGCCTTGACCTCGTGAATCGAGCTGTAGGCGAGATCGAGCGCCTTGCCCCACGAGCCTTCCGGCTGCACGGCCGCCCGACGCGGACGCATTGAAAGCAGGGTCAGGGCAAAAGGATGCTGAACACGAGTCGCCAGCGGCCCGCGCACGATGGGCGCCGGATCCGCACTGCGCGGACCGATGCAGGCGCTCAGCAGCGTCACGACAAGCAGGCAAAGCAAGCTGCGTCGATGGGGCGTCCTCACTAGTCTCCCCCCGTGCCGGCCAGGGATGAACCTTGCAGGGCGTTCAGCGGAGCCGGACCGGAGTGCATGCGAGCTTCACAGGGTAGAGAGCGCATGACCGTTGCTTCGGCAGCCCGTAGCTGCTGCTCGCGTTTGTCAACCTGGGCCGAGGGGTAGTACTCCTTGGCGATCTCGACAAACAGCCTGCGGTGGTGCTCTTCAGCAAGCATGAGCTCGCGATAGAGTTTGCACAGTTCCGCCTCGCCGCAGTGCTCTGCTAGCAGTCCAAAGCGCTCGAAGCTGCGTTCCTCAATCAGGCCAGCAAGCAAGAGGCGATCGAGCATGAGGTCCTGCCGCCCCTGACGCGCGGCCTTGCCCAGACCGTCGGCATAGGGGCTCGGGCGTGACGCACGCAGGGGCTCTCCGCGCTTCACCAATACGCCATGCACACGGTTGAAGTGCTGCAACTCCTCAACGGCCACGGGGCCCAGCTGCTGCACGAGCGCCAGGCGATCGGGGTAGGTGACGATCATCGACTGAATGGCGCTGGCGGCTTTCAACTCACAGTGGGCATGGTCGCTCAGTAGTGCAATGGGATCGGCCATCACGGCCGCCACCCACTCTATGGGCGTCATCCAGTCCAAACGCAACACGGTTCAGGTCGCCTTTCCAGCCCCGGGCTCCCAAAGCACGTCGTCTCGCCCACCGGAGTTGGCGGCTCGGGCCAAGACAAATAGCAAGTCGGACAGGCGGTTGAGGTAGCGAACCACTTCGGGGTTCACCGCACCCTCACCCTCTGCATCCATCAGGGCCGTCACGCAACGCTCGCCCCTGCGACAGACGGCGCGTGCCTGATGCAAGTCCGCTGCGTAGGGGCTCCCACCCGGCAGGACGAAGGTCGTCAGGGGTTCGAGGTCGGAGTTGACCTCGTCTATCCAGGCTTCGAGCCGAGCGGTGTAGGTCGCATCCACACGACCGTCTGCATCGGAAGCACCTGGACGACAGAGGTCCGATCCAACGTCGAACAGGTCATTCTGGATGGACTGCAGCCACTCAGTGGCCTTCTCCTTCCCGGGTCGGGCGAGTACGACGCCGAGCACGCTCGAGGTCTCGTCCACAGTTCCGTAGGCCTCCACCCGCAGGTGATGTTTGGGCACCCGCTCCCCACCACCCAGGCCTGTGCTCCCGTCGTCGCCGGAACGCGTGTAGATGCGATTGAGGTGGACCATGGGTACGCCCAGCTTACTCCTTCCAAGGCTCGGTTGAAGCCACCCCGGGTTGTTCTACATCTGGCTGGGTTTCGTCGCTGCGCCGGGCCATCGCTTGACGTCGGCGACCACCTTTTTCATGCAAGGTCAGGTTCAGGTCCTGGGGACTCATCTCGGACCCCAAAGTCTTGAGGATCAGATGCCAGGCTCGTGCATCCTTGTTGAGCAATGCGGCACGCGAGAACACGCGTTCGATCATCTCTTCCACATCGGCCTGTGCCACTCCTGGCCGCACGACTCCGTCGGCAAAGACCTCCCGCAGGCGAGCCTTCAAAAACTCGCGCCCTTGCCCATCAAGCATCGAGCCCCCCGGCTCCCTGGCGTGCACCTTGGTGCCCGTGAATAGATCGGAGAGGGCGATGCCCACGCACAGTCCCAGATTCAGCGAAGTGTGGTCACCACTGGTGCGCACATGAGCCAGCTCGTTGCAGAGATCAGTCTCGGCAGAAGTCAAGCCAGTCACCTCGTTGCCGAATACGAGGGCAACGCGTTGATCGACAGAGTTCGCGAGGTCGAGGCAGGTTGGAACGACTCTGCGCCAGTCCTCCCGCTTGCGCCGACCGCGAACGCGTGCCGTGAACCCGATGGCATGGTGAACATCAGCCAGCGCTTCGTGTAGATCATCGACCACCACGATCTCCGCGCGCGCCGATTCGGCGCCGTGGGACATCTGTTCGAAGTCGGGGTGCACCAACAAGCTCGGGCGGGCAGGCGAGACGATCCACACTTCAACGGGCCCGAAATTCTCCGCAACGCGCAAGATCGTGCCCACGTTGCGCGGCCCCTCTGGGCGGCACAGAATCACACGCTTCATTCCGCACCTCCGAGGTGTTGGATAAAACTGAGTTGCTCAGGCGACAAAGTGCGCCGTTCGTCTGCGCCGATATTGGGCCCCTGACGCCTCAGGCGCAGCGTGCCAGGATCCAGCTCGACTTGCGGATCAGCCAAGAGGTCGTCCGTCACGCCGGGCACCCAGTCCGGGATGTACAGGTCAATCCCGTTGGCAATTCCAAAGGCCCTATCGCGCACCCGGATGCGCTCACCCTGCAAGACTCGTCCGTCGATCTTGATGGCGAGGGCAAACTCCTGGCTCGGTTTCTTCTCCAACTGCAGGACGCATGGCGCGGATCCGGTGACGAGCAACATGTCCTGGCGACCGGCTGGATGGCGCACCTCAAGTTCGGCTCCCGCGCTCCACTCCAGCACTTGATCCAGAGAACTAGGGGGATAGAGGGCAACCAGTAGGGTCGTTTCCTGCCCGACGTGCTGCGAGCCGGTTCCAGCGTGCAGCTTCCACCATGTCCCGCCTTGGTGTTCGAGAACGGCGTCGGCGGGAGCCGGCTTCCCATTCGCATCCCTAACCCACTCGGGCGCATCCTTGCGCGGCAGGCGTGGAAGCAGGCTGGACTCAAGCGGTGTTTCTCCGACCGTCAGCTTCGGAATCGCGCCCTCTCCCCAATTGAGCTGAAGTCGCAAGGGCAGTTCTCGTTCACTGGATTGGGCGACAAGTCGTGTGTCGTCAGAGCCTAGCTGGGCGCTACCCGAGAGGCCCGAAATCTGGGTCGCACGGCTGTGGGCTCCGGACTCAATCCGCGCGGCGCCGGCAAAGCCGGACGTGAAGTTCCAGCGCGTGTCCAACTCCACGCCATTCAGGTCCAGGACGACCTGTGAGGGCATGCGACGTTCATTCAGTGCTGCCACGAGGCGACCCACGTTCCACAATTCGCCCTCATCCAACTCCTGGCCCAACACCCGGTCGCCCGAGCGCCGGTAATCGACAATTCCCGCGATGCGGTTCTCCTCAACACTGAATCGAGCATCCAACACTGCGCGACGATCCAAAGCCGCGCTCTCGCAGAAGGCGAGCCGATCCATGTCCGGTTCACCACTCTCAATACTGGGAAGCCAGCTGAGGCCTTCGGTGTCGGGCCAGGACACACCCAGGGATTCAGCCAAGCTGGGTGCAAGGTCGATGCTACGCACAAGCGACTCCACTCGCCCGATCGGGGCAGCGCCCGGGAATCGAACGACCAGGGGTGTTCGCACCAACTCCGGCGAGAAGGTAGGAGCCCCTGGCACGCTGGGTTGCAGACGCGGACCACGCGTCGCGGTCACCACGACCGTCGCCCGATCCAGGCGACCGGCCTGCTCCACCCAATCAAGCAGTTGCCCCAATGCCGCGTCCACCGCTGAGACGCGGGCAGAGTACTTGGCCACCTGCAACGCGGTATGCGCAGGATCCCCGCGCCCACGGCGCAGAGCTTTCTCCAAGTCCTCCGCGCCGGCCGCTGGATCCTCTTGAGCCCGATCCAGGGCGGCGGCCACGAGTGGATGAGTCGCTCGAAAAGGGCCCAAGTGGGTCTCCAGAAAAGGAACCGACGCTGCACCGGCCTTGCCCTTCAAGTTTGCTGTGTCTGAGAGGTGAAGCAGCACAAACAGCGGCTCGTCTGCCTCAAGCGTTTGCCGGACTTCCGGACCGAAGCCCAGCACGACTTGTTCGCTTGTACGAAAGGTTCCCTCGTGCAGCCCCGGTGCTGCCCAAAGATCAAAGCCTTGGTCGAGACCCGAGATGTCAGCCGCCAACTGGGGCTTGGAGACTGCGGCCAGGCAATTCCACCCAGCTGCACTCAGGACTTCTGCAAGGCTCGTGCGTGAGGACGCAAGGGCGGTCTGCCCCCGATGGGTCAAGGAGCCCACACCATGGGCCGAGGCTTGTTGTCCAGTCAGCAAGCTCGCGAGCGAACCATTGACCCCCGTGCAAGCCGTGATGTGATCGGTGAAGACCACGCCCTGTTCAGCCAGGCGGTCGAGGTGAGGTGTGGTGCCTCCCTTGAAACCGTAGGGACCCAGGTAGTCAATGCCCAAGTCATCGACGACGACCCAGATTAGCGTGTTCGCATCGCGCGACACGGGGTGGCCAAGCGCTTCATCGCCCGGCCCGCTGTCACCCCCACCGCAGGCAGCAATGAGGAGAATCGTGGACGCGGCCGCGAGGTGCTTCATGCGCGTGCTCGGGCGCGTTCGAGTTGTTCGGGGGCCGGGTTGCCACCTGAGACGATGACCACCGCCCGCAAGGGATCCTCCGCCGTACGACCTGCAAGCCACTCTTCAATCATGCCCGTGCGGACCGCGGCCAGAGTCGCCGCGCCGGCGGGTTCCACGATCTCACCGTGACCCACCCACCATTCCATGGCATCCAGCACGTCTCGGTCCTCAACCAGCAGGACGTCGTCGAGCGTCTGAGAGCAGATTTGGATGTTCAGTGCGCCCGAGTGGGTTGGGCACAAACCTTGGATGGCGGTGTCGATCTCTGGAAGGGAAACGACTTCGCCGGCGGCCAGGCCACGGTGCATGGAGGGTGCGCCTGCGGGCTCCACACCAATCACACGCACGGCATCCCCCTTGGCGCGCTTCAAGCACAAAGAGACGCCAGAAACCAGTCCGCCACCCCCGATTGGGACCAGCACGAGTTCCACCTGCGGCCATTGCTGCATCAACTCCAACGCAACAGTGCCCGTGCCCTCAACCGTGCCCTCTCGATCATAGGGGTGAATGAACACCAACCCCTGAGCCGCAAGTTCAGCGGCGTCGTCGTCAGCGGCAAGCCGATCGCGACTGAGTACGACGCGCGCACCGAGTTCACGACACGCCTCGATCTTGTTGGGGTAGGCATCGCGTGGCATGACAATGGTGGCCTCGACGCCTGCACGCTGGGCCGCCCAGGCCAGCGCGCGCCCGTGATTGCCGGAGCTGCAAGTCACGACCCCCATGGATCGTTCCTCTCCACTGAGCTTGGCGATGTTGTTCCATGCGCCGCGCGCCTTGAAAGCCCCGCACACTTGTCGGTTCTCCAACTTGGCGCGCAGGCACAGGCGTTCGTCGGCACACTCCGGTGGCAATTGAAGGGGCACCAGGGGGGTGCATTGGGTCACCCCCTCCAGGCGCCTGGCAGCGCCCTCGAAGTCCAAGGAGTCAAACTGGGTTAGATCAGAGGACATGAATTCAGAGGGCATGAATGACTAGCGTGCGGGATTGTAGTCGGGATTTCTCTCAGAGCCGATCCCCGCCCTCTCGCTCGCCGGGATCTTCCGCTGGCAGGTGCACGTGGATCTCGGCCGTGAAGATGCCCGTTGGATCTCCGCGCTCCGCGAGGGTCTTGGCAATCACCTCTTGTGAGCGCGCTGGCCGTCCCACGTAGAGGACCTCACCGCCCATGGAGACGGTCACGTTCTGCTCCAGATCCAGCATGGAGTCGTCTAGGCGCAGACGCAGACTGTCCACACCCTTAACTTTCAGGATCTCGATGGCCTGACCCTTGCGCTCCACGACAAGGCGCGAGCGCGCACTCGGCTCATCTACGGCTAGCCAATAGAAGCGCTTGTGAGTGACGTCATCTTGGACCCAGACCACGCGTGCGGGCCGCAGGTTGCGTGACCGGCTGGCCATCCAAGGCAAAGCGGCTCCATCCTCGCGGTCCATCCAGTGGCCCTTGCCAGCATGAATCTCCACCCAGTGCTCGTAACCACCCGGGTCGGCTTCTCGTAGGCCAGCGAGCAGGTCACGCCAGCGCCCGGCTACCTTGTTCCGATCGTAGGCGCCATCGTCACCCCCCACGTGCAGGGTGAACGGCAGGTTCCGTAGACCGTCGGGAGCCGTTTCGTTTGGATGCCCAGCCATCATGGCCGCCGCTCCCCAACGGTCGGCCATGCGCGGGGCGAGCTGATAAACCCCGTCACCTCCGGCTGAATAGCCGAGAAGATAAACACGCGTGGGGTCGATACCCTCCAAGACGACCATGTCCTCGATCAACCGGTCAAAGAAGTCGTCAATGTGGCCCTGGTGCCACAGGTTCCATGTATTCGTGGGGGCGCGCGGGGCGAGATAGATGCCCTCCTCAAGTTTGTAGAGGTGCTTTTGATTCTCCCATTGCTGATCGTTCACAGCGGCTGGGGCACCGCCTCCACCGTGCATGGAAATCCACAGGCTGTGTCCTGCCGCGGGAGCTTCGCCGTAGGTCGTGTACCAAAAGGGCATGCGCTGTGAACCGATTTCCAGCACACGTGACTTGAGCTCGTCGGCGCGCTCAGCTCGGATGCGCTCTGCGTGCGCTTCCCACAGTTCTGCCGTGAGGGCCGTGGCTTGTGCTTGAGTCAGGTTCTCCGCCGGGGCGGCTTCGTTCCGAGTAAGCTCGAATTCCACGACCTGTTCGTCGCGCTCAACCTCGAAGACGACTTGTGCCTGCCTCTCCTTGCCATGCCAATTGGCCACGTACTGTCGGCCTGGAACCAAGAAGGCCGTGAGCAGATCGTTGGCGTCGTTACTCTCGCCCCTAGTGAACCCCTCGAAGGCGGACTCGCCCGGCTTGGTGGAGACGACAACTTGACCGGCGCAGCGATCTCCCCCATCCATTGCGCGAAAGCGAACCCGCACGGTTCCGTCTGGCCAAGGCTGACCGCCACCCACGTAGCGACCGGTCACATCCACTGCGTACACAGAATCCGCATTGGGACGCCAAACCAGGGGAAAGCGCCGAGCCGTGTGCATGAAACTCACGGCGAAAATCCCGTGGCGGCTGTCGGCGGGGATGGCCTTGGAGGCCCGGCCCGTGAACCACGCGCGGTCCAGATCATCTCCCGTGGGTTCCGCTGCACCGGTGAAGTGCCACCCCTCGTCCCAGACTTCTACCCACGAGTGGTTACCGCTGCCATCGGACCACAGAGGTGTTCCCACAAAACGCGCGGGAACACCGACAGCCCTGCAGGCATCGACCAGGAGCACGGACAGCCCGGTGCACGAAGCCAACCCCGTCTCCATGGACTCGTAGGGACTCTGGTCGGCCTTGCGCCGCTTGGTTGAGTACCGCACTCCCACCAGAGGGAAGACCTTCTGGTTGAGCAGCGCCGCGGCTTCTCCGGGACTCGTCGCACCGGCGATGAGAGGCGAGAAGCGCTCATGAAAGTCTTTGCGCCATGGATCCCTGCGCTCATTGATCGAGGCATAGGGCAGGATCTCGTTGCGGAATAACTCGCGGGAGATGCTCTTCTTCCAGGGGCTCGCGGCCCATGCCCTGTGGGCGTACTCCAGATTCTCGAGCAAGAACTCACTCGACAAGGAGCGCAGGTCCGAGTCGGGCATGTGCAAGATCAGAAATTCCAAGTCTGCCCGCTGCGGTTCCGGGGCCCGCTCCAGGGCCAGCTCGAGCTCGGCGCGATTCTTGCCCGCCTGGCTCAGTCGGGCATCGAGGTCAGTGAGAACGGCCTCGTGGCTGAATGCACTGGACCCCAGAAGACAGCACACCAGTGACGGGAGGAGAAGTTGGCGCATAGTGGCCCCAGCTTGCCTGATCTACGCCCGAGGTGCTGTCGTTTTTTCAGCCGACGAAGCCTCCGGACTCGGGGAGCCGCTCAGTCCCTCTTGCGCATCTTGGGTTGGGCAGCCCTCCAGCCCTCGGCACTCGTGGCTTCGGTCTGGTGCAGCAGCACACTGCAGCCCTTCATGCCCCCCACGATAATGTCGAGCTTGCCGTCGGCGTTGACGTCGTCCAGGACGATCTGCCTTCCGATCCCGGCCTCCGCAGCCGCCAGATGGGGCACCCAACGTACGCTGCCCGCGGCGGTGCGTTGCAGTCCAAACCAGTAGACGACCGCACCTGCATCCCAATCCGTGCTTTGCTCGTGATGAGAGTAGTAGGTCTTGCCGGTCACGATGTCCTTGAATCCGTCGCCGTCCACATCCGCCAGGGCGACCGAGTGCAGTTCGCTGAAATGTAGCCCATAGAGGTTTTCTTCCGGCTTGGAGCCCATGATGAGGTGCTGCACGAAGGCATTCTTCCCCTCTGTTTGGATCTGTTCATACCAGGCCAGGCCAAACTCATGGGCAGCGAGACTGGTGATCACATCCTGGTCGCCGTCGCCGTCAACGTCGTAGGCGTGGATTTCTGCACCACCGATGGGCGCGAAACTAGCCGGATGAAAACTCCAGCGCGGGTCGCCATCTAGATCCGCAGGCTGTGCGTACCAACCGTTCTTGGCGAGCACATCGAGTCTGCCGTCCCCATCCATATCGCCAACGCCAAGGCCGTGGCCGAACTGACGCGGAGCAACCGCATCCGAGACGGGATGGAACGTCCAGGCTTCGAAGGGAGCCTCAGAGTTGATGGTGGCGTAGCCAAACGCCCCGGCGTTGGTGCACACCAGTTCTGGGGTTTCATCTCCCACCAGTTGAAGCAGCTGCGGAGATTCGTTGGCGACGCTGTCCATAATCGTGTGCCGCTGCCAGTGCTCGTCCAAGCCCTCTGGACCAGGGTTTTCGTAGATGTACCCCGGCGTGCCTGGAAACCCAACCGCCAGCACATCCCCGTGGCCGTCGCCATTGAAGTCGCGTACCCAAGAGAAAAAGTGGTCCGTGTATCCGGCGCGGTCTTGAGGGACAGCGGGTCGGATCTCTCCACCTAACTCGAAACTCGGGCCCTTGAACCACTGCGGCCCGGACGTCACATCCAGAATGCCGTCTCCGTCGATGTCCCCCACCGCCGCACCCTCTGAAAAGTACACGTCCGTCAGGTGACGGCGCTCGAAACTGTGCAGCAGGTGAGAGTCTTGGGCGAGCGAACTCGAGTTCGCATTCAAGGCTCCCACTCCCACGGAAAGCAATATGGACGATGGGAGGATGAGCCGCGGAAGGTGTGTGAAATTCATGAGATGGATCCGGCGTTCGGGTGGGTCAGACTATCAGGAGTCCAGTCCTCCAGGGGTGTGGCAAAGCTCGGGTCCAAGGCGGCAGCCAGCCCGAAGTGGGCGTCCGCCACCGTCCCCAGATTCAAGCGCCCGGCATCGACGCGCAGGGTCGCGAACCCCTCAGGGTGCCTCCTGTACAGGTCCCCGTGGGCTCGAACCAGATCGTCTTGCACAGGCGCGGGGAACATGGACAGACCCTTGAAGTAGTGGTGTCCGTTGCGCTCCGTGTGCGTGATGCCCAGGCTGGAGACCACGGCCAAGTCCTGTAGCAGCGCAACCGGCCCTATGTTGGTGAGGTCTTCACTGCTCAACAGCCACGCGCATTCGGGTTCTTGCCGACACCGATGCGCCACAAGACACGCGTTGGCGACACTCTTGAAGACGCCCTTGCAGTTCTTGTGACTGGTGCCCGCATATCCGGCATCCAGGGCGGCCCTGGCGGAGTGAATCTCGCTGTCGGACTCGTCGATAATCAACAGCGGACGATCAACCCAGGCGCGTAACTCGTCGGCAGTGGACTTGGACAACGTCTGGGCACGGGGCAGGGGTTGCTCCACGAAGAGCATCCGGCTGCAAAGAAACTCCAAGTCCTGATCCGAACGGATCGCATCCCAGGCTTCGGCAAAGGTCCCGAGATCGGCGTACTGTTCGTTGCCGTCCAGAGTGACACGGGGTTCGTCTACTCGCTGCTCGAGAAGGGTGCCAATGCGCCTGAGGCGCTCTAGGTCGTGTTCGCCATTGCCCGACAGCTTCAATTTGAAGTGGGTGAGACCGTACTCGGCGATGCACTCCTCCAACGTTTGGGGGAGTCCGTCCACCACACGGTCAACGCTGGCCACGTCCTCCAGGGTCAGCGGGTCGGTGAGGCCCACCGTGTGGCGCAGCACCACACTGCGCAGGGGAGCTTCGGGCAATAGAGCCTCCCAGCCCACACCTTGCAGCTCTTCGTGCAACTCTCCAGGTTGAACGCCCAGCATCCCACTGCGCAGAGCCCAGCCAAAGGGAACGCCCGCTGCTCGGCAGGCCCCGTCGATCATCGCACGCTCCACCAAACTCACGCCCAGATTCCAAAGCAAGGGGGGGTGACTCGTCCCCTTTGCCCAACTCTCCTGACTGGCGTAGAGAGTTCGCCAAAACTCGAAGGCGTTGGGCTGGTCCCCGATCGTCGGGCCTGAGGCCAGGGCGCGGGTGATCACCTCCAGCAGGGCTGGCAGGTCCTCGGCGTGAGTCGTGTCTGGGTTCTTGGTGAACCACTTGGGCACGAGCCCCTCGGCGGCCAATCCGCACACTCGCTGGCCGTCAAACTCCGCTTGTACCTCGAGCAACAGGTGCGGCAGAGAGGTCAGAGTCCCTATCCCGAATCGGAAGGGCATGCGCGTGTGCATGTTCACAACACGAACGGAGGCGCTCAACATGCGACAGGTCATGGAGACTCAGAATACACAGCCCGGCCGAGTCCATCCACGACATCCGGGTTCAGAAGCTCTGGAGCCGATGGACCCAAGTTCGCGGGCGAGGCTAGGCCGGATCACTTCTGCGCAAGGCCGCTTCGAGCGTGACGGGTCGGGCTCCCAGCTCGGCGCGACTCTCCGTCACACGCGGAAGCTCCTGCAGAGCAAGGGCCAGCCAGACCAACTCCTCTCGGCGACCGGCCATCGACGCATCCAGTGCGTCACGCCAGATGGCTGTGACGTGGTCGCGCGCCACGTCGGCATCGTCGAGGTGCTTCCAGAGCAACAGGTGACGGTTCTTCTCGATCGCGGCGAGCACGACTTGCTTGGGAACCGCTCCGCCAATGGTCCCCCGATGGTGATGCTCCACCACTGAGAGCGGAATCTCCACTACGCGCCGGCCCGTGCGCCAAGCACTCAAACAGAGGTCCACATCCTCCCAGTAGAACGGTGCGAAGAGTGGGTCGAAGCCACCTCCCGCCAGGAACTCTGAGCGTCGCATGAGGAGCGCCCCGCCAATCGCGAAGGGAATCGGTACGGGGTCGGACCTGCCCGAGTCCTCGCGCGCCACGACCCGCAAGTGGCCGTCGTCCATTAGCAAGGCGTTGTGGGACTCCGGCCGGCTTGGCTCACCGTTCAACAGGACTCGGGGCGATGCGGCGAAGACCTCCGGATCACCCAGCGCGTCGAGTAGAGGGGCGAGGAACCCCGGCCGCACGCGCACGTCCGGGTTCAAGGCCAACAGGTACTCGCCGCGGGCAAGGCGCGCACCGTTGAGCAGCGCGGGACCGAAGCCGCCGTTCTCGTCACGAGAGATCACCCGCAGTCGGCCTGCAGGGAGGTCTGAAAATCGATCGGCCAACCAGGCACTGAGAACTCCGGTGCCCGTGTCGTCCACGACCACGACCTCCGCGTTCCAGGCCTCCAGCTCCCGCAGGAGGGGAGGCAGATTGGCCTCCAGGAGTTGGGTGTCCGCAAGTGAGGGAAGCACGGCACTGATGAGTTGCGTCATCTAGGCACCTCCGACTCTCGAGGCGCCCCAGGTGCGTGCCACTGGCGGGCGCGGTGGCCCAGGTCGCCACCCATCAAGCGCGACCTCAGAGTTTGGGCACTGCCCCCCGCCGCCAGCATCTCTGCCCGGCGCCAATCCAATTCGGCCAAGATGCGCGTCAACTCGCGTGTGCCTGCAGTCAGATGCCTGGCCACCTCGTCGGGTTCAGGTCGCGCAGCCTGAGCTCCCGACCCATCCGGAAGCACCCCGGACAATAGGGACTGCACCTCACCCCGTAGCCACTGTTCGTGGGTTCGCAGGGCGACGAGCTCCTGCTCGAGTCCGCGTGCGTGGCTTCCAGCACGCTCGCATTCGTCGCGAGCATTCCGCAAGTCGGACTTTTGAGCCTGAAGTTCACGTTGTTGTCCCTCCCGTGCGGTGAGTGCGCCCTGCAGCCACTCGCGTTCCTCGCTGTAGTTCTCCAGTGCTGCTTGCGCGTCACTCAAACGCGCCTGCAACTCGACTTGGCTCGCGTCCCGGCCGGCTACCTGGCCTGTCAACCATTGGTTCTCTTGCCTTAATTCTCCTAGGGCGCCGTCGGCGTGCTCCTTGGCTTGCGCAAGACGCGCGTACTCGCCTTGCAATCCCTCGATATCCGCTTCGCCCTGCTCGATGCGCTTGGCGTACCAATCCAGCTGCTGCTCAAGCGCAGAAAGTTGCTCTTCTCGCCATGACGCGCGGTCTTGAGATTCAACGAGAGCCTCGGAATGGCTTCGCGTCTCGTTCTCGAACCACTGCTGGACACGCCGGCCCTCATGCGCCTCGTCGCGCAGACGGCTGCCGCGGCCAATGGCACGAGCAGTGAATTCCATAGGAGACTCGTCAAGGCCCATGCGATCCGCGAGAGACTCGAGGCCGCGTGACACCTGCGTGAACAATTCGCGTGTGGGCAGACGCGCGAGGTCTCGGTAACGACTGACGAACTCCTCCAGGTGAGCGGGCAGCACCCGCTGGGGAGAAACCGCTAGTTTCTGCGCCTTCAAATCCCCGTACACCTCGGTCCACTGCTGTGCCTCAAGACTCAGCTCAAAGGGGACCGTGATCCCTCCTCTCAGGAACGCCAGCAAGCTCGGCTCAACGATGAGGCGCGTTAGCGATGTGACGAGCGAGTGGACGTCGCCCCGTTCGAACAGCAGTCCGTCGAAGCCCTCCCGTACTCGCTCCACGGTGAACGCACTGCGCGAGACGACGACTGGGCAGCCCGCAGCGTGGGCTTCCATGATGACGAAGGGGGCATTCTCCACCCACAGCGAGGGCACCACCAGGACGTCAACGTTCGCCAGGATGCGGCCCAACTCTTCAGTCCGATAGTCCCCGCACCACTCCGCACCTACGGCCGATGCCCGTTGACGCATGTGTTCCAGGTAGACGCGATCGGTGCCGCCACCGTGGATCGTCAGGCTAGCCTTGCCCGGGGCGAGCTGCTCGAAGGCATCCAACAAGAGATGCAGACCCTTGTGTTTGCTGATCCCACCCAAGAACCCCAAGCGCAAGGTCGCGCAGTCCGTGTGCAATTTCCCGGCTGACAAGTGCTGCACATCGATGCCCGCGGGCTGAACCTCGAGAGCACGCCCGAGCTCAGCCTGCAGTACCCTGAGCAGCTGCGGCGAGCTGACGTAGCAACGGTCGACTCCAGCTGCGATCGCTCGCCCCGTGGCTTGAACCTCGATGATCGTCTCGCGCGCTGCTTGCAGCCCATCCACCGAATCTGCGGGTCCGTCCAGAATGGCACGCAATTGTTCCGCAGGCTCGCGTTCGAGATCGCCCTCCAAGACCCATCCGTGGTGATTCCCGAGCTGCGAGAAACGACTCAAGAAAGCACGCCCTAGTCGGGCTCGGGCCAATCCATCGACATCCCCGGCAACCAGGTCGGACAAGTCCGGTCCACAAAGGGTGGGACAATCGGCTACGAGGAAAAAATCGTGCGCCTGGTACAGGCTGGCCAGGCTCCTCTCGCGAACGGCGTCGAGAACACCGAGTCCCAGATCCTGCAGGTGCTCGATGTGGACGACATCCGGGCGTTCCGAGTCGAGAAAAGCCCCGAAGGCGCGGCACATGGTCTCGCGGTGCCCCGGTTCCGACAGTTCCGGAGGCGGGAGGTGGATCCAAGTGACGGCCCAAGACTGCCCCCTCACGCCTCGCATCTCTCGCCGTTGGGAGTAGGGCGCTAGACCCTCTAGTGCACAGGGTGCGAAGACTTCGACCTCCAGCCCAGCTCGCGTCAGGGCTTGGGCGAGGTTGGCCGCATGAGTCTCGACGCCCGTCCGCACGTGGGGCGGTAGGCCGTGGACAACGAGGGCGACGCGCATGACGAGTCAGTCTAGTGCCGACCCCGGGCGCATCAAAGAAAAGAAGACGGGGCCTAGCCCTCTTGCTCTTCCAACCAGCGCTCCGCATCGATGGCTGCCATGCACCCCGTGCCCGCTGCAGTGATGGCCTGGCGGTAGCGCTTGTCCATCACATCTCCGCTGGCGAAGACGCCCTCGACGGATGTACGAGTTCCATCATGCACGGTCAGGTAGCCCGCGTCATCCATGTCGAGCTGCCCCTTGAACACCTCGGAGTTAGGATCGTGGCCGATGGCGATGAAAATCCCGTCACACTCCACTTCGGATTCCGATCCGTCGCGCGGGTCGGTCAAGACCACGCGGTTCACCTTGCCGTCGTCGCCTGCGAGGATGTCCTTCACCGTCCGGTGCAGCAGCCACTCGATCTTCTCGTTGCGTTGTGCGCGATCGAGCATGATGCGCGACGCGCTGAAACCCTCACGGCGGTGAACCACGGTCACTTTGCTTGCAAAGCGGGTTAGGTAAATGGCCTCCTCCATGGCCGAGTCTCCGCCGCCCACGATCAGCACGTGCTTGTCGGGGAAGAACGCTCCGTCGCAGGTGGCGCAGGCTGAGACACCGTGACCCATCAAGGCCTTCTCGGCCTCCAAGCCGATCAGTCGCGCCGAGGCTCCGGTCGAGATAATCACGCTCTTGGTTCTGTACTCGTTGAATTCCGATTTCAGCACGAACGGACGCGAGCTGAAGTCGACTTCGGTGATGTGCTCGAACTGCATGTCCGTGCCAAAGCGCTCGGCCTGCTTTTGCAGATCTTCCATCATCGCGGGGCCCATGACGCCCTCCGGATAACCCGGGAAGTTCTCGACGTCGGTTGTGATCGTCAGCTGGCCCCCCGGCTGCATGCCCTGGAAGAGCGTAGGCTTGAGGTTCGCGCGCGCGGTGTAGATGGCGGCGGTGTATCCGGCGGGGCCGGATCCGATGATGATAACTTCGTGGACTTGATCGTTCATTGCAAAGAAGGAGGGAAGGCGTCGAAGGGCCGGGCAAGTGTAGGGTCCTGTTCGCGGGCGGCAACCGCAGCTCCCTTGGGTTGAGGCTCTGTATGCTGATCCGACTATGAATCACTCCCCGGAACCGGCCCCGCAGCCTCAGCCCAGCAGCGTTGCCGAGTGGGCGGACACCTGGCTGCCGCACCTCGAGGACTTGGCTGAGCGCCTGAGGGCCTGTGCTCGCCTGACCATGGCCGCGGCCCTGCAGGCCGATCGTCTGGAAACGGTCAGCCGGCCCCTGTCGATGGGCGCCGGGGACACCACATTCGGGATCGACGAAGCGGTGGAATCTGAGCTCAGTCAGTGGTTGGACGAACGAGCACAACTTGCACCCATCTCCCTGCTGACTGAGGATGCCGGTTGGCGACACCGCGGTCCGGACGGGTCCGGGGGCGTGCGTGAACTGGATGGCTTCGACCACGGCGGACCGCGCCTGTGTGTGGACCCGGTGGATGGCACGCGCCACCTGATGCTCGACCTGCGCTCTGCCTGGGCAGTCATCGCCCTGGCCCCACCGGGCGCCGGTACCCCGCGCCAGCGCGAGGCCTGCGCCGCCTGCCTCATGGAGCTGCCCGATTCTAGGGCGCGTGTGGCCAGGAGACTGAGTGCGCGTCGCGGAGCAGGGACCCGGGTGGGCGAGATCGAACTGGCGACGAGCCAACTCATAAACTCACGGGAACTGCGGGTCGACGGGGACGACCGCATGGATCACGGCTACATGCCCTTCTTTGCGTTCCACCCAGACCTGCGCGCGAACGTGGCGCAGTTGGCGTTCGATTTCTTCCAACGCCTCGAGAGCGAAGAAGGGGCTGAACTCGTTCACTGCTACGACGATCAGTACATCTGCAATGCAGGCCAGCTGGCGCTCACGGCAATGGGCACATACCGCATGGTTGTGGATGCACGCCAGGCCATTGCACAGCACCGGGGTAGGCCCGCCCAGACCACCAAACCCTACGACGTTGCGGGAGCGATCCTGTGTGTCCAAGAAGCCGGTGCCGTGGTCACGAGTCTCGAAGGGGCCGAACTCGATTTCCCCTGGGACACAGAAACCCCCTTGAGCTTTGCGGCGTTCACGAATCAAGCCACACGAGAGCGGGCAGAGCCTCACCTGCTGGCGGCCCTGGCTCAGCTGCGCCCTCTCAGCGACTAACCGTCAGCCTTGGGCAGCGGTCTCGGACTTCACCAGGCCGATGATCCAATGGATCAGAATCCATAGGACGGAGAGCATCAAGCCGGCGCCAGAGAGGATCATCAGGGTCGGGAAGAGGGCAACAAACGCCGAATAGTCGGGAGCTGCAGCGCCAGCGTAGCGCGACCAACCATCGCTGGCCCCGCGCAACAGGTAGATCAAGATGAACACGAACAGGCAAATGTTGATCAGCCGCAGAGCCCGGCGCACGGAAGGTGTCTGCAGAATTGCGTGTCCGGGTCCGAGAGCGCGGCTGACCAAGTAGCCCATAGCGGCCCACAAGATCATCGAGTCGATTCCCACCATGCTGCCCATGACGTGGGCAGAGACCGCGTGAGTCCCGTGCAGCAGGGCGTTCAGGGGAGGCACAGCGATGATGATGGATAGCGTCAACATCAAGAACGTCCAGAGGGTCGCCGAACGCATGAAGCCACTAATGACCGGGTGCTCTGACGCTGCTGCGTCCTGCTTGAGTAGCTTGCCGACATCGAGGAACACCTTGGCCAAGATGACCAATTCCAGCATGCTGACGATGAAACTGACCCAGTGAATCCAGGCCGACTGGGGCAAGTGGTAGGTGTGGTGCCCGTAGTTGGTAAACGTGTTCAACAGGCCGACCGTGAAGAACGCAAAGGCCGTGTTCGAGTGGGCGTAGTCTTCGCTCTTCCGCAGGGCGCAGGCCACGAACATGAGGGAGCCGTACGCCAGCAAATTAAATGACCCCACATGCGCCCCGGCTGACTTCCACTGGATCGCCAGATCGCGCAGCGGACGCAGAGATACGTATTCAAGCAGGTAGGCGTGAGCTTCTGCGTAGGTGAACAGAAACAAGGGGATCGCCAGCCACCACATCATCACGTAGACCGGCCGCCCTCTCAGAGAGAACCCCACGCGTTGATAGAAGTTGATGGCAAAGAGCAGCCAACCGAGCACGATCAAGATCGAGAACCAGGGTGAATAGCCCAGGTACTCGCGACCGGTGAAGTGACCGGTGATCAAACTGGTCAAGATTCCGATACCCGCCGCGGTCCAAAGCAGCACCATGGCCAGGGTGCGCTTGCGCATGGCCGCGTCAGGGGGACCGTAGGCCTGGACAAGCCACAGGTGAACGATGGTGACGCCCCCGATGAACACCCAAGCGAACGCGCAGGATTCGTGAATCGGGCGCAGATGCTGGAGGGTGATTCCCCACTCCCGCAGCAGGGTGAATTGCTCCGTGTACGTCAGAGCGACGGGCAGACCCATCAGAAAGGTCAGACTGCAGGCACCCAGTGCCAGAACACCCAACCAGACCAAGGGGCGAAATCCGTTGAAGGGCGACGAAGAACCCCAGGACTCTGCAGGGCGCGAACTAGAAGCGCTCATCGGTACTCAAACCACGGGAGCTTTGACCAGCTGAATGGCTCGTATTCTGTGAACTCCAAGTTCAACTCCGCCAGGACGGAGCGGTTCAGGGCTACCCACTCCAAGAAAGCCTGCAGGGCACGCACTTGGGTGTCATCCAGGGGCGTGGCGGGCATTCGCCCCAGGCCTTCGCTGAGGATCTTGCGCATGTTCTCAAAGGATCGGTCGGTGGCGGCGGCGGTCAGATCGGGTTCGCGCAAGAGGCCCTTTTGGAAGGGTCGGTGGCACGTGCCGCATTGCATAGTGGTCCAGACTTCAAGCCCTTGCCTAGCCGGGTCGCTGATCGAAACCAGCGCTTCGTCGGTTGCCATGTCGACAAGCCCCTGGAAGTGCATCGAGGCGACTGGAGGTTTGCCCTCCTGGAGGGGCTCGGGTTGAGCCTGGCCCGTACCATCCATCCAACGCAGCCAGGCCACCAATGCATCCAGATCATCCTCCGAAAACTCGAACGCCGGCATGCGACCGCGTCCCGTTGAGATGACTTGCATCAACTCCACATCGAGCACGCCATCGGTCAACCTGTTCGTCAGGTCTGGCCCGTGGAATCCACCGAAGCCATGGATTTGGTGACAAACTTGACAGTTGTTCCTGCGCCACACATCCAACCCCTGCCGAGCTTGGTCGCTGATAGACGAAGCGGCCGCGCGGGGAAAATCGCTGTAGGCAACGACCGTCAAGGCGCAGAAACTTCCCACGAGCAGTGCCAGGGCACGCATGCGGTTCGCGTTCTGTCGATCGGGGGAAGCGGTCAAGGGATGCTAGGCAGAAGTACGGGCACAAATGCTTGGAAGTGGGCCAGATCCTAGCCCCTCGCGCCCCCCAGGGCAGCCCTAGGGAGAGAATATGCAAGCGCCAGCTGGGCTCTCTAGGGGTCGACGTTCTCGATTCCCATGCGCTCAAACGCGCGACCGCCAGCCCAGAGTACGGCGCCCACCCAGACCAGCACCACGACGCCCAAGGAAACGCTGAGAGCCCAAGTCTCAGCCCATTCTCCAACGCCAAGAGTGGCGCCCAGCGCGCCACCGACCCACGTGCCTCCCCAGACCAATCCCGCGCCAATCGCGAGCAGGGCCATTCGCAGAAGCAGCAAGATCAGCCGGCGTCCGGTGTGCTGCATGGCCGCTCCCTGACCCGGTTCGATGCGTACGGGATTGAGCAGGAACAGAATGTTTTCCATGCCCACCCAGAAGATCGCAACGGGCGGAAACAGAACGGCGCACGGAATCATCTGATCTGCATGAAAGAAACCGGCCAGCCGGAGGGCAATCAAGGCCGCCCAGAACAACAGTGACTCCCAGCAGACGAGGGGCAGGATCGAGGCCGCAAATACCTTGGCGGCAGACACCGGCCATGCGCGCATGGACTCCAA
Organism: uncultured Planctomycetaceae bacterium; assembly: GCA_964467985.1. Taxonomy (GTDB): domain Bacteria; phylum Planctomycetota; class UBA1135; order UBA1135. The sequence continues at coordinate 135,009 of CAYXTP010000009.1, forward strand.
GTGGTCCAAGTCCGACCGGAAATCAAATCTCAGACCAGCACTCATGTAGATCAGACACATCAGGCCAAGACCTACCAATCCCTCAGTGTGGGCTGAGTCGAAGACTGTCGAAATGAAGTACGCCCCGAATCCAGTGATCGCTACGGAGAAGATCAACGCCCCCCGTGCTCGCCGAATGATGGACGTCAAGCGCATCCAAAAAATCGACCCGAATTGGCTGCGCCCGAGCACGAACGGCAAGTGCCTGCGATTGGCTGAGACCGACATGGCGGATGTAGTTCCGGCGCGTGCGCGTTTCAGATTGACCTCCGCTGAGGTCTGTAGTGACAGTTCCCTGAAGTCGGAGGGAATGCGCGCGGCGATTTCAAAGAGCAGGGCCGTCAAGACCAGGCACAGCCCAAAAGCTGGCAGAAATTCCGAGAGAGTGCTGGCAGAGATGGCCCGCGCCCATGGCAGCGAAGGGAAAGAAACCCAGTTCAGCCAGGTCGTGTCCCCCACAATGCTCATCAAAGAGCGAGGGGCCGCATCGCTCAGTTCACTGTCCCCGATGCCCATCACGGCCAACGCAAAAACAGCCCACAGGCCGACCCCCACCAGCAGACGCAGCCACCCGCGCGGGATACGACTGATCAGGCGGGCACCCTTCTGATGCGCGTCGCCAACGAGAATCGACAGGCCCTTCGATCCACAGGTGATGGCCCACATGGAGAGCAGGGATCCTAGAAAGGCGAACTCTGGGCGGGGCATCCGGCGGGCGAGCAGAATTCCAATGAACACCGCGAAGAGAATCTCGCGACCGAAGCTAGTCAATAATCGGTAGCGCACGAGATCGGGCCGACTCAGGGGAGCACTGAACAGCCGCTCGATTTCATCCTCGGGCATGTACAGCCCGCGGTAGAGCAGTGCTGACCCAGCCGAGAGAAAGGCAAAGAAGGTCAGGATGTAGCGAGCGGTTGGCAGCGCGAAGTCCGCCGACGCTTGCCGCGCGGAGGGACCCAGGCTCATCGCGCCCAGCCAGAGCAGGGTGAAGAGTGCTCCCGCGAAGGCGAACAAGCGCCCCCGTTTCGTCGACAGTCGACGCTTGAAGCCGCGCCAGTACGCCCTACGCTTCAGGCGCAGGAGAAGCACAAGCGCCGGGTCGAGCAGCGCCACGTTACTTCACCGATTCCGCCGTTGCGCCCGGACCCGTGATGGACAGGAAAATCTCCTCGAGACTCCCGTCGGATCCACCGGCCAGGTCCGACCGAGCCTGATCAATCGTCCCAGTGAAGACTGCTTGGCCACGATCCATGATCAGAATCCGGTCTGCCAGCGCCTCAATCCATTCCAGCAGGTGGGACGAGAGGACAACGGCGACACCCGAGTCCGCCCACTCTCGAATGGCCAACCGTGCCTCGCGGATCCCCCGCGGATCGAGTCCGAGCAGTGGCTCATCCATTAGCACGAGTTTGGGATCGGCAATCCACGCGCAACACAGCGCGAGTTTCTGTCGCATCCCGCGCGAGAGCTCCGAACCGATCGCATCCCTTTTCTCGCTCAGGTCAAATCGCTCGAGCAAGGCCTCGGCCCGGTCGCGCCAATGCTCAGTCTTGTAGAGATGTGCGTTAAACTCCAATTGCTCGAGCACGGTCAGGCTTTCGAAGGGCTTGGCGTCGTCTGGAACCCAGGCCAAGGCCCCTTTTGCCTGCAGTTCTTCCTCACGAACATCGAATCCCGCCACGCGCACGTCTCCGTCTTGCAGTGGCAAGATGCCCGCCAAGGACCTCAGGGTGGTCGTCTTACCTGCCCCGTTGGGCCCAACCAGACCCAAGATCTCGCCTGCTCGGACCTGCAGGCACAGTTCATCCACGGCCAGCTGCTCTCCGAATTTGCGGCTCAATCCCTGGACGTCGAGAACAACTTCGCTGTCCATGGCCGACCTAGAACAGAGGGAGAACATTCTCGGGCGGACGACCCACCCGCGCCGCTTGCCCTCGAATGAGGATAGGACGCTCCATGAGGATTGGAGCGTTGCATACCGCGGCGGCCAGCTCTTCCTCACTGCTATCCGCGGACAACCCGCTCTCCGCGAAGGCCGCTTCCTTTCTGCGCACCCACTGCGCCAGCGGCAGACCCAGTCGCCTGCCAAGCTCGGCCAGCTCCTCGCTGTCGAGCGCATCATCTAGATAGCGGCGCTCAGTGAAATCAACACCACGCTCCTCGAGCAGGGCCTTCACTTGGCGGCTCTTCGAGCAGCGGGGGTTGTGGAGTAGTAGCAACTCGTCGTTGCTAGTCGGCAAACTCATGGACAGGTTCCTCAAGGGGTGGCCCTGTGTGTACCGCATCTGCCAGCTCCCGTCGAGTGGCCAAGCCGCACCTAGCTTCCTTGCTTCTTCAGTGACTGCACCGGATGCTCAGTGACCATGCCGCTCGACTCCACCACAGCCCTGGTGATCGGAGCAGGAATCCAGGGCGCGGGCACTGCCCAGGCCTTGGCTGCCGCCGGCTACGATGTGCTGCTGGTAGAACGCGAGTCAATCGCCGCGGGCACGTCCAGTCGTTCGAGCAAACTGATCCACGGCGGCCTACGCTACTTGGAGAGCATGCAGTTCTCGCTCGTACGCGAGTCCCTCAGGGAACGGAAGACCTTGTTGAGCATCGCCCCCCACCTGGTGCGCCTAGTGCGGTTCCACATACCCGTCTACAAGCACACGTCGAGGGGGCGACTGAAGATCCGAACGGGGCTGAGCCTCTACGCGCTCTTGGGTGGCCTGCATGCGGACGCTCGCTACGACTGCGTTGACCGTGACCAATGGGATTCACTGGATGGGCTGCAATTGGACGGCTTGAGGGCAGTCTACCGCTACCAGGATGGCCAAACCGACGATGCCGCCCTGTGTCGGGCCGTGACAGCTTCGGCCGCCGAACTGGGTGCCCGGGTTGCTGTGGGTGCCGAGGTTCTGGGTGGCGAGCGCCGCTCTGACCACTGGCTAGTGCGATTGCGCCTGAATGACGAAGTGCGTGAGGTGCAGGCGCGCGTGGTGGTCAATGCAGCAGGACCATGGGCCAACGCGGTCTTGAGTGGCTTCCAACCCGCCCCTCCGCGACGCCCAGTTGAGTTGGTGGGCGGAGCACACATCGAAGTGGAAGGGCCCATGGAGGCGGGCATCTACTACACCGAGGCGACCGAGGACCGAAGAGCCGTCTTCGTCATGCCTTGGAAGAACCACACTTTGGTCGGCACCACAGAAACTCCCTACAGCGGTGATCCCGGACAAGTTGAGCCGCGCTTGGAGGAGGTCGACTACCTGCTCGACATCCTGCGGCACTACTTCCCAGACCATCCAACCAAGGTGCTGGACGCTTGGGCGGGACTACGCGTATTGCCCGGCGGTGACGGAAAGGCCTTCAATCGATCGCGAGAGGTCATCCTCTCTCCCGATGATCCCCAGCGCCCCACGTTTCTCAGCGTGTACGGAGGCAAACTGACGGGCTACCGCGCTACGGCGGAGCGCGTGCTGAACCTGCTGCGCAAGAACCTGCCTAAGACTCAACAGCAGGCCGACACCAGGACCCTACGCTTGCCTGCCGATCCGCAGGTCGAAGCGGATTTTGACTGCGGTTCCTAGACCTAGGCCGGTCGGACGGTCACGTCGCCGTTGACGATCAACTGACAACCGAGTCGGGCGCCCTGCTCAGAGCTGAAACCGCTTGCTACGTCCATTTCCTCATCAATGGCCTCATTCAAGTTCTCGGCACCCGCTTCGACGACGAGTATGCACGTGCCGCAAACGCCGGACCGGCAACCGAAATCGGCGGGAGCGTCGGAGTCCTCGCAGGCTGAGAGAAAGGAAACGCCAGCCTCGACTTCGAGGGTAGTGCCGGTGTGGGAGAAGGTAACGGTGGGCATGGGCTGTCGGTTCCTTTGGAGATGGGGCGGGGGCTCTGGTGCTCGGGGCCCAGGGGCGGACCCAGGCAACTTGGCAGCTTACGTTAGAGTTATATCCGCCCCTAGACCATGGCTGGAAGAGCACTTTCCACTGTCCGCCCCACTTGGCCGATCGCCGCTCGTGGCTGCTAGGCTGCGCCCATGCAACTGAGTCCGCCCCCCATTCCGCAGCCCGCGCCCGGCCCCCCCGGCGATCCAGCGCGAAAGCCGGGAGAGAGTCCGCCGCAAGCGATCCAGGTCTGGCTGATCCGTCATGGGCAAGTGGATCAGACCTATTCGAACCAAGCCTATGGGGCCCTCGATGTGCCCCTTTCTGCTCTGGGGGAAGCGCAAAACCAAGCCATCGCCGAAGCCCTGGCGGGCAGCGAGATCGAGCGGGTCGTGGCCTCCCCTCTCAGCCGTGCGCGGCGTATGGGCGAGTCCATCGCAGCGCGCTGCGGCGTGAAACTTGACGTTGACGCGCGACTCGGGGAATTGAATCGCGGTGACTGGCAGGTGCTTGCGTGCCCTGACTACCAGGCTCGCTGGGATGCCGAGGCCCAGCTCTACTGGCGCGATCCGGCCAACTGGCGTGGGCACGGGGGGGAGACCGAATCGGAGCTAGGTGATCGAACGTGGTCCGCCTTTACTGAAGCGACGCAAGGAGTGTCGCGACTGGCCATAGCCGCCCACCGCAACGTCGTGCGTTCGATCGTGGCTCGTGCGCTCGGCCTGCCCTTTGGAAAGAGTCACGCGCTGATCTTGGATCCTGGTCACGGTGCCTTACTCGTTGGAGATGAGACAGGATGGACGCTGGCCCGCTTTGGATCAGGACCGGAGCTAGGGCCGTGAGGGTTCTGTTCCTGTCGCCGGTAGTGCCCTGGCCACCCCGTTCAGGCGGACGGATCCGGACGCTCGAACTGCTGCGCGGCCTGGCTCAACTCGCGCCTCGCCCCATGGTGCACATGCATTGCGTGCGAGAACCCGGGGCAACTCCGATCGACGAGTTTGAGTGGGGTGCGACGGTCGAGAGCTTCACGAGCCATCCGCGCAGCCCGGCTCCCTTGCCCATGCGGCTCAGCGCGCCACCCCCCGTGCGTTGGTTCCATTCCGGCTCGCTGCGACGCCACCTGCGAGATTCTGTTCGCTGGCAGGACTTTGACCTCGTCCACCTGGATGAGATGTTGCTCCTGCCGTATCTGCCGGCCAAAGTGCCGGTACCCTTGGTTGTGCACCACCACAAGTTGGATCTGGACCACGCGCGCGCGCTCGGGCATAAGCGCTCGACCTGTTCGCGCTGGGATCGCCTAGAGGACAAGGCCTGCACTCGCACCCTACATCACGTGGTTTGCGGCTTGGAAGACGCACAACGACTGCACACTCGTCACCCACATGTACGCGCCCATGTGATCGCCTGTGGTGCGGACACCCGGCACTTCGAGGGAGCCCAGCGCCGCCCCGTTCAAGGCCGTGTCCTATTCCTGGGCAGCCTCGACTACGAACCCAATGTTCGCGCGCTAGAGTCCTTCGTGCCCCAATTGCTAACCGCGCGCAGTCACAACCCAGACCTGCACTTGCAGATCGTCGGTGCGCGACCCGGGCCACGGGTGGATGCTCTGATCCGCGAGGGGGTCACACTGCAGGCGGACGTGCCCGAGGTCCTGCCCTTCTTGGAACGCTCAGAGGCACTGGTTGCCCCGCTCGGCATCGGTGGCGGTTCACGTGTCAAGATCTGTGAAGCCCTCGCCGCGGGTTGCCCCGTGCTCGCGAGCCCCACTGCGGCGGAGGGACTGGAACTGACCGACGGCGACCACCTAACCCTGGTACCCGAGCCGCACGACTGGGAGAAAGCCCTGTTGACATTGCTTGATGGACCCGCAGCGGCCAGCGAGCAAGCCCAACGGGGGCGTGAGAGGATTCGAGAACGTCATTCATGGCCGCGCCTGGCTGGTCGCCTGCACGATGCCTGGGCTGGATGCCTGCGAGTTCCTGCGCGACGGGTCGTGCGGGCTTAGGATTGCTGTCGCAGAGAATCCATGTACACACTCACCCGACGCGTCACGCTGCTGGTCTTGCTGGCCTGCCTCCTGCCCACCGGCCTGTGGGCCAGTCCGATCCAGAAGGACCGCTCGGACAATCGCGCGCTGGTCGAGACCCTGCTGGATGAGTTGGCTGATTTTGCGCGCAAGAGCGGACGCTCAGACCCCGGAGATAGCGAGGCTATCCAGCGCGTCGTGCAGTTGGGGCGCGAATTCCGATCCTCTGGACCAAGGGACAGGCAGGCCATCATTCGGGGACTCGACCGCGTGTTCCTCGCCCAGCGGCGGCCCAACAAGGATGGCTCCCAGAAGACCGCCCTCTTCATCCTCGCAGCCCGTGGCCTGGGGGGCATGGGCACCGCCGCCAGCAAACCCCTCATCAAGTGGATCGACCACGGCCGACACAAGTCTGACCTGCCCCTGCAACGCGAGTTGATCCTGGCCCTAGGGCGAACCAAGTCCAAGCTGGCGCGTGAGGAACTTCGCGATCTGCTCAAGGACGTACGGCCCACTTTCAAGAGCGCCGCTGCCACGGGCCTGGGCATGTTCAGCCACGAACCCTCAAAAGTGCGCAAGCAGTTGTTTGAGGACCTCATGAAGGCCCTGTTGCAAGCCCAGGCCAACGCCCGCAGCCTGGATACCACGTCTCAGGAAATCTGGCGCGCGGTCAACAGCCCTGCCAACGCCTCCATGCGCAAACTGTCACACACGTCCATGGCCAGCCCCGAAGCCTGGCAGCGTTGGTGGAACAAGAACAAGCGTCGCGATTGGGACGAGTGATCTTGCTTGTGTGCGACCGTCTAGACCTAGTCTAGGAACCGGCCTTGGCCTTGTCGATTTCACCACGCAACCCGCGGCCGACCTTAAAAGCCACGCGCCTGCCAGCTGCAATCTGGATCGGGTTGCCCGTGTTCGGATCCCTGCCTGCGCGCGCCTTGGTCGCGCGCACTTCAAAGGTGCCAAAACCCGTCAGGGTCACGGACTCGTCGGCCTTCAAGCCCTCGCTGATCCCCGAAAGCACCGTGTTCACGAGCAGGCCCGCCTTGAGTTTGGATGTTGGCAGCTCGGCCGCGACATACTGAATGAGTGCATTCTTGTTCACAGGGCAGGTCCTCCGGAGGACTGTGAGAGATCGAGAGGCGCTTGGCCGTCCGGTCCTGGACCAGACGGCCTGTCAGGGGTCTTTGCTATCAGGCGGGGTGAAGGGCGGCCTGCTCATCCGAGCACTCTGAGAATGGTCGGGACTTCGAAAGCGCACTTCTTGAAAGCACCGGAATTTCAGCACCCATGTGATCCATTCCGACACATCAGGGTGGTGCGGTTCACCCCGGAGCGCAACCATTTTGACGATCGTCCAGCCTCTCGGGGCCTTGCAGGGGCATCACGTTCGACGGGCTCCACCTCGCCGGCTGGGATCAAGAAGCGCTGGCCCCGACTCTCGGCCCGGCCCCCCGAGGCGCGGCGGACGGGAGGACCCCGGCGTAGAGGTCAAGAACGCCTCCCCCGGGCTGGCTCGTGGAACGACCGTGCGCGGGAGCTGTGGGGACAAAGTCAAACTGGATCAGGTGCTCAATCCAAACGTCTACCCCGGCCCCAGAAACAACTGTGACGCCCGCATCCTCCTTCCACTCGGTCAACCCCCCTCGCCCCGCAACCATGACGGGCAGTCCAACGCCGCGGGCTTCACGTGCGCCTAGTCCATAGACCTCTTCCCAAAGGGAGGGGACGGCCACTGCGTCGAGAGTGGCCAAGACGCGCGGCAAGTCGAGCATCTCGAAAGGGCCGTGCAGACGAATACGGGAGTCCGAGCGAGCAAGCGCCTTCAGCGCATCGACGTATTCAGTGTTTCCGTGGTAATCCGCGAGGTGCCCGTGCACATCCAGCACTAGGCCTGGCACGTTGGCCTGGACCAAGGCTTGGGCCAGTTCCAGTGCACCCTTGCTGGGTTGCACAGCTCCAATGACTCCGAGACGCTTGCCGACAGGCCGACCGGCGCGCAGGCGCGTCACTTCACGGGCCAGAGTCGTGGCATCCAAGGCATTTGGCACGCAATCAAAGTGCAGGCCCTCGAACCCGGCTCGTCGCATGACTTGTGCGGCGGCCCTGGAGGGGACGATCAACCGGTGTGCGAGGGTCAGCGCTCGGCGTGCGCGCTCCAGTCGATTGCAAACCTCCTCCGCAGAAGGCACCAGTCCCGGCCAGGTGTCGGCAATGCACTGGCTGCAAGTGGGGCCGTCGACACGCGTGCAGGTATCTCCGGCAGGCGTGAACATCTGGCCCCGCGGACACAGGGTCCAGTAGTCGTGCAGAGTCACCACCAGGGCCACTCCCTGCCGTGCAATTTCAGTCAGGGCTCCAAAGCCGAAGCCCGAGAGATGATGGACGTGGACGATATCCGGCTGTGTGTGGTCCAACCACTCGCGCACTCGCGCGTCGGCGCGGGGGTCGGAGTCCATGGACTCCAGCGAATTCGGGGCGGAGCCCCGCAGATTCATGCGTCGCACGCGCACGCCAGCCTGATGCCAGTCCCCCACCGCGTAGGAGGGAGCCTCAGGATCATGGCCCGTACACAGCACCTCCACGCACACGCCATGCTCCAGCAGTGACTGAGCCAAACCCAGGGTGTGAGACTCAACGCCGCCACCATCGGGAGCCCAACCGCGGCAGAGAAGCCCGATGGAACGCGGGGTCTCCACGGGTCAGGCCAACGGCTGAGGAACCGTGCGCGGAGTGGGCGAAAGGGGGAAGCGCTCCGTACGGCCATTGCTCGACGCCGGAGCAGAGGGCCGACGGCGAGGATGGATTTCGCAGACCCCCAAGCCTCCGTACAAGGACTCGATGGCTTCCAGGTGATCATCGAGCGCCAGGGGTTGTGGCGAGCGATCCGGATCACGGAGGGGCGGGTCCAAGATCAGCGCGCGCATGCTGGCGGCCAGGGCTGCTGCATCCCCCGGCGGGAATAGCTGTGCACCACGGCCTTGCTCCACGACTTCCCGCACACCGGGCACGTCGCTGGCGATGATCGGGACACCTGCGGCGCGGGCTTGGAGCACAGTCAGCGGAGCATTCTCGTCCCAAAGGGACGGCAAGACGGCCGCGTCGAGGCCGGCCAGGACTTGCGGAGCGCGCAGGGGTTCAAAGGGACCCTCGATGTGGACCCGGTCCATCAGGTCCTCGCTCCAAATGCTGCGCATATAGCGTCCGTTGCGACCCCCTACCTTGTTGCCGTGCACGATCACGTCCCACGCTTCGACGGACTCCGGAAGCCGGTGCTGCAAGATCCGGATGGCGTCAAAGAGCACGTGCAACCCCTTGTGGGGCAGGAACTGTCCGAGGAAGCCAAAGCGCACCCGATCGGCCTGCATGCGCGCGGGCGCCGAACGGTAAGGAGCTTCATCGATGGCGTAGGGCACCACGCTCAGCCTTCCCGCGTCGACGCCAGACTCGAGGAACGGGCCGGCCAACGCCTTGGTGGGTGCGACCCATGCGTCGACGAAAGTCATCGCGGACCGGACAGCGTCCTGGCGTTGATCGAGGTCCTGCTCGCGCACGACGACTCCCAAGTCCAATCCCAGGCTCGCTGCCTTGGCCAGACTACGGCCCGCCGCGCGTTTTACCGAACGGGTCAAGGAGTTCCCGTCCCATGGGCCGGGCTCGCGAATGCACTGCGCGCACTTGGCCGGTTGACTGCCCGAACAAGCGCCGACAGAGGCGTTGAGGCGCTGTCCGCGGTGGCAGAGCAATCCGTAGTCCGTCAGAGTCGCAAGGGTTCGAACCCCGCGCGCCTTGGCAATTTCTGGCAAGCGCACAGACAGACCCCACAGCATATGAATGAAGTGCACTACGTCGGGCCGGGTCTCGGACAAGAGGTCGTCAAAGACCTGCTCGATACCCTCGTTGCGGTAACTATCACGGAAAGACTTCTTGGGATCTCCGCCGTTGCAAACCTCGACCAAGGTGACTCCGTAGCGCGTACTGCGGTTTGTGGAGTAGCGCGGGGCACCCGCCCGTCGCTCCGGACAGAACACCGTGACGGCATGGCCCCTCGCGACCAGCCCCGTCGCCAGCTGGTAGGTATAGAACTCCGTGCCCCACTGCCCGCTGGGTGGAAAGCCGTTGGAGACGAGGAGGATATTCACGAGAGCTGGGGTGCGAGTCGGACTCCCGCAGGAATCACTCGGGAGTATCCCCAATCAGCCCCTGCGCGCGCAACTCAGCAATCACTTGCGGGCTACGCTTCTCCACGTTCCAGGGCGATGGATGAAGCACCTCGCGAACTCGATCGAGTGCCATGTGCCGTTCTTCGCCCAGAGCTCGCAGTCGAGACACATCGGGTCCCAGCGCACTGCGGCCCATGTTTCCTGGCACTGGATCCTCGCTGAAGACCTTTAGGGCTTCCAGGGCGTCATCGCGATGCGAGTTTGAGTCCCCAAACCAGCTCGCTGACAGTGCTCCAGATCCACCGAAACCCGGCCACTGAATGGAGTAAATGCGATCCTCTTCGATCGCCGCGAACCCGTAGCGCGCTCCCCCCACCTGAACCTCGGGTCGCCCCGACGGAGCCAAGGGGCCGTGGGACGCGTAGGCCCAATCGCGAACGCGATCCTGTTCACCACGCACCAGCGGCAGCAGTGAGTGGCCGTGCACACCGGCAGGGATATCGATCCCGGCCAAGTCCAGGAGCGTCGGCATTAGATCCACGCTACTCACCAATTCGGACCGAACGATCCCGGTAGGCAGGCCGACTTCCGGCGCCGGGCGCAGCAGCACCGGTACGTGGAGATCCACGTCCGAGAAAGTCCCTGAATCGACGATCAAACCCGATTCACCAAACCCGATTCCGAAGCTACCTACGACCAAGACTGAAGTTCGGTCCCAGAAACCGTCACCAGCCATCCTGTCAAACACCCTGTCCAGTGTCTTGTCGAGTCGACGGCGGATGGCTGCGTCGTAGCGCACCTCGTACTCGGCCAGGGTTCGCAGGGGAAGCGTGGCGCGCGAGGGAGGCAGGGCGTGAAAGAGGGGCTCGTCCCCGCCAACGGGTGGGTAGTAATCCAATTCCGACCGCAAGCGGAAGGACGTCACTCGCTGGTCCGCGGCGAGTTCTTCGTCGAGGTAGGGCTCTTCCCACATGGCCTCCAGGTCATTCCAGTGGATGTAGGCCATCCAGTCTTCATGCTCGCCCAAGTTCAAGAGCCACTGGTAGAAGCGCCGTGTCACGCCGGGCAGGCCGACCTCGCGGGCCTCGTCGGAGCGCGCCCCGCCCACGTCGACGAAGTCCCGAAATCCATCATCAAACCCACGCCGCCCACTGATGTGCGCATGGTCCACAAAGGCCGCCGTGCGCCAACCATTCACTAGGAACTCACGCGCCAGGCGAGGAACACTCTCGGGAATAAACCAGTTGGTAAGGGGAGGCAGGCGCGTACCGTCGCTCAAGATCACATTGGGCCGGCGTGCGACTGCCGGGTCACAGCCCGTGAGCAAGGAAACGTGGGACGGGATCAGCTCAGGCGCTACCGACCACGCGTTGTTGAACAAGATGCCTTGTTCTTCAGCTAGGGCCTTGAGCTGCGGGGTGGTGTCCCGATCGTAGGAACCCAAACTGGTGTGATCGAAACGCAGTGCGTCGACCACAATGACCAGCATGCCGCGACCCCGTGTGGGCGCCATCGGTTGCGCCCCGGGTGCGGGCGCGGATGGGTCTCCCGGGGCCGGCGCTGCCCCATCCTTCGCACTGACCTCCGGAACCGACTCCGGGGGCGGGCTGCAGGCACCCACCAGGGCCAAAAGGCTGACGCCAACGAAGAGCCCTTGGCTTAGGGCGGAGAGAATTGGCTGGGCTGGATTCGAAGCGCTCACGCAATCAGCATCGACACCCGCACCCAGTGAGGCAAGGGATTCCGCCGCTATCGGACCAAAGAGAACGCATCGTCGCTGCGCACCCACAGACCGCGGCCCTCGGGATCGGCCAGTTTGACCCAATCGGGAAGCCGATCCAATTCCTGGAGTAGGGCGCCAGCCTCGAATTGAGCCAAGCGCTTGGAGTCCTCAGAAGGCTCCGAGAAACCGGTACAGCCGTCCGAGGATGTGATCATCCAGGTGCTGTCCGAATCGTGAACCAGGTGCCAGAGCAACGGGGCCGCTGACAAACACACGAGCAACCCCGTACCCAAGAACAATCGACGCCACAGGGCGCCGCCGCGTAAAGCCTCTCCCGTCGCGGCGAGTGCCAGCCCTGCAAGAGCGACGGCCACGAGCCATTCCGCTTCGCCGCGGGTCAGGGAAGACACCAAGCGCTTGAACGAATCCGCCAAGTCGCCGCGGTCTGCGGGTTCGAGCTCCGCCTCAGCGCGGCAGAACTCCAGGTTCTTCCACAATTCTCCATTGCGGGGCGTGAAGCCCAAAGCCGAGTGGTACCAAGCGACCGCCTGCACCACTTCGCCCCGTCGATAAGCCGCATTGCCAAGGTTGTAGCACAGGCGCCCACGTTCCTGAGCGTCGGCCTCTTGCTCAAGAGCTTCGATCCAGAGTGCGTTGGCCGCAGCAGGATCCCCGGCGCGATAAGCCGTCAAGGCCGACTGATTGAGCGCCTCAGTCGCGTCTTGCACGGGCAAGAGGGCGAGGCCGATGCATGTCAAGAGCAACAACATGGCTAGATCCCCGTGGCGCAGATAGCGCGGGCTAGGTTTGTGATGCGAGCCCCGTCAATAGGCTGATCCGCGTCAGACCAAGCGCTCGCATCCATGTCGCTGCCGAGTTGGATCCAACGCTTCAATAGGTCCGGGTCCAGCTGGGTTGAACGTGTAGAACTCCACGTGGTCAAGTCACGGCCCAACCATGCGCCTGCCGGTTCGCCGGATCGGTCCGCCAGGAACTGAGCTAGCGCGGCACTCTGATCGCTGGCCGAGTGGGCTGCCTTCAACGCCGGTCGCAACCTACGCAGGGCCGCTCGACGGCGGCGGGCAGTGGGGGCACTGGGGTCGCCACGGCGGCGGCGCACCCAAGTGCGACTCACAAACCAAAGGCCCATGATGGAAAGCGTCGCTTGGCCCAAGCGGCCTGCACCCAGAGGCGTTGGGTCTGTGCCCGTGGCGGGTTCGGTGTGTACATCGAAGAGATCGAATTCGTCGCCGGCAAGGGGCAGAGCCCCCAGGGGGTCGCCAACGGCGCGCACACGCACCGCCACTGGATCAGTCACCACTCGTTCGAAACTCTCACTCTCGGGTGAGAAGACCCACAAGGGTACGGGTGGGATTTCGGTGATCTTGGAAGTGGTTGGTACAAGATCGTAGGTCACTCGTCGCTCATCACTGAAGTGATTGTCCTCTACAGCCAACACTCGGAAATCCTCGAAGCCCTCAAGGCGCTTCAAGTCCGGTGCATCGAAGAACTCTGTGTTGCCGCGACCGAACCAAGACACGGTGAGGGAAATGGTGCCGCCCTCATCTACATCGCGACGATCCACGCGGCGTTGGGTGGTGAGCTCGCCCACAGCCCCGGTCCAGTCGAGGGGGCGGCCCTCTTCGGGTATGGGAAGCACTTCGATCTGAAAGGGACTGGCCTGGGCGTGATAGCGCTTGTAGCGACCAGCCGAAAAGACCGTGGAGCGGCGAAGAACTTCAGAAAACTGGAACGTGGCCGTGTCAAAGTCGAGGGTGCCTGAACGAGTCGCAAGGTATCGACGCGCCAACTGAAACACGCGGAATGGCACACCCTGTCTCTGCACGGGATCCAGCTCCGTGATGTCGGCCTCATGGCGATCGTTGACAGGGAAGCGATAGGTCCCACGTGGGTTGCCCGTCTCGATCTCAAGTACGCCACGGTGTGTGGGCCACCAGGGCAAATACAGGTCCACCTCACCCGAGGTCAGATCGGTGCCAAATCGGATGTCCAGGTCGAATGGCTCCCCCTCGTAGACCTGAGTGGGTAAGTCCTTGACCTCGATGAAACAATGGGTCGCGCCCTCGAGGTCTTGTATCACGCGCAACGACATAGGTTCGTCTGGAGCGCGCAAGTCCTTACCGTCCACCTCCAATCCGATGGGCGGAATTTCGAACTCTCCCGTTCGCGTGGGGCGGATCGTCATGGTCCACACCATGGTGATGCGAGTGGTGACGCGCCGGCCCTGGAACTCCTGGACTTGAGAGACCTGCGGGCCGGCTAGGGGGCCGAAGATCAAGCCATCCACGTGATCGGGTGCGTGCACACGTGCGTCACGCGTTCCATCCACGTGAATTTGCAGGCGCAGATCGTCTCCCAATTTGACCAGCGGCCGGGAAAGGCCCACCTGCACCGAGACTCCTTGCTGCGCGGCGGTGGCCGGCATGAGCATGCTCAAGACGCACAGAATCACTGAGAGTCGACCCATCACCAGTCCCTCTCCACTTGCACGCGCCGACGACGAAGCAACGCTTCGCGCAGACGGTCGCCTTGTTCTTCGTGGTTTTTGAGGATGCGCAACAGGCGCTCGAGTTCTTCCTCGGTCAACTGCAACTCCTGGGGCTCGGATTCGGATTCGTCTCCTTGGGCATCTTCTTCATTCTTTGGGTCCGCCTCGTTCTCTTCGGGGTCTGTGGGCTCCTGCGAGTCTTCAGGCTGATCGGATTCCTCCGATTCCTGCTCCGCGCTGGGGTCCTGCTGCGGGTCCTCCTGTTCAGAACCCTGGGGCTCTCCCTCACCCGATTCCTGCTCAGGGGGGTCTTCTTGCGATTCATCAGGAGGCTGTTGTTCTTGACGTTGCTGTTCGATTTCGTCGAGCTCACGTAGTCGCCGCTGGACCAACTCGACATTGGCGCGTGTGTCGGCATGACGCCAGTCCAAGCGCAGGCGCTCCACGAAGTGGGTGCGTGCCTGGGTGTAGGCCTCGCGCGCCAAGAGCAACGGGTCGGGCGCCTGCTCGGATTGGCCCGTGGCAGGCGGCAGCGGAGGTGCGGGCGCTGCACCCGTGATCTCGGGGATTTGCTGGCGTAGAACCTCGCCCAACATCAGATCCAGGGTTCCCATGGCGTAGACCGCAGCACGCCGAACATGGCCCTCTCCAGCGAGGCTGCGGGCTTGCTCTAGATCATCCATGCCCGCGGCCGTGTCGCCCTTGTACACCAGGATCAAGCCTCGTTGATAACGCACCAAAGCACGATCCTCGTCAGTCAGGCGCTCAAGCCCCAGGCTCTGCATGGCACCATCCACTGGGGAGAGCACCCGCTGTGTCAGAGAGCCCGCGCCTCCGTCGAGTCCCTCACGCCAACTGGCGTAGGTGTCCGGTACCAGCAACCGGTCGCAGAGGATGAGAGCCTCGTCCCATTCCTCCGATCCGGCGTGTGCAAGAATCTGCTCCACGCCGGCTGCAAAGGTCCCCTCCCAGGGCTCGGCCAGCTCGGGTTCGGATGCCTGATCGGGCTGAGCCTGCGAAGTTGCTTGATCCTGCGGGGACACGGGGGCGACAGGATCCTGCGCAAGTGCAATGACGGCGAACAGGGTCGATGTGATCGTCAGGACATTCACGCGCGCCCCCCGTTCGATGTGCCACGGCCATCCACAGGGAGCTTTTCCTTGCGATCCCTCAGACCCACCTCGATGAACATGCAGGCCAAGGCGAGGGCCAGCGGCCATTGGAATCGATCATGCGGGATCTTCTCCTTGCCGCGCTGGTAGGCCTGCCCCTCAAGCTGAGAGATGTGCCGTTCGTGAATGCGTTCGAGCGCCAGGGGAGTGCGTGCACTGAGATAGACGCCACCCGTGGCCTCCGCGATGGCTCTCAGGGTCGAACCGTCAAGTTTGGAAACGACCTCCTGGCCGCGAGAGTCCTTGACGAATCCACGCTGACCGTCAGGAATTTTGCCACCAGCTTCACTACCCATTCCAACGACGTAGACGCGGATCCCGCGCTCGGCTGCTTCACGGGCCATGTCGAGGCCCCGGCCTTCCAAGTCTTCTCCGTCGGTCAGCAGAACAATGGCCTCGTGGGCACCTGTGCGACCATCGAATAGGTCTAGCGCGTGCTCGAGTGCCAAACCCAGGTCTGTGCCACCGCGACGGTTGTCCTCGGGACCCAGGGTACCCAAGAACCAGCGCAAGGCATCCTTGTCCCGCGTGAGGGGCGCCACTTCTCGCACGTCGCCAGAAAAAGCCAGGAGGGCTACGCGGTCTCCAGCCAGGGAATCCAGCAGCAACAAGATTTGACGTTGGGCGAGTTTCAGACGCGAGGCTTCGCTGTCCAAGTCCTTGACCAACATGGAGCGACTGGTATCGACGCACAGGACGATATCGACGCCTTTGCGCTCGACCTCGCGCAGGGTGAACCCGCGCACGGGCCCGAGCAGAGCAAGGCCCATGAAGAGGGCTCCCGCCCCAGCCAGCAGCACGCGGGATCGCGCGCGCCCGGGGGAGTGCCCAGGCAGCAACCGGCTCTCGAGTCGGGCACTCACGAGCCTTCTACGATCTCGCCGGTTGTGGGCAAGGGCGCGCAGGCCAGCGATCACGCACAAGGGCGCGAGCAGCAGCCACAGGCTAGCTCCAGAACGGGCCAGATCGAAACCCAGGATGGCGATCACGGCAACCTCCTGGCCCAGGTGAAGGAACACAGACCTGCGAGCACGTACAGCAAGAGGGCAGGCAAGAGCAGGTTGGGGTAGAGATCGTACGAATCTGCATGCCTCTCCTCCTCCCTCGGGCGCCGCTCCAAGCCCTCGATCTCCTTGTACACCTCGTCGAGCTGGGAGGAGTCTTGCGCGTGAAAGAAACGCGCCTCGGTAGCCTCCGCAACCCACTCGAGGTCGGCAGTCTGCACACGCTGAATCAATCCACCCGGGTAGCGGGCCACCGTGGGCCCAACGAAAATTGTGTAGACCTTGATTCCCAACTCTTGGGCCATCACGCCGGCGACCCGAGGCGGAATGGTGTCGATGTTGTTCTCGCCGTCGGTGAGCAGGATGATGATGCGCGACTCGCTGTCGAGATCCTTGAAGGTCTGCACGGCACGCGCGATGGCTACGCCGATGCCAGTCCCTCCCAAGTCCCTTTCCTTGTTCGTATCCAGTTCGTCCATCACCCCGCGAAAGGCGTCCGAGTCGAGGGTGAACGGCACGAGCAGGTCGCAATAACCTGAGAAACCAAACAGGGCCACGTTGTCGGCCGCTCCGACTGTGTCCGTCATGCGCCGGGTAGCAAAATCAGCCAAGACTTCGCGAGCCACGTCGAAGCGCATGGGCGAACTGGGGCTTTCTCGCGCCTCCATGGAACTCGAGCGGTCCAAGAGCAGGGCAATATCAACGCCCTCCGACTGATTGCGCGTCTGCACGTCACCGCGCAGTGGGCGGGCCATGGCCAGCACAGCCAGGAGCAGGGCCGTTGCTTTCAGGACTGTAGGAATCCACAACCAGCGCTGCAGAGGCGAACGGGGCAATGGACTGTGCAAGACTGGAACACGCGCGGCGCCCAAGCGGCTGGCGCCCCAGAACAGGGCGATGATGACAAGCGGTACGAGGACCAAGAAGATCGGGTCGGAGAGAGCCAGATCGCCCCACAGGGCAAGGCGCATCTCGGCGCTGCTGTGAGCGGATCCCTGTAGGTCCTGAAGAATCATGCCGCTGCCCCCTTGGGATCGGGGGCGTCGGGAGCCAGACGTGCCAGGACCGACTCGCTCGCTTGCAGCAATTCGTCCAGGGCAAATCGCGTGGGAATGAGGCCACCGAAACGGATGCGCTCGCAGGTTTCCAGCAGGGGTGCGAATTCGTCGGCTAGGGCGTCCTGGCCCTCGGCCCGCATGTGATCGAGCCACTCCTCATCCGCCTGCCCCGCTTGGAGAGTCGTCAATTGGTGCTGGGCAGCGGACCGCAGCAAGAAGGCCAATTGACTGCTGACGTCCTTCGCCTTTGCACCCAGGTCGGACCCCGACTCCGTGTAGCCAAGTTTCAGTGCGCTGAAGCGCGCCCATTCCCCTGGCTCCTCACGCCCGACTTGTCGCTGACGGCGCCGGCGACGCCAGACACGCCAGACCCAAAGAGCGATGAGTGCGAGGCCCAGCGCTCCCAGATGCGCAGGTCTCAGGGCGCCTGTGCGTTCTTGCACATCCTGGAAAGGTGGCAGCGGTCGCGGGGAGTCTTCATCAGCCCCCAGCTCACCTGCGATATTCAGGCGGGCACCCCCCACCGCCAAATTGGATCCGTCGGCAAGAACCAAGTTCAAACCGGGCAAGACCCGTTCACCGGGCTCCAGTGACAGCACGGACCAGTGCACACTCGTGCGCTTGCCGCCGTCGCTAGGAACGACCTTGACCTGCGGCCCGTCGAGCACGACCCACGAGTCGTCCAAATCCAGGGTCGGCGTGCTATCAGCCAGTCCGTCGGCACTCGAATGTGCGTAGACAAATTCGACCTGCAGCGGCTGACCGATCGCGGCGGAAGCTGGCTGAACAGTCAGGGCCGGGTCTTGGATAGCCAGGCAAAGGGCGAGCCAAATCATGCCCCACCCCGTGACATTTCTCGCCGCCGGAAGAACGCAACCAGCGGATCCGCAAGGTCCCCACCCAAGTCCAAGTCAAAGTGGCTCACACGCGCTCGCTTGAGGCCTTTCTCAATCACTCGCTTGCGCACACTGGCCTCGCGCGCCCAGGCGTCACGGACAATCGCGCTCGACGTGTCGACCTCAAGCTGTCCTCCCGCGCCGTCCATGGCGCCCAAGCGCAGACGGCCGACTTCAGGTAGGGCCTCCTCCAACGGATCGACGACGCGGACCGCAATGACATCGTGTCGCCGCTCCAGGCGCGCCATGACCTCTACCCATTCACGGTCGTGGCCCGCCGCGTGAAAGTCGCTGACGAAGAACAGCAGCGAGCGACGATGCAGCGTGCGCTCCGCGGCTTGCAGAACCGCACTGTAGTCGCTCCGTCCATGGGCCACCGGGGCAGTCATCACGGCTCGGATCAAGCGTTGCGTATGATGAGCGCCCTTGCTCGGCTGCAAGTGCAGGCCCGGCTCGGAGCCGAAGAGGGTTAGCCCTACGCGGTCCTGATTGCGCAGGGCCACCATGGAGATCAAGGCGGTCAGCTGCGCAGCGCCCTCGCGCTTGGTCCAGTGCTGTGTTCCGAAACCCAGCGTGATCGCAGTGTCGACAATTAGGTTGACGGTTAGCTCACGCTCTTCGCGGAACAACTTGACATACGGTTCGCCCGTGCGCGCAGTCACGTTCCAATCAATGGAACGCACGTCGTCCCCGGGGATATAGGGACGCACCTCTTCGAACTCGATGCCCGTCCCTCGAAAAGTCGACCGGTAGCTGCCCGCCAGGGCGGTGTTCATCAACCGGTGCGTGCGCAGCTTGACTTGTTGCACACGCTTGGCGAGCGCGGGATCCAAGTGTCTCTCGCGCCCGGGCTGATGTGTGTACTGTGAAGAAACTTGCATCGAGGAGTCCCCCTAGGAGTCGATTCCCTAGGGCACCGGCACCGTCTCCAGCAATCGCGAGACAATCTGATCGGAGTCGAGGCCGTCGGCCTCTGCCTCGTAGGTGGGAATCACGCGATGCCGCAGGACCTCCGTGGCCACAGCTTTGATGTCACCCGGTGTCACATACCCACGCTGCTTCAAGAAAGCATGGCCGCGCGCAGCGAGGGTCAACCAGATGCACGCACGCGGGGAGGCCCCGTATTCGATGTAGTGGCTCAGCTCTTCCGCACCAGCGGATTGCGGGTCACGTGTGGCTCCCACGAGATCGACGACGTACTCCGCAAGGCGCGGATCCATGGCGATGCGGTCCACCATGGCCCGTGAACGGCCGATGGCCTCCAGGCCGACGACCGGATCGATCGTCATCTTGGGAGCCGTGCGTCCCATACGCTCCATGATCGCCAGCTCCTCGTCGCGATTCGGGTACCCGATGACGACCTTGAGAGCAAAACGGTCCAGTTGCGCTTCAGGCAAGGGGTAGGTGCCTTCCTGCTCAATGGGGTTTTGAGTGGCCAAGACCATGAAGGGTGCGGGCAAGGGGAACGACTCACCTCCAATAGAGACTTGCCGTTCCTGCATGCCCTCGAGCAGGGCAGATTGGACCTTCGCGGGCGCCCGGTTGATCTCATCGGCGAGTACGAAATTGGCGAAGACGGGCCCCTTACGAACCGTAAACTCGCCAGACTTGGCGTTGTAGATCTCGGTGCCCACCAAGTCTGAGGGCAAGAGGTCCGGGGTGAATTGAAGCCGATTGAAGCTGGCGTGCACGGCCTGGGCGAGGCAGGAGACGGCCAGGGACTTGGCCAGCCCCGGGACGCCTTCGAGCAACACGTGGCCGCCGGTCAGCAAGGCCAGCGTCAGGCTCTGAACCAGACTTTCTTGACCCACAATGACTTCGGACAGTGCCTGCTCGAGCTCGGGCACCCAGGCCGCGACGGAGGCAATCTCGTCACCCTGAGGGGCGCTGGTGGTAGGCGTGTGGGGAGAATTCATGAAGTCAGATTTGGGAGGGCATCAGGCCCGTTCGGGAGCAAGTTGGGAGGGCAATCTCGAGCTGTTACGCGGCGCCAGCCGCGTACGATTTCAATGGGGTCTGGTTTGGGGCAATCGGGCGGAAACCTGCGGCTTGATCAGGTTCCCTCCCCGTCGCCGGCGGCGGCCCCTTCCTCACCCTGAGAAGCGGGGCTCGGACGCATCTCAAACGTAACCCGTCCGGGCTTCTTCCCGCCGTAAACACTGAGTGTCTCTTCGGCCACGGCACGCCCTGCGGCGCGCCCGACGCGAGCGCCATCCTGGTCACTGTCGGGACGCTCACCGTCGGCGGTCGCATCGGCGGGCACCATGTAGAGGCTCTGGCTGGGGAACGCAAATTCGACACCCAAGCGTTCTGCAAGCCGCAAGATATCTGCAAAGAGTCGGTGCTTCTCGCGCAGCTCCATGGACCAGTCGGGCGTCCTCACGAAGCAGTAGAGGAGTATGTCGAGGCTCGACGGTCCGAATCCGTTCAGATAGACGTGAAAGTAGTCTTTGCGCGTGAAGGGGTGAGCGCGAATGATCTCGCGAATACCCTCACAGAAGGCCTCGATGGTCTCGGGAGGCGTCGAATAGGTCACACCCAAGGTGGTCTTGATGCGCCGGTAGGATCGGGCACCCCAGTTATCGACCTTGGCGCTGATGAAGTGCCTGTTGGGGACCGTGATGAGAGAATTGTAGAAGGTCCGAACGCGGGTGGATCGGAAGCCCACACTCTCGACAGACCCGTCGACCTCGCCGACTGTAATCCAATCCCCAAGCTGAAAGGGCTTGTCCAAGAGCACGGTGAAGGTGCCAAAGACGTTCTCCAGACTGTCCTTGAATGCGAAGGCCAACACCGCGCCGCCAATGGAGATTCCGGCGACGACCTTGTAGAAGTCCTCGGTCACCTTGGATGAGAAATAGGCCATGCCCATGATGACGACGAAAATCTTGAGCGTGCGCCTCAGGAGCGGCACGAGCATGTCATCGAAGGTGTTGTCGGTGCGGTCAGCCTTGTTCTTCAGAAAGTCGCACAGCACGTCTACGAAGCGCCATGCGGCCAAGACGCCAGCGACGGAAATGAGCATGCTGCCAATGAGATTCAAGCCCCGGATCAGGACGTCATTCTCCAATTCAAGTATTGGCACCATGGTCAGGAACAACCACCAAGTGATCATCAACCCGAATGGCCGCACGAAGCGGGTCAACTGCCCTTCGTCCAGGTCCACATGCCGTGAACGCGCCGAGCCACGCGCCATGCGGCGCAGGATGTACGCCACGATGCGCTCCATGATCACGGCCACGGCGATCAGGAACAGCAATCCAAGCCACTGCCAGTTTTCTACGAGCATCGGCTCGGCACGCAACCAAGAGTCCGCCGCGACCTGCGTGTGCACGAATTCGGCCAAGCTGTCGACACCCGGATCGTCGTTGAGAGCGGACTGAGGGGGAAGCGCGCCGACATCGCTCAATGGAGCCATGGCCGGGTTCTGCGCAATGACCGGCAGCAGGGGCTGGACGAGGCTGAGAATCAGAGTGAGCAACATGGTGTTCGGTGGAGGCTGGGGCTTGGGCGCAGATTGTAGGGTGGCCCGGCCCGTCCTCCTACCGCACCCGTGGAGCCCCAGCGCCCCTGTTCAGTTTTCGTCGGAATCGACTAATTGGCCGCGCGCGCTCAGAGTACGCGCAGCTTCCATGACCCCCAAGGCGTAGTGCAACGCCCCAGGAGTCGGCTCGCCCCTCAGCCGGGCCTGCTCCTGCCGCGTTCGCCACTTCTCATAACCACCCGCATCGTCGATCCACCCGATCAGGCGCGAGCGACCCGCGTTGTAGGACACGAGCACCTGTTCCAGGCTCCATTCCCCGCGGTGCTCCAAGAGCCACGCCAAGTGGGCAGCGCCCAAACGCACATTGAGTTCGTCGTCCTCAAGTAGCTGAGCGTCAGTTGGAGCTTCCAGACCCAGCCTCCTGGCGGCGTCTCCGGCCGCTGCGGGTACGAGCTGCATCAGGCCCAAGGCTCCCGCCGAGGAGCGCTGCCCGGTCCTACCGCGACTCTCCATGTACATGATCCCGCCCAACAGAGTGACGTCCACCTCTGATTCCTGGGCGGCTCGGCGGAGGATTCCGGCGTGGGCCTCCACAGTGCGGATGCCCAGGTAGTCTCGTACTCCGACCGCGAGAGCACGCGCGGGCGCCCAGCCGTAGAGAGAGAACCCGATCACGCCCGTCAACAGGACCAGGAGCGCGGTGATGCGGAGCGGCTTGGGAATGGTTTTTCCCTCTGAGGGAGACGCGCTGGAAGGGGGACTCGGGTCAGCTTAGCGATCGGCCATGAAACGCTGAAGCAGGTCCAGCAGCCACGCATCGCGCTCGTAGCCGCGCGGCGGGGGCGTGCCGAGCGGTTCGCCTCCCATGCGTTCGAGCTCGCGACGGGCTCGTTCCACAAGCCAGTCCGGTTCTTGCCCCATGACGTCAATCAAGAACACGAGCGCATCGCGGGTGCCGTGGCCGAGGAAGGCTTCGCTCGGCGGTGCGTTGAGGCGCCGAACCTCCCCCGCTGCGCGCAGCCAGGACAGGGGGTCATCGTGGATCACGTCATCCCACCACCGGAACCAAGCCTCGGCCGGGTCGGTGCTGGCCCTTTGATCCACACAGCTCAAGATGCAAAGCTCCCGAGCCACGGGCACGTCGGCCGGATCTTCTGCCAAGACGCGCATCAGTGCAGGTGCGGCTTCCGGCACCGATTGGCGCGCCAGTATCAAAGCTGCCTCGCGGCGCAATTCAGGAGAGGGAGAACGCAACGCGCCGAACAACTGCTCCCAGGCCAGCTTGCCCAGGTCGAGCAACCCCTGACGCAGTACGGGGAAGGCACTGGTACGCTCGCCACTGCGCAGGAGCGAGAGCATGATCGGGATCGCCTTGGGATCCTTGAGCGCCGCGATACCTTCGGCAGCGGACTGGTACAGGCGTCGGTCTTCGCCTGTGAGCGCTGTGACCAGGATATCGCGCGCGCCGGCGCCGCCGATTTGCCCCGTGGCGAACAAAGCAGGGACTCGAACATCTGGTGAGCCGGCGGAGGCCATGAGGAACACCTGCCTACGGGCGGCGGGCAGTGCACGGTTGCCGCAGGCCTGGATGGCTGCGACGCGGACATCGATAGCCTCGTCGTCCAGCAGAGCAAGAAGTCGTTCCTGGTCACCCTCTTGCAAACGCTCGGCCAATACGAAGGCGGCCACGGCACGCATGAGCGAGCGCGAATCTTCGGCGGCCTCATGTGCGGCGGAATGTCCGGCCGAAGAGACGATGTCGCTGATAGCCAGCATCGCGTCGGTGCCGAAACTGTCGTGCAAGGCGTCGATGAGTTGGTTGACGGGGGAGACTCCGCTAACAACCGGGTCGCTGGCCAGAGCCGCCTGGTGGGCGAGGTTCGCCACACGCGCCGCGCGACCGGTGAAGTAAAGCTCATCCTTGAGCATCGATGTCAGTGCCTGGAAATCGGACGCGATCCCCCCACCGTCGGAGTACAGATTCTCCAAGGCCAACAGGTCGTCATCGCGCTGCGAGGGACTTAGCGCCGCCAGTCGCTCGATGATCAATTCTGCCATGCGCTCGCGTCGCTCCAGGTCACTGTGGTCCATTTCCCACCAAGTTGCCTCCGCTCGCCAAAGCGCCAGGCGTGAAGCGTGCTGATCAGGGTGGGGAAAGCGCTGCCACAGATTGCGGGTACGCAAGGAGTCGGTGAACGACAGGATGCGGTCGAACCACGCCTCTTCAACCCCAGGGCCCATGACGAAGGACTTGGTGCGCCCGTCCAATCGCAGTTCCACACTGCGCGCCAGTTCGGCTTGTCCGCCTCGGACACCCGGCAAGCAGTCAGCGCCCAGGGCGCCCTCTGCCACGAGCAAGTCCAATAGGTCGCTGGCCTGACCGAGCGATAGGTAGAACGCCTCCCCATCCCGCGCCGAAGAACCAGTTGAGGCCAAATCGGGACCTATGACGGTAAACAGACGGCCAAGGGCTCGATCTTCCACGACAACCTGCAACAGTCCCTGCACGCCTTCGCGCACGGGAATCACAGCACGGCAAGCATGGAATTCTCTCTCGCCCGCCACCCACCAAGAAGCCCAGGCCGGGCCATTCGAGCCGTGCGAAACACCCGCAATTTGCGTCAGGCGTCGCAGGGCGGGTTCGCTCAAGGATTCGTAGTCATCAAAATAGGTGAAACCTGAGACAACCCGCACAAGTCGCTCGGGAACGGCATGTTCGAGCCACTCACTAGTCTCTGGAGAATTGCTGCGGAAGCCGATGCCCGCCAGAGCGGCGGCACAGGAGCCAGCCAAGAACTCATCACTTGAGTCCAGGCCGCGCAGCAAAGCCGGGACATGCGCCTCGGTCAGGATGGTCTGCAGCTGTGTGTCCTCGCGCTCGATGATGGCCAGCAGAGCGCAGGCCCCTTTGCGCAGGATCCAGCGCTCGCCGAATGCGAGGGCAAGCAACTTGTCCGTGATGGCTGAATCTTTGCGCGAAGCCAGCGCAGAAACGGCCCTGCGCGCCACGCGCGGGCGAGAATCGTCGATCATGGTGAGCAACAGCTCTGAAGCCTGCCCGCTTGAATTCGAACTGAGCAACTCCGTTGCCTTGAGTCGCCCATCACCACTGCGCGAGCGCAAGATGGGAATCAGGGAGGAGACAGGTGGAGGAATCGGCAGTCCAGAGAGGGCACGGAACGCAGCCGTGCGCACCGGACTCTGGGGATGTTCGAGCAGTTCGCACAGCAACTCAGGCGTAGCGTGCACGGGGTCGTAGGCGATGAACTCCTCGAGGGCGTTGCCACCCATGCGACCGGGCATGCGCGTCCTCAAGCGCCGAACGACGAGTTCTGCGTCCAACGGCTGCCCACCCCTCAATAGCACTCGCAATCCAGTCATGGATCGCACGGGCCACTCACTCGCCAGGGCCAGCCGCGCAGCTTGCAACCCCGGCTCGCCCAGAGAGAGCAGGGTCTCCACGGCCTGCAAGGCGACGGGATCATCGTTGGACTTGATGCGGTCCAATTGCGACAAGATATCGTCTGCAGCACGCGCAATCCTGGGTGTACCGGGCAGAGCCTTGGGCGTCTCGGGAACCGCAGGGTTCGGAGTGACGACCGGCTTGTCCTTGCCGCCACTGCCTACCGGAAGGTCCAATCCGTCTCGCCCAGAAGCCTTGACTTGGCGATGCAACATGACCTTGTGGCACACCTCGCAATCGGCCTGCTGGAACCCGTCCCGCGCCAGTGGGTCCAAACGAGTCTTCAGGTTTGCAGAATTGCAAACCGTACACACCAAATGAGGACCGTTGAGCTTGTCCTTTTGTCTTGGCTTACCGCCCGCGACCTTGGGCAAGTCCTTGCCACGGGGCAGGTCGACTTGGGCATGAGCCTCTGAGGGGAGCAGCAAGGCGACTACGGCGCCGAACAGCAGTGACTGGAGTCTGGAGGTTTTGGCTGTACGCATGCTAGTTGGAGGGGAGTACCCGGGAGCAACTGCAGAGGATACGAGAAGGCTTGTCGTGGGTGGCGCTGAGCGGGCCAGTTCTGGGCCAGGTAGAGGGAGTCGTTCCCACGAGAGTGGGCTGGGGGCTTTGGTTGTGGGTCTTGAAGGACTGTGACCGGGGCGGATCGGCTCTTGGTTCTGGCCAAAAGACGATCGGGGCTCACGCCCCGCCCATCCCATCTCGATCCCAGAGCAGCAGCAGCCCGCCAGCCAACCACACACGCAACCCAACAACCCTAGGGAGTCACCCTCCCCCCACTGCCCACATACATCCTGCCGAGGCCCACCTCTTTCCGGATGAGCTCCCGCGCAACAAGCAACAACTCCACATCGTCTTCCTCACTCGCACCTTCCAAGTTGACGCCCGATTGGCGGACGCCGGCCAAGTCCCCCATCCCACGCGCCTCCATGTCCGCCTCCGCCAATTCAAACCCATCCCGACTGCGCTCGAGCAACCGCAGGCGCTCCTCCGCTTTCTTGTCTCCAAGCAGGTAGCAGACGGAGTCCCCCGGTCCACGTCCCACCCGACCGCGCAGTTGGTGCAGTTGAGCGAGGCCGAGTCGCTCGGCATTCTCGATCACCATGACTGTCGCAGACGGCACATCCACGCCTACCTCGATCACGGTCGTCGCAACGAGTAGCCCGATATCCCCACGGCGAAATCTGTCCAGCCGGTAACTGCGCTCCTCGGCAGGCACTCGGCCGTGAACCAGCTCGACTCCGAACTGCGCCAGATCCGACGCGAGAGCCTGTTCGTAGCGGCGCTCCGCAGCAGCCGTGCGCCCTCCCGCCTCGCCAGTGATCCGTGGGCAGACCCAGAAAACCTGCTCCCCGCGTTCCAAGCGCGGCAGTAGCTTCTTGGAGAGACCCCGGCGTTCCTGCCCCCTCAGCCAGTGGGTCGCCAAGTTCCCCCGGCCAGGTGGCACGCCATGCAGGATTGAAACGTCCAAATCCCCATAGACGGTCATTGCCAGGGTGCGGGGAATCGGCGTGGCGGTCATGAGCAGCAAGTGCGCATCCTCTCCCTTTTGCGCCAGGGCTGCCCTTTGATCCACACCGAAGCGATGCTGCTCATCGATGACGACCAGCGCGAGGCGGGCGTAGTTGACCTTCTCTGAAAACAGGGCGTGGGTACCAAAAAGCACCTGTATCTCTCCCCTCTCCAGGCGTTGCAGGAGATAACGCCTCTCACCAGTTGGCAAGGAGCCTGTCAGCAAGCCCGCCTCGATTCCCACGTCCGAGAGAATGGAGCGCGACCCGTAGTAGTGCTGCTCAGCCAGTATTTCCGTCGGTGCCATCAGGGCGGCCTGACCATTGGCTTCGATGACCGCCATAGCCGCGTACAGAGCCATGGCCGTCTTGCCCGAGCCCACATCCCCTTGCAACAGGCGTCGCATCGGAGAGGGCTTGGATAGGTCGTCGCACAACTCGCCGAGCACCTCACGCTGGCCGGGAGTGAATCGATAGGGAAAACGCTGAGCGATCTCCTTCTTCTGGTCGAAAGTCAACTCGACTCGACAAGCTCGCCCGCCCCGTCTCCCCGATCGGCCCAGTTGCAATTGAGCTTGAACGGCAAGCAAGGACTCCAAGTAGACGCGACGGCGCGCACCTCTGAATGAGGTCGCGTCCGGCGGACAATGCAGATGAAGCAAAGCCCTGGGCAGGGGTGGAAGATCGTGGCTCGCAAGCACTTCCGCAGAGAGAGGCTCGTTCACGTGGCTTGTCCCCTTGCGGGCGACGAACCGGCACAAGCCACCCAACCACTCCCCGCTGATACCGTCGGCGACTGGATAGAGTGGCTCTACAGATCCGGGCGGTGGGAGCGGCTTGTCCTCCCGGCCCATGCGGGGATTGGAGAGTACGGGACCACTCCGGCCGGAGACCATGTCTCCCGCGAGTTCGATCGTCTCACCATTCGGCACGCGCTCGCGCACCCAAGGTTGGTTGAACCAAACCAGATCCAGACTCTCGTCAGCCTGCACCAGCTTGGCTCGCAGGGCAGACCGGCGCCCCCCAAAGCGGGTGAGTCTCAGATCCTGCACGACACCCTGTACGCGCACAGTTCCCGTTCCCTGAGCAACGGCCTCGCCCAGAGAACATGGCTCCACCCAGTGGTGAACGCCGACAGGCAACAGGAACAGGAGGTCCCGTTGGGTCACGAGCCCTAGCTTCCCGAGCGCCTTGCAGCGCGCAGGCCCGACCCCGGGCAGGTCGGCCAGGGCAGCGGAGACGGATGGGTCCGGGGCCTGAATCGGAAAGGGTCGTGTGGGACGGGGCACGGCAGCAATGTAGCGCAGTTGGCCCTATCAGACGTGTGAGTTTGAGGCGGGGTTACGCGTCGCTGGCCTGCTGATGCCGCGCGCCCGTCACCAGACGACGTTCCACAGGTGCCAGCAGCAAGCTCGATAGGATTGCCGCCACCGCATAGAACACGACCGTAGTCGCCATCAAGATCGTGTAGTTGCCGTCGGTTGCCTCCAAGATGCGCCCTGCAGCCAGGGGACCGATGACCCAACCCAGTCCCCACAAGGTGGCATTCAGGCCCGTTTGCATCTCCCGGGCACCGGGCGGCGTGGCCTGCATCATCAGATTCTTGAGAATCGGATAGGCCGAATTCATCAGGGCCCCGCGCACGAGAAACGCGAAAATCGCCCAGGGCAGGCTCAGGGTGAAGGCCAGAAGCAGGAAGAAGGGGATGGACGACAATTCGATCGTGACGATTCCACGTACATAACCGAGCCGGCGGATCACGAACGGAGTCGTCATGAAGCCGACCGCAAACAGCACTTGTCCGGCCGCGAACAGGTTGCCCCAATCGCCGGCTCCCATTCCGAACCGGTCCTTGAAGTACAGGGGCAGAAAGGGAATGCAGAGACCGGATCCGCAGGCGACGAGAACTTGCGGGATGGCGAAGCGCGTCATGACTCCTCGGTTCCTCAGGAACACAGGCCAGAGCCCCTCGCCCTTTTCGATCGAGGGTCGATCCAGGGGGATGCGGGCGAAGATCGCCGCTGCGAACACACTTAGTAGGCCCGCCCCGAATATCACCCGACCGGTTGCCGCGGCCTCACCCCCTAGGGGGCCCTGCCAGTACATGACCAGGCGCCCAGCCACGGTGGCGGCAACGACCGCTGCCAGCGTCGGGAGGGCCTCGGCCAGTCCGAACAAACGCGCCCTGTCCTTGGAACTACTATGTCGGAACAGAAAGGGTGCAATGGCCACGTACTGCAGGGTCAGTGCAAAACCCGCCAGTAGGTTGATGGCGTAGAGCAGTCGCAGGTCCTCGACAAAGGGCAGGACCGAATAGGCCAAGCCCCCCACCGACGCGGACAGAACAAACACGCCGCGGGCGGGCCGGCGGGCCAACAGCACGGCCGCTGGAATCGCCACGGCGACCTTGCCCCAGGCGTCCGCCGATTGAATCCACCCGATTTGAGAATCGGACAATCCAATGGCGTCCAGGTAGCGCACGAGAAGGGTGTAGACCACCGTGTGCGCAGCCCCGATCAGGGCCGCTCCGGTTAGGTACACCCGAGCCGATACAGACATGCCGCCCCGTGCCGAGGCCTCCCCCGGCTGGCCTGCCGTGGAGTCAGAGCCGGCCACCTACTCGTCGACCCGAATCTCGTAGAGGTTGGGCCAGTGCTTGCCGGTAATGTAGATCTTGTCTTGTTGCTCGTCGTACGCGATGCCGTTCAACACATCTTGCACTTGGTCAGCGACGCCCTGTCTGTCTTGCAGACCGTTCAGGTCAATGACAGAGCGCACCTCACCCGAATCGGGATCAATCCGCACGATCAGCTCCTGCTGATAGAGGTTGGCCCAGATTTCGCCCTTGATGAACTCAAGTTCGTTCAGGTCGTACACCGGCCGCTTGTTCCACGTGACGGATAGTAGGTGGTCTACCTTGAGATCTGTGGGGCCTACGAATCGCAGGGTGTCGGTGCCGTCGCTTGTGATCAAGAACTCGCCGTCGGTACAGAGTCCCCAACCCTGCCCCTCATAGGTCAAGCGGTACTGCTCATGGAAATTGCGTCGGTCGTAGACAAAGGCGACGCCCTCTTGCCAGGTCAGTTGTACGAGCAGCCCCTTCCAGATCGCGATGCCCTCACCGAAGTAGGCGTCCTCCAAGCGGTGCCGCAGCTTGGACTTGCCCGTCTCCAGGTCTACGGTCATCAAGGTGGATTCCCCGTAGCGTCCGGTACCCTCGTAGAGCACCCCATCGTGGAATACCAAGCCCTGTGTGTAGGACGACCGATCGTGAGGGTACGTCTTGACGATCGAGTACTTGTGGATCTTCACCTCTTGGACGCCAGGCGAAGGATTGTCCTGTGCTGCGCTTGCCCCACCGTTCTGGGGTTCGGGCTGCGGCTCCTGGGTTGAACAGGAACTGCAGGCCGTCAACAGGGCCAAGGCCAGGGGCGCAGCGTTGCGAAGGGGTGAGGTCGACATGAGGAGCTCTGTGAACTCCTTAAGTCTACGCCCCAAGGCGCGGGTGGCACGACCCCGCAGGAGGGATCAGTCCGTGGCAACCGCTGCAGACCCGGCCTCACTGGCTTGAACGGGTTCGGCACCTTGGCCAATCCAGAGTGCGAGCGTCATGCCGACGACGAGGGCCGCAATCGCGACGCGCTGGAGGGGGTGTTGCCCAATGTTGTGGTTCGATTTCCCCCCAAAGCGGGAATGAAAGCCCCCAGGCATGGCAGAACCCACCGGTCGCAGGCTGGGAACCAGGGTCGTGCCGAAGATTTCCACGGCGGGACCAATGCCGGAAAGGGGACTGCAGGGCTCGGATGTGTTGTAGGGGTTGTAGAGATCCCTCATGACTCTTCCTCGCTTTTTTCAGGACAGGTGGGCCTGTCGTTTGGGGAGTCTCGTTCGACTCCTTGAGTGCCTCTCCGGTCTTGTCGGGGATGCGGGGCCACGTAGGCGCAAAAATCCGCGCAAAGGGCCTTCCTGATGCCAAGAGAGTGGGTTTATGTGCCCGATTGGAACCTCGAATCGAGATCCGGCCCTCGTCGCGAGCTGCTCTCCACCCCCACTCTCGGCTA
Organism: uncultured Planctomycetaceae bacterium; assembly: GCA_964467985.1. Classification (GTDB taxonomy): domain Bacteria; phylum Planctomycetota; class UBA1135; order UBA1135. The sequence goes on from CAYXTP010000009.1 coordinate 165,999, forward strand.
CCAATCAGAGCTAGCAGGACCCACTGCGGCCCGTACCCTGAGCCCTGGCCGCAGGATGCCGCAACAACTGCATCGGCCCCGCCGTTGAAACCCAGTTGCCCTGTCTCTCCGGCCGGGCTAGGCCCTGCCTAGCCGACCCGCTCCGTTCTCACCCTCAGCCCACGCAGGACTCCCATGGTTTCCATGTCGCGTCTGTCTTCTTGCCTCGTCCTCGCGTTCCTTGTTTTGCCCGCAGCCGCTTATTCAGGTGGCGAAGAGGATAGCCGCGGCGCTGTACCTGAAGCCTTGCGCGCCGACCTGATGCACCAGCGCTGGAGCGCTGCTCTAGATCGGCTGGGAAAACTCAGACACGACCAGCCCGCCGATGCAGACTTGTGGATCTACCTTTCGGCCGTGGCACGCGATCGGTCGGGACAAGACGAAGCTGCGCTGGCTCTGCTGCGAACCATAGAGAGCCAGTTCCCGGAGAGCGATTGGGTCCACAAGGCGCGCTTCCGGCAGGCCGAGATCCTGCGAGCGCGGGGGGACTTCGAAGCTGCGGAACGCATCTACGAGCAGGGCTTGGCTCGTTTGCGATCCAACGAACGCCAGGGCGAGCTCGGCGACATCTACTTGGGCTTCGCTGATGATTTGTCCACGCCACCCGAGGACGCGCGGCCCGATGAGGGGAACCTGGATTACGGCCGCGCCGTGGAGCTCTACCGCAAGGTGCTGGAGCTGGACACGCCCCGCGATCGTCAAGACCGCGCCACCTTCCGAGCGGCTTGGTGCCTGGAGAAAATGGGCAACGCGAGCGGAGCGGTCCAGGCCTATGGCGCCTACCTCGACAAGTTCGCCGCTGAGCGACAACACCCCCTGCACCCGAACTTCCAACCTGGCACTCAGGTCTGGGAAGCGCGCTTGCGCCTGGGCATCAACGAGCAAGCCAATGGACAGGCAGCAGGCGCGCGGCGCACACTGGAAGACTTGTGCGTTGACTTGAGCGAGTTCCTGAGCGGGGCCGGAGTCGGGGAAGCAGAACGCGCCCAATTGACGGCCATGCATGGCCAGGCCCGCTACCGGGTCGCGCTGACCTACGGCAATGATCGCAACTCGTCCCTGCTGTCGATCACAAACCTCAAGTCCTTCCTGGAGGCCTTCCCCACTCACGAATGGGCCACGCGCGCTGCCTTCGAGATCGCCACGCGCTACCAGGGGGCCGGGTTTTGGAGTGAGGCGGTGGACGGCTACCGAGCCGTAGCCGAATGGCCGCGCCCGGCAGGGGCTGCCACGGAGGTGCTGGAAGAACACGCACGCCTGACGACTCTCGCTCTCTACAGCCGGGGTGTCATCCTGCAGGGCCAAGAGCGCTTCGACGAAGCTGTCAGCGACTACGCTGAATACACGCGCAAGTACCCGAGCGGACCGAACTGGAGCGATTGCCAGCGAGGCATTGTGGATTGCGCCTATCAACGTGGTTCGGCACTCCGCAAGCGAGAACTGTTTGACGAAGCGCGGCAAGCTTGGGAGGTATTCTTGGCCGACCACCCCCTCGACGACCGCGTGCAGCAGGTGCAATTCGACCTCGGCTCACTACTCGTTGAGAAAGCAGCCCTGACAAGGGAAGGAGACGAGGAAGCCGATGTGAGCGAGACTCTGCAGGCTGCGGTGACCCGCTGGCTGCGGCTGGCAGACAAGTACCCCGGCAGTCAACACGCTAGCCAAGCCCTGTACATGAGTGGCCTGCAGTTGGAGCTGGAACTCGACGACCTTGCGCGCGCCATCGAGGTCTACCGACGTTGCGACTTCGGTCCGAGCGCCGGTGCGGCCCAGGCGCGCCTGGCAGGCATGACTGAACCCAGCCTCGATCTACGTACGGAGCGAATTTGGCGCAGCAACGAGACGCCACGCGTGTCATTGCGCCTGCGCAACATCGAGGAGTACGAGGTCAAGCTCTACCGACTCGACCTGGAGGCCTACTTCCGTAAGCACCTGACACATCGCAACATCGAAGATCTGGACCTGGACTTAATCGCACCTGATGAACGGCGTGAAGAAAGCGTCGAGAACTATCGCGAGTACGCGCCCTTGGAACGTGACGTGGAACTCGACTTCGACGGTCCAGGTGTGTGGGCTGTGGCCGTCACCGCGGGTGAGCTGCGATCCACAACTCTCGTTGTGCGTAGCGATGTGGAAATCATCGTCAAGAGTTCGAGGCGCGAGGTGTTCGTGTTTGCCCAGGACATGCGCCTCGGCCAACCGGCTCCGGGTGTGCAGGTCCTGGTGGGCATTCCCCAGGGAGAGGATCAGTCCATTCTCGAACAACTGACTACGGGCGAAGACGGAATCGCGCGACTCGAGCTGGATGCCCTGCTCGACGCCAGTGAGTTGCGCCTGCTCGCGCTGCGCGACGGACACTTTGCATCGAATGGCCTGACCCTGCAGGGCCTCAACCTTTCCCAGGGGCTGAGTCCCCGCGCCCACATCACCACGGACCGCACTGCCTACCAACCGGGTGACAGCGTTCGTCTGCGCGCGATCGTGCGCGAAGTGCAGGCGGGTTCGTTTACTTTCCGTGAAGGCGACGTGTACCGGGTCAGCGTTCTCGACTCACGTGGGCGACCGCTCTTCAACAAGGGCCTGCCCTTGTCTGCCTATGGCACTCTGAATCACGCCTTTGCCCTACCGGCCCAAGCACCCCTGGGACAGTACTCGGTGTTGGTGGAGGGTCCCACCCTGCCGCGCACCAGCGGCACGTTTCAGGTGGACGAGTACCAACTGCAAAAAGTCGAACTGACCTTCGAGCACGAGCGCTCCGTGTTCTACCGCGGCGAAGAGATCGAGATCACCGCCCAGGCCCGTTTCTACTACGGGGAGCCCGTGATCTCTAGCCCCCTGGTCGTCACACTGCCCGATGGTCGCCAGGTGGACATGGAAACCGATGCCGATGGCCAGGCGCAGTTCACGATCCAGACGCGGGACTTCCCAAACGAGGGGCCGCTCCACTTCCGCGCTCACCTCAGAGCGGAAAACGTCTCCACTGCGGGGCAAGTCTATCTGGCAACCCGCGGATTCAGGACCCAGTTGACGACGGACAAGGACGTCGTCTTGGCCGGGGACAGCTTTGCGGTCAACGTCAAGACCACAACTGCGGACGGAGAAGGGTGTTCGAGAGAACTGCACTTGGCCGTCCTGCAACGGCGCTCCCGCTGGGGCGGCACCTGGGCTGAGGACGTGATCGAAGAGAAGACCCTCCAGACAGCTGAGGACGGTACGGCCCTTTGGACCCTGGCTCTTGAGAAGGGCGGACAGTACATCCTGCGCGCGACTGGTGAGGACCGCTTTGGAAACACGATCAGCGCGGAGCACGCCCTATTCGTGTCTGGATCGGACGACTCCGTGCGCCTTCGCATGTTGACCGACTCGACGCAGACAGAAGTGGGCCAGACCCTCTCCTTGGACCTCTTGAACCGCGCAGGTCCTGGATTGGCACTGATCACCTTCGAAGGAGAGTCGATCATCGACTATCGCCTGGTTCAACTCGCATCCGATCACAACGAGATCGAGCTCGAGGTCGATGACAAGCACTTCCCCAATTTCCGGGTTTCGGCTGCCTTCATGCTGGGCAACGAGTTCTTTGAGGCCGCCACGGATCTCGAAGTGGAGCGGGCATTGACGGTCAAAGTAACCCCCGCTCAAGAGACGGTTCAACCAGGAGAGTCCTTGCGCGTGGATATTGAAGTCACGGACCAACTAGGCCGACCCGTCGAAGCTGAGCTCTGCTTGGCGATCGTCGACGCGGCCCTCTTTCATCGGTTCCCCGACAACGCCCCGGCGATGGTGTCGTTCTTCGAGCAGGGGGCCCACCGGGACGCGGGCCTGCGCACGGCGACTTCTTGCACGTTCAGCTATCAGGGCCGGACGGTGCGCGTGGACGAGGACATCCTCGCAGAGAATCTCCGCCGCGCGGGTGAGGCCCAGTGGGCCGAGGATATGGAACAGACCGTGGATCGACTTCGGGGACTGGGCTACGCAGCAAGAGATGGGGTGGCTTCCCAAGAAAGGAGAAATGCGTTCCGATCCCAAGTCAGTGGCGGCCTGCAGCTAAACGAACCCACGGCGGTGACCAACCTGGGCGTTCAATTGGACACTAAGGCTCTGGGGAAGCTCGCCGAGCTAGGGTACGCGGGTGGCGGCGGGGGTGGTGACGCGGTCGTCTCCGATAGCCTCCCCAACTCCCGCTCCTTTGGCCGCGAACGCGGTCGCTACGACCTGCACAGCAAGAAATCCAAAGCGGACCGGGGCCTAGCCTCTGACCCTTTGATGTTCGACGCTGACACGGCCTTCTGGTCACCCGCCGTGGTCACCGACGATCAAGGTCGGGCCAGCCTCGACATCACTCTGCCGGAGAAGGCAACCCGCTGGCGTATCACGGGGCGCGGCGTAAGCACCTCCACGCTTGTTGGAGAAACGCGTTCCACGTTCGTCACACGCTCCGACTTCTTCGTTGAGTTGATCGTGCCCGCCTCTTGTGTGGAGGGCGACGCCCCGCGCATTCGCGCCCGCGTCCACAACCTCACGGGCGAGGAAGGCACGGCCCGCCTGTCGTTACGAGTCAGCACCGACGAGGGCATCCGGGTCGTTCCCGCCGAGATCGAATTGGGCACGGGAGCCTTGGTGGACTACACCTTCCCCGCCCTCGAAGCCCTACCCGCTTCCAATCACACCCTCGAACTGTCCGCCGATGTGCGACTCGCTAGCGGAGACCGCATCGAGAGCCGCACGCGCGAAGACATGTCCGTGCGGCCCTGGGGTTTGGAGTTCAGTTCCTCCCACAGTGGGCCTATTGCCGATTCAAGCACCTTCTGGCTGGAGCTGCCCGGGGGCCGCAAGTACGGCGAACGCAAGCTGGATCTCTACGTCGGACCCAGTCTCAACCGCTGGCTCATCGATGAGGCCTTTGGCCGCCTGGGGTTCCTGCAATCGAACCTGCACCTCGGGGGCGTGTCTCAATCGGCTACGGCCGCCGATCTGCGCGGCGCCTTGGCGGTCCTGGCCAACTTGGGCCGAAGCGGGCGCCGCGGGCATCCCGAGTACGCCGCCCTGCACTCTCGCGCCCAAGGTCTGGCCGCCAGCCTGGTCGCTTCCCAACGCAATGACGGTGGCTGGCGCTGGCTTGGGAGAGGCGGTCGTTCGACAGCGCAAACGAGTGCCGACGTCCTGATCGCACTGGGCGCAGCCCGCAATGAAGGTCTGGAGTTGCCTCCCAACACAATCAACTCGGCGGTGAGCTATCTGCAGAAGTCATTCCAAGCGCTGCCCGGTCGGACTGACGAGCTCAAGGCAACCCTCACGCACGCCCTCGCCTCCGTCGGCCAAGGTGATTTTGGCGCGGCCAATCGACTCTTCCGGGAACGCAACCAACTATCGCCCGCCGCCCTCGCCCACCTGTGTCTGGCCTTTGTGCACATGCAGCGCGATCCGATGGCGGCAGAAGTGGCGCGTCTACTCGAAGCGGAGATGGAAGTGTCCAGCAACGCAAATGCTGCTGCACCCGAGGCCTTCTGTTCCGTCAGCGGCAACAAAGGCTGGAGCCGTTCACGCCTGGGCATGACGGCCTTGGCCTTGTCCGCCCTGCAGCAGTCCCTGCCCAGTTCGCCCAAGATCGGCGAAGCTGCCAACTATCTCCTCTCCCACCGTCCCTGGGCTGCGGACGCCGGTCGCGGTCTTGCCGTGGTGGCCATGGCGGAGCAGTCGCGCAATGCTGACCGACCCCAGGATGACGCTGTCATTCGAGTCCAGGTCGCGGGTTTGGAGGCCGAGAGGATCGAACTCAAGGCGCGCGGGACGGGCAGGTTCTTGTCCATCCCCCTAGGAGAAGTGGGTGACAGGCGCGTGCGTGTCGATCTGCAGCGGACGGGCGGTGGACAGCCGCAATTCAGCGCAGTGCTAACCGGCTTCTCCACGTCCATTCAAAAATCGCGCAGAGGCGAGCAGGCCTTCCGGCTAACGCTTGAGCACTACCTGGCCAAGGCTCCGTTGTTCGACGGCCGCGCGCTGCCTACGGGCTTCGGGGTGCTGCGCAGTTACGAGAGCCAGTGGCGCAACATGGTCAAGACTTTGGAGAGCGGATCCCTGACCCAGGTGCAACTGTTCATGCAGCGAGACGATGTCCAGGCGCAGGAAGACGCTGACTACCTCGTGCTCGAAGTCCCGCTGCCCGCCGGGGCGCGGCTCCTGGAAGGTAGTTTACAGGGAGGTCTCGGTACCCATGAAGTCCGCGGGGGATCCATCTTCGTCCCCATCGGTCCCATGCGCGGTGCCGCCGCGATTACCTTCGATCTTGTGGGAGCCATTGCGGGGGACTACAGGGTTCTGCCGCCCGTTCTGCGCAGCGCGTACGAACCGGAACGCTTCGCCATTGGAGACAGCCACCAGCTCACCGTGTTGCAAAAAGGTGAGAGCAGTTCAGACGAGTACCGCCCCACTCCCGACGAGCTATTTCACCACGGGCGCGAACTCTATCGGGCCGGTGCCTCCGACTTGGCCCACGAGAAGCTCAGCGCCTTGTACGACGGGTTCGGCTCGATCATGCGTGATGGCCAGCTCAAGGAAACGGCCAACATGCTCCTGTACCTGTCGATCGGCCGCAATGACCCGAGTGCTATCGTGAAGTACTTCGAAGTAATCAAGGAGAAGGACCCGCAGCTCTATATTCCGTTCGAAGAGGTCGTGGCAATTGGGCGCGCGTACCGGGAGCTCGGTGAATTCGAGCGCGCCCTTCTGATCTTCGTTGCAACCATCGAGGAGACTTTCGGCAAGGACCTCAAGGTCGCAGGGGCCCTGCGCGAACAGGGCGAGCGAGCGGGAGCACTCGATACGCTCGAACAGCTCTGTCGAGAATACCCGGATACATCCAACGTGATCGACACATGGTTGACGCTCTCCGACGAGATGCTCTTGGCGGCCAAGGACGCACACCGAGATCCTGGGCTGAAGAAGGCCGGGCGCACGCGGGCCAGCCTGACCGAGGATGGGATCCTGCTACTGCGACGCCTCTTGGCCATGCATCCAACGGGCCCCTCGACTCCTGCTGCCGGCCTGAACCTGGTCAGCGCCTATCTCGCGCTTGAAGATCGTGAGACGACCTCGGCCCTGGCTGGGGACATGGCCACGCTCTTCGAAGATCCCCGCTATGCGGACGCCTTCCTGTACACGCGGGCCGTTGCTGAGTGGCACCTCGATCGTGAGGAGGAGTCCATCCGGTTGTTGGAGCGGATCGTGGACGCTGAATACAAAGACGAGCGCGGGAATGTCTCCCATTCGGAGAACCGCGACCTGGCTCTCTACATCCTGGGGCAGATCTACCACGCGCGGCGCGACCCGGATCGAGCGAGCGAGTACTACGAGCGCGTTGAGGGTCTGTTCTCCGATGCGGCCGAAGCCCTGGCCGGGTTCGCCGAGCGCCGGCTGGCCCTGGATGAAATTACCACCGCCCAACCCGGCGAGGCACCGGTTCTGACCCTGCACCACAAGAACTTGGAGCGGGTCGAAATCCTGGTCTACAAAGTGGATCTGATGACCCTCTACCTGCGGGAGAAGAACCTCACGAATGTGACGTCCATCAACCTGGCGGGAATTTCTCCAACCCTACGCCAGACTGTCGAGCTCCGTTCCGGCAACACGCTGCGTGAAGAGCAAACCGAAGCCCGTCTGGACCTGACCGACCCGGGGGCGTACCTCGTGATTTGCCGAGGCATGAGCCTGCACACGTCGGGTCTGGTGCTGATCACCCAACTGGAATTGGACGTGCATGCCGACCAGCAGTCGGGCCGCATCCGGGTGCAGGCCACGAGCACCGAAGACCAGCGCTACTTGCACGAAGTCGACGTGCGCGTCATCGGCTCGGGCAACAACTCCTTCACCTCAGGCGAAACGGACCCGAGAGGCATCTTCGTCGCGGACGGAGTGCGTGGAGCAGCAACCGTGATTGCCAAACATGGAGAATCCCACTACGCATTCCACCGCGGCACTCAATTGCTGGCCCAGGCGCCCGCTCCCAGCAGGCGACCCGCTGAGCAGACGCTCCAGATGGGTGATTCCTTCGGCGCCCAGATGGGAACCGAGGCCTACTTCTCGAACGTGATGGGCATGAACCGCGCAATCCAAGGACAACGCGGTGGAAAATTACAGGAGATGATGCAGAGGGAACGAAAAGGAGTTCAGGTTTTGTCGGTCAAGTAGGGATACTCTGCCGCCCAGCCGTCTCCCGCCATGACCCACTCTCTCCGTATGCCTCCTCTCCGGTCGCTGCAACTGATTGCCCTTGGATTGCTGGGGGGCTGCGGGGGCGACTCCAGTCCGGGGAGTGGGCCACAGAACTCGATTCAGCCTCCCGATGTTGTGGTCATCCTCTTGGACACATTGAGAGCCGACGTGCTCAGTTTCTATGGGGCTGAAGAAGAGCGGGCCCCCTATTTGGCCCAACTCGCGGCGGGCGGCACCGTGTTCGAGAACGCCTTCTCAACCTCCACGTGGACCGCGCCCTCAACGGCTTCGATGCTGACGGGCGTGTATCCCGATAGGCACGGGGTGACGCGTGGGTTCTTGGCGCAATTCCGCGAAGGTGACGCGGTCAGCGAGGAAGTGCTGGGACAGATGGAACTGCTAGCCATTTCGTCGGATGTGCCCACCATGGCTGAGCGCTTCAAGCAGGCTGGGTACAACACCTTTGCTTTGGCGTCGAACGTGAACATTGGCCCGGAAATGGCCTTCGACCGGGGCTTTGACGAGTTCGAACGGCACGATCTGGAACCGGCCAAGTTCCTTCGTGACCGCCTACTGGCCATGCGCTCACGCATCGAAGCAACCGACGCTCCCAGCTTCCTGTACTTGCATTTCAACGATGTGCACAAGCCCTATGAGCGTCGGCTGCGATTCTATCGACCCGGCGAAAACAGGGATGAGACGGCCGAATACCTGGAGCGCTATCGCAGCGAGCTTGGCTACCTCGACAGTTTCCTTGCGCGCATCCACAAGGCCATGGGCTTCGACGACGACACGCTAATTGTCGTGGTCGCCGATCACGGCGAGGAGTTCCGCGAACACGGTCAGCTGTATCACGAATTCACGCTGCACGTGGAGCTGAATCACATCCCGTTTCTGATCCGTGCGCCTGGCCTGCGGGTCGCTCCGGGACGTGTTCGCGAGAACGTCTCGCTGATCGACGTCGTCCCCACCATTTTTGACCTGATCGGCTTGCAGGCACCGGCTGATTTGGATGGCCGCTCACTGGCTCCATTTTGCCGCAGCGAGGACAAGCGCAAGGGCCTGCGCGCTGAAAGCGAAGCCCTCACCCAGCGCCCCCTGATCTTGCACCGCTTCGAAGACGGCGAGCACTTGTGGGGCGTGATTCTCGACAATTGGAAGTTGATCCAGTCCCATCTGGGAGTCTTGCTCTACAACCTCGCTGAGGATCCTGAGGAGCAAAACAACATAGCGGATAGCCACATGCCGCTCGTACAGCAACTCATCGCGCACCTTGATGAGCACCGCAACCGCGGGTCCAATCCCCAGTCCATGCGTACCCAGGTCGACATCGACCAGGATCTGCTCGATCGCCTCAAAGCAATCGGATACGTCAAGTAGCGGGCTAGCGATCGCCCAGCCGGCGACGCTCTTCCGCCATCCAGGTTCGCATGCGCGCCAGGTCCTGCGCGAATTCGGGCAGGGACAGCACGTTTGTTCGCTCGTCAGGGTCTGCCTGCCTATCGAACAGCAGTTCCTCGTGGCCTCCGTCGGCTTCGAATGAGATGTACTTAAGGCGCTCTTCCACCACCGCTCGCTCGACCATCCCCGTTTGCCCGCCGAAGCCCGGAGCCAGATACAAGAAACGCGCCCGCCCAGGTGTAGAGGGCTTGCGCAACAGGGGCACCATAGTTTGACCCTGAATGTCTGTTGGCACATCGAGCCCGCACACCTCGAGCACCGTCGGCAGAAGATCTTCGGTCAGTACGAGTTGGTCCAACAAACTACCCGCCTTGATCAGCTTGGGGAAGCGCATCATCAAGGGCACGTGAATGGACGGTTCATAGGAGAGTCCCTTTTGTTGCAGCCCGTGCTCGCCGAGTAACTGGCCATTGTCGGTGGTAGCGAGAACGAGGGTATTGTCCAGCTCTCCACTCGCACGCAAGGCGTCCAGCACGCGCTCCACGTTCTCATCTACCGAGAGCATCAGCTCCCAGTAGGCCCGCATGTCTTCAGCAAAAGCCAGCTTGTCGTCGATGGCGTGGCGCCCATCTGCGGTTCGCAGCCTGAGGTAGAACGCCGGTAGGCTGCTGGGGGGGTCCAAGGCGCTCGCCGGAAGGGGGGCTGGAACGTGAGACAGGGTCCCCTTGTGGCGCGCGGCCGGCGTCATGGGAACGTGCGGGTTCTTGAACGCTAGGGCGAGGAAGAAGGGCTCGTTGGACTCGCGCTTCTCCCCCAGAAATTCCAGCGCATGGTCCGTCAAGCGGTCCGCCTGGAAGCCCTCGCTCTGCACGCTCTGTCCGTCCACATTGAACGCTTGATCAAAGTGACTGCCCGGCCCCTCGTAGCTCACCCAGTGGTCGAATCCGCGCACTGGGCCTGCGCCGGGGTTGGGCAGGTGCCACTTGCCGATCCACGCGGTGCGGTAACCGGCGCCGTGCAGATGATCCGCCATGGATCGGTGTGCGCCGAACAGTCCAACTTCAGGGTGGTTGTTCCAGATCCCATGGGAAGTCGCGCACTTGCCGGTCAGGAGCGCTGCGCGGCCCGGGCAACAGCGCGAGGTGCTGACGTAGGCGCGACGAAAGAGCGCTCCTTCGGCCGCAATGCTGTCCAACGCCGGAGTCTCGAGGTGCGGATTGCCGGTGACCGACATGCTGTCGTAGCGCTGGTCATCTGTGAAGATCAGCAACACATTGGGCCGTGACCGCGCGGGTTCATCGTGTGCGCAAGAGCCCAGCAGGGCACACACCAAGAGCGTGCCTGCCCACCTAGTCATCGGTACCCACCAGCTCCTTGAGAGCGGATTCCAACAGGATCCGCCGCCCGCGATACGCCGAGTCTCCAGAGAGATCTCGGACTTCCCTTTGATCCTCCAATAGGTCGAAGAGGCGCACGCCCCCTGAGTCCACGTCCAAGATCAGCTTGTAGCGCTCATCCATCGCCGCCCGTTGACGTCTGATGCGATCGGTCTCGGCGAATAGGATCCTGAGCCCCTCGACCTCAAGGGACTGCATCGGGACGCCGTCCAGTTCTTGAACGAATTCAATGCCAAGCATCTTGTAGAGCGTCGGAGCCAAGTCGATCAAGCTCGCAGCTACCTCGTTGATTCCTGGTTCCACACCCGGTCCGGCCAGCATGAGCGGCACGTGCACGAGCTCTTCATGCAGACTCAGACTGTCGCCTAGCCCGCCATGATCAAACAGCTCCACTCCGTGGGTTGAGGTCAAGACGATGAGAGTGTTCTCCTGCAGGCCACGTCGCTTGAGGCCGGCCAGTAGCCGCCCGACCTGCGTATCCACATACGCGAGTTCGGAGTCGTAGTGAGCGCGTAGCTCAGCCAAGTCCGCATCCTGCCATGTGTGCCGACCTCGCAGAAGATCACTCATGCCCAGGCCACCGGCCAGGGGGCCTTCATACTGGGGGTCACCGAATTCGAATCCCTGGATCGGCGCCCAGTCGTGCAAACAATCGGCGTAGTGAGCCACGAGAAAGAATGGGCGACCATCACTCTCATCCAGCTGGTCGAGTGCCGTGTCGGTTACACGCGCCGCACTCAAGCCCTTGGGCCAGGCCGATCGCTCCACCACGAACTGAAACGACTCAAAGCCCTCGCCCACGCCGGAGTTGGGGTTCAGGTAGGGGTGGCTCAGCACGGCGGACGTTCTGTAGCCCTGATCGGCGAGTACCGTCGCGAGCCCCATGTGAGCTGCGGACAAATGTTCGGCTTCCCCTCCCATGCCGAGATTGCTGGGGTACCGACCGGTGAGTAGGGCCGCAAAGGCAGGCCGGCTCCAAGGGGAGGGAGTCACCACATCGTCGAAGCGCAAGCCGACCTCCGCCAGGGCATCCATGTGGGGAGTGGTATCCAATGCGTAGCCGTAGCAACCCATGTGATCCGCCCGGGTTCCATCCAGAAGGACAATGAGAACGTTGGGTTGTGCACTAGCGGCGCTCGAAATCTCTTGGGGCATGCAACTGCCAGCGACGCACATGCCAAAGAGGAGGGCCAGTGTGGTTCGCATGGGCTTGGCAGACTCGAACATGGATTGCGAGAGCCTAGCGAGCGGCCTGGGCTCCAGGCAAAGGGGCAGACGAGCGCCGTCGAAAGAGGTCGAGGTAATCGTCGCCAGGGATGGGGACGAACTCGCGCACATACTCGCTGGCAAAGCGCGGATCCTGGATGATGTCCGCTTCCCATGGATTGGCCACCAGGCGGCCGTCGGGACCCAAGACTCCGTTGCCAAGAATCAGGTAATCGGGCTCCTGGGACAGGACCCAATCGCCGTTGTGTCGGTGGTGTCCTTTGAGGGCGATGCGCAGATCAGGTTCACGGTCCGCAGCCGAGGCATTGGTGAGCCCCAGCACATCCACGATTTCCAGACGCGAATACCAACCGAAGGCTCCGATAGGTGAGAGGGCCACCGAATGCCCGGCGGGCACGACCTCTGCGAAGTGACGACCCAAGGACTCCCAGCGCTGCTCGTCGAACTCATGGAGCAAGGCCAGATAGGGCCGGCAGTGATCATCCAGGACACTGGCGAAGGGCAATTTCAGCTGCAGAGCCTGTGGCCAGAGTAGGACGACGCCCAACACGATGCCCCCTAGGCCGCGGCGGCTCACCAGCCAGCGGGTCGACCCGATGCAGGCGAGGAACATCGCCAGGGGCAGGGTCGGAACGAAGAAGCGCGCCAGCGCGATGTAATCCCCACCCACCCAGATGACGTACCCGGTGTGCAAGACCAAGCCCGCAACCGCGCAGCTCAGCCATGACGAGCGTCGATTGCCGCGCAGGTATCCCACGACCGCAGCCACGACGAACAGACCCACTCCCGCCACGAGGGTCGAAATCAACAGGTAGTCCAAGCCACGTCCGAGATCTTCGAACACCGGCAGTTTCTTGACGCTGTAGGTCATGGGCAGCAAGCGACCGTAGTACACCCCGCGCACCCCCGCCCAGGCAGCCAGCGCTGCGAGGGGCAGCCATCCAGGAGCTAGGCCGCTGGCCTGCGATCGACGTCCCGGTCCAATTGCGAATGGGATCGCGAAGAGCAGCATCTCTTGGCGCACGAGACAGGCCAAGGCCAGGGCGATGGCCGCTCCCCATGCGGGCTTCTCCTGCGCTTCAGCCCTGAGCCCCAGGGCCAGCCAGGTGCTCACGAGTGCCGCCAGGAGTGTGGTGCCCAGACCGGCAGCTCCATGGAACGCAATGGCTGGGGAACTCGCCACCAGCAGAGCGGGAACGGGCCACAGACCATTGGGCCGCAAGGTGCGCCATGCGGATCCGACAGCCCAGGTCGCCACTCCGCACCCCAACACGGAAAGCATCAACGCCGTGCGGACCGGATCTGAGCCCAAGGCGAGGCCAGCGCTGATCAGCAACACCCAGAGCGGGGCGGTGAACCCCTCGATCCGTTCGCCATGGTTGAATACGAGGCCATTGCCCTCGAGCAGGTTCCGGGCGTAGCGATAGCAAATGAAGTCGTCGTCGATTGGACCGGATCCCGCGAAGCTCCAGGCGTGCAGGACGGCCGCGAGCACAACCAGCGTCAGGATCACCTGGGCATTGATCTTCATCCTCGAGTACTCGCTTCACTCCGCGCCAGCGTCTGGCCGAGGGCGCGCAGCTTCGAGTACTTGAGGGAGGTGTAGCGTGCGGACTCCCTGGCCAAGTACAGGCCCTGGCGGCCCTCCAAGAAGCCACCTTTCACGATGTAGTGCTTGATGAATCGCGCTGCGGGTCGAACGGCGCGGTCGAGCACAGAACTTCGCCGACCGCGGTCGTAGGCACTCTGCGCGGCCAGGGTCGTGTAGCGCTCGATGGTCGCGCGATGCTCTGCGCGGTTTCGGAATGGATCGTGAAGCAAGGCTCCACGCAATTGACCGGGCCGCCCTTCCAGGCGTACCGCTTCGTGAACCGCGCGCTCGATCCAAGATCCACGCTGGCGATCGAAGAGACGCAAGCAGGCGCGCGGGCCTAGTGCCCCCCACCGGATCCACTTGCCCAAGTAGCGCGTTCGCCGCGGGAACGAGTAGCCCGCGCAGTCTCCGAAGCCTCGGCTGCGCAGTTGTTCGATATCCTGCCGCAACGAGTCGCTCACGGTTTCGTCGGCGTCCACACACAACACCCAATCGTGCTTCGCCTGCGCCACGGCAAAGGTTTTCTGAGCACCAAAGCCAGGCCAATCGCGCTCGATGACGCGCGCACCCATGTCGCGTGCAATCGTTCGCGAGTCGTCCCTGGAGTGTGAATCCACGACCAAGACTTCGTCACAGAAGCTCAACGATCCTAGACAGGCAGGCAGGCGGTCAGCCTCATCCATGCAGATCACACAGGCACTCAGGCCCGTTCGTTCGCTTGTGGCAGAATCCACTATCGGCGCCCTTCCGCCAGGACGTCTTGGTACATGGCATCGTAGTTCATCACCATCCGATCCACACTGAATTTGTCCCGAACGCGGGCTGGGCCGGCAGAGCCGAATGCCGCACGCTTGCCCTCGTCGCCCACCAGTTCCTGCATGGCATCCAACAGCGGGGCCACGCGCCCAGGTGGGACAAGTAGACCTGTGGTTTGGTGCAGTGGAATGTCCCGCAGTCCGCCGACATCCGAGACAATCACCGGCTTCGAGGCAGCCATGGCCTCCAAGGCAGCGATGCCCAAGCCCTCGGCACGGCTCGGCATGACAAACAGATCGCAGGCCGCCAGCAAATCAGGGATGTCGGCGCGCTGTCCGAGCAGCTGAACGCGGTCGCCTAGATGGCCCTCTCGAATTCGCCTGGTTAGGGCGGGGCTCTCCTCTCCATCTCCAGCAATCACCAGGCGCGCCTCGTCGCTCTGAAGTTGCGAGAATGCTTCGAGCAGAATGTCGAATCCCTTGCGTCGGGTCAGATTGCCCGCTGCAAACATGAGCACACCATGCCCATTCACGCCCAATTCCTGGCGTACATCGCGGCGATCCCGGAGGGGTTCGAGAACGGTCGGATCCACGCTGCTCCAGATCAGGCGCGTGCGCGCCTCGGGCACGCCTCCGCGATGCAGTTGTTCGAGTACCGCCGGCGAGATAGCAGCCGTTTGCCGCAGCAGCCTCCCGTAGATGCAGCGAGTGCGCCAGTTGTCACGAATGGGTCGGTCCATGCGGCGCGTGCTGAGGGCGGGCGTTTTGTCCAACCACGCTGCCCAACCCCCAATCCAACTCGCCCGCCCGGTGTGCAGGTGCACGAGATCGGGCCGTGTAGAGGAAATCACCCGCTTGAGCCGCAGGCAGCCGACAAGGTCGAGGTTGTTGGTAATGGAAACGGGCCGCACCTCAAGACCTCGGCTCCGGGCCTCTCGTTCAGAACGACTCTTGGGGGCGCAAACCAATACGTTCTCGTGACCTAATTGCCGCAGCCCTTCCATCAAGAGGAACACCTGCACCTCTCCTCCCGAAAAGGCGCGCTCGGGATCAACATGGAGAATGCGCATGGGCCCAACGGCAGACCGCATCCTCCGGCCTGAGCCGCATGGGGTCAAGCATGGCGCGCGTATCAGCACAGGGACCCGGGCCTCTTTCGGGGCTGTTGAATCGGCAATCGGTCGATTAGGTTGAGAGGCCGACATGCTGAGCTGCCTTTGCCTACTCGTCCTCTGCCTCGGATGGCTCTTGCTGCAGCAATTGAGTTGGGGCCCGGGCCACCACTTGGAGTTTGCCCGTCGGGTCCTTCGCCGTCGTCGCGAACTCCTGCCGGCCGCCACCGCGCGCCATATCTGGGCGTACCGGGACTGCTATCGCTACGGCAATCTCGCTGCGGACCTGATCAGCATGAAGGCCTACGGCGGACACCAAAACCACTGTCATCGGTGGACAATCGTCGAGACCATGCGCGAGAGGTCGAGCGGAACAGGCGAGGAGGAAGCGTTCATCTTGGGCTACCTCTCCCATCTTGCGGCCGACACGATTGCCCACAATCACTTCGTTCCCTACCACTTGGTTCGCTTCGCGCGGGGGCGCGGGCTAGGGCACCTCTATTGGGAGATGATGGCGGACCGATTCGTCGAGGATAGTCATTGGGATGCCGTGACTCGCCTGCAGAGCCTGCCCGCCCTCGACCCGTTGGACGAACTGATCAACACGTCCGTGCCGCGCAAGGCCCTTCCGATGGGAACCAATCGACTGATCTTCAATCACGTATTGCTCGTCGCGCGTAGGCGCTCGTGGCGCAAGGGTATTGAACGCCTCCACCCAGTCGAGCGCGTACACCTCAAGAGCGGCTTCCTGCGTACGTTCCAGAGGGCCGCCGTGGATCGCATCCGGCTGGTACTCAGACCTCGTGGATACCGAACTCTCGTGCATATCGACACGACAGGCCGTGCAGCCCAACGCGAGGCCGCTGCCCTGCGCAAGAAGCTCGTGCGAGAGTACCGCTCGGGTCAGGCCCGGGACGACGCAGGCCGAGAGCTGGCCCAACCCTTCCTGGAACACATGCAATCTCCACCTGCTGGCCATCGGCGGGCGGACCCGCACTGGTCCTAGTTGTCGATGCGGAAGTAACGCGGGACAAAGTCGTTCGCGTCACCGTCCTTGTTGACATCCTTGCCGGATGGACCTTGCATCGACTCCTGAAAGAGGATCACGCCAAATTTGGGCGCCTTGACCGAATCGAAGATGACCGCGGGCATGTCCAGATTGTTGAGGGTGGCCATGTGCACCAGGGGCTCCTGAACGGTGACCCCTACGCGACTCAAGATGTAGTCGTTGGTGTCTCCGTCGTTGTTGAAATCCGTGGCCCCCTCGTCTGCCTCCGAGATTCGGAAGAATCCCACGCCGGCAGCCGTGACGATTCCCGCGTTCGTATCCGAAACAGCCAGTCCGATGCCTGGGAAGGTCAAGGATGAGCCGCTCTGGACCTTGGGGAAGGTCGGGATGCTGTCCGTCATGTCCCCATCGGCATTCTGGTCCAGACCGAGTACCGACTCCTGGATGGCCATCAGGTTGCGATTCGGAGTCTGGATATCTGTCGCCATCCAGGTCACGCCCACGGGCACAGCCGCGCCACTGTGGATGAAGTTCCAGGCTTGTCCCACAAGGCCCGGGTTCTTGGCGCCAACGAGGTGGTTGTCGGTTCCGGGATCCCCATCGTGATCGCGACCGTCGGCAGCCTCGTCCACAAGCACGACCCACAGGTTTCCGGCTACCAATACGCCGCCGGTCGAGTCACCCACTGCGCCGGGAACGCTCGTAACGAGGGCCATCAAGCGCGTTGGATCGACCTCGGGCAAGGGCGGGTTGAGCGGATCAACGGCGGGGATCCAGCGGAAGATGCGGTCATCCTCGTCACCATCGCCGTTCATGTCACACCCTGCACCCAACCCTTCATCGGCTTCAAGCGATGCGCAGGCCACAAAACCATCGGGGTGCACATGCAAGGGCTCGCCAGCAGTGCCAACGAGTCCGGTGTTCTGGATTGCTCCACCGGCTTCGAAGTCGGCCATGAGCAGCCAGTGCAACACGTCGTCATCGGTATCGGTGTCTCCATCGCTCAGGTTCGGACAGCTCGGAAGGCGCCAGGTGCCTGCGAAGAGCGTCATGCTGTTCAGGTTCGCACCTTGTGCTGCCTCGTTCACCAAGAACGCTACGACGCGGTCCGATCCGACCTTGCCCGCTTTGAGAGACGGGATCGGCCCCAGCGCGAGGCCTGTGCCCTCGATCGAGGCGCCCACAGATGAGCCATCGAGCACGGCCAGAATGCTCGTGTCGGTACCATCGGCATCCCCGTTCAGGTCACCATCCAGATTCTCGTCCATGGCCAGGAACAAGACCTCTTCCGATTCGGCGAGGATGCGCACGGAGGCCCCATCCCCGTCGGCCGCGACGGTGGTAGTGACTCGCGTGGGCGTGGTCGGAACGGCGCCCTGGCTGAGCACCGTCGTCGCAAACAAATTGGTGTCTCCAGCCACTATGGGTGCCGCGGGAGCTGTGAAAAACGCCTGCCCCTCCAGGGCCATGAGCACGGTGGCAGAAGTGGTGTCCAGATTTCTTAGGAATTTGGGGGTCGTGTCGGCTGGCCTCAGATAGAGGAGCACGCGATCACCCGAATCGCCGTCCGTGTTCCAGTCCTTGCCATCCTTCGATTCAGAGACGACCAACAGCAGCGTCCCATTCAAGAGAGCCATGTCCTCCACAGCGGTATTCAACTCTGTGCGCTTGTTCGTGAAGGTGTCGATGCGCACGGCCACGTCGTCGATTAAGTCTCCATCCCCGTTCATGTCTGTGCCAGACGGGGTGTGGTTGGCCTCGGAGGCGAGATAGACCAGCCACTTGCCGGAGGTCAGGATCTTGGATGCCGGGGCGACCGAATGCGGAGGAGTGCGCAGGGCGAAGTAGTCGATCTTGTCATCCCCTCCCCCCCCACAAGCAGTCAGGGTGGAGAGCAGGGCGAGGCCGAACGACAGTGAATAGCGGGGCATAGGAGCAGGGTTGTTGGGTGGTAGGTGAGAATACTGTAGCGGGGGGAGGAGTCTGGTGGTTTGGCGGGTAACGGAAAGGAGACTGGGATCGTCAGCCCGGGTGGGAGGGGGTGGTGGTTGGCTCCCGACCTCGCACCCCGGCCCAATCGGTGACTCCCAGGCAAAAAAAAAATGAACTCAGCCTGCCCACGCCCGTTTTGCGCGTTCTCGTAGCCCCATGATTCCTCGGCTGTTGCTCATCCCCCAGGACCCGCCTGCTGCTGGCTCCCGACCTCGCACCCCAGCCCAATCGGTGACGCCCAGGCGGGAAAAGACTTGCCCGCCCTTCTCACGCCCGTTCTGCACGTTCTCCTAGCCCCCATGATTCCTCTGCTGTTCCTCTTCTCCCAGGACCCGCCGGCTGCGGACCTGGGCACGACGGTCGTCACACCGACCCTCAGTGCCACCAGCGAATTCGACACTCCCTACTCGACGCGGGTCGTCGACCGAGAGGGGCTCGACGCGAGGGGCTATCGCACGCTGCCCCAGGCGCTACGCAACATCCCGGGCATCATGGTCCAGGAAACGGCTCTGGGACACGGATCCCCCTACATTCGAGGCTTCACGAGCTTTCGCACGCTCATGCTCGTCGATGGGATCCGACTCAACAACTCTGTCTTCCGGCCTGGGCCCAACCAGTACTGGAACACAGTGGACCCCTTCTCAGTCGCCAGCCTCGAAGTGGTCAAGGGGCCGAGCTCTGTGCTGTACGGATCGGACGCTGTGGGTGGAACCGTCAATGCCCTGACTCGCACACCGTGGGGCCATACGACTGAAGGTGGCGTCTCGGGACAGGTTCGCTACCGCTGGGCAGATGCCGCCAACCACGACCAGGCACGCATCGACATCTCCAGTACCTATGGGATGGACGGTGGCGTACTGATTGGGTTGACGCGCAAGTCGTTTGGCGATGTGCGGGGGGGAGCGGACGTGGGAACGCAGGTGGGAACGGGGTACGACGAATTCGATGGTGACTTCAAGCTTGAGCACTTCCTCGATGACCATACGCGCGTTGTTCTGGCACACCAGGTAGTCGATCAAGAGGACGTTCCGCGCACGCACAAGACCACCGATGGAATCAACTGGGAGGGACTCTCCTCCGGCAGCGACCTGCAACGCGACCTCGATCAGCGGCGCGAGCTGACCTACTTTCAGTTGCACCACCGAGACCTGGACGGGTTCGTAGACGCGGCCACAACGAGTCTTTCCTGGCATGTGCAGAAGGAGGATCGCGATCGCATCAAATCCAGCGGGTCACGCGAACTCCAAGGATTCGAAGTTGGAACGCTCGGGTTCTTTACGCACCTGTTTAAGGACTCGGCCGCCGGGAATTGGACCTGGGGTGCGGAGTATTACCTCGATTCGGTGGACTCGTACCTCAACAAGGCCTCGGGCAACAGCGCCGCAGATGACATTCAGGGCCCTGTCGCGGATGACGCCAGCTACGAGACCTTGGGCCTGTTCGTTCAGGACGACATCAGCCTGAGCGACGAGCTGAACCTGATCTTTGGGGCCCGCTGGAACCTGGTGACTGCGGACGCCAACAGCGTCCGGGATCCGGTCACAGACTTGCCCATCTCCATCCACGACAGCTGGGACGCGCTGGTGGGCAGCGCACGTTTTCAGTACGCACTCGAGCCGGGATCGACCAATCTGTTTGGTGGAGTCTCCCAGGGCTTTCGCGCGCCGAACCTCTCTGACCTCTCGCGCTTTGACAGCGCCCGCAGCAATGAGTTCGAGGTCCCCGCACCGGATCTGGATCCCGAGTACTACACCAGTTTCGAGTTGGGCCTCAAGAATCGGGCTGAGCGCTGGTCCTCTGAGGTGGCCGTCTTTCACACTCTCATTCGGGATCAGATCCTGCGCTTCCCGACCGGCGACACAAACTCCGCGGGAGAAACGGAAATCACCAAGGGCAACGTTGGAGACGGTAGCGTTGATGGCATCGAAGCCGGACTCTCCTACCGCGTGGCCGACCGCTGGACGGCCTTTGGGAACGCGACCTACCTGTATGGCAAACGCAGCACCTTCCCCACGTCGGCACCTGTGCTTCAGGACGAATACCTCGATCGCCTGATGCCCTTCACCGCTCAGGTGGGCCTACGCTGGGAAGATTCCTCGAACAAACTTTGGCTCGAGGGTCTGGTGACCCACGCGCAGAAGGCAGACAGGCTGTCGACCCGCGACGCCAACGACAGCTCACGTATTCCCGACGGGGGAACTCCCGCCTACACAACTCTGGACCTGCGTCTGGGCTGGCTCGTTCGCCAGGATGCGACACTGCACGTGGGAATCGAGAATCTCACCGACGAGGACTATCGAATTCACGGCTCTGGCCTGAACCGGCCCGGAAGGAACCTGACGGTCGGCTTGGGCTGGTCTTTTTGAGGGGACGGCAGGCCTCGGCCCCAAAGCGAGAATTCGGGCTATTCCTTCCCAATTGTCGGCGATCACGACGGGCCCGATCTTCGGATCTCTCTACGCCATCCTGAGTGGTGTATCGTTCTAGGAAGTGAATGCGGATGCGATCAATTCGGACCTTCACCTCGGCCAAGCGGGGGGAGATGTAGGCCAGACCCGGCCGCGCCCCGCCTGGCTGCTGTGGGCCTTGGTCCTGGCCTGGTTTGTGGGTGCCTACCTACGCCTTTGGCAGATCGGCCAACAGGTTGTGGTCGGGGACGAGGTGCATGCGCTCAAAAGCGCTGGCGCCGCCGAGAACGTGGGCACCATCCTGCGCGAGAAGGGACTCCCGGACGTCTCGATTCCAATGGCGCTGTGGGATTACCTGTTGATCCACACGATCGGGCTCTCCGAATGGGGCCTGCGCCTCCCAGTCCTGCTCGCGGGCATGCTCGCAGTCGTGCTGCTGTCCGTATTCGCGTGGCGCAAGATCAGTCCGCTAGCTGGAGTGCTCGTGGCTTGGCTGGCCGCCATCTCGCCCCAGTTCGTGATGTTCAGTCGCTTTGCTCGCCCCTACATGGCGATCATGTCGTTCAGTTTACTCACCGTTGTGCTTTGGCAGCAGAAACTGGAAGGCAAACCCTATCGCGGCTGGCTAGCCATCCTGTGCACCCTGTTCGCCATCGGCCTCAGCCCCACGTGCGCCCCGGCCTTGGGCGCGGCGAATGCAGTAGGAGTTCTGCTCCTGGTCAAACGACAGGGCTGGACCGCAGTGCGCCCCCCCAAGATCCTGCGCAAAGGACGCATCGTCGGACCCGCGAGCATTGCCGTTGGAATTGCCGTGCTCGGCGCGGGTTTGGCCCAGGTCGTACGGCTACTGCCTGAAGCTCACAATCTCTACTTGCACGCCAAGTGGAAAGGAACTCCAGTCGACTGGTCTTTGGTACTCGAGTACATCGCCTTCACCAGCCACCGGGGTCTGCGCGTCTGGTTTGTAATCAGCTTGGTGATCGGGCTGGTCAATCCTCGGCCCTGGGCGCGAGTGCTGGCCTTGACGCTGGTTGCGATGGCCCTGACCCAGGTCGCCACCGTGGCCCTGTTTGTGCCTTGGGGGGGACGTACGTTCAGCATCATGCGTTACCTGCTGGTGCTGTACCCGCTCGCCCTATTAGTCATCGCCACCGGAGTTGAGTTCCAGTTGGCCCAGGCTCGCAGATTGTTCGGAATCAAGGCGCCCTGGGAAATCCTCGTCTTACTCGCAATCGTGCCAGGAATCGTGAAGACCGGACCCCTGCCGCGTCTATTCAATCAAACCAACTCGTTCACGGGCATCTGGCCCGAAGTCGTCAGAGGGCCTGTCAACGCCAAGCGCTCCACCTCCCCAGTCTGGCCGCGCATCTACAGTTTCCTCCGCCAGAGCACCGAAGAGCTTACGGTCATGGAAGCGCCGAGCATTTCGACCAGCCCCGCCAGCCTGAGGCACTACGCCAGTTACCAGGTACGCCATGGTCAGCGGGTCGTCCTGCTCAATCGCAGAGCCGCCTACAAGGGCAAAACCAAGGGTGTGAGACTGAGTTCGATCCGGCCCCTCAAGCAAAGCACTGGGGTGAGCACGGAGGGAATTGACTACATCATCGTGCACCGCGATTTCGTGGCTGAGCGCCGCCGAGCCCAGGAACTGAGTGGGGAAGTTTCGCGCACCCCGTTGGTCGGAACCCAGACCGAACGGGAGCTTGCAAAGAAGGCTGAGAAGCTCATCGAGGAGTTCGACGCTGATGACACCTACCTGCTCGTGGTGCAAACCGAGCTAGTTGCCGTCTACGCCTTGACGCCTGCGGCCGTGACCGCCTACGAAGCCTGGAATGTCGAACGCAACTAACAAGCACTCTGCGACCGCTGAAGAGCAGCGCGTCGACAAGACCACCTGGAGCGTTCTCACCTGGGGCACCCTGGCCATTTGGATCTTGGGCATTTGGATACGAGCTCGGGAATTGAGCCAGCAGCCGATTCTCGGGGACGAAATGCACGCGGTGAAGAGCGCTACCGGGGGCACGGTCGCATCGATCTTGGCGGAAAAAGGCCTCCCGGATGTGTCGATCCCCCTGGCTCTATGGGACTACCTGCTGCTACAGACAATCGGTCTTTCTGAATGGGGTCTGCGGTTACCTGTGTTCGTCGCAGGCATTCTGTTCTTGCCACTACTGGCGCGGCTCGTTCAACGCCACATGGGTTCCAATTGTGCATTGGCCGCCATGGGTTTGGCCGCCGCTTCTCCACTGCTGATCTTGTACAGCCGCCTCGCCCGGCCCTACATGCTGATCGTGTTGCTCTCGTTGATCGCCTTGATCAACTGGCTACGTCACATAGAGGGCATACGTCACGCACTGGCCTGGGCCTGCCTGGCCACGCTCATCTCGGCAGCATTGACCCCGATCTGCCTGCCCGCGTTGGGGAGCATGGGAGCAACGGCCATACTCCTCTGTTATCTTGGAGACAGGCGCAAGGGTCGACCCGTCAAGTTGAGAGCGATCCTGGAGGGCAAGCGCTGGCGCAAGGTGGTTGCAGCGATCCTTGCGGGCGCCGGCTTGGCCTTGTGCATGCGACAGACGATGCTCTTCGTGTCGTTGATCTGGGACTTGGTGCAATCCGTTCAGGAACGCGGCCACCCGATCCGCTGGGACGGCGTCGGCTTTCACATCGTCGGCACGACCCAGTACGGGGTGATGCACGTCGTAGCGGGCTTGGTGGTCCTCGGCGGCGTGATCCACTGGATCCGTGCTTCTCGGCTGGCGCTCCTGATTACTGTGATGACGGCGACCCAGGTCTTGGTGATCACGTTCCTCGTGCCCTGGGGAGACCGCCCCTTCAGCATCGTGCGGTACTTGATGGTCATTCTCCCCGGGCTGCTCTGTTTCGCTGCGGCAGGATTGGATGGCTGCGCCGGACTCATCGCGGGGGTTCTGCCCAGCGGACGCGTGCGCAACCTGAGCCGCCTGGGTCTGATCTCCGTTGCCGTGGTGCTGTTTATTGGCCAGGGGCCCATTCCGGAGGTGTTTAGGTCCCACAACTCGTTCACTGGCATTTGGCCCACCGAGGTCCCGCTGCCGCCCGCATACGGCAACGAGGAGCGGCCCGCCTGGCCTCATTTCTACAACACCTTGATGGAGTACGACGGAGACGTGGCGATCATGGAAAGTCCGACGATTTCGACCAACCGGGTTGGGGTGATGCAGTTCGCCAGCTATCAAAGGGTGCACCGCCGGCGCGTGCTGGTCATGAACCGAAGTGGCCCCTTCCGCCATCCGAATCTCCGCCTGAGCTCTGCCACGACGGGTGGCAATGAAGGGCAAGTCCAGCTCGGGGATGCTGGGATTCTTGTTCTGCACAAGGATTTTGTAGGGGAACGCAAGTACATCCACCAATTGAGCATCGGCCTCCCAACACTGGACGAACGAGGCGAATCCCGACGCCGCGCCGCGGACACTCCTTCCAACGAAAGGGGCGATGCCCAGCTGTTGGATCGCAGCAACTACGTGCTGGATCGCTGCCTCTCTGACGAGAGCCTGACGACAATCTACGAGGACAAGTGGGTGCGAGCCTTCTCGCGAGATCCGCAGATCATCGCGGACTTCAACACCGGGGGCGCCGAGGAATGACCATCCACCCTCTTCTCACACTGCTCGGTTCGTGCTTGCTCTTCGCTGGGTGTGCTCCCAAGACACGTGAGTCGACGCCTGTTATCGGGACGACCCTGGCAGAGACCAACCGCCTGGGGGCCAAGCCATACGCCCCCACCGGGAGCATCCCCACCGAAGAACTCGACAAAATGGCGACCGCTGGAGAGGCGGACTTTGACGAACGCTTCCTTCGAGTGCGACTTCACAATCACTTCGACCACGGTCTCAGCAAGCTGACCGTGCGCCTGGTCGTCCGACGCGGCGACAAGATCCGCGGCGACGCGCCCCATGAACGGGAACTGATGGTTGCCCCGAACTCCGATTTCCAATTCACGGTGAAGGTGAAACGGCCGCCCACTCCCCTGGACGAGTGGATCTGGTCCGTCGTGGACGCTGAGCCTGGGGACGACCCGCGTCTGTAGGGCTCCAGGTTGTGCCCGCCACCCGGGTGGAAGCGGCTCGCTCGTGCGTTCCAGGCCCAAGCACCGGGCCGGCTAGGTGCTCAACGTGAACCCGACCCGAGCCTTCTCGACACCGTTGACCCTGAGGGCCAGTTCGTGTCTGCCCGCATGGTGTTTACGAGTCGAGAGGTCTCTGAAAGCGTGGCGGCGGACCACCTGGCGCGTGACCGCAGGGCTTTCGAATTCGCTGAGTTTGAAGACTTTCGGGCCCAACGACCCGTTCGCCATGCGGTAGTAGATCACGTATTCGAGGCGCACAAGGCCCAATGCAGGCTTGCCTTCCAAGTGCACGCGAAATACGCATTGCCCGCCGATCGGAACCACAGAACTGTCAAGTTCCAGCTTGCTCACCGTGACGTGCTGGGGATCCGTGAAGCCAAACAGCCGCATGGCGCGTGGCTCGCCCGACTTGAGCAGCGTGCGACACGCGTGCTTGACGAGGCGCACCCGATTCGGATCCTCACGCTCCTCCCCCAACCAACGTTCGGCAATCGTGAGGACCCGTTCTGGATGATCCTTGGAGATGTCGTTTAGGTTGTTGGCGACACTGCGCCGAACGTATTCAGAGGAATCGTCGCGCAGGATCTCGAGAATCGGGAGGATGGGCGCCGGGTCACGTTTCAATTCGGGCAATGCCATCGCCCAAGGAAGCCGTGGGCGACAGCCTTCGCTGGCCAACCGACGTACGTGTTCGTCATCCGCCTGAGCGTAGACCATCATGGCTGCCAGCATGCGGTCCGGATTCTCGATGATCATCGGACGCACGGCTAACTCGGATGTGGAGTGGCGGGTGTAGCGGGCAAGCGCATCCACGGCGGCATCCCAGTGGGTCTCGAAGTCGCTCACCGCGCGCAGCTCGACGACTGCTGGGAACAACAGTCCCTCAAGGCCTGCGAACTGCGGCACGACACGGTCGAGGATCTCGAGGGCTGCGGCGAAGTCCCTGGGCAGATTGTCATCGATCACTTCAGCCATGCGCGCAATGCGTCCTTTGAGTTCGAGGTCACGCCACCCGCGGCCGCAAACCGCCGCGACAAAATTGGCCGACTCCATCCGGCAGCCGGCGCGCTCCAGAGCCGCTGCGAGTCTCGCGAGAAACTCGCCGTCATAGCCGTCTTTGAGGGGCGTGTGCTTCTTCAACTTTGAACCTGGAATGGACGGCCCCGGCGATCGAGCCCGGTCGATCTGAATGGTATCCGGGCATTCGACGGGGGGACCTTCGGGCAAGCCGGACGCCCTAGGGACTAGATGAGGGCGGATTTTTGCTACATTTATTGCATACTTGCGCAAGTATGCTATCATTCTAACCATGAGCGAGACGATCTGCTGCCCCGAGGGAATGGACCAACTCCTGTCCCCGCACTTCTTCAAGAGCCTCGCGGACCCCGTACGCCTGCAGGTGGTGACCCGGCTGCTGGTCTCCCAACGTCCGATGACCGTGACTGAAATCCAAGGTTGCTGCGGCGTCCACCTATCCGGCGTTTCTAGGCACCTGACCGCGCTCAAGGCAGCAGGCGTATTGAGCGCGGAAAAGAACGGGCGCGAGGTGCACTACAGCCTCAAGTCCAGCGAGCTGAGCGCACGTCTGCGAGACCTGGCCGACGCGCTGGACAGCACGCGCGAGGCTGTTCGTGCAGAGAATGCCAAGCACGCGCAGGGCTGCTGTTCCTAACCAGCGCCCCCCCTGCCGCCAATCAACCCAATCCCGACTCCAAGACCGTGATCCACATGAGCAAGAAATCAGACGAACAGATCCGCAACGAAGTTTCGAATTCCTACAAGCATGCGCTGAACCGCTCCCTGGCGCCCACCCAGCCTGACGCGACCACGGCATCCAAGTGCTGCAGCACACAGACCCGGCCCAGTGGCAACGCCGCCAAGCTTGTGGACTACGAGAGGGATGCCCAGAACCTGCCCCAGGAAGCATTGGGCAGTTCCTTCGGCTGTGGCAATCCACTCGCTTTCTCTGAAGTTCGCGAGGGCCAAACCGTGGTCGACCTGGGATCCGGTGCCGGCTTGGACCTCTTGATTGCGTCCCAGAAAGTGGGGCCGGAAGGACAGGTCATCGGGATCGACATGACCGACGCCATGCTCGAAGAAGCCCAGCGCAATATCGACCGGGCGGGCGCTCAGAATGTTGAGCTTCGCAAGGGAGTGATTGAAGACCTACCCCTTGAAGGCAACTCCGCAGATTGGATCATCTCCAACTGCGTCATCAACCTCTCCCCCGACAAGCCCGCAGTCTTCAGTGAGCTCGCACGCACGCTCAAGCCCGGTGGTCGCATTTCTATTTCCGACATCGTTGTCGAGCAGTTACCCGAAGAGCTGCGCGAATACTCGGCTGTGCGCTCCGCCTGCCTCGGTGGTGCCATTTCGGAAGCCGAGTACATCGCCGGCCTGCAAGCTGCCGGCCTGAGCGACGTTCAAGTGGTCGAGCGCATCGTCTACGACGAGGATCAACTGCTGGCCATCACGTCCCTCGACGAGTCCAGCTGTTGCGGCGCATCCGACTCCCCTCCCACCGACGAGCGCATCACGGAAGCTGCGCGTCGTGTTGTGGGAAAGGTCTGGAGCGCGAAGTTCCAGGCCTCGCTGCCTGCGTAGTATCGCGCTCGCCTGACTCGAGCACCCACTGCGCAGCGGCCTGCACACTGGGCTCAGGGTCGGACCGCAAGTCCTGCGCTAAGGCCATCGTGGTTTCGGTCACCCGGCCACTCCCCAAGGCGAAGAGGGCGCGTCTGCGTTCAACCGGTGACCCGGACTCCTGTGCCATGCGCAGCAGCAAATCCTCCACCTCCCCGCCAGCCACAGAACTCAGGCTGCGCTCGAGAGGCAGTCGCGACCAGGCCTCCGCAAGCCGCAGGCGTTCACACCCCTTCTCATCCGAATCGAGTATCAGCCGTTCCAATACGGAAATCGATGCCGTGGGCCCAAGCCCAGAGAGGGTAGCGAGCGCGCGTTGGCGAATCTCAGAAGGGGTGTCTCCGCGCCCGAGGATATCTTCGATCTCGACCACGGCCGCGTGCACAAACACAGGATCCCGGCTCTGTTC